>CAWEBT010000008.1:0-125037 GCA_963807335.1 uncultured Actinomycetota bacterium
GATCCGGCGACGTTCGAGCTATCCGCCGAAGTGCCGGACTGAGCCGTCACACAGTGTGGTCCTCAGCTTCGATTCATTCGCGGGCGGCGAGACGTTCCACACCCGAGGGCCGTCCGCCGACCGGACGTCGGGGGTTGCGGCCGTGTGCCTGTTCGCAGACCCGTACCGGACATAGTCTTCTCGATTCCCACGTGATCCATGCCGCCTGTCCGTGCGAATCGTCGATACCAGGCAGTCATCGACCTGGAAGCGGATCGTCACGCGGAGCTTGACCAGTACGGGATCGGCGACCCCATCGCCGACCGGCGAGGTTGAGCGAGTCGACGCGCAGATCGAGAGTGTCATGGCAGTTCGACGGAGGAGAAGGGGTGGCTGGCCGACATCTTGGGTCCCGAGTGGTTCCGTCCCAGGTGCGACGGGCCGTTCGCGTCTACGCTGATTCATGACTCGTCGCGCAGAACAGGTCTCGCCGTGACCGAGCGGCAGTGGTCGTGGGCGGATCTGCGGCGACCGATGATCGCGGCGTCCGCGTTGGTCGCGGTCGCGATCACGCTCCCGCTGGCAGTGGTGGGCAGGTGGGTTGGCGGGGGCACTCGGGCTACTGATGATCTACGGTCTGATCTCGCGCCGTGGGCGGCCAGTGAGAAGCCCCGTCGTGTGGGCATGCGGATTGGGCTTGACCTTCCCCGTGGGGATCCAACTGGCCATAGCCGGGCTTGAGGGCACCGCAGACTTGGGGGACGACTACACCGACACCGTTGCCGCGCACCCAGGCATCTTCGTTCCGATACTGATTCTCAGTGCGCTGGCCGGGCCGGCCGTACACACATTGTGGTGGAGGCGCCGACCCGCCTAGCTGCGTCGCTGGAGGCGGCCCGGACGCAAGCAGCGACCCCACCGAACAGATGGGCCGGTGACGCGCCGTGGCTTGGTGATGGACATCCCGATCCCGATCCCGAGCTCGTGCGTGTGATCTCCGCGGAACTCGGTCGCTCTCAGCGGACGTCTCGTCACCTGACGGCTGTCGACCCAACTGGCAGGCATCCCTGACCGTCTCTCCCAGCCGCGTGCCCGGATGCGCATCGCCCATGCGGAGCGGCCACAACGGGATCCCCGGGAGGCTTCCGGCGCAGGTGACCAGGCCGCTGCACACCGCCCAGATTGGGCGCGGCTCAGCCGCGTGCCTTGGAGCCAATCGGCCCCCACCCAGCTCGCGTGCGGTTCTCGCCGTGAGGCACTGAAAACGATCGGTCGCTGGTACACCCCTTGAGGGCAGCTGGCGATTACGTCCGTGAGAGTCGGCTGAGCTCGTTCAGGCCTGACGTCAGAAGCTGCGCCACCGTGAGGGGAGCGATGCCCAGCACCTTTGCAGCTTCCTCGTACGTGTGTCCGCCGAAAGTGCACAACGCCAGGGATGCGCGTTGGAGCTGGGCGAGCTGCGCGAGCCACCTCAGGGCGGGCATCAGGTCCGTAGAGGTGGAGGTCTCGTTCACGAGCTCGCTACTGCGCAGGTAGACGAGGCGGGCCAGGGTTCGTCCGGTGTCCTCGGCAGGCGTACTGATGTCGCGGCGGACGAAGTCCACCATTCCCAGGGCTACAGCTTGCATGGCAGCAGTTTGGTCACCGAGGAGCGCATGCGCGAGCAAGTAGACAGACTGACCGTGACTGTTCCACAGGTCTTCGGCCCAGCCGTCAGAGTCGGTCACGTCGGTCGCAACCACCACCGCAGCGGCTGGCCTGGCTGCGAAGGCTCCGCGTCCGTGTCGCGATCGGGTCTTCCCGGTCGGGGGCGGGTACATGGGACGGGACATAAGGTCTACCGCTTCCATCATTGCCTGCTTCGTCTCGACCGTCGCAGCGTGACTGCGCTTATCGTTCAAGATTGAAGTAAACATGACAACACGACGGCTTGTCAATGCTTTGTCTAAGGTTTGGTGCGATACCTTTGACGCACTATGTACACGATCAAGCGAGCGGCCCAGCTCACTGGCGTCCCCGAGACCTCGCTGCGAGCGTGGGAGCGCAGGTACGGCGTGCCAGTCCCCCAGCGCAGCGAGTCCGGCTACCGGTTGTACGACCACGAGGCACTCGCGATCATCTCGACCATGCGCCGACTCGTGGACGACGGCTGGTCCCCGGCCGCCGCTGCCGAGGCGGTGCGCAGCGGAACGATCAATGTCACGCGGGACGCGGGGGCCGACGACACCCCGAGCGCCAACGGACCTGCCCAGCTGGGCGCAGACACCTACACCGCACAGTTTCTGAGCGCGGCCACCCGTCTGGACATCGTGGGCATCGACGAGAGTCTTGACGCAGGCTTCGGGCTCGGGTCGTTCGAGCACGTCGTCGACTCTTGGCTGTTCCCCACCCTCACGGCTCTCGGCGAGGGCTGGGCACGTGGAGAGATCGACGTTGCGGGAGAGCACGCCGCAAGCCATGCCGTCCATCGGCGGCTCTCCGCGGCGTTCGATGCCGCCGGCGGCAGGCCCCGAGGCCCCGCCGTAGTGGTCGGACTACCGTCAGGTAGCCAGCACGAGTTCGGCGCCTTGGCCTTCGCCACCGCAATCCGCAGGAGTGGCTTGAACGTGCTCTACCTCGGGGCGAACGTCCCGGCAAGCAGTTGGGAGACAGCGGTGACAAGCCACGCAGCCCGAGCAGTGGTGCTCGCTGTCGCTACCCACGAGGATCGTCCAGCCGCCATCACGATCGCCGACCTGCTAACCAGACATCAACTCGCTCCCACAGTCTGCGCAGGCGGCGCAGCGGGGGGTGACCTCGCTGAAGGCGTTCATGAACTCGCGCCAGGCATCGGAAAGGCAGCCCAACAGCTGGAACGACTGACGTACCCGGAGAAATAGTCAGTTCGAACCTGCGCAGCCACGACTTCGTCGAGGACCAAGCGATCACCGCGCAAGTCGGTCACGCAACTCCCCGGTGCATGGACGGAGTTGATCGCTCCTCTCACGCCTGGGGGTCTGCTGAACGAACAGGGGACTTCCAGATCGGCTAGGACGAGTGTCCTGGCTGGAAGGATGTTCACTGTGGCTGGCAGGTATCCCAAGGAGTTCAAGGAAGACGTGATCCGGGTTGCCCGGGATCGTGGACCTGGTGAGACTCTCGAACAGATCGCGCACGACTTCGGCGTGCATGCGGTGACGTTGTCGAAGTGGCTCCGGCAGGCCGACATCGAGGACGGCATCAAGCCCGGCATCACCAAGGACCAGGCCGTCGAGTTGCGCGACGCGCGGCGACGAATACGACGCCTCGAGCAGGAGAACGAAGTCCTGCGCCGTGCCGCGGCCTATCTCTCGCAGGCGAACCTGCCGGGAAAAGGTTCTACCCGCTCGTGAGAGACCTCGCGGCGAGCGGGATCCCGGCCGAGGTCTCACTCCAGGTGCTCGACCTGGGCCGCTCGCCGTACTACCGATGGCTGACCCAGCCGGTCACCGACTCCGAGCTTCGTGAGGCATATCTGGCGAACGCGATCCACGATGCCCACAGCGACGACCCGGAGTTCGGCTACCGGTTCCTCTTCGACGAGGTCACCGACGCCGGCCACGAGGTCAGTGAGCGGACGGTGTGGCGGATCTGCTCAGACAACGGTTGGTGGAGCGTGTTCGGGAAGAAGAAGCGCGGTAAGAAGGGCAAGGTCGGCGCACCGGCTCACGATGACCTGGTTCGCCGTGACTTCACCGCGCCCGGCCCGAACCGGCTGTGGCTCACCGACCTGACCGAGCACCGCACGAGCGAGGGCAAGCTCTACCTGTGCGCGATCAAGGATGTGTGGTCCAACCGGATCGTGGGTTACTCGATCAGTGACCGGATGGAGTCCAAGATCGCTGTCGACGCCCTCAGCAACGCCGTCGCCCGGCGCTCTGTCGAGGGCTTGGAAGTAGCTGGGTGTCGGCTGCATTCGAACAGGGGGTCCCAATTTCGAGCACGGAAACTCCAGCAGGAACTCTGGCGCCACAAGATGCTCGGATCCATGGGCCAGGTCGGCTCAGCCGGCGACAACGCGGCCATGGAGAGCTTCTTCTCTTTGCTGCAGAAGAACGTGCTCAACCGCCACAGGTGGGCCACCCGTGACGAGCTCCGCATCACGATCGTTTCCTGGATCGAACGGACCTATCACCGCCGCCGACGCCAAGACCGACTCGGCCGATTGACCCCGATCGAGTTCGAACTCATCATGAGCAAAGCCGCCGATCAGGCAGCGTAGTCAGAAGTCTCCAGATCGTTCAGCAGACCCTAACTCGCATGGGCCGAGTGACCACGCCACTGGACCAGCCCAACACGACAAAGGACTCCTGTCGCGGCAGGCGCACGTGGGGCAGCGCTTCCAGGCACTCCTGTTCGAGCCACGTCCTTGCGGATCGTCCGAACGCTCTTCACAGGAGCCCCTGGCAAGCGCACAATCGTGGGACAACAGGCGGTAGGACCGGGACCTCGGAGCTCGGTGGCGGCGGAGGGGTCGTGCTGAATGGCCGAGAGAGAGCACCTGGTGGCGGCCTACGACGAGCTTGGCGCGCTCGTCGCGCGCGTAGCCGGCTTCGTCGCGGGGTCGCTCGAGGACGGCGTCCCGGTCGTCACGATCAGCCGCCCCACGCACCGCCGAGCCGTCGATGACATGCTGGTCGAGCTCGGGGCCGACCCCGTCGGGGCGACCCGGGACGGCAACCTGGTCGCTCTCGACGCAGACGAAACGATGCGCCTCTTCATGATCGAGGGGTGTCCCAACCCCGCCCGCTTCGCCGGGGTTGTCGAATCCCTGGTGTCGACCGGCGGCCGTCCTGTCAGCGCTTATGGCGAGATGGTGTCCCTGCTCTGGGAGCGCGGCGAGGTGACGGCTGCCCTGGAGCTCGAGTCGTTGTGGAACACGGCCATCGAGGCGCACCCCATCCGGTTGCTGTGCGCGTACCCCGGAGAGCTGCTTGCAGGCTCCGGGCTGAGCGACGTGGCCCGGGCGTGCGACCTACATGACGATGTCAGCCTGGTCGGCGACCACCCTGACGTCGGCGAGATCCCGCCATGTTCTGACACGGCCCTCTCCAGCGTCCATCTCCCCGTCCCGGCGGCGGTCTCGTCCGTGCGCCGCTTCGTCCGCGACGCCATGACCGCGTGGGATCTTCACGATCTGGTCGATGACCTCACGCTGGTCACCTCCGAGCTCGCCACCAACGCCATCACGCACGGCAGGTCGCCCTTCCGGACGTCGCTCGTGCGAGCCGACGGCGTCGTACGCGTCGCGGTCGAGGACAGATCAAGCGCGTGGCCCGAGCGGCACCAGGCAAGTCCGGGCGACCAGGACGGCCGGGGCCTGGCCATCGTCGCGACACTGTCGCAACGGTCCGGCTGCGAGTTCACCCCCGGCGGCAAAGTCGCGTGGGCGGAGTTGAACATCTGACCCGGACCGGTGCGAGTTGGCAAGACCAAACGAGAAAAGGCGGAGGTCGACAAGTTCGTGCTCTGCGAGAAGCAGGGGCGGTCACGCCAACGTGGGTCAGCGCTCGCGGGCACGTACTGCGCCGATGACGCGCGCCTATCCGCCGCGTACGACTGTCAACCGCGGGCCGCCCTCCGCTCGCTGCTCTGGTTATCCCTTCCCGCATGTCGAAGGGCTTTCGGCGACCACCCGGTGGCCAGGACAGCGAGTCGAGGGTGCCGCCACCCTCACAGCACTGCGACGGGTTGACCGGGGGCCAACCGCGGGACTCAGCGGTACAGCACGGCCCACCCGCGCGGCTCCAGCCGGACCTGCCGAGCGGCCGGGTCGATCTGCCCGGCGCCGGCGACCACCTCGGTGGCGTCGGCGCAGGGCAGCGTGACCTGCTCGTCGGCGAGGTTGAGCGCGACCACGACCGCGGCGTCGTCGCGACCCGAGCGCAGCACGAGCTGCTCGTTCGCGGTGTGCACGACGTCGGCGCGGGCGGAGGCCAGCCACGGCTCGCGGCGGCGCAGACCGATCAGCTGCTGGTGCACCCGGCGGGTGCGGCGGGCGGTCTCGTCGAGCTCGTCCGCGCGGGGCGGGGTGGGCGCGAGCTCGGGCCGTACGGCGTCGTCGCCGCCGAGCCGCTCCTCCTTGACGCCGGTCGCGCCGTCCTCGTCACCGGCGTACACGCTCGGCACGCCACCGACGGTGAGGAGGACCGCGAGCGCGTGCGGGACCAGGTCGGCGCCCACCGCGGAGGCGATCCGGGTGACGTCGTGGTTGCCCACGAAGGTGGCCGGCACCGAGGTCTCGAGCAGCGCCGAGTGGCGCTCGACCGCGTGGGCGAGCTCGAAGAGGTTGCGGTCGGCGATGCCGTGCCAGATCCCCTGCCACAGCTCGTAGGCGGTGAGCGAGTCGATCGTGGAGTCGCGCACGACCTGCGCGGCGTCGCCGTGGATCACCTCGCCGAGGAACCAGGCGTCGGGGTGCTGCTCGCGCACCCGTGGCAGCACCTGCGCCCAGAAGGCCGGCGGGACCGCGTACGCCGCGTCGAGGCGCCAGCCGTCGACACTCCGGGCCAGCCAGTGGTCCATCACGTCGGCGACCCAGTCGACGACCGCCGGGGAGTCGTGGTCGAGAACGACCAGGGCCTCGTGGCCCTCGAAGACGTCGGCGCGCACCGGGTCGCCCGGGCTCCAGCCGCTCCAGTCGATGCGGAACAGCGACGCGGTCGCGGCGTCCGGGCCCTCGGCCTCGACCTGCTGGAAGGCCGGGTGGGTCCGGCCGACGTGGTTGAACACGCCGTCGAGGAGCACCCGCAGCCCGCGCTCGTGGGCCGCCGCGACCAGCCGGTCGAGGTCGGCGGCGTCGCCGAGGCGGGGGTCGATGCGACGGTGGTCGACCGTGTCGTACCCATGCGTGGCCGAGGCGAAAACCGGCCCCAGCAGCAAGCCGTTGAGCCCCAGGTCGAGGACGTGGTCGAGCCAGGCCTCGAGCCGGCCCAGACGGTGCACGACCGGCTGGTCGGGGCCGCCGAGCGGCGAGTCGCCGGAGGCGGGCCGGATCGGGGCGCCGACGGCTCCGAGCGTGTAGACATGCCACCACATCACGTGGTCGGTCCACGACGGCATCGGCGGTCTCCTCGGTACGGCGGGCGGGACTGGCCAGCCTAGGGGCCGGAGAACCACAGTGGTCGTTCCTGAGGGGGAACCTCGACCGAAGGTGAGCAGCGCACCTGAAGCCTGAACGCGCCGCCGTCCCGCGGGGGTGTCGGAGACGGAACGGCGGCCGTGGCCGGGTCAGCGCCGCGAAGACACCTCAGCGATGCCCGCTTTGGCGGCCACTCGGCATGGCGTGAATGACCATCTCCTCGCCTCGTTCTTGGCAGCGGCGGCATCAAGCGACTCCAACTCCTCGGCAGTGAGCCGGACAGCAACGACCTGCATCGGCTCGGCTCCGCCCAGCGTGACCGAAAGCCGATCCGCATGTGGTGACGTCGCGAGCGACCCGCCCGAGCAACACCGGTACCGTGAGGTCATGGGTGTCACTCGGATCGTGCCGAACCTGCCCGTGTCCGACGTTGCGCGGGCCAACGACCTGTACGCGCAGATCTTCGAGCTCCGGGTCGGCATGGATCTGGGCTGGGTCGGGAATCTGGGTGCCGTTGACGCCACCGCGGTGCAGCTTCAGGTCATGACGAGCGATGCGGCTGCAGCGTGCAACCCGACCATGAGTGTTGGCGTGGCGACTCCCGCCGAAGTCGATGCGATCCATGAACGCGTTGTTGCTGCCGGGCTAGAGATCGTTCATCCGCTCACGGACGAGGACTGGGGAGTACACAGGTTCTTCTTCCGCGACCACGACGGCAACGTCGTCAACGTCGTCGCCCATCCCTGATCACGAGATCAGGCCATCGGCGTCTCACTGGCGGATCGGCATGCGGAGCGTCCCGGTGCGGGATCCTTGGGCGCCGCCCGTCGACGCACGAAGCCACGACCCGTGGCTAGGAGGAGGAACGGGCTTCTGCCGAACAGATCGGCCGCTCTCCGGCGAGTGTTGGGTGAAGTTTCAGTGGATCGTCCTAGGGGGCCCCGAGCTTGCTTTCGAGGAACGGGTTCCAGAACTTCTGCTCCGGGTCGTAGCTTCTCCGCAACGCCATGAAGTCGCTGACGCGAGGAAACCGTTGGCCGATGACGTCAGCGCCGAAATCAAAGAGTTTGCCCCAGTGCGGCCGAGGCGCGAGCGGTGCGAGCGCCTCCTCGATCACGGGCAGCAGGGCCGTCACTTCCACCACGTGCTTGGCCCAGGTGAAGCCGATACACAGGACGTCCTGCTCGTAGGCCGGGCTGAGCCACAGGGAATCGGCCGCTGCCGTGCGGATCTCGGAGATCAGCAGGTGCGGGGAGATCTGCGCCCCCAGTGTGCGTAGCGCCTCCAAGGCCTGCACGCCGTGCTCGCGGGCGACGTAGTACTCGGTCTGCAGCTCGTCACCGCCGTTGGAGGGCTGCCCCTCGAGCCGGAAGTGCGGCATCCGTTCCGACCACGGCCCGGGCACGCTGGCGCGTTGGTTCACGTTCTCCGGCGCGACCTCCTCGGAGTCGTCGTACCACGTCGCGCCGAACAGCATGGGAGCCACCTCGGGATGCGCACCGCTGCCGAGCCGGGTCTTGAGCCAGACCTGCATCACCGTTGGGCTCGCGAAGTCGGCGAGGAGGCTGACGCTGTAGGCGCTGGCCATCACCTCGTCGAGCTGCCCGAGAACGGTCTCCCAGGGTGCGTAGCGGTAGACATCCTGGCGCACGAGATAGGTCGGTTGGATGTCGAGGGTGACGCGCGTGATGATCCCGAACGCTCCGAGGCCGAGGGCGAGCGCGGACATGTGGTCGCTGGACCGGTCGATCGTGACCAGGGACCCGTCCGCCGTCACCAGCTCCACCGCCGAGATCGCGGTGGACAGGATTCCGTTGCCGTCACCGGACCCATGCGTGCCCGTTGCGGTGGCACCCGCTACCGAGATGTGCGGCAGAGACCCGGTGTTCTGCAGGGCAAAACCCTGCGCCTCCAACTCGCGGATCAACACCCCGAAACGGGTCCCTCCGGTGACGCTGGCGGTCATCGTTGTTGGGTCGATCCTGATGTCTGGATCGAAGCCGGCCAGCGAGATCAACGCTCCTGAGGTATCCGCGATGTCGGTGAACGAGTGTCGGGTCCCGAGCGCGCGTACGCGTGGCGAGCGAGCGACCATGGCCTGAAGCTCGTCGACCGTCGCAGGTTCCAGGATCTCCTCTGCGCTGTAGGTCACATTGCCAGCCCAGTTCAAGTGGTTGGTCGACACGACGATCCTTTCGATTGAGTGGAACCCTTGCGGGTCGGGTAAGTACGGCTTGGCACGATCTGACAATCGAGTTCAGAGATATCCCGTGGGCCCTGGAAGGCTCGCCGGCCGCAACCTTCAACCTCCGGCGTGACCACTCCGGCATCTCCCGGGGGCGACTGCGACCTTCGCAGGACGGCATTGTTCGAACCGCGCTGCCGATCGGAGACGCGCTCACCGCGGAGGCGCGAAGACCTAGCCGAAAGCACGGTGAGTGTCCCAGGACCGCAAGGCTGGAGCCAGGCACGGCGACAGCGGGAGCAACGGGATCAGCGTGGCCTGCACCGCGTGGTAGACATCGGGCTCTCCCTCCCACACTGTTTCCGACGGCTGGTTGTGCGGGTCTAGCTGGTGGTGCCACGAGCCGCGGTCGCGGTCGAGGAAGAGGGCGGCGGCGTGGTCCCACCAGGTTCGGTACCAGTGCTCGTACTCGGGTCGTCCGGTAGCCGCGCCCAGTGCCGCGGCCGCGGCGATCGCTTCGGTCACGACCCAGTGCAGTCGATCGCGGACCACGGGTTTGCCGTCCCAGTCCGTGGTGTAGACGAAGCCCTCGGCGCCGTCGACGTTCCACCCGTCGCGCACCGCCTTGTCGAAGAGGGCGGCGGCGAGCCAACACCGCGGCTCCTGGCAGTGGGTCTAATTGGCGCCGGGATGGGCGCATCGTCGGGCAGCAGTTCCGGTCAGGGAACGGCGCGCGTCACGCTTCCCACCCCGACCCTCAGAACCTGAGTGTTCGCACGACCTGCGGACCGTTCGGTAGCGGCCGGACCCGGGAGTCAGAGATGCTTCGTGGGTACGACGACCACCGGGCAGGGCGCGTTGCGCACCACCTGGTCGGCGGTCGACCCGAAGGCGAGGCCACGGAAGCCGCCCGCACCCCTCGCCCCGACCACCAGCATCTCCGCGCCGTGCGCGGCGTCGAGCAGCCGGGACGACGACTGGCCGTGCGCGACGTGCAGCTCCACGCTGACGTCGTCGGGCAGGCCGAGCCTGGCGACATCGGCCTCGAGGGCGTCGAGGACCGCCTGGGCGAAGTCGGCGCGTGGCGGGATGTAGCCGGGCTCCATCGTGGCGGGCCGGGGCGCCGTGGTGAGGCTCCACGCCCGCAGCACGTGCAGCTTCACCTGCAGCCGGGCCGCGAGCCCGGCAGCCCAGACGACCGCCTGGGCCGACCCCTCCGAGCCGTCGCTGCCGACCAGCACTCCGCCGTCGATCGTGGTCGTGTCGTCACTGTCGCTCATCGCCGCTTCTCCTTCACCAGATACGTACGCGTTGGTCGGGCTCGAGCCACAGCGCGTCACCGGGCGCCGTCTCGAAGACCTCGTGGAACTCGTCGAGGTTGCGCACGATGTTGGCGCGGAACTCCGGCGGCGAGTGCGGGTCGATGGTGAGGTACTGCTGCTCCTGCTCGAGACGGCGCTTGGTGCGCCAACAGTAGGCCCAGTTGAGGAAGAGGCTGCGGCGCTCCTCGGCGGTGGCCTCGCCACCGGAGGCGATGAGGTACGCCGTGTGGCCGATGGTCAGCCCGCCGAGGTCGCCGATGTTCTCGCCGACGGTGAGCGCGCCGTTGACCTTCTCGTCGGGCAGCGCTCGCGGCGAGAACGCGTTGTACTGCTCGACGAGCGCCGTCGACTTCACCTCGAACGCCGCCTTGTCGTCGGCGGTCCACCAGTCGTTGAGGTTGCCCTCTCCGTCGTACTGGGCGCCCTGGTCGTCGAAGCCGTGCCCGATCTCGTGCCCGATGACGGCGCCGATCCCGCCGTAGTTCTCGGCCGGGTGGGCGTCGGGGTCGAAGAACGGCTTCTGCAGGATGCCGGCCGGGAAGCAGATCTCGTTGGTCCCGGGGTTGTAGTAGGCGTTGACGGTCTGCGGCAGCATGAACCACTCGTCCCGGTCGACCGGCGAGCCGATCTTGGCGAGCTCGCGCGCGGTCTCGAACGCCGCCGCGGCCGCGACGTTGCCCATCAGGTCGCCGGGCGTGATGTGCAGGGCGGAGTAGTCGCGGAACCTGACCGGGTAGCCGATCTTGGGGCGGAACGTCTCGAGCTTCTCGAAGGCGCGCTGCTTGGTCTCCTCGCTCATCCAGTCGAGCCTGGTGATCGACTGGCGGTAGGCCTCGAGCAGGTTCGCTACCAGCTCGTCCATCAGCTCCTTCGAGCGCGGCGGGAAGTGTCGGGCGACGTACTCCTTGCCGACGGCCTCGCCGAGGGCGCCCTCGACCAGGGACACACCGCGCTTCCAGCGCTCGCGGAGCTCGGGGGTGCCCGAGAGCGTCCGGCCGTAGAAGTCGAAGTTGGTCTCCACGAAGTCGTCGGTGAGGTACGCCGCGGCCGAGCGCAGCACGCGGACCATCAGCCACGACCGCCACGCCTCGATCTGGGTGTTGCCGAGCACGGTGTCGAGGTGCTCGAAGTACGACGGCTGGCGCACGCACGCCTCCGCGATCGTCTCGCTGCTGCCGCCGAGGTTGGTGACGTAGGCGTCCCAGTCGAAGGCCGGCGCCATCGTCTTGAGCTCGTCGAGGGTGGTGAGGTTGTAGGTCTTGAGCACGTCGCGGGTCGCCGAGCGCTCCCAGTGACCCTTGGCCAGCTCGGTCTCGAGCGCAAGCACCTGCCGGGCGGTCTGCTCGGGGTCGGGCCGGTCGCCGAGCTCGAGCAGCCTGGCGAGGTAGGCGACGTACTTGTCCCGGATCTCGGCGAACTTGTCGTCGCGGTAGTAGCTCTCGTCGGGCAGGCCGAGCCCGCCCTGGGTGAGGTTGAACAGGTAGCGGTCGGACTTGCGGGCGTCGGTGTCGACGTAGGAGCCGAAGAGGCCGCTGCCGCCGACCCGCTCGAACTCGCCCAGGAACGCCGCCAGGTCACGGATGTCGCGGAGCCCCTCGACGGCCTTGACCAGCGGCCGGATCGGCCGGGTGCCGAGCTTGTCGACGGTGGCGGTGTCCATGAAGGAGGCATAGAGGTCGCCGATCTTGCGCGCATCCTCGGTCGCTCCCTCGCCGGCCGCCAGCTCCTCGATGATGACCCGGACCTGCTCCTCGGCGGTGTCGGCCAGCGACACGAAGGGTCCCCAGCTCGACTTGTCGCTCGGGATCTCGGTGGTCGTCAGCCATGTGCCGTTCACGTGTCCGAACAGATCGTCCTGCGGCCGGACGTCGTGGTCCATGCCCGGGCGGGCGTCATCAAGGGTGCTCACGCCAGCCACCCTAACTATCCGATGGGTGCGGGCGCGCGGGCGATCACCGTAGGCGGACCACGGTCTTGCCGAGCGCACGTCGTTCGTCGATGTCGGTCAGGGCCCGGGCGTACTCCTCGAGCGGGTACGTCGCGCCGATCGGCGGCTTGATCGTCCCGTCGGCGAGCATCGGGGCGATCGCCCGCCACTGCTCGTGCATGTAGCCCGGCCGGGTCATCGCGTAGGCGCCCCAGCCGACGCCGCGCACGTCGACGTTGTTGAGCAGCAGCCGGTTGACCCTGACCTCGGGGATGCCCTGGCCGGCGGCGAACCCGACGACCATGACCCGTCCCTGCGGCGCCAGGGCGCGCAGCGCGTCGGTGAACGCGTCGCCACCGACCGGGTCGACGACGACGTCGACGCCCCGGCCCCCGGTCAGCTCGCGCGCGGCATCCTTGAAGCCGTCCAGCAGGACCACGTCGTCGGCGCCCGCGTCCCGCGCCACCCGGGCCTTGGCCTCGGTCGAGACGACGGCGATGGTGCGGGCGCCGAGGCCCTTCGCGACCTGGAGCGACGCCGTACCCACACCGCCGGAGGCACCCAGGACCAGCACGGTCTCGCCCGGCTGCAGCCCGGCGCGCTCGGCGAGGGTGAAGTGGGCGGTGAGGTAGTTCATCGGCAGCGCCGCGCCCTCGTCGAAGCCGAGGTGGTCGGGCAGGTGGAACGTCGAGACCGCGGGGTTGGCGACCAGCTCCGCCGCTGCGCCGTACGGCGCGACCCCGGCCACCCGGTCGCCCGGCTCGAAGCCGCCCACGCCCGAGGCCGGACCGGACACGACGACGCCGGCGAAGTCGGCGCCCAGCGTGAAGGGCGGCTCGGGCTTGAGCTGGTACTGCCCGCGGCTGAGCAGCAGGTCGGGGAAGGCGGTCCCGACGCTGTGCACCTCCACGAGCACGTCGTCCGGGCCGGGGGTCGGCCCGGGGACGTCGCGGAGCTCGAGGTCGGCCGGGCCGGTGGTCGTGATCACCTGGACTGCGCGCATGGACGCGAGCCTAGATGCTCAGCGTCTGAGGACCCGCCAGACCAGGAGGAGGACGACCAGCGCGCCCAGGGCCTGCTTCCAGTAGGCCTTCGCCAGGATGGGCAGCACCGCCGCGCCCAGGTCGAGCGCCTCCGGCTCGGCCGGACGTGGCCGCTCCGTCCGCGGTGGCGCCGCGGCGACCGGCTGGGGTGCGGTGCCGGCCTGCCCGGTGCCGGCCTGCTCGGTGCCGGCCTGCTCGGTGCCGGCCTGCTCGGTGCCGGCCTGCTCGGTGCCGGCTTGCTCGGTGACAGGCGGGGCGGCCTGGGTTGCCGGGGCTGCCGGCGCGGCGGCCTCGGCCACCGGCTCCGGTCCACCGCCCGAGAGCCGGAGCTCCAGGCAGTCGACGAACTGACCGAGCAGCTTGTCGGACACGTCCTGCATGACGCCGCGGCCGAACTGCGCCGGCTTGCCGGTGATCGCGAGGTCGGTGGCCACGGCCACGTCCGTGGCCCCGTCGGCATCGGTCATGGAGACCGTGACGTGGGCTCCCGCCGTACCGTTCCCGCGCTTGTCCTTGCCCTTGGCGTCGACGACGAACCGGTGGGCCGCCTCGTCCTTCTCGACGAAGGTGCCGGAGCCGTTGTAGACCAGCGCGATCGGGCCGAGCTTGACCTTCACCGAGCCCGCGAAGGACTGCTCGTCGGCCGAGGTCACCTGTGCGCCCGGGAAGCACTCGGCGACGGAGGCGATGTCCTGGAAGTGCGCCCAGGTCTCCTCCACCCCCGTCGGGACGGTGAACGTGTGGCTCAGCTCCATCCGGTCAGACCCCCGCGGCGGCGAGTACGGCGCGCCGGGTGAGCACGCCGGCCAGGTGCCGGCGGTAGTCGGCCTGGCCGTTGAGGTCGGACGGCGGGTTGGTGCCGTCGGCCGCCTTCGCCGCCGCGGCGCGGACGGCGTCCTCGGTGGCCGGCTGGCCAGCCAGCGCCTCCTCGACCGCGGTGGCCCGGAGCGGGGTGGAGCCCATGTTGGTGAGTCCGACCCGCGCCTCGACGATGGTGCCGCCCTCCGACCTGACCGCCGCCGCGACCGCCACGATCGGCCACTGGTGGGCGACCCGGACGAACTTCTCGTAGTGCGCTCCCCACCCGGTGTGCTTGGGGATGCGGACCTCGACGAGCAGCTCGCCCTCGGCGATCGCGGTCTCGAAGAGGTCGACGAAGAAGTCGCCGGCAGCGACGGTGCGGGTGCCACCAGGGCCGGCGATCACGAACTCTGCACCGAGCGCGAGCGCCGGGGCGCCGAGGTCACCAGCCGGGTCTGCGTGCGCGAGCGCGCCACCGAACGTGCCGCGGTGCCGGATCTGGGCGTCGGCCAGGTTCTCCTCCGCCTTCGTGAGCAGAGCTGCGTGCTCGGCGACCAGCGGGTCGTGCAGCACATCGTGGTGCGTGGTCATCGCGCCGATGACGATGGCGTCGCCGTCGTCACGGACACCATGCAGGGCGTCGATGCCGGCGAGGTCGATGACCACCTCCGGGGCGTTCAGGCGCATCCGGAGCACCGGCAGCAGGCTCTGCCCGCCGGCGATGACCTTGGCGTCGTCACCGTGCTCGGCGAGGGCCGCGAGGGCCTCGTCGACACTCGTCGGGGCGAGGTAGTCGAACTTGGTGGGGATCACTGGCCTGCTCCATCCGTGCGGTCGGTCTGACCTTCCATGCCGGTCTCCTCGGTGAAGTGCGGGGCCGCTGCCCCGGCGGTGGGCGCATCGCCCTGTCCGCCCGACTCGTTGATGGCCCGCCACACTCGTTCAGGGGTGCAGGGCATCTGGATGTCGTTGACGCCGAGGTGGCGGATCGCGTCGACGACCGCGTTCACGACGGCCGGGGTCGAGGCGATGGTGCCGGCCTCGCCGACGCCCTTCGTGCCGAGCGTGTTGGTGGTCGAGGCGGTCGAGTTGTGCGACACGTCGAAGCTGATCGTGTCGGCCGAGGTCGGCAGCAGGTAGTCGACGAACGAGGCAGAGACGAGCGTCCCGGCGTCGTCGAACACCGCCTCCTCCCAGAGCGCTTGGGCGATGCCCTGCGCGAGACCGCCGTGCACCTGGCCCTCGACGATCATCGGGTTGATGACGGTCCCGATGTCGTCGACACAGGTGTACTTGCGCATCAGCACGCCGCCGGTCTCGGTGTCGACCTCCATCGCGCACAGGTGGGTGCCGTGCGGGTAGTTGAAGTTCACCGGGTCGTAGGTCGCGTCGCTGTCGAGGCTGGGTTCGACCCCGTCGGGCAGGTTGTGGGCCGTGAACGTCGCCATCGCGATCTCGGCCATCGCCAGGCCCTGGTCGGTGCCGCGGACGCCGAAGCGGCCGCCCTCGAACTCGATGTCGCCGGCCGACGCCTCCAGCAGGTGCGCAGCGATCACCTTCGCCTTCTCGATCACCTTGTCGGCCGCCTGGACGAGCGCCTCACCGCCGACCACCAGGGAGCGGGAACCGTAGGTGTCCAGGCCGCGATGCGCGATCTGGGTGTCGCCGTGCAGCACCTCGACGTCCTCGAACGCGACGCCGAGCCGGTCGGCGACGATCTGGCTGAACGCCGTCTCGTGCCCCTGGCCGTGGGCCGACGCACCGGTGGTCACCTCGACCTTGCCGGTGGCCAGCATCCGCACGCTCGCGTGCTCCCAGCCGCCCGCACCGTAGTTGAGGCTGCCGAGCACCCGGCTGGGCGCCAGGCCGCACATCTCGGTGAAGGTCGAGACGCCGATGCCGAGCTGGACCCGGTCGCCGGCGTCGCGGCGCCGCTTCTGCTCGGCCCGCAGCTCGTCGTACCCGAAGTTGGCCTTGGCCTGCTCGGTCGCCGCCTCGTAGTTGCCGGTGTCGTACTCCAGCCCGGCGACCGTGGTGAACGGGAACTCCTCGTGGGTGATCCAGTTCTTCTCGCGGACCACGAACGGGTCGACGCCGACCTCGGTGGCCAGCTCGTCCATCAGCCGCTCGATGGCGTACGTCGCCTCCGGGCGCCCGGCGCCGCGGTAGGCGTCGGTCCAGGTCTTGTTGGTCAGGACCGTCTGGCAGTTGAACTGGTAGGCCGGGAACTTGTAGATCGCGTTGAACATGAACGCGCCCAGCACCGGCACGCCGCCACCGATGATCGAGACGTACGAGCCCAGGTCGGCGAGCAGCTCGACCTTGAGGCCGGTGACGGTGCCGTCCTTCTCGGCGCTCAGGGTCATCTTCTGCCACTGGTCGCGGCCATGGTGGGCGGCCATCAGCGACTCCGAGCGGGTCTCGGTGTACTTCACCGGCTTGCCGAGCCGGCGGGCGACCGCGAACGTGATCATCTCCTCGGGGGTCTGCTGCAGCTTCCCGCCGAAGCCGCCACCGACGTCGGGGGCGATCACCCGGATCTTGGACTCCGGCACCCCGGTGGACGCGGCGATCGCGAACCGCAGGATGTGCGGGATCTGGGTCGCGCTCCACATGGTGATCTGCTCGCCGGTCGGGTCGACGACCGTCGAGCGAGGCTCCATGAACGCCGGGATCAGCCGCTGCTGGCGGTACTCCCGCTCGATCACGATGCCGTCGCCGCGGGCCTTCTCGATGGCCGCGTCGACGTTGCCGCCGGTGCCGGCCTCCTCGGAGTCGAACTTCCAGAACGCGGACTTGTTGGTGCCGAGGTCGGGGTGCGCCAGCACCTCGTCGGCGGCCGCCTTCTTGAGGTCCAGCGCAGCGGGCAGCTCGTCGTACTCGACGTCGACGAGCTCGGCGGCATCACGGGCGGCGGCGGCACTGCGGGCCACCACCACGGCCACGATCTCGCCGGCGAAGGTGACCCTGTCCGACGGCATCGGCACGTGCGTCGGAGTCACCTGGTCGGTGGTGATCGCCCAGGCGTTGATGCACACGCCCTGGCCCTCGCCGAGGTCGGCGCCGGTCAGCACGGCGACGACGTTCTCGGAGGCTTGCGCGTCCGCGACGGCGATGCTGGTGATCTTGGCGTGGGCGAAGGGGCTGCGGACCATGGCCAGGTGCAGCATCCCCGGCAGGGTGATGTTGTCGGTCCAGCGCGTGCGGCCGGTGATCAGCCGCTGGTCCTCCTTGCGGCGGCGGCCCTGGCCGATCTGCTTGGCGGCCTCGGGCTTGTCCTGGATCGCGGTCACTTGGCACCTCCAGCGGCGTGCAGCACGCTCTTGACGATGTTGTGGTAGCCCGTGCACCGGCAGAGGTTGCCCTCCATGCCGAGCCGGACGTCCTGCTCGGTGGGGTCCGGGTTCTCGGCGAGCAGGTCGACGGCCTGCATGATCATTCCCGGGGTGCAGAACCCGCACTGCAGTCCGTGGCACTCGCGGAACGACTCCTGCACCGGGTGCAGCTCGCCCTCGGCGCCGTCGTGGGTGGCGGCGAGACCCTCGATGGTGGTGACCTCGTGCCCGTTGGCCTGGACGGCGAGCACGTTGCACGACTTCACGCTGCGCCCGTCGAGGTGCACCGTGCAGGCGCCGCAGTTGCTGGTGTCGCAGCCGATGACGGTGCCGGTCTTGCCGAGCTTCTCGCGCAGGTACTGCACGAGCAGCATGCGTGGCTCCACCTCGTCCGAGACCTTGGAACCGTCGACGGTGAGTTCGATCTTGGTCATGTACGGCCTCCTGGGCAGCCCTGCGCGACCTTCACGCCTGGTGATGTCGATCACGTTAGGCCGGTCGGGTTGGCCGATGGTTGGAGGCCTCCCCCGCCGCCGCCGCGTGGGGGGTAGTCCGGTGCAGATCTGTCGTCGCAGCGGTCCGGGACAGCAAGATTGCACCGGACTACCCCGGAGAAGCGGGGGGGCTGGCTAGTCGGAGACGTTCGCCGTCAGCCGCTGGAGGGTGGCCTGCAGCTTGGAGAACTCATCGGCGTCGAGGCCCATGGCCTCCTTCATGTCGCACTGGATGCGCTCGGCGTGGGCCCGCAGTGCCTCGCCCTTGGCGGTCAGCGAGATCGCGACGAAACGCTCGTCGGCGTTGTCGCGGCGCCGGGCGATGAAGCCGCTGACCTCCATCCGGCGCAGCAGCGGGGTCAGCGTGCCGTGGTCGAGCCGCAACGCGTCGGCGAGCTCGCGGACCGTGCAGGTCTCCTGCTCCCACAGCACGATCAGCACGAGGTACTGCGGGTAGGTCAACCCGAGCTCGCGAAGTGCCGGGCGGTAGGCGCTGGTCACCGCCCGCGACGCGGCGTACAGGTCAAAGCACAGCTGCTCGGACAGCGGCGGCGCAGCAACGATCTCGGCCATACCTGCCATTCTGGCACGCCGTGAGTTACCTTGTACACAAGAGGCTTGCGCACAAGGCATGCAGACCCGGTGGCTCCTCCGCCACTCATCCGAAGGAAACACCTTGTCCGCTCGTTCGGTCAGCCCGGCTCCCGAGATCCTCGAGACCCTGCTCGTCTCGTCGAGCCGTGGCGACGCCGAGGCCTTCGCCGACCTGTATGACGCGGTCGCGCCGCGCGTCCACGGCCTGGTGCTGCGCGTCCTCCGGGACGTGCACCAGTCCGAGGAGGTCACCCAGGAGGTGCTCCTCGAGCTCTGGCAGACCTCTGCGCGCTTCGACCCGGCCCGAGGGACCGCCCTCACGTGGGTGCTGACACTGGCCCATCGCAGGGCGGTCGACCGCGTCCGGTCGAGCGAGGCCTGGCGCCGGCGCGACAGCGCCCACGCCGAACGTGCGGCCGAGACTCCGTACGACGAGACCGCGACGGCGGCGCACGCCTCCCTCGAGGCCATCCGCGTCCGCACCGCCCTCGGCGCTCTCGCCCCCGCGCAGCGCGACGCCATCCGCCTGGCCTACTTCGGCGGCTACACCTACATCGAGGTGTCCCGGGTGCTGCAGATCCCTCTCGGCACCGCGAAGAGCCGGATCCGCGACGGGCTGTCGAAGCTGCGCGACGCGCTCTCGGCCGAGGCGCTGGAGGCGGTGTAGCCGCCGTTCAGCGGCGCTCACACGTCGACGAACAGCCGCACCGAGACCACGTGGCCGAGCTCGATCCCCTCGGCCCGGCGGATCTTGTCCTTGAGGGGCACCACGTAGCCGCCGTCCTTGGGCCACAGCGAGGTCGTCCACTCGGTGTCCCCGATGGTGACGGTCACCGGGATCATCCCCCAGCCGTAGGTGACGAACGCGGCAGCCTCCTGGAGGTCGGCGCACTCCGCGTCCGGCACGCTGACGAAGTGGTACGGCGCGGGTCCGCGCCACGACCAGACCTCGCCGTCGAAGTCGAGGGTCACCCGCCGAACGCTAGCGAACTCCGCCTGTCGCCGCAGCGCCCCACGGTGCGAGCATGGCGCGACCAGCAGCCCACTCCCGAGAGGAACGCCCCGTGATCTTCATCTGCGTCAAGTGGAGGCTCAAGCCCGAGTACGCCGACGACTGGGCGGAGCTGAGCCGCGAGTTCACCGAGGCGTCACGGGCCGAGGAGGGCAACCTGTTCTTCCAGTGGTCGCGCAGCGTCGACGATCCCAACGAGTACGTCCTGATCGAGGCCTTCCGAGACGACGCGGCCGAGGCCCACGTGACGTCGGAGCACTTCAAGAAGGCGCAGGCCGAGCTGCCGCAGTACGTCAGCGAGACGCCGCTGGTGCGCAACGTCGTCATGGAGGGCGACCACTGGGACCGCCTCGGGGAGTTCGAGGCCTCGTAGGCCTGGTGGACCTGGTGCCTCAGCGGTCGGCGACGGCCAGCCGGCCCCGGAGCAGCGCCTTGGCCGGGTGCTCCCGCGAGCCCAGCGCGGCGAGGCAGACCTCGACGACCTGGGTGTCGTGGGGCGCGAGCTCGGTGTAGCGCAGCACCGCCTCCGGGTCGGGGTCGGCCAGCAGCGCCTCGCGCATGCTGACCGCGAGGTAGTCGCCCATCTCGACCAGCGCCGGTGCGTTGGTGCCGGGCAGCAGGTCGCCGCCGTACGCCGAGACGGCCGCGCGCACGTCACCCCGGCGGAGCAGCAGCTGCACGTCGTCGATGTCGGTGGCGACCGGCATGGTGAGGCGGTAGGGCCGGGAGGACAGCTGACCGCCCAGCGCCGACCGGAGGTGCGAGACCTCGGCCTTGAGCGTCGACGTGGTGACCGCCGTGTCGCCGTAGACCAGAGAGTGGAGGTGCTCGAGCGACAGCCCGTTGGGGTGCATGGCGAGCAGCGCCAGGATCTCGGTCTGCCGCCGGTTGAGCAGCAGGCGATGGCCGTCCAGCCACGCCTCGGCGGTGCCGAGCAGCGAGAGGGTCAGGCCGGGCGCGCTCGGCGCGATCGTCAGACCGGTGCCGCGCCGCGAGGTGGGCATCGCCGTCTCGATGAGCCGCGCCATGACGCGGGCGGTGGCCAAACCGATCGGGTGGGTGCGGTCCCACGTGGTCGACAGGTCGATCACGCCGAGCTGCTCGCCGGTGACCGGGTCGTGCACGGGTGCGGCCCAGCACACCCAGTTGTGCACGATGGAGGCGTAGTGCTCGGCGCTGAACACCATCGCCGGGTCGCCGGTGCGACTCGCGATGGCGAGCGCGTTGGTGCCGACGCTGGCCTCGTCCCACCGGCCGCCGGGCACGAAGTTGACGGTCTCGGCCTCGCGGCGCATCACCCGGCCGCCGTAGGTCCACAGGATCCGGGTCTGCGCGTCGGTGATCGCGATGACGAGGTCGCCGTCCTCGGCGGTCCGGCGCAGGTCCGACTCGACGCGCTCGACCGCGGTCTGCAACGGCGACTGGCGCCAGTAGGCCGCGGTGTCGGACTCGTCGGCGAGCGGCGCCTCGGTCAGGTCGGGCGTGACCGAGTGGGTGGAGAGCTCCCAGCTGTCGCGGATCTCCGGCCGCACCCGCTCAACCGCACCGTCTCCGTGCTCCACGAACGCCGTCCAGGCCTGGACGGCCTCGAAGCGTCTGTCGCGCAGCTCGCGGTGGGCGCTCATGACCCCTCAAGGGAAGAACGGGTGTGACCACCGTCACCGTAGCGCGAGGTGCCTGATCGTGGGCCTGCCGGCTCGGACGAGATCGGTCAGCGCGAGACGGTCGGGTGCTGGTGGATGCGGCCGCTGACCCCGGCCAGCCGGTGACCGGTCCCGCCCCACTGCCGGGCCACGATCTCGGCGGCGATCGAGACGGCCGTCTCCTCGGGGGTGCGGGCACCGAGGTCCAGGCCGATCGGGCTGCTCAGTCGGCCGATCTCCTCGTCGGTGAGGCCGGCCTCGCGGAGCCGGGCCAGCCGGTCGTCGTGGGTACGCCGCGAGCCCATCGCCCCGACGTAGGCCACATCCGGGAGGCGGAGCGCGATCTCGAGCAGGGGCACGTCGAACTTGGGGTCGTGGGTCAGCACGCACATCACGGTGCGCTGGTCGATGCGGCCGGCGTCGGCCTCGGCCTGGAGGTAGCGGTGCGGCCACTGCACGACCACCTCGTCGGCGCCGGGGAAGCGCGAGCTGGTGGCGAAGACGGGCCGGGCGTCGCAGACCGTGACGTGGTAGCCGAGGAACGCGCCCATCCGGGCGACGGCCGCGGCGAAGTCGATGGCCCCGAAGACCAGCATCCGCGGCGGGGGCGCGAACGCCCAGACGAACACCCGCATGCCCTCGCCGCGGCGCTCGCCGTCGGGACCGTAGGTCAGCGTGCCGTTGTGGCCGGCGGCCAGCAGGCCGAGGGCGTCGTCGGCCACGGCGTCGTCGGCCCGCGGGCTGCCGATGGACCCGGAGCGCTCGACGTCCGCGTCGGGCCGGACGATCAACCGGCGGCCCAGCCGGGCCGGGTCGGGGTGCTCGATGACGGTGGCTAGCGCGATCGGCCGACCGGCGTCGATGTCGGCGGCGATCTCGCCGAGGTCGGGGAAGGTCTCGCGGTTCACCTTCTCGACGAAGACGTCCAGGACGCCCCCGCAGGTCAGCCCGACGGCGAAGGCGTCGTCGTCGGACACGCCGTACCGTTCGAGCACGGGGGCTCCCGAGTCGACGACGCCCTGGCCGAGCTCGTAGACCGCGCCCTCGACGCAGCCGCCGGACACCGACCCGACCGCCTCGCCGCCGGGTCCGACCAGCATGGAGGCGCCCGGCGGGCGGGGTGCGGACTGGAAGGTCGCGACGACCGTGCCGACGCCGACCGTCTCACCGGCCTCCCACCAGGCCAGCAGCTCGGGCATCACCTCACGCACGGGCCACCACCTTGCAGAGGTCGGCGAAGGTCGCCAGCGAGTGGCCGGCGACGAAGTCGTCGATGTGCGGCAGCGCCGCGGCGATGCCCTGCTGGACGGGCGCGTAGCCCTCCTTGCCGCGGTGGGGGTTGACCCAGACGACCCGGTGAGCGATGCGGTGCAGCCGTTGCATCTGCTCGGCGAGCAGCGCCGCGTCGCCGCGCTCCCAGCCGTCGCTGAAGATCACCACCACGGCGCCGCGCGCCATGCCACGGGCGCCCCAGCGGTCGAGGAACACCTTGAGCGTCTCGCCCAGCCGGGTGCCACCCGACCAGTCGGGCACGGTGTCGCCCGCGGCCACGATCGCCCGCTCGGGGTCGTGGTGGTGCATCGCACGGGTGAGGTGGGTGAGCCGGGTGCCGACGGTGAACACCTCGACCCGGTCGCCGGTGACCACGAACCGGTGGGCCAGCCGCAGCAGCGCGTCGGCGTACCCGCTCATGGAGCCGGAGACGTCGATGAGGAGAACGATCCGGCGTGGCCGTTGACGGCGCCTGCGCCAGACGATCTCGGCGGGCTCCCCGAACCGGCGCATGCTCAGCCGCATGGTGCGTGACGCGTCGAGGGTGCCGCGGTGCCAGCGCTGGTGCCGCGCCGTACGACGCAGCGGGGCGCGCGGGTCGAGCCGGGCGAAGAGGGCGGCCAACCGGGCCTTCTCGGCCATGTCGAGGGAGGCGACGTCGCGGTGGCGAAGGACCTCGGTGGAGGTCGCGGCGGCGAGGATGGCCTCGTCCTCCAGCTCCGAACCGTCGCCCGTCGACTCGCTCTCGGGGAACGCCGACACCGTCTGGCTGGGGGTGGTCGCCGGGCGAGGACGCGGCAGCCCGTCACGGGCGTTGAACCAGGCGTGGAAGACCTGGTCGTAGCGGGCCAGGTCGTCGGGCCCGGCGCAGAGCGTGGCCCGGCCGGCCCAGTAGGTGGCGCTCTGGTCGTCGAGCCCGAGCAGCGCCGTGGCCTCGAGGAAGCCGTACGAGCGGTCGGGCGTGACCGGCACGCCCGCGGCCCGGAGCGCGCGGGTGAACCCGAGCAGGATCTCGTCGGGCTGCCGGAGCGCCTCGGTGGTCATGTCGTGAGCATCCGGTCGAGCGCCTGGCGGACCCGGTCGGCGTCCTCGCGGTACTTCACCAGCGCGCCCAGCGACGCCGCGGCCGAGGCCAGGTCGAGGTCGGCGGTGCCGAGGTGGGTGAGCGCGCGCGCCCAGTCGATGGTCTCGGCGACCCCCGGGGGCTTGAGCAGGTCGTCGCGGTCGCGCAGCTGCTGGACGACGTTGACCACCTGGCGGGCCAGGGTCTCGGAGACCTCGGGGGCGCGCGAGCGGACGATCTGGACCTCACGCTCCAGGCCCGGGTGGTCGATCCAGTGGTAGAGACAGCGCCGCTTGAGCGCGTCGTGCAGCTCGCGGGTGCGGTTGGAGGTGAGGACGACGATCGGCGGCTCCGCCGCGGCCACGGTGCCGAGCTCCGGCACGGTGACCTGCCAGGTCGACAAGACCTCCAGCAGGAACGCCTCGAACTCGTCGTCGGCGCGATCGACCTCGTCGACCAGCAGCACGGCCGGGCTCTGCTGGAGCGCCTGGAGCACGGGTCGCGCGAGCAGGAACCGGGCGTCGTACAGGCTCTTCTCGGCCTCCTCGACGGAGCCCGCGGCGCTGCCGCCGGCGACGGCCTCGAGGGCGCGCAGGTGCAGGATCTGGCGGGGGAAGTCCCAGTCGTAGAGCGCCTGCGTGGCGTCGATGCCCTCGTAGCACTGCAGGCGGATCAGCGGCAGGTCGAGCGACTGCGCCAGCGCCTCGGCGAGGGCGGTCTTGCCGGTGCCGGGCTCGCCCTCGAGCAGCAGCGGCCGCTGCATGCGCGTGGCGAGGAAGACGACGGTGGCCAGCTCCGGGTCGGCGAGGTAGCCGACCGTGCCGAGACGGGTGGCGACGTCGGACGCGGAATCCATACCCCGAGGTTACGTGCGGGGACGTTGGCCGGACGTTGGCCGGTCTCGTCCGGTGTCGAGCCCGGTGTCGAGCCTGGTGTCGAGCCCGGTGTCGAGCCTGGTGTCGACGTCCTGCCCGGTGGCCAGGTCCGCGCACTCCACGAGGGCGACCTCGCGGGTGGCGAGGTAGTCCCGGGCGCCGGCGTCCCCGGTCGCCGTCTCGACCAGCTCCGGCCAGTGGTCGGAGCCGATCAGCACCGGGTGCCCCGGCTTGCCGGAGTACGTCGCCCGGGCGAGGACCGCCGGGCCCGACCCGCTCGCCAGCACCCTGGCCACGACGGTCTCCGAGACGTCGGGGAGGTCGACGAGGGTGACCAGCACGGCGTCCGCGCCGGTGATCGCACTCAGCCCGGCCCGCAGCGAGGCGCTCATGCCGTCGTCCCAGTCGTCGGCCACGACCACCGTGACGTCCAGCCCGTGCAGGAGCGGCCGGGCCTCCCCGGCGCCGGCACCGAGGACGACGTACACCGGGGCGCAGCCACCGTCGGCCAGGGTTTGCACCGCACGACGCAGCCAGCCGGTGTCGTCCGCGTCGTGCAGGAGCGCCTTGGGCGAGCCCATCCGGCGACCGGCGCCGGCAGCAAGGAGGAGTCCGGCGGTCATGGGGTCATGGTGACACTCGCCGGGTCGCGGTCGGCGGCGCTGCGGGTCCGGGGCTGGGGCCCACCCGTTGCTGGAACGTTCGCGCAACCGGCGTTGCTGGAACGTTCGCGCAACCGGCGACCCCTCCCTCAGCGCACCTCGACGAGGCGGTTCATCTCGAAGTGCATCGGGTCGGTGTAGCCCCAGTCGCCACCCCAGGCGAAGCCCCACTTCTTGAAGATGGCCACCACCTCCCGGTTCATCTCGCCGACGGTGCCCCGCTGGTTGCCCGGCGTGTTCAGGTCCAGCGCGATGCCGAAGGAGTGCAGGGAGAGCTGGGTGGTGTTGGCGATGAAGCGCGGGTAGAAGCAGCCGGCGTACTCACGCGGGTGGATCCGGTCGGCCAGGCCGTCGCGCTGCACCTCGAGGAGAGCGGCGCGCAGCTGCGGGATCATCACCTTGTGGCACGTGACGCTGCCGAGGATCGGCACGGCCTCGGTGCGGATGTTCGCGTCGACCCACGAGGACTCGGGGGCGATCCGGCCGCCCCCGATGACCCGGTAGGAGAACGTGCCGACCGCCTCGGCGACCGAGCCACCGGTCAGGAAGGCGGTCTGCACGGCGTCCACGTCGAGGTCGGGACCCAGGATCTGCACCGACATGTCCTTGCCGACGATCGCCTGGATCCGGTCCTGGACGACCTGGGGTGAGACGAGGCCGGTGTTGACGAGGAGGGCGTTGCCCATGCGCATGCCGAGCTCCTCGGCCCACTTCTCGTTCACGACCGCGTCGACGCGAGGCACCTGCGGGGCGTAGGCGCCGATGTGCACCCGTGCGGCGTCCTGGTCGTTGCCGAGCTTGAGGTAGCCCGCGTCGTCCTGCAGCCTCCTGCCGAGCGCCGTGTCGATCGCGAGCTCGCCGCCGGCCACCCGATCCCACACCTCCTGCAGCTGGGCACTGTTGGCCGGCGCGAAGTTGCGGTACGTCGCCGGGTCGACGGCGCCGATCGTGATGACCTGGTTGTGGATGCCCACCTGGCCGAGCGACAGCGACTCCGTGGCGCTGATGCCCTTGACCTTGCGGATCTCGTCGGCGAGCGCGTCGGGCAGGCTCCGCTGGCTGTAGACCAGGATGTCGGCGGCCGTGCAGCAGTCCTTGTTCTTGCCGGGCGGCGCCACTGAGTGCTCCGGGTCGGCCGGCGCGCTGGACGCGGAGGGCACCAGCGGCGGTTCGGCGGTCGCGCCGGGTGACGGCGCCGCCTGCGGCGTTCCCTCGCCGCACGCGGCCAGGGCAAGGGAGAGAAGGGCAGCGGCGACCAGTGCGCGCCCTCCCGCCCGCCGTCCGGTTCGTGTCACGTCACCCTCACGAGGAGAGCGTAGGACGCGACCGTCGCCAGGACCGAAGCTTGCCGAGGACCAGCACCGACCAGAACAAGGCAGCAGCCAGCGCCATCAGCCACCGCAGCAGCCAGTGGTCGGCCAGCAGCTGGGTCGTCCCCAGCACGGCGAGCGATGCGACCACGCCCCCGAACAGCAACGGGAACGGCAGGTTCGGGCAACCGAGCCGCATCGAGACGACCAGCGCCGCAAGCGCCATCCACGTGGTCGCGGCGATGGTGGCGAGGGCCACCCCGTCGATGCCGCGGCTCGGCGCCAGCGCGATCCCGAGGCCGAGGTTGATCGCCACCGCGACCGCCGAGATCGCGAGGATCAGGGGCGTCCGGCGGACGTAGACGATGTAGTTGGCGGCCAGGTTGAACACGAACGTCATCGACCCCACCGCGATGAAGACGGGCACGATCCGGGCGCCCTCCCAGAACGGCTCGGCGCTGACGAACCGCAGCAGCTCCGGACTGACCAGCATCCCGGCCGCCATGGCCAGCGCGAACAGGGCCAGGAACTCCCGGGCGGCGGGCAGCACCAGCTCGTGCTCGGCATCCTTGGTGCGGGCGAAGTACCACGGGGTCCACGCCGCGTTGATGGCCGTGGCCATCAGCGCGGCGATGCCGCCGAGGGTGGCGGCGAACGCGAAGACACCCGCCGAGGCGGCGCCGTCCATCGTCAGCAGGATGACCCGGTTGGCACTGTTGGTGATGTGGAAGAGCACCTCGTGGAGCAGCAGCGGGAGGGCGATCGGCAGCGCGAAGGCGAGGTACGGCGCGTGCCGGGCGCCCCAGCCGCCACGGTGCGCGGTCACCGCGATGAGCAGCGCGCCGACCTGGGCCAGGACGTAGCCCCATACCCGGGCGAGGGCGTCGTCGGTCATCAGCCCGATCAGCGCCAGGCCGAGCACGCCGGCGCCGACGCTCGAGCAGAACATCAGTGAGAGGTAGCGGACCCGGCGCCCGCTCACCACGGCATGGGTCGCCGCCATGTTGGTGATCGCGAAGAGCACGCCGTTGCCGACGGCCAGTACGAGCCACTCCCACGGCAGGCCCAGCGCGCGCTCCCAGAAGTCGCGCGCCACCAGGAGCACGGCGAGGAGCAGGGTGGTGGGCACCAGGTAGAGCGGCATGACGGTGCGGATGAAGCTGGCCGAGGAGTCCGCGCCGAAACGGGTGACGGCGTTGTTGAGGCTCCCGTGCAGCTGCAGGCCGATCACCAGGCCGAAGAGGGTGGCCCAGAAGAGGTAGTTGGCCGCGAGCCCGAGCTGGGCCTGCGACATGACGTGGCTGAACGTCGGGGTGAGCAGGAAGTTGAACGCCTGCAGCGCGAGGGCGCCTCCCGTGTAGGCGAGCGCGCTGCTCCAGAAGCCGGCACCGCGCGCCTGGGGCGGCAGCGGCCCGCCGGACGACGGGGCGCTCATGTACGGGCGACCGCGTCGTCGATCGCGCCGCGGACCATCGCGGCGATCGTGGGCTTGAGGTGGTTCTGCTCGACGAGCTCCAGGCCGCGGGCGGCGTACGACGCCCGGGCGGCGGGATCACCCAACGCGGCCGCCAACCCGGCAGTCAGTGCGTCGACGTCCGGTGACGTGACGACCGCGCCGGCGGCGTGGTCGGCGAGGTAGCGGATCGAGGCGACATCGGCGGGGCCGACCGCGAGGACGGCACGGTTGGCGGCGAGGTACTCGGGGATCTTCGTCGACACCGACAGCCGGGTGATGTGCCGGTTCTTGCGGTCGAAGGACTCCACGTGCACGAGCAGGGTGGCCTCGCGCCGGCGTTCGGCCAGGAAGTCGGCGTCGCGCGAGCCGAGGAACTCCACCCTCGGCGAGGCGGTGAGCTGGGCCAGCTCGGCGGGCTCGGGGGTGCCGAGCGAGTAGACCTCGAGCCGGGCGTCGATGCCGTGTCGCCGGTGGAGCTCATCGAGCGCGCCACCGATCGCGCCCAGCACCCGCCAGCGGTTGAGGCCCAGGTTGCCGGCGAAGTGCAGCACCACCGGGTCGGTCTCGGGCGCGGGCTGGTCGACGTTGGTGACCCCGTCGACGGAGTTCATCGCCACCAGGTAGCGGCCGCCGAAGCGCTCGGAGTACTCCTCGGCCATCAGCTCGCCGATCGCGATGACCGCATCGGAGCGGCCGACCGCGGCGGCGTACGCCCGACTGATGCGTCGGTGGTGCAGCCACCCGAACGGGTCCAGCCCACCGGTGGCCGTGACGTAGTCGTCGGTCGTCTCCATCAGGAGCGGGATGCCCCGGCGCCGGCAGATGTCCTCGACGATGTCGAAGGCGAAGGTGCAGTTGCTGCTCTGGAAGAAGACCAGCTCGGGGTCGACCTCGTCGAGCCACCGCTCGAGGTCGGCGCTCGCCCAACGGCGCCGGCCCCAGAACAGCGAGCGCGCCAGCAGGGCCACCGGCCAGCGCTGCTGGAAGACCTGCCGCACGAGCCGGTAGAGCCGGTTGCCGTGCAGCCGCTCCTTGCCCGCCGCGTCCTCGGCCCGCTGGGCCTCGACGACCGGTCCGGCGCTTCCGGGACGACCCAGGGTCGCCTTGAGCATGTCGAGGTCGGTGACCCGGAAGAAGCGCCGGCAGACCGTGAACGCCGGGTCGTCGAGCGTGAAGTACAGCTGGGCGAGCCGGTCGACCGGCCAACCCTCGAAGAACGCGGCGAGCGTCTTGCCGTTGCTCTGCAGATCGCTGAAGGGGTTGTGACTGACGACCAGCACCCTGGGTGGGAGCGCGTCAGGCATGAACCATCTCCTCCGCGCGCTCGTCGCCCATCTCGGCGACCTGCAGGCTCTTCAGCGCGCCGACCACCAGCCACAGCGGGATCACGATGCTCAAGATGAGCATCGTCGGCTGGGCCAGCGAGAACGCCATGGCCGTGAGCACCGTGCCGAAGGCCGCGATGTTCTCGGCTGCCCCGGGGGCGCGGGCCCGCAGCCGCCGCCAGCCGGGCCACAGCGCCGCGACGAACAGCGCGAGATAGAGGCCGAAGCCGATCACGCCGTACGCGTTGATGTGCTCGAGCACGAAGTTGTGGGCGGTCGCCTCCTCCTCGCCGAGGTCGTTCTCGTAGGGGAAGTAGAGGCGTCCGTCGGTGAAGAACGGGTCCTCGCGGATCTCGTCGAGCGACTCCTGCTGGAGGACCCCGCGGCTCAGATCGGCCCGGTTCTTCTCGCGGTCGGTGACCTTCTTGACGTCGTCGAGAGCCTTGCGGTGCACCTCGTCGGCGTCCGCGGCGGACATCGGCGGCATCGGCACCACCCGGTAGATCCCGAACGCCGCCCCGCCCGGGTTGGTCTTCCAGACCACGGCGTGCGCGGCGAACGCGATCACGAGGACCGCGCCCAGCGACAGCAGCACCCGTCGGTCGCGCACCATCATCACGAGGCAGGCGAAGAACACCAGGAAGCACAGCATGGTCAGCGAACGGGAACCGGTCCACACCGGCATCACGAGGGCGAAGAACAGGTTGGCGAGCGCGCTGATGCGCAGCACCCGGCCGAACAGGCCGGCGGCCACCGGCCGGACCAGTGCGTAGGTGTTGAGGGGGATCAGCAGGACGAGCAGGCCGGCGTAGACCATCGAGTTGCCGAGGTAGTCCGACATCCGCATGTCCTGCCACTCGGGCAGGTGGAACACGGTGACGGCCAGGTTGAGCAGCACCAGCCCGGCGACCACGCGTCGCGCCTTCTCGAGCTTCGCGTCCATCAGGAAGTAGCAGACCAGCGGGACCACCGACGAGCGCAGCGCGAGACCGCTCTGCTTGACCTCCTCGCCCGTGGCGAAGCGGACCGCGGTCACCACGACGTACCAGGCGACGAAGGCGACCAGCACCCACAGCAGCCTCATGGCGTACGGCGAGGGGACGTACCGCCGGGCCACGAACCGGACCACCAGCACGGCGCCCAGCAGGACCGCCAGCAACTCCCCGGGGAAGACGTCGAGCGTGCCGGAGTCGGTGAGCGGGAACGGCATCGGCACCGTGAAGAACGTGAGCAGGGTGAGCACGACGCCCAGTCCCAGCCACTCGTCCCACGCGAGCGGTGCCCTGCTCGACTCCCGAGTCTGCGCGGTCATCCGCACGACCAGCCTTCCGTCCCCGGCCGGCGCCCCGAACGGCTGCTGGCTCGGTCGTCCACTCTAGACAACGGAGTGGCCGTGGCCTGATTCGCCGACGTCGCGCTCGTAGAGATGCATTCGTCTGCCCTCGCGCGTCGTGTAGCCGTGGGCGAGACGCCAGCCGTGAGCGGCGTAGAAGCGATTGACGGCCTCGTTGCCGTCGGCGTCGGTCGACAGGTGGGCCGTCGGGGCACCCAGCCGGCGAGCCTCGTCGGTCCACTCGGCGAGGGTGCGCGCGCCTACCCCGCGGCCACGCACGGCGGGCGAGACACAGATCGAGCTGAGCAGCGCGCCAGTGCCCGACGGCTCACCCCGGTAGACGAGTCCCCGCAGGAGCCGGACGGCTGCGGTCGGCCGGCGCAGCGTCGCCAGGACGCTGGCGACCACGAAGCCCCGGAACTGCCTGCGCAGCAGCCGCTTGAAGAAGCCGTCGGGGCGGGTGGTGCCGACGGCGACGCCCGCCAGCCGGCCACCGGCCGTGCGCACGACCGCGGTGACGGCCGTCGGGTCGTCGACGAAGCCGAGGTAGAACTCACGCAGGAACCGGTCGCCCAGCGCGCTGAGGAAGAAGTCCGGGAACGCCACCCGGTGCAGCCGGGCCGCCTCGGCCACGTCACCGGAGGCCAGTCGCCGCACGACCAGCTCGCCGTCGTCCACGGCGGACGGGTGGAGGGCGCCGGACGCCTCGGCGAGGACGCGCTCCATGTGGTCGACCCCGACCTGGACCGAGTAGCCACGTTCGTAGGCCTCGCGGGCGGCCAGGCCGAGCCGCTGCAGGCCGGGTCGGCCGGTGGCGCAGAGCGACCGCAGCGCCTCGGCGAGATCGTCGGCGTCCCCGCCCGCGGCGACGAAGCCGGCACCGCTGGCCCGGGCGGCCTCGGCCAGGTCGCCGTCGGCCGAGACCACCACGCACCGACCCGAGGCCAGCGCGGCCTGGAACTTGCTCGGCATCGTGATCCGCGAGAGCGGGTGGTCACGCAACGAGACGAACGAGGCGTCGGCGGCCCCCATCAGCTCGGTCATCTCACCCTGCGGGAAGCGGCCGACGAACCGGACGTTGGTCAGGCCCAGCGAGACGGCCCGCGTGCGCAGCGACTCCTCGGCGACCCCGGACCCCGCCACCAGGCAGACGAACCGTGGGTCGTCGACCCGGGCACAGGCCTCGAGGAGGGTGTCGAGCCCCTGGGCCTCGCCCAGGGTGCCCGCGTAGAGCAGTACGACGTCGTCGTCCCCCAGGTCGAGGCGCGACCGCCAACCGTCGCCGGTCGGCCGGCAGACGCTCTCGTCGGCCCACAGCGGGACGTACTCGATCGTGGCCGGGTCGACGCCCCGCCCGGTCAGCACGTCGCGGACGCCGGGCGAGTTGACGACCACCCGGGCGGCGCTGGCGTACATCCGGTTGACCCACGCGTTGACCGTCGCGCCCAGCGCCCGGCGGCTGAGCGCACCCTCGCCGAACCCGCCGGCCATCACCGTGTCGGGCCACAGGTCGAGCACGTGCACCACGGTCGGGACACCGTGCCGGTGCCGCACCCACCACATCGCCGGCGCCACGGTGATCGGCGAGTAGTTGACCCACAACACGTCGATGTCGCGCAGCGCGTCGGTGCCCGAGAGGAGGGCGGAGGCGCCGAAGCTGGCGTAGTTGGCCAGGCGCCGGACCGCGGACGCGTCGTGGCTCGGGTAGAGCGCCACGCGGCGGACGCGCACCCCGTCGAGGATCTCGTCGTGGCGGCGCGACATCTCGTACCCGTCGGTCAGCTGCCCGGACGGGTAGTTGGGGAAGCCGGTGAGGACGGTGACCTCGTGGCCGCGGGCGACCAGGCCGCGCGCGAGCACCCCCGGGAGGGCCGCGGGCCCGGGCTCTGGGTCGTACCACTGGGTCAGCAGGCCCACGCGCACGGTGACGTCCTTGTGATGGGTCGGGGATTGAGGATTCCGTGAGGTCGAAAACCGCTCGTTAGTGTAGGCGCGCCGCTACCGGCACCCCTGCTGAGGAGAGCCACCCGTGTCGAGTCCCGCCCACATCCCGTTCGCGCTGCCCGACATCGGGGAGCCCGAGATCGCGGCGGTCGTCGAGACCCTGCGGTCGGGTTGGATCACGACCGGGCCGAACGCGGCGGCGCTGGAGAAGGAGTTCGCCGCGGCGGTCCAAGACGACGGCGCCGACGTCATCGCGATCGCCGTCAACTCCGCCACCGCCGGCCTGCACCTCGCCCTGGAGGCGTGTGGCATCGGACCCGGTGACGAGGTGCTCGTGCCCGACTGGACGTTCACCGCGAGCGGTGAGGTCGTGCGCTACCTCGGTGCCGACGTCGTCGTGGTCGACGTGCACCCCGACACCCTCAACATCGACCTCGCTGCCGCCGAGAGGGCGGTCACCCCGCGCACGAAGGCGATCATCCCCGTGCACTTCGCCGGTCTGCCGGTGCCGCGCGCCGAGCTCGCCGCCTTCGCCGCGCGCCACGACCTCAAGGTGGTCGAGGACGCCGCGCACGCCCACCCGGTGGAGTCCGACGGCGTGCCGATCGGCGCCGGCGCGAGTGACGCGGTGGTGTTCAGCTTCTACGCCACCAAGACGATGACGACCGGCGAGGGCGGCATGGTCACCGTGACCGACCCCGCGCTCGCCAGCCGGATCCGCACGATGCGGTTGCACGGCATCTCGCGCGACGTGTTCGACCGCTACCGGAGCACGGCGCCCTCGTGGCACTACGAGGTCGTGGCCCCCGGGTACAAGTACAACCTGCCCGACCCGGCCGCCGCGATGGGCCGCGTGCAGCTCGGCCGCTCGGTCGAGATGGCCGCCAAGCGCCACTCGATCGCACAGCGGTACGCCGCAGCCTTCGCCGACCTGCCCGTCCACCTGCCCGCCGGGCTCGACCTGCCGCGCGAGCAGCACGCCTGGCACCTCTTCGTCCTCCGGCTCCACGACAGCGCCGGAGTCACGCGCGACGGGTTCATCGAGCAGCTGGCGGCGCTCGGCGTCTCGTGCAGCGTGCACTTCATCCCCCTGCACCGGCACCCCTACTGGCGCGACAGCTGCCGACTCACCGAGGCGAGCTGCCCGGTCGCCGAGGCGGAGTACCACCGGGCGGTCAGCCTGCCGATCTTCTCGTCAATGAGCGACGAGCAGGTCGAGCGGGTCGTCGCCGTCGTCCGCGAGGTCCTCGGGTGAGCAGGGGTCCCGACCCCAAGCGACTCGTCGACCTGATCGCCTCCGCCGTCGGGCTGGTGCTCGCCTCGCCGGTGCTCGGCCTGGTCGCCGGCCTGGTGCGGGTCGACTCCCCGGGCTCGGTCATCTTCCGGCAGCAGCGTGTCGGCCTGGGCGGCGAGACGTTCACCATCCACAAGTTCCGCACCATGCACGAGGGGCACGCCGGCCCCGAGGTGACCTCGAGCGGCGAGTCCCGGATCACCCGCACCGGCCGGGTCCTCCGCAAGACGAAGCTCGACGAGCTGCCCCAGCTGTTCGACGTGCTCCGCGGCAAGATGAGCCTGGTCGGTCCGCGACCCGAGGTGCCCAGGTACGCCGCCCTGTGGCCGACCGAGTACCGCGACCGGATCCTCTCCGTGCGCCCCGGCATCACCGACCCGGTCTCGCTCGAGCTGCGCAACGAGTCGGACCTGCTCGCGGCCGCCGACGACCAGGAGGCCTACTACGTCGAGACGCTGCTGCCGTACAAGGCCCGCAGGTACGCCGAGTACGTCGAGACGCGGAGCCTCCGCGGCGACCTGATGATCATCCTGCGCACCCTGCGGGCCGTGGTGACCGACTGAGCCTCCTCGGCCGCCTGCGCGGAAGTCGGCTTCCTCGCCGCGACGCGATACGATCCCGTGGCTGAAAAGCGTCGAAACCAGTGACGGCAATCGGGGAGGCTTCATCGTGGGCATCGGGGGTCGAGCGGTGACGAGCAACCCCAACGCCCGGCGCGCCCTGCTGGCCCTGTGGGACGTCTTCAGCTGGACCCTCGCCACGGTGGTCGTGCTCGGCGTCCGGTTCGAGTTCTCGATTCCCGAGGACACCTGGACGGCGGTGATGCGCTACGTCATCCTGGCCGCCGCGCTCATCCTCCTGATCGGCTACGGCTCCCGCTTCTACCGTGGCCGTTACATCGTCGGCTCCTTCGACGAGGCGATCGGCCTCGCCCTGCGGCTCGCCGCCGTGGCCGTGCTGACGACCGTCTCTGCCCCGTTCGTCAACAGCGACGTTCCCCGCAGCCTCCCCATCCTCACGCCGCCCATCGCCTTCCTCGCCTCGGCGGCCGGCCGCTGGTTCTGGCGGGCCGTGCGGGACCGCGGCGAGGCCCCTCCCAGCGACCGCGTGCGCAAGGTCCTCATCTACGGCGCCGGCGACGCCGGCAGCCAGGTGCTCCGCCTGATCCGCGGCGACCTGAGCCGCAGCTACGAGGCCGTCGGCTTCATCGACGACAGCACGGGTCGTCGACACCTCAAGATCCAGGGCGTCCCGGTCGTCGGCTCGGGCAGCCAGCTGCACTCGCTGGTCAAGGAGCTCGACGTGGACTCGCTGATCCTGGCGATCCCCGACGCCTCCGGACGGTTCATCGGCCACGTGCAGGAGGCGGCCGCGAAGGCCGACGTCGAGTTCCTGGTCCTCCCGACCGTCAGCGAGCTGATGGGGGGGCGGGTCGCCGCCACCGACATCCGCAAGGTCGAGATCGCCGACGTGCTCGGCCGCCACCAGGTCTCGACGAGCGTCACCGGCATCGCCGGCTACATCACCGGCAAGCGGGTGCTCATCACCGGCGCCGGCGGCTCGATCGGCGCGGAGCTCTCCCGTCAGGTGCACCGCTTCGGCCCGGCCTCGCTGATCATGCTGGACCGCGACGAGTCGGCGCTGCACTCGGTGCAGCTGGCGATCTTCGGCCACGGCCTGCTCGACGCGCCCGACACGGTGCTGGTCGACATCCGCGAGTCCGACAGCCTGCGCGCCATCTTCGAGGAGCACCGGCCCGAGATCGTCTTCCACGCCGCGGCGCTGAAGCACCTGCCGATGCTCGAGCGCTTCCCGGCCGAGGGCTGGAAGACCAACGTGCTGGGCACCCTCAACCTCCTCGAGCTCGCCGACGAGTACGACGTCGAGCGGTTCGTGAACATCTCCACCGACAAGGCGGCCGAGCCGACCAGCGTGCTGGGCTCGACCAAGCGCACGGCCGAGCAGCTCACGTCGTGGCACGCCCACCTGAGCCAGAAGCCCTACATCAGCGTGCGATTCGGCAACGTGCTCGGTTCGCGCGGCTCCATGCTGACCACCTTCAACAGCCAGATCGAGCGCGGTGGCCCGCTCACCGTGACCCACCCCGAGGTCACCCGCTACTTCATGACCATCCCCGAGGCGTGCGAGCTGGTCATCCAGGCCGGCGCCATCGGCCACCAGGGCGAGGTGATGGTGCTCGAGATGGGCAAGCCGGTGAAGATCCTCGAGGTCGCCAAGCGGATGATCGCCCTCTCGGGCCGTGACCACGTCGACATCACCTTCACCGGGCTCCGTCCCGGCGAGAAGCTCGCCGAGGTCCTCTTCTCCGACGACGAGTCCCCTCAGCCGACCGAGCACCCGCTCATCCGGAGCGTGGACGTACCCCCGCTGGCCCCCGACCAGCTGATCCGACCGGGTGCGCCACGCGAGGCCAGTTCGCCGATGCCGCGGCCCACCTTCCGCCAGACCCCCTGACCCGGAGTCCGTCGACCGGGGCAGCTCCCCGCTCGGACTCGCACTCAGCCAGCAGCACGCAGATCAAGGAGCCCGCATGTCGCAGGTCGACCCCGCCCTGAACCTCACCACGACCCCCACCCCCGACCGGAGCGTCGCGGGGCAGGTGGTGACGATCACCGGCGGCACCGGTTCGTTCGGGTCGGTGATGGCCCGGCACCTGCTCGAGGAGGGCGCCGCCCAGGTCAACATCTTCAGCCGGGACGAGGCCAAGCAGGACCTCATGCGCCGGGCGTTCAGCGACGAGCGGATGCGCTTCTTCCTCGGCGACGTGCGCGACGCGGACAGCGTCAAGGCGGCCGTCTCCGGCGCCGACTTCGTCTTCCACGCCGCGGCCCTCAAGCAGGTGCCGTCGTGCGAGTTCTTCCCCCAGCAGGCGGTGAAGACCAACGTCGTCGGCAGCCACAACGTCATCGAGACCGCCGCAGCGGCGGGGGTGCGCTCGCTCGTTTGCCTCAGCACCGACAAGGCGGTCTACCCCGTCAACGCGATGGGCATGTCGAAGGCGCTGATGGAGAAGACCGCGCAGGCCTACGCGCGCAACAACCCCGACTCGCACATGACGGTCTCGGTCACCCGCTACGGCAACGTCATGTACTCCCGCGGCTCGGTCATCCCGGCCTTCGTCGCCCAGCTCCGCGCCGGCCAGCCGCTGACGCTGACCGAGCCCCGGATGACCCGCTTCCTGATGTCGCTGGGCGAGTCGGTCGAGCTGGTCAAGCACGCCTTCTTCCACGCCGAGCCCGGAGACCTGTTCGTCAAGAAGGCCCCCGCGTCGACCGTGGACACGCTGGCCCGCGCCGTCTCGGGGCTGTTCGTCGAAGGTGAGCCCGACGTCCGCGTCATCGGCATGCGCCACGGCGAGAAGCTGCACGAGACCCTGCTCTCCCGCGAGGAGTTCGCCAAGGCACAAGACCAGGGCGACTTCTTCCGGGTGCCCCTCGACACCCGCGGCCTGCAGTACGAGAAGTACTTCTCCGAGGGCGAGGACGAGATCTCGCACGTCGAGGACTACGCCTCCGACAACACCCACCGGCTCGACATCGCCGCGACCCAGGACCTGTTGCGCACCATCCCGGAGGTCCAGGCGGAGCTGGCGATCCGATGAGGATCGTCCTCACCGGTGCCGAGGGCTTCCTGGGCTGGCACACCCGGTGCCTGCTGCACGCCACCACCGACCACACCGTGGTCGCGGTCGGCCGTGACACCTGGTCACAGCTGCCCGGGCTCGTCGCGGACGCCGACGCGGTCATCCACGTCGCCGGCATCAACCGGGCCGACGACAGTGAGCTCGTCGACGGCAACGTCGCCCTCGCCGCCGACGTCGCCACCGCCGTGCGCGCAGCGGGTCGACCGGTCTCGGTGGTGTTCGCCAACTCCATCCAGGTCGGCAACGGGTCGCCGTACGCCGAGGGCAAGGCGGGGGCGGCCGACGTCCTGCGCGCCTGCGCCGGTGAGACCGGCGGCACCTTCACCGACGTGCTCCTCCCGAACCTCTACGGCGAGCACGGCCGGCCCGGCTACAACTCGTTCGTCGCGTCGTTCGTGGCCGCGGTGATCAGGGGCGACGAGCCGTCGATCACCGACCGGCCGATCGGCCTGCTGCACGCCCAGGCGGCGGCGCGTGCGCTGGTGTCCGGCCTCGACGACCCTGCCGACGAGCTGCGCCCCGAGGGCACCGAGACGACCGTGCTGCACGTGTGGGAGACGCTTCGGCGCTTCCACGCGACGTACGCCGTCAGCGGTGACGTGCCGGCGTTGGCCGACCAGCTCGAGGTCGACCTGTTCAACACCTACCGGGCCGCGCTCTTCCCGGCCGGCTACCCGATCGCCCTCACCCCGCGCTCCGACCAGCGCGGGCGGCTCGTCGAGACGGTTCGCAGCCACGGCAACGGCGGCCAGACCTTCGTCTCGACGACCGTGCCGGGCGTGACGCGCGGCGAGCACTACCACCTGACCAAGATCGAGCGCTTCGTCGTGCTGAGCGGACGGGCGACGATCTCGCTGCGCAAGCTGTTCACCACCGAGGTGCTGGAGTTCCCGGTGACGGGCGAGCAGCCGGTGCTCATCGACATGCCGACGATGTGGGTCCACAACATCACCAACACCGGCGACACCGAGCTCACGACGCTGTTCTGGACCGACACCCTGTTCGATCCCGAGAACCCCGACACCTTCCCCGTGCCCGTGGCCGGCGCAGGAGAACTGGAGACGCCCGCATGAGTGCCAGCGCAGCCGTGCCCGTCCGCAGGACGAAGGTCATGACCGTCGTCGGCACCCGACCCGAGATCATCCGGCTCTCCGAGGTCATCAAGCGCCTCGACCGCACGGTCGAACACGTGCTGGTGCACACCGGTCAGAACTACGACTACACGCTCAACGAGATCTTCTTCGACGAGCTCGGCCTTCGCGCACCCGACCACTACATGGGAGTCGACACCTCAACCCTGGGCAACGTCCTGGGCGGGGTGCTGATCAAGACCGAGGAGGTGCTGCTGGCCGAGCAGCCCGACGCGCTGCTCGTGCTCGGCGACACCAACAGCTGCATCGCGGCCATCATGGCCAAGCGGATGCGGATCCCCGTCTACCACATGGAGGCGGGCAACCGCTGCTTCGACGAGAACGTGCCGGAGGAGACCAACCGCCGGCTCGTCGACCACGTGGCCGACTTCAACCTCGTCTACACCGAGCACGCCCGGCGCAACCTGCTGGGCGAGGGACTGCACCCCCGTCGCATCCTCAAGACCGGCTCGCCGATGAAGGAGGTGCTGGCCGCGCACGCCGACGAGATCGCCTCGTCCGACGCGCTCTCCCGGCTCTCGCTCACCGAGGGCGAGTACGTCCTGGTCAGCGCCCACCGCGAGGAGAACGTCGACGACCCGGCCCGCCTCGGCCAGCTCCTCGACTGCCTCGAGGCCGTGCACACGGCGTTCGGCAAGCAGATCCTGGTGTCCACGCACCCGCGCACCCGCAAGCGCCTCGACGCTCTGGGCCGCACGGTCGCGGGCATCACCTTCCACGAGCCGCTCGGCTTCCTCGACTACAACCACCTCCAGTCGCGGTCGTTCTGCGTGCTGTCCGACTCCGGCACCATCTCCGAGGAGTCCTCGCTGCTCGGCTTCCCCGCCGTCACGCTGCGCGACTCGATCGAGCGTCCCGAGGCGCTGGACACCGGCGCCATCGTGATGACCGGTCTCGATCCCCGCAACGTCGTCGAGGCCGTCACGGTCGTCACCACCAGCGACCGCGGCGACTGGCTGGTGCCCGAGGACTACGCCATCGGCAACTGCTCGGAGCGCGCGGTCAACTTCATCGTGTCGACCGTCGGGCGCCACCACCAGTGGGCCGGCATCCGCACCCGCTGACCCATCGGTCCCGACCGCGCTACCTGTCGCCGGCGCACGCCCGCAGGTAGTCGTGCAGCTGCCGCCCGACGGCCTCCCACGTGCCGTGGGCGAGCAGGTGCGCACGGGCCAGCTCGGCTGCCCCGGCTGCCGCTGCCGGGGAGCGTTCGCCGAGCTCCCGGACCTGCGCGGCCAGCGCCTCCGGAGCCAGGTCGTCTGCGATGGTGAGGCTCGCCAGCATGCCCGGGTCCAGGGTCGGCAGCCGCGTGGCCAGCACCGCTGCCCCGCTGGCCAGGCTCTCGAAGATCTTGGAGGGGAAGGAGTAGCGAGCGAGCCGGTCGTCCGGGTCGAGCAGCACCAGCAGCACGTCGGCCCCGGCCAGCACCGCGCGCACCTCTGTCTCGGGGACGGCGCCGTGAAAGGTGACGCGCGGATCCAGCCTCGCCGCCTCCTCGACCATCCCGGCCAGCGGCCCGCGTCCGTAGACGTGCAGCCGGTAGTCGCCGGGCAGGTGCGCCATCATCGCCACCGCCTCGCCGAGGTGGTAGCGCTCGTAGAGCGTGCCGGCGTACACGATGCGCACCGGGCCCGATCTCGGCGCCTCAGGTCGCGGCGGCTCGATGGCGGACTCGTCGACCGCCCCGCGGATCACGCACGGGGCCACGCCCGGCGCGACCTCGGCCGCGAGGAACGGCGAGATCACCACCACGCCGTCGACCGTGCGGCCCAGGCGGCGGGTGAGCCGGTCCTGCAGCCGGTGGGACAGCGGCGGCTCGTCGAGGAAGGCGTAGGGCAGCGTGATCGCGATCGGCACCACGCGGACGCCGTACCTGCGTTGGAGCAGCCGCGCCACGAGGGCGTGCAGGGTGAAGGTGTTGTAGTAGACCAGCACTCGCGGCTCGCCGCGGTGGGCGCGGGCCCAGGCCGACAGGTCGCTCACCAGGCGCCGGACCGTGCCGAGCCGGCCGGTGGACCCCTCCGGACGCACGGTGCTGACGACGTGGACGTCGCCGTGCTCGCGGCGCAGCGCCTCGATGTAGGCCAGCTGCATGCGGTTGTCGGCCAGGCTCAGGTCGCCGGCCGCCAGCACCTGCTCCTCGGGTGCCTGGTAGCCCAGGAACGCGACGTGCACGGCCGTGTGGCTAGGTTCCACCCACGTCTCCTACGACTCGGTCGTCTCTCGGGGACGCGGGTGGAGATGTGAGAACGTCCACCCGCGGTTGAGCAGGAACTGCAGCAGCGTCACCGGCGGGATGGTGAGCAGCTTCGCCCACTGCGCGACCAGGTCGGTCTCCCTGACCAGGACCGCCAGGAGGACGGTCGACAGCACCAGGCCGCTGAGTCCGACGGTGAAGAACCGCATCATGCGCACGGTGGGGCGATCGGTGCGCTTGAAGTTGAACCTGGAGTTGAGCAGGAAGCTCACTGAGATCCCACAGCAGACGCTGACGACGTTCGTGCCGACCGCCGGCGAGTCCAGGCCCCTGACCAGCAGGAAGTAGACGCAGAGATCGGTCAACGCTCCGGCGCCGCCGAACACGGCATAGCCGACGAGCTGTCGCGCGAGGAGTCGCACATCGAGCCGGGCGGCCGGCGTGTGGGTCTGTGTCACCATCGGGCCTATCGACGGCTCAAGGTCAGCCACTGGAGGCCGGCCTTGAGGCAGAACTGGACATAGCGTCGACTCGGCAGCCGTGCGTGGCGCGCCCGCCAGGTGCTGCCTGCGCTGTCGCCTCCTCGGCGCGTCCGCGAGACCACGCTCTCCTCACGCATGGTCATGCCCGACCTCCGGGCCATCACGGAGATGAGCAGGTTCGGGGTCATGGCGTCGTCGGGGAGCCTGTCGACCAGCTCGGCCAGTGCTGCGGGCCGGTACACACGCAGCGGCGTGTTCGCGTCACGGGGCAGGGTGCGCGCCCTGAGACCGACCAGCGTCCGGGTGACGGCGGACGTGACCCGCCGGAACACCGGATCCTCACGGCCGCGTCGCACTCCCTCGACGACGTCGAGGTCGGCGCTCAGGGCCAGCTCCACCAGCCGAGCGATGTCCGCCCCGAGGAACTGTCCGTCGCCGTCCACCGCGACGATGACGTCGGGATCGTGCGCCAAGCCGGCCTTGAGCGCCTTGATCGTGCTCGGACCGTGTCCCAGGTTCTGCTCGTTGGACACGAGCGTGACCGGCAGTCCCCGACTCGCGCACCTGCGCACCACGGCGGCAGTGTCGTCGCCGGACTTGTCGTCGACCACGACGTACTGCGCGCCTGCGCCGAGGTGCGTCGCGATCTCGTCGAGGAACTCGGCGATGCCCTCCGCCTCGTTGAAGGCAGGCATCACGGCAACGACACGCGGACTCATGGGCGCCAAGGTATCCGCCCGAGGTGCTGGTTCCACCATTCGCCTCAGTGCGGCCGTTGCGGTAGCGCTCCGTTAGGTTGACCCGGCTTGTCAGTTGCACCACCGAAGGAGAACCGACCATGGATGCCGTCGCCCTGGTGCTTGTCGGCACGCTGCTCATGTTCGTGTTCGGCGTGCCATTGGCCCTGCGTGCCTACCCCGACCACGAAGCCGACCGCATTCCGGTGGCGTTCGTCCTCGCACCGGTGCTCGGCTACGGCGTGCTCTCGACGGCGCTGCGTGCCACCTCCGCTCTCGGCGCCGGGGTGCAGGCGGTGGCTTGGCCGATCGCCGCCGCGGGTGTGGCCGTCCTCGCGCTGAGCGTGCGGCGCTACGGCCTGGCTCGCCTGGGTGCACGCCTCCGGGCCACCTGGGGCGTGTGGGCGATCATGGCGTTCGTTCTCGGTGTCGTGAGCGTCAGCTATGCGCTCGTCGGAGCCAAGTTCTATCGCGGCTACTCCTGGCAGGACACGGTCTTCTACGCCGCGCAGGCCGAGTCCCTTCGGGTCGCTGCGCCCCAGAACGTCGTGAGCAGCTTCGGGCAGCAGCCCTTCACCGAGCTCGTCACCAGCTACGCGGACGGACCTGAGCGGCTCGCGCGTGCTCTGATGCAGGCGTTCGTGGCCGCGGTCACCAACATGGACGGCGCCTCGACCACGGGCTTCGCCGGCATCATCGCGGTGGGCATGATCTTCCTGTCGCTCCTCTTCGTCACCCACGACCTCCCGATGAATCACGCGATGCGGCTGGCCGCGTGCGCCTCGGCGGCATTGCTGCCCGCCGTCGTGGTCGGCCAGCTCGAGGGATTCCTGCCGCTGGCGCTCCTGACCGGCCAGGCGTTGGTCATGATCCGCCTACTGGTCGACGTCGCCCTCTCGCCGTCGGTCTGGAGGACGCTCGCCGCCGCCTTCGTGCTCGCGGGCGGCCTGTTCACCCTGATGGAGGCCCTGTTCGTCTTCGGGGCACTGACGCTGATCGTCCTGGTCGCTGCGCTGGTCCTGGAGCACGGGCGGCTCCGGGGGAGCATCCACCTGATCATGGTCTGGGTCGTGGGCATGGTGCTCTGCATCCCCCTCGGCGACCGTCTGCTCGGGGAGTTCGTGAACGCCCGGGCGGCGATGACCAGGACCGAGCTCAACTCGATCTACCCCTTCGCGTTCACGCCCCGGTCGCTCACCTGGTCCTTCTGGGGCACGGCGATGGAGGGTCGCACCGATCTGCTCGCGACCGCAGCGACCGGGGTCGCGGTCCTGCTGTTCGTCGTCGGCGGCTACGCGATCCTCCGGCTCATGCTGGAGGGGCTCAGCACGCTGGGGGTCGCCCTCAGCGCCTACGTCCTGCTGCCGTGCTACTTCCTGCTCTCCGGTGAGGACCTCGCGTACAGCTTCTACAAGATGCTGTCCCTGACCCTCCCGTTGGTCTGGTTCGGGGCCTGGCTGGCAGCGGGGGCGCTCTCCAGCCGGCTCGCTGAGCGGCTGCAGGGGTTCCGCGCTCCTCGCCTGGCCCACGTCCTTCGCTGGTCACCGGTCGCCCTGGTGGTCGTGGCCGGGCTCCTGTCGTCGCTGGTCTCGGCCGAGCGCGTGCTGGCGGTCTCCACGGACCGACCCGAGCAGGCCACGCCGAGCACCCGGATCGGTCTCTGGCGCGCGATCGACCGGGCGCCCGTCCTCGCGTCGCTCGCCGCCTACGATCGGTGGTCGGACTCCGACGTCGTGATGGCCTACCCCACCGGCACCCAGGAGTTCTGGTTCGCCGCCTACTACCTGCGGCGCAACACCCTGTGGACCCTGAGCCCGACGGCCGACGATCTCTACGCCGGCGCCGACGGGCCGGAGCGCGACCTCGCCTCGGTCCCCCTGGACGCGAAGATCGCCTACGCCGAGGGCTATGACGACCTCGGTGTCGGCGCGCAGGCGCGGGGTGACTTCGCCATCGTCGCCGAGGCCTCCCTGGGAGACTCCGTGAGCCCGTTCGAGACGGTGGGCCAGCAGTTCTACCTGGACGGCGTGGGGCTCAGGATCTTCTCTCGGCGCGCCGGTCGACTGGACGTCGAGATCGTCTCCAAGTCCCCCGACGTCCTCACCGCGCGGCTGCCCGGGCGCACCGTGGAGCTGGTCCCGGGGAGCAACGTCATCCGGATCCCCGTCGCCGCCGGCGGGCAACGTGTCCCGCTGGAGATCGAGACGACCGACGAAGGCGCGCTCGTGGCCATGGGCCGCGTGCGCTTCCGGGAGACACCCGACTAGCCGCGAACGATCGCCTGGGTGCACGTCGCCGGAAAGGCGCTACCAGAGCCTGGATCGATGGCCTGCGTGCCGGCCCACGGGCCTCAGGTACGGCCGGCCGACCTCCAGCAGGGCGACCAGCACGAACCAGCCGAGCGGCGTGCTCGTCATGGGCTCGGTCAGGCCGAACACGAGCAGCGCGGTCATGCTCAGCAGGATCACCCGGGACGCGACCAGGCCCTCGCGGGTGTTGACCTCGTTCATCCTGATGCCGATGGCGGGCCACAGCGCGGCCAGGTGCATGGCCACCAGGAGCAGCACGCCGATGATGCCCAGCTGCGGGAGCACGTCGACGAACGAGTTGTGCCCGTGCGACATGAGGGTGCCGGCACCGGTGTAGATCTTCTGGGCGAGGGTGTTGTCGGGGGCGGGCAGCCACGGGTGCTGCCAGACCGCACCCCAGCCGTAGCCGAACCACAGCTCGGGCTGGCTCTGCTCGATCGTCGCCTCCCACAGCGGCACCCGGCCAGACAGCGTGGTCGAGTCCCGGTCCAACAGGCTGCCCAGCAGGGAGGGCACCGCGAGGAACAAGATGGTCACGGTGGCGAGCACGGCGGAGACCACCACCGTCACCCGTCGCCGGGTGCGCCGGCCGCGTCGCTCCATCACTCCGAGCATCGCGCCCCCGGCCAGGATCAGGCCGCTCGCCAGGAACCCCGACACCGACGAGGCCAAGAAGACCCCGAGCAGCAGGGCCGCCGTGGCGATGCCCCACACGATGCGCGCCCACCACCGGCGGGGGATGAAGCTGGCGGCGAAGCCGATGGCGACCACCATGCAGTAGCTGAGGATGTTGCGGTTGCTGCCGGCCCCCGCCAGGTAGCCGTCGAGGCCCGGGATGATCAGGGCGCCCGGCAGCTCCTTCTCGTAGGCGTACCAGGACGCCAGCAAGAACACGACGCCGCCGAGCGTGCAGCCCTGCGCGAGCAGCTTGGGCGTGGTGTTGGCGGCCACCATCAACGCGATGATCGCGATGACCACGTAGAGCCACAGCGTCTTCCACGTGTAGTCGGGCTGGATCGACCAGAGGGCCGAGTTCGCGGCGTACGCCAAGAAGATGAACAGGGTCCACGGCACCGGTGGCAGCCTCAGCTTCGGGGCCTGCACCACGAGCATGATGACTCCGAGGCTCGTCGCCTTCTGGAGCGAGGCGTCGAACGGGTAGATGAAGACCAGCGGGTTGGAGAGCAGGTAGAACTCGGTCGCGATGAACAGCATCCACAAGACGCCGCGGACGGTGTGCTCACGCGCCGGCTCCCGCGAGGCGTTGTAGGTCTTGACCTGGAGCCAGGCCCCTGCCACCCGGTCGACCATGCCCACGGCCGGTGCCGTCGCGACGGGCTGCTTCACGCCTTGGGCTCCCCGGATGCAGGTATTGGTCTGTGGTCGCTGGATTCTAGGCCAGTACGTCGTCCGGACCCGGCACCACGGCCCGTGCACCGGGTGCCCGGTGACTAGCATTGCCGCGTCCACGACGAGGAGGAACGGTGTCCACCGACGACAGCCCGGCCGTCACGATCCTGCTGCCCGACGGCGACCGACACGTGTACGCCGCCGCCTGGGCCGAGCTCGGCGAGGTGCGGACGCCCGACGCGCTGGACTCCCTGCCGGCCGACGCGCTGACGCTGCGCGTCGTGGGGGCTGCGCGACCGGGCCCGCACCTGGTGTCCAGGCTCCGGGACGCCCGCGGTGGCGACCGGCCCGCGGCCGCCCGCACGGTGCCCATCGACACCGGCGGCCCGACCTGCGTCCTCGGGACCGCCGCTCAGCTGCGGGACGGGGTCGAGCCCGTGCTCGCGCCGACGGCGGTCGCGCACGTGGACGTTCGGGCGGAGCCGGACGGCCAGCGCGTGACGACGGTGCCTGGTCCCGGGGTCGCACCCGACGCGGCCGACGAGGAGCCGTTCCTCAGCATCGTGATGCGCACCCAGGGCACCCGACCGCAGTGCCTCGAGGAGGCGCTGCTCTGCCTGGCCGGGCAGACGGTGCGGTCGTTCGAGGTCGTGCTCGCGGCGCACCGGCTCACCGCGGCGGCCCGTGCTGCCGTCGACGACGTGGTGGCCGCCCAGCCCGCCTGGCTGCAGGGCCGGATCCGGGTCCTCCCGGTCGAGCACGGCGGACGCAGCGCACCCCTCAACGCCGGGTTCGAGGCGGCGCGAGGGGCCTACATCGCGATGCTCGACGACGACGACCTGGTGCTCGCGCACTGGGTCGAGACGTTCCGGGACCTGGCGGGGGGCTCCCCCGGCGCGACCGTCCGTGCGGTGGCGATGCAGGTCCAGGTCGAGTCGGCCGACGACCACGGCCGGATGTGGCCACGGGCGGTGGCTCCCCTGCTCCTGCCGTGGGCCCTGCGCTTCCACCTCGTCGACCACCTGGTCGCCAACGAGACCCCGTGCATGGCGGCGGCCTTCCCGCGCGCCGTGGTCGAGCAGGGCCTGCGCTTCGACGAGGAGCTCAGCACCACCGAGGACTGGGACTTCCTGGTGCGCGCGGTCGTGGCGACCGGGTGCGCCGACGCGCCTGAGCCGACCTCGATCTACCGGTGGTGGCTCGACGCCGGGTCCTCGCGCCACGAGCACGCGGCCGACGACTGGGACCGCAACCACGACACGGTGCTGGCCGGCTTCGAGGCGCTCGCGGTGCAGCTGCCCCCGGGCAGCCTGCGCCGGTTGCACGAGCGGCGGCTGGCCCACCGGCAGGAGCTCGACGACGTACGGTCCGCCGAGCGGGAGCAGGTGGCGCGGCTCCAGGAGTACTCCACCGGCCTCGAGGAGCACGCGGCCCGGCTCCAGGAGATGGTGGCGGCGGCGACCACCCGCGAGGAGACCCTGCGCAAGCGGGTCAAGAAGCTGCGGGCCCGCCTCGGCGAAGCCGACGACTGACCGCCCCGCTCCCGTTCGCCGTGGCACCCTAGGCGCATGTCGACGTCGCGGCTCGTGGCCGCCCTGCTGCTCAGCGTGGTGGCCACCGTGGCGTGCCAGGCGACCGGCGACGACGATCCGGCCGCCTCCGCAGCCGTGCCGGTCGTCGCCGGCACACCGAGCACCGGGAGCGCAGGAGGTGCCGCCGGCCGGGCGACCACGGCCGGCGGACCGGGCTGCCGGGCCAAGCGCAACGTCGAGGTCTGCTTCTCCGCGCCGCGCAGCCGGGGCGGCGCCCGCGCGGTCGTGATCAACCGGATGCGTCGGCTGTTCAAGCAGGCGCAGGCCGGCGACTCACTGCGCATCGCCATGTTCAGGTGGGACATCGCCGGGGCGGCCGACGCGCTCGTCGCCGCGCAGGCCCGGGGGGTGCACGTGGAGCTGGTCGTCGACGACGACGTCGTCGCCAACCCCGTCGGAGCGAGCCTGGTCAAGCGCATCGAGGCGGGCGACCCGGCGCCCGGCAGCACGGTCGTGTGCGACGGGGCCTGCCTGCCGTGGACCGGCACCGGACCGGCACCGCTCGCCCAGGACATCAACCACCTCAAGCTGATCATCGCCGACCTCGGTGGCGAGCGGTCGGTGGTGACGACGTCCAGCAACCTGGTGGGGCTGCAGTACCGGCAGTACAACTCACTGCTGCGGATCGCCAACCCGAAGTACTACGCGTTCGCCGGCGCCTGGTTCGACGCGCTGAAGGCGCAGCGCGTGGGCGACATCAAGATGACGCTGGCCAAGCCGCCGGCGATGCTCTACCCGCGACGCGGCGACATCCTGGCCGACACGCTGCGCCGGGTGCGCTGCACGCCGCGGCTCAACCGGGTGGACGTGCACCTCGCGGTGATCCAGCGGGCCGACATCCGCAGCCGGCTGGTGCAGCTCAACGAGAACGGCTGCCGGGTGCGGGTGGTCGTCGACCGGCCCCGGGTCGAGAAGTGGCTGGAGAAGAAGGTGCGCGTCGCCGGCGGCGGCAGGGCCCGGCTCCCGAGGGCGCTCGTCCGGCAGGTCAGCACCCACGACAAGGGCGTGATCATCCACGCCCTGGTGGGTGGGCGGCCGCAGTACGTCGTCGTGACCGGCACCAGCAACGCCACCTGCGGTGGGCTGCACTACAACGACGAGATCATGCTGCGCCTCAAGGGGAAGTGGATCCACGACCGCTACGGCGCGCACTTCAAGGACGCGTTCGCGCACAGCCGCAACAGCGCCCGCGGCCTGCGCAGCCCACGTTTCGACGCCTGCGTCTGAGTGATCCGCTGCGCACCGGGTCCGAACCCCGTGTCAGGCGGACGTCTCGACGGGGTTCCGGATGGTCAGCCAGGACAGCAGCCCGCCGAGGGCCAGCAGCGTGGCGCAGACGGTCACCGCCCGGCCGTACGCCGCATCGAAGACCGATGCGAGGGCGTAGTCCGCCCCCGACAGCCCGACCGCCATCGGCAGCGCGGCGACCGCGAGCAGGGAGCCGGCACGGGCGACGGCGTTGCTGACCCCGCTGGCGATCCCGGCGTGCTCGTCGGGGGCCGCGGCGAGCACCGTTCCGGTGAGCGGGGCGACCATCAGCGCGAGGCCGACGCCGAAGACGGTCAGGCCTGGGAAGACGTCGCGCCAGTAGCTCGTGCCGGCGTCGACTCCCAGCAGCAGGAGGGTGCCGGCCGCCATCACCAGCGGCCCGATGGTCATCGGGATGCGCGGGCCGATGCGGGTGCCGAGCGCGCCGCCCCGCGAGGCCAGCAGGATCATGCAGCCGGTGATGGGCAGCATCGCGACCCCGGCCCTCAGCGCGCCGTACCCGCTGACGGTCTGGAGCTGGATGACGAGGAAGAAGAGCACGGAACCGAGGGCGGCGTAGACGAGGAACGTCATGGCGTTGGCGGCGCTGAACGTGCGGCTGCCGAAGAGCTCGAGCGGCAGCATCGGCTCCTTGCTGCGCGCCTCGTTGAGCACGAAGCCGGCAGCGCACAGCAGGCCGGCCGCCGCGGCGTACGGCGCCGAACGGGAGCCCCACTCGATCAGCGCCCAGGTCACGCCACCCAGCGCCACGCACGCGAGCAGGGCGCCGGGGAAGTCGAAGCGCCCCTTCGCCCGGACGTCGCGGGTCTCGGGCACGTGGCGAAGGGCGATCAGCACGGTGAGGGCGGCCAGGGGCAGGTTGATCAGGAAGATCCAGCGCCAGGAGACGTACTGGACCAGCGCGCCACCGACGAAGGGCCCGACGGCCGCGGCGATGCTGCCGAAGCCCGACCACGACCCGATCGCCTGCCCGCGGTCGGCGGGCCGGAACACCGACTGGATGATCGACAGGCTGCCAGGGGTGAGCAGCGCCGCACCCACGCCCTGAAGGACCCGCGCGACGATGAGAACCCACGGTGTCGGCGCCAACCCGCAGAGCAGCGAGGCGAGCGCGAACCAGCCGATGCCGATCAAGAAGATCCGCCGCCGCCCGTAGCGGTCGCCCAGGGCACCGCCCAGCAGGATCAGCGACGCCATCGAGAGCAGGTAGCCGTTGGTGATCCACTGGAGGTCGGCCAGCGACGCGTCGAGGTCCTCGCCGATCGTCTTGAGCGCGACGTTGACCACGGTGCCGTCGAGCAGCGTCATCCCGGAGCCGAGGGTGACGGCCGCGACGATCATCCGGCCACGCGGCGAGGCCAGGGTGACCAGCGCTGGGTCGCTCACCCGCCCACCGTAGGGCAGGCCGCACCGTTCGGTATGGCTAGGCCCGAGCGGAGTCCATGGCTCCGGCGTACTTCGTGGCCCACCGGAAGGCCATCGCCCCGATCATGGTGATGTCGCGTCCCTGGGCGCTGAGCTCCCGGCCGGTGTCGATCGTCCGCTCGTGGTTCTCGACCGCCCCGATCAGCTCGCCCAGCGCGCCCTGGCGCCAGAAGGCGGCCTTCTTGAGCTCGTGATCCAGCTGGACCTGGCGCTCGATCTCGGCAAGCGGAACCCCGAGCACGAGGTCGAGGGCGGAGAGCAGGCCGGCGGTGAACGCGAAAGGAGGGTCGATGGCCCGATCGGGTGCCAGGAGCTCGCACATCCGGGCCCGGACCAGTGCCGTGACGAGCGCGTCGCTCTGGATCCGGCCGTGACGACTCAGGATCACCAGAGCCGCCCACTGCCTGAGCCGGATCGTGCCCATGACGACGAGCGCCTCGCGCAGGCTGCGCACCTCGCGCCGCAGGCCGCCCCCGGCGCCCATCGAGGCCATGTTGAGCAGCTGCATCACCAGCGCAGGGTCACCACGCAGGACCTCCTCGATGCGAGCCAGGTCGAGGTCGCGGCTGAGCAGCTCCATGCCGAGCTGGACCTGGGAGAGGGCCGACGGGGCGATGGCGGAGCCGCCGGACGGCTCGGGCGCCTGGACGGCCTGGCCGAGGAAGAGGTCGAAGCCGACCGCCTGGGCCCAGGCCAGGTCGGCCGCGGTGTCGCAACCGGTGGCCAGCAGCTCGACCGACAGGTCGGCGTACGTGCCGACGATGTCCATGATCTCGCCCGGGTTCCTGGTCGCGAGGTCGACCTTGACCAGGTCGGCGAGGGCCAACAGGTCGCGGGTGTCGTCGGCCCACTCGACGTGCTGCACCAAGATCGCATAGCCATCGCGCTTGTAGCTCCGGACGGAGTCCACCAGCTCGGTGTCGCCGGCCAGCACCGGCACCTCGATCACCGTCATCCGCGGCGACAGGTGCAGTCGAGCGTCACCGACCAGGACCGCCCGGTCGACCGTGCAGAAGAGCAACCGGTCGCCCACCACGCCGTGGAGGTCGAAGTCGACCGAGCCGAGGAGGCTCGACATCGTCACGAGGGCCTCGCTGACGCCCGCCTCGGCGGCACCGTCCTCGCTGGAGGCCGGGCGGCTGGCGAGCTCGAAGCCCACGATCATGCGGGAGTCGTCCACGACGGGAACCCTGCCCACGACCAGCGCGGTCGTCACGGTGGTCTCATCCATCGCGTAGGTCATCGGCGTTCGGTCTTCCTGCTCGAGCGACGTCCAGCCGCACGCTGATCGTAGGTCGGCAGCCTCGTCCGCGCAGACGAACCCGCGTTCCCGTTCCAGCGGTCTCAACCATCGGTCACGCCGGCCGTCAGACAAGCACCCGGCGGGCGATCCAGGCGATATCGGCGGCCGTCTCGCCGACCGGGCCCGACGGCTGCATGACGTGGCTGAGCACGACCCGTACGACCATGTCGATCGCCGCGTCGAGCCGGCGCTCATCGAGCGGCAGGTCCGGATAGCCACCGACGCGTCTGCGCAGCACCGCCTTGGCCTCCCCCAGAAGCTCCGCCGAGTGCGTGGTCAGAAGGGGCAGCAGCTCGGTGTCGGCGCCGTGGGTGGCAGAGACGACGGCGCGCAGGAGCTGGTTGTCCTCGGCCATCTCGAGTACGGCGCTCGCGGCGCCCTCGATCGCCGCGACCAGGTCGTCGGGAGATGCGTCGAAGGCGGTCTCGACCACGTCCAGGAACTGCGCCAGCTCGGCCAGGATCATCGCCTCGGCCAGCGTGTTCTTGGCGCCGACCTCGTTGTAGACGGTCTGCCGGCTGACGCCGACGCGGTCAGCCAGCAACGCCATCGTGATCCCCGACCAGCCGGCCTCGGCGGTCAGTGCCCGCGCCGCCGCCAGGATCCGCGCGTGTAGGGGGGCGGGGCCGGTGGGACCACGGTGGTCCGGGTGGCCGGGCCGGGCCTCCGAGCTCATCTCGGCGCCGCGGTGGGTCGCACCGGCACGAAGTCGGCCTTGGCGCACACGCCGCAGTCGGGGCAGCACCAGTCGGCAGGCACGTCGGCCCAGGCCGTGCCCGCGGCGAAGCCCTCGTGCTCGTCGCCGACGACGACCTCGTAGGTGTAACCGCAGCCCGGACACCGGACCGCCAGCACCTCCGGTCGGGCGTCCCCGGGGGTCCCGGCGACGTGGACTGCGGAGGCTCCGTCAGGGTCCGGGGCCGGGCCAGGGGTGGGCCGAGCCCGCTCGAGGTCCGCGAACATCCGCTCGCGCTTGTGCGGGCTGATGTTCGCCAAGTCGAGATCGCCCTTGAAGTGGTCGAGCACGCGCCGGTCCATCACCCGGCTCCACGCCGGCGGCACCAGCGCGAGCACGATCATCCCGGCGTACCCGGTGGGCAGCACCGGGGACTCCTCGTAGTCGCGCAGCGCCTGGTAACGCCGAGTCGGGTTGGCGTGATGGTCGCTGTGCCGCTGCAGGTGGTAGAGCAGCACGTTGGTGGCGATGTTGTTGGAGTTCCAGCTGTGGCCGGGGCCGACCCGCTCGTAGCGCTCGCGCTCTCCGACGCCGACCTTCTGGCGCAGCATGCCGTAGTGCTCCATGTAGTTCACGACCTCGAGCAGCGAGAAGCCGACGACCGCCTGGAGCAGCAGGTACGGCAGCACCCCGACGCCCAGCCAGGCGACCAGGGCGCCCCAGAGGACCACGGTCATCGACCAGGCGTTCAGCACGTCGTTGCCGATCCGGAACGGGTGCTGCCTCCTTCGCGCGTAGCGACGCCGCTCGATCCGCCAGGCCGACCGGACGGAGCCGAGGACCGTACGCGGCCAGAACCGGTAGAAGCTCTCCCCCAGCCGGCTGCTCGCGGGGTCCTCGGGGGTCGCGACGCGCACGTGGTGACCACGGTTGTGCTCGATGTAGAAGTGTCCGTAGGCGACCTGCGCGAGGGCGATCTTCGACAGCCAGCGCTCGGTTGCCTCGCGCTTGTGGCCGAGCTCGTGGGCGGTGTTGATGCCGATGCCGCCGACGCAGCCGATCGAGATCGCCAGCCCGACCTGGTCGACCCCGGACAGCTCCCCGTGCGTGAGCAGCCACATGGCACCGACGAACCCGACGTACTGGATCGGCAAGAAGAGATAGGTGATCCAGCGGTAGTAGCGGTCGTTCTCGAGCGCCTCGATGAGGTGATCGGGCGGGTTGGACCGGTCCAGCCCGGCGACCAGGTCGATCGCCGGCACGATGCCGAGGATCACGATCGGGCCGAACCAGAACCACACTCCCCAGCCGGTCAGTGCGTGCAGGCCGTAGCCGATGAAGGCCAGCGACGGTATGACGAGACCGATCAGCCACAGGTAGCGCTTGTGGTCGTGCCAGCCCTGCGTGGTCCCGGCCGGCACTGTTCCGAGCGCCTGGCTGCGGTCGTTCTCGGACACGAGGCTCCTGTCGGCCGGCGGCGTACTTGACACGAACCTACGATTTGTAAACCTCGGTGGCAAGAGGTTCGGGGCCGTCGGACGGGCTGACGATTCGCTGCCCCCTAGGGTCGCCACCATGAGCCACGACGTCGTCTACCGCGCCGTGATCCGCGGCCTGCGGATCGTCTTCGCGGTCCTCGGCCTGCGCATCGACCTGCGCGGCGCCGAGCACCTGCCCACCCACGGTGGTGCGGTGATCGCGGCCAACCACACCGGCTACCTCGACTTCGCGCTCGTCGGCTACGTCGGCACGCAGCGTGGCCGCCTCGTCCGGTTCCTCGCCAAGTCCGGCACCTTCGAGAGCCGGCTCTCCGGCGGGGCGATGCGGGCGATGGGCCATGTGCCGGTCGACCGCCCGCAGGGCGCCGGCGCGCTGCGCCACGCCACCCGGCTGGCCGCCGCCGGCGAGGTCGTCGGCGTCTTCTCCGAGGGCACCATCTCCCGATCGTGGCTGGTCAAGCCGCTCGCGCCCGGGGCCGCCGCGATGGCGATCGCCGCCGGGGTGCCGCTCGTCCCGGTCGTGACCTTCGGTGGCCACCGACTGATCACCGTGGACCGCATGGGCGAGCCGCGACGGGGTACGCCGGTCGGCATCCGGGTGGGCGCCCCCCTGCGGCCGGCACCCGGCGAGGACGCCCACGCCCTCACCCTGCGCCTGCATGCCCGGCTCGCCGAGCTGGTCGACGAGACGATCGAGGGCTATCCACGCACCGGTCACGACGGCGCCTGGTGGCTGCCGAGCACCTGGGGCGGATCGGCGCCCGACGCCGCGGAGGCGGCCCGGCTCGACGCCGAGGGGCTGGCCAGCCTGGCCGCCCGGCGGCGCAGGAAGGGGCTGGACTGACCGACCCACCGGCCCCCTGCCCGGCCCCTGCCCGGCTTCGCACTGGTGACCTCGCAACGCGGGGGAGATACTGACGGTCACGTGGCAGGAGGGGCGCCATGGCCGATGCGGTCCGGATCAGGCTGTGCTCCGCGTTGACCGTCGAGCACGCCGGGGTGACGCTGACCGGTCACGACCTCGGCAGCCGCAAGGCCCGCACCCTGTTCGCCCTGCTCACCGCCGAGCGAGGCCGGCTCGTCCCGCTCGACCGGATCACGGCCGCTCTCTGGCCGGCCACGCCGCCCCACCACCCGGCCGCGAACGTCGCCACCCTGGTCAGCCGCACCCGTGGCCTCCTCGGCGCCGAGGTCATCATCGGCGGCGGCACGTCGTACGGCCTGGCCTTGGGGTGCCCGACCGACCTCGACGAGGCCGGGGCACTCATCGACGAGGCCGGGGCCAGGTCCCGGGCCGGCGAGCCGGCGCTGGCCGGGGCGTCGGCGCGACGCGCGCTGGACCTGCTCGGTCCGGGTCCGGCACTGCCCGACGAGGGCGACGCCGACTGGGTGGTGCGCGTGCGGCAGGAGGCGGACGCGCTGCGTCAGGCGGCCAGGCACCTGCTGGCGGAGGCGGCGACCTCGACCGACCCGAGCGAGGCGGCTGCGGCCGCGGCCGAGGCAGCGGCGGTCGACCCGTACGACGAGCGCGCACTGCGAGACCTGATGCGGGCTCGGGTCGCGGAGGGCTCGCCGGCAGCGGCGCTCGCGGCGTACGGCCAGCTCGCCGCCCGACTGCGCGAGGACCTGGGCGTGGACCCGGCCCCACCCACCACCCGGCTGCACCTCGCGATCCTTCGCGAGGAGCCGCTGCCGCTGGAGCACAGCCGCCCCGTCAGCAGGGCCCGGCGCCCGTCGCTGGTCGGGCGCGAGGTCGAGCTCGCGGCCCTGGACCGGTCCTGGGCCGCCGCCGGCGCCCGGTCCGGAGGGCTGGTCCTCCTCGAGGGTCAGGGCGGGATCGGCAAGACCCGGCTGCTCGACGCCGCGGCGGACCTGGCGGAGTCGAGCGGCGGGCTCGTGCTGCGCGGCCGCTGCCACCCGGCGGAGCGCTCGCTCTTCCTCCAGCCGTACGCCGACGCGCTGCGGCCGACGCTGCTCGGCCTCGGGGCGGCCGACCTCGCCGGCGTGCTCCGCGAGCACGCCGCGCCCTGGGCACTGCTGGTCCCCGAGCTGGCCGAGCTGGTCGACGCGAGTCGTGAGCCGCGGGCCACACCGGCTGTGGAGAGACGTCGTGCGTACGACGCGGTGGCGGCCGTCCTGCGGCGGCTGTCGTGGCGCCAGCCCGTGCTGCTCACCCTCGACGACCTGCAGGACGCGGGTGCCGCGAGCGTCGACCTGCTCGGCTACCTGGCCGGCCGGCTGTCGGGCGACCAGGTGCTGCTGGTCGGCGCGGTCCGCACGGAGCACGCAGCAACCGTCGAGCGGCTGTCCGACCGGGCCACCCGGGTGCGGCTGGGTGCGTTGCCCCGGACCGCCGTCGAGGAGCTGGCCTCGGTGGCCGGCCTGTCCGACCGTGCCGCCGACGTGATGGCGCGGACCGCCGGTCACTCACTGAGCGTCGTGGAGTGCCTGCGCGCGCTGGCGGCCGGCGATGCGGGCGTGCCCGAGTCGCTCGCGACCGGCGTGCTCGCGCGGGTGCGCCGTCTCGACGGCGACGTCCAGGAGCTGGTCTCGGCCGCCGCGGTGCTGCACGGTCGCCTGGACCCGCGACTGCTGGGTGCCCTGGTCGGCGCACCCGAGCTGGCCGCCGTGCAGCACTGCGAGGAGCTGACCCGCGTCGGGCTGTTCCAGCGCGTGGGCACCCACTACGAGTTCGCCAACGACCTGACCCAGGAGTGCGTGGACACCGCGCTCCCGCCGGCGCTCGCCGCGGCGTACCACCGACGCGCGGCCGACCTGCTGAGCGACCAGCCGGAGGCGATGGCGGCCCACGCGGCGGCCGCAGGCGACCGGGCCCGGGCTGCGCAGGGCTGGCTGCTCGCCGGGGAGGCCGCGATGGCCCGCTCGGCGGTCGAGGACGCGACCGGGCTGTTCGACCGGTCGATCTCGTCGGCCGACGATCCCGCGCTGCGGGCTCGCGCCCTGCTGATGCGCGCGAGCGCTCGCGAGGCGGCCACGGAGTACGTCGCCGGCCTGGCCGACATCGAGGAGGCGCTCACGCTGAGCCGGCTCGCGGCCGACCGGCGGCTCGAGATGACGGCGCTCCGCTCGCTGGGCGGCGACATCCCCGTGGCGCTGCACCGGCCGATGGGCGACATCGGTGGGCACCTGGAGGAGGGCCTGCGGCTCGCCTCCGGACTGGGCGACCGACGCGCCGAGGCGGACTTCACCACCCGGCTCATCGTGCTCGAGTCCAGCCGGCTGCACCTGGCCGCCGCGTTGGCGAGGGCCGAGACGGGCCTGGCCCGGGCTCGCGCCTCCGCGTCCGACGCAGCGGTGCCGCTGGCGCTCGACGGGCTCAAGACGGTGCTCGGCTACGTCGGGGACGCCGAGCGGCTGCACGAGGTCACCGACGAGCTGATCCCGCGACTTCGGGGGTCGCACTCGGTCTGGCTGCTCCAGTGGGCGTTGTTCGACGCCGCCCTCGTGCCCGCGGCCTCCGGCGACTGGCCGGCCGCACGCGAGCTCGTCACCGAAGCGCTGGAGTTCAACCGGCGGTCGGGCTTCGTCGCCTACGCCGGCTACCTCCGGGCCCACCTGGGCTGGTTCGAGCGCCTCGCCGGCAACCACGACCGGGCCGAGGAGATCGGTCGGCGGGCCGTCGCCGAGACCTCACCGATCGACCATCCCTGGTGGTACGCCGCCGCGGCCGGGCTCCAGGCCGCCACCCTGCTCGAGCAGGGCGATCAGGACGCCGCCGTGCGCCTGGCGCGGCACGGCCTCGACGCCGCCGGACCGGACGCCCCCGAGGCGTTCCGGCTGCGCTGCCTGGCCGCATCGGCGATCGACCTGGACGACCCCGCGGGCGACTCGGCGTACGACGCGGCGCGCGCCATGCTCGGCGCGATCAGCTGCCCGCCGGGGCGGGCCTGGGTGGTCGGCGCCGACGCCTACCTGCTGGTGTCCCGCGCCGCGCTCCGCCGCGGCGATCCGGAGCAGGCGGCGGCTGCCCTGAGGCCACTCGAGGAGGCGCTGTCCGGGTCGGCGTGGGGGTCGATCCGCGAACGGGTGGCCGACGAGCTCGCTCAGATCAGCTCGGCCACGAGCTGAGCCGCCCGCTTCGCGCCGTCGGTCGGCACGGGCAGGTAGTCCACCGATCGGCCGAGCTCCTCGACGAGGGCGTCCGCGATGAGCGACGCGGTGGCCTCGCGGTAGTCCATCGCTCGCCCGGCGCCGTGCCGCTCGAGGCGGTGCCGCACGTGCACCTGCTGCTCGAAGTGGTGCCCGAGCGGGAAGTAGAGGAAGGGTCGGCCGCTCGCCGTCAGCTCCATCGTGGTGCTCAGCCCACCCTGCACGACGGCGATGTCGCAGGCGGCGTGGTGCACGTCGAGGTCCGGCAGGAAGCCGTGCACCTCGACCCCGGCCGGGAGGTCGAGGTCTGCCGGATCGATCCTGGGACCGGCGACGACCACCATGCGCAGGCCCGGGATCCGGCTGCGTGCCTCGTCGTACGACCCGGCCACCCGCCGCAGCAGGTGCGTGCCGACCCCGGATCCGCCGACGCTCACCAGGCAGACCACGTCGTCATCGGCGTACCCGAGGCGTCGGCGCAGCTTCGCCCGTTGGGACACCGCGGGCCGCGGACCCATGACGTAGCCGGTGAAGTCGAAGTGCTCGAGTGTCCAGTCACGGACGCTGGGCAGGTCGGGTCCGAGCGGCAGGTCGACCACGTCGGCCGGGTCGCCGATGAACAGCGACCGGTCACGCAGGTCGGGGAAGCGCGCGACGTGCTCGACCATCTCCGCGTTCAGGTCCGCAGCCAAGAACGCCTCGCGCTCGCCCCCGTCGCTCATCGGGACCCAGCCGACGAAGTCGGTCATCCACACGAACGGCGCCCGCTTGAGACGCGGGTTCTCGTGCAGGAAGTGGTCGACGTCCCAGGCCTCGTCACCCACCCACAGGTCGAAGCTCTCCCGCGCGACGAGGTCGTCGAAGACCATGAAGTTGTTGACCAGCACCTCGTCCATCCGGCGGATCGCCTGGAACGCGTGCAGGTCGTGCTCGCCCGACTCGGCCTCGAAGTGGGTGGACTCGCTGACCAGGTGTGCCGACGCCGGGTGCACGGTCTCGCCACGCTGCTCCAGGAACTGCAGGACCGGTGCCTGGGTCAGCCACTGCACCTCCACCTCCGGACGCGCGACGCGCAGGGCGTCGACGATCGCCAGGTCGCGGCGCACGTGCCCCAGGCCGATCGGCGAGCTCAGGTAGAGCACCCGCGGCCGCCTCGACGAGGTCGACCGACGCGGCGTGGCCACCTGGGGACGGGGTGCTCCGGCGACCCGGTCGGCGAAGTCCTTGATCGCGTGGTTGACCGCCACCGGTTCGCGGGCCATCGGGAGGTGCCCGGCGCCCTCGATGACCAGCCGCTCGGCACCGGTCAGCCGGGTCACGGTGTCGAAGCGCTCGCTCGGCAGGCAGCGGTCCTCGGTGCCGTGGATGACCAGCACCGGGCACCGGACCTTGCCCAGCACCTCGGCGGAGTCCTCCGGGCTCAGGCTCGGTCCCTGGCCGTCCTCGGCCGCGAGCTGCAGCTCGGCGTTGCTCTCGCGCGCCCAACCGGCGGCGTCCTCCACCAGCTTGGCGGAGTGGGGCGTGTTGCAGATCTGGGTGAAGAAGAACTCCGCGTAGCCGGGCCAGTCCTGCTGCCAGTAGTGCCGGTTCATGCGGTCCCAGCCGTCGTAGGCCGGCAGCTCCTCGTCGAAGCGCAGCACCGCCTCGCGCCGTTCCGGCAGCGGCGGGGAGCCGTCGTTGACCCAGGGCGCGATCGCCACCACACCGGACACCCGGTCGGGGTGCAGGGACGCACAGAGCAGGGCATGCCAGGCCGAGAAGCAGACGCCGACCAGCACGGCCCGGTCCACGCCGAGGTGGTCGAGCACGGCGATGCTGTCGCCGACGAGCTCGGCGTCCGCGTACGCCGCCGGGTCGGTGGGCCGGTCCGAGCGACCGTTGCCGCGCGGGTCGATCGTGACCACCCGGAAGTGCCGGGCGAGGTAGGGCACCTGCGCCTTCCACAGCCGGCTGTGCACGATCAGGTCCGGGGGTGGGAAGAGCACGGTCTGCTCGCCGTCCCCGAAGGACTCGTAGGCCACCCGCACGCCGTCACGCCCGACGTACCCCTGCTCGTCCGGCTCCCGTGCGCGCATTGGTCCACCTTCCAGCTCCGACGTTAGCCCTGAGCCTCTCCCAGCGGTGTTGCAGCGCGGTTGCAATCTGCCTGCAACGGTCCTGACGAGAGTTCCTGCCAACAGCATCCATCCGGATGCGCCGATGCGGGAGGGTCACCATGTCCACAGATCAGATCAACGAGCAGACCACCGAGCAGAGCACCGAGCAGAGCACCGAGCAGACCACCGGGCCCACCGTCGACATGGACGTGCTGATGTCCTTCGTCGGCCAGGTCGTCGGTGATCTCGGCGCCACCATCTCGGCCGGCAACGTGCTCCTCGGCGAGCGGCTCGGGCTGTACCGGGCGCTGGCGGGCCGGCCGTCCGACGCCCGGGGGCTGGCCGCGACGACGGGCACCGACGAGAGGTACGTCGACGAGTGGCTCCGCGGTCAGGCGGCGGGTGGCTACGTCGAGTACGACGCCGCGACCGCGGAGTACTCCATGACGCCGGAGCAGGCGTTCGCACTGACCGACCCGGACGGGCCGGTCTTCCTGCCGGGTGCCTACGAGCTCGCCCTGGGTGCGCTCAAGGCGCAGTCACACATCGAGGAGGCGTTCCGGACGGGGTCCGGCTACGGCTGGCACCAGCACGACCCGGACGTGTTCACCGGCTGTGAGCGCTTCTTCCGGCCCGGCTACCTGATGAGCCTGCTGAGCGAGTGGATCCCCTCCCTCGACGGCGTTCAGGAGCGGCTGGAGAGCGGGGCCACGGTCGCCGACCTCGGCTGCGGCCACGGCGCCTCGACGATCCTGATGGCCGAAGCGTTCCCGACGAGCCGGTTCACCGGCTCCGACTACCACCAGGGCTCGATCGAGGCCGCTCGCGAACGGGCGATCGAGAAGGGGCTCGGGGACCGGGTCCGCTTCGAGGTCTCCGGGGCGCAGCAGATCGAGGCGAAGGACCTCGACCTGGTCACCACGTTCGACTGCCTGCACGACATGGGCGACCCGCTGGGTGCGGCCCGGCGGATCAGGAGCAGCCTGGCCGGCGACGGGACGTGGATGATCGTCGAGCCCGCGGCGGGTGACACCGTCGAGTCCAACCTCAACCCGGTGGGGCGGCTCTACTACAGCTTCTCCACCTTCTTGTGCGTGCCGAACGCGATGTCGCAGGCCGGCGGCTACGCGCTGGGCGCCCAGGCGGGAGAGGCGGCGATCCGCCAGGTCGTCACGGACGCGGGCTTCACCCGCTTCCGCCGGGCCGCCGAGACGCCGTTCAACCTGGTGTTCGAGGCCCGGCCCTGACGGAGGGGAGGCGGGGTGCAGGAGCGGCTCGGCTTGCGAGCGCGGGCCGTTCCGGCAAGGCTGGACGCATGGCAGCGCAAGGGAACCAAGACGGCATGCCCGTCGGCATCGACTTCGGCGGCAGCGGCATCAAGGGGGCGGCGGTCGACCTCACGAAGGGCGACTTCGCCGGCGACCGGGTGAAGATCAAGACCCCCAAGAAGTCCACGCCCGACGCGGTCGCCGACGTCGTGGCGGAGCTCATCGGGCAGATCATGGAGCGGCACCCCGACGCCACGGGTCCGGTCGGTGTCACCGTGCCGGGCGTCGTGCAGCACGGCATCGCCCGCAGTGCCGCCAACATCGACGACTCCTGGCTCGACGTCGACGCGGATGCGGTGTTCACGCGGGCGGTCGGTCGCGACGTGCACGTCATGAACGACGCCGACGCCGCCGGGCTGGCGGAGGCACGCTTCGGCGCAGCGCGCGACCGCAAGCGCGGGCTGGTCATCCTCACCACCCTCGGCACCGGCATCGGCTCGGCCTTCATCCACGACGGGGTGCTGGTGCCCAACAGCGAGCTCGGCCACCTCGAGATCGACGGACACGTCGCCGAGAAGCGCGCGGCCAGCAGCATCCGCGAGGAGGAGGGCCTGACGTGGGAGGAGTGGGGTGATCGGCTGACGGTCTACTACCGGAAGGTCGAGCGGCTCTTCACCCCCGACCTCTTCGTCGTCGGCGGCGGCGTGAGCCGGGACGCAGAGCACTTCTTGCACCTCATCGACATCCGCACCCCGATCGTCGCCGCCGAGCTGCAGAACCGCGCCGGCATCATCGGCGCAGCGTTGCTGGCGCAGGAGGCGCACGGGTCCTAGTCACCCGTTCCCAGTCACCCGTTCCCAGTCACCCGTCCCCAGTCACCCGGCCGCAGCCACCCGCCCGCAGTCACCCGTCCGGGCGAGCGGGTCAGGCGTGGTGGCCCCGGTCGCCCCGGATCGCCGCGGCCACGGCCTTCGGCACGTCGGCGTTGAAGACCGACGGGATGATGAAGCTGGGGTTCAGCTCCTCGTCGGTCACCACCGAGGCGATGGCGGTGGCGGCGCGCAGCAGCATGTCGATGGTGATCTCGGAGGCGCGTGCGTCCAGCAGGCCGCGGAAGACGCCGGGGAACGCGAGCACGTTGTTGATCTGGTTGGGGTAGTCGCTGCGCCCGCTGGCCACCACCGCCGCCCGCTTGCCGGCCTCCGCCGGGTCGACCTCCGGGTCGGGGTTGGCCAGCGCGAAGACGACCGGGTCGGTGGCCATGTCGTCGATCCACTCGGGCTTGAGGATGCCCGGGGCGCTGACCCCGACGAAGACGTCGGCACCGACGAGCACGTCCTGCAGGGATCCCGACGCCCGGCGCGGGTTGGTGGCGCGAGCCAGGTCGGCGTGCGCGTCCGAGAGCGTCTCGTCGTCGGCCGACAGGGCTCCGAAGCGGTCGACGACGACCACGTCACCGGCGCCGGCGGCCAGGAGCAGCGTCACGATGGCGGTCCCGGCCGCGCCGGCGCCGGAGACCACGAGACGCACCCCGGCCAGGTCCTTCTTGACCACCCGCAGGGCGTTGGTCAGGGCGGCGAGCACGACGATCGCCGTCCCGTGCTGGTCGTCGTGGAAGACCGGGATGTCGAGCGACTCGCGCAACCGGGCCTCGATCTCGAAGCAGCGGGGTGCGGCGATGTCCTCGAGGTTGATGCCGCCGAAGCCGGGAGCGATCATCTCGACGGCCTTGACGATCTCGTCGGTGTCTTGGGTAGCCAGGCAGATCGGCCACGCGTCGATGTTGGCGAACCGCTTGAACAGGGCGGCCTTGCCCTCCATCACCGGCAGCGCGGCTCCCGGCCCGATGTTGCCGAGGCCCAGCACGGCCGAGCCGTCGGTGACCACCGCGACGCTGTTGCCCTTGATGGTCAGCCGCGAGACGTCGTCGGGGTTGTTGTAGATCGCCATGCTGACCCGGCCCACCCCGGGGGTGTAGGCCATCGACAGGTCGTCACGGGTGCGCAGCGGGACCTTCGAGTTGACCTCGATCTTGCCGCCGATGTGCAGCAGGAACGTGCGGTCGCTGACCTTGTAGACCTCGACACCGTCGATCTCGGCGACCGCGGCCACCAGCTCCTCGGAGTGGCCGGAGTCCGACGCGCTGCACGTGACGTCCAGGACCAGCAGGTCGTGGCGCGACTCGGCCACGTCGATCGCGGTGACGATGCCGCCGCTCTCGGCGATCGTGGTGGCGACCGTGCCGACCACCCCGTGGTCGGGCGCGGTGTGCAGCCGCATGGTGATCGAGTACGACGAGGTGGTGGCGGCCATGTCAGCCACCTTCCTCTGCCCGCGCGGTTACGGGCAAGTCACCCCACCCGCGGTCCCGCGGACCGGGCACCGCTCGGCGACCCGTCGCGAGGATCTCGAGGTCAGCCGAGCGCCTGCTCGATGTCGTCGCCGAGGGCCGCCGGGTCGGTGGTCGGCGCGTACCTGCCGATGACCTCGCCGTCCCGGCCGACCAGGAACTTGGTGAAGTTCCACTTGATCCTGCTGCCGAGCAGTCCGCCCTTCTCGTTGCGCAGCCACGCGAAGAGCGGGTGCGCGTCGTCGCCGTTGACGTCGACCTTGGCGAACATCGGGAAGGAGACGCCGAAGCTGCTCTCGCAGAACGTGGCGATCTCGTCGTCGCTGCCGGGCTCCTGGCTGCCGAACTGGTCGCACGGGAAGCCGAGGACGGTGAAACCCTGGTCCGCGTACTCGTCCTGGAGCCGCTGGAGGCCGGAGTACTGCGGAGTCAGGCCACACTGCGACGCGGTGTTGACGACGAGCACCACCGAGTCGGAGTAGTCGGACAGCTCGACCGGGCTGCCGTCGATGGCAGTGGCGGTGAAGCTCGCGAGGGACGTCATGATGTCGAGTCTGGCACCGGGTCCGAAACCGGCTCGGGCCTGGAGCGGCGGCGCAGCCACACGCCGAGGACCACCACCAGCACGACCGCATCGCTCCCGAGGGTGACCCACAGGCCAAGCTGCCGCCCCACGGCGCCCTCGACCGCGTGGGACGCCGGGTCGTCCGGCACCACGTTCACGCGCAGCCCACGGCTCTCGCTCGCCTCGGCGTACGTCTCGCGGGTGACCTGCTCGGAGTACGTCACCTGGTCCTCGTCTACCGCCTCGTCGAACCGGTAGGTGAGCCAGTAGTCCGGGTCCTCCTCGCTGCCGTACAGCCGCCCGCCCAGGACCTCCGCGGTCACCTGGGTCCCGCTGCTGGAGATCTTGGCCCGGGTGGCCAGGGACATGAGCAGCGGCGTGTTGAGCAGCGCCACCACGATCAACAGAGTCCACCAGTTCCGGCGTGCGCGTCGTGAAGCCATGGGTCAAGTATCGGGTGAGGTCCAGTCAGCCCTGCCCAAACCCCCCCGACAGGCGTACGCTCGAACGAGGGGATCTGCCCTGCTGTGCCCTTCGCTCACCGGTCCACCCCCCCGGCACCGGTCGCGAAGCCGGCGGCTCAGGTCAGCCCTGGCTGGCGGCGCTGGTCGCTCCTTCGGGAGCGACCGGGCCGCCATCGCCATGCTTGTCGCCAGGTTTGCCGGGCACAGCCTCCTCCGTCACGTAATCTTCGGGCGACAGGTTTCGGTCGGCCCCCGAGGTGGCACACCTGCCCTGATCGCACATCCATCAAGGGGGACCCATGTTCACTCGTCGTACGAGGCAGGCGCGCGTCGCGCTGCTGGCCTCCCTGTTCCTCGCGGTGACCCCGGTGTCCGCGCTGGTGTCCGCGCCGGCCGAGGCGAGCGCCGGCAAGGCGAACACCAAGGGCAGCGTGAGCTGGGTCACCGACACCTGGGTCTCTGGCTCCGGCACCGGCTACGCGCTCACGGGCACGATCAACGGCTCGAAGAAGCGCAAGCTCCAGCTCCAGTACAAGTCACCCAACGGGTGGAAGAAGCTCACCCAGACGAGGGCCGTCGACGGCAGCTACAGCTTCACCGGCACCTGGGACTGGTACGGCAAGCACAAGGTGCGCGTGCTGGCGCCCCGGACCAGGAAGCACGCCAAGCGCGCCTTCAGGGCGCACCAGGTCAACGTCGTCCCCAGCTACGCCGCCCGCGGCCTGGCCAGCGACCACAACCTGCTCAAGCTGCGGGGCTACCGCGAGCGCCTCAACCCCTGCCAGACGGTCCGCTACAAGCTCAACCTCGACGACATCGGCGACGGCGTGCTGCCGATCATCGACTCGGTGCTCGGCCAGTTCACCGCCGCCACGGGCGTCCGGTTCAAGTACACCGGCCGCACGCACACCATCCCGCAGGGCCTGCGCAAGCAGGACCGGAACACCGACCTGGTCATCGCCTGGGCCACCCAGGCCGAGCGTCCGGCCCTCGTCGGCGCCGTCGCGGTCAGCCAGATCGTCAAGCTCCGCCCGGGCCGCGACCGCAGGGGCCGGGTCTGGAGCGTCAAGCAGACCGGCGTCACGGTGAACACCGACGCCACCGTGCCCGGGCCCAACCAGGCGGTCGACCTCACGCTCGACTCCCCGAGCCGCGCGACCCTGGGCATGACCCTGCTCCACGAGATCGGGCACTCCTTCGGTCTCGACCACACCGACCAGGACGAAGCCGGTCGCAGCCAGCTGATGTACTACTCCACCGACATGGCGCCCTGGAGCGACGGCTTCTTCAGGTCGCTGTTCGGTGCCGGCGACCTCGCCGGCCTCAAGAAGGTCGGTCTGGCCGGCGGCTGCGTGCGCGACTGATCAACGCCCCGTCGCAACCCCGGCACCCGGCTACCGGGCGTGCCGCGGCAGGGGGCGGCCGAGGCGTCGTCCGCGCGCGGTGAGGGTGAGGCCCAGGCCGAGGAACAGCAGGCCGAGCAGTCCGGACCACAGCGGCGGACCGCCGGTGTCGGGCAGGCCGCCGTCGCCCGGGTCCGGGTCGCCGCCGGTGCCGCCGCCCTGGCCGGAGGTGGGCACCTTCACACCGGCGCCGTCCTGGCCACCCGACACGGTCCCGCCCCCGTCGACGGAGGCGATGTTGACGATCGTGGTGCCGGGTTCGGCGGTCACGTCGGTGACCAGGCTGGCCGAGGCGCTGGCGCCGGCCGGGAGCGGATCGGCGTAGACGCACACCATCCGCCGCAGGGACGTCGTGCAGGACCAGCCCTTGCCACCCGCGGAGGCCAGCTCGAGCCCCTCGGGCAGCGGGTCGCGCAACCTGATCGGATCCACGGTGGCACTCAGCCCGGTGTTGGTCACGGTCAGTGCGTAGACGATGGTGTCGGCGCTGCTCGACGCCACGTCCTTGGCGAGCTCGAGGTACACCGTGGGCGCCACCGACGCCGTGTCGGTGGCCGTGTTCGGGCCACCGCCGGTCTCCTGCGACGGGCTGGACACGGTGGCGCTGTTCACGACCTCGGGATGGGCGGCCGGGAGCACCTCGACCACCAAGGTGATGGTCGCCGACTCCCCCACCGCCAGGGCGGCCGTGCGCGTGCAGGTCACCGCCTGGCCGGTGGCGGCGCAGGGCCAGCCGCCCGAGCCCGAGACGAACCTCAGCCCGTCCGGGAGCAGGTCGGTCACGGTGATCGGCCCGGGTGCGTCGGTGGGCCCGGCATTGCTCGCGACCAGGTCGTACGTCGCCTGGTCGCCCACGACGAGGTCGCCGCGGTGCGCCTTGGTGATCGACAGGTCGACCAGGGCCGGCACGGCCACCGGGTCGGTGTCCACGTTGTCGGTCTCGTCGAGATCGGCGGTCGACGACTCGACCTCAGCGGTGTTGACGACCGACGGGTAGGCGGCCGGGGTGACCGTGGTGACCACCGTGATCGGTGAGGCCGACGCCAGCGGCGCGAGGCGCCCGGCGAGCGCGCAGGTCACGCCGGCGACGACCGGGTCGCAGGTCCAGCCGGGTCCGGTCGCGGAGACGAGTCCGAGCCCCTTCGGCAGCGTGTCGGTGACGACCACGTCCCGAGCCTCCGAGGGACCGGCGTTGGCCACGTCGAGGGTGAACGAGAGCCGCTCGCCGACGCGCACCGGGCCGGTGTGCGACTTCACCACCGACAGGTCGGCGGCCTGGAGGACGACGACGTCGGCCGTGTCGGTGTCGTTGCCCGGAACGGGGTCGGGCGTCACCGCGCTGACGGTCGCCGAGTTGGTCACGGTGCCGAGGTCTGCCCCGGCAGCCACCTGGACCTGGAGATCGAGCAGCGGTGCCGTCGCGCCGGCGAGCAGGCCGTCGGGCAGGGTGCAGACCACGTCGGCGCCCGAGCCGGGCAGGCAGGCCCACGGCGCGCCCGCGGACAGGTAGCCGAGTCCGGTCGGCAGCGTGTCGGTGACGGTGAGCGGACCCACCGCGTCCGAGGGACCGTCGTTGGTCACCGAGATCGTGAACGCCGTGGGCAGACCCGCGGTGGCGGGGCCGCCCGGGTGCTTCTTGGTGAGCGCCAGGTCGGCTCGCGCCACGACGCCGACCTCGGCGTCGTCGGTGTTGCCGGCCGGGGTGTCACCCGGGGTGGCCGTCGAGACGGTCACCTCGTTGGTCAGGGTGGTGCCGTCCGGCACCCCGGGTGCGACACGCGCCTCGATGGTGATCACCGGGGCCGACGTGCCGGCCTCGATGCGGTCGCGGGAGCAGACGGCTGCCCCGCAGGTCCACCCGGTGCCGCTCGCCGACACCAGGGTCGTACCGGCCGGCAGCAGGTCGGCGGCCGTCACTGACCGCGCGTCCGAGGAACCGGTGTTGCTGACCTCGATCTCGAAGATGGCGACCTCGCCGGCCCGCACGGGGCGGGCACCGGTCGTCGTCTTGACCACCGAGATCTCGGTGTCCTCGGTCACCGTCGTGCCGGCCTGGTCGGTGTTGTTGCCGGGGACCGTGTCGGTCGCCGGACCGTCGACGTTGGCGGCGTTGGTGAGCGTCCTCGAGCCCGCGTCGGAGGCCAGCGAGGCGACGACGGTGATCACGCCGGCAGGGGTGTCGGCGGTCAGCGCGTCCGCGTGGGTGCAGGTGACCTCCTGGCCGACGTCGGCACACGACCACCCGCTGCCCACGGCACTCACCAGGGTGAGGACACCCGGCAGCGTGTCGGTGACCACGACGGGGCCGGGCGAGGTGGCCGGCCCGTTGTTGCGGACGGCGAGCGTGTACGTCACGTCCTCGCCGGCGACGACCGGGTCGGTGACCAGGGTCTTGTCGATCGCGAGGTCGGTCTCCACGGTGATGCCGGTGTTGTCGGTGTCGGTGTCGTTGCCCGTGTTGGGGTCGGGGGAGGGCCCGTCGACCGACGCCGTGTTGACGACGTCGGAGTCGAGAGCCTCGTCGATGTCGACGGTGAGCAGGAGGGTCGACGACGCGCCGACGACGATGCCGGCGGCGAGGGTGCAGGTGACCACCTGGCCGGCCGCGGCACAGCTCCAGGCGTCGTCGGCCGATGCCACGGAGACGTAGGTCAGGTCGGCCGGCAGCGTGTCGGTGACGGTGATCGGTCCGGCCGCGTCGGAAGGTCCGAAGTCGTGCACCACGAGCTGGTAGACGCCTCGCGTGCCGGCGTCGAAGCGACCCGGGCTCGACTTGGTGATGGCCAGGTCGGCGCTCGGCGACGGCGCGGTCGTGACGGAGGCGGTGTCGGGCGACTCCGGCCCGGTGGTCGGATCGGTGGGCTCGGACACGGCGGCGGTGTTGGTGATGGCCGCGCCGACGCTGCTGGCCACGTCGACGGTCACGGTGATCTGCGGCAGGCTGCCGACCGCCACCGGCCGCGCTCCGGTCCAGGTGAAGGTCAGGGCCTGCCCGCTGCGAGACAGGGTCCAGCCGGCGCCGGTGGACGAGCGGTAGGTGAGGCCGGTGGGCAGGGTGTCGGTGACCACGATCGCGCCGTGCGCCGCGGAGGGGCCGTCGTTGCGCACCGCGAGGGTGTACGTCGCCGTCGCGCCGGGGACGAGCGGGCCGGCCAGCGTCTTGGCGATGCCGAGGTCCGACCTGGTGGCGACGTCGACCGACACCGCGTCGGAGTTGTCGGGCGGGTCGGTCTCGTAGGTGTGGGCGTCCACGTCGGCGCTGTTGACCAGCGACGTCCCGGGCGCGGTGGCCGAGGGCACCAGGGCGCTGACGGTGACGGCCGAGAACGTGCCACCGGATGCCAGCGTCTGGGTCGCGTCGGTGCGCTGGCAGGTGACCGTCGACACCGCGACCGAGCAGGTCCAGCCGGTGCCGGTGGCCGTCACGGCGGTGACCTGGGCGGGCAGCGCGTCGGTGACGTCGAACGGCCCGGTCGCCGTGTCGGGGCCGGTGTTGGCGACGGTGAGGGTCCACGAGAACCGCTCGCCGGCCACCGGGGTGCCGACGGCGGCCTTGATCATCGTCAGGTCGGTCTTGTCGATGCGGGTCGAGGCGGTGTCGGTGTCGGTGGTGACGACGGAGCCGTCCGTGCCGTCGAGGTCCTGCCCGGTGGCGGTGGCCCGGTTGGTGTGGACGATGCCGCTGCCGATGCCGGCCGGGGCGAGGGCGGTGCCGGGGGTGGCGGTCAGCTCGACCAGGATCGACTGACCGGTGGCGAGGTCGCCGAGGGCCTCCCAGTGCAGGGTCTGCACGGGTGCACCGGTGGCCGAGTCGGGCTCGCGCAGCGCGGCGGCAGCGCCGGCGACGGCCACCCGGGCCGAGCCGGCGTCGTACGTCCAGCCCGTGGGCAGCACGTCGTCCACGTCCACGTCGAAGGCCGGTGCCGGACCGGTGTTGGTGACGGTGACCCGCCAGCGCGTGGGCTCGCCGAGGTAGGCCGGGGGCGTGTCGAGCACGAGCTTGGTGACGTCGAGGATCGGCAGCGCGGGCGTGACGACCGCATCGTCGGTCGGGCCGTCGTAGGTCCGGCCGCCGTCGTCGAGCGAGGTGTACGCCGTGATGTCGGCGACGTTGGTCTGGGTGCTGCTCGGCGCGGGGGTGACCAGGCGGCCGGCGTAGGTCAGCTCCACGAACGCGCCCGGCGCGATCGGGCCGAGGTCGTTCCAGGTTATCGTCCCGCCGCCCGGCGAGCCGCCGGCCGCGACACCGCCGTTGCTCGGGGTACCGATGACCCGTACCCCGACCGGGATGGTGTCGACCACGTCGACGTCGTGGGCGGCGGACACGTTGGTGCCGGTCGCATTGGTGATCCGCACGGTGTAGGTGAAGTCCTCACCGGGTCGCGGATCGGTCGTGCCGACGGTCTTGTTGATGCTCAGCAGCGGCTCGGTCACCCGCACCACGGCGGTGGCGGCGTTCGACTGCGAGTCGAAGGTGTCGCCCACGGTCGACGAGCTCGTCTTGTCGGTCTGGTTCCACTTGAAGCGGGCGCTGTTGGTGAGCATGGTGCCGGCGGTGTTGGTGCCCACGACGGCGACCACCGCTGTGTAGCTCACGCGCACGGTCCGGGGACGCGGGTCCACGGTGACGTCGCCGAGCAGCCACCCGTGCAGGTTGCCCGACGGGGTGAGCTTGCTGCCGGGTGACACCACCAAGGCGCACGGCCCGCCGGTGAGGTCGGTGTAGGTGCACGTCGAGTCGGTGAACTGCACCGAGGACGGCGAGATGCCGGTGGGAAGCGTGTCGACGAACGTGGCGTCGTAGAAGTTCACCGAGGCCGGCAGCGCGACGTCGAGGTTGTAGGAGGCGGTGCCGCCGACCGGCACGGAGCCGGGGGTCACCGACTTGGACAGCACGCCGCCGGGCACGGTCACGGTCTGCGAGACGAAGGCGGAGGAGGTCTTCTCCTCCGGGTCCGCGCCGTCCATCGAGGTGCCGGACAGGGTCGCGGTGTTGACGTAGGCCGCGGAGCCGGCAGCCGCGGGGCTCACCGTCACGACGTAGGTCATCGTCGGCCAGGGGTTGGCGCCGGCCGCCTCGGCCACCGAGCGCCAGGCCAGGTCTCCGACCTGCCAGACCACGGGGGTGCGGGTGGCGGCACAGCCGTTGCTCCCCTCGGCACCCACGCTCACCGTGCCCGTGCCGGTGGCCGGCGAGGCGGGGTCGATGGTGAGACCGGCCGGCACGCAGTCGACCAGGACCGATTCGAACAGCGGGGACCGCATCAGACCGAGGTTGCCGGTGTTCGCGTTGCGCGCGGTCACCGTGTAGGTCACTGGCTGCGCGGCGCGCGGGGCCACGTTCCCGGCCACCTTCAACGGCGCCGGCGCGGGCTCCACGACGGTGATGCTCGAGACGCCGGTCCTGATGGCCAGAGTGGCGCCGAGCTCGTCCTTCGACGTCAGCTGCGCGGTGTTGGTGCGCACGGCGGTGTGCACGTTGGCGGCGTTGGTGAGCACGGTCGAGGTGATCGTCATCCGGACGCTGTCGTCCTCGGCTCCGGGGACCACGCTGGCCGGGAAGGTCACCCTCGGCCCCGGAGCCACCAGGCTGGTGGAGTAGTCGCCGGGCAGGGGGCCGTAGGGGTCGCCGGGGGCGGCGCGGTACTCGAAGACCACGCCGTCCACCCTGATCCCGGTCGGCGTCGGGTCGGTGAGGACGCCGTTGTAGACGACCGTGTCCGCCGGCAGGGTGCCGGTGACGGTGTAGGTCACCGTCTCGCCCACCGCGGCGTAGTTCAGACCGGCGGGGTTGGTGCCCTGGGTCGCGTCGTCCACCTCGGTGTCGTTGGTCTTCGTGACGGAGCTCGCCGGCGTGAGCAGGGTCTGGTCGTCGTGGGCCCGGGGCACGTCGATCTGCCCGGCGGTCACCGTGGTGTCGACGTTGGTGGTGGGGTAGTGCTGGACGAGGGTGTCGATGTCCGTGGTGGTGGCGTACGACGCGACGTCCACGTCGTTGACGTAGCTGCGGGTGGCCGACACCGTCGTGGGATAGGTGATCCGGTAGGTCGACACCACGGTGGCGCCGGCCGCGATCGTCACGGCGTCGGGGTGGTCCCAGCGGATCGCCGACCGGGTGGTGCGGTCGACGAACGTGGGATGGTCGGCGTCACCGGGGTCGGTGCAGACGCCGGGAGCCGAGACGACCGTGACGTCGGCGCAGTGGATGCCCAGCGGCAGCCGGTCCCACACGTCGGGGCCGATGACCGGCACGTTGTTGCGGTTGCCGCTGGTGCCGTCGTTGCGGGTGGTGACGGTGAACTCGACCACGTCGCCCATCCGGATCCGCTGGGCGAGCGCCGGGTTGCCGCCGTCCGGCAGGACACCGTCCGTGCCAGGGGCGACGGAGGTGATGCGGTTGGCAGCCTTGGTGACCGTGAGCGGCGGTGCCGCTGCGATCGAGAAGTCCTCGCGGTCGCGCAGGAAGCTGACCCGGCCGCCGGTGTTGGTCCACTTCAGCTTGGCCAGGTTGCCGGTGACGTCCGGGGTGGTCAGCGGCGCGCCGATGACGATCCCCGAGATCCGGTAGAGGAAGACGCCGCCGGGCTGCACGAACAGGTTGCCGCCGCCGCCGACCGAGGAGCCCAGGGTGAAGGTGAGGGTGGCCGCGTCGAACGACGTCGCCACGTCGTTGCCCGTCAGCGGGACCGCGGAGCCCGACTCGTAGTCGACGGTGTCGGGCAGGAAGTCGGTGAGGACGGGGTTCTTGGTCTCGTTGCCGGCCGGGAAGTCGATGCGCAGCAGGAAGCAGACGCGCGAGCCCTTGGTGAACGTCGTCTGGAGGGCGGTCAGGGTCGCGGAGTTCGCGTAGCCGCCCGCCCCCGAGGCACAGGTGTACGGCGTCGCGCCGGTGTTGGCCTGGATCTGCTTGTCGAGGACCAGCGCATCGCTGTCGAGCGTCGCAGCGGAGGTGTCGGCGACCGAGACGGTGGACACACCGCTCGGGGCCTGGACCCCGGCCAACGTGGTGGTCTTGCCGGTCAGGGCCACCGTGTTCGTGTAGGAGTCACCGGCCACGGTCGGCTCCGCACCGTGGCCGCGGTACGTGTCGAGCATCCGGGCCTGGTAGGTGACGGTGCGGGTGCCGTTGGCACCGATGGCGATCGGGTCGAACTCGACGCTGAAGCCGCCGTCGGGACGGTCGCCCACCGAGTGGTAGGCGAGGCTGGGGGCGTAGCCGGCCCCGGACGCGCACGCCGCGAGGCCGCCCGCGTGGTTGGTCAGGTCGTCGAGGGGACACAGCCCGTCGGGCACCTGGTCGGTGATGACGATGTCGGTCGCGTCGGCGTACTCGCCGGTCTGGAGGGCCAGGGTGTACGTCGCGATGCCGTCATTGGTGAACTTGGCGGGGGCGACCGACTTCTGCATCGCCAGGTCCTCGGCGGTGACGGTGAGCTGGTCCTCGTCGCCCACGGTGGTGGACGTGCCGGCGGCGACCGGGCCGGCGTAGACGGCGCTCACCGTCGCGCGGTTGGTGAGCGACTGCTCGCTGGTCTCGCGCGTCGATGCTCCGGTGTTGTTGTCGAGGTTGGCGACCTGGCCCAGCGAGGAGCCGGTGGGTGTGCCGTCCGGGAAGACCTCGGCGTTGGCCCGCTGCGGGATGCCCGCGCGGTAGACCACCGTGACGACCTGCGCCGCGGTCAGGGTGCCGAGGTTCCACTGGACCCGGGTGTAGACGCCGGCCGGCACTCCCGCCGGGTCGGTCACGGTGGTGACCGCAGCCGGGACGAGGCACGACGCGACGTCGGGGGTGGACACACCGAGGCGCGGTGCGCCGGGATACTCCACGGCACCCGCGGGCGTGTTGTCGACGGTGCCGCACCCGAGGAACTCGAGCTGGGCCGGCAGCAGGTCCACCAGCACCACGTTGTTGTCGCTGTTGCGCTTGTTGTTGGTGACCGTGAGCGTGTACGGCGTCGAGTGGTCGTGCACACCACGGAGCAGCTCGTGCTCCGGGCTGGGCTCGGTCTTGTCCACGGTGATCGCGGTGATCTTGGTCGTCATCACGCTGGAGGCGCCCTGCACGCTGGCACCGGTGCTGTAGACCCCGGCGGTGGTGAACTTGGCGAGGGTCCGGGGGTTGGTGTTGGCGTAGGACTGCGCGGTGTTGGCGAACGTGGCGCCGACGGGGAGGAGCACCGGGTCGGGAGTGGCCCGGAAGCTCAGGGACTGGACGGCGCCGACGGGCAGGTCGCTGACGTTCTCCCACAGCAGCGTCTGTCGACCGCCGCCGGTGATGATGCGTGGCTCGCCGGCGGACGTCGGCTCGGTGCTGCCGGAGACGTAGGTGACCCCGACCGGCAGCTGGTCGCGGAACGTGAGGTTGTACTCCGGCTGGTCGCCGTTGTTGGTCGCCGACAGCGTGACGGCCACCGGGTCACCCACCAGCACGTCGGCCGCGGCCGTCGTGGTGACGGCGATCGACTCGGCCGCGAAGGCGGGGCCGGCCGGCACCAGCACCGCGACGGCGCCGGCCAGCAGCAGGGTCGCCAGCGCGCTGGCGGAGGCCCGACGGCCCGGTGCGGGCCATCTCGTTCGGGCGCGTCGGTGCTGCATCGGAGAACTCCTGAGGGTCGGGAGCAGCCGCTGAGCGCTACGGGGTCAGGGGCTGTTGTCGCCCATCCTGACCGCTGCGGAGGACCTGAGGGGGCGGTTCACAGAAAGTTCAACGACTTCGCCCACGCAGTGGACGCCGGCTCCGGGAGGAGCTAGCCGCCCGGGAGCACGGGCGGCAGCGCGGCGACCTGCTCGACACACCACGGGCTCACGTCGCGCCGACCACCGGCCACGTCGTCGCGGAACGTCGGCCAGTCGACCCACTCGTGCTCGGCCACCTCGTCCGGGTCGGGCGCGAGCGCCGAGGGGTCCAGGCAGGTGGCGGTGTAGACCGGGCAGACCTCGTTCTCGACGGTCCCGTCGGCCATCTCGGCCCGGTAGCGGAAGTCGGCGAGGACCAGTTGCAGGTCGGCCACCTGCACGCCCAGCTCCTGCTCGACGCGGCGCGCCACCGCCTGCGCGACCGTCTCCTCCGGCGCGGGGTGGCCGCAGCAGCTGTTGGTCCAGACCCCCGGCCAGGTGCGCTTGGTCCAGGCCCGGCGGGTCAGCAGCAGCCGGCCGTCGGGGTCGAAGAGGTAGCAGGAGAACGCCAGGTGCAGGGGGGTGTCGCGGTGGTGCACGTCGGCCTTGGGCGCGGTGCCGATGGGCGTGCCGTCCTCGGAGAGCAGGACGACGAGCTCGGGCGGTGATGTGGTCATGCTGGCCTCGCAAGCTGGTTGACGGCCGCCCCGAACAGACCCGGCAGGCGCTGGGCGGCCGGGACGACCCGGCGGCGCAGGACGGGCACGCTCGTGGCGGCGAGCAGTGAATGGGTGAGGAGGTCGTGCCGCCGACCCAGCCGGCGGTAGTCGGACTCGTAGCGTGCCGGGTCACCGTCGCGGACCGCTGCGACGGCCGCACGGGCCTGCGCGAGCCCCAGGGCGATGCCCTCCCCGGTCAGCGCGTCGACGTACCCGGCCGCGTCCCCCACGAGCAGGACCCGACCGGCGACCCGGGCGCGGGCCCGTTGACGCAGCGGGCCGGCGCCGCGGACCCGGCCGCGCGTCCGGCCGGCCAGCCGCTCGGCCAGGGCCGGGAAGTCGCTCAGCAGGTCCTCGAACCGACGGCGCTCGGCGCTGAGCACGGCGATCCCGACCAGGTCGTCGCCGACCGGGGTCACGTAGGCCTCGCCCCGGGTGCCCCAGTGCACCTCGACGTACGGCGTCCAGGGGGCGAGCCGGACGTGGCAGCGCAGCCCGTAGCGGCGCTGCCGGGCCGGTGGCCCGTCCAGGCCGAGCCGGCGACGCACCGGGGAGTGCAGGCCGTCGGCAGCGATCAGGTGCCGGGTGGCCTCGCCGTCGACGAGCAGGTGGTCACCCAGGTCGGTGATCTCGTGGACGGCGGCGGGCTCCGTGGTCACCCCCGCCGCCTCTGCTCGCTCGCGGAGGGCCGCATGGAGTGCCGTACGGCGCACCCCCATGCCGGGGCCGCGACGGAACTCCGCCTCCACGCTGCTGGTGCCGTCGACGTAGCGGATGCCGACGATCGGGTGCCCGTCGAGCCGGACACCGAGGTCGGCGAGGTCGGCGACGGCGCTGGGCATCAGCCCCTCGCCACAGGCCTTGTCGATGTCACCGGCACGAGGCTCGCGGATCGCGACGTCCAGCCCGGCGCGGGCGGCGTACAGGGCGGTGGCCAGGCCGGTCGGGCCGCCGCCGGCCACCAGCAGGTCACGCATAGGCCAGGGCCTCGTTCTCGACCCGGATTCGCACGGTGAGCAGCGCGGCGTTGGCGACGGTGAAGACGACGGCGGTGATCCACGAGCCGTGCACGAGCGGCAGGGCGATGCCCTCGACGACCACGGCGACGTAGTTGGGGTGGGAGAGGACGCGGTAGGGGCCGGAGCGGACGAGCTGGAGGCCGGGCACCACGATCACCCGCGTGTTCCAGCGGTTGCCGAGGGTGACGATGCACCACCAGCGCAGGCACTGGGCCGCGATGACCACCGCGACCATCGCCCAGGCGAAGCCCTCGGTCACGACCGGCCGCCGTAGGAACGCCTCCACCAGCATCGCGACGAGGAAGCCGGAGTGCAGCAGCACCATGACGGGGTAGTGGCCACGGCCCGACTCGCGACCGCCCTGGGCGAGGCTCCAGGCCGCGTTGCGGTTGGAGACGACCAGCTCGGCCAGCCGCTCCAGGGCCACCAGCCCGACCACGACCGCGAAGGCCGTCAGTGACGTCACGACTCTCCTCCCGTCGGTGCCTGCAGCAGCACGAGCTCGGAGCAGAAGCCCGGGCCCATGGCCATCAGCATGCCGGGCGAGCCGGGCGGCGGCGGCCGGTGGGCCAGGGTGTCGGCCAGCACCTGCAGCACCGACACCGACGAGAGGTTGCCGATCTCGGACAACGAGGTCCGGGTCACGGCGAGGTCGTGGTCGGTGAGCTCGAGGGCGTCGCGCAGGGCGTCGATCACCTTGGGGCCACCGGGGTGGCAGACCCACCAGCCGATGTCGGCCCGGGTGAGGCCGTGCGAGGCGAGGAACAGGTCCACGTCCTCGCGGATGTACCTGCCCACGATCGCCGGCACCTGCGCGTCGAGCACGATCCGCAGCCCGCTCCCGCCGACGTCGAACCCCATGGTGCGCTCGGAGTCGGGGTACAGCCGGCTCCGGCTGTCCAGCACCGCGACGTGGTCCCCGGTCGTCGCGCCGCTGGCCACGACCGCGGCCGCGCCGTCGCCGAACAGCCCACTGGCCACCAGGTTGGGCACCGACACGTCGTCGCGCTGCACGGTCAGCGAGCACAGCTCGACGGCCACCAGCACCGCGACCTGGTCGGGGTGCCCGACCAGGTAGTCGTGGAGCCGGGCCACGCCGGCCGCCCCCGCGACGCACCCGAGACCGAAGATCGGCACCCTCTTCACGTCCGGTCGGAGCCCGACGACCGCCGCGATGCGCGCGTCCAGCGACGGCACGGCCAGTCCGGTGACGGTCGCCGAGACGATGAGGTCGACGTCGCTGGGGGTCAGGTCGGCGGCCTTGAGGGCATCCACCAGCGCCTGGGCGCCGAGGGCGACGGCCTGCTCGAGGAACAGGTCGTTGGCCTGGTCGAAGCTCTCCAGCCCGGCGTACCGCTCGAGGGGCAGCGCCAGGTGTCGGTGCTCGACCCCGGCATTGCCGTGGAAGGTGCGCAGCAGGCGCTCGTTGAGGGCACCCCCTGACGCACCGACGACCTCCGCGAACGCATCGGTGATCTCGGCCTGGGGGTAGCGGTGCTCCGGCAGGGCTCCGCGAACGGACAGGATGCGCATGTCTACCGTGCCTTTCTGTTGCGGGCTGGTGCGGTGAGGAGGCGACGTCCGAGTCCGCCGACCAGTCGTGGCGTGAGGCGACCGTCGCCGAGACCGAGCTCGACGAGATCGTCGAAGACCCCCCGGTCGTGGGCCGAGGCCGCTATCCCCGCCTCGACCACCCGGGCGCTCCTCGAGAGCCTGGCCGCGGTCCAGGTGTGCTTGAGGTGCCGGCCGAGCAGCGAGTCCACGGCTCCCCGGTGGCGGGCGCCGGCCAGGTCGGGCCGGTCGCGCTGCACGGCCTGCGCGGCGGTCCGCCCCGCGATCGCGCCGGTGGCCACCGCGTAGTAGATGCCCTCGCCGGTCATCGGGTTGACCAGCCCGGCAGCGTCGCCCACGAGCAGCACCCGCCCGTCCGGCTGTCCGGAGCCGCGACCCCAGCCGGACAGCGGCAGGTGGTGGGCACGCCACGCGGAGCCGCCGGTGGCGGCCCCGGGGATCAGCTGTTCCAGCTGGCCGAGCAGCAGCGACCTCGACAGCCCGGCGCCGGAGTCGACGAGCTCGCCGTAGCCGACGTTCGACTGCCCGTCGCCACGATCGAAGGCCCAGGCGTACGACGGCTGCCGGCGCTCGCCGTACCGGATGAGCTGGAGTCCTTGCCGCGCCGCCGGCGTCGCGGCGTAGCCCCGGATGGCGATGGCCCGTTGCCCACGCCGGCGGGAGCCGACCGCGTCGCGGACCACGGAGCCGTCCCCGTCGGCGCCGATCAGCACCTTGGTGACGAACCGGTCGTCGACGACCACCCCGCGCTCCGTGGTGCGCAGGTGCCGCACCCGGTGTCGCGCCAGGGACGCGCCGGCCCGAACGGCGCGGCCGACCAGGCGGGCGTCGAACACCGACCGGGGCACCACCCACACCGGGCGGGCGAGCTGTCCCTCCACCCGCGTGCCGCCGCGCGACAGATCGAGACGGTGCACGGGCTCCCACCCGTCGACAACGTCGTGGACCCCGAGGCCGGCGAGGACGTCGAGTGCGTGCGGGGCGATGCCGTCACCGCAGCTCTTGTCGCGCGGGAAGACCGCACGGTCGAGGAGGAGCACCCGCGCCCCCGGCGCCTGCGCGAGAGCAGCGATCGCCGCCGTGGCGCCGGCCGGTCCCGCGCCGACGACCACGACGTCCCACTGCTCGTCGGCGCTCACCGCGAGGCCACCAGCAGCGCCGCGTCGACGAGGGCGATGCCGACGGCGGCCCGGAACGGCGTTCGGCCTCGGCCGACCAGTGCCACCAGCGCGAGGGCGACCACCAGGGCCAGCGCCGCGAAGGACACCGCCCAGGGGACCGAGCGGGTCCCGGCGGTGATGACCGCAGAGGCCGCGACGAGCAGCACGACGGCCACGTGGGCGGTACGACGGGGGCCGAGGCGGTGGGGCAGCCCGCGCACCCCCGTGGCCTCGTCGTCGGCGAGGTCCGGGAGCGTGTTCACGAAGTGCGCCCCGACGCCCAGCATGGCGCCGGCGAGCGGCACCCACGCGGCAGGCAGTCCGGCGCCGGGCTGGGCCACGGCCACGAAGACCGGCAGGCCACCGAAGGCGACGGCGTACGGCGCCCACGAGAACGGCGTGGACTTGACCCCGAGGTTGTAGGCCCAGCCCGCGGCGACCAGCACGAGGTGGAGGAGGCCCGCCGGCAATCCGCACGCCAGCGAGAGGACGACGGCCGCGATGACCGCGACACCGCACGCCGACGCCGCCGACCCGGTCGACAGCTCACCGTTGGCGAGCGGCTTGTCGGTGCGTCTCACGCGACGGTCGCGGTCGCGGTCGAGGAGGTCGTTGGACCAGCCGATGCTGAGCTGGCCGGCCAGCACCGCGGAGGTCACCAGGGCCGTCCGGCCGGGCGTGAGCTCGCCGGCGACGGCCAGCGCAGCGGCCAGGACGGTGACCGCCGCGGCCGGCCCGGGATGGGCGGCGCGCACGAGGGCCACGGTCGATTGCGCGACCGAGCGACGTACGGCGACGGTCATGCGCGAGCTCCGGGACGTGGACCCATGTCCCCAGCCTTGCACCCGGCCCACCACGGCACGCCATCCGAGTCGCTGGTCGGTCAGTCCTCCCACGACGCCGGGATGTCCTGCTCCACGGACTGTTCCTGATGGAGCTCGCGGAAGTGCAGGTAGCTGTAGATGATCGTGGCGGCCGCGATCGCCGCCGAGACCAGCAGCGAGATGCCCGTGCCCCAGCCGCCGGGCAGCCACAGCGCGTCCGGGAGCAGCCACCAGCTCGGGGACTCCGGGCGCAGCCCCCAGAGGAGCCCGAGGGCGGCGAGCCCGGCCACGCCGGCGGCCGACATCAGGATGCGCGGCCAGGAGGACACCGTGTCGGCGGCGGTGCGCAGGGCCTGCCGCTTCACCGGCTCCAGGCGCTTCTCCGCCCACTCGTACTGGGTGGACAGCAGGGCCAGCCCGGCGAACAGCGCGAGCAGGCCCGGACCGGGCAGCACCAGCGCCGCGATGCCGGCGAGGATCAGCAGCCAGCCGATTCCCTCGAGGAGGAGGCGCTTGAGTCGCCGGGTGACGTGCCGCATGGCGCAACCTTGCCACGCGCAGACACACCGCGCCCGGCTCAGCCGGCGTGCCGCGCCGGGTCGAGCCGATACTGGCCGGATGGACTTCCAGCAGATGACGACGAGGGCCCGCGCTGTCCGGGCCCAGTACGCCGAGTTCGAGAGGTCGCGCTACGGGCGGGCCTGGACCGACGAGGAGCTCATGCTCGGCTTCCTCGGCGACGTGGGCGACCTGGCCAAGCTCGTGCAGGGCAAGGCCGGGGTCCGCCCCCGAGACGACCTGGACGAGGCGCTCGCCCACGAGCTCGCCGACTGCCTGTGGTCGGTCATGTCGCTCGCCGATGCCTACGACGTGGACCTCGCGGCCGCGTTCGACGACACCATGTCCGCCCTCGGTGAGCAGCTGAGCACCTAGCGACGGTACGACGCGGCCGAGGTTCGCAGTCGCCAGCTCACCAGTGCCAGGTCCACGGCGGTTCGCCGCTGACGGTCCGCCAGGTCGAGGCCGCCGAGTGCGTGGGCGATCCGCTCCAGCCTGCCGTACAGCGTCTGTCGCCGGATCCCCAGCGTGGCCGCCGCCGCGGTCTTGGACAGGCCGGCCTCCAGGTACGCCTCCAGCGTGGCAACCAGCTCCGAGCCGGTGCGGGCGTCCACCTCCAGCAGCGGACCCAGCTGGTCGGTGACGAACCGCTCCAGCTCGGTGTCGACCACGACCGAGGACAGCAGGTGGTAGACGCCCAGGTCGTTGGCCAGGACCACCCGGCCCTCGATGGCGAGCCGGTCGGCCAGCCGGGCGGCGTCTCGGGCAGCGGGCAGGGACCGGGCGAGTCCCGCCGGGTCGTCCACCAGCACCCCCGCCACCACCCGGACCACCCGGCCGCCGACCGTCGCCGCCAGCTCGGCGTGCACGGCCTCGGCCGCCTGCTCCAGCCGGGAGCGCAGCAGCGCCGGCCGCACCGACACAGCTGCCAGCACCTCGCCGTCCACCTCACCGACCAGGCACGGGCCGAACACCTCACGCAGGGACTTCGTGGTCGCCCTGACCCCGGTGGAGGCCTGGTGCGGGGCCGCGGTCACCACCACGAGGGCCACCGCGCGCTCCCCCGGCCGGACGGCGAAGCCGATCGAACGGGCCCGCGCCGCGATGTCGGTCGAGGTGACGTCCCAGCCGTCGGCGAGGTCCTGCAACAGGTCCGCCGCGGCCGATCCCCGATGACCGCCTCGGCGGGCCTCGGCGGCGAGACACAGCCCCACGACGCCCGCGCACAGCTCGACCAGGCCAGGGCACCTCGGGTCCGCCACCGCGAGCAGCATCCGGGGGCTGCTGGCCACGTCCGCGGTGAGGGTGCCGGCCCCCTGCACGTCCACTCCTGCGACCAGGCTCCCCCGGTCGTCGTACAGCCCGACCGGCCCCTCGCAGAGGGTGCCGGCCACGGCGACCAGGCCGGCGATCCCCGCACCGGCGAGGAGGGCCCGGTGCAGCTCGGCGGTGGCCCGGTCGGTACGCCGCAGCTGTCGCAGCTCGTCGTGCAGCAACAACGGGTGCACCGTCTCGGTGACCTGGATGAACGGCACCACGCCGTGCAGTGCGATCAGCGGCAGCCCGGTGTCTGCTGCCGCGGCCACCATGCTGGGCGGCGGGCCGGGAAAGGTGCGGCCCAGCTCCAAGATCACGGCGGCGACCCCTCGTCGCGCCAGGGCTCGGATGTAGTCGGCCATCGCCTCGGGGGAGTGCCCGACCAACCCGAGCCCGGTGGTCAGGAGCACCTCGCCGCCCTGGAGCAGGGGCGCGATCTCGTAGATCTCCGAGGTGTGGATCCAGCGCACCTCCCGCGACTCCAGATCGGCACCGGCCAGGACCTCGGCCCGGGCCGCCTGCATCAAGGGGAGCGCCAGCAGGTCCGCCACCGTGAAGGCCATGACGCGATCATCTGCGTCGAGGGGCGTTTCGTCCAGTGATGGACGTGGTGAATGGACAGACCGTCTCTGGCGTCCTGGCCCTGCCTGGACTTTGATGGCAACAAGCCCGCTCGCAGTCCCCGGAGGTCACGATGCGCAAGATCACCCGCTCGATCGCACTTCTCTCGGTGTCCTGCCTGGCACTGCTCGTTGCCTGCGGTGGCACCACCGGAAACGAGGGCACCAGCTCGGCAGGCAGCGACGCGCCCCTGGTCTACGGCGTCTTCGCGACCCCCCTCGAGGAACCCTGGGACGGCGCCATCCACGCGGCCCTCACCTCGGCGGCCGACGACGGCGAGATCCGCTACAAGCACGTGGACGACCTGAACACCTCCGACGCCATGGAGCGCGGCCTGCGGGACATCGCCGAGAACGAGGAGCCGGCCGCCATCGTGGGCGACGCCTTCGCCGCCGAGGAGGCGGTGCGCAAGGTCGCCGCGGACTTCCCCGACATCGTCTTCGCGTTCGGCTCGGGCGAGGAGCCGGTCGCTCCCAACATGAGCGTCTTCGACAACTGGCTGCAGGACCCGGCCTACCTCGCCGGCATGGTCTCGGGCGAGCTGACGAAGTCGGACACCATCGGCGTGGTCGGCGCGATGCCGATCCCGGAGGTCAACCGGATCGTCAACGGCTACATCTCCGGGGTGAAGGCCACCAACCCCGACGCGACCGTGAAGGTCTCCTTCATCAACTCCTTCTTCGACCCCGCAGCCGCCAAGCAGGCGGCCGAGGCACAGGTGGCGGCCGGTGCCGACGTGCTCTTCGCGGAACGGGCCGGCGTCATCGAGGCCGCCAAGGAGGCCGGCATCCCCGTCATCGGCATGATGGTGGACCAGCAGGACGAGGCACCCGAGAACGTCGTGACCTCCCTGGTCTGGAACGTGCGGCCCACGGTCGACGCGATCATCGCCCAGATCGCCGACGGCCCGGAGGCGGTCGACCTCGGGGAGTACTCCTTCCTCAAGGCCGGCGGCTCCTCGATCGCCCCCATCAACACCGATGTCGTCGGCGGCGTGCCCGCCGAGCTGGTCGACCTCGTCACCGCCAAGCAGGAGGAGATCATGAGCGGCTCCTTCACCACCCCGGTCGACGAGAGCAGCCCGAAGGGCTCGATCGACGTCTCCCAGTAGGCCGAGCCGACGAGGCCTGCACCAACGAGGACTGCGCCAACGAGGACTGCGCCAAGAAGGACGGGGAAGCCGCCATGTCAGGGACGCTGCTCGCGCTGGACCGGATCACCAAGCGGTTCGGTGACCTGGTCGCCAACGAGGAGATCAGCCTGGAGGTCGCCCCCGGCGAGGTGCTCGCCATGCTCGGGGAGAACGGGGCCGGCAAGTCCACCCTGATGAAGGTCATCTACGGGCTGCTGCGGCCCGACAGCGGCCGGCTGGTCATGGACGGCCGCACCCTCGAGATCGGCTCGCCGCGCGACGCCATGCGCGCCGGCATCGGCATGGTCACCCAGGAGTTCTCGCTCGTGGAGACGATGACAGTGGCCGAGAACGTCGCCCTGTCCGCGGTCGGCTGGGGCCGAGTGGACGCCAGGACGACCCAGGTACGGGTCCTGGCGGCGATGGAACGCATCGGCGTGCACCTCGATCCGGCCCGGCTGGTCTCCTCGCTGTCCATCGGCGAGCGGCAGCGCGTGGAGATCATCAAGGCGCTCTTCCACGACTGCCGGGTGCTGATCTTGGACGAGCCGACGGCCGTGCTGACCCCACAGGACATCAGGGCACTGTTCACCACGGTGGGGCGGCTGCGCGCCGAGGGGCTCGGGGTGCTGTTCGTCTCCCACAAGCTCAAGGAGGTCGCTGAGATCTCCGACCGGGTGGTGGTGCTGCGCCGCGGCCGGCTGGTCGCGCAGCGGCGTACGGACGAGGTGGGCCCGGAGGAGCTGGCCGGCCTGATGATGGGCGTGGAACAGGCCCCGGTGCCCGGCACCGAGGCAGCCGCCGCGGTCGGGATGAACCCCTCGCACCACGCCCCCTCCCCCGTCTCGGCCGACGCCGCCGCGCGCGGCCCGGCTGGTCCCGCGGTGCTCGAGGTGAGCGGGCTGGTGGTGCCCCGGGACGGCCGCGATGTCGTCGACGGGATGGACCTGACCGTGCACCGGGGCGAGATCCTCGGGGTCGCCGGGATCAGCGGCAACGGGCAGACCGAGCTGGTCGAGGCGCTCTGCGGCACCCGCGGCACCCGCGCCGGGAGCCTGCGCGTCGACGGGGTCGACATCACCGGAGCAGGCGTGGCGGACCGGCTGGCGGCCGGCCTGGGCCGACTCACCGAGGACCGCCGCGGCAGCTGCGTGGCCCAGCTCAGCGTCGAGCAGAACCTGGTGCTGGAGGACCTGGCCGACTACACGCGTCGCGGGTCGCTGGACCGCCGCGCGGTGCGCGCGCACGCCCTCGCGATGATCGAGCAGTTCGAGATCCGGGCCGAGCCGACCACCCAGGTCGGCACGCTCTCGGGGGGCAACGTGCAGAAGGTGCTGCTGGCTCGCGCCCTGCACCGGCAGCCCCGGATCCTGCTGGCCGCCCAGCCGACCCGTGGCCTGGACATCGGCACCTACCGGTACGTGCACCAGCGGCTGGCGGAGCTGCGCAGCGCGGGTGCCGGCGTGCTGTTGGTCTCCGAGGACCTCGACGAGCTGCGGACCCTGGCGGACCGCATCGTGGTGGTGCTGCGTGGCCGGATCGTCGGGGAGCTCGCGGCGGCCGAGGCCACCAACGAGCGGCTGGGTGCACTGATGACCGGCCAGGACGCCGCCTGATGGCCGCCTCGCTGCCCCACCTCGTCCTGCGCGGCCACCAGCCTCGCTGGCTCACGCCGGTGGCGATGGCGGGCGCGGTGCTCTTCACCGTCCTGCTCACCGCGATCCCGATCCGGTTGGCGGGTGCGAACCCGGTCGCCACCTTCGAGCGCTACCTGGTGCGGCCGCTGTCCAGCCAGACCAGTCTCTTCGAGGTCCTGCTGACCGCCACGCCGCTGGTGTTCACCGGGCTGGCCGTCGCGATCGCCTTCCGTGCGGGCTACTGGAACATCGGCGCCGAGGGTCAGTTCCTCGCCGGTGCCGTCTGCGTCACCTGGGTGGGCACCACCTTCACCGGCCTGCCCGCGCCGGTGGCCATCCCGCTCGGGTTCGTGGCGGGCGCCGCCGGCGGGCTGGCCTGGGCCGTCGTACCAGCCTGGCTCAAGCGGCGGGCCGGCATCGACGAGGTCGTCACCACGCTCCTCCTCAACCCGGTGGCCCTGCTGGTGGTGCAGGGCCTGCTCAACGGCCCGTGGCGCAACTCCCGGACCGGCTTCACCGACTCCGACCGTCTCGGTGCGGGCTACGAGCTCCCGCTGCTGCTCTCCGGGAGCCGGGCCCACCTGGGGCTCCTGGTCGCTCTCGTCCTGCTCGTCGCGACCTGGTGGGTGCTGGCCAGGTCCCCGCTCGGGCTGCGGATCACCACGTCGGGACTCGCACCCAGGACGGCGGAGTTCTCCGGCATCCCGGTCACCCGCCTGCAGTTCCGGGTGGCGTTGGCCTCCGGCGCGGTTGCCGGTGTGGGCGGCGCCTCCCAGGTGATGGGCGTGCAGCACCAGCTCACCCAGGGGATCAGCAACGGGTACGGCTACACCGGCGTCATCGTCGCCACCCTGGGCGCACTGTCGGCGATCGGGGTGCTGCTGGTGGCCCTGCTGCTCGGCGACATCGCCGTCGGTGCACAGAACGCCTCGCTCGTGCTGCAGCTGCCGCCCCAGCTGGGTCAGGTCTTCGGGGCCCTGCTGCTGCTCTCGGTCCTGGCCGCGCTCAGCTGGCGTCGCTACCGGATCGTCTGGAGGCGCAGCCGATGAGCATCAACCTCGTCGCACTGGTCTCGGCCATGCTGGTCATCGCCACGCCGCTCGTCTGGGCGGCCGTGGGCGAGCTCATCATCGAGAAGACCGGCATCCTCAACCTCGGCATCGAGGGCACCATGGTCGCCGGGGCCTTCGTGGCCTTCGTGGTCGCCGACCTGAGCGGTTCGCCCTGGCTCGGACTGTTCGCCGCAGTCGTCGCGGGGGTGCTGGCCGGCCTGCTGATGGGGCTGCTCACGGTGACCCTCGGGCAGAACCAGCACGTCTCCGGGCTCGGGATCACCCTGCTGCTGATCGCCCTGTGCGAGTTCACCTTCCGGGTCAGGTACGGCGGTCAACGGCCCCGGCTGCCGGCCAAGTTCCACACCGTCCTCGACGGTGCGGGGATCCTCGACCAGCACTGGATGACGTACGTCGCGCTGCTGGTCCTGGCGCCGGTCACCTGGTGGGTGCTGCGCTCCACCGGCACCGGCTACCGGCTGCACGCCGTGGGCGAGAGCTTCGACGCGGCCGAGGTGGCCGGGATCCCGGTCAACGCGACCCGCTACCTCGCGCTCGTCGTCGGCTCGGCGCTGATGGCGGTCGGCGGGTCGTTCCTGACGCTCTCGGTGCTCGGCACCTACACCCTCGACATCATCAACGGGCGCGGCTGGGTCTGCGTCGCGCTGGTGATCTTCGGGACGTGGCGGGTCTGGCGCGTGGTGGCGGGCGCCCTGCTCTTCGCCGTCACCGACGCGCTGCAGCTCCAGCTCGCGATCACCGACCTCTTCTCCGGCGTACCTCGCGAGCTGATGCTCGCCCTGCCCTACCTGGTGGTGATCGCCGCGCTGGCGATCTGGGGGCGCTCGGTGCACTACCCCTCGCAGTACCTCAAGGCCTACCGCCGTGGCTGAGTGCGGACGCGGTCGGCACAGAACCCCTCGACAGGAGCAGACACGTGAATGACGCATCCGCAGACCTGGCGCTGCTCGCCCTGGCCCTGGCCGAGGCCAGAGCCGGGCTGGCCACGGGGGGCATCCCCATCGGTGCCGCTCTCGCCGCGGACGGGACGGTGCTCGGCAGCGGCCACAACAAGCGGGTCCAGCTCGGCAGCAGCATCCGGCACGGCGAGACCGACTGCCTCGAGAACGTCGGCCGGCTGCCCGCCGCGACCTACGCCCGCGCCACGATGGCCACCACGTTGTCCCCGTGCGACATGTGCACCGGCGCGATCCTGCTCTACGGCATCCCGCGCGTGGTCATCGGCGAGAACCGCACCTTCCTCGGCGGCGAGGAGCTGTTGCGGTCGCGAGGTGTCGAGGTGGTCGTGGTCGACGACGCGGAGTGCCGCGCGCTGATGGAGGAGTTCATCGCCGCCAACCCGGCGCTGTGGAACGAGGACATCGGCGTCGAGGACTGAGGCGAGCACCCGCTCGCGTCCGCCTCGTAGACTGTCCTGACTGCCCGCGACTACTACTGAGAGGCACGTCCATGCCGGTCTTCATGGTGGAGCGTCAGTTCGCCGAGCAGCTCGACGTCGACCCGGAGACGGCCCGCGAGATCAACGCGATCAACGACGACGCCGGGGTGCGCTGGCTCTCCTCGTTCCTGTCGGCGGACAAGCGCAAGACCTTCTGCCTGTACGAGGCCGACGACATCGACGCGATCCGGACGGCCGCGGTCCGGGCGGGGATCCCGGCCGACGCCATCATGGAGCTCTCGGGCACCATCGCCCCGGACGGCTCGTTCACGCCGAGCTAGCGGCCCGCGTCTGATCTACCTTCCGGCCGGAGCAGGCCGTGCTCGGTGGCGAAGATGGCCGCCTTGGTGCGGTTCGGGGCAGCGGTCTTGGTGAGGATGCTGCGTACGTGGTTGGCCGCCGTGTTGGCGCTCAGGAACAGCCGTTCGCCGATCTCGCGGTTGGACAGGCCCTCGGCGACCAGGCGGAGCACCTCGACCTCCCGCTCGGTCAGCCCGTTGGGCAGCGGTGGGTGCACCGCGTCCGGCGCCGGGACGGCGTCCAGGTCCCGCAGGACGCCGCGATGGCCGATCCGTCGCGCCAGCGCACCGGCCTCGTCGGCGAGCGCCGCGGCCGAGGGACCGCCCGACGGGCCCCCGCCCCGGGCCCGGTGACGGCTCCAGGCGGCCAGCGTCTCAGCCTGGTGGGTGACCGCGCCCATCCGCCGGTCCACGGCCAGGGCGCGCTGGAAGTGGAGGTCGGCGCTCGACGCCCCCAGCACCGAGTCCAGCTCGGCGATCCGACGATCGGCACTGCCGAAGACCGCGACGAACTGGCCGGCCATCAGGTTGGCGTCGGCGAACTCGGCCAGCAGCGGCCTCAGCAGTCGCGCCGTCGGCGCGTCGTCGAGCCTGACCGCGGCCTCGGTCATGAAGGCGAGCACGCCGCCCCACTGGGCGCCGGCCCGATGCTCGTCGATGCGATCACACAGGTGGGTCAGCAGCCGGGCGGTCGGAGTCCACATCTCCAGCTCCGTGTACAGCGCCAGGAGACCGGGTAGCCAGTGCCCGGCAAGGTCCTCGTCCCCGGTGATCAGCGGCCGCACCTGCTCGAGGCGTCCGGTGACCCGCCGGAGCATGAACTGCTGCACTCCCCACGACCCCTCGGTGGCGCCGTCGAACTCGAGGTTGAACTGCTCCAGCCAGGCCACGATGTGCTCGGCCGCCGCGTAGTCCCCGACGGAGTACCGGTGGGCGAACCGGCAGCACCCGGCGACGTACCGGAAGAACGGCTGGCCGCGCGAGAGGGCCAGCTCGGTGAGGTCGCGCTGGGCGCTGGTCCAGGCGGGCTCGTCCGCCACGATGTAGGCGAACACGGCGCGGTAGAAGGCTGCCGGACCCAGGTGGTCACCGTCCTCGAGGCGTGCGCCGATCTGGTGGAGCTCGATCGCATTGGCCAGCAGCCCGGGCGCCAGCTGCGGTGTCATCCCCCGCCACAGGGTTCGGCCGAGGGCGTGGGCGACCAGGTCGTCGTCCCCGTCGGCGCGGGCCCTCGCCAGCGCCTCCTCGCCGAGGGTGCCGGCACGCTGCGCGTCGCCGGTGAACGCGAAGGCCCTGCCCAGGCTGGCGATGGCCCGCACGTAGAGCGGGTCGCTGTGATCGAGGTCGGCGCTCGAGACCGCCTCGCTGAGCATCACCAGCGACGGCTGGCCGTTGACACCAGGTCGCGCGGAGGCGTCCTCGTGGCCGATCGCCGCCATCAGCCGGGTGCGGGTGTCCTCGCTCGAACCCAGGTCGGCGTACAGCCGCCGGGCGGTCGTGAAGTCGCCGGCGTGCATGTGGCAGCGAGCAGCGGCGAGCAGGAGCTCCACACGCGGAGGGCCCTGCGGCACGTGCAGCTGCGCTGCTCGCTCGTACAGCGTCGCCGCCTCGCCGTGGGCGAGGCTGCGGACCGCCTGCTCGGCGGCCAGCACCAGGTAGTGGATGGCCTTGGCGTCGTGCCCGAGCGTCCGGCCCTGGACGTAGTGGTGCGCCAGCTGGGCCACCAGCCCCGGGTCGTCCTCGCTCACCCGGTGCTCGAGGACCTCCGCGACCCGGGCGTGCATGGCCGCGCGGCTCGTGGTCGACAGCCTGTCGAGGACGGCCTGCCGGGCCAGTGCGTGCGCGAACCGGACGGCACCGTCGTCGTCGGCGACGAGGAGGCCGGCGCTCACCCCGAAGTCGATCCCCTCGAGGACCACCTCCGGCGCGAGGTCGCAGGCCTGGACCAGGATGGTCGGATCGACCACGTCGCCCGCGACCGCGGCCACCTCGACGACCCTGGCTCGGTCCGCGGGGAAGGCCGCCAGCCGACGGTCGAGCGCGTCCTGGACCGACCGGGGCGCCTGGGCGGTCGCCGACCGCATGGCGGCCAGGCCGCCGCGGCTGGCCAGGTCGTGGCAGTACTCCTGGAGGAAGAAGGGGTTGCCGCCGGTCAGGTCCCGGAGCACCGGGGCCGCGGACCGGGCCGACGAGCGGGAGGCCCCGGCCTGACGGACGAGGTACTCCGCCACGTCCTCGGTCGAGAGCCCGGCCAGGTCGATCCTCGTGACGCCGTCGAGCCGGTGCAGGTCTCCGAGCGCGTAGGTGACCGCGTCGGTCCGGTCGGGAGCGGTGGTCCGGCGCGTGGCCAGCACCAGCAGCTGCTCGCCGGCGGTTGACTCGACCAGGTGGGAGAGCATCGCCAGCGTCGGTTCCGGGGCCCAGTGCAGGTCCTCGAGGACGAGCACGAGCGGGCGCTGCTCGGCCACCGCCAGCAGCACCCGCAGCAGCGCATCGAACAAGACGTGCGGAGATCTGCCTGATCCGGGTCCGGGGTGGGACTCGCCGTCGCCCCGGGCCGGCTCCGCCGCTCCCGGCCAGTGGCGCGACGCCTTGGCGGTGAGGCGCAGCAGCGGGGCCGCCGCGTCGGGAGGGATCTCCCGCAGGGCCTCCGGCGACGCCTGGTCGAGCGCCTGCTCGAGGATGGCGACGAAGGGTCGGTAGGGGATGTCGAGATCCTCGCGGCAGGCACCCCACAAGACGGCTGCCCCGTGCTCGCGCAGCGCCGACGCCGCCTCCGCCACCAGCCGGGTCTTGCCGACACCCGGCTCGCCGCCCACGAAGACCACCTGCCGGCGGTCGTCCTCGACCGCCGCCCACACCGCCTCGAGGCGCTCGACCTCCGCCCTGCGTCCCACGAACGCCGTGGCGCCGCGCTGGGGCACCGGCAGCGAGCGGGGTGGAGCAGGCGCGTCCATCGATCGACTGTAACCGGGTGGGCCGCGCACCGAGATAGTCAGATCTGACCCTTCGCCGGCCCGGCCGATCGGGTCAGATCAGGTCAGGCGCCGGCCCGGGTTCCTCCGTAGCGTCGAAAGCCAAGGGAGCTCGGCCCCACCAACACCCCACAACCGCAAGGAGCAGCGATGAACGGCATCCCGGCCCTCAGCATCCTCGAGGCGGCACGCGGCGCAGTGATCACCTCGCAGTCCCCGGAGTACGACCAGGCACGCTCGGTCTACAACGCGATGATCGACCGGCGCCCGCTCGCCGTCGTGCAGGCCGTCGACGTGGCCGACGTACGCATCGCCGTCGATGCCGCGCGGGAGAGCGGCCTCGGCCTCGCGATCCGGTGCGGCTCCCACAGCGTCCCGGGCTTCGGGACCCTCGACGACGGCATCGTCCTCGACCTCAGCGCCATGAAGGGGATCCGCATCGACCCGGAGAAGCGCATCGGGCGGGTGCAGGGCGGCTGCACGTGGGGCGACTTCGACCACGCCGCGCACTCCTTCGGACTGGCCACCACCGGCGGGATCATCTCCACCACCGGAGTCGCCGGCCTCACCCTCGGCGGCGGCATCGGGTACCTCGCCCGCGCGCACGGGCTGTCGATCGACAACCTGCGCTCGGCCGACGTCGTGCTCGCCGACGGCAGCTTCGTGACCGCGAACGAGACCGAGAACCCCGACCTGTTCTGGGCCCTGCGCGGGGGCGGCGGCAACTTCGGCGTGGTGACCGAGCTCGAGTTCGACCTGCACCCGGTCGACACCATCTACGGCGGCCCGATGTTCTTCGAGCTCGACGTCGCCGAGGAACTGTTCCAGACCTACCGCGGCTGGATCGCCGAGGCACCCCGCGCGATGAGCGCCTTCCCGGCGTTCCAGATCGCGCCGCCGCTGCCCTTCATCCCCGAGGACCGGGTAGGCGAGCCGTTCGCGCTGGTGGTGTCCTGCTTCAACGGCAGCGACGAGGAGGCGGAGGTCCTGCTCAAGGAGCTGCGGGCGGTCGGGAAGCCCGTCGCCGAGCACGTCGGCAGGATGCCGTACCCCGCGCTCAACAGCGCGTTCGACGGGCTGCTGCCCCCGGGACTCCAGCACTACTGGAAGGCCGCCTTCCTGCCGGAGCTGACCGACGGCGCCATCGCCGCCCACCTCGAGCACGGCCCCCACGTCCCGGCCGTGGAGTCCACCATGCACCTCTACCCGATCAACGGCGCCGTGCACGACGTCGCGGTTGACGCGACCGCGTTCGCCTACCGGGACGCCGACTTCGCGCCGGTGATCGCCGGCATGTGGCCCGACCCCGCCGACAACGAGGCGAACACCAAGTGGGTGCGCGACTACCACGCGGCGCTCGAGCCGCACACCAGCGCCGGCGGCTACGTCAACTTCATGGCCGAGGACGACCAGAGCCGCATCCGCGCCAACTACGGCCCCAACTACGACCGCCTGGCCGCGGTCAAGAAGGCCTACGACCCGACCAACCTCTTCCACATGAACCAGAACATCGCGCCGGCCGCCTGACCGCGGTCGACCCTTCGGGCTAGCCGGCCCCCACCGACTCCTTCGGTGCGGGCCGGCTCGTCTCCGGCTCCGCAGGACCGCGCAGGTGGTCGCCCGCGCCCTCCAGGTCCCAGCTCGGCAACAGCCGGTCCAACCACGCCGGCAGCCACCAGTTGGCGTCACCGAGCAGCTTCATCGTCGCCGGCACCAGCACCAGCCGGACCAACGTCGCGTCCAGGAACACCGCAGTCGCCAGGCCCAGCCCCATCATCTTCAGGACCGGGTCGTCGCCGAACCCGAAGCCCACGAACACCGCCACCATGATCGCCGCGCCGCTCGAGATCGTCCGCGCCGTGACCCCGAGCCCGCGGACCACGGCGTAGTCGTTGTCGCCGGTGCGCAGGTACTCCTCCCGCACCCGCGACAGCAGGAACACCTCGTAGTCCATCGACAGCCCGAAGAGGATCGCGAACATGAACAGCGGGATGAACGAGATGATCGGCATCGTCGCCTCCAGCCCGATCAGGCTCGCCGCCCAGCCCCACTGGAAGACCATCACCAGCACGCCGTACGCCGCCGCGACGCTCAGCAGGTTCATCACCGCGGCCTTGAGCGGCACCAGGACTGAGCGGAACAGCACCATCAGCAGCAGGAAGGACATCGACACCACCGCGACCACGAGCACCGGCAACCGGTCCTGGACGCGTTGGTTGAGGTCGGACATGGCGGCGATGTAGCCACCGATGTGGGCTGTCGCCTCGCTCCCGGCCAGCGCGACCGGAAACACCTCGGAGCGCAGCCGCTCCAGCGTCCGTGCGGTCGCCGCGTCCTGCGGAGAGGTCGTCGGCTCGGTGAGGATCACCGCCACCTCCGACCCCGCGACCGCGGGGGCCAGGACCGCCGACGCCACCCCAGGATCGGCGGCCAGCGCCCGCACCAGTGGCGCCACCACCGACGGGTCCCCGGCGACGTCCACCGCGACGACCATCGGGCCGGTCGCCCCGGGGCCGAACCCTTCCGCGATCAGGTCGTAGGCCTGCCGCTCGGTGCGCACCTGCGGGTAGGAGCCCTGGTCCGGTAGCCCGAGCCGCAGCGCCAACACCGGAGCGGCCAGTGCCAGCATCAAGGTGGTGCCGACCACGGCGTACGCCACCGCGTGCCGCGAGACGTGCGCCCCCCAGCGCGACCACCGCAGCACGGCAGCGTCGGACTCCGGGCCCGGCGCCGGCACCGCCCGGCGATCGCGACGCCACCGGCTCTGCGTCCGGGCCGCGACCCGGTTGCCGGCCAGCCCGAGCAGGCCCGGCAGCAGCGTGACCGACGCCAGCACCATCACCATCACCATCGCCGAGATCCCGACCCCGGCCGCCGCGATGAACGGCAGCCCCGTGAAGGCCAGCCCGAGGAGCGCCAGGACGACGGTGCCGCCGGCGAAGACCACGGCCTGGCCGGCGGTCGCCATCGCCCGGCCCACCGACTCGACGACAGGCAGGCCCGCGGCGAGGTGCTCCCGGTGCCGGGAGACCAGGAAGAGCGCGTAGTCGATGCCCACGCCCAGCCCGACCATGGCCCCGATCACTTGCGTCCAGGCCGGGACGTCGACCAGCAGCCCGATCAGCGGGACCAGGCTGGCGCCGACCAGCAGCCCGAACAGCGCCACCGCGAGCGGCAGGCCCGCGGCCAGCAGTGACCCGAAGGCGAGCAGCAGGATCCCCGCCGCGACGAGCAGCCCGACCAGATGGGCGACGTCGGCCGGTGGCTCCTCGAACTGGAAGTAGAGGTCACCCCCGGCCTCCAACCGCAGCGACACGTCGTCGCGCACGTCAGACAACGCCGTCTTGAGCGTGTCCAGGTCGGCGGCCGAGAGCTCGCCGATCCCGGGGTACTGGAGCCGGATGAGGGCCACCCGTCCGTCCGGGGAGACCTCCCGAGTGGTGTCCAGCACCTTCGCCAGGCCGCCGACCACGGCCTGCAGCCGGTCCAGGTCCGCCTGTGCGCGGGGAGAGCCGCCGAACGTCTCGCTGACGGCGCCCGGAGTCGCCACGACGTACGCCGTGAAGCCGCCGGCCTCGCTGCCGACGCCCGCCAGCAGGTCGGCGGCGGCCTGGGAGTCGGTGCCCGGCGCGGTCATCGAGTCGTCGAGCTGCTTGCCGAAGCCGGCCGAGGCCGCCACGACCAGGACGGAGAGGAGCAGCCAGGCCCCGATGGCGATCCAGGGCTTGGCGGCCGACCAGCGTCCCCAGCGGTACAGGAACTGCGACATGACGGTTCTCCTTGCTCGGTGGCCCGGGCTCCGCGCCCGGTCCCCCAACGCTCGTGGAACGCCGGCCCCGGCACATCGGCGTCGAGGCCGGTCCGGCCTCGGCCGTCGGGAGGGGCGGCGTCTCGTTCTTTCGGTCGGTCCGCGACGGCTCGGCGGTCCCTAGGCTGAGCCGGTGATCACCACCGCCCTGCGCTCGCTCCGGGCCGAGCCCCGGGCCACGGACGTGCCCGGACGGATGCCGCGCGACTGGGTGCTGGTCGGCGCCTTGATGGCGACGGCGCTTCTCGAGGGCGTCTTCCGCGACGACGTCACGTGGCGGCCCCTCGCGACGATCCTGGCGGTCGGGCTCGCGCCGCTGCTGCTGTGGCGGCGTACCCACCCGCTGACCAGCGTCGTGGTGGCCTTCGGCACCGTGACGGGGTTCTCGCTGGCGACCATGGCGGGCGGGGTCTCGGGCGTCGGCCTCAACACGATGGTCTACGTCCTCGTGCTCGTCTACGCGCTGGTGCGCTGGGGCTCGGGGCGCGAGATCGTCATCGGGCTGACGGTCGTGCTGGTCGCCGCGGTGATCGGCACCATCGCCGACCACACCGGGCCGACCGACGCGATCGCCGGGTTCGCCATCGTGGCCGCCGCGGCGGCCGACGGTGCGGCGTTCCGCTACCGCGCGGAGAGCTGGCGCCGGGCGCTGGACCAGATCCGCGGCCAGGAGCGGGTCGGCCTGGCGCGCGAGCTGCACGACACGGTCGCCCACCACGTCTCGGCCATCGCCGTACAGGCGCAGGCGGGTCGGGCGATGGCCGCACAGCGACCGGAGGCGGCGCTCGACGCGCTGGCGGTCATCGAGGTGGAGGCGTCGCGGACGCTGACGGAGATGCGGGCGATGGTCCGGGTGCTGCGCGACGGGGCGCCGGCCGAGTTCGCCCCCCAGCACGGCGTCGCCGACCTGGCGTCGCTGGTGCGCCACGACGCGGTCCCGGTCGTCGACGTGGAGCTGACCGGTGACCTCACCGGGCTGCCGCTCCAGGTCGACCGGGCGGCGTACCGGCTGGCGCAGGAGGCGCTGACCAACTCGCTGCGGCACGCCCGCAACGCCTCCCGGGTGCAGATCCGGGTCGCCGAGGACGCCGGCGTGCTGCGGCTGCGCGTGACCGACGACGGCCAGACCGACCCGGCGCGGCCGGCCAGCCACGGCTTCGGCCTGCTGGGGATGACCGAGCGGACGCAGCTGCTCGGCGGCACGCTGCGCGCCGGGCCCGCCCCAGAGGGCGGGTGGGCCGTCGATGCCGAGCTGCCGACGGAGGTACGCCGGTGACGGTGCGCGTGGTGGTGGCCGACGACCAGGACCTCGTGCGCACCGGCCTGTCGATGATCCTCGACGCCCAGCCCGGGATCGAGGTCGTGGGCCAGGCCGCCGACGGCCGCGAGGCCGTCGAGCTGGCCCGCCGGCTGCGCCCCGACGTGTGCCTGGTCGACGTCCGGATGCCCGGGCTCGACGGGATCGAGGTGACCGAGCTCCTCGCCGGACCGGGTGTCGCCGACCCGATCGCGGTGGTGGTGATCACGACGTTCGACCTGGACGAGTACGTCCACGGCGCGCTCCGGGCCGGTGCCCGGGGCTTCCTGCTCAAGGACGCCGGACCGGAGCTGCTCGTGCAGGCCGTGCACGCCGCCGCCGCCGGCGACGCCCTGATCGCGCCCAACATCACCCGGCGGCTGCTGGCCACCCTGGCCGCGCGCGGCCCCTCGACGCGGCGTACCCAACCGATCGAGCCGCTCACCGAGCGTGAGGAGGAGGTGCTGGCGCTGGTCGCCCGTGGCCGCACGAACGCCGAGATCGCCGCCGAGCTCTACATCGGCCTGACGACCGCCAAGACCCACGTCGCGAGCCTGCTGGCCAAGATCGGCGTCCGCAACCGGGTCGAGATCGCCATGTGGGCCTACGACACCGGGCGGCTACGGGACTGAGGCGACACCGATGTTGCCGGAAATGAACGAAGCCCCAGGTCGAGACCTGGGGCTTCGCGATCGTTCACACGTGCGCGAGGGGGGAGTTGAACCCCCACGTCCTTTCGGACACACGGACCTGAACCGTGCGCGTCTGCCTATTCCGCCACTCGCGCGTGAAGCAGGGGCAAGGCTATCCCAGCGTCCGGAGTTGCCCCAAACCGGGAGAGACCGCGCGGGCTGGGTGACGGGAAGTGGGCCACCTCCCCGATAGCATCGGTCGCAGCCCGGACCCTGCCGGGCCGCTCGTGGCGCATTCGTGCGCCTGGGCCACGCGCTAGGTGAGGAGTCGGAGTGGGCGGGTTGCAGCGCTTCGAGCAGCGGCTGGAACAGCTGATCTCCGGCGCCTTCGCCCGGGCGTTCCGCAGCGCGGTGCAGCCGGTCGAGATCTCCGCGGCCCTCCAGCGCGAGGTCGACAACAACACCCAGATCCTCAGCCGCGACCGGCGACTGGTGCCCAACGACTTCCACGTCGAGCTCTCGACCACCGACCTCGAGCGGCTCGCGCCGTACGACAACGCGATGGCCCGCGAGCTCACCGAACAGCTCGAGGACCACGCCGACAGCCAGGGCTACGTGTTCCCCGGTCCGGTCACCCTCGCGTTCGAGGCCGCCGAGGACCTGACCACCGGGCGCTTCCGCATCCGCAGCCGCGCCCAGGCGTCGGTCACCGGGCCCAGCAGCGGCGGCGGCCAGAGCACCGGCCAGTCGTCGCGCCGGGTGCGGGCCACGCTCGAGATCAACGGCACCAGGCACCCGCTCGCGCCGCCCGGCCTGATCATCGGTCGCGGCAGCGAGGCCGACGTGCGCATCAACGACCCCGGCGTGAGCCGGCAGCACGTGGAGTTCGAGGTGGCGCCGTCCGCAGGCCACGGGCTCGACCTCTCGGTCCGCGACCTCGGCTCCACCAACGGCATGCTCGTCGACGGGCACAAGATGGCCAGGGCGTCCCTGCGCGACGGCAGCACGGTCCGCATCGGCAACACCTCGATGACGGTCCGGCTGAGCTCGCCGACCAACGGTGGCGCCGATGTCTGAGCTGACCCTGTTCCTCATCCGGCTCGCCTACCTGGCGATCCTGTGGATCTTCGTGCTGTCCGCCATCTCGGTGATCCGCTCCGACATGTTCGGTGCGCGGGTGCCCGAGGGCGCTCGGGGTGCCGGCAAGGTGCCCAAGCCGCCCAAGGCGCCGAAGACCGGCCGTCGCCGGGGCGCACCGACCCACCTGATCGTGGTCGAGGGCGAGAACTCCGGCGCCCGCGCCGAGCTGACCGAGGCTCCCCTGCTCATCGGCCGCGGCACGGACGCGGCGATCCGCCTCGACGACGACTACGTCTCCACGCGGCACGCCCGGGTGGCCGCCTCGGGCGACCAGTGGTTCGTCGAGGACCTCGGCTCCACCAACGGCACCTACCTCGGATCGGTGCGGATCACCCAGCCCACGACCCTGACGGTGGGCATGCAGATCCGCATCGGCAAGACGATCCTCGAGCTTCGGAAGTAGGCGCGATGACCGATCCGGAGACCGACACTGGTGGCGCAGACGCCCCGATGACCCTCGACCTCGGCCGCCTGACGGGCGAGGAGACGGCCGACCGGACTGCGGGCCGGACCGCCGACGGGACTGCCGATCAGGGCACCACCCACCCCGACGACCAGCACCCCGACACCGTCGAGCGGGAGGCGGAGGGGTCCGCGGAGCCGGGCGCAGCGCTCCGCCTGGACTACTCGGCGATCTCCGACGTCGGGCGCGTACGCCGCGACAACCAGGACTCCGGGTACGCCGGCCCCTGGCTGCTGGCCGTCTGCGACGGAGTGGGCGGTGCCGTGCGCGGCGACCTCGCCTCCAGCACCGTCATCGGCGTGATCCGCCGCCTCGACGTCGAGCCCGCCGCCGACCTGCTCGGCCAGGTGGCCGGGTCACTGCACCGTGCCCACGACCGGATCGGCGAGCTGGTCGACGAGGACCCCGCCCTCAACGGCACCAGCACCACCGCCACGGTCGCGCTGTTCGACGGCCGCCGCCTCGGCATGGGCCACGTCGGCGACTCGCGTGCCTACCTCCTGCGTCGCGGCGAGCTCTCCCAGCTCACCCACGACCACACGTTCGTGCAGAGCCTGATCGACGAGGGCCGGATCACCGAGGAGGAGTCGCGCACCCACCCCCACCGCAACCTCATCCTCAAGGCGATCGACGGCATCCGTGAGGCGGAGCCCGACCTCTTCATCGTGACGCTCGAGGCCGGCGACCGCGTGTTCGTGTGCTCCGACGGCGCCTGCGGCGTGCTGCCCGACGCCCGCATCGCCGAGATCCTCGGCTCCGGCAACCCCGACTTCGCCGCGGTCGAGCTCGTGCGTGCCAGCCTGGAGGCCGGCACCACCGACAACGTCACCTGTGTGGTGGCCGAGGTCGTCCCTGCCGACCAGGACATCTCCGCCGAGCAGCCGCTCCTGGTCGGCGCCGCCGCCGAGCTGCCCCGCAAGCCGCAGGGCGGCGACCTGGGCCGGGGCCTGTTCCAGGGCCACCGCTCGGGCGACACCGGCGAGATCGCGCCCGTCGGCGGTCCCGGCGGTGCGACGTACACCGACCCGGTCGACCCAGAGACCGCCCGCTACGCGCCCCGGGCGCCGGGACGCCACGGCTGGCTGCGCCGGCTCCTGCTGCTCATCACCGTCCTCGGCATCGCCTGGCTGGCCGCCGCCGCCGCGTGGCACTGGACCCAGCAGCAGTTCTACGTCGGCGAGTACGACGGCGTCGTGACGATCTTCCGCGGCCTCAACGCCGACGTGCCCGGCCTCGACCTCTCCAGCCCGTACGAGACCTCCGACATCGCCACCGCGACCCTGTCCGACTACGACGCCAACCAGGTCCGCGACGGCTTGGAGGTCGACAACCTCGACGACGCGCACCTCACCGTCGACAACCTGGCCCAACAGGCCACCGGCTGACTCCCGTGTCCCAGTCAGCGACCTTGATGGGTTTCGTGCACCGGCGCCGCCGGGGTGCGGAGCTGATGCTGCTCATCCTCGCGCTCGCCGTCGGCATCGGCGCCTACGCCGCCGTCGGCCTCGGCGTCGAGGGCGCGGTGCCGCCCGACATCATCGGCTACGGGGGCTGGCTCACCGCGCTGATCCTGGCCGCGCACGTGACGATGCGCCTCACCGCGCCGTACGCCGACCCGGTGCTGCTGCCGGTGGTCGCGGCGATCAACGGCCTCGGGCTCGCGGTCATCCACCGGCTCGACCTGGCCAAGGAGGCGGCCGGCCGCAACTCCGGCTACGCCCAGCAGCAGCTGACCTGGATGACCCTCGGCGTCGTGCTCTTCGTCCTCGCCCTGGTGATCCTGCGCGACCACCGGGTCCTCCAGCGGTTCACCTACACCTTCGGCCTCATCGCCATCCTGCTCCTGCTGCTGCCGCTGGTCCCGGGACTCGGCCAGAGCATCAACGGCGCCCGGATCTGGATCCTCGTCGGTCCGTTCAGCTTCCAACCCGGTGAGGTCGCCAAGGTGCTGCTGGTGGTCGCGTTCGCCGGCTACCTCGTGCAGCACCGCGACGCGCTCGCGCTGGCCGGCCGCCGGGTGCTCTTCGTCGACCTGCCGCGCGGGCGCGACCTCGGCCCGATCCTGGCGATGTGGCTGGTGAGCCTCGGGATCCTGGTCTTCGAGACCGACCTGGGCTCGTCGCTGCTGTTCTTCGGCCTCTTCCTCATCATGTTGTACGTCGCGACCGAGCGGCCGGGCTGGCTGCTGCTCGGCGGTGGGCTCTTCGCCGCCGGCGCGTTCGCCGGCTACCAGGCGTTCGCCCACGTGCAGGACCGCGTGGGGGTGTGGCTGCACCCGATGGACTACTACTCCGACGCCGACGGGGCCAAGAGCTACCAGCTCGTCGAGTCCCTGTTCGGGATGGGCTGGGGCGGCCTGATCGGGCGCGGCTTCGGCGGCGGCAGCCCCGACCGGGTGCCGCTGGCCGAGTCGGACTTCATCGTGGGCGCCATCGGCGAGGAGCTCGGCCTCACCGGCGTCATCGCGGTGATCCTGCTCTACGGCCTCATCGTCGAGCGCGCCCTGCGCACCGCCCTGATCTGCCGCGACGGCTTCGGCAAGCTCGTCGCCCTCGGACTCGGCGGGGTGTTCGCGCTCCAGGTGTTCGTCGTCATCGGCGGCGTCACCAGGCTCATCCCGCTGACCGGTCTGACCACCCCGTTCCTGTCGTACGGCGGGTCGTCGCTCGTGGCCAACTGGGTGATCATCGCCCTGCTGTCGCGGATCTCCGACCAGGCCCGGCGGCCGGTCCCAGACCTCTCGGCGCCCACCGACAGTGACTCCGACGCCACCCAGGTTGTGAAGCTCTCCTCATGAACAAGCCGATTCGCGCGATCTCCATCTTCTGCATGGCGCTGTTCGTGGCGCTCATGGCCAACGCGACCTACCTGCAGTACGTCGATGCCGGCGACCTCGCCAAGGACCCCAACAACCGACGCGTCATCGCGGCGGCGTTCTCCCGCGAGCGCGGCCCGATCCTGGTGGGCAAGAAGCCGGTCGCCGAGAGCGTCCCGTCGGGCGACCAGTACAAGTTCCAGCGGCAGTACCCCAGCCCGCTGATGTACGCCCCGGTGACCGGCGCGTTCACCTACTTCAGCCAGAGCGGCATCGAGCGCAACCAGAACGACTGGCTCTCCGGCGACGACCCCGGCCTGTTCGTCACCCGACTGGTCGACATGTTCACCAACGCCGACCCCAAGGGCGGCCGCGTCAACCTGACGCTCGACCCGAACGCCCAGAAGGCGGCCTACGACGGCCTGATGGGGCTGCCCGGGCCGGTCGAGGGCGCGGTGGTGGCGATCGCCCCGTCGTCGGGGAAGATCCTGGCGATGGTGTCGGTGCCGTCCTACGACCCCAACCGGCTGGCCAGCCACAGCTTCGGCGAGGTGTCGAAGGCGGCCGAGGAGCTCGAGGCCGACGAGTCGGAGCCACTTCTCAACCGGGCCATCTCGACGCGGCTTCCGCCCGGCTCGACGTTCAAGCTCGTGACCGCCGCCGCCGCCATCGAGAGCGGCAACTACAACGCCGACTCCAAGGTGCCCGGTGGCCCGACCTACCAGCTGCCGCTGACCGACGGTCCGACCGGCCTCATCGACAACGAGGGCCGAGACTGCGGCAGCAACCGCATCCCGTTCGTGCAGGCGATGGAGAACTCCTGCAACACGACGTTCGCCGCCCTCGCCGTGGAGGTGGGGCCGGAGGCGATGCTGGAGCAGGCCGAGAAGTTCGGCTTCAACGCCCAGTACCTCGACGACCTCAGCCGCCAGGCCACGTCGGTGTTCCCCGCCGAGATGGACCAGGCACAGGTCGGCCAGAGCGGCATCGGCCAGTTCGAGGTGTCGGCCACCCCGCTCCAGATGGCGATGGTGGCCGCCGGGATCGGCAACGGCGGCTCGGTGATGAAGCCGTACCTCGTCGACGAGACCGTCAAGCCCAACCTGCAGGTCCAGTACAAGCCGGGTGACCGCGAGCTCTCCCAGGCCGTGTCGTCGACGACCGCGCGCGAGCTCACCGACCTCCTCGTCGCCACCGTCGACACCGGGACGGCCTCACCGGCCGCCATCCCGAACGTCAGGGTGGCCGGCAAGACGGGCACCGCCCAGAGCGGCGTCCCCGAGGTGCCGCCGTACGCCTGGTTCGTGTCCTTCGCGCCCGCGGACGACCCTCAGGTCGCGGTCGCCGTGATGATCCAGAAGGCCGGCATCGAGCGCGGCGAGATCGCGGGTGGCCGCCTCGCCGGCCCGATCGCACGGGCCGTGATGGAGGCGGTGATCAACCAGTGAGCGTGGGATCGGCTGCCGACGACGCCGGGCGCTACCTGCTCGACTCGCGCATCGCGACCGGTGGCATGGGCGAGGTCTGGAAGGGCACCGACTCGGTGCTCGGCCGCGCCGTGGCCATCAAGCTGCTCAAGGCCGAGTTCGCCGACGACGCGACGTTCCGTGCCCGCTTCGAGGTCGAGGCGCAGCACGCCGCCGCCCTGCACCACCCGGGGATCGCCGCCGTCTACGACTTCGGCGAGGCCACGCCCCTGGACGGCTCAGGCACCCACAGGCCGTTCCTGGTCATGGAGCTCGTCGACGGGCAGCCGCTCTCGGCGTTGCTGCGACCGGACCAACCGCTCGACGCCGCCGCCACCCGCAGCATGCTCTCCCAGGTCGGCGACGCCCTCGGCGCCGCCCACGCGGCCGGCATCGTGCACCGCGACGTGAAGCCCGCCAACCTGCTCGTCACGCCCGACCGCCGCGTCAAGGTCACCGACTTCGGTATCGCCCGCGCCGCCGAGGGCATGGCCCTGACGCAGACCGGTCAGGTGATGGGCACGCCGCAGTACCTCTCCCCGGAGCAGGCCGAGGGCAAGACCGCCAGCCCCGCCTCCGACGTCTACTCCCTGGCCGTCGTGGCCTACGAGTGCCTGGTCGGCCGCCGGCCCTTCGACGCCGACTCACCGGTCGCCACCGCCCTCGCGCACGTCCGTGAGCCGGTGCCCGCGCTGCCCCGCACGGTGCCGGCCGACCTCGCCGCGGTCGTCCGCCGCGGCCTGTCGAAGGATCCGGCCGAGCGCTATGCCAACGGATCCGAGTTCGCGGACGCGCTGCGCGACCCGGCGACCGCCGCGACCGCCATCGTGGCGGCGCCGACGCCCACCCCCGCCGACGGCGTGACGCAGGTGCTGACGGGAGCCCCCGCGGGACCGGTCACCACGCAGACCGCCGCCGCTCCGGCCCAGAAGGCACCCCTGTGGCCGTGGGCCATCTTGGCGGCAGCGCTGGCGCTGGCCGCGATCTTCGTCTGGCAGGTCACCGCCGGCGACACCGACGACGAGCCCTCATCCCCGGCGAGCTCGGCCACCCCGCGGGCCACCGACACCCCGTCGCCGTCCGAGACGCCCGAGCAGATCAGCATCGACGCCGACGACTACGTCGGACGCGACATCCAAGACGTCGCGCGCGAGCTGACCCGGGCCGGGCTGCGGGTGACGCGCAACGAGGTCGAGAACCCCGGCGACGCGCAGGAGGGCGAGGTCACCGCGGTCGAGCCGTCCGGCGACCTCACCGAGGGCGACACGGTGACCGTCAGCTACTACGGCGCCGCGCCGGAGGAACCGACCCCGACGCCCACCCCGACCCCGACGCCGACGCCGACCCCGACGCCGACGCCGACGCCCACTCCCACGCCGACGCCCACCCCCACGCCCACCCCCACCGCGACGCCGACCCCTGCCGCAGCCGCGCCGACGCCGTCGCCGTCCACCAACGCGCTTGGCCTGAAAGGTGATCGATGAGCAGCCCGGAGCCGATCTTGATCGGTGGTCGCTACCAGCTCGGCGAGCTGCTGGGTCGTGGCGGCATGGCCGAGGTCCGCAAGGGCACCGACTCACGGCTGGGCCGTACGGTCGCGGTCAAGCGACTGCGGACGGACCTGGCCAGTGACGCCACGTTCCAGGCCCGCTTCCGCCGCGAGGCCCAGTCGTCGGCGTCGCTCAACCACCCGGCGATCGTGTCGGTCTACGACACCGGCGAGGAGATGCCGGCGGCCGGCGGGAGCGACGACGTCGGCGTCGCCCAGCCCTACATCGTGATGGAGTACATCGCGGGTCGCACCCTGCGCGAGGTGGTGCGCGAGGGCCGCAAGATCCTGCCCGAGCGGGCACTCGAGATCACCAGCGGCGTGCTGTCGGCGCTCGACTACAGCCACCGCGCGGGCATCATCCACCGCGACATCAAGCCCGGCAACGTGATGCTCACGCCCAGTGGCGACGTGAAGGTGATGGACTTCGGCATCGCCCGGGCCATCTCCGACGCCTCCAACACGATGACCCAGACCGCGGCCGTCGTCGGCACCGCGCAGTACCTCTCCCCCGAGCAGGCCCGCGGCGAGACCGTCGACTCCCGCTCCGACGTCTACTCGACCGGCTGCCTGCTCTACGAGCTGCTGACCGGGCGCCCGCCGTTCGTCGGGGACTCCCCCGTCGCGGTCGCCATCCAGCACGTCCGGGAGCCCGCCGTACCCCCGAGCGACCTCGACGCCGAGCTGACGCCCGAGATCGATGCCATCGTGATGAAGGCGCTCGCCAAGCGTGTCGAGGACCGCTACCAGAGCGCTGCCGCGATGCGCGCCGACATCGAGCGCCACCTGGCCGGCAGCCCGGTCCAGGCACCCAGGGTGGTCCCGCCGCCCGTGCCGGCACCCGCGACGGTGATGGTGCCCCAGGCCACCGGCCAGCAGCCGCTCCCCGCGGCGCCGACCGGCCAGCAGCCCGTCAGCCGCAACGGCGGCGGTGCCGCCCGCACCGGGCTGCTGCTGCTGCTCGGCGTGGTCGCCATCGCCCTCATCGCGACCGCGGCGTTCCTGCTGCCGCGGATGTTCGAGCAACCCAGCACCGACGTGCGCGTGCCCAACCTGATCGGGATGACCGAGGCCGAGGCCCGGGTCGCCATCGGGGAGGCCGGCTTCTCGGTCGGCACCGTCGACTTCGAGCCCTCCGCCGACGCGCCTGCCGACTCGGTGATCCGCCAGGACCCCAACCGGGACGTCTACGTCGAGGCCGGGGCGAACATCGGCCTGGTGGTCTCCCTCGGCAAGCCGGAGGTGGAAGTGCCCTACGTGATGGGGTTGCCCAAGGGTGAGGCGCGCGACGAGCTGAGGACGCGCAACCTGAAGGTGAAGCTGGTCGAGGTGGAGTCCGACGAGCCCAGGGACCAGGTCATCGAGGTCACCCCGCCCGCGGGCCAGAGCGTGGCCGAGGGCACCACCGTCACGATCACCTGGTCCGACGGGCCGGAGAAGATCCCCGACGTCGTCGGGATGACGCAGACCCAGGCCAAGCAGCTCCTGACCGCCGCGAAGTTCCAGGTGGAGGTCGTGAAGACGGGCGAGACCACCGAGCCCAAGGGCACGGTCGTCCGACAGATCCCGGAGTCCCAGGAGGCTCCGGAGGGCACCACGGTCACCATCTTCGTGTCCACCTACGTCGAGCCGACCGAGCCCCCGGTCCCGACACCCACGCTTCCCCCGACCGAGGTGCCGACGCCCCCGGAGACCCCGCCGGCGACGCTCCCGCCGGGCTGAGGTGCCTCAGCCGGCGGCGGACGCGGGCAGCGGCTGCGCGAAGCTCAGGCTGAGCAGCCCGTCGTACGCCGGGGCGAGGGCCAGCTCTGGCAGCTCGAGGCCCCAGCCGACGGCGATGTCCGGGTCGGCGGCGTCGCGGCGGTAGCGGGTGATGTAGTCGTCGGTGTCGATCGAGGTGAGCATCGCGCCCTGCTGGCCGATCCCGGTGATGACGTACGGCGGCGCGTAGGGCACGCCCTGGAGCGTGACGGTGTTGCCGGTGCACTTGATGCCGGTGGTCGAGATGATCCGCTGGCCCTGCACCGTGACCGCGATGGCCCCGCCGCGCCACAGCGCATTGACCACGGCCTGGATGTCCTGCTGGTGCACGACCAGGAAGTTGGGGTCCTCGGCGGAGGTCTCGACGAGCTCCTGCGACGCGTCGGTCAGCACCACGGTGACACCGGGACCGCTCTGCGCGGTGAGGCCGGCGGGGTCCTGGAGCGTGTCGATCTGGCGCTGGTAGCGGTTGACCGCCCGGTCGCCGAGGCCCGCGCTGAGCCCCTCGACCTCGTCGTTCAGGCTCGTCACCCGGCTGGTGAGCTGGTTGGCCTCGTCGGCCTCGGCCCGCACGACCGAGGCCAGGTCGGTGTAGCGGCCGGGTCGCAGGTCGGTGCCGTCGCTGTTCTCCGCACTGACCACGAACAGGGCCCCGCTGAGCAGGAACATCACCGGCGTACCGACCTGCCACAGCGTCAGGCGCCGGACGCGCCCGGGGCGCGCGTCGGGGCTTGCGTGGGAACCGGGCGGCATGGCGACTACGCTAACCCCCCGGTGGGCGCGCCGTACTCGCGCGCCCGTCGCATCCGACCGAGTCGGGCATTCGACTTTGCACTCAGAGCAGTGAGGATCCACCGGTGGCCAAGCCGTCCACGTCCAGCAAGTCCATCGACCCGACCGCGAGTCGCCTGATCACGCCGCGCTCCATCATCGCGCTGCTGATGGTCGTGCTGGGCATCGCCTGGATCGTCTACTACTACGTCGCGGTGCGGGTCGACCCCAGCGCGATCCCCGCCCCGAAGCCGGGCGGCCCCGCCTTCGTCGCGGACCTCGGCATGTGGAACTACGCGATCGGCTTCGGCCTGCTGATGCTCGGCCTCGCCGTCTCCGCGCACCCCGCCACCCCGCTCGGCCGCGGCCGCGGCGTCGTGGTCGGCATGCTCGGCTGCTTCGTCATCGGCCTCATCTGGATCTGCACCTACTACGTGATCAGTGAGCCCGACTCGCTGGCGAAGGTCCCGGTCTTCAACGACCTCGGTCAGTACAACCTCCTGGTGGGCATCGCCTTCATGGCCGTCGGCTTCACCTTCGCGACCCGCTGGGAGTGATCCCGGCCGCACCACCGCTCCGACCCGCCCCGGCTCCACCGGGTCGGGTCGGTGTCATTTACGGGGTCGTTCGCGGGTCATTCGCGGGGTCATTCGCGGGGTCGGTGGCGGGCGTCGTGCACATCTGGGGAGGAAGCTGTGCAGAACTACAGGCGTGTAGTTATCCCCAGCTGTGCACAGGGCTGGGGATAACTCCGCTCGCCCGGCCCGCCCCTTGTAACGCTCCGTTATTTCACCTTCCACCCCGGTATTCGGGCCCGGAAGCAGCGATAACGGAGCGTTACAAGGTCTGGATCAGGACAGGTCTGGATCAGGACAGGTCTGGATCAGGGCAGGTCTGGATCAGGGCAGGGCGCGGCGGTGCCGCGGCCGGGGCGGGTCCGGGCGCGGGAGTCAGGCGGCGCGCACGACGTACGGCGCCAGGTCGGCGATGTCGTCGCCGAACCGCGCCCGGGTCCGGGCCACGTCGGCCAGCAACCGCCGCTCGGTGGCCCGACGGCTCGCCCCGAACAGGTGCTCCCAGTAGACCCGGGACATCCCGAGGCCGAGGCTGCCCAGCCAGTCCGAGCGCACCTTCTCGGCCCAGAGCACCTCCTCGACGGAGCCCCGCACCACGCCGCCCGCCTCGAGCGGGCGGTACTTGACCCTGCCGTCGAACTCGAAGATGTGCCGGCCCACGCGCAGGTCGCACCAGTAGGTCCGGCGGCCGTCGCTGAGACCGAACTGGCTCTCCACCGGCCCCAGACCGAGGCCGAGCACGAGCAGTCGCATCAGGGACTCACCGGGCGTCTGGGCTCCGGGGTCGGCCAGCTCGACGGCGCGTCGTACCGTGCGCACCATCGGCCAGTAGGCCATCGGCTCGACGGCCGCTGCCAGCTCGGAGCGCTCGACGCCCTGCCGCATCGCGGCGTCGCAGGCGACCACGCCCGCATCGAGGCCGTGCTCGCGGGCCAGGTCGACCGCCGTCCGCGCCCGGTCGAGCACGGGGAAGCCGTCGACGAAGTCGATCTGCGAGGACTCGAATCCCGCCCGGTGATGCTTGACCCCGGCCTTGGTGCGACTGCCGTGCACGCCGAACCGGGTGATGTGCGGCATGAAGGCGCGGCGGTGCAGCAGGGGGAGGTCCCACTCGAGGGCGGCGGAGTCGTGGCTCAGGACGTGCGGCATGGTCATCACGAGACTCGTGGCCCGGCTGACCTGCCGGGGCTGACCTCGATACGGGTCGAGCGCCCGCCAGCCGGCGCTCTCGGCGTACACACCGTGCCGCACCGTCGTCCAGGCGCCCGACCGCAGCCAGCGGGCGATCTGCTGCGGTGCCACGCCGGCGGCCAGCGCCTCCGGTCGGGTGAGCAGTCCGTCGTGCCGTCGGAACGCGCGGGCCAGTTCGGGATCCATCCCGGGATGCTCCGACAGCCGGCGTCAGGCCGGCCGCGCTCGTGAACTCGACTGTGGACGAGTCCCGACTGGTCGGGGCTGTGGACGGCTCGCGGGCGGTGCTGGGCTTGTAACGCTCCGTTATCGCTTGTTCCACCCCCGTATTCGGGGTGGGAAGAGGTAGTAACGGAGCGTTACAAGGGCGCGACCGGGCGACGAGCAGCCAGCGCGGCCGCGCCGCGCGCGCGTCAGCCGCGGATCAGTTCAGGGCGCTCAGTTCAGGGCGCTCAGTTCAGGGCGAGCGTGCGCGCCACGATCAGGCCCACGAGCAGCGCCGCGATCGCGGACAGCCCCACCACCTGTACGACGGTCCGCCGGGTCCGGGGCGCGTAGACGATGATCGCGGCGATGAGCAGGCCGCCGATGAGTCCGCCGGCGTGACCCTGCCAGGAGATGACCCCACGGCCCACCACGGTGATGACGACGTTGATGCCGACCCAGGTCAGGATCTGGGAAACGTTGCCGCCCACCTTGAACGCGACCACCAGCAGCCCGCCCATCAGGCCGAAGACGGCGCCGGACGCACCGAGGGTGGCGGTCTGGGGTGCCGAGAGCAGGTAGACGAACGTCGACCCGGCCAGTGCCGAGAGCAGGTAGAGCGCCAGGAAGCGGGTCCGGCCGAGCGCCGCCTCCAGCTGGGGACCGAGGATCCACAGCGCGAGCATGTTGAAGCCGATGTGCCAGATCTCGGTGTGCATGAACGCGCTGCTGATCAGCTGCCAGAACGCGCCGTCGGCGACGCCCGGCGACCAGTCCGCACCGGGGATCGTCGCGCAGCTCGCCGCATCGGTGGCGCCGCGGTACACGCCCAGGCGGCCGGCGTCGACGCAGCGCCCGCCCGGCAGCAGCACCAGCACGTCGTAGAGCCGGCCGGCCGCCCCACCGGTGGTCGCCAGCAGCAAGAACACCGCCGCGTTGATGCCGATGAGCACCTTCGAGGTCAGTGAGGGATCGCTGGACCGGGCGCCGCCGTACGCCGCGAGACCCGACCGGGTCGACTTCGCACCCTCGGCCACGCAGGCGGGGCACTGGAAGCCCACGGCCGCGTCGCGCATGCAGTCGGGACAGATCGGCTTGCCGCACCGCTGGCAGGAGATGTAGGTCTCCCGACCGGGGTGCCGGTAGCAGGTCGGCACCCCCGTCGGGGCGGTCGGCTCGGTCACGTCAGGATCTCGGGGGTTGCTCAGACTTCGCTGATCTCGACGGTCTCCATGACCACGGGCTCGGCCGGGCGGTCCATGGAACCGGTCTTGACCTTGCCGATCGCGTCGACGACGTCGCGCGAGGACTGGTCGGCGACCTCGCCGAAGATCGTGTGCTTGCGGTTGAGGTGGGGCGTCTTGCCGAGCGTGATGAAGAACTGCGAGCCGTTGGTCGCGGGGCCGGCGTTGGCCATCGCGAGCAGGTAGGGCTTGTCGAAGACCAGCTCGGGGTGCGGCTCGTCCTTGAAGGTGTAGCCCGGGCCGCCGGTGCCGGTGCCGAGCGGGCACCCGCCCTGGATCATGAACCCGTCGATGACCCGGTGGAAGCCGAGGCCGTCGTAGTAGCGCTCGCCGCTGCGTCCGGCGTCGTCCTTGTAGTCCTTGGTGCCCTCGGCCAGGCCGACGAAGTTCGCAACGGTCTCGGGCGCGTGGTTGGGGAACAGGTTGATGACGATGTCACCCAGGTTGGTCTTCAGGGTGGCCTGCTGGTCAGCCATGGCTGCCTCTCGAGTTGACGGTGGTGTGTGGAGCTCCTGCACCGGTGAAGTGCAGGGGCGATCCTCCCACGTGCCCCAAGGCGGCCGGCCGGCCGGCCGAGCCGTTCACCGGACTGGCTGTAGCACCGGTTTGCGCGACATGGTGAGATGGAGTCCCACCATGAAAGGTTGGCACATGCGACTGCGCCGCAAGCAGACACTGATGGATCGGGCTTCGGAGTTCGCCGAGTCGGTCCGCCCCCACATCGAGTCGGCTCTCGAGACCGGCAAGGAGTCCGCCAAAGAGGCGCAGGCGAAGGCCGCGCCCCTGATCGCGCAGGGTCGACAGATCGCTGCCGAGAAGGGCGCCGAGGCTGCCGCCGTCGCCGCCGATGCGGCCTCCAAGGGAGCCGCCCTGGCAGCCGAGAAGGCCCAGGTCGGCGCCGCGTACGCCGCCGACCGGGCGTCCGTCGGCCGCGAGGTCGCGGCGGCCCGGGTCGCCACGCTTCGCGGCGAGGAGCCCGAGCCCAAGCGCGGCAAGCTGAAGAAGGTCCTGCTGTTCGGTGGCCTGCTGGCCTTCGGCGGCTTCCTCTTCAACAAGCTCCGCGGTCAGACCGAGGACAGCTGGCAGTCGTCGTACACCCCGACGCCGGCCCCCTCGAACCCCGCGAGCACGAACGGCAGCCGGGCCTCGGCTCCTGCCGCAGCCGCCGGCTCGAGCGACGACAACGCCGGTGGCACGCCCGGAGAGGCCGTGGCCGACTCGGCCGAGGAGCCGCACGAGGCGACGACGCCCGACGCCCCGGCGTCGATCATCGACGTCGACGACGTGCCGGCCGACGACACCGACAAGTAGCAGCGGCACCTAGCAGGCAGGCCAGCAGACAGGCCGTAGCAGGCAGGGCGTCAGGACCGGCCGGAGGACAGGTTCTCCGGCCGGTTCTCTGCTATCCAGGCGTCGATCGTGGCCCACCACTCGAAGAGCCACTCGATGCGCTCCTCGCGCCCGCTCGGGATCTCCGCACGGGGCACCTCCCACCACCGCATGATGATCTGCTTGTCCATCGGCACCTCCCGCCAGACGTCGCCGGCGGTCAGCAGGTGGTCGAGGCCGGTGTGCGCGACCAGGACCACGTCGGCGTCGGGCGCGGCGTCGAGTGCGGCCAGGAAGCCGCCCGGACGCGGTGCGACGACGTGGATCAGCTGCTCGGCGAGCTGTGCCATCCGCTCCAGGCCGAGCCTGCGGAGCCGCGCGATGGCGCGCTCGCGCCGCTGCGGGGTGAAGTTGCCGCCCTCGGGGAAGATGACGAATGCGTCGTTCCGGTCCAGCTGGGAGGCCAGCACGGCGATCTGCGCCTCGAGCGCGTCGCTGGCGGGGCGGTCGGCTCGCCCGACCTCCTCCGGGTCCTCTCGGTACGTCGGCTCGGGCGAGATGAACCGGGCCGGGAGACGGTTGAGGAGCACGCCGATGGCGGGGTCCCACGCCAGGGTGTCCTTGAGCACGACGCGGGGCTCGCGGCCGTACCAGTGCATCAGCGCGTACATCAGGGTGAACGAGTCACCCGGCCCGGCATGGCGGCAGCACACCAGGATCGGCTTGTCGGGGTACTGGTCGGGCGCCGGACCGTCGGTGCGGATCGAGAGCCGCAGCACCCGCCGCGCCTCCCGGAAGAACAGCACCAGCACGCCCTCGACCAGGTCGTAGTGGATGCCGGCGTAGTACGGCGTCCGGATCCTCGCGCCGAACCCGCTGGCCAGCCACAGCCCGAAGAGCACGACGAGCAGCAGCGACTCGCAGGTCAGGTAGACGATCACCACCCAGCCCACGCGCAGCACCCGCCACTTGCCGGGCAGCACCTTCGCCACCAGCGGCGACAGCGCCGCGGCCGCGATCAGCCACAGCGGCAGCGTCAGCCAGATCAGCGCGGTCAGGCCGACCACGGCGGGGGCGACGAGCAGCCGCCGGACCGCCCAGGTCATTCGAGACCGGCCAGGAAGTCGACGCTCGCCTCGTACGTCGCGTCGATACGCCGCAGGATCGAGTCGAAGTCGCGGTGCGCCCGCATGGAGTCGTCGCGGGCCGAGGTGCCGGCGGCTGGGAGGACGTGCGCGACCACGCCGTCGGGCAGCTCGGCCATCTCGCGCGCGAAACGGTGCCGACGGGCGATCTCGAAGCTCACCCGCGCCACCTCCCACGGCCGGTTCGGCGGCACCAGCGGCCGGTCGATGCGGCCGACCTGAAGCACGAAGATCCGGGTCGCCCCGAGCTGCGCCGCGCGGCCGACCGGGATCGAGTTGACGATGCCGCCGTCGAGGAAGTGCTCGACACCCTGCTCGGTGCGCACCTTGGCCGGCGGCAGCAGCCCCGGTACGGCGGCACTCGCGACCACCGCGTCGACGACCGGGCCGGTGGAGAACCAGTGCTCGGCGGCGCGCTCGATGCTGGCCGCACACACCTGGAGGCGCACCGGCAGCTCCTCGAAGGTGAGCTCGCCGAACTCGTCGCGCAGCCGGCGGCTCAGGGGCTTCGCGGAGTAGGCGTGGGTGCCGGTGGAGATCACCCGGCGGACCGTGCGCAGCGGCCGGTCGCCGTACACGTCTCGGGACCGGGCGGTGTCGTGCCACAGGTCGGTCAGCCGCTCGATCACCGCGAGCGTGGGGTCGTGGGCGACCAGCGCGCCGTTGAGCGCGCCGACGCTGGTGCCGAGGACGAGGTCGGGCTGGATGTCGCGCTCGAGCAGGGCCCTCAGCATCCCCACCTCGACCGCGCCGAGGACACCGCCTCCGCCGAGCACGAACGCGGTGGTCACCCGGCGACCCGTGCGGGGGGCGAGAGCTCGGGGTGCTCGGCGCGCAGCCGGGTCACGACGCGGTGCTCGACCCAGAAGATCAGCAGCGGGACGAGTCCCGCCAGCAGCATCACGACCAGGAAGCCGATCGACCAGCCGGCCCGCCGCGAGAGCAGGAACGCGACCACGACGTAGACGATGAAGACCCAGCCGTGGATCAGGGCCACGACACCGGTCAGCCCGTCACCGAAGGACTGCAGGTCACCACCCTCGGCGAGGCCGTACTTGAGCACCATCCCGGCGGCGAGGGCGACCAGCAGGAGGCCCACGACCAGGGCCAGGACGCGGTAGGTGGTGAAGAGCTTGCGCACCCCGTCAAACTACCGAGTCGTCCGCACCGGCCTCGGTCTGGGCCAGCTCGTCTCGGGTCCAGCGCCACCAGATGAACGCCGCGAAGGCACCGAAGAACCACCACTCGATCGAGTAGAGCAGGTTGCGCAGCGCGGTGAAGCGGCCGGAGTCCGGCAGCTGCTCAAGGTCGGCGGGCGCCAGCGCGTCGTTGCCCGGGTTGGTCTGCGCCGCCTGCGGGTCGACGACGGCGTAGGCGCCGTAGAGGTCCTGGTCGACGTGCTGGATGGCGTCGGCGATCCGCAGCTGCGGCAGCACGTCGTCACCCGGGTCGCTGTCGCGCTGCCCGGTGCCGTCGGGCGGCTGGAGCCAGCCGGTCACCACGGCCGGTCCGGTGGGCGGCTGACCGGCGTCGGCGACCGTGGGGGCCCAGCCGCGCACCACCAGCAGCGCCGAGTCGGCCTGCCCGGTGACGGCCAGCGGGGTGACCGCCCAGACACCGTCGCGACCGTCGTGCTCGCGACCCTCGACGTAGATCGTGCCGTCGGGCACCCAGCTGCCCCCGACGGTGACCGGCTGCCCGACCCGGTTGCCGGGGAACGGGTCGTCTGGACCCATCGCGTCGGTCAGCGCCATCGGCTCGGCCCGGGTCAGGTCGGTGGCCTCAGCGGTGCGCTGGGCCTGCCATGCGCCGAGCTGCCAGAACCCCAGCGCCACCGCCACGGCGATGAGCACGACCGCCAGCGCATGCACCCCCAACGCCGCCGGCCGCAGCAGCACGGGCAGGCGCGGCGGGGTCACTCCGGAAGCCTAACGAGGCGACGTCAGGGACCCGGCCGGGTCTTGGGCGCGACCACGTCGTGGTCCCGCCGAGCTCACCGCCGTAAGCGACACCGCGGCTGAGCGCGGCCCGGCGGCCGGGAACTCGTCCGGCTCGCTGGAACAATGCCGCCATGAGTACCTGGCTGGCCAAGACCCGCGATGCGTTCCAGACCCGGCTCTGGCCGATCCCCACGATCGCCGTCGTGCTGGCGCTCGCTCTCGGTTTCGGTCTGCCCGAGCTCGACGCCTCGCTCGACGACAACCTGTCGGGCCGGACCAGCGCCTGGCTCTTCGGCGGCGACGCCTCAGCCGCGCGGGCTCTCCTGGGTGCGATCGCCTCCTCCCTGGTCACGGTGACGTCGTTGACGTTCTCCCTCACGGTGGTGACCCTGCAGCTGGCGAGCAGCCAGTTCTCACCGAGGCTGCTGAGGACCTTCACCCGCGACCAGTTCGTCCAGGGCACCCTGGCCCTGTTCCTGGCCACGTTCACCTACGCCCTGACGGTGCTGCGCGCGGTCCGCAGCGCCGGCGACAGCGGCCAGGCCGAGTTCGTGCCGATGATCTCGGTCACGGTGGCCTTCGTGCTGACGGTGGCCAGCGTGCTGGGACTGGTGCTGTTCCTCGCCCACCTCACCGCCCAGATCCGGGTCGAGACGATGCTGCGCAACGTGCACGGCGATGCCACCAGCGCGGTCCGCACGGTCCTCGCCGAGCGGGACACCACCGACGGCCTGCGCCTGGTCGCCCCCCGGCCGGCCCCCGAGGCGCAGCCGCTGCTGGCGGCCGACGACGGCTTCTTGACCTGGGTCGATCAGCGCGCCCTCCTCGACGCAGCCGTGCAGGAGGAGGCGCTGATCTCCCTCGACGCCTTCCCGGGGAGCTTCCTGGTCGAGGGCACGCCCCTGGGATCGGCCTGGGCCCTCGACGGGGGGCGCCTCGACGGCGAGACCGCCGAGCGGCTCGCCGACCGGATCGCGAAGTGCGTGCAGACCGGCCATGAGCGCACCGCGGCCCAGGACGCCGGCTTCGGGCTGCGCCAGCTGACCGACGTCGCCAACAAGGCCCTCTCCCCGGGCATCAACGACCCGACCACCGCCATCCACGCGCTGGGCCACATCTCGTCGCTGCTGTGCGTCCTGTCCACGCGCGAGCTCGGCCCCGAGCTGCTGCGTGACGAGGACGATCGGGTCCGGGTGGTCATCCACCGGCCCGACCTGGCGGCGTACGTCGACCTCGGCATCTCGCAGCCGCGGCGCTACGGCGCAGCCGACCCGCAGGTCCTCGAGAGGATCTTCCAGGTCCTGCTGGACCTCAGCCACCGGGTGCACGCCGACCAGCGGCACGTCGTCCGCGACCAGCTCGAGCGGCTGCGCACCACCGTCGACGCACAGTCCTTCGACGCCGCCGAGCGCGCTGGGCTGGAGCGGCTCGGCGACCGGATCGAGAACCGCCTCGACGCTGCCGTCAGCGAGAGGGCCTGACCTGGGGGTCGGCCGATCCGCTGGTTCCCCGTGCCTGCGCGACGTACACGGTGCTCGCCGACCCACTGCGGGTGAGCGGGTTGGCGAACGTGACGACGTGGGTCTCGGGATCGGTGAAGACCTCCATCAGCGCAGCCTCGAAGACCGGGTCGGGCGGGTCGTCGGACCACAACGCGAAGGTGCCGCCCGGCACCAACAGCTCCGCAAGGCGTCGGAGCCCACGGCTGCTGTAGAACTCGCCGTGGCTGGGGTGCAGGAGGTGCTGCGGTGAGTGGTCGATGTCGAGAAGCACGGCGTCGTACGTCGCCCGCGCGGTGCCGCCCGCGGCCACCAGGGCGAAGAAGTCGCCGAGCTGGAGGTCGCAGCGGGGGTCGGCCGCCAGGCCGACGGTGTCGGGCAGCAGGTCGCGGCGGTGCCAGTCGATGACCGCGGCGACCGCCTCGATGACCTGGACCTGCTCGACCCGCTCGTCCTCCAGGGCGGCACGCAGCGTGTAGCCGAGGCCGAGACCGCCCACGAGCACGTGCAGCCGGTCACCCTGGACCCGGGCCAGACCCAGGTGCGCCAGCTCGGTCTCCACGACGGTGAAGAGGCTCGACATCAAGAACTCGTCGTCGATCTTCACCTCGTAGACGTCATGACCGACGACCGGCTCGTGGCGCCGCCGAAGGCTGATCACCCCGATCGGGGTGTCGGCCCAGTCGAGCTCCTCGATGTCCAGGGCCACGTGCTGCCTCCGTCTGCCGATCGTCCGACCGGGGCCCGGGAGCGGGACGAGGTCCGTCAGCAGGCTACGGCCACGACCCCGGCCGGGCCGGTCGGCCTAGGCTCGGACCTGCACGGAAGCCGACCCCGGACCCGCGAGGAGCACGATGCACCTGCCAACCCGTCACCGACTCGGCGTCGCGGCCGCCCTGGCCCTCCCGCTGCTCGCGCTGGGCGGCTGCGGGACCGGCGAGGTCAGCAGCGGCTCCTCCGCCGGCGTCGAGGAGTCCGGCTCCACCGCCGACGCCGAGTTCCCCGACGTTGTCGCGGCCGAGCTGACGCGCACGGGAGACACCTACTCGCTCGAGGTGACGATGAGCTCGGAGTACGACACCCCCGAGCGGTACGCCGACGGCTGGCGGGTCCTGGATCCCGCGGGCGACGAGATCGCCACCATGGAGCTGACCCACGACCACGCCTCCGAGCAGCCCTTCACCCGTTCCCAGAGCGACCTGGAGATCCCCGACGGCGTGGAGGCGATCACGATCGAGGGCCACGACCTGGAGAACGGGTACGGCGGCGCCACCGTCGAGGTCGCCGTCCCGTCCTGACCGGCGAGCGTCTAGCTGGTGAATCTGTGCGTGAGTGCGCGCAGGTTGGTGGCGAGCTCGTTGAGCTCATGGGTGGCCGCCCGGCACTGGTCCAGGCTGACGTAGGTGTTGTTCGTGGCGATGCTGACCTGCTCGACGCTGTTGCTGATGTTCGAGACGCTGTTGATCGACTGGTCCAGGTGGTGGCGCAGGTCGTTGGTCGTCGTCGTCTGTAGTGACACGGCGCCGGTGATGGTGGTCTGAAGCGCGCTGATCGCGGAGATCACGTCCGAGATCTGGGCGATGGACTCGACGGTGTCGTGCACGCTGGACTGGATGGTGCTCACCCGCTGGGTGATGTCGTGGGTCGCGCGTGCGGTCTCACCGGCGAGGGTCTTGACCTCGGCTGCGACGACGGCGAAGCCCTTGCCGGCGTCGCCGGCCCGGGCCGCTTCGATGGTGGCGTTGAGGGCGAGCAGGTTGGTCTGGTCGGCGATCTGCGAGATGACGCGGACGACGGCACCGATCAGGTCGCTGGACGCACCGAGGCTGGCGACCCCGGCGCTGGTGGCGGCCGCCACCTCCACGGCCCGGACGGCGACATCGGCGGCTTCGGTGGCGCTGCGGGAGATGTCCTCGACGGAGACGGCGACCCGGTTGGTGCCGGACTGGAGGGTCTCCACGCTGTGCTGGACGGTCGTCGCGGCGGCGCTGGCCGCCTGCGCCTCGGTGGCGCTGGTGTTGGTCGCGTCGGCGAGGTCCTGGGTGGTGCCGGTGAGGCGATGGGCGCTGACGGCCAGGGCCTCCGCGGTGGCGTCCACCTCGGCGAGGAACTGGCGGGTCTGCTCGTTGGCCTCGTCGAGGGCGTTCGCCATCACGCCGATCTCGTCGGATCGGTTCATGTTCAGCCGTCGGGTCAGGTCGCCGCGGGCCATCGACCGGGCCACGGCGGTCACCTCCTCGAGCGGACGGGTGATGCCGGCGGCGGCCCACCAGGCGATGGTCACCAACCCGCCGAGGGCGAGCAGGACGAGCCCGGCGGCGGCGAGAAGAAGGCTGCCGGGGAAGGGCTGCGGGGAGGGTGCCCCCACCTCGACCTGCCAGTGGTTGGCGTTGTGCTCGCCGCCCGTGACGTCGGCGAGGGCGCGCACCGGTGCCTCGCTGGCCTGCCAGGGCCCCGCCTCAGGCAGGGTCTCGGCGCTGCCGACGGCAGGGACGGAGGTGTCGGCGACCACGACATCGGTGACGGTGTCCACGACCCGAACCTGCTCCCCGGCCGGTACGACGCCCGCCAGCCGGGTTCGTACTGCGTCGAGGTTGGCCTCGAAGTGCAGCATCGCGACCGGCTCACCCGCGACGTAGATCGGGGTGGAGTTGGCGACCACCCACCGTCCGGAGTCCTCCGACACGTAGGGCTCGCTCTGGTAGACCTGCCCCTCCTCCAGGCTCAGGCTCGGCGTGAAGAAGGGAGCCTCCGACTCGTCCGGGGACAGGTCGGCAGCGGGCGCGACCTCGCCGACTGTCGCGCGGGCCAGCTCCACCCCGTCGGCACCGATGAAGCAGGCCTCGTCGATGAGGTCCGGGTAGACGCTGTGCAGCGCGACCAGCGCCGTGTTGACCTCTCCACGGAGCTGACCGCGGGCGGTGGGCTCGGCGAACCACTCCTTGAGCGCCGGGTTGCTGGCCGCGATGAGCAGCGACCCGCGCCAGCGGTCGAACAGTCCGTCCACCTCGGCGGCCACCTGCCGTGACCGGTCGTCGGTGCTGGCCTGGGTCTCGTTGCTCGCCCCGCTCTCCACCTGGAGGCCCAGCACGGTCAGCGAGAGGAGCAGCGTTCCGGCGCCGGCTGCCAGGATCCGGGTGGCCAGGACCCGGCGCAGGCTCTTGCGCGGGCGAGAGCGCTCGACGAAAGGATCCGGAGCATCGGGCGTGGGGGGCACGCCTTAGCATCGGTCGCTCGGCGCCACACCTGAGAGATCTCGCCCCCGGCGGTGCACCGGCCACGGGCCCCGCGACCGCCGAGGCAGGCGTCTGCCCCAGCCGCGCCTCACTCGCCGACGCGCTCGGGGACCCGCATGAGGAGGCCGGCGGAGATGACGCAGACGACCAGGCCACCGCGAACGGGGCCACCCACCACACTCCGTAGGGCGCGGAGATCTTCAGATCCGGGTCGAGCGCGTGGTCGCGTGACTGCGCCGACCTCGGATCGAGAGCAACAACAGCCTCAGGCGTACCAACTTCCAAGAGGCAGCCCCGAAGACTTACACCGATGTCATTCGGCGGGTTACCCTCGTCCCAGTGGCACGGCAGTGTGATTGTCCGTGGGGTCGTCTACCGTCCCACCGTCCACTGAAGGAGATGACGTTGGCGAACATCCAGACCGCGACTGAAGGCGGTCCCTCCCTGTCCGTGGCCTCGTTCTTCGCCGGAATCGGCGGCTTCGACCTGGGCTTTGAACGCGCGGGTATGCGGACTGTCTGGCAGTGCGAGATCAAGCCGTTCTGCCAGGACGTTCTGAAGCACCACTGGCCGGACGTGCCCAAGGCGACCGACATTCGAGAGGTACAGCCAAGTGACATCCCAGACGCAACGATCTGGGCCGGCGGATTCCCCTGCCAAGACGTCTCACTCGCTCGAATGGGTCCGCGCAGCGGACTTCGCGGTAAGCAGTCGGGGCTCTTCTACGAGTTTGCGCGACTACTTGGCGAAGCTCGCCCCCCTGTTGTCATCCTCGAAAACGTTGCAGGCCTCCTCTCTTCCCACGAAGGACGAGATTTCGCAATCGTCATTCGGACGCTGGCCGACCTCGGGTATGGCGTGGCATGGCGAGTGCTTGACAGTCGCCACTTCGGCGTCCCCCAGAGCCGGACACGAGTCTTCATTGTTGGCACTCTTGGAGGACCGGCCCGTGCCGGATCGATACTTTTTGAGCCCGAATGCGGCGATCGGGATCATGAGAAGAGCCGACAGAATGGGGAGAAATCTGTTTCCCCCTTTCAGATCAGCGTTGGAGATTCTCGCCGGGGATTCGTCAAAAAGCTCGCCCACTGCCTCTACGCCGAAAGTGCCCGCCACACCGGCACTGACTGGTCGCGCAACTACGTCTCGTACCCGGAAGGCCGCGTCCGGCGACTGACGCCGCTGGAGACCGAGCGGCTTCAGGGCTTCCCCGACGGCTGGACCAACGTCGACACCTTCGGTGGCAACATCGACAAGCTCGACTCTGCCCGCTACCACGCCTGCGGCAACGCGGTCACGGTCAACGTGGCCGAGTGGCTGGGGCCGTGTCGCCGAAGTGATGGCCGACTTCGCGAGCAGCACCTCGTCTGACGAGGTAGTCGCCTAGTTTCAGGCCTCCTCGTTCAACCCTTCGTACAGCCGCTCGATGTACTGGGGGTGGGGACAAAGGTGCGGCTCCGGAAGGCGCTCGTCCGGGTCATGCCGACACTCCGCTCCAAGAAGGCGCGGGTGTCGGCATCGTTGATGAGCGGCTCGAACTCGGGGTTCAGGTCGACGCGATAGACCCCGCCTTCATGCCTCAGCAGCAGCACGTGGGCGTCGAACGCCCAGTGGTCCAACTTGCAGAGCTGCAAGCCATTCGTGACGACGTCGAGGTCGAACTGCCCCCAAGGGAGAATGTGCGCCGCGTCCACGCCGGACCGAGCGAGGCCGGGAATGTCGAGCGCACGAAAACCGCAGAACACGCAGGTATGACCGTAGGCGTCCTGGACCGCCTCCTTGAACAGCCGACCGGACCGGCCGCGCGACTTGACGGCCCGGTACTCCGACTCCAGTCGGCGCCTGATCTCGGGATTAACGGCCGTCGGGGGCTCCTCCGGCGCCGGATAGGCCACATCGGCCTGCAGGCCGAGGAGTGTCTCAAGAGCCGGAAGCGGATCCGAGCCCGGCACGTACAGGGCCGCGTCGACGGCTGCCAAAGACGCGATGATCTGCGCAACTGCCCGCACCGCTCCGGCGCCGACCGTCGGCTCGTTGTCCAACCGAGAGCGGTGCTCCTCCACGGCCGCAGCGACGGGGGCCGGGAGGTCTGCCGCTCGCGCCTGGACGCGCATGATCCTCTCGAGGCGACCGGGCGCGCTAAACCTGACCTGATGTGCGTCGTCGTCGGGAGACCCGGATCGGGCGATGACCACCCACGGTCGTACGGTTGCGACGCCTCCCTCAACTCGATCCAGTCGGACAGCGATGTCGAGCACGTAGCGGTTCTGAAGAAGCACCGGCCCGTCATGAGCGAGCAGATCCTCGTCACGGATCGGCGGCGGGAGCATCGTCAGTGCGGCAGCTTGGCTATGGATGTGCGTTCCACGGTTGCCGTCGGCCATCCTGAATCGGGCCTTACCGCCCTGGATTCGCAGCACGACCTCACTTGGCCTGTCCCCATAAGGAGTCAGCCAAGTGAACTCATGATCCGCGAGATCGACGGCGGAGACCTGTCCCTGGCTACCCGAGAGTTCGTACTCGCCTCGGCCAGCTGACGGGCGCTTAATGATTATGAAGGGCACCGGGCCGAGGCTACTGATGACGAGGTGTCCTGTCCGACGCTTGACGAAGTGCTGCATGGGAGTTTGCTCGCCCGTGGGCCGCCTAGGCTATCGACGCATGACGACCCCACTGGCGCCGGACGACCCCCGGCACGGAACCGCGAACGGCTACGGCAACTGGGGCTGCCGGTGCGACCCCTGCCGCGAGGCGAACCGTCAGAGCCACCACGAGTACATCAATCGAGTGCGTGAGACACGTGAACTCACGGGACCAGGCTTCAAGCACGGAACGTCATACCGATATCAGATCGGGTGCCGTTGCGATGATTGCCGAGAGGCACGCAACGTGAAGTCCAGGGAGGACAAGCGGAGAAAGCGCCGGGAGCGCCGCTCCGCTGAGTGACTCGGCGGCCCGGCGGCTGGAGCGGCGTCCGCGGACCGGCTTACACTCACCTCATGTCTGAGGTGTCCCCGGGCGTGCGCCGAAGCATGCAGGGCAACCGGAGTAGCGACACCAAACCGGAGCTCGTGCTTCGGTCGGCCTTGCACGCTCGTGGACTTCGCTACAGGGTCAATCACCGTCTCTTGGGGACTCGCCATACGGCCGACGTCGTGTTCACACGCGCACAGGTGGCTGTATTCGTCGACGGTTGCTGGTGGCACGCCTGCCCGACGCACTACAGGGAGCCGAAGAGCAACACAGGTTACTGGTTACCAAAGATCGAGCGCAACGTCGCCCGGGACCGCAAGGTCGACCGACTGCTCGTGGAAGCGGGCTGGACCATCGTCCGGGCTTGGGAGCACGAGGACCCCGAGGCCGTCGCCGACCGCGTGGAGGCGACCGTCGGGGCCGCACGACGTCCGTAGGACGCAAAGGCATCCAGACTGCGTCGCTGAATAGAACCTCGACCGTTCCTTCGTCGAGTTGCCTCCGTGAACACCGGCTCTCCGTCTTGCTGGGAGGCCGCGGTCGTGGCGGGTCTTGATTGCGGAAGGTCCCGATCGGCGTTGAGAGATGACGGCGCCGGAGCCATTGTTCAAGGCCATCCGAGAGGAGTCCGGGTCTGACCGTTAAGTTCAGTTGCGTGACTAGTGACAGCGAGCCGATCAAGCCCCAGTTCATGCTGGCGTGCCGGCACGACGTGCCGGACATCATCGACCTGGTCGTCGACCAAATGCCCGAGATGACGTTCATGCACGATCCCCAGACATGGCGTGATCACTACCGCTTCGGAGGCGGGCTGCACCCACGAGACAACCTTCTCTTGATCGTGCGAGCCAACGGGGACGGCCCGCTCGTCGGTGTCGCCTGGGTAGACGCGGCACCCGCCAACGACCACGGGATCGCCGAACCCTGGTGGTGCATCAACGCCGTGGCTGTGTCGAAGGACGTCGCCGGAGGGAGTCTCGGCCGGCAGTTGGTGGACATCATCAAGCGACAAGCCGCCCGCGCTGGGATCGTGTCGCTGTACGGCGTTTGCTACCCATCCGTGGCCGGCTTTTGGAGGAAACAGGGCTTCGCGGTCAGCGAGCTCCACGCGGGTGCAAACGTCGACCAGCCGGTTCGACTGATCGACGGCTCGGTGAAGACGCTCGATATGACCGGGGAGTCGGGCAATCACATGTTCGTCCGCAGCTTCGGAGCCGCCGGCGACGGAGCGGCTCGACTTTCGATCCCCTAGGGCCGTTGTCGAGTCGTTGCAGACGAGGGGCTCCCAGTCCCACACGGACTCGACAGGTTTCCTACGTGCCGCCCACTCGGGCGGACAGGTGACCTGGGGAGGCCCACAGGAGCGGCATCGAGAACCGCAAGCAATACGACGCGCTCGCCGAGGCGCTGGCCACCGGCGAGGCGGTCGCCGACGGGACATTCGAGGCGATGGTCGCCTTCGCGAAGGCGAAGAAGATCCGACGACCGGTGCGCCCCGCCGTCGTGGAATCGAAGGACCGCGCGGCCTCGCCGTCGCGGCAGAGGAACAAGGGTGCCGAGTGCACCGACGCGGACTGCGACCGCTCCGCGACGGCGAAGGGGATGTGCTCGATGCACTACACCCGCGCCTACCGGTCCTCCGACAAAAAGATGGAGAAGGCCCGCGAGGCGAGCCGCCGCTACGCCGCCAGGAAGCGCGCGGAGCAGGGGGGGCCCGCCGCTAGCACTAGCCCGAGTAGAAGAAAAAGGACGCCCCGCCCGAACTCGGGTGGGGCTCCTCCTCTTTCCGCGCACCCGAGGCGAGCCGCCGCTACGCCGCCAGGAAGCGCGCGGAGCGGGAGGCCCGCCGCTAGCACTAGCCCGAGTAGAAGAAAAAGGACGCCCCGCCCGAACTCGGGTGGGGCTCCTCCTCTTTCCGCACCCTCAGTCGACCGAGACGGCGTCGAGGCTGAATGGCAGCGACGCGGTGCCGCGCGGCTGGACCCCGGAGACGAAGCTCATCTGCCTCCTGTTTTCCAGATAGTTGGCGAGCGTCGGGCGCGGCCCGACCGCCTGGGCGACCCCGGCGCACGCCTTGACCCAGACCGCGGTCCCGCGGAGCTGGCCGAGCTCGGCGAGCGCCGACTCCAGCCGGCGCAGAGCGTCCTCGGCCTCGACCGCGGCCTCGCGCTCGTCGACGGAGTCCAGGAGCCGTCGGACCTGCGGCCCGCCCAGCCGCGCGTCATCTGGTTGAGCCTCCCTCTATTCTGGAGGAACAGCGCGGCGGCGGGGCGGGTTCCAGCGCTTGACCTCGGCTCGACCCATTCACCCGGGTACTTCGCCTGGGGCTCGTCGCCGTCGAGGATCGACCGCTCGACCTCCGCCTCGTACTCGTCCAGCCGTCGCTGGTGCTCGCGCCGCTCTGCGTCGACCCCGGCCCGCTTGCCGGCGTGCCTCGCCTCCGCCGCGGCGAGCTTGCCGGCCTCCTTCTCGAACGCCCGCCAGTGCGGGTGCCCCGAGACGACCGGGTGGAGGTTCTCCCTCATGACTGGCCCTCATCCTTCTTGTCGTCGCGGGGGCTGCGCGGGCCGAAGTCGCCGGGCGGCTGGTGCGCCCGTTCACCTCGTAGCCGGGGCGCCCCCGGCGCTGGCGGGCGATTCGCTGGCCCCGCTCGAACGGCGTCAGTTCGGCCTCGGGCTTGTCGTCGATGCTGTCGGTCACTGCTTCTCCTCGGGTTGGGTTGGGTTGGGTCGGTGCGTCTCGTTGCGTTGCGCGGTCACCGGCGGCCGTCGAGGCGGCGGTCGCGGCTTGAGAGCCGGTCCTCGAAGTGGGCTCCCGGAGGGCCATCGGGTCCCAGATCCGCCCCGGTGCGCCCTGGGCGCCCTCGCGGTCGGCCAGCAGGGCGGCGCCGCGCGCCATGGCCTCCTCGAGGCGGGCGCTGGCCAGCCCGGTCTCCACCAGGAGCGACCTGAGCTTGACGAAGGAGGTCGGCTCCAGGCCCAGCTTGCTGCTCGCGTCGCTGACCGCTCTCAGGAGCTTGATCTCCAGCTCCGCGGCAGGCCTGACCTCGCCGTCCGGCGTGAGCGGTCGTGGTCCTCCAGCCAGGCAGACACCAGGCGCGCCCTGGCCAGCAGCCTGGCGTAGCTGGCGAAGGACTCCTCGAACTCGGGCTTGCTGGCCCA
>CAWEBT010000009.1:0-255607 GCA_963807335.1 uncultured Actinomycetota bacterium
CTCTCCTCGGCGTGGCCGAGTTCTACACGCTGACGCTGGTGTTCGGCCTCATTGCGAGCGCTGCCCTCGTCGCAGCGGTCACTGCCGGCCTCGGGGCACCGCTCACTGTCCAGCTCCTCGCTTTCGTCGGCGCGGGAGGGCTGGGCCTCCTGACGCTCCGCCCGATCGTGAAGCGGCACCTCGCGCTACCGCCGGTCTCGCGGGACGGCAGCGACGCGCTGGTCGGTCGGTCGGCGCTGGTCACCCGCGAGGTCAATGCGACCGGCGGACTGGTGCACCTCTCCGGGGAGGACTGGTCGGCGCGAGCGTACGACGAGAACATGGTGATCCCGCCGGGCGTCCGGGTCGACGTGTTCGAGATCGATGGCGCCACCGCACTCGTGCATCCGTGCGAGTCGCTGCCGGACCCCCGGCCCAAGGAAGGCTGAGCATCATGGATCTGTTGATTCCCATCGCGATTCTCGCAGCAATGGTCGTCTTCGTGGTGGCCTCGGCCATCCGGATCGTCCCGCAGGCGAGGCGGTACAACATCGAGAGGTTCGGCCGCTATCAGAGGACCCTGAACCCAGGACTCAACGTGATCATCCCGCTGGTCGACCGGGTGAACACCAAGCTCGACGTTCGCGAGCACGTCTACTCGTCGGCCCCGAGGCCGGTGATCACCCAGGACAACCTCGTGGTCTCCATCGACACCGTCCTCTACTACCAGATCACCGATCCCCGCGCGGCGGCGTACGAGGTCGCCAACTACCTGCAGGCGATCGACCATCTCACCGTGACCACCCTGCGGAACCTGATCGGATCGCTGGACCTGGAGAGCACCCTCACCTCAAGGGAGACCATCAACACGAGGCTTCGGGAGGTGCTCGACGAAGCCACCGGGAAGTGGGGGATCCGGGTGAACCGGGTGGAGATCAAGGAGATCGACCCGCCCAGCAGCATCAAGGAGGCGATGGAGAAGCAGATGCGCGCCGAACGTGACAAGCGTGCGGTGATCCTCCACGCCGAGGGGGAGCGGCAGTCGCTGATCCTCACCGCTGAGGGCACCCGGAGCAAGATGATCCTGGAGGCTGAGGGCCACCAGCAGTCGATGATCCTCGAGGCCGACGGCGAGGCGAAGGCGCTGGAGCGGGTGTTCCAGTCGATCCACGCCAACGACGCCGACCCGAAGGTCCTTGCCTACAAGTACCTCGAGATGCTTCCTCGTCTCGCCGCGAACGGCAACGGCTACTTCGTCATCCCCGGGGAGCTCACCGAGGCGGTCAAGACCGTGACCTCGGCGTTCGCCGCGGACAAGCGCGAGGAGAGTCCGGTGCCTGCTCCCAGGAGAGCGTCGGGAACTCCCGGGGCCCTCGGCCCGGTGGCGCGACCGCAGGCGATCGGGGCCGAGTCGGTGCGGGTCGCCGAGATCGCCAGGGCCGCGGCGGAAGAGGCGAAGGCTGAGGCCGAGCGGTTGGCACTCAACATGGCGTGAGACGGGCGTCCGTACGCGCTTCGCCCTGGCCCCAACTCGGTTTGCGGCGACGTGACAGGCTCGGGTGGTGAGAGAGCACCGCATCAACCCCGTCGACGCCATCTGGCTGAACATGGACCGCATCCAGAACCTGATGGTCATCGAGTGCGTCATGTTCCTCGACGGACCGGTCGACCGGGCCCGGCTCGACCGGGTGGTGCAGCGCCGCCTGATCGACGCCTACCCGGTCTTCTCGCGCCGCCCCACCAAGCCCCTGAGCCGCTGGGCGAAGACCCGCTGGCGCGACGTCCACGACTTCGACCTGGCCGAGCACGTCCGCGAGGTCCGCCTCCCTGCTCCGGGTGACGCCGCCGCCCTCCAGGAGTACGTCGGCCGCTTCCTCGCCGAGCCGCTGCCGCGCGACCGCCCACTGTGGGAGATCCACCTCGTCGAGGGGCTGGACGAGGGCTCGGCGATCTACGTCCGGCTGCACCACGCCCTGGCCGACGGCATCGCGCTCACCCAGGTACTGCTCTCCCTGACCGACCCGACGGCCGACGCCGACCCCGACGCCGCGGACGGCGGAGGGTCGCGTCACCACGGCGTGGGCGACCTGATCGAGGCCGCCCGGCGTGCCGCCCCGGAGGTGTCGAAGCTGCTCCGGCCGGCCAGGCTGCGGACCGGCATCTCGGCCGCGATCCGCTCCGGGCTCAGCGGCATCGGGGTCCTGCGCAAACTCCTGGTCACCCGCAACCCCGAGTCGGCGCTCGCCGGTGCCGCGGGTGCGCACAAGCTGGCCGTCTGGTCCGACCCCATCGACCTGCAACTGATCAAGGAGATCGCCAAGGACTCCGAGGCCACGGTCAACGACGTGCTGGTCTCCGCGCTCGCGGGCTCTCTCGAGCGCTACCAGAGCGAGCGCCGAGGCCGGAGCGTCGAGATCCCCACGATGATCCCGGTCAATCTGCGTCCGATGCACCTGCCGCTGCCCCGCGAGCTGGGCAACCGGTTCGCGCTGGTGCTGCTGCTGCTTCCGTCGGGGCTCACCAGCCCCGCGGCACGGCTGGCGGAGACCAAGCGTCGGATGGACAAGATCAAGCGGTCTCCGGAGCCGGTCATCACGTTCGCGCTGATCCAGGGGATAGGCCTGCTCGGGCGGCGCCTGAGCCGGATCCTGGTCACGTTCTTCTCCGGGAAGGCCAGTGGCGTCACCACCAACGTCCCCGGTCCGCGCGAGCACCGTTACCTCGCCGGGACCCGGATCACCAGCCTGCTGGGCTGGGTGCCGGGCTCAGGTGACCAGACCCTCGGGACCTGCATCTTCACCTACGCCGGAACCGTGCGGGTCGGCTTCAAGACCGACAGCAGCGTCATCCCGGACCCGGAACGGATCCTGAAGGCCTTCCACGAGGAGATCGACGACCTCCAGCGGGGCTTGGCCCGCTTCAGGCGCTGACCCATCGGGGCCCCTGAGCGGTCCGTGCGCCGCGACAGTCGTGCTGGTGTCGCAGACGATCTAGCTACAGCCGTGACCGGGCCGCGGCTAACATGACGCACCAAGGAGGTGGTCCGTGCAGTACGTGCTGGGATCGTTGGTCCTGACCTTCCTCGTCACCCTCACGGCACTGGCCGTGACAGGCCGGCTCGTGCTGCGGTCGTGCTGCACGATCGCAGATCCCTCCCGGGACCTACGGATGCGCGCAGCCTTCGATGACGAGCCCCACCACACGGGGGACGGACTTCCCGAACCGCGCCTCGGGACGTCAGACGTGGCTGGTCGACCCGTCGGCGGGTCGACGCCGACGAGGACCGGGAAGGACCTCGACTGACCAGGTCGGCATCGGTGTGACGTGCAACACTAGGCTGCGCAGATGAAAGACGTCGATCACGAGCGCCGAGCCGTCGAGCTGGTGATGGGATCGGCGCAGTACGCCGAGACGCTGGCCGCTCTCGCGGAGCGGACCGGACGCACCCACGCCGACCTGCGGGACGACTCGCACACCGCGCTGGCCGAGATGGCGGCGTACGTCGATGAGTCGGCGTCGCGGGTGTGGGACCGGATGGGTCGGTGGTTGACGCGTTCCTACGAGGTCGACGTCGACACCAGCAGGCTGGAGGAGCTGGCCGAGCTCGAGCGCAGGCACTCGCTGGTGTTCCTGCCCAACCACCGCTCCTACCTCGACCCGCTGGTGCTGCGGGCCGCCATGACGGGGCACGGCTTCCCCAACAACTACACCCTCGGCGGGATCAACCTCGCCATGTGGCCGCTCTCGGAGCTCGGGAGGCGCAGCGGGCTGATCTTCATCCGCAGGTCCAGCCGGGACGACCCGGTCTACCCGGCCATGCTGCGCCTGTACCTGGGCTTCCTGCTGCGCCAGCACGCCAACCTCGAGTGGTACTTCGAAGGTGGGCGAACCCGCACCGGCAAGCTCCGCCCGCCGCGGATGGGGGTGCTGCGCTACCTCGTCGACGCGTTCCGCGCCAACGGCGACGACTCCGACGACGCCTACCTCGTGCCGGTCTCCATCGTCTACGACCAGCAGCACGAGGTCTCGGCCCTCTCCCGGGAGGAGAGCGGCGGGACCAAGACGCCCGAGAGCCTGACCTGGCTCTACCGGTTCGCGCGCGCCCAGGGGCGACGTCGTGGACGCGTCCACGTGCGCTTCGGTCCGCCGCTGTCACTGCGCGAGGCTCTGGCCGACGCCGGATCGCGCGCCGAGACCGACGAACTCACCGCGGTGGTGCCTCGGGTCGCGTTCGAGGTGGCCCACCGCATCAACGCCGCCACCCCCATCACCCCGTCCGCCCTGGTGACCTTCGGTCTGCTCGACAACGACGGCCGGGCGATGACGCTGGCCGAGACGCTCGGCGTCCTCGAACCGCTCGTCGCCTACGTACGTCGCCGCCAGCTGCCGCTCACCGCCGACGTCGACCTCGGTCGCCCCGAGGGCCTGCGCAGGGCGCTGGCGACGCTGGTGCGCGAGGGCGTCGTGGTCGAGTACGCCGGCGGGCTGGAGCCGGTCTACGCGATCGCGCCCGATCGGCAGCACGAGGCGGCCTTCTATCGCAACACCGTCACCCACTACTTCATCGAGCGCGCCATCCTCGAGGTGGCGCTGGTCCAGGCCGCCGCTGACGACCCGGCCGCCGACGACGTCGACGTCGTCGCTGCCACCTGGACGCGCGCCCTGACCCTGCGCGACCTGCTCAAGTACGAGTTCTTCTTCGCGACCAAGCGTGAGTTCGACACCCGGCTGCGCTACGAGACCGACCTGGTGCGTCCCGGCTGGACCGAGGAGCGGGCCACCATGGGCGAGATCACCGAGCTGCTCTCGGGCTCCCCCCTGCTCCTGGCGCACCGGGTGATCGGCCCGTTCCTGGAGGCGTACTCCGTGGTGGCCGACCGGTTGGTCACCCGGGAGCCGGCAGCCCCACTGGACCGCGACGGGCTGATCGCCGAGAGCCTAGGGGTCGCCCACCAGCGGTGGCTGCAGCAGGACCTCCACTCGCCGGAGTCGATCTCCAAGGACCTCATGGGCGGCGCGCTCAAGCTCGCCGGCAACCGCGGGCTCCTGGGACCCGGTAGCGACGAGCTGCGCCAAAGGCGTCAACGCTTCGCCGACGAGCTCGCCGCGGCCGTCGAGGCGATCGCCGTCGTCCGTTCCCTCACCCTGAAGGACTGATCCGTGGCCGACATCGACGACCTCCTCGACGCCGTCGCAGCGGGACCGCAGGGCCCCGACGTCGGTGCGTTCTTCGACTTCGACGGGACGCTGATCCATGGCTACTCCGCTGCGCTCTACTTCCGGCAGCGGTTGGCGAACCTGGCGGTGGGTCCGCAGGAGCTCATCGGCACCATCGTCGAGGTCTTCAACATGCAGCAGCGCGGGCACGACGTCACGCGCCTGGTCGGGGTCGGCCTCGGCGCCCTTCGTGGCACCGCCCTGACCGACCTGGAGGAGATGGGCCAGCAGCTCTTCCGGTCACAGATCTCGGGCCAGCTCTACCCCGACGCCCGCCGACTCGTCCGGGCCCACCTGCGCGCCGGCCACACCGTCGCTCTCGCCTCATCGGCCACGAGGTTCCAGGCCCAGGCCGCCGCCCAGGACCTCGACATCGAGCACCTGCTCGTCACCGAGGTCGAGACCCTCGACGGCATCGTCACCGGACGGGTCGACGGGCCGATCCTCTGGGGGCCCGGAAAGGCCGCGGCCGTGGTGGCCTTCGCCGAGGAGCAGGGCCTGGACCTCGGGGAGTCCTACGCCTACGGCAACGGGGGAGAGGACGTCCTCTACCTCGAGACCGTGGGGCGGCCCCGGCCCCTCAACGCCGACAGCACCCTGACCAGGGCGGCCGCGGAGCGTGGCTGGCCGGTGCATCGGCTGCACCGCCAGCGGCGCCTGACCGCGGCCAACGTCGTCCGCTCGGCCGCGTCCTTCGCGGGGCTGGCCACGGGGGTCGCTGCCGGGTTGGGGATGGGACTGGTCAACCGGGACCGGCGTACGGCGCTCACGGTCGCCGCCGCGATCAGCTCCGAGCTCGCCCTCGCCGGGGCCGGCGTCTCGCTGGAGGTTGAGGGCCAGGAGAACCTCTGGCTCTCGCGGCCGGCGGTCTTCGTCTTCAACCACCAGAGCCAGCTCGACGTCGTCATCCTCGCCGCGCTGCTGCGCCGCGACTTCACCGCAGTAGCCAAGAAGGAGCTCGCGAAGGACCCCAGCTTCGCCGCGATGGGCTGGCTCGCCGACGTCGCCTACGTCGACCGCACCGACAAGGTCGCCGCCCGTGAGGCCCTCGCGCCGGCCCTCGAGAGCCTGAAGTCGGGCACCTCCCTGGTGATCGCCCCCGAGGGCACCCGCTCGCCCACGCCGCGGCTGCTGCCGTTCAAGAAGGGGGCCTTCCACCTGGCGATGCAGGCACAGGTGCCGATGGTGCCCGTGGTCATCCGCAACGCCGGCGAGATCATGCCGGCCCACTCGATGATCCTTGCGCCGGGCACGGTGCAGGTGCGGGCGCTCGCGCCGGTGCCGACCGCTGGGTGGAGCGTCGAGAACCTCGACGAACAGGTCGCCCTGGTCGAGCAGCTGTACGCCGACGCTCTGGACGACTGGGACGGCTCGGCGCAGTGATCTGACGAACGCGGTCGCACGGTCGTCGGGGCAGGTCCTGGCCCCTCCGGTCGCAACGGCTCGACCTGGCTCCCGAGCGTCGACGAGGCGATGGTCGCGATCCCCGGCACGGAGAGGAAGGCGCCGGCGACCCCGGGCTGCCCCTACCGCCTTGTCGGGTCGAGGCGTTCTGACCGTGATGGTCCGTCGGCCACCGATAGCCTGCGGCCATGGGATCCAAGGCCACCGACCTGCTCGACGCCCTCACCGACGCGGTACCCAGGCTGCTGATCGCGATCGCGATCCTCGCCATCGGGTACGCGCTCTCGCGCGGCGTGCGCTGGCTCCTGCGCCACCTGCTCACGACCCGCCGGACCCCGAGCTTCGCAACCGTGATGAGCAAGCTGGCCGGATGGATCCTGCTGTCGTTCTCCGTCATCGTCGCCATCGTGGTGGTCTTTCCATCGGTGAAGCCTGTGAACATGCTCGCTGGGCTCGGCTTCTTCTCCGTGGCAGCCGGCTTCGCCTTCCAGGACATCTTGGAGAACCTGCTCTCAGGACTGCTTCTGATCTTGCGCCAGCCCTTTCGCTCCGGAGACCAGATCACGGTCGGCGAGATCTCTGGCACCGTGCTGGCGATCACCATTCGCGAGACCCGGCTCAGGACCTTCGACGGTCAACTGGTGCTGATCCCCAACCGCGACGTCTACAAGTCGGTCATCACCGTGCGTACGCACTTCGCAAGCCGACGGGTCGCCTTCCTGGTGGGCGTCGCCTACGAGAACGACACCAGCGAAGCTTGCCGGGTCATCCAGGCGGCGCTGGCCGCCGACGTCCCGGAGCTCGATGACGCCCCGCCGCCGGAGGCTGTCGTCGCCCAGCTGGGGGTCTCCACCGTCGACATCGAGGCGCGCTTCTGGTGCGGTCCCGAGCAGCACGAGGTGGTGCTCGCCACCGATTCAGCGATCAGGGCGGTGAAGACCGCCCTGGACGAGGCGGGCATCGAGATGCCGGCCGACATCATCGTCCTGCAGGCGACCCCGAGCCTGCGGGCGGCGATCTCGGGTGAGGCCCAGGTGACTCCGGGTGGCGGCATCCGCACCGACCACGGAGAGTGACCTAGAAGTCGTCCGTGCGTCGCAGCCGACGAGGCCTTCCGTCGGGGTCATGCAGGAGGGCGTACGGCAGCGTGGCGACCGCGCGAGTCAGCAGCCCAAGCTCAGGGGGCTCGATCCTACGAAGGCGTCCCGCCGGACGAGGACCGCTGCGGCCGCCATCCCACCATCCGTCGAGGCGCGCCGCGCTCTCGGCGTAGGTGGCGAACATGTCCGCCGGTTCCAGACAGTCTGACATCGCTTCATGCAGATCGCCGGGTTCCCGGTCGAGGTGCTCGGCGGCCAGGGTGAGTCGGAGTCGGCGGCCGTACTCGCCCTCCCGGTCGATGACGACCGCCGAGAGCTCGGAGTCATGGGTCCACGAGCGCCGGTTGAAGTTGTCGGAGCCGATCGTGGTCCAGGTGTCGTCGATGACGCAGGCCTTGGCATGCACGTAGACAGGGGTGCCCGCGTGGTTCTCCAGGCCGTAGATCGCGACCCGATCGGGAGCCTTCTGCAGCAGGTCCTGCATCGCTCGTCGCCGGCCCTCCAGCTGCGGCCACCGACCCAGCACGCCTTCCATGTCGGGGTACAGGGGCAGCACCCCGATGATGAACAGGTCAGGGTCTTGGTCCAGGACAGCGCTGAGCATCCGCGCCACGTGACGCCCCCACAGGTACTGGTCCTCGACATAGACCAGCCGACGGGCACGCTCGATCGCCTTCGTGTACCCGCGCGCCACACTTCTCTCCCCGCCCTTGGCGAAGGGGTAGTCCCGGCTGGACGGCAGGTCGGGGTAGGTCCGCAGCAGCTGCACCACATGCGTCGCACCGGGGACGGAAGGAGGCGGCGGGAGCTGTGTCGGCAGCGGGCTCGGCCTAGGAGCATCCGCCGCCGCGGGCGAGGCTCGCCGCAGTCCCCGCCAGCGACGGGGACTGCCATCCAGAGGAGCCGGATCCTCCCAGCGCTCCCGGAAGACTGTCTCCACATCGTGCACTGCCGGACCGGAGATCTCGGCCTGGACGTCGTGCCACGGGGGAGTGGCGCCGTACTCCTCGGCCATCCCGTCGGACTGCGGGTCACCGTGGTGGGTGGCGTTGTCCCGGCGGGAGTGGCACAGGTCGATGCCGCCGACATATGCCACGTCGCGCGTGGGGTCGTCCCGGTGCCGCAGCACGATGAGCTTCTGGTGGTGGGACCCACGGTTTCGGACCCGCATGTCGAGCCACGCCTCGACGCCGAGCGCCCGCAATCGCTCACCGAACTCGGCGTTGTCGCCCTCGGCGCCGGCTACGGCTGCCGCGCGGGAGTGCCACACCAACCCCCGCACGTCGACCCCGCGGGCCGCGGCCCGACCCAGCACGGCCAGGACCTCGCTGCCCGGATCGCCGGTGAGTCGCTCGTCCGCGTCGCCCTGCCAGTCGGTGAAGACAATGGAATCCCCAGCCCCGGTGGCCTCGATCCGCTCGTAGAGCTCGGCGAAGTAGGTGGCGCCGTGGATCAGCGGCCGCACCAGGTTCCCCTCAGACCACGCCCGGCCCTGATGTGCATCATCGAGCCTTGTCTGCCCGTTGCCGCGCTCGGCGGGAGTCAGCAACCACTCGACGTCGTCGTCCGGATAGCGCACGAACACACCATGGCACAAGCGGCGTGCTTGGCGGGCGCCCGCTGATCCTGCGACGGGCTGTCCGGCGCCTCCCTATCCAGATGCGAGTGGCTGATGATCGGTACTTCACTGCTGCGGCGGGGTGGCGGTCAGAGTCGTGACGAACCGCCATTCACGCGTCACAGTGCAAGAATCGAGGGGTGACGGCTGGGCTCGTGGCACAGGGGCGGGCAGCGCTGCGGATCGGTGACGCCGCTGGCGCCCGGGCGGCATTGGGGCAAGCCGTCGAGACGCCTGAGGTGCTGGAGGGGTTGGCGGCTGCGTCGTACGTCCTGTTCGAGTACTCGCGAGGCATCCAGGAGTACGAACGGGCCTACGCCAGGTATCGGAGCGCGCACGACGGGGTCGGAGCGGCCCGGGTGGCACGGACGCTTGCCTACATGTACGGGTCGACAGCGGGGGACTGGGCGATCGCCGGCGGCTGGCTGGCCCGAGCGAAGACGCTGCTGGCCGACGAGCCGGACGGTGCCGAGCGCGGCTGGGTCGCCCTGACCGAGGGGATGTTCGAGGTCGACCGTGCGAAGAAGGAGGCGGCTTTCCGGATCGCCGTGGAAGTCGCCCACCGCACCGGTGACGCGGACCTGACCTTCTCGTCGCTCTTCCTATCTCGGCGCGAGCATGGTCCACGACGACCGGGTCGAGGAGAGGATGGTGCTGCTCGACGAGTCGCTGGCCGCGGTCGCAGGTGGCGACGTGGAGGACTTCATCATCGTGGAGGAGATCTTCTGCCAGCTGTTCTCCGCGTGTGAGCGCGCGCAGGACGTGCGTCGGGCGGAGCAGTGGATCCGACTCGGAGAGCAGATCGCGGAGCGTCGTAACCTCCCCGCGGTCAGTGCCTACTGCCACACCCACTACGGCGGCATCCTCACTGCCGCCGGGCGCTGGTCCGAAGCAGACGTCTCGCTCACCGAAGCGGTGCGGTTGTGGGCGCTGGGCCGTCGGACGCTCAAGGCAGGAGCACTCAGCCGGCTCGCGTACCTGCGGATCGGGCAGGGACGCTACGACGAGGCGGGTGCCCTGCTGGACGGTCTCAGCGATGACGAGTCGATCCGGCCGCGTTCGGCACTGCACCTGGCCCGCGGCGAGAACGCCGTCGCCCTCAGCCTGCTCGAGCACGCGGCCGAGAAGGCCGACCCGGACAGCAGTTCGTGCCTGCCGCTGCTCTCGTTGCTCGTCGACGCCCAGCTGGCCTGCGGCACGGACGCGACCGCGACCATCGCGAACCTGGCTGCCTGCGCCGAGAAGCACCCGACGTCCTACGCCCGCGCCGTTGTCGCCCTCGCGAAGGGCCGAGCGGGGCAAGGGGACGCGGCGGCGTGGCTCCGCGAGGCCCTCGACGGGTTCAACGAGATGCAGCTGCCGCTCGAGGCGAGCCTCTGTCGGCTCGACCTCGCCCGTGCCAGCAGCCACTCCAACCCCGATGTGGCCATCGCCGAGGCGCGGAACGCGCTGCGCACCGGTTCGACGGCTGCTTCCCGTCTGCGCCGATCCCTGCAGACCGCTCCACCGTCGTCCAACAACTGCTTTGACGCATGCGTTGCGTGTCCCTAGGTTGCCAACGGCAGGATGAAGAGCGGCCGTTCAGTCGGCGGCGCGACGATCGGGAGAGCGCGAAGTGTCATTCCAGGCCTACCTCGACAAGGCTGAAGAGAAGACCGGCCGGACGCCACAGGAGATCGTGGACCTGGCCCACGGCCAGGGCTTCGACGCGGAGACCAGGTCCGGCGACATCCTCGCCTGGCTGAAGTCAGAGTTCGATCTGGGCAGGGGGCACGGCATGGCGCTGGTGCACGTGATCAAGAACGGCCCTGGGATCAGTGACCAGCACGTCGGGACGACGGGCTCCCACCGCGACGACTCAGCCGTGCTGCGTCTCGACGGCGTTGCCGCTCGGACCCGAGGCGCCTGACGTGTCCCTGCCCCGCAGCTATCCGCCGGACATGTACGGAGGCGAGGATGGCGAGCCGAGCGCTTGGCTGCGGTCCTCGGATGAGGGGCTCGACGTCCGCTACGCAACCGGCGGGTCATGCGAGTACCTCGCCACTGGCGATCGCACGGAGGGACGTTTCGGGCTCTACCGCTGGACGTTCGGAGAGGACGAGTCGGGTCCGGCCACGCATTTCCACCGCGCGATCTCGGAGCAGTTCTACATCCTGTCCGGCGAGGTCCGGCTCTACGACGGTCGCACCTGGGTCATGGCTCGTCCGGGCGACTTCCTCTACGTCCCCGAGGGAGGACTGCACGGCTTCCGCGGTGGTGGCGGTGCCTCCATGCTCTTGATGTTCGCTCCCGGCGGTCCGCGGGAGGACTACTTCGAGACCCTCGCCCGCGGCGAGGAGATGACCGAGGAGCAGCGCGCGGCGTTCATGCTCCGGCACGACACGTACTGGGCATGAGCTCCTCCGGCTGCGGGCAACCATGTTGCGGGTAGGTCGGGTGCCGTCCGCCAATGAGGATCTCGCATGCAGATCAGCCAGACCGCCGTGTCGCTCAACGTCGGGGAAGCGGCGGCGTCCGCCGAGTTCGCGCAGACCCGAATCGGCTTCGCCGAGCAGATGGCTCCCGGCGACATCGTCTCGCTCGCCCATCCGAATGCTGGTGTGAACTTGGTTTTCCTCGCGACCGGCCTGCCGACGTTCAACCCGTCACGAAGCAGCAGAGCAGGAGCAGGACGGCGAACCCCGGCCCTGCGGAGCCCGCCACGGTGTGGGTGTCCTGGGCTATGTTCGGGTCTGGGCGGTGGGTCGGTCCGCCGCCGGAACGGGAGCAGCTCATGAAGCGCACGTCCTCTGTCTTGCTACGCACCGGCCTGGTTGGTGCCGTCCTCTCGCTGGCCGCCCTCACCGGTGTCGCGCCGGTCTCCGCGGCCGCCGGGCCACAGTGCGACGACGGCCGCCAGCCCGGCGCGGGTCACGGCTCGTGCCGGACCTTCCCCTCCCAGATCGCCCTGCCGGACGGCTTCGCCCCCGAGGGCATCGCCGCCGGGAGAGGCAAGACGGCCTACCTCGGCTCACGCTCCGACGGGTCCATCCTGCGCCTCAACGTCCGCACCGGCCGGACCAGCGAGGTCACCGCCGGGCCGGGGACACCGTCCCTGGGCCTGAAGGCGGACCGCCGCGGCCGGTTGTTCGTGGCCGGCGGCTCGGGCGGGGACGCGCGTGTGGTCGACTCCCGCAGCGGGGAGCTGCTGGCGTCGTACACCTTGACGACGTCGACCTCCGCTTTCGTCAACGACGTCGTCCTGACCAAGCACGCCGCCTGGTTCACCGACTCCTCCCAGGCGCAGCTGTACCGCGTGCCGTTGGGTCGGCATGGGTCGCTGCCGACCCAGGACCGGGTGCAGACCGTGCCGCTGACCGGGGAGTGGGTGCAGGGCGACGCCCTCGGTGCCAACGGCATCACCCGGACCCCGGACCGTGAGGCGCTGCTGGTGGTCAACACGACGACGGGCGTGCTCTACCGGGTGCAGCCTGCCACCGGCGAGGCGACCCAGGTCGACGTCGGTGGGGTGTCACTGGAGCGGGGCGACGGCATGTTGCTTGAGGGCCGCACCCTCTACGTCGTGCAGAACACGATGAACAAGGTCGCCGTGATCCGGCTCGACCGCAGCGGCACCTCCGGCAAGCTGACCGGCTACCTGCGTTCGAAGGCCTTCGACGTTCCCACCACCGTGGCGAGGATCGCCGGGGCGCTGTACCTGCCCAACGCCCGCTTCACCACCCCCGACGCCACCCGATTCTCGGTCACCCGGCTCCGCGCCCGCTGACGGAGGAAGTGGTCTGGGTCGCTTTCGCGCCAATGAGGACTCGTCACAGCCCGGGGGGAGGCCCGCGCGCCGGGTTCGCCGGGCGTACAGCGTTGCCTTCGGGATCGAGAGGTACGCGGCGGCCCGGTCGATGGTGACGGATGACGACTTCCAGGCTGGTCTCGGGTGCTCATCGTGGGCTGCTTCGTCGCGATTCGGACGTTGCTCAAGGCCGTCTATGGCAAACACGCTGGCGCCGCCGCGGGGGAGCCCCCCAGCGTTCGTTCTGCAGCGCGCCTAGCCCACGACTTCGCCTGGCCCGCGCCCAGACGGCTGTGCACAGGAGCCGCGCCGCGTTCCCGCTGGGCAAATCTGTTGCACACGGGAGTTTGCTGCTGTCAGTCTGGGGTGTTCGGGGGATGCACCACTGCACTCGGGGGTCACATGAAGCCGAACCGCAATCAGCGGCGGTTGCGAACGCTTGGCCGTCGGGTGCATCCGACATGACTTCGGGGTCTCGTGGCGACGCTTCGCTCGCCATCGACGGGGTGCCTCGGGCTACCCCGGCTGCCGAGCTGCAGTTGCTCGGGCACTTCGCGGTTGAGGTGGGTGCCAGGCCTGTCAACCTGCCGTTCCTGATCCAGCGGCTGGTCGCCTTCTTGGCATTGCACGACCTGAGTCGTAGAAGTCTCGTGGCAGGGACCCTGTGGCCGGACACCACAGAGTCCAACGCACTTGCGAACCTGAGGACGATCGTGTGGAGGATCAAGGCCGCAGTGCCGATTCTGCTCCGCAACGAGGGGCCGTTGCTCGGACTCGGCCGAGCGGTGGCCATCGACACTCGAGAGCAGGAGGCATTTTCCCTTCGCCTGATGCTGAGCGATGTCGACGATCTCAACTGGGTTCGCGTCAGCAGCGAGCACCTGCGCAAGGGCCCACTTCTGCCCGGTTGGTACGACGACTGGGTGATCTTCCAGCGCGAGCGGATGGATCAACTACGGCTCCATGCGCTCGAGAACGCAGCGCGCATCCTGACCCGCCATGGCGACCTCGACCTGGCACTCGACCTGGCACTCGAAGCCGTCTGTGCTGAACCCCTACGGGAGACGGCACACGGCGTACTGATGGAGGTGTTCATCGCCGAGGGCAACCTCGCCGACGCGGTGCATCAGTACAAAGTGTTCAGCGGACTCCTACGGCGAGAACTCGGGACCGATCCCTCACCTCGGCTCCTCGGTCTCCTGCCGCCACAAGTCAGACCGTGACTCCTGGCTCGGACATCCGGTCCAACAGGCTCTGGGCGCTTTGTGCGAACGCGTGGTCCTCGCCGGCCAAGGCGGACAAGCTCGACCGCGCTTCGTCGAGCGCGCCCACCAGCAGATGCAGCATCGCGAGATGGAACCGTGCCTCTGCGTTTCCCGGCTCGAGGTCGAGTGCAGTCAACAGCGCCTCGCCGGCACTCCCGAAGTCCTTGTTCGACAACGAGATGACGCCGAGCTGGGCCCAGGCGCGCGCAGACTCCGGCTCGACAGCCGTCGCTCGTCGCAGCAGTCGGGCCGCCTCGCCGAGACGGTCCTGCGCGCCAAGTGACGCAGCGAGCGACACGAGGAGGTCCGCGTCGTTCGGGTGCAGAGCGAGCGCGGAGCGCCATGCCTGCTCCGCCTCCGACGCCCGACCCAACGCCAGGAAGGTCCGCCCCAACGTGTTCCACGCGAAGTGGTTCTCGGGGTCCAGGCGCACGGCGCGCCCAAGCGAAGCAAGCCCCGCCTCGACGTCCCCGAGCGCGAGCTGAGACATGCCGCGGTGCGCCCATGCAGAACTGCGCTGCGGCTCCAGTGCGATCGCCCGCTCGGACTGCTCGATCGCCTCGTCGTGCCGGTCGGTCAGGGCAAGCACATAGCCGAGGTTCCCGAACGCCGTCGCGTTGGACGGATCGACCTCGATGGCCTCGCGGTAGGCCTGCTCGGCTCCCTCGACGTCCCCGTCCGCCAGCAACAGCCCCCCTCGGTTGACGATCGCCTTCGCGGGCGACTCACCGATTGATGTCATCACAACTCCTTCTCTCGCTCATCCGACGATCTGCTTGACGAGTCCGCCGATCAGTTCCTTCGGCTCGATGCGCGGGTAGGTCCACTGGATCTGGTCGAACGAGATGTCGAAGGGCTTCCCGGACTCATAGTGGACCGGCATCGACAATCCGAATCGCAGGTTCGAGCCGTACTCGAAGGCGGCCAGGTGCCAGGTCTCGTGGTAAAGCTCCACCTCGGTCACCCACAGGTCCGCGCTCACGTCGACGAAGGCATCGATCCCGAACTTGAACTTGGGTTCCACGAAGATCTCGCCCCTCGCGTCCAGCACGACCCCGGCGGCCGGCGACCACGTGACCAGGGCACCTGCCGAAGCCTCGCCGGCGACGCCGATCTCGCCGTACACCTGGACCCCGGCCTTCGCGCTCACGACCGGGATGCCTGCCCCGACTGCGCCTTCGACCGTTAGTCGGAGGCCGGCATGAGCGGGGATCGCGAACGTCGCGTTGCCGGTCACCGTCGTCGCCTCGGGTTTGGCGGGGTTGTAGCTGACCCTCAGTGCCACGTCGCGGAGCACGCCGGGACCGATGCCGGCGTCGATCTTGAGGCTGCCGCCGATGGTCGCGAAGATACCGATCCGCTGCCCGGCCACCGCTACGCCGACGATCGGGATGTCGACGTGGATCGCGAGCAGCGTCTTCTCGATCTTCTTCTCGTCGAAGACAGTGAAGGTCGGCGGCAGTGCCACCTCGCCGCTGACCTCGACCTGGCCGTCCGGCGTCAGCTTCAAACCAACGGTGCCGACCAGCCACGGGGTGAGCTGGAGCTTCACCTGGCCGTCGCCCCAGACCGACAGGGTGCCGTCCTTCTTGGGTTCCCCGGCAGGCTTGCCGTCAGCCCCGATCGCCAGGTTCGTGACCCCGAGGTGGACGGTGCCCTTCGCGAACCCGTGTTCGTAGCCCAGCAGTGCGTCGATGGCGAAGGCGCCGTCGTCGTACCGCCCGGTCGCGTTGCCGGTGACGCCCGGGATGTCCGGCTCCAGGATGACGTCAGCGCTGAGGGAGTGCTTGTCGGGGCCCTTCTTGATGGTGGCCCCGAGCTTCCCGCTCTTGATCCCCGGGAGACCCTTGCCGATCAGGATCTCCCCGGTGATCTCCATCCCGGTGGCTTCGTTGTACTTGAAGCCGAGCGTGCCCTTCTGAATCCCCTTGATCAGCGGCTCGAACTCCCCGGCCGCGGTCACCGTGTCGTCGCTGATCTCGACCTTGGCCGAGGCCTTCTTGATGCCCTTGATCTTGTTGGGCTCGTCGACGCTGAGGCGACCCTCGACGCCCCACTTCTGATCGATATACGAGACGTGCAGCGATGCCTCGTCGAACATTTTGGAATCGAAGTCGAGGTCGCCCACGAGTGAGAAGGAGTCGGACTTGGCGGACTTTCCGCCCTTTGCTTTCGCGCCGATATGTCCCTTGGCCAGCCCCGACAGCTCGAAGAACACGTCACCGCGCACAGCGAGGCCGCCGGTGCCGGCGCTGATCGCCAAGGAGCCGCCGGTGACCCTGAACGGGCCAGGCAACTTGAGATCCGAGCCGGACACCTCGGCCTCGATCGCGATGTCGCCGTCGACGAGCACGGAGAATTCGACGTTCTCGAGGAGGGGGATCGAGGGCTTGGCGATCCTGGCGCGGCCGACGATGCCCTTGTCGACGTCGAATCCAGGCTCCGGAAACTCAATCGGACTGAACGCCTTGGCTCGCCAGTAGTCGATGGCCCCGGGTGTCGCCACCCCACCCCACTCGACGCCCGCCAGCTTCTTGATGGGCACCTTGAACGGGGCCTTCTCGATCGGGCCTTTGTCATCGAACGCCGTGCCGCTCAGAAAACCTGTGCCTTTCCCGACATCCGACTCGGCGAACTTGACGCTGTCGATCGAGAAGGCCCCGGCCTTCCACTTCTTGATCTCCGTCACGTCGCGTGTCCGAGGGATCTGCTGAATACCACCTCCCGTCAGCCGGTCGAAGATGACGAGACTCTGATCGGTCCCCTTGAGCTTCTCGGCTCGAGACTTGAGCACGTACTCGAACCTTGAGAGCAGCTTGGAGTCCGAGGCCTGGAGATCGCACGGATCCCAGTAGTCCTCCGGCTTCACGTCGGCTCCGACGCCTTTGAGCTCCTTGAACTGCAGAGTCCAACCCTTCTTGGGGTCACGTACCTCCGTCTCGGACGGGATCTTCGTGAGGTTGAGGTTGGGGGCGGTGAGGGTGATGAAGCCGTGCAGCGCCTCGTCGATGTTCTGCTTGATCGTCGAGCCGGCCGACCGGTTCTTCGCACTGTCCAGCAACCACAGGTTTCCGACGGGCTGGTCGTCGAGTCCGCCGAGCTGTGCCTCCCGCTTGTGGTCGATGTCGAACGAGCGGCGCTCGCCCTTCTTGTCCCAGACGGGGACTCGCACGTCGTTGGCGATCGACCCCTCAGTGCCGATCAGGTAGAACTTGTCCTTCACCCCCTTGAGTTCCAAGTAGTAGGCGGGATCGCCGGTCTGGACGTCCTTGTCCTTGGCGTCGTCGCGGAGCTTCTTCAGGCGAGCAGTCACCAATGCCGCCGTCGGTGCCTTGACCTTGGAACGCCACACGCTCGCCTGCTTCGTGGGGTTGTCCTCCCGGCTTCCCTGGCGGACGACGTACGGGCCGTCGCCCGAGCGCTTCTCCTTGAGCTTCGGGACTTTCAAGGTGGTGATCTCCACCTTCTTGCCTGTGATCGTGCCTTCAGGGCCCTTGCCCTTGGGCGCTTGCTTGGTGTCCTTCTTGCGCCGGATCACCGGCCCCACGCTCGACGCAGCCTTGCGGTTGATCCCGGGCCGGTTCTGGACGACGTGGGCCAGCTCATGGGCCAGCAGCCGTCGGCCGGGCTCGCCGGTGGGGTCGTACGCACCGCTGCGGAAGTAGATGTCGGAGCCTCGCGTGAACGCGAGGGCGTCGATCGTGCGGGCCGCGTTGTCGGCGCCGGCGTCGTCGTGGATCCGGACGTCGTCGAAGGGTCTCTGGAACCTGGCCTCGAACTCCTTGCGTACGCCGTCCGGCAGCGGCGCGCCCTTGCCGCGGCTGGCGTCGAGGTAGTCCTGCAGCTCGGGGGACACCGCGGGGGTCTCTCGAGCCGGCGCCTCACCCTCGGGAGCGGGTGGCTCCGGATCAGGAGCAGGCGTCGCCGACTCTGCAGGCTTCGCGCCGGCAGCGATCGGTGGTGAGACGAGCGGCGCAGGGCCAGCAGGGGTCGACGTGTCCGGCCCCGTCCCACCGGCGGACCCCGTCCCCACCGGCTTGACCGCAGGTGTGCCCGGGACCCGCTGCTCGGCTGCCGGGTCGGCGGCCCGCTTGATGGCCTCAGGCGGCCCCGGGCCCCCCGGAGGTGCTGTCGGCGCGGGCCTGGCAGCCGGCACCTTCGTCGGGTCGGGCTGCCGCAGCACCCGGTCGGCGGACTCGTCCGCATTGCGCTCGGCCGCGTCGTTCGCGGGCCCGACGACCGACTTCGATCGCACCCCGGGCGGAGCGGAAGAGGGGGAGCCGGCTGCTGCGGCTGCCGACGTACCCTCGCGCTTCTGCTCCAGTGCCGGAGGCCGGCTGTCCTTGGCCTTGTCCCGGTCGGCCTCGGCCGAAGCGGACTCGCTGCCCATCAGCGTCAGTTGAGCGTGATCGGTTCGAGCACCACGTAGACGCGGACTCGCTCGTCGTCGGCGGACGTGAACTCGACCTCCTGCTGGGTCGGTGTGGCGTCGCCCATGGCGGTCACCAAGGCGTCAAGTCCGGCCCGAGAGCCGAGGGGACCGCCACGCACCCAGACGAACACCTCCCGGTTGATCCCGGACTGGTCCGGGTCCAGCTTCTGGCCCAGCTCATCGACCTTCTCGGTGGCGGCGTCGATGTCGGTCTTGCTCACGTCGCGGGCCTGAAGCTCACCCGACACGGCGGTGAACGCCTCGGCGTTCGCGCCCTTCAGTGTCTCGGCATCGAACGCCTTCACAGCAGCCACGGTGTCCTTGAACTTCTCATTGGTGCCGTCCACCGCGAACACCGCGAACTTCTGGGCGGATGGATAGGTGATCAGGAAGATGCTGCCCTCGGTGCCGGAGATCATCTGACCGGCCGGGGGAGAGGGGACCAGGTCGATCGGACTGGCGGGTCCCGACTCATCCAGCTGCGCCAGAGCCGCCGTCTCCCGCACCAGCTCCTGGGCCCGAGCCGTCCCGATCGGTGGATCTGTCGAGGAGAGTGCCTTGCCGTAGCCCGCGAACCAGATGGCGTCGCCGCCCCCGACCGCCGCGTAGCGCTCCCGCCAGTGCTGGGAGGAGGACCGAAAGGTGGCCGTGCGGTCCTCGAAGCTGATCATGTCAACCGGGGTTCCGCCCCAGTCGATCGACGCGTTGCCGCTGCCGACCAGCGATTGACGGAAGACCTCCGCCTGGTCCTGATCGTCGGCCGTGACCACCCAGGCCGCGACGTCGGAGGTGCCCATCGAGGTGTAGGCCAGTGCGCCCTCGAAGTCCTCATGACGCCGCCGCCGGAAGAAGACCCAGTCGTGGACGGGCCTCACGGCGCCCTCGGAAGTCGACACGCTCAGGGGCAACAGGTCGTCGAGCACGGACTGCACGTAGCCCGCCTCGTCGGCGTGCAGCGCGGAGACCAGTTGGACGGCGCTCACGGCTGCGTCGCGGTAGTCGTTGTCGGCCACGTCGACAGAGCCGGTCTCGGTGGCCTCGAACGAGGCTGGCAGCAGCTCGAAGCCGGACCTCTCCGGGATCGGGACGTCGGAGGCACCGCCCATCGCCACGATCGGTGCGCCGGACCATCTCACGGTTGCCGTGAAGCCGCTCTCGGGATCGCTGATCTCGACCCTCTGGTTGCCCCCGGTCTCCGTGCGCTTCAGCACGAGCCTCTGGGAGACGGACTTGAAGCCGGAGCCTCCGCCCCCCGGTCCGGAGACCTCGGCCACGCCGTCCACCTGCACGGTCACCTCCCGGCCGTTCGCGGTGCCTCTCGCGGACACCTGGACGAGGCGAGCGTCGAGGGAGACCGACGCCCAGAGCACCGAGGCGGCCTGGGGAACGATGATGTCGCCCTCGGCATGCACGGCAGTCGCCTGGTGATCCGCCATCGCGAACACGTCCAGTCCTGCCCAGAGCGAGAACGTGGTCGAGGCGACCGTGCCGTTCGCTGGAGGGAGCTTGACGACGCGGGTGCCGCTGCCGCTTCCCCTGGCCTCGGCCGCTCTCGTCAGCGCGGTCGAGGCCATCTCACGCAGAAGCGTCAGTGACACAGGTTCGGTTTCGGTCCTGACCTTCGCGAGCGACCGCGCCGCAGTGGCGACATCGACACGGCCCCGGAGCAGGTCGATCAGCGGGCGCAGGGCCGACATCAGGGACCCCTTCCCCGTGCCCGCCAGCGCCACCCTGATCGCCAGTCCCGCGCGTACGTCGAGGCGCGCCACCCCCTTGAGGGCAAGGCTTGCAGCGCTGTGCGCGGCCCTGGTGGCCAATGAGTCATCGGTGGAGCCGGGTGAGCCGAGGGCGAGGTCGACGGCGAAGCCAGGCGTCGACACAACGCCATCGGAACTCTCGAGGACGCCGTCGGGCACGAGGACGTCGACCTGCTCGCGAGCCTTGGCGTCGAGCAATCCTCGGACGAGCGAGATCCGTTCCATATGGGTGGCACGCTCGAGTTCGTGCGGGATCTGGTCGCGGCGGACCGCAGAGACCCTCAGGGCGACACCGGGGCCGAACAACGACTCGAGCTCGGCGCGGAGTGCGGCTCCCGAGCCCACCCGGGTCGCGAGGTAGCCCGCGGAGGGGATCGTCACCAGCCCGGATCGGAGCAGCTTCCCGCCCGCGCCGGCCGCCGGCGTGATCTCCCGCATCTGAGATTGGAACTGCAGCACCTGGGCCATGAACGCCGACTGTGAGCGGAGCTCCAGCAGACCACCCCAGTAGACGGCTGTCGAGGCGTCCATCCGTTCACGGCGTACGGACCACAGGTCGTGCCAGGTCACGCTCGATCCGTCCCACTTGAACACCGCAAGCGGGAAGCCGTCATCGGCTGGGGTCTCGGGCGACCCGACCGCCCACGTCGGGAGCGACAGCCCGTCGCTCGACAACAGGGAGCCCGCCTGGGTCCGCTCCCGCTCGAACAGGGCCGATGCGACCTGCGATCGTTCGTGGGTCGCCGGGTACACCCCGGGGCCGGTGGGCAGTGACAGCTGGGTCAGCCTCGTCGCGCGTACGTCGATGGCATCCACGACGAAGCGGCTGTTCGTGGAGCCGGCGCACCCGCTGTCACACAGCCGGCCGAGGATGTCCTCCTGACCCTCGAAGACCTCGGTGCGTTGGACGGTCACCATGTAGAGACCAGTGTTCGGGGTCTCCGGGTTCGACTCGACCGCCGCGCAGGGCCCGAAATCGCTCGCCAGCCTGCCGGTCGTGCCACTGACCGGTCGGGCGCTGGGCGACGAAGCCCGGATCAGCTCCGCGACCTTGCGGGTAGCGAGGCGGTCGAGCACCAACAGACGTCCGGCCCGGTCGATGAGGAGTCCAGGACTGATGGTCGCTGCGGCGTCGTCGAAGGTCACCTCGAAGCCGTAGACGACGCCCGGACCACCGGCGCGGTTGCTGTAGTCGACGTACGCACGCTGCGCCCGGCGCTCGGCGTTGAGGTCCTCGGCTCGCAGGAACCGTCCGTCGAAGAAGTTGAGGCCCCGGGTCACGTCGGCCGACGAGGTGAGAATCGTGCTGTCGATGGTCATTGGTCTCCTCCTGACCGGATCATGGCGACGACGTCCAGGCCGTCGTCCGAGGTGCTGGGCGGGCCGTCCGCGCGACCCGCGAGAGGCACCGGAACAAGCCCGTTGAGCCCGATGAGGGGCGTGGGCCCGGTGCCACGGAGCATCACCCGGTACCAGACACTGGTGCTGTCAGTCGCGGGCATCGGTACGACGATCCGTGCGGGTCTGTCGGCCCGCGCGCGTGTCGTACGCGGCCTGATCTCGAGTGGCTCGCTCCAGTGCGGATGCGCGTCCTCACGGTTGATGGACCGGATCTCCAGCGCCCCGGCGACCGTCGCGTCCAGCACGTCAGCCGTCAGCTCCACCACGATCCGCCCGGCCGACAGCGCCACCCGCGAGACGCGCGGGCCACCTGCGTCGGGGGCCGGGGTCGCACCTCGCGCTCCCCCCAACGACTCGGCCAAGAGCTCTTCGATGAGCCAGGTCGACAGGTGGGTACGCCGCACTGAGAGGTCGATCGGCTCCGCGACGACCGTCCACGTGGGCACGCCCTTGGTGAGGACGATGTGCGGCAGATCGGCCAGCAGCAGCCGGGGCGAGTCCGAGGGTGGGAACAGCTGTCCCGCGCTTCCACCTGTCTCGCCGACGTAGCGTGCGGTCTCCGACGCAGCCACCGACCGGAAGGCGTCGAGCCATCCCTTCGGCTTCCGCGGCAGGTCCGGCACCCTGCCGTCGCGGACCAGTGCCCGCAGCGCAGGGAAGGAGGCGTCCCGCTCGTCGGCCCGGGTGTCGTCTGCCTGGTCCGTCTCGTCGGGGACACAGCGCTCTGGAGCAGGCAGGTAGGGCTCCAACGTGAGCCGGCCGAACTCGACCACTCGTGAGTACTGCACCGAGTCTTCGCTCGACGAGCAGCTGGACCGGACCGAGGGGACGCGACGTGTGGGGCAAGCATCGTGCTCGAGCCACAGCCGAGCACCGAAGGTCCAGCTGTTGGCGTCCTCGGGGGGCGTGAACCGGTGGGCGTCGTGCTGCTCCTCGAACCAGGTCTTGAGGTCCAGGCACATCGCGGCAGAGACCGGCACCTCGCGACCGAGTGAGTCGACGGCCAGGCCGGGGGCGACCATCAGGGAGCTGCGGTCGTCAGTCACGGTGACCCCGAACCCCCAGACCACGCCCGGCCCGTGCTGCCACGCCTGGTGCAGGCGCATCCTGCCACGGGGGTTGGCCCCGATCACCTGGAAGTCCGAGACGCCGAGGAGCATCCCGTAGTGCGGGGCGAGCGAGTTGAACGGATCCACGGTCAGCGCGCCGGCCACGGTCGCGTCGTCGTCAGTGGAGCTCGCCTGCGGCGGGTCCCATGCGGTCATGGCTGCCTCCCTTGCGTGGGGTGTGTCAACGGCTGTCCGTTCGCGTCACGGGCCAGCTGCAGGGTGTGCGGTGGTCCGGGAAATGCCAGCCCGGCCTTGGCGTGCTCGCGTTCGATGGCGTGCACGAGATGCGCGGTGGTCACCCGGGGGCGGTTGCGCCGCGATCGCGTCGCCTCGGTCGCAGCCAGAAATGCAGCCGCCGTCGCCGCGTTGCGGATGAGCGCGCCCGAAAGGTCGTAGAGGGACGCGAGGTCCCTGGTGCTCACCTGCTTGTCGAGCTCCACCCAGGTCGGCACGTGGAGATCCCACAGGCGTTGGCGGGCTTCTACGTCCGGCAGCTCGAACGGCACTATGAACTCCAGGCGCCGGGCGAAGGCCGAGTCGATGTTGCGACGCAGGTTGGTGGACAGGACCACGACGCCGTCGAAGGACTCGATCCGTCCCAGCAGGTAGGCCGTCTCGAGGTTGGCGTAGCGGTCGCGGGCGTCGGACACCTCGCTGCGCTTGGCAAAGACTGCGTCCGCCTCGTCGAAGAACAGCAGCACGTCGCCGCGTTCGGCCGCGTCGAAGACGACCTCCAGGTTCTTCTCGGTCTCGCCGATCCATTTCGACACCAGGCGGGCGAGGTTGACCCCCAGGACGTCGCGACCCAGCGCCCGGGCCATCACCTCGGCGGCGAGCGTCTTGCCGGTGCCCGGAGGCCCGGAGAACAGCAGTCGCAGGCCACGGTCACCCGCGTGCATGGACGGAGGCCCGGTGGAAGCGTTCCACTCAGCCTGCATGCGGGCTCGGGCAACGGCTTCCTGGAGCAGCACCATCCGGTCCGAGGCAACGACGAGTGAGTCCCAGGACCGTTGGGGATGGGTGAGCTTGCCGCCGGGCGGGAGCAGACCCCGGGTACGGCGGTCCACCGCGCCCAGGAACACCCGACGCGCCTCCGGCTCGCTGATAGGGCCGGTGACGGCAAGATGCGCCTGGAGATCGGCCCCGGCCAGCTCGAGGTCACGGGGCTCGGCCGTGGCCGGTGCCGCGGACTCACTGAGCTGGACACCGCCACCCGAGCTCCGCAGCGCGGCTTGCCGGTCGTCGAGCGACAACGAGGTCACCGGGATGGTGACGAGGGGACGGGGCCAGGTGGTGAGCTGGCTCGATGCCCGGGTCAGCAGCAGCGGCAGTCCGACGTACGGCGCCTGGACCTCGGCCGGTGAGGCCGGGTCGGCGTACTCGCAGAAGACGGGGACGACGTCTCGTGCCACTGCCAGCACCAGCGCGAGCTGGACGAGACCGGACGTGAGCGTGGGCGTGCGAAGGATGACAGGCGTTCGTCCGGTGGACATGACCAGGGCCCCCAGCCGCGCTGCCGCGGTCTCGGGCCGGTCCGAGACCGCGCTGAACGCGGTGGCCGTGCCTTCGCGCACGGCTTCGGCCACCGCCCGGACGATCGGGCGCTCGCTCCAGCCGGCCAATCCGTCCATGGGGGTCGGCAGGTGGTCGACGGTGAGCCCACCGGGCCAGCCCCCCAGGCCGGTCAAGGCCTCCCACAATCCCTCGGCCGGCCGCAGGCTGCGCTCGGACATCGGTGCGGTCGTGTCGACGACCAGTGCGCCGGCCGCCACCAGCGGAGAGCGGGCCAGCGCCTCACCCAGCGACGACCACGAGTCCAGGCCGGCGATCCGGCCAGCCTCGGCCATGGTCACGGCCAGTCCCACGGTCGGCCACGGCTGGTCCTGCGGGTGAAGCTCGCGGTACGCCGCCGCGGCTGACGCATAGCGATGACTCACCAAGGCGAGCGCCAGCAGGTCGGTGTCGGAGGTCTCCAGGGACAGGGCCGACACCACCCTGTCGAGCGGCTGGAGTGGCGCGAACGGCAGCCCGAACACACCGGCGTCGGGGTCCGGCGAACCATCGATCTCGGCGTCCAGGCGGGCTGCGGTGCGCACGTTGATCCCTGCGCCGATCGTCGTGCGCACCCTGGCGAGCATGCGGTCCAGAGCCGCCTCGAACCGCGGAAGGGCAGGAAGTGGCGTGCGCGTGCGGTCAGACATAGCGGAACCTCACGACCGCACCGAGCCAGGCGAGGTAGCCCGGATCGAGGTCGAGGCCGGCCATGCGGACGTCGACGTCCACGTCGTCGATCTCCAGCTGGACGTCGATCCAACCCGGGTCGACCCTGATCAGGGCTCGTCGCCGGATCACCCCGATCAGCAGCGCCTGGTCGCTCTCAGCGCCTCGTTCCTCCGACACCCGTGCCCTGATCGCCGCCAGCAGTCGATCGCCCTCCTGCGCGACCCAGTCCGGCGGCCCTTCGCTGACGGGGTACGGCGCCTTGGCGTCCAGCCCGCAGAAGGCGAGCACAGCAGGGTCTGTCTCGTCCGGTGTGGTGTCCGGCGCCGCCCGGGACAGGAGGTCGAGGGCGAGTCGGCCCAGCGCTGCCCTGAGCGCGACACCAAAGGTGGCCGGGTCGGCGGCGACCCGCTCCGCGAACCCGTCGGCGTCGAGGAGCGTGAGCAGGAACAGCAGCCCACCCCAGACCGATGACGGGCGAGCCACGAGCGCTTGGTGCATGGATGGGTCGGTCTCCGGCGCCGCCGGGGGTTCTTCCACCGTCGGGTCCGCGCCGAGCGCCGCCCCGCGCACCGGCGTCGTCGGCTGGGCCCGACCCGCTGCCGACCGGCCCTGAGGGTCAGCGTCGTCGGACCACGCGCGGGGCTCTGACGTCAGCTGGGTGAGCACAGCAACCGACAAGGGACCGGGAACAAGGCCCGGCTCAACCTCGACCAGGGCGAGTCGGGCCAGGGCAGTCGCTGGGTTCGCCGCCTGCACGGTCCCGCCGCCGGCCGCAGTGGTTGCGGAAGCGTGCGCGGGGGCGACGGCCGACAGGATGGACGCACCAGCGCGCCAGATCACAGATCGTCGGCGAACAGCCCGCAGCAAGGGTGAGAGACCGCTCTGTCGGTCCGGGGCGACTCCTGCCGAGCGCTCGGTCCCGCCCGGTGGCGCCGGTCCGACGCCTGGACTCGCGCCACCGGCAGCGCGCCAGGCAGCCTCGGCCGCGTCGACCAGCACGGCGTACCCACACCACGCAACCAGGCGTGGCAGCAGATCGTGTCGGGCCACCTCCGCGATGAGATGGACGACCAGGCCGGGCTCGTCGTCCATAGTTCGCTGCACGGCCAGACGGACGGCGTCCTGGCTTGCGCTGGCCTCAGAGGTCAGCTCCATCAAGGTCCACGCCCACTCGCGAGTCCGGTCGCCGGCGAGCTGGGAGAGCACCAGGTCCACGGTCGCGTGGAAGCGGCTGGCGTAGCGGATGACTTCGGGCGCTCCGATGGCCTTGCTGACCGCTGCACCGACGGTCTCGGCCCAGGCCGCCAGCAGCTTGTCGTCGTTCCAGGACCAGTCGACCTGCGTCGGTGGAACGTCGACGCGGCGTATGCAGATCTCGGTCGCAGCGCTCCAGGACACCGTGAGCGCGTCCTCGAGGAGGTCGCCGCAGAGCCCGAGCGCGAGTCGGTCGAGGCGGTCCTGTGCGCGCTGATCGAGCTGCACCTCGACAGACCAGCTCACGGTGTGTCGGGCGATCGCCACGTCGCGGCTGCTCATGGGTCCACCACCGTGGTGTCCCCGAGTCGGGTGATGCCCGGTCGGATCCCGGCGTGTCCGCGTCCCACGACTGCTCCTGTACCGACGTCGCTCTGGCCGACAACGGCCGAGGAGTACGCCGCATCGCGGCTGACGACGGTCGACAGCTCGATGTGCAGGCTCATCCCGACACGCATCCCCTCGGAGGTGTCGCACACCTCCACCAGGGTGTGGGCTGGGCGGTGCAGGTCGAGCAGGTCCCGGATCACCGCGCGCTCATCGCCGCAGAGGTCACGGCACACGAGCACCGTGAAGCGGTGGGCGTGGGTCTCGAAGGCGTTCTTGCGACCGGTGGGATCGTCAGCGGTCCCCGCGGTGCCCCCGACCCGGAAGCTCTGCCCGACGACGGCCGACGCCGGCCCGGGCAGGGAGCCGGAGTCGCCGACGAACGCTCCTCCGTAGCCCTTGACCCGGAACGCCTCGAGGATGGTGACCGGGGCTTCGGTGTAGATCTCAAGGACGCGGCGCAGCCCGGCCAGCGTGCCGCGGGTTCGCAACAGCCAGATGGCCTCGGTCAGGAGGGTACGGCGGGCCCGCTCGCTCCAGCGGCCGTCCAGGGACAGCCCGATCAGGGAGGCCAGCCAGGGAAGCAGCTCGGCCGGGGCGCCGGAAGGCTCGAGGAGACGGTCGCGCTGCACGGCTCGCCACTCAAGGTCGCGGAGCTGGCCGTCGACCATCGCCAGGTAGCGCCTCAGCGAGGAGGCCGCGACCGGGTCTTCGCGGTAGATGCGCGGCAGCTGGTCGAGCAGTCCGTGGCTTTCGCACTCGACCCGCAGCGCGCGCACCCGCGGCGTGAGCGTGGCGGTTCCCTGCAGGTGCACGCGGATCGTGAGGTAGCGGCCGGGCGGTGCCACGACGGGGCACTCGTAGACCTCATACCGGTCACCGCGCGGGAGCGGGGCCCAGGGGACCTCGCGACCGGTCTCACGACGATGCAGGCCATGCGCGGAGCCCACCGACTCGACGACCCCGGCATCCTCGCTGCTGGCGAAGGCGACCTCCAGTCGAGTCCCGGGTGGCACGCAGGCCTCGACGAACACCCGCCCCCACACCTGGCGAGGGGTGTGGCTGTCCAGGGCTACGGCGTCGGCGCTTCCGAGAGCCAGGTAGGAGCGACGGTATGGTCGCGCGGTACGGAAGCCGTGTTCGGTCCAGCCACCCACCCGACCCTCCGGGGTGCGGATGATGCCGCGGCCGTCGTACTGCTTGATGGCCAGAGCCACACCCTCCTTCAGGTCGGCGGAGGGGTCGAAGACGCGAAGGTCCCGTCCGGCCGGACCTGCCACAACAAGTGCTCCGTCGCGGTCGAACTCGAGGTCGGCGGCGCCGGGGATCCGCAGTCGCCGGCCGGCTCCGGCGCCGGTGAGCTGGACGATCCAGCTGCTGGTGTCAGAGACGAGGAGGAGCCAGATCCGTCCCGTCGGGTCGAGCGCGACACGGGTGGGCGCGGCGTCATCCGGGAGCCCGGCCAGGGCAGCCCGGCCGGCTTCACCGATCGGGACGACGCGAAGCGTCCCGGTCAGGTCCGCGCGGAGGACCGGTGCGGTCCGTGACCGCACTGCCACGATCACCGCCGGGCCAGCGGTCGTGAGATCGACCGGTGGGGCGTGGGGCGCTGTGACCTGGGTCCAGAGTCGTCCGTCGAGCAGGTCGAGGATCGCGATCGAGCCCGTGGCGCCGTCGAGCACGAAGAGGTGATGGTCGGCGTCGACGGCCAGGGACTGGGCGCGCAGGTTCGGCAGACCCGCGTGGGGTGAACGGAAGCCGGCGGGGTCCTCGCCGACCGCGGCGTGCGGGAGCAGGTCCGTCGACGGCGTCCCCGTCTGTCGCGGCCATGGCGCCCGCGCGATCTGCCCACGCTCTGGTTCGCCGTGGAAGACCCACCCCGCGTCGAAGCACAGGCCGCCGGGCTCGCGAGGCTCCGGCGGTTCGTCCGGCCAGGTCACCGATGGCCGGGCCTGGTGGCCGCTGAGCCGGAGCTCGCCCGACGGCGGGTCGGCGAGGGTCCTGATCAGACTCGTCCAGGCATGGGGACCGGCGACGGTGGCCGTGCGGCGCCCGGCGGTCAGGGTGGCGGATGCGGTGGCCATCAGCACTCGTCCTTCGGGACTGGAACTGGCACCGGGGAAGGCCCTGGGGCGGGTGGGATCCCGCCCGTGCCGGGCTCGACCGGCGGGCCCTGGACGACGGTGAGCTCCGTGATCATCGGGACCTCCCAGGCCGCGAGGGTCACGGGGCCGAGCACCGCCGTTCCCGAGCTGAGGTCAGCAACCGTCAGCCCCTCGATGAAGTCGACGCCCTCGACCTGGACCGCGGCCGCCTCGAGCTCCGGAGCGTGCACCCGGTGGCCGAGTGGCCAGCCCTGCCCGTCGGGCCCGAACGGCGGGAGCGGTGAGAGGTACTGGCGCAGCACGAGCTCCACCCAGCGACGTACCCCCAGGGCGCTGTAGCCGGGCTTGATGCCCAGGCCGACGGACAGCGCGATGGGGTGGTAGGTCGGCGGCACGACGAAGAGCTCGGTGGTGACCAGCCGGCGCGCGTCGAGCTGGCGGCACACGGCCTGAAGCAGAGCGGTGTCCGGCAGCGGCGCGTCCGGGTGGTGCGGGTCGTCGGTGGGCCACACCACCACGGTCACCACGCCCGCGGCGTCCGACGTGTGCGTGACCGGGTCGAAGAGGGGCAGGCACTCGACCCGGGCGACCCCGGGGATCTTGGCCAGTGTCCGGAAGTCGTCCTTGGTGACTGCCCGATCGTGACGCGAGAACTCGCCGGGGATGCGCTGCAGCGCGTCGGCGATGGCCTCCCCCTCCTCGCCTCCTGCCGTCGCTACCGGGTTGCGCACCTCGACGCCGCCCTCGGCCCGGTTGAGGGCGCCTGGCGGGAGAACGCCGGCGCGACCTCCGCCGTACTCGTAGGAGGTGGCTCGGATCCTGGCGGACGCCGGGAAGGTGCGGCCTCGTACGCCGTCCCCGCAACGGATCCGTCCGGACTCGGCGTCGAGCATCAGGTGACGGTCCTGCGGGCTGCTCGCGGCGAAGGTGTCCACGACGACCCAGTCGACCCAGGCGTCGTTCTCGAACGTGCTCACCGTGAGCGTGGCTGGGACCACGGGCGTCTGCGAAAGGGCGTAATCCTGCTGGCTGAGCCCCGTGCCGATACCCACGAGCTCAGGACCCGCGGGAGCCTTCTGGACGACGTCCGCGGCGTTGATCCCGACCCAGCTCAGGTGTTGGACCGGCACCAGCCCCTCTCGTGCGAACACGCGGATCCAGAACAGCACCTGGGGTCCGTCAGCAAGGGCGGGAGGTCGATCTGCGACACCAGCGAGGTCGACGTCCTGAAGCTCGGGCATCCCCAGGTCGGACAGACGATCCTTGGGCAGCTGCAGAGACACGATCCCGTTGCGCCGCAGGCTGTCCGTGGTGTCGCCGACGACGGTGACCGGCACGTAGTCGATGCGCTCCGGGTCATGAGGATCGCGCATCGTCACCTGCCACACCAGGGTTGAGGTGCCTGGTGCGGCCTCCCCGGTCATGGGCAGCTCCACAGGCGTGGACAACGCATCGCAAGGGTCGATCTCACTCATCGATGGGAACTTCGCATCGAGGGCGAACCCGAGGGTGATCGGCGCCCGGGTCAACACCGAGGACGCGCCGAGCACGGCGTTGAGAGTGGAAGCCAGCTGGTCCTCGGTGGTGGCCGTGGCGTGGACGGCGATCCACAGATTCCTGTCGATGGACGCCGGGACGTCGAGCGGCTCGAAGCCGGGCGCCGCCGGGTCCGGTGCGAGCACGACCTCCTCGTACGGCAGCGGGTTCGAGCTCCCGAGGTCGGCTGCGTCGATGATGCGCTGGTACTCGTCGAGCAGCACCGGGTCGATGGGCACGTCGGCCTTCGCCTTGATCGCCGTGGAGGTGGTGAATGGCAGCACCACCACGTCGTTGCCGACCTGGAAGGGAACGGCGCCCGCGTCGACCCGAGACGCTCTCAGCACCTCGACCGGGACCTGTGCCGTCCCCTTCAACGCGAAGGTGACGAGTCCGGTGGCCTGCCGTGGTGGGTACGGCGGCAACTGAAGCAGCCGGAGCAGCCACAGCCTGGTCTGGTCGGGGATCTGGTTGAAGCGGTAGAGCATCGACTCGCCGAGGTGGGCGACCAGCTCCAGCAGGGTGACCCCCGGATCGCTCGGGCCGAGGTCCGTCCACTCCGGCACGTACGTCGACACCCGGGACAGCAGCTCGTCTCGCAGCTGTTCGAAGGAGCGGTCGTCGAGGATGGGGGTCGGCAGCGTCATGACAGCCGATCCGTCCTGGACGAGGCGACCGGCACTGCCAACTTGATGCCCTGGAGGCTCTGGTCACGCAGCAGGGTGTAGCTGATGTCGACGGTGACCGTGCTCGGGTCCTCGGTGGTGGTGACGTCGACGGCGTCCAACCGCACGCGTGGCTCCCACCGGTCGATCGACGCCGACACGTCGCGGGCGATCGCCGCGCGCGTCGATGGGTTGTTCGGCTCCATCAGGTACCGGCGCAGGGAGCAGCCGAAGTCGGGTCGCATCAGCCGCTCACCGCGTTCGGTGCCGAGGATGACGAGGATGGACTGCCGGACCAGGGTCGGACCGGAGGCGAGGTCGAAGTGTCCGCCGAGGGGGGCCGGCGGAAAGCGCCAGCCCGCGCCCAGGACATCGCGCAAAGGAGTGGAGGCACTCATGGCCGCACCACCTGCTCGCGCTCGATCCGCGGTTCGAAGGTCAGGACGCCCAAGGGAGCGATGTCGCGAACCAACACACCGCGGACCGTGGTCGCGACCTCGCGGGTGTCACGATCGGAGCGCCGACTGTCGTCGATGAACGCATCCTTGAGGGTCTTGTGACCGTCCGACCCGGTTCCCTGGAAGGAGCCGAGTGCGCGCGAGAGTGTGGTGACGAGCGGGGTGCTGTCGTTGGCGATCATCAGGTTCACCGCGGCGTCGAGGTCGACGTCCGGGTCGCCCAGTGCATCGAGGTCGGCAGCCAGGTCAGGGTCCAGGGTGCCCTCTGGTGGCAGGCAGAACCGCAACGACAGCAGGAACCACAGCTGGAAGATCAGCACGACGATGGGGAGGAACAGCCGCAGTACGAACAAAGCCACGATGGTGATGAGCGGGATCGCGAAGGAGCAGATCTGGGTCGCCGCATTCGAAGCGCTCTTTGTGACCTTCACATCGTCCGAGGTGAAGTTCAGCTCCGACCCTGGAGGCGACTTGAATCGCAGCCCGCCGGCTCCGCCCGGCCCGAGGCGTGCAGCGTCGGCTTTGAGCTGCTCTATGTCCGGCATCTGCACGGTAGTGGCCCGGTTGGCTGTCCCGGCGAGGTCGAAGAAGCTGGCAAGACGGTAGGCCTCGGTGGGCTCGGACCAGGTGATCGGGCAGGTGCAGTGGCCTCCGCTGCGGGGGCACTCGAGCCGGTGTCGGCGCACGAAGCACCGGATCTCATAGTCCTGCTCGTCGTCGAACCTGGCGTTCTGGTCCCGGTCCAGGTCGGAGGATCCGGTCGGCACCAGCCCGAAGTAGATCGTCTCGCGGGCGGCGTCGTGGCTGCCGTCGCGGGGGTCCGCGACCAGGGGACTGAGCGGGTACCAGGCCTCCTCCAGCGACTCGGGGAGCTCCGCGACCTCCCGCCAGGCTCCGACGCCGGCCAGGGGGACGAGATCGGACTTGTCCCGGCAGGCCGGCAAGGGGGCGTGCTCTCCTTGGCCGTCGACCCCGGTCGGGACCCAGCCCTCCAGGCTGCGGAGCGGCCCCGCCGAGGCCGCTGACCTCAGGATCTCCGCGTGAGCCTTCCCCTCCCGCTCGGCCCACCGCTGTCGGCGCGCTTCCAGCGTCGTCAGCCGGACCCGTGCGAGTCCGCTGGGCGCTCGCAAGGTCCTGATGTCACGTTCGACGGCGATCCGCTTCGCCCGCGCTGTCGCGTGGGCGCGCAGCTGCTGGGCGATCTCGCCCTCGGGGCCTCCAGGGAGGTCGAGCACGCGACGGCGTACTACGAAGCCTGTCTCGCAGACGTCATCGGTGCGGGCGTGCGGGAAGCCGGCCGTGTCGCAGTGCATGGAGCACACGACGAGGTAGTGACGATGGTGCGAGGCGAGGAACAGCTTGCGCCGATGGACGGTCGTCGTGCTGCGCTCGAACGCGATGTCGTCGTCGGTGAACCTCAGCCTCCGCTGGGGCTGCGCCAGGAACGTGTTGACCAGGTCCGGCGTCTCGTACTTCTGGAACACCGGCCGGGTCAGCCGCACCGAGCGCCGGGCCTCGTGCGTGCCCGGGTTCGTCGGGTCGGTGGTGTCGCGAGTCGGCCAGTGCCACCAGGGAGCCACGAGCTTCCACTGGTGGACGACGGTCGTGCTGACGGTGGTCACCAGACGTTCCCTGCGCCGGGGGTATAGCTCGGCGACACCACGCCGACGGACGCGATCAGGTTGGTGCACGACACCATCCCGTCGAAGATCGCGGTGGCCGCGTGGACGTTCAGAGCCGAGGCAGTGATCTCGACGGTCGCATTCGCGCGGACCTGGACCTGCCCGGAGGCCGAGAAGGTGATCGTCGAGCCGTCCTGGTGGGTGACCTGAAGCTCGCGTGACCCCTCGTCGAGCACCACCTTGTGTCCCTGCGAGGTGGACAGGGTGACCTTGGCGGCGCCTTGGGAGTCGTCGAACTCGAGCAGGCTTCCGGCTCGGCTGCGGATCAGTCGCTTGTTGTTGGGCTTGGTCGGGCTGACCGGCATCATCTCGCGACCGTTCCAGCAGGAGCCAACGATGTAGGGCCGGTGCAGGTCGCCTGCTTCGAAGCCGACCACGACCTGGGTGCCGACCTCGGGTAGCGCGACGAAGCCCTGGTTGTCGTCGGCGTACGGCGTCAGCAAGGTCGCCCACGCGCGTACGCCGTCGCCGTCGTCGCCGAGCCACGGGAAGCTGACCTGGACCCGGCTGAGCCGGTCGCTGTCGACGAGGTCGGTCACGATGGCGGGATACAACCCGAAGAAGCTGGACCCGGTCCAGTTCGCTGGGCGATGCGAGTCATTCATGGCGGCCCTCGGATCAGTTGATGTTGACGGTCGGTCGTTCGGCGGCGAAGCGGGTGCGCAGTCCGTTGCGGAGGTCGAAGCTGTGGTGGATCAGGGTGGTGTAGTAGCCGCCGCCGTCGAACGCTCGGCCGCAGCCCGCCAGGGTGACCATGCTGCCGACCACGAGCTGGGGGGTGCCGGCGGTGAAGCCGCGGATGCGCACGAAGCGGCGGGAGCGGCCGAGCATCTCGGCGCGGGCATAGGCACGGGCTTCGCCCTCGGCGACCGGGACGTCTCGGACCCTCCGGCCGGGCAAGCTCCCCAGGGCTCGTTGCAGCGTCTGCGGCCCGGTGCGGCCGCCGGATATCTCGGCCTCCACGGTGGAGCCGGGCGCCTCGGCGTCGATGGCCTGTCGCCCTGACGCGTCGTAGCCGGAGACGTGTACGGCGGAGCACTGCTCCGACAGGTCGGCCCGTGCGTTCAGGGAGAGCAGGTCGGCCCCGCGCGTCAACGTCACCGAAGTTCCGGCGCGGAGGTCCCGGGTGGTGAGCCGCAGGTTGCCGTCATCGACCCAGATCTCGGCCTGGATCCTCGCCGCGCGCTCGCGGAGGAACGCGAGGTCGCTCTGGTTGAACTGCTGCACCACGTCGTACTGCGGACCATCGGCGTCCGGGCGGGCGGTGAGCCCGTGCTTCGAGGCGATGGTCCGCACCAGGTCGGCGTCGCTCACCTTCAGGTAGGTCGCCGAGCGTTGGGTCAGCCGCAGTCGCATCAGCTCGTCCTCGGCGTAGACCGCGACCGTCGGGACGTTGCCCTCCGAGAACTCGACCTCGAGCGCGGAGATGACGCCCTTGAAGACGATCTTCTCGTTGGTGACCGGGCCGAGGTTGACCTGGATCCTCTTGCCGAAGTCGAGAAGGCGACCGTCGAGGTACTCCACCACGTCGTTGGACGACCGCTCGCGTCGGCTGCTGGCGATGAGATGGGCCGACATCGACTTCAGGCCCGCTGTCGAGTCCCGAACGTCGAGGCGTACGAGGTCGCGCGCCAGGTCGCCCTCCTGCTTGCCATCCACCAGGAAGACCGGACCGGCTGCGGCGTACGTCGGCGTGCTACCCATCGAAGCCCTCGCCCGCCGTACGTCGTCGGTCGTCGTGGTCGCGCTCGGTCAGCCGACGATGGCTCTCGAGCAGATCCCAAGGTTGGGGCTTGTCGCCGCCGCCAGCAGCGGGGTTCTGGCCCCCAGGCGTCCCTTCGACCGTGACCTGGGAGGTGATCTCACCGATATGCAGGCTCATGCCCGGCCCCTGCATCCGCAGCCGCAGCCGCTCTCTGTCGGCTCCGCCGCGAGTCCGAGCCAGGACGGCACCGACGATCCCCGGAGCTCGGGGGGCCGGTCGCCGCTGAACACCACGCGGCTGCTGCGCTCGTGGACCAGCCCTGTGCTCGCCGGAGCGGTTGTTCCTCTGCGGGGGCGCAGTGGCACGCCGAAGCCGTAGCCGGACGCCCTGGGGTCGGGGCCTGCCGAGACGCGAGCAACGGTGCCGGATGAAACAGATGGCGAGGCCGGCGCGGGGGTGCCGGCGAAGGCGTTCGCGCTGGCCGAGGCGGCCGAGGCGACGCGGGAGCTCGTGGCGTCGTCGAGAGCCCGGGTGAGCCCGCCCGCGGTCGTCAGCTGGACGGGGTCGAGGTCCAGCGAACGAGGCGTCGGCCCCTGTGCCCGGGCCTCCTCTGCCGACGTCGGAGGCGCGGTCGAGGTGGCACCGATGTTGGTGCCCAGATCCTGGTCGAGCGACAGGTTGGACGGGAAGTCGATCAGCTGACCTGCGTCCAGGCTCATCGGGTCCGTGATGCCCTGGAGCCCCTTCCACGCCAAGGGGTCCAACCCCATCCGATTCGCGAACGACGACGCGCTCTCGCCCGCGAGCGCCGTCCCCGTGCGGTCGGTCGGTGGGCGAGGACCGCCCGGTGCGCCGCCGGCGGCGCTCGGGGAGGAGGCCCGCGTGTCCGGCTTCAGGGGATCGGTGGCGCCGAGCCCCGGCTTGCTCCCGGCCCCCTCCTGCTTCGCGTCGAAGGCCGGTTTCTGCTCCTCGATCTGGACGGCGCACTTCGCCCGCAGGGGCATGCCGTTGGCGCTGAAGAGGTCCAGGTCGGTACTGAGGCTCTTCATCACCCCCACGATCGTGAACGTGCCGTAGGTGAACTGGACCCGTGGCGGGGCCGTCCCCTTCTCGGCCGGCCAGAGGAACCGCTCGAGCTTCTTGGTGCGGTCGCGGACGTCCACCGGAACGTCGGTGGTGCCTTCGTCGGAGGTGTCGAAGACGAGGTCGAAGGACAGGGTCGATGTTGTGCCCTGGTACTGGCTGCGCTGGTGACCGGCGTCCTTGCGTGAGTCGACGCTCGCGGTCGCCTGCAGGCGAAGGCTCGCCGGATTCACCTGGACGTCGAACTTGGTGTTCGCGACGGGCTTTGGCGTGGTCTTCGGGTCGGCCGTCACTTCCTGGAGGTATGCCTTCGTGAAATCCATCAGGTCACCACCAAGCGCAGGCCCTCGTGGGCGATCTGGATCTCCTCGATCGCTACGGCGCCGGTGGCGGCGTTGAGCTGGGGGCCGACCAGCTTGGCCGGCAGTCCGCGGCTGAAGCGCCACACGGCGACCGCGCGCTGCTCTTCGTCAAGGACGCTTACCGTGCCGTCGTACCGGCGGATCGGACGCACTCCGTCCACGACATCTTGGAACCAGCGCCAGAGCTCGTTGTCGACGGTCCCGGTGGGTGGGTAGAGCATCCCCCGGCGCAGGGTGATCCGGGAGACCTTGGCCCGTCCCATCCGCTGGAGCACGCCGTTGTTGCGTCCCCCTTCGACGTACTCACCGACGTCCATCTCGACGTCGAGGCCACTGCATTCGGCGAAGGCCCCGTCGGTGATGTCTCCGGACACGCCCGACCCCGGCGACCCTGCGAGAGCGACGCGGAACTGGAAGGTGCGGGCAAGGCGGTCAGCCACGTGCGCTCACCCCACCGTCGCTGGCGAATGACGACTTGACCTCGCCCTCCGCCTGCACCGCCACCCGAATGATGATGAACTCGGTGGGCTCGGCGGGGGCGACGCCGATCTCGGCGAGCAGCTGACCTGCGTCCTGCTCGAGGGCCGCCTCGGTGCCCGATGCGACGTGGACGAACCACGACTCCGCGGGCGTCGAGCCGGCGAAGCATCCCTGAGCGAACAGCTGGGCCATCAGGGCATCCAGCTGGGTGCGTAGGTTGTCTCGAAGGTGGTCGTCGTTGTTCTCGAACACGCACCACTGCAGCTGGTAGCGGACGGATCTCTCGATCGAGAGCAGCAGCCGTCGCACGCTGAGCTGACGCCATGCGGCTTCGCTCGACAGCGTTCGGGCGGCCGTGAGCAGGATCCCGTCGGAGTCGATCGCGAAGACGTTGACGCCGAGCCGGTGCAGCATCCCGTGGTCCTCCGACGCGACCGGGGCAGCCACATCGACGACGCCGGTCGCCACCGTGTTCGCGGGACCGCGAGCGATGCCGCTGGTGAGCTCGCTGCGGGCGATGATGCCCGCCGCGACCGCGGAGGGAGGCACGGCCAGGGTTCGGTCGAAGGGGGCTGGAAGTGACAGCCACGGGTGGTACGCCGCGGCGTACGCCGAGTCGAGCTGGGCTCGCCACTCGGTCACCTGGTGTGTCGAGAGACCGGGCGGCACGTCGAGCAGCGCGATCCGCTGCATCCGTTGGGCCGCTTCGATGAGCCTGGTCTGCTGGGCGACGACCACTGGCAACTTCGCCGGATCCGTGGGATCGAGCACCAGTCGCGACGCGATGAACTGGTTGCCGGGCGTTCGGGGGAGTGACGGCATCGACGCACAGGTCACGAATGCTCCTGATCGGTGCGGTTCCGGCGAGACTCCCGGTGTCGTCTGTGGGTCCGTCGGCCAGTAGAGGTCAGGGACGATGACGCTCGCGACCTCGTCTGCACCGGCCACGGCGTCGACGCCACCTGTGCCCTCCGTGGAGGCGTCGGCGAACAGGTCATCGTGAGTGATCTCGCCCCAGCGGTCTTGGCCGGGGGTCGTCACCTGCGAGACCAGGAAGCCCTCGCGCAGCGCCGCGTCCAGTTGCTCGGCCGTCGGCGGCTCGTCGACTTCGACGAGTCGGGACTGCGCCTGCAGGACCTTCCCGAGGTAGCGCGGGTGCTGGTCGTCCAGGCCGAGACCGTGGTGGACCTCTTGCCGCCGGTGTCCCGGGTCGAGGTCGACCACGCTGAGGTTCGCTTCGACGACCTCGACGACCGTCTGCGGTCCCAGGGGGACGAGTGCGTCCATGATCGCGATCGACTGCCTGCCAGATCCCTGCTCGCGTGGGACCGTCTCGATCGCCTCCACGACTCCGTACTGCTGCCTGCCGCTCGGCGGTGAGAAGCGAAGCGTCGTGCCCGGGACCAGGAGCCCGGCTCTCGGCAGACGAATCCGGTCTCGCTGGCCGTCGACCTCGAGACCGACGCCGAGCCGCTGCAGGGTGAAGGTCACCTCGACCCGCAGTCGGTCCCCCCAGGTGCCCTCATTGCGCGCATACAGCGTGAGCCAGGGCGTTGCCTTCTCGGACTCGGAACGGGGCTGCTCCCGCTCCGGGCCGAGAATGACCGTGAGCCGTGCGCACGCCGTCGGCACCCTGCCTGAGGGCTTCTCGGGCTGAGGCGGGACCACCCGCACGATGTAGGCCCGTCGTGCGCCTTGCGCGAAGTACGCGGAGACCGCCCGGGGGAGCAGACCGGGTCCTTCCACTCCGCCGAACAACTCGACGTAGCCGTCCCAGCTGTCCACCGGGGTCGCGACCGACCTGGCCCGGAGCGGCGTACCGTCCAAGGGGTTGGTCGTCGGGACCCAGGCCGGGCCGCGGGGGGCCACCCCGATGAACGCGGCCACGTCCATCGCCTCGACGTCCAACCGGTCTCGAGCGACCGGGGCCGCGAAGTAGACTCCCGGCGCGCCAAGGCTGGGCGACGCCGCCGCGTCGCCGGTCATGAGTTGCGTGAACCCCGTTGTGACAGTCATCGATGGCCTACAGGTACTCGATGCCCTCGGCCACCAGGTGCATCTCCTCCATCGCCACCTCGCCGCCGCCCTTGGCCGCCAGGGTCGGTCCCACCCACTTCTTGGGTTGGGCGTTCTTGAGCACCAGGCTGAGGACCTCGTTGCGGGCCTCGTCGAGCATCACGATGGTCACGCTGCGAGGCTGGTACTGCCCTTCGCGAACCGCCTTGATCCAATCGAAGATGTCGGTCGATCCGATCAGTCCGCGCTTGAGGGTGATCTCGTCGATCTTGAAGGTGTTCGGGATCTTCTGCACGGTGTTCACCAGGGACGTGCCGGCGCGGTACTCGGAGTAGTTCACCTCGTTCCCGAGGCCGGAGATGTCCGAGAAGCCGGCGTTGATGGGCCCGCCCCCGTCGACGTCGCCGAACTCCACGCGGTAGTTGAAGGCGCCGTACGGGTTGTCGCGTTCGGTTGCCATGACGATCTCCTGTCTCTCAGCCCTTGGCGCTTGCGGTCCACTGACCCATGCGGAAGATGACGAACTCGGCCGGCTTGACCGCGGCGACGCCGATCAGGCAGATGAGCCGACCGTTGTCCAGGTCGTTCTGCGTCATGGTGCTGCGGTCGCACTGCACGAAGAACGCGTCCTCGGGCGACTTGCCGAGGAGGGCCCCGCTGCGCCACTGCACCTCGAGGAAGTCCGTGACCGTGCGGGCGATGTTGCGCCACAGGGCTTCCCCGTTCGGCTCGAACACGGCCCATTGAGTGGCCTTGTCGATGGAGTGCTCGAGGAAGATGAAGAACCTGCGCACGTTGACGTACATCCACTCCGGGTCCGAGGTCATCGTGCGCGCCCCCCACACCCGGTTCCCGCGACCGGGGAAGAAGCGCAGCGCGTTGATGTTCTCGGGGTTGAGCACCTCGTTGCGCCCCTGGTTGATGTTCATCTCGAACTTCGTGAGCCCGTAGACGACCTCGTTGGCGGGCGCCTTGAACACACCTCGGGTGATGTCGTTCCGGGCGTAGATGCCGCTGACGAACCCAGACGGAGGGAGTTGCAGGCGTGGCGTCGGCACACCGGGTGCCGGCGGGCCGTTCGGGTCGAGGATCTCGATCCACGGGTGGTAGATCGCGGCGTACGTCGAGTCGAAGTTCCCGCGGAAGCTTCGGATCGCATTGATCGACGCGTGCTTGGGTCCGTCGACGACGGCGATCCGGTAGCGAGACTTCTCGGCGTGCCGGATCAGGTACTGGGTGGCGGTGAAGTTCGCGTCGGGCGTGCCGAGGTCGCAGCCGTCCGGCATCAGGCAGATCGCGATGTCGTCGACCTCGGCCAGGGCTTGGAGACCCGTGGCCTTCTTGTCGAGGTCGTCGGGGTCGGCCTCAGCACCGTTGAGGTCGTCGGCCAGCGGTAGGTCACCGTCCTTCCCACCGATAAGCGGGAAGACGGGGGAGAGTGGATCCCCTGTCGCCACCAGGGTCGTGAGCAGGGTGAGACAGTCGCCCAGCTCAGCGTCGGTCATCGGCACCGTCGGCAGGTCGTGTGCCGGTGCGACGCCGGCACCTCCGGCTGGGAACTCGAACGCCACTGCTGTGTCCTCGTCGGCCGGGTCGTCCCAGGACAGCACCTTGGCGATCGCTCCCCGCCCTTCGCGCACAAGTCCGAGACGCGGGTACGCGTCACTGCGTTGGCCTGGTCCCGTGACGGCGACCGTCACGGTGATCGGCAGCAGGAGGTCGACCACTCCCGGCGTGGACTCCGCGCCCGTGCTGTCGAGGAACGTCTGTACGCCCTGTGCGTCGACCTTGAGCACTCGCAGGTTGTTCAGCGTGATGGCGGCATCGGGCAGGGGGTGGGTCGGAGGGGCGCCCGAGACGACCTCGACGATCGTTCCGTGCCCAGCAGCCCCTGAGGCCAAGGGTCCTGCGCCTTGGTGCGACGCGACGTCACCTCCTCGGGTGGCGGTCACCGTGACGGTGACGTTTCCCTCGGTGCCGGGCCAGCGCGCCACGAACCGCGCCGAGGAGTTGCCGACCGGGATACGGACCTCGTTGATTGCGGCCGTGTTGTTGGGGAACCTGTGCACGCGCGACACATAGAGGCGCCGGCCCCCGTTGAGGAAGAAGGCCCGTGCGGCGTGCGCCAGGTACGGCGTTCGACCTCCCCGTCCGATGTCCAGCGGCCGAAGGCCGCCGTACACGCGCTCGAACTCCGCATAGCTCGTGATCAGCCGTGGTTCGCAGGCTCGCGGGCCGCCCTGATAGCGAACGGGGCCGAAGTGCGTGAGGCCGGCGATGCCCGTGGTGGAGGTGGCGACTCCCTGAATCGACTTCGAGCGAAAGCTGACCTCTTCGACGAATACGCCTGGTGCCAGGTACTCGGGCATGTGGGCTCCTTTCGGGTGGTGCTCAATTCAGGACGACGGGGCTCGCCTGGGTGACGGTGCCCCGGGTGCAGCTCAGGGTTGTGGTGGCCTTGTCGACGTAGCCGTTCGGTGGTGTGGTCCCGTCGAGGACGGGGTCGTTGGACAGTGCCGCCACGACCTCTACGGGCAAGTGCCTGAGTGGATCGAGGCCAAGGGTCAGCGCGTCGACCGGACTGTCGGAGGGCTGTGTGGAAGGAGCGGAGACAGTGAGGTCGACCCCCAGCGCGTCCCCAGCGGCTCGCACGAGCTCGACCGGGACCGCGCCGAGGACCACGACGTACTCGCCGTTCAGGTCGGTCTGGCCGAGCCAGGTGAGGGCGGTGGAGCCGGTCGGGCGGACGAGGATGCGGCCCCAGCACACCGGGTCACCGGTCGCCCACGTCACCCGGCCCCGGATCAGGGTGGCGCCGGCGGGCACGCCGTAACGCACAGAGGGGAACATGACCGGACGGCACCTGCGTGGCACTGTGTTGTCCGACACCACCTGGGCCTCGGTGGGGACGGGCAGCGCTAGGCGTCGGGGGACGAACCTTCCGTCGCGGTCGACCAGCCGGACCACGACCGTGGTCCGCAGGTCGGCCAGCGATTCTCCGAAGCTGATCGCATGGCGGGCAGACATCGTGCGGCGCAGCCGCGGCAGGCCCAGGGAATCGTCGATGCCGGCGCGGCCACGGCGCGGGCGGAAGGGCCTCGGGACGTCCTCGCTGAAGCACTCCAGGGTGGTGAGCCGACGCTCCTGCCCGGCGAGGTCGACCGGTGCGATGCCGAGCCGCAGACGTCTCACCCGCTCGGTCCAGATGGGGTCGAGGTAGACGTTCGTGGTCACGTTCATGAGCCACCGGCCGCCTGGCCCGCCAAGACCGGCCGAGTCCCTTGGATCTGGGTGAGCACGTCCGGCCCCGGGTCACCGTCGGTTGCGGTGATCACCGCGATCCGGGCGAGGTAGGGGATGCTGAGGCGGAAGTCGCACGTCAGGCTCTCGAAGGTCCTCATCAGGTCGTCGGTGGCCATGTCCTCGAGATTGACCTGCACCGACTCTCCGGGCGCCCAACCTCCGGTCGGCCAGAGCAACGGACCGCTCAGGGCTCCGATGTCGTCGAGGATCTGCATGGAGCGACCGATGAGCAAATGCTCCTCTTCGGCGTTGTCCGCCCAGGCCGTCAAGAGGTAGTGCAGGTCCACCGGGAGGTGTGCCCGGCCATCGACCGATCCGACGGCCGACCAGCTCGCCCGCATCGTCTTGTTGAAGTCGACCCGGTAGAGCAGGAGCGTGACGACCGGCACAGCCGGGGTAGAGGCTGCGTCGTCCAGGTCCTCGGTCTGGATCAGCTTGGCGGTCGCGGTCTTGTCCTGGATGGGCTGCTGCACACCGAAGCGTGCGGTGAGGAGAGCCTCCAGGCTCTTGCCGACCGCGGCGACGCTTCGGAAGTTGGCCACGAGAGCCACCCTTCGCCATGGGACGTCACGACACCGTCACCCGAGGCTCAGACCGCGGCGGCTCCTTGGATCGGCACGCCGAGTGGCTCGGTCCGGCGTCCCACGAACTCCCAGGGTCGGTTCAGAAAGTCGGAGAGATCCCATGGGGGGTCGATCCCGAGTTCGTTGCGCAGGAGATCGACGTACAGCTGGCAGCTCCGGCGTCCTTCGTTCCAGTTGCCCTCGGCGATGTGAGCGGCGATGAGCGCACGCTGCGCGCTGTCCCGGAAGGGTTCGATGCGGGCGGCGAGCATCGCAGCCTCGACCGCCTCGTGATGGCGGCCGCGCCGGGAGAGTGTGGGGCTCAGGGCCTCCAGCGCGTGCAGTACCCGGTGGCGCAGCCGCTCGCGCGACATGATCACCCACTCGTCGTACCAACCGGGGAGCAGCTCGAGGGCATCGAGGCTGCCTGGATGGATGTGGAGGTCGTCCTCCGTCGCCACGCCGCCCGCGACCCGACCGGCCCAGCGATCGATCGAGTCGATGTCGACGCTCACGTGCGGCGCAAGCCCGACGCACAGCTTGTCGACCTCCAGCAGGTCGACACCGGTGCCCCGCAGGCGCCAGATCGAGGAGCGCAGGTTGCCGGTCGCCCGCTCGTCGTCACCGTTGGGCCACAGGATGCCGGCAGCCCACTTTCGTTCGACGCGGCGCCGATGGAGCGCGAGTAGGACCAGCAGGCGCTTGCTGCCTTCGGGGATGCGCCCGGCAACCGAGCAGCCCTCCACCGGACTCTCGATCCGGAGGTCCCCGAGCAGGCACAGCCGACTGTGCGCGGGTATTCGCGCTCGCTGCTGTGGAGGCGACATGGACATCTGGCGTCCGATCGATTCGGCTCCCGACAATGTGAGGGACCGGCCGTCTACAAGGCGTCACCACAACGTCACACGCTGCGAACAGACTCATTCCACGCAATTGGTGCGGCAGAAGTCGACCAGGAATGCGCGTACCCGGTCTAGTCCACGCTCCACCTCCACCTCGATCTCCTCCACCTCTCCGGCGGTGTCGAAGATGTCGACCCGGGTCACGATGTGCAGCACCAGACCGGTCGGTTCGCGACTGGCACGGATGATGCAGACGCCGCGAGGTTCGGGAGCGCGGGGCATGGAGCAACAGTGAGGGCTCGCCGTCACCGGGTCGTGACCCGACGAACTGGGGATCAGGAAAGTTCGCACGTGGATATGGGGAGTGGCGCTCGGGTAACGGCAGGGTGACGAGAGCCCGCAAACAATGGCGCAATCCGATTCCAGGAGAGGCCATGACTGACAACAAGGACCAACCGGGAGACCGGCCCAGCGGCGCCCCGGGCGCCACGGGGGACGGGCAGCCTGATGGGGACGAATCCACCGACTGCATACCGCGGAGCCGTCGTGACGACTACGAGTTCACTGGGTGCGGCTGCGGCGACTGCGATTCTGCGTCTCTCGAGATCCTCTGTCGTGCCGAGGGGATCAAGGCGCGCGCGGCGTACGACGCGGCGCATACGAGTGCACCGTCCCCGGAGCTCTACGAGTCGGCGCGACTGCGCTACGCACGATCCCGCTACGCCGTGACTTCCAGGCTGACCAACCTCCAGAAGACGCTCGACGATGCCATGCACGAGATCGGCTGCCGGATCGACGACGAGGACAAGGTCGACTGTCTGACGGCTGCGTGGAAAGAGGTCCGCCGGCGCCTGCGCAAGTGCCGTCCCGACGAGTGTTGCGTCGACGACTACGAGTTTCACGCAGGATCGGAGGATGCCCAGGTCGAGGATCTCCGCGCGAGAGTGGCCCGCTACGTCAGCGTCACCGGAGCCGCCGAGTGCTGCTTCACGCGACTGGCGAAGGAGCCCGAGCTGCTGGTCGAGCGAGTCGACGCGTTGACGGCCGAGATCGCGGCGATCCATCTGGCCCTCCACCCCGACGAGGCACCGGCACCCGCACCGGCACCGGCACCGTCGACGGCGGAGCCAGCAGCCCCCGCGCCGGCCGCCCACCCGCCAGGGGGCGCCGAGGGCGCTGCTGCGTCCGAGCCCGAGCCCGAGCCGGCGAAGCCTGACTGGCAGCACCTGTACGCCGGGGCGCTCGTCGCCGCCTGGAAGCTGAAGAACGTCTACGTGGGGTTCGACGACCCGAAGGAGTACGTGGACTGCCTGTGCCAGGCGATGAAGGTCGCGATGGCCGGCCACCAGATCCTGGCCGAGCTGCACGGCGAACTGCGCGTCCGCGAAGCCCGCTGGGAGCAGCGCAACAAGTGCTGCCGTCGTCACCGGGAGCACGCCGCCAACGAGATCATCTCCGGCTACGTCCGGTGCCTGCGAGAGGGGCTGGAGCCGGAGGAGCCCGAGGACACCGATGACGACTGTGACGACGACTGCGACGACGACAACCATCACCACACCCCCCGACCCGGCCGCGATCGTAGGCGCCCACGGCGGCGTCGCGACTACGACGACGATGTCGACGTTCGCGTCCGGGTCGACGTGGACATCGACGACGAGGACGATGACCACCGGCACGGTGGGCACCGGCGCGACCACCACGGTGATGACCACAGGCATGGCGATGGCCATGGACGTGGCGACGACGACCGGCGCGGAGACGACGACGGTTATGACGAGGACGATTACGACGAGGACGAGGACATCGATGAGGACGACGAGCCGAGCGAGAAGCGTCCTCGCAGGGCATCTCGTCCCGCTCCGGCCCGCAAGCGGGCAGCAGCGAAGCCGAAGAGCGGCCGCACGACCCGACGCTGAGGGGGAAATGTCATGCCGGGGAAGAAGGAAGGCAACGTCGAGGCTCCCTTCCGGGTGATGACGGCGAACGTCCAGTCGTTCCCTGTCCGGGCGATCACGCCGGGCGAGGCGCTCGAAGACCTCAGGAAGAACGCCGCCGACGCAGACCTGGTCTTCCTTCAGGAGATCGTTGCCCGATACCGCCCATTGGTGAGCGAGTCGTTCGCGGCGCCCGACTGGGAGGTCTACTACGGCAAGACCGACAACCACGAGCCCATCGCCTTTCGTACCGACCTCTTCTCGAAGGTCGCGGGCCAGGCGATCCAGGTCCATCCCGCCAACTCGCTGCACGACCGGCGGTACACCACTCACTTGCGCCTGCGCTACAAGCCGCTCGGCACGGACCTGCATGCGACCAACCTCCACCTGGTCGCCGGGGCCTACAACGCTCCGCACATGGACGACGACGAGGAGCGCAAGCGCGAGTGGGACACCGGGATCGAGATCCATCGCGATTTCATCGAGAGTCTCGTTCAGACCCGGCTCCCGGTGGTGGGTGGCGGTGACTACAACCGCCAGCTCAGGCAGTGCAAGGCGCTCGGCAGCGAGATCGACGGTCGGCGTGTCCGGTACGCCGTGGACAAGGGCTCGATCGACCTGCTCTGGTTCATCGACGGAGACGATGCTGCCTGGGATGTCCGGTCCACGAAGGTCTACCCCGGCCGCCGATGGAGCAACCCCGAACGGCACAGCGACCACAGTGCTCGGTCGGCGACGGTCCTTCTGGGCGATGTCGAGGCCCCGATCGAGGTGCCGAAGCATCCGCCGTTCCAGCTCACGGAGTTCGGTGACAAGACGCCGAAGAGGATGGACTGGAAGACGCGGGCGGCTCTGGAGGTGGCGCAGCGAAGACTCGGCTACCCGCTCACCATCGTCCAAGGTTGCTACAACCAGGGCGCTGTCTCCGCTTCCGCGGGGACGCACGACGGAGGGGGCGTCGTCGACCTCATCGCCTATGACCGGGAACGCAAGGTTCGGGTGCTTCGCGAGATCGGTTTCGCTGCGTGGTACCGGCCGACGATCAAAGGTCTGTGGGGCGAGCACATCCACGCGGTCCTCATCGACCATGGGCGCCTGGCCTCGTCCGCAGCCCGTCAGGTCGACTCCTATCGACGCGGCCGGGATGGCCTCAAGGGCGACCGTTCCGATCCGACGTGGCGTCCCAAGCCCATCTCGGTGTTCGTCTATCCGCCACCGGCGGCTCCGTCGGGGACGCCGTCCGGTCCGCCTCCCGACGTGGTCCAACCGACTTCCGTGCCGTTCCCCCCACGCCGCACTCTGGACGGCGTCGACACCAGCCACTACCAGGGTGGCCGGATCGACGTGAAGGCGGCTCAGGCTGCCGGCCTGAAGTTCTGGTACCTCAAGACGACCGAGGGCGACTCCATCGTGGATCGCACCTACAAGTCCCGGATCAGACAGGCGAGGCAAGCGGGTGTACCGGTCGGCTCGTACCACTTCGCGCGACCGGATCTGGGTGACGCCGGGCGGGAGGCGCTGTTCTTCCTGTCCAATGCGGACATCAGGGCCGGCGACATGATCCCGATGCTCGATCTGGAGTCTTTGGAGGGGCTCTCACCAACCCAGGTGACGTCATGGGCGGGGACTTGGGTGGCCACGGTCACCAAGGAGCTGACCGCGAAGGGGCTCTCGGCGAAGCCCATCATCTACACCCGGTTCGACCTCGGCAGCGGCTTCGGGTGCTACCTCTGGGTGGCGCGATACAGCAACGACAAGCTCGCTCCCCGGATCCCCAAGCCGTGGCGCAAGGCGGTGATCTGGCAGCACTCCGACGGCCGGTACGGACCGATCAAGCACGTCCCGGGGTTCGGGGCGGTCGATGTGAACGCGCTGCACCCCGACATTCCACTGTCCGCCTTGCGGATCAGGCGGGTGGGGGTGGCTCCGAGCCCTGGCTCGCCTGTTCCTCCCACCCGGCCGGGCCGGCCGCACCGACCCCCGGATCAGGGCGGAGGGCCCAGGCCCCAGGGCAACCTCGGCCTCGAGGCGGTGCTCGACGAGCTGCGCGCCGGTGTGAAGTCCATGCAGTCCGCCCTCGACAAGCTCCCGAAGAGGTAAGCCATGAATGCTTTCGCCCCCATCGCCGATCTGTTGCGCTCGCTACCCAGCCCTGTCCGAAGGACCTTCTACACGCTCTTGACGGCCGTGGGTGCCGTGCTCGCGGCGTTGAAGGGCTTCGGCGTCACCGACCTCGGCCCAATCACGCTGAACCAGGCACTGGCGGCATACACGTATGCGTCGTCGGCTATCGGCCTGGTGGCCGTCTCCAACGTCAAGCGGCCCGACGACGAGGGCGCGTCGTACGTCGACTACTACGAAGACGATGTGGACCTGTCGGACTTCGAACCGGTCGGCGACGGTGAGGACGTCTACGGTCAAGCAGCGTGGTGAGTCGGAACTGTGACGACCGCGCCTGAACGAGTGTGTTGATGAGCCGCCAGGTCGAGGATGTGCAACGCGCTCGGATCGGTGCTGCCTGACCGGGCATGGCGGTCCCTGCCACGCCCCGAACGGCCAGTTCTTCGCGAGCAGCCACCTCCCGGTCGGGTGGCTTGTCGACCAGATCTTGGATGCTCGAGCTGGCGGTCAGTCGTCGCGGGTCACGGGACCGGCCGACTGCGGGTCGACGACAGCACCGAGGCGGGTGGCTCGGTGAGCACGCGCAGCGCGAGATCGGTCGTGGCCGTCACGCCGAGGTGGCCCACCACCCGAGCGACCCGGTCCGGGTCGAGGGGGAGCAGGCCCGGGGTGCCCGGGATCTCGGGGGTCAGCCCCAGGTCGAGGTCGCTGCGCCCGGACATGATCGAGATGTTGAACTCGAAGCGTTCCCGGGCGGCGGGATCCGCCAGCCGCTTCAGCAGGCCGGCGCCGATCCGCCGCGCCCCGACCTCCTCGCAGTAGGAGTCGAGCGTGGCGACCAGGGTGGCCCCGGCGCAGTGGTCGATGTCGGCCCACACCGCCTGCATGGAGCCCATCTGGGAGAGCAGCACGGGCGCGGTCTTCTCGCCGATCCCGGGTACGCCGGGCAGGTTGTCGCTGCCGTCACCGCGCAGCGCGGCGTACTCGAGGTAGTGCTCGGCAGCGATGCCGTAGAGGATCTGGAGCCGAGCCGGGTTGAGCAGCGGTGAGGCGTTGACGCCGCCGTTGATCAGTCGGAGCACCCGGGTCCGCTCGCTGATGTGAGCGAACGAGTCCCGGTCCGAGGTGACGATCACGCAGTCCCACCCGCGGCTCTCCGCCCACGTCGCCGCGGAGGCGCTGACGTCGTCGGCCTCCAGGCCCGCTGGGGTGACGGTCCGCAGCCCGAGCGCGTCGAGCAGGGCACCAGCACGCTCCAGCTGGTCGACCAGCGCGGCGTCCTTGGCGGCGCGACCAGCCTTGTAGGCCGGGTAGGCATCGGCACGCACGGACGCGGTGCGGTCGTCGAGCCCGAAGAGCACGGCGTCCGGCGCGAACTGGTCGATCACCTCGAGGATCTGTCGCAGCATCCCGTGCAGCGCCCAGGCCGGGCGTCCGCCCGCGTCCAGCAGTCCGGTGGCGACGCGCGCGTGGTGGTTGCGGTGCAGCAGTGACGGCGCGTCGACCGCGAGCAGGAGGGGGGAGTCAGGAGTTGGCATGGGCAGGCTCAGCCTACGGACAGGTGTGGGGGAGGTGACCGGCGTGTCAGCGCGGAGGCGTCAGGCGCCGTCCGGCGAGATGCAGTGCACCTGCAGGCCTGCCCTCACGGTTGCCGGAGCTTCCCAGCGGGTCACGTAGTGGTCGAGGAAGATCTGCCCGACCAGCTCGCCACGGCTCCGCACGCCGGTCTTGTCGAAGATCGACTTCAGATGGTCCTGGACGGTGTACGCCGAGAGGGACAACGCGCGGGCGATCTCCTTGGTGACCCGGCCCTGAACGCACTGCATGGCCACCTGACTCTCACGCGCGGTCAGGCCGTAGGACAACGCGATCACCGGCGCAACGTCCTGCGGCGTGGCGGGATGGATGATGACAGCTGTCCGTCCGTCGGAGTCTCCGCTCAACCGCGTGCCGTAGAGCAGCAGCCAGGTGCCGGACCGGGTGCGCACCCGCGCCCGCGCAGCCAGTTCGAGGGGGTCGGTCCCAGGTGCGATGGTGCGGGCCCGGGCCGCGACTGCCTGCACGATCTTCGACTCGGTCGGGGTGCTCGGCGGCGGGTCCTCCATCAGCTCGCTGACCCAGCGCTCAGCGGCGGGCGAGATCGACTCCGGCTCCCCGTTGACGTCGAACACGACGACGCCCGGGCCGTGGTCGACCGGGCCCGGGTCGTACAACGACCCGGGCGGCGCCAGGAGGGTATGACGAAGACCGGCGCCGATCACTGGCGCGAGCTCGACCAGGCTGCGCACGTCTGCCGCGGTGAACCATGGTTGGTCCTCGTGGCGGAGGAACGCCGCGGCTCCCCAGTAGATCCCGTCCACGACGAGGGAGACCCGCAGCTCGTCGCCGAATCCCGCCGCCTCATGGGTTCCGTGCCGCGTCGAGCGAGCCAGGTCACCATGGGTGTCGATGCTGCTCGCACCCGCGAGGCGGCCGCTGTGGGCCAGGTACGACCACTTGTTGACGTCTTCGACGACGTACTCGTGGTGCGCGAGCCAGGAGCCGGAACAGCCGACGTTCCGGTTGACGCTCCCGGTGAACAGGATCGTCCCCGGATCGACGGTGTGCCAGCAGTAACCATCGAAGGGCATGACGGTCGCCAGCGCGTCCGCGACGGCGACCCCGTAGTCGACCCAGGTGCGTTCGCTCGCGCCCAGCCGCTCGATGTCATCGACGACCCGAGGCATCAGCGTTCCGGTCACCTTTCGAGGGTACGGCGGCCGCATGCGGCGAGGTACCCCCTGAATCGTGGGATGGCGACTCGCGTCTCCGCTCCGCACGCTGAACACATGACCACCACACACGAGGCTCCGATCAACGCTCTGGTGACACCCGAGCGCATCTTCGAGATGGCGCAGGGATTCATGACCAGCAAGCACCTGTTCGCGGCGAGCGAGCTCGGTCTCTTCGAGGCTCTCGGTGAGGGACCGGCGGACCTCGACAGCCTCGCTGCCCGCACCGGCCTGACCTGTCGTTCGGCCCGCATCAGTGCAGACGCGATGGTCGCGATCGGCCTTCTGGAGAGGAACGGCGACCACTACTCGAACAGTGCCGTGGCCGCCACCTTCCTGTCCGGTCGAACCCCGGCCGACCTTCGACCTCTCCTCACGTTCTGGGATCGGCTGAGCTATCCCGCATGGCTCGACCTCGCCGGCGCGCTCGGCCGCGGACGGCCGGCACGCGAGATCTTCGAGATCGACGACGAGATGGTGCCGATCATGTCCAACGGCATCGCGGCCGCCACCGCGGCCGCCTGCCGTGCACTTCCGCGCGCAGCATCACTTCCCAGGGCGAGCCGGGTGCTGGACATCGGGGGCGGCACCGGCTCATGGTCACTCTCGCTCGCGGCCGCCGACTCCGAACTCACGGCGACGGTGTTCGAGATCCCCGAGGTCGCCGCCGTCGCCCGGGACACGTTGCGCGCAGGTGGCTTCGCCGACCGCGTCGATGTCCGTGAAGGAGACGTCCTGGTCGACGACGTGCCCCACGGCTACAACGCCTTCCTGCTCGCCAACCTCGTGCACTACTTCACCCCGGACACCAACCTCTCGATCCTGCAGCGGATCAGGGCAGCGGCAGAGCCGGGCTCCCGAGTCCTCATCGCCGACTTCTGGACCGACGCGACGCACACCCAGCCGCTGGCCGCAGCGCTCATGGCCGGCGAGTTCGCCATCCACCTCAACGACGGCGACGTCTACAGCGTCGACGAGGGCAGCGCCTGGCTCGCTGCCGCCGGGTGGAAGACGACCGGCCACGTGCCGCTCGCCGGACCGATCAGCCTCGTCAGCGCCGAGGCGGTGTGACCGCTGCCCCACGCGGAGCCGCACCGGCCACGACCCAGCTGTGAAGCCTCGATCCGCTCGCCGCACGCGACAGGCGGCGCGGCGCCTCGCGCCCTGCAACACCGCAAGCAGCGGTTGTAGCACTCACCGCCGACGTCGTACTGATGCGAGCTCTTCGGCCGGGAACCGCAGTGCTTGCGGACGGTCGCCTCGGTGGAGCAGCTGGCAATCGCCGTGCGTTCCTGGAGAAGACTCGCTGTGCTGTGCGCGTCGAGGGTGGAGCCGATCAGTGGTGATGATGCCGACGACTGTTGCTTATCACCGTAAAGCAGCCTTATAGTAGTAAGCATGAGCCTCACGGACCGGGAGCAGCAGATCGTCGCCCTGCTGCGGCGCGACCCGTTGATCGGTTCGGCGGCGATCGCCGAGCAGCTGGGGATGACCAGGGCGGCCGTCAACGTGCACCTGTCCAACCTGGGCAAGAAGGGCGTCATCCTCGGTCGTGGCTACCTGCTGGGCGAGCAGCCGGGCGTGGTGGTCGTCGGTGGAGCCAACATCGATGTGAAGGCCCGCAGCGCGGCGCCCGCCTCCCGGCGCACCAGCAACCCTGGCCACGGCTCGATGTCACCGGGCGGCGTGGGCCGCAACATCGCGGAGAACCTGGCCCGGCTGGGGACGCGCACCCACCTGATCGCCGCTCTCGGGCGCGACGCCCTCGGTGACAGCCTGCTGGCCCAGACGGCTGCGGCCGGCGTCCGACTGGAGTTCATCCAGCGCTCCGAGCACCCAACCGGGACCTACACCGCGATCCTGGACTCCGACGGAGAGCTGATCGTGGCCGTGGCCGACATGACCGCGACCGACAACCTCGGGCCGGACCACCTCAGCCAGGCACGCGACATCATCGCGACCGCGGGGCTGCTCGTCCTCGACGGCAACCTCGCGCCCGCGACGCTCGAGCACGCGCGCGATCTCGCCGACGCAGCACAGGTCCGGACGATCCTCGAGCCGGTCAGCGTGCCCAAGGCGAAAGTCCTCGGCGCGGCCATCACGGCGGACCGGCCGCTGTACGCCGTGACGCCCAACCGGGAGGAGCTCGCCGCCCTGACGGGCCTTCCCACCCGCACGGATCGGCAGCTTCGCCTGGCCGCCGACAGCCTGCACCGGCAAGGCGTCCAGCACGTCTGGGTCCGGCTCGGCATGGCCGGTTCACTCCTCAGCAGCACCTCAACCGAGGCCAGCTTCATCCCGGCCGTCCCGACCACTGTCGAGGACGTGACCGGAGCAGGCGACTCCATGCTGGCGGCCTTCTGCCACGCCCTGCTGGAGGGCCAGGAAACGCTCGATGCCGCGAGGTACGGCCACGCCGCCGCAGCCCTGACCATCGCCAGCCCGCACACGGTTCGTCCCGACCTCACGCCGCGGCTGGTCCGCGCCGCACTCACCCCGATCAGCTAGGAGCCACCGCCATGACCACACCCCACCCCTCCCTCGTACTCACCGACGAGGTGGCGCAGGCGCTGAGCGACGGCACTCCGGTCGTCGCACTGGAGAGCACCATCATCAGCCACGGGATGCCCTACCCGCAGAACGTCGAGATGGCCACCGAGGTCGAGCGCATCATCCGTGAGGGCGGTGCCGTGCCGGCGACCATCGCCGTGCTCGACGGACGGCCCCGGATCGGCCTGGACGGCGAGGGGCTCGAGCTGCTCGCGACGAGTCCCGACGTCGCCAAGGTCAGCGTCCGCGACCTCCCCTACGTCATCGCTCGGGGCAGCCACGGCGCCACCACCGTGGCCGCCACCATGCGGCTGGCGTCACTGGCCGGCATCAGCGTCTTCGTCACCGGCGGCCTGGGTGGAGTCCACCGCGGTGCGCAGCAGACCTTCGACACCAGCGCCGACCTGACCGAGCTCTCGACGACCAACGTCGCGGTCGTGTCAGCCGGCGTGAAGAGCATCCTGGACATCGGACTCACCCTCGAGACCCTCGAGACCCTGGGAGTACCCGTCCTCGCCTATCAGACCGACGAGTTCCCCGCCTTCTTCTCCCGATCCAGCGGACACGACGCGCCACTGCGAGCCGACAGCGCCCGCGAGATCGCGGACGTGATGGCCGCCAAGTGGAACCTGGACATGGCCGGTGGGATCGCCGTGGTCAACCCGATCCCGAGCGACGACGAGATCCCCGCCAACGACATCAACGGCATCATCGACCGGGCCATCGCCGACATGGAGGCCGCTGGCATCCACGGCAAGGAGGCCACGCCGTACCTCCTCGGCCGCATCGTGGAGATCACCGGCGGGGCGAGCCTGACCGCCAACATCGCCCTGGTCAACAACAACGCGCGCCTCGGCGCCCAGATCGCCAGGGAGTACGCCGCCCTGACCGGCACGCGCTGACCGCTGACCCGCTGTCCTGCCGAGCACGGGACGGTTGCGGCACGCCGCAGGGGTGAGTCCCGGTCTATGGCACTGGGAAGTCTTGGGGGGCCCCCTCGCCGGTGGAGCCGTCGACGGCTTGGCGCAGGAGGTCGGCGTGGCCGGTGTGGCGGGCGTACTCCTCGATCATGTCGGCCAGCAACCTACGCAGGCTCATCCCGTCGTGGGTCGGCTGGTCGAGCTCGCCGTTCGTGAGCGCCTCGGCGAGCGAGGCCCTGGAGCGGTGCACCGTGTCGACCCACAGTGCGCGCAGGGCCGGCGGGGTGTCGTCGGTCGCGGTGCGCCATGGCCAGTCCTCCCAGTCGGTCTCGAGGTCGAGCCCGTCGAACGGCGCACTGACCGCCCGGCCGGCCAGGCGGTGCTGGAAGTAGAGCTCCTCGACCCAGGCCAGGTGCTTGAGCAGGCCACCCAACGTCACCGACGAGGGAGCGAGTCGCAGGGCCATGCCTTCGGAGTCGACGTCGGCGCACTTCCAGGCGAACGTGAGCCGGTTCCGCTCCAGGGTGATCAGGGCGGTGTCGACCTCGTCACCGCGCAGGAACCGTTCGACGTCCCAGTCCGGAGGTCTGCCTGCGGTGAAGCCCGGGGGAGTCCTCACGACACACCACCCGGGAGGGCGGACGGCGCTGCCTCAGGCGGGCGCGGACCGTGGATGACCAGAGTGCGGGAGCGTGCGGCAACCATGCCTGGCATCGTAGGCGCGGTTCCGGACGAAGCCCGTCCGCACAGCGTCGTCACGATGCTGTCATCACGAGGCTAGGGGGACACCCCGGCCGCAGGGATCACGCCGAACACGAGCTGGGTCTCGGTGTGCCGTACGACGGGGTGCACCGTCACGTGCTCGAGGACCAGGTCGCGCAGCGCCTGGGAGGACTCCACCGCGACATGCAGCAGGTAGTCGTCCTCTCCGGCCACGTGGAAGATCGTCAGGACACCCGGGATCGCCGAGAGGGTGGCGTGGAAGCGATTGACCTCGTCCCGGTTGTGGGTGCCGAGACGCACCTTGACCACCGCCTGCATCGGAAGCCCCAGCGCGCCGAGGTCGATCTCCGCGTGGAACCCCTTGATCACCCCGGAGTCGCGCAGCGCCCGGACCCGGTGGATGCAGGTCGACTCCGCGATCCCTGTGCGCGAGGCGAGGGCGGCGTTGGTGAGCCGCCCGTTGTCCAGCAGCTCGGAGAGGATCCGGCGGTCGGTGTCGTCGAGGGTCCGCGACGAACCGGGTGGCGACTTCTTCGGCTTGGCGATCTTCGGCACGGTTCGGTCTCCATGAAATTGCGAAAAGTGAGCTTCCGTCATCGAGTTCTTCAACGGAACTTCTCCATCATCGCAGAAAATAGGATCCTGCGGCCATGGATCCCGACCTGCTTGCCCTCGACTCGCTCGCCGTCCACGCCGGTCGCGACGACCTCGCTGAGCTGGGCGTGCACGCGCTCCCGCTCGACCTGTCGTCCACGAGCCCGCTGCCGGACCTCGATCACGGCGGCGCGTCGTACGAGGCGATGGCGACCGGGGGACACCCCACCGCCGAGGGCGGGAACGTCTACGCCCGGCTGTGGAACCCGACCGTCGCCCGGTTCGAGTCCGCGCTGGCCACGCTGGAGCAGACCGCCGAGAGCGTCGCGTTCTCCTCGGGCATGGCCGCGATGAGCGCGACCATCCTCGCGGCGAAGGCCGAGAGTGGCGGCAACCACGTGGTCGCGGTGCGCCCGCTGTACGGCGGCACCGACCACCTGCTCGCCTCCGGGCTGCTCGGCGTCGAGGTGACGTACTGCGCGCCCGACGAGATCGCCGCCTCCGTGCGTGCGGACACCTGCCTGGTCGTCCTGGAGACTCCGGCCAACCCGACACTCGAGCTGGTCGACATCCGCGCCGCCGTCGCCGCCGCGGACGGGCGACCGGTGCTCGTGGACAACACCTTCGCCACCCCGGTGCTGCAGAACCCCGCCCTCGACGGCGCCGCGCTCGTGCTCCACAGTGCGACGAAGTACCTCGGCGGGCACGGCGACACCGTCGGTGGCGTGGTGGCCTGCAGCGGCGAGTGGGCAGCCGCCCTCCGCCGGGTGCGCGCGATCACGGGCGCCCTGATGCATCCGCTGGGCGCCTACCTGCTGCACCGCGGCCTGAGCACGCTGCCCCTGCGGGTGCGGGCCCAGCAGGAGTCGGCGCAGAAGACCGCCGCCTGGCTGTCCACCCACCCCGCCGTGGCCCGGGTGTTCTACCCGCAGATCCCGGAGTGCGACCCGCTCGGCCTGGTCGGCCGTCAGATGCGCGGGCCGGGGGCGATGCTCGCGCTGCAGCTCACCGGCGGCTACGACCACGCTGCCCGGGTCACCAGCAACGTGCGGCTGTTCACGCACGCGGTCTCCCTCGGAGGAGTGGACTCGCTGATCCAGCACCCGGCCGCCCTGACCCACCGCCCGGTGGCGCCGGACGCTCGGCCGTCCGCCGACATCGTCCGCCTCTCGATCGGCCTAGAAGACGTCGCCGACCTGCACCGCGACCTGGACCAGGCGCTGGCCTGGAGCTGAGCCAGGTCGGTGTGTCGCCGCCGGTGGTCTCGCCACCCGAGTCCCTTTCGCGTCAGGGCTTCTCGAGGATGTCGTAGGTGCGTCTCAGTACGTCGTCGGTCGCCGCCTGGAGGTCGGCGTAGACGCCCCGGAGCCGGCGATACAGCCGGGTGGCGGCCGCGTCTGGCGTGAACTCGTCGGCCCGGTGCACCATCCGCTCGGTGGCGACATCGAGCCCGGGGTGGACCCCGCAGGCCACCGCGGCGCAGATGGCGGCTCCCAGCGCGGCGGCGTCGCGCGCCTGGTTGCGGGTCGTGGGAAGGTCGAAGACGTCGGCGAGGATCTGCATCGCCACGTCGCTGTTCGATCCGCCGCCCGAGACGACGAGGTTCTCGATGCGTACGCCCAGCTCGGCCTCCATGTCCGTGACGTGCTGCCGCATGCGGAAGGCGATGCCCTCCAGGATCGCGCGGTACATGTGCGCGGCGCCGTGCCGCTCGTCGAACCCGATGAACATGCCCTTCCGGTGCGGCTGCGTCGGTGGGCTGAGCCAGTCCAGCACGCACATCAGACCGTCGCTGCCGGCAGGCACTGCTGCGGCGAGGGCGTTGAGGTGCTCCTCGGGCGAGGCCGCCGCGTGGGTGGACCCGTGCGCGGTCTCGGCTCCGACCAGGTCCATCAGCCACGACACCATCCACATCCCGCGGCGGATGCCCGCGCTCTCGTAGATGTACCGGTGTGCTTCGGAGGCGAAGTTGGCGAAGAAGGTCTGCGGCTCGGCGACGAACTCGTCGCCGACGACCATGCCTGCGATGTAGGTGCCCAGCGACACCAGCCCCACCCGCTGGTCACGCAGGCCCACGCCGAGCGCTTCCGTCGCCTTGTCATTCGCGGTGTGCACGACGGGGAGCCCTCGCGGCAGGCCCGTCGCGGCGGCGAACGCCTCGCTGAGGTGTCCGCCGATGTCGCCGGGCATCTGCAGCTCGTACAACATCTCGCGCGGCACGTTGAACGAGTCGAAGGTGTCCTGGTCGGTGAACCAGTCCCACGTGCGCACGTCCATCGGCCACGGGCCGATGTAGTTGGCAGCGGTGTCGGTGCGGTTGCCGGTCAATCGCCCCATCAGGTAGCCCGACGTCGTGGTCACGAAGGCGACCTCGTCGTCGGTGTGCTCATAGGGTCGCGAGAGACGAGCGTCCATCCAGCTCTGCACCGGCTGTGCCAACGTCCCGTCCGCCCGCACGAGCGCGCGACAGCACCGGATCGTGCAGAGCCCGACGCCGACGATGTCGGCGACGTCGTGCGGGAACGCCGCCATCGCCCGGCGGGTGGCCGCGACGATCGAGTCGTAGAGGTCGTCATCGGGGTGCTCGGCCACCCCCGGCCGCGGCGTGTGCATCGGCGCCAAGGCCTCGGTGGCCGAGCAGACCACCCGTCCCTCGGCGTCGAAGACGGCGACCTTCGAGCTCTGGGAACCGCCGTCGATGCCCACGAGGTACTTGGGGTGCATGTCGCTCAGTCTCCTCGGTGCCTCAGCGCGCCAGGTATCCGCCGTCGACGCTCAGGATGTGACCGTTGACGTAGTCGGACGCGCGACTGGCCAGGAAGACGGTCGCACCCATGAGGTCCTGCGGCTGACCCCAGCGGCCCGCGGGGACATGGTCGAGCACCCGCTGGTTCGTCTCGGGGTCTGCGCGGGTCTGCGCGGTGAGGGGGGTGTCGCAGTAGCCCGGCGCGATCCCGTTGACCTGGATGCCGAACGGCGCCAGCTCGTCGCAGTACGCCTTCGTCAGACCGGCGAGCCCGTGCTTGGTCGCGGCGTACGCCGGCGACCAGCGGCCGCCGAGGAACGAGAACACCGAGCAGACGTTGATGATCTTCCCGCTGCGCTGCGCAACCATGTGCCGGGCGGCCTCGTGCGACATCTCGAACGCGGCGGTGAGGTTCAGCTCCACCATCGGGTCCCACTGAGCTCGGGTGAACTCGAGGACATCGGGCTCGTTGATGCTCCGGCCCGCGCAGTTGACGAGGATGTCGACGCTGCCGAACTCCTCGACGCACGCGCCGACGACGCGCCTCGGGTTGCCGGCGAGGGTGATGTCGGAGCCGATGTAGGCGTACCGCGACCCCGCGGCCTCGACGAGCGCACCCGTGCTGCCGTCGTCCGGCGTGATGCTCGCAGCCAGGACGTTCGCGCCCATCGTGGCGAGAGCGAGCGTGAACGCCTGGCCGAGACCGGTGTTGCCGCCGGTGACGATGGCCTGCTTGCCGACCAACGAGAAGAAGCCCGCGTCGAAGCCGGCGAGACTCGAGTCGTTCATGTCGTCCCCTGTGTCCTGTCAACGTGTGCCGGCAGTGCTACCCATCGAGCGGGAAGATCGTCCCGCGGTTCATGATCCCGTGGGGGTCGAACGCCGACTTGAGGGTCTCGAGCATGTAGAGCGACGTGCCGTACTCCTCGGCGAGGAAGTGCGTGCGGTGCTTGCCGACGCCGTGGTGGTGGCACATGGACCCGCCGAGCTTCAACGTCTCCTCGACGATGATGTCCTGGATCGGGTCGTGGTAGGTCGTGCGCTCCTCGGTGGGGTCGACGTCGACCTTGTAGTAGTAGACGAAGTACATGTTCGTGCCGTTGAGGTAGCTGTGACTGGAGTGCCCGCCCAGCAGCGAGAACTGTGCGGGTACCTCGGCCCGGATGCGTGCCAGCGCGTTCTCGTAGATGTCGCCGATGACGCTCCAGTTGCCGGAGATCTCGGTGGTGAACCCGTTGACGAGCGTCTCGCGGATCTCGGTGCGCTCCTCCTCCAGCTTGGACACGTCCCAGTTGAGGTGGTCGAACCAGTCCTCGATGAGTGCGCCATCCACCTGCTCGACATCGGCGAAGCCGGCGACGATCTCCTCGATCGCCGCGGCCGTCGCGTCGGCGAGGGGCTTGGGCCCCTCGGAGACGAAGATCAGCACGCACCGGCCCGCTGAGAAGTGGCTGAAGTGGTAGAGACCGTCCTCCTCGTCGTACAGCCGCGCGACCGAGGGACGGTAGCCCCGGGTCACGACCTCGCGGAGGATCCTCAGCCCGGACCTCATGTCCGGCACGAGGTATCCGTGGAACCTGTTGTTCTCGGGGTAGTGGCGGAAGATCTTGACGGTGACCTCGGTGATGTAGTTCAAGGCACCTTCGTTGCCGAGGACCAGGTGGCGGATGTCGGGACCGGCCGAGCGGCGCGGGACGTTCTTGATCCGGCAGATCTCGCCGTTGGGGAACACCGTCTCCACACCCACGAGCATGTCCTCGATGCCGCCGTACAGGGTGGAGAACTGTCCGATGGACCGGGTCGCGACGAGCCCCCCGAGCTGGGCCAGGGGCTTGGACTGCGGCGAGTGCCCCGTGGTGTAGCCGATCGCCCGCAGCTGGTTCTCGAGAGTCTCGAGGCCGACACCGCACTGGACCGTTGCCAGCATGTCCTCGGTGTCGATGTCGAGGATCGCGTCCATCGACGACCCGTCAACGACGATGGAGTTCTCGACCACGGTCTCCAGGCCGCCCTCGGTCGCGCTGCCGCCGGTCTTGGGGACGACGTTGACGCGGTGCTCGTTCGCGAACGTCAAGATGGCGGCCACCTCGCTGGTGGAGGTTGGCTTGAGAACGGCGGCAGGCAGCGGCAGCGAGTAGATGCCGAAGACGTTCTCGACCTTGTAGTACCGGTCGACGCTGTTCTCCTTGAGCACCTGCTCGTCGGTGAGGACACGGTCCGGCCCGAGCATCTCGGTGCAGGCAGACACGATCTCTTCGCGCGTGAGCGTTCGCAGGGGGAGTGACAAGGTCGGCTTCCTTTCCGGTGCGAGGTCTGACATTCAACCCGACGGGCGGCTCGGCGGTGCCCCGACGGTCAGACCCCGCGAGGAAGAACCTCGCTGCCGGTGACCGGGGGCTCCAGGTCGACCAGCTGGGCGGGGAAGCCGGGGGCCTGGACGACGATGCCGGTGGCCTCCTCCAGTCCGCGGATGATGTTCGGCGAGTGCTCACGCCGTCCCTGGCGGGCCATGGCCCCGGCCACCATGCCGCCCAGCAGCGGTGACACCTCCAGCGGCACTCCGGCACGGTCGGCCACGTCCTGGAACAGTCCGAGGTCCTTGGCCACGAGCTCGAGGGTGAAGCCGATGTCGCGGCTGCCGTTGAGGATGACCTGCCCCTCGGTCTCGTGGACGAACGAGTTGCCGGACGAGATCCGGATCGCGTCGTACGTCGTGGCCAGGTCCATGCCGGCGCCGGCCGCGGTCACCAGGGCCTCGGTCAGCGCGACCAGGTTGGCGGTGGCCAGGTAGTTGGTGACCACCTTGAGCACCGAGGCGGTGCCCAGGTCCCCGGTGTGCAGGACCTGGCGGCCCATCGTGCTCAGCACCGGGAGCAACCGCTCGAACACGGGTCGGTCGCAGCCGGCGAAGATCGAGATGTTGCCGGTGGCCGCTCGGTGGCACCCGCCGGAGACCGGGCAGTCCGCCGAAGCAGCGCCGACCTCCGCCACCCGCGCTGCGAGACGGCGTACCTCGGCCTCGTCGGTCGTGCTCATCTCCACCCAGACCGAGCCCTCGCGCAGCCCGTCGAGCAGCCCGTCGGCACCTTCGACCACCTGGGCGGACGCTGCCGGGCTCGGCAGGCACGTGATCACCACGTCACAGCGGGACGCCAGGTCTACCGGCGAGGACGCCCAGGCGGCGCCCGATGCGAGCAGGGGGGCGGCGGCGGTCGGATCGAGGTCGAGCACCACCAGGTCGTAGCCACCGCGCACCAGGGAGCCGGCGAGCTTGGCACCCACGTTGCCGAGGCCGACGAAACCGACTCGGCCGGTCAGGGGCTCCATGCCTGCACCCCTGCCTGGCAGGAGCAGCGGCCCGGTCGTGATGGAAGAGGTTCGGATCCTAGTTCTCGCAAGAGCTCACCTTCGCCGAGCAGTAGGGATGGGCGCGCCGGTCCCCAGGTGGGGTCGGCCCAAGTGTCCGCATGCTCGGTGGCGCGAGTCAACCGATCCTTTCGCGCTCGTTGGGGTCCGGAATGTGAGTCATGCGGGCGCCGGCTCGACGAAGGTGATCGCCTCCGCGACAGCGGTGAGTACGGGTCGCTGTGTCTTGTCGAGAGCGACCCTGACTCACCGCCGTACGGCGGTGAGCAGGCCGCGGCCCAGCAAGGACATCGCCTCGGGCCGGCACGGGTGCGCCACTGCCACGATTTGGGGATGCTCGGACGCCTGCCCGGTTGTAACTTGAGGGGGTTGGCAAGACCTTCGTTCTGGACGTCTCGACAGGGGCTCCGATGCGACGACTCCGCTCGCTCCTCGTGGTCACCGCGCTGCTGGCGATCGTCCCGGTCGCGGGCTCGAGCAACGGTGCCTCGGCCGCTCTCGCGGTGCCGACGAACGGGCTGGTCCTGCACTACGCGATGGGGACGCTGTCGCAGGGGACGATCACCGACGGGTCACCCAGCGCCCTGCACGGCCAGGTCGTGGCCGCTTCGGGCGCCGCCCGTCTCGTCAACAGCCTGGCGGGGTACGGCCGCGCACTCGAGCTGACCGGTTCGCAGCAGCAGTACGTCGACGTGCCCACCTCCCCGGTGCTCGACCTCGACGCGTACACGCTGTCCGCGTGGGTGCGCTACACCGGGATCCAGAACGATCAGACGTTCGGCCGCTGGGAGGTCCTCGAGAAGGCCGGTGCGTACTGGATGAACGTCAGGACCAGCGGTCTCGTCAGGGTCGGTGGCTTCTACGGCGGTTGCCTGAACGCCAACTGGCTCTATCTCGACAGCACTCGCGCGCTGCCCGTCAATCGGTGGAGGCACGTGGCGGCGACGTACGACGGCACCTGGCTGAGGGTCTACATCGACGGCCGTGCCGCCGGCGCCATGCGGGTGTCGGGACGCACCTGCGTCAGTGGTGAGCCGCTCGCGGTCGGGGCGAAGAACAACCCGTCGAAGGGTCTGCTGGAGGCGTTCTGGGACGGACGCCTGGACGAGGTCCGCATCTACCGCCGGGCCCTCACCCTGACCGAGATCGGCCAGCTCGCGGCGCGGTCCTGACGGGGTAGCGTGCTGCACGGGTCGCCCGTGGAGGCGACCCAGGACCCATCGGAGAACGAGGTCGTCATCATGCGCAAGGCACTGCTCGTCATCTTGTGCTTCTTCTTGCCGTTCCTGGCCGTGCTGTTCAAGGACGGGCCGAGCCTCAAGGTGCTCTGGGCCTTCCTGCTGCAGCTGCTCGGGCACGTCCCCGGGGTGATCTACGGGCTGTACCGGGTCCTGAAGACCTAGCCGGCGAGGCACCCGAAACCCGGCCCGCCGGTCGATGGCCCTCAGTGGCGGAGGGCTTGGGGCAGGGAGGGAGCGGCGGGTCGCCAGCCCAGCTCGGACGTTGCCCGCCCACGCTCCGGATCGGTGTGCACGCTGACGCGTGGCGGCTCGTTGGTGGTGCCGAACTCGGCCGTCAGGGTCTCGGAGGTCCACGGCTCGACGCTCTCGACTCCGGCCGCGGCCGCAACGACGTCGGCCAGCTCACGAGTGGTCACCGATCCCGACGTGGCGTGGTAGATCCCACGTGCGGACGGGTCCGTGACGATCTGCGTGAGCAGGTCGAGCAGCTCGTCCTCGTGCACGGTGGGGAGGACGTCGCTCCCGTCCCCGAAGTAGCGACTCACTCCGTGGGAGCGGGCGAACTCGACGGCCGGCGCGAGCGCCAGCCCGCCGCCGTCGCCGTACACGAGGCCGGGTCGTACGACGACGCCCCGCAGCCAGTCGTCGGAGGCCATCACCCGGATCTCGGAGGCCGCCACCGGGTCCAGGTCGGCAGGCACCACGGGGTCGTCCTGCTCGGAGACGGGGCGGTCACCCGAAGCGTGGCCGAACACGGCCATCGTGGTGACCTCGATCAACGCGGACCCGGGCTTGAGGTCCACCAGGACCGTGTCCAGGTCGCGCGCGTCGTCGACCATCGACGTCAGGCTGCCGATCCCGCTGAGCAGGATGACCACATCCGCGTCGCGGACGGCGGTGGACAGGGCGTTGGGCGCCGGCGCGAGGACGTGGAGGGAATGCGTGGGGGGCAGGAGGTCCGGATCGGCGTGGACGATCGTGCTGACCTCCCACCCGCGGCTCTCGAGCCGACCGACGAGGCGCTGGGCGAACGGAGCCGCGCTGCCCGTGATCAGCGCCTTGCCCGGCGACGTGTCGGTGCCAGGAGTGGCGGCGGAGGATGTCATCGGACCGTTTCCCTTCGGGTGGTGGCGGGAGCCGAGCCGGGCTCGGCGAGACCCGCCTCCAGCTGGAGGAGCGCGTCGTCGACGAACTTGGCGAGGTCTCCCTCCCCACCTTGCCGGTACGAGACGGCGATGGCGACCCTCAGCGTGGTCTTGGTCGCGGCACCCGGCAGCACGGGTCAGGTGTCCCGGTAGTGGTCCTGGCCGAGCCGGGCGGCGGCATCGCGATCCTGCGGCACGGACCAAGGGCCTGGCGCGCACCCCGGGGTTGTGACGTTCGTTCGACCCGTCTAGGGTTCCTCCAAAGATCTTTGGAGGACTGGTGGACGATACGGATCGAAGGGCGCGGGTCTTCGACGAGCTCGCGGTGGTGGGCAAGGCCTTCGGCAGCGCCAAGCGTCTCGAGCTGGTGGAGCTGCTGGCCCAGGGCGAACGCACGGTCGAGGGACTGGCGCGCGCGGCCGGCATGGGGCTGAGCACGGTCTCGGCGCACCTGCAGGTGCTCAAGATGGCCAACCTGGTGCGCACGCGCCGAGAGGGCACGAAGGTCTACTACCGGCTCGCCGGGGAGGACGTCCTCGGCCTGTACGACGCGATGCGCACGGTGGCGCGTTCCCGGTCGGCGGACGTGGCCGCCGCGCTGGAGGCCTACCTGGGGCTGCCCGGGGCCGACGAGGTCGGTCTCGTCAGCACCGATGAGCTCCACCGCTTGCTGGCCGCCGGGGAGGTCGCGCTGCTCGACGTACGACCTGCCGTCGAGTACGCCGCGGGACACATCCCCGGGGCCCTGAGTGCGCCGCTGGAGTCCCTGGCCGGGCGGGCCGAGGAGCTGCTCGAACGCGGCGAGATCGTGGCGTACTGCCGCGGCGCCTTCTGCGTGATGGCCCACGATGCCGTTCGGCTGCTCTCCGCTGCGGGGGTGCCGGCCCGTCGGCTCGATGGCGGCATGCTCGAGTGGCGGTCGCACGGCGAGCTCGTCGAGGTGGGCGCGTCGTGAGCAGCGGAGCGGTGCTGGCGTTGCGCACCTGGCCGAGGCGGCGCTGGATCGTGGCCGTGGGTGCTGCTTCGGTGTTCGTCCTGGTCGTGGCGATCCCCACGGATCTCATCGACACCCCTGTCTTCGGCCGGGAGATCCCGCCCACCGTGTGGGCCTGGCCGTCGTTGCTCGTCTCCTCGGTCCTGGGCGGCCTGCTGCTCGCGACGTACGTCGATCCCGCACCGCGTGAGGACGAGCCCGCGCTGCGGCGCGGTGGCTGGCTGGGCGCCGCCTTGACCTTCTTGGCCGTGGGCTGCCCGACGTGCAACAAGCTGGCGTTGCTCGCGCTGGGCAGCGCGGGCGCAATCGCGTGGTTCGAACCCGTCCAGCCGCTGTTGCAGGCGCTGGCCATCGGTCTGCTCGGTTGGGCGCTGCACCGGCGCCTGCTGGGAGAACTGTCCTGTCTCACAACACCATCTCGTGGAGGTGCCGCTCGTGTCTGAGCGTCGGAAGAGTCCTGTCGTCCCCCTCGTCGTCGCCGCCGTAGCCGCCGTGCTGCTGGTCGCAAGCCTGGTGGGGGCGGCTCTTGGGGGCGGCGACGAGCCGTCCGGGGGGAGCAGCGCCAGCTCGGGTCGGGCCGGCGACCAGGAGAAGGCTCCGGACGCCGTCTGGGAGGAGCTGGTACGGCGCGAGCCGAACGACCCGATGGCCATCGGCGACGTGGACGCTCCGGTCGTCATGCTGGCGTACTCGGAGTTCCAGTGCCCCTTCTGCGGCAAGTTCGCGCGGGACACCGCGCCGACGCTGATCGAGGAGTACGTCGAGGCGGGCACGCTGCGCATCGAGTGGCGCGACTTCCCCTACCTGGGCCCGGAGTCCGGGACCGCCGCCCACGCCGGCCGAGCGGCTGCCGCCCAGGGCAGGTTCTGGGAGTTCCACGACGCCATGTACGCGGACCAGCAGCCGCCCAACTCCGGCAAGCTGGACGAGGGCTTCGTGGCCGGGGTGGCAGAGCAGATCGGGCTCGACGTCGACCGGTTCCGTGCGGACATGGAGTCGAAGGCGACGCAGCAGAGCGTCGCGGCGGACTTCGCCGAGGGGCAGGCCATCGGCGTCACCGGCACGCCGGCGTTCGTCATCAACGGGATCCCCGTCATGGGCGCCCAGCCGGTCGAGGTGTTCGAGGAGTCCATCGAACAGGCCGCCGAGGAGGCCGACGGGTGACCGAGGTCGGCCTGCTCGCGGCCTTCGCGGCGGGCGTGCTCGCCCTGCTGTCGCCGTGCAGCGCTCTGCTGCTGCCGTCGTTCTTCGCCTATGCCTTCGCGAGCAGGCGTGCCCTGGTGGTGCGGACCCTCGTGTTCTACCTCGGCCTGCTGCTGACGCTGGTGCCGTTGGGCACCGGCGCAGCAGCCGCCTCGACGATCTTCTACGGGCACCGGCCGCTGCTCATCGCACTGGCCGGCTGGATGATCATCGGCCTCGGGCTGCTGCAGATCGCCGGCAGGGGCTTCACGCTTCCGTTCGCCGAGCGCCTCAACACGGCCGTGGCTGCTCGGAGTGGTGACGGGTGGGTCTCGACCCTGCTGCTGGGCACCGTCTACGGCCTGGCCGGGTTCTGCTCGGGACCGGTGCTCGGATCGATCCTCACGGTCGCGGCCACCCAGGACACCCCGTGGAGGGGTGGCGTCCTGCTCGCGGTGTACGCACTGGGCATGGCCGCCCCGCTGTTCGTGCTGGCCTCCCTCTGGGACCGCTACGACCTCGGGTCGCGGCGGTGGCTGCGCGGCCGGACCCACGAGCTGGGCCGGTGGCGGGTGCACACCGTCTCGCTCGTCTCCGGGATCTTCTTCGTCCTGATCGGGGCTGTGTTCCTCAGGTACGACGGCACCGCGGGGATCACCGGATCCATCGGTCTGGGCGACTCGACCGACCTTGAGCTCCGCGCCCAGGAGCTCGTGACGCGTTGGCTCGGGGGAGTCCCGGGCTGGGCGGTGCTGGCGGCCGTCTGCGCCCTTGCTGGACTGGTGGCCTGGCGCCGTGCCCGCGCGAACGCGCCTGCAACCTCGCTCACGAGGCAGGAGCACGAGCAGGAAGGGGCGGGTCGATCGTGAGACCGCGCGCCGGGGCCCTCAGCCGAGGAAGATGCTGGTGAGCTTCGCGCCGGGTCGCTCATCGGGGACGTCGCCCTCATCCGCGAGGAACTCGCGCATCAGATCGATCGCGGTCAGGATCTTCCGGCTCCGCAACGAGTAGAAGACGCTGGTGCCGGCCCGCCTGGTCGTCACGATCCCGCGTTCGCGGAGGACAGCCAGGTGCTGGCTGGCGTTGGACTGGCTCACGCCGAGGGACTCGGCGATCTCGCCCACGCTGACCTCGCCGTCGCGCAGCACACTGATGATCAGCAACCGCTTCGGATCGGAGATCGCCTTGCACACCCGCTCGTGCAGGTCACGAAGCTCGGCCTCGAGGGTCTCGTTCACGGTCACCTCCTTGGCGCCACAGGACCATTAGTTTACCCCTGGACCAGGATCAGGCCGATGGCCATGACCGCGAGGAGAGACACGGTCGCCGACAGCAGCAGCAACGGCCGCGCGCGGTCGGTGTCGCTGCCTTCCTCGACGCGCGCCACGGTGCGCTCGTAGCGCAGCTCGCTGAGCACGAGCAGGGCCGTCGCCATGGCGAGCCCGAAGAGGCCGGGCGCCGCCGAGACGAGGCGGTCACCGGTCCCGTGGAGCAGGAGCGCTGAGACCCCGGCCACGCCGAGCGCGGTGCGCTGCCAGGCCATGGCGGTGCGTTCGGCCTGCAGCCCCGCATCGTGGTGAGGAGCGTCGCGTCCGTGGCTCCACAACCGGCGCAGCACCATGGCTCAGTCGACGAGGTCGGCGATGACGAGGGCGAGCGCGACCAGTGCGGCGCCCACCAGGCACCACGAAACGAGCCCCGGGACGAACGACCGGGGCAGCTGTCGCCCAAGGCGCATCGCCCGTTCGTTGCGGCGCCAGTCGTGGTAGGAGATCCAGGAGAGGAACCCACCCAGTCCGATCAGCAGGAACCCGAGGGCATGGCGCATCAGGGTCAGGCCCGGCACGAAGCGGATCACCGCGACGCCGGCGGCCATCAGGGCCAGCGAGGTGCGGATCCAGGCGAGGAAGGTCCGTTCGTTGGCCAGCGTGAAGCGGTAGTCGGGGTCCGTTCCGGCATCCGGTCCGTGGTCGGAGGCCGGCTCACCCGGCCCTGGGTCGGCTGCCATGGGTGTCCTCTCGACTCGGCGCCTCGGTCGGGTCAGGTCAGCGAGGTGGATGCGGCGCACTGGTTGCGCCCGACGTCGAGCACCGTCAGCTCGTCCTCGGGCGGGTGGAACTGCCCGGCGTTGACCAACCGGATGGTGTCGTAGGTCGAGGGCGCCGCCGGCAGCGTGGCGACGATCTCCTCGACGAAGCGCTCGATGGCCCGCTCGTTAAGCAGGGTTGCCTCGAACACGTGCCGAAGAGTCGTGGTCACGGTGCCGGCATCGTCGAACTCGTCTCGGCTGGACCAGTGGGCGGGCGCGATCACGGTGTCCGGGTCGAGCGGCTCGAGCCGGTCGTGGACGCTGCGGAACAGCGAGCGGGCCAGGTCCTCCGCCTGGCCGGTCAAGTCGGGTCGACCCAGGCCTCGGACGAAGATGGTGTCGCCCACCAGCAGCAGTCGCTCGCCCACCAGCAGCGCTGTGGTCCCGGGGGTGTGGCCGGGCAGGTGCATCGTCATGGCCCGCATCACGGTCTCGCCGCCCAGCGGGAGCTCCTCGCCGTCGACCAGGGCCCGGTTCGGGAAGGGGATCGCCTCGGGGCTGTCCTCCGGCGGGAGGTGGTACTCGACACCGAGCCGTCCGGCGAGAGCCGGGCCGCCACTGATGTGGTCGGCGTGCACGTGGGTGTCGATGACGTGGGTGACCGTCATCCGATGCGTCTCGGCGAGCTCGAGGTACGGCGCGTGGTGCCGGGCCGGGTCGACGATGATGCAGTTCTCGCCCGGGACGCCGATCACGTAGGACAGGCAGCCCTTGGCGGGACGCTGGAGCTGCCAGGCACGGGCCGGCTCAGGCAGTCCGTCCAGCTCGACGGGCACCAGGAGGATGGCCCACGCCTCCATGCCGCCGGCCAGCGATCGCGTCTCCTTGCCGAGGGCGTTGAACTCGTCGACCACGAGGGCCGAGCCGTTCCCGTGGGCACACACGATGATCGCCTCGTCCAGCGTGTCGGACGCGAACCGCTCGGGCTCCTCGAGAACCTCGTACACGGGCGCGTGCCGGGTCGCCACCTCCCGTGGACCTTCCAGCGTCTGGGCGGCGTACTCCTCGGAGTTGCGCACGTCGAGGATCTCGGAGACGCGGCCTCGCAGGATCTCTTCGTGGAGCTCCTTGGCTGAGATCGTCCAGGCTTCCATGCGGCGTGTCCTTCCTCCGACCGAGGCCCTGCCGGATGCGTCCGCCGGAACCGCCGGTCCCGCCGTAATGTCCGGACAACTCGCGCCTCGAGGGCCTTGTTGTATGCGTGATCACGAATGTAGTGTGACGCGGAACACAGCGCAATCCCTCGTGCGACAGAAGGAAGCCGTCATGACCGATGCAGTGCCGGAGGACGAAGCGCCCGAGAGCATGACGATCGTCGCGTGGAGCGGGGATCTCGACAAGATCTGGCCGACCCTGATCCTGGGCTCGACCGGGGCCGCCTACGGGATGAGGACGACCATCTTCTTCACCTTCTGGGGGCTCTTCCCGCTGGTCCGAGACGACGTGCGGATCACCGGGACGAACGCGATGACCAAGGCGCTCGCGGGGATGAACCCGCCGGGGGTCAGCCACATGAAGCTCTCCAAGCTCAACATGGGTGGAGCCGGCTCCTGGATGATGCGGAAGCTGGCGCGCGACAACAAGGTCGCCAGCCCCAAGGAGCTGCTCGAGATGTGCACCGAGCTCGGCGTCAACCTCTGGCCGTGCGAGATGACGATGGAGCTGATGGGGCTGCGCCAGGACCAGCTCATCGAGGGCGCCGGCGACCCGGTGGGCGCGGCGACCGCGCTCTCCGCGATGAGCCGCTCGCAGATCAACCTGTTCATCTGACCGCTGCTCGGCCTCGGGGTCGAGCCCAACGGAAGAAGACTCATGGACCACAAGGTCGACGCAACCGTGGACGCCAAGGGCCAGAAGTGCCCGATGCCGGTGCTGCTCGTCTCGAGGGGCATCAAGTCCCTGAGCCCGGGTCAGGTGCTGCTGATCGAGGCGACCGACGGCGGCTCGCAGAGCGACATCCCGTCCTGGGCCAAGGACACCGGCAACGAGCTGCTGGAAAGCTCGGTGGACGACGGCGTCTACCGCTACCTCATCCGGAAGAGCTGAAGGGATGCAGCTCGGGTTCGCCATCGACCAGCGCACCTGCATCGGCTGCCACGCCTGCACCGTGGCCTGCAAGACCGAGCACGACGTACCCCTCGGACAGTTCCGCACCTGGGTCAAGTACGTCGACGGCGGGTCCTTCCCGGACACCACGCGATCGTTCGGCGTCATGCGCTGCAACCACTGCACCGACGCACCCTGCGTGAAGATCTGCCCGACGGAGTCGTTGTTCAAGCGCGAGGACGGCATCGTCGACTTCGACCAGGAGCGCTGCATCGGCTGCAAGAGCTGCATGCAGGCCTGCCCGTACGACGCGATCTACATCGACAAGGACACCAGCACCGCCGCCAAGTGCAACCTGTGTGCCCACCGCGTCGACGAGGACCTCGAGCCGGCCTGCGTGGTGGTCTGCCCGACCCACTCGATCTGGGTGGGAGACCTCGACGACCCGACCAGCGGCATCGCGCGGCTGGTCAACGACCACCCCACCACCGTCCGCTCGCCCGAGCAGAACACCGGCCCGAACGTCTTCTACCTGGGCGCCGACCGGGCCGTGCTCGATCCGCTGGCGGCCCCGGTCGATGACACCTACATCTGGGCCAAGCCGGATCGGCAACGCCTCGAGAACGCGGGCGACCTGACGCCGGACCCGGCCACGAATGCCCGCACCACGCTGAACACCGCCCATCCGCGGCCCTGGGGCTGGAAGGTCACCACCTACCTGTGGACCAAGGGCGTGGGCGCGGGCGCGCTCGCCCTGGCCGGCCTGGCACACATCCTCGGCATCGACCTGGGGGCGGCCGGCGACTATGCGGCGCCCCTGCTGGGTCTCTTCGGGGCAGCCACGACCGGGGCCCTGCTGGTGTGGGACCTCAAGCGCCCCGAGCGCTTCTTGTACATCTTCTTGAAGTCCAACTGGACCTCGTGGCTGGTGCTCGGGGCGTACGTCTTGACGATCTTCTCCGGCGGCGCCGTCCTCTGGCTGGTGGCGGCCTGGTTGGAGGTCGGCTGGGCGATGACGGCGCTGGCGTGGCTGGCGCTGCCGGCCAGCGCGATGATGGCCGGCTACACGGCCTTCCTGTTCGGGCAGGCCGAGGGCCGCGACCTCTGGCAGTCGCCGTTGCTCTTCTGGCACCTGCTGGTGCAGGCCGTCATGGTCGGCAGCGGGGCGCTGGCCGTCGCCGCGCTGTTCGCCGACCTCGACGACGCCGCGTGGACGCTGCTCGCGGCCTCGTTCGTGGTCGCGTCGGTGCTGCACCTGCTGATGCTCGTCCTCGAGTACACCGGCAGCCATGCCACCGAGCAGGCCGCGGTGGCCGCTCGCATCGTCTGGTCGGGTCGCTACTCGCGGACCTTCTGGTACGGCGGGGTGGTCCCGGTGGCGGTGGCCGTCGCCCTGGGCGCAGTCGCCTGGGGACTCGAGAGTGCCTGGCTCCTCGCCGTCGCGGGTCTAGTCGTGCAACCGGCGCTGCTGGCCTACGAGAGCGTCTTCGTCCGGGCCGGCCAGGACGTCCCACTGTCGTGATCTCCGGCGCCGCACACCGTTTCTGCCCACCTGTCAGCTCTTCTGTCAGCTCACCCCGCCTCGAAGGGACCTGCCATGACGCTTGAGTCGGAGCGCGAGATCACCCCGCTGAAGCTGCCGGGGGAGCGCACCCACGAACGCCTGCGCAACTTCCCGCCGGTCGCCGACTGGGACCACCACGTGGAGTACGACGCGAAGGCGCACCCCCGCAAGGTGCCGCACGAGTACATGCTCGTCCCGACCACCTGCTTCAACTGCGAGTCCGCCTGCGGCCTGCTGGCCTACGTCGACAAGTCCGACATGTCGATCAAGAAGCTGGAGGGCAACCCCGCGCACCCCGGCTCGCGCGGCCGCAACTGCGCGAAGGGGCCGGCGACGATCAACCAGATCAACGATCCCGAGCGCATCCTCCACCCGCTGCGCCGCACCGGGAAGCGTGGCGGGGGCGACTGGGAACGAGTGAGCTGGGACGACGCGCTCGACGACATCGCCGGCCGGATCCGGGCCGCCATCGTGGAGGACCGGAAGGACGAGGTGCTCTACCACGTAGGTCGCCCCGGCGAGGACGGCTTCGCCGAGCGCTTCCTGCTCGCCTGGGGCGTCGACGGGCACAACAGCCACACCAACATCTGCTCGGCCGGGGCCCGGCTCGGCTATGCCCTGTGGGGCGGCTACGACCGGCCCTCACCCGACTACGCCAACGCCAAGGTGATCTTGCTGATCTCCAGCCACCTCGAGGCCGGGCACTACTTCAACCCGCACGCCCAGCGGATCATGGAGGGCAAGGTCGAGGGTGGCGCCAAGGTGGTCGTGCTCGACCCGCGGCTGTCCAACACCGCCTCGCACGCCGACCTGTGGATGGCCCCGTGGCCCGGGAGCGAGGCCGCCATCCTGCTCGCGGTCGCGTCGTACCTGCTGCGGACCGACCAGGTCGACCGAGCCTTCGTCAAGCGCTGGGTGAACTGGTCGACGTACCTCCAGCACCTGCACCCCGACCTCGCCACCGACGACTTCGACCTGTTCATGGAGACGCTCACCGAGGACTACGCGACCTACACGTTCGCCTACGCCGCGGAGCAGGCGCAGGTGCCGGTCGCCCAGATCGAGGAGCTCGCCGAGATCGTGGCCACCGCCGGCAGCGCGCTGTCCGCCCACGTCTGGCGCGCCGCGACCGCCGGCAACCTCGGCGGCTGGCAGGTCTCCCGCGCGCTGTTCTTCCTCAACGTCCTCACCGGCAGCGTGGGCACCAAGGGCGGCACCAGCCCCAACGGCTGGGACAAGATCATCGCGCACGGACCCAACGTCCCCAGCGGTCACGAGTCCTGGAACGAGCTGCTCTACCCGCCCGAGTTCCCGATGTCGACCAACGAGATGTCGATCCTCCTGCCACACCTTCTCCAGGACGGTCGCGGCAAGCTCGCGATGTACTTCTCGCGCGTCTACAACCCGGTGTGGACGAACCCCGACGGGTTCAGCTGGTTGGAGGCGCTCACCGACGAGGCCCTGGTCGAGTGCCACGTGGCGCTGACCCCCACCTGGTCCGAGACGGCCACGTTCGCCGACTACGTGCTGCCGATGGGGCACAGCACCGAGCGCCACGACACCCAGTCCTACGAGCAGTACGCCGGCAAGTGGCTCGGCTTCCGGCAGCCGGTGACCCGGGTGGCGATGGAGAAGATGGGCCGGCTCGTCTCGGACTCCCGCGAGTCGAACCCCGGCGAGGTCTGGGAGGAGAACGAGTTCTGGTTCGAGCTGTCCTGGCGGATCGACCCCGACGGTTCCCTCGGGATCCGCCAGTACTTCGAGTCGCCGTACCGTCCCGGCGAGAAGGTGACCGTGGACGAGTACTACCGCTGGGTCTTCGAGAACAGCGTCCCTGGGCTGCCGGAGGCAGCCGCCGAGCAGGGCCTCTCCCCGCTGGCGTACATGCGCAAGTACGGCGTCTTCGAGGTCACCAAGGACGCCTACCGGCTCGACGAGCGCGAGCTCACCGACGCCGAGATGGAGGGGACCACCGCCGACGCGCAGGGCGTGCTGCGCAAGCCCGTCACCCTCGACTCGACGCCTCCACTGGTGGGCGAGGCCGGATCGGTGGGGGTCGTGCACGAGGACGGCACGCGCACGCAGGGCTGGCTGACGCCCTCACGCAAGCTCGAGCTCTTCAGCGACACCATGGTCGACTTCGGCTGGGGGGAGTACGCCGCCCCGGGCTACATCGAGTCGCACGTGAGCCGCCGCTCCATCGACCACGACAACGCCGAGATGGTGCTGATGCCGACCTTCCGGCTGCCCACGCTGATCCACACCAGGACCGGCAACGCGAAGTACCTCAACGAGCTGGCCAACACCCACCCGATGTGGATGAACAGCGTCGACGCCGCCCGCTTCGGGTTCGCCACCGGCGACCTGGTGCGGGTCAACACCGAGATCGGCTACTTCGTGGCGCGTGCGTGGTCCACCGAGGCGATCCGGCCCGGCGTCGTGGGTCTCTCGCACCACATGGGGCGCTGGCGCACCGCGGAGAACGCCGGGTCCAGGTGGGCGATGGGTCTCGTCGACCTGAGCCACAGCGACGACGGCATCTGGAAGCTGCGCTACAAGGAGGGGATCAAGCCGTTCAAGAGCGAGGACCCCGACAGCGAACGGATCGACTGGGACGACCCGGGTGTGCACCAGAACCTCGCCTTCGCCGTGCACCCCGACCCGCTCTCCGGCATGCACTGCTGGCACCAGAAGGTGCGGCTGGAGCGAGCCCACGCCGACGACCAGTACGGCGACGTCGTGGTGGACACCAAGCTGTCGCGCGAGGTCTACCGTGCCTGGATGGACACCACCCGGCCCGGACCGAGCGCCTCGGGGCTGCGCCGGCCGGAGTTCCTCATGCGCCCGGTGAAGCCGAAGCGCCGGGCCTTCCGGGTCGACGGCGGCCGTTCGGACGTCTCCGGGCACGACTCGGGGGTGGACGCATGAGCCTGCTCTCCCGCAGCCGCCCCGGGTCCGCCGTGGACCTCGACGCGGTGCACGCGGCGCTGGCCGGCGTCGAGGACCCGGAGCTCAAGCTGCCCCTCCCGGACGCGGGCATGGTCGGCGACGTGGAGCTGGGCAGGTCCGGGCTGGTCCGGGTCACCGTCCGGCTCACCACCGCCACCTGTCCGATGAAGGAGCGGCTGGTCGCCGACGTGACCGCGGCCGTCGCCGCAGTGGCCGGCGTGACGCGGGTCGAGGTCACCCTCGGAGCGATGAGCGAGGCCGCGCGGCTGCAGCTCGCCGGCAAGCTGCGGGGTGGCCGGGCCGAGGGGACCCACCCGTTCGGCGACGGCTCGACCACCAACGTGTACGCCGTCGCCAGCGGCAAGGGCGGGGTCGGCAAGTCGTCCGTCACCGCCAACCTGGCGGTCGCCCTGGCCCAGCAGGGCCAGCGGGTCGGGGTGCTCGACGCGGACGTCTGGGGCTACTCGATCCCGCACCTGTTCGGCGTACGCCGCTCACCCGTCGCGCTCAAGGGCGTCATGCTGCCCGTCGAGGCGCACGGCGTCGCCCTGATGTCGGTGGGCTTCTTCGTCGAGGAGGAGGAGCCCGTCGTCTGGCGGGGTCCGATGCTGCACAAGGCCCTCGAGCAGTTCCTGACCGACGTGCACTGGGGCGAGCTCGACACCCTGCTGCTCGACCTGCCGCCCGGGACGGGCGACGTCACGCTGACGCTGCTCGACCTGATCCCCGACGCCCAGCTGCTGGCGGTCACCACACCCCAGCTGGCCGCCCAGACGGTGGCCGCCCGGGTGGGCCGGATGGCGCGGGACGCGCGGATGCCCATCGCGGGAGTCGTGGAGAACATGTCGGCCCTGGTGTGCCCTTCGTGCGCCGAGCACACCCCGATCTTCGGGGAGGGCGGTGGCGCCCGGCTCGCGGAGACCATCGCCGCACCGCTGCTCGGCCAGATCCCGCTCGACCTGCCACTGCGCACGTCCGGCGACCTCGGGGTGCCGGCAATGGTGGCCGCCCCCACCTCTGCCGCGGCGATGGAGATCCGACGGATCGCCGGCGAGCTGCCCGTCGTACGCCGGAGCCTGGTTGGTCGGGCGCTGCCGTTGTCGGTGGTCTGACCCGACGGCCCTGTTGACGTCAGCGCCATCCCCGGATGGTCGTCCAGGTCAGCCCGTCGTCCTCGGAGACCGCGACGGTGGCGTTCGCACTCGCGCGGACGAGGTTGCCCTGCGTCCACAGGCCGGCACCGGACGTCTCCGCCAGGCCCGCCCCCTGCTGCTCGTACACCTTCCGGAAGGGACCGCCGGACTCCTCCGCCCGCCACACCACGAGCCGCGGGTAGGTGCTGCAGGCCAACAGGTGCCGTCCGCAGTGCGCTGCACCTGCAAGTGCCGCGTGAGACCGGGCGCCGCGCGGGTGTCCCGCTCCCAGCTGGCGCCTCCGTCGCGGCTCGTGTAGAGATCGACGGTGGCGCCGTCGGGCACGGCCCAGAAGGACATCACGCCGGGAGGGGAGCCTAGGAGGTAGTCGCCCACATGCGCCTCGGCGAGGGTGCGCACCTGTCGGCCGCTGTCGGTGTCCCACCAGGCCTCGAGGAGGCCGGACTCGCCCGTGGAGCGTGGCTCGGGATTGGCTCCCCAAGGGCTGTCGCCGGAGTCCGGCCTCGCCGCGGAGCCGTCCCACGCGGTGGGCCACTCATGAACGGTCGCCGTGTCCGGATCGAGTGAGCACCAGGTGTCGCGCCAGCGGCCAACGCAGGGGAACCACCGCCGCGGGTCAGCGGGCCGGATCTCGTCGGCGACACGTGTCACGCTGCGTACGGTCCCGTCCACGTCGACCAGCCACTCACCCCCGTTGCTCCCGTCGACCACGAGGAACAGGCCGGCACGGGGGCTGGTCACCTGCAGGTCGACACCGACTTCGAACGGCGGGTGCACGTACGTGGTCGTTTGGTAGCCGTCGCTGGTCAGGGCGAGCGCCTCGAACGACGTGGGTGGACGCTGCGGGCAAGGCCTGGTGCAGGAGACGGACCAGATCGACAGCCTCGTGTCGGGATCGGTCGGGTCCACTGCCACAGTGGAGAGCAGGGTGTCAGGGTGAGCCACCACCTCCGGGAGGGTCATCGACTTGGGGAACGGGTTGGGCACCGGGGTGGGTATCGACGTGACGGTCCTGGTCGGCGAGGGCGCGGGCTCCACCGGATCCGGCGCGCCGCCGTTCCGGTTGATGGCGAACAGTGCGCCGCCTGCGGTCACGGCCGTGAGCACCGCTGCGGTGACCATCGAGGCCCTGCGCTGCTGACGCCTGCGTGCCTGCGAGCGGATCTCGTCAAGATCCACAGCAGGTGGGTCGACCCCGTCCGCCAGCCGTCGAGCCGCGCGCGTCAGTCGTTGGTCCAGGTTCATCAGGTCACCTCCTCCGCGGGCAGGTGGGACGCGACCGGCGGTTCGCCGAGCAGCTGGGCCAAGTGGAGGGAGGCGGCGTGGCTGTGGCTCTTCACCGTGCCTGGAGCCATGCCGAGCGTCACCGCGATCTGCGCCTCGGACATGTCCTCGTAGTACCGGAGCACGATCACCGCGCGCTGGCGACGAGGCAGGCTGAGCACCGCCGCCCACACGCGCTCGTGCTCGGGAACCTCGTCGACCCGACCACTCCAGGCCGGCTCGTCGTGCAACGTCACGAGGGACTCGTGCGAGGAGCGCTTGCGCCACCAGGACACCGCTTGGTTCATCACGATCTTGCGCGCATAGCCAACCGGGTGGTCCATGGTGTCCACCCGCGGCCAGTGTTGGTAGACGCGGATCAAGGCGCTCTGGAGGACATCCTCGGCTCGCTGGTAGTCGCCCGTCATGAGGTACGCGGTCCGGAACAACGAGGCCGTGTGCGTGCGCACGAACTCGGTGAACCGGTCCTCGTCGCCCTGTTGCACGTCGCCTCCTCGCCACGACCTGCCCGAGAACACCCCTAACCGTTCAACGCCCTGCGATGCCGCCCGGGTTCAGTCGGCCCGGCACTGCTCTCGTGCCTCTTCAGGATGCAACGTCGGCTCGGAGGCCGGAAGTGGGAACGACCCACGAGGCGCGCCGGACGGTCCTTCGTCGACCCGGGTAGCCTCTCGCCAGACCGCTCGCCCGGCTCGGGCACGACGAGAGGATCCAACCCATGCACGTCCTGACCCGCCTGACGGCTCTCGCCGCGGCCTCGTGCCTGACCGTGGCTGGCCTCGCCGCGCCGTCGGTGGCGGAGCCCTCCGCCCCGCAGGCTGCCCGCGCGGCCACGTCGGTCGTCGCGCCCGGCCCGTTCACGGGATACGGCTTCGACGCCTGCACGGCTCCCGACCAGGCGACCATGGACGCGTGGCGGCTCTCCTCGCCGTTCGCCGCCGTCGGCATCTACACCGGTGGCAGCAACCGGCTGTGCGCGCAGCCCGAGCTCACCGCCGACTGGGTCCGCACGCAGGCCGCCGCCGGCTGGCACCTGATGCCGATCCACGTGGGCCCCCAGGCCTCCTGCACGGCGTACGACAGCGTGATGTCCGCCGACCGGCCGACCGCGGAGGCCCAGGGCCGCGCCGAGGCGGCCGCCGCCGTCGCCTCTGTCCAGTCCCTCGCCATCGGGTCCGGCAGCACGCTGTACTACGACCTCGAGGACTACGACATCACCGACCAGACCTGTCGCCGGGCGGCGCTGTCGTTCCTGTCCGGGTGGACCCAGCAGCTGCATGCGCAGGGCTACCGCTCCGGCGTCTACTCGAACATCGCTGCGGCCATCACGTCGCTCGACCTCGCCAACAACCTCTCGAAGGGCTCCTACGTGATGCCCGACGACATCTGGTTCGCGTGGGACAACGGCGCTGCCGACACCGACGCGGGCAGCTGGGTGACCACCTCCGAGTGGGACGACCACGAGCGCGCCCACCAGTACCTCCTCGACGCCTGGCAGACCCACGGTGGTGTGACCCGGAAGATCGACCTGAACTGGGTCGACGTGGACGGTGGCTCCACCGCCGCGAAGGACACCAAGAAGTGCCGGGGCGTCCAGGTCGACCAGCGGAAGTACCCGCGACTCCGTCCCGGCTCGCGCGGCAAGCACGTCAAGGCCCTGCAGTGCGTGCTGCGCAAGCAGCACCTCGGCAAGCCGGCCACCAGCGGCCGCTACGACAAGGCGACGGCCCGTGCGGTCAAGAAGGCCCAGCGCAGGCTCGGACAGAAGGTCACCGGCAAGGTCACCCGCAAGACCTGGACCGCCCTGCACGCCCGCGGCTCCCAGCCGCTGCTGAAGGTCGGCTCCACCGGCGAGCCCGTACGCCGCATCCAGCGTGCGCTGACCTCCGCCCTGGGCAAGAAGGTGCGCATCGACGGGGTGATGAGCGTACGGACCCGTGCGGCGGTGACCAGGCTCCAGCAGCGCAGGCAACTGGACCCCACCGGCAACGTCGACACCGCGACCTGGGAACGGCTCGCCGCCGGCGGCTGAGGAGTCCAACCGGTCGACGCGCGCCTGGACCAGGACTGGCTCGCCGGCCTTCACCAGGCCAACCTGGAGCTGGCGCGACACACGACCGGACGAGTGCCGGCGCAGTGGGTGGCTGGACCGGCCGCACCGCCGGTGCCACCATCAGAGGCATGGCGCGGGTGCTGTTCACCTCGTGCCCGGCTTACGGGCACTTCCTGCCGATGCTGCCGTTGGTGAGGGCGGCGGCGCGTGCGGGCCATGACGTGCGCGTCGCGACCGGCCCGGAGCTGATCGCCCCGCTGGCCGCACGAGGGCTCGACGTCCACCTCGTCGGACCGACGTGGGCGGAGGCGTGGTCTGCGAACCAGGCGGTGTGGGCCGACCCGACCCTGTCCGATGAACGCAGGATGATGGGCGGGGTGGTGGCGCTGTTCGGCAAGCCGGCGCTCCCCAGGCTGGCCGATCTGGTCGAGATGGCGCGGGAGTGGCGTCCCGACCTCATCGTGCACGAGGTCCTGGAGATCGCCGGGCCCCTGCTGGCGCGATCGCTCGACGTGCCGGCAGCGGCTCACGGCCTCGGGCCGATGTTCTCGTTCTACGCCCACCTCATCGGCCACGTGGGCGAGGCCATGGATGAGCCCGGGCTGTGGGCGCAGGCGTCCTCGGAGCCTGCCCTCGACCTCTGCCCGCCCTCGTTGCACCCCGACGGCCCACCACCGTGGCTCGACACGACCCCGATCCGGCCCAGTGCCGGGGAGCCTGGCCAGGTTCCCGATGAGGTGGCCGCGGCGCTCGCGGCCGAGGGTCCGGTCGCCTACTTCACCCTGGGCACGGTCAAGAACGCCGATGCCGCCGACTTCAAGGTCGGGCTCGCAGCCCTGGCCGGGTACGACGGCGTCGTGATCGCCACGACGGGGCGACGGCTCGATCCCGGAGAGCTCGGGGCGGTGCCCGCCAACGCCGTCGTCGAGGAGTTCGTCCCACAGGCCGCGATTCTCGCGCGCGCCGACCTGCTGGTCTCCCACAGCGGGTCCGGCACGATGCTGGGCGCCCTGGCCCACGGCGTCCCGCAGGTCGCCCTGCCGCGGGGGACCGACCAGCCCCAGAACGCCGCCCTGCTGGCCCGCGCCGGCGCCGGGGTGGTCGTCGCTCCGGAGGACTATGCCCTCGACACCATCCGGACCGCGGTCGGGGAGGTGACCGGCGACCCGCGGTTCAGAGCGGCGGCCGAGCGCGTCCGCGACGAGATCGCCGCCATGCCCGATGCCGACGCCGTGTGGGCAGGCATCGCCCTCTGACCTGGCCGGCGGTCCATCACCCGGAGCTAGTCCGTGGCCGGTGGGCCGCCGAGGGCGGTCAGGTCGACCGTGTTCTCCGGCAGCGCGGTCACCGGTTCGACGATGGCCTCGAACCCGTTGGTCTCGCCCGCGAGGGCGGTGAGGTTCGCCGGCTCGTACCCGCCGTCCTGGTAGTGGGTGACCGCACTGCTGGCCACCCGGACGGACAGCGCTCGCTCGTTGGTGAGGCGACGCAGCCCTCCACTGAATGCGTCAGCATGCTGCCCGTTGCCGACCTTCTGCTTCGACCTGAGGTACAGGTTGTGGGCCTTGAACATGCGGTTCAGCGGACTGTGCCGGATGGCGTCGGAGCCGCTGTCTACGTAGTGGGTCAACAGCGGAACGTCGAAGACGAGGCCGGCATCGTGGGCCTCGCGTGCCATCCAGAGCAACGAGGTGTCCGACAGGCCGGTCTCGCGGTAGCCGCCTCCGACGTCGGAGTGCGCCCCTTCGAACCACACCTGTTTGACCCGATCGTTCTCGGTCGATGTCCCCGCACCGTCGTCGGCGGCCTCCCAGAACGTGGGGGCGAACTTGAGACGGGTCTCGTCCACGGCCAGCGCATGCCGGGCGCGAAGCACTTGGCCGCTCAGCTGGATGTCGTGGAACCGAGGTGCGTGCCGCATGAAGCCGGGTACGCCGAGCGCGCCCACGGTGTCGAACACGCCGAGGAACGTCACCGCGGCCGGGTGGCAGTGGTCGTGCTTGAACTCGTCGACACTCGCGCCGAATGCCCCCGAGGGCATGTCCTTGCGCTGGTACAGGTTGACGGCCGCCGGAAGCTTCTCCTCCACGAGGGACAGCTTGGTGAGCAGCCCTACCCGCCCGACCATGCCCGCGACCGAACGGGCCGTGTAGGCGCCCCGGCTGAATCCGATGATGAAGACCTCGTCGCCCGGTTCGTAGTTCTGGGCGAGGAACCGGTAGCACGCGATCACGTTGTGGAACAGCCCGAAACCGAAGGCACCACCCAGGAGCCGGTCGGCCGCGTAGCTCCCGGCGCCCACGCCGCTGACGTAGTAGACGAGCTGGTAGGCCCCGCCGGCCGCGGCTGGGTCGCTCTGCACCGTGCGCGCCATCTTCTCGACGTTGGTGATGGTCTCGTTGTCCGGCTTGTTCCACGTCCCGTCGCAGCAGACCACCAGGCGCTTCATACCGTCCATGGTCGCAAACCTCACGCCGTCAGTCACGACCCAACGGACATCGGTGGGGGAGCGCTGCGACCTACCGCCCCGACCGAGCGCTCTCGGTGACGTAGGTAGCCAGGTTGTCCAGGGTCTGCCGACCACCCTCGACCGCGTGGTACTTGTCGACCGCCTCGTCGCGCTGCTCCTTGGTGGGGAACACCGTGCGCATCTCGATCCGGGTCGCGCTGCCGTCGGAGCCGTCTGCCGCGAAGGTGAGGACCGATTCGAAGGTGTTCGGGTCGCCAGGGAACTCACCGTGGCGCAAGGCGATCCGGTCCGGCGAGACGATCTCGGTCCAGGAGATCCACTCCTGGTAGTCCGTCCCGTCCGGTCCGTGCATCACGAAGTCCCACTCCCCGCCGACGCGGAACTCGAACGACCGCGTGGTGGTCGTGAACCCCTCCGGCCCCCACCAGTGCGACAGGTGCCGCACCGCGGTGAACGCCTCGAACACCAGCGCCCGGGGCGCACTGATGACCCGCGAGATCACGGTCTCGCGGTCGGCCGTCGCTGACTGCGCCGGCAGGTCCCGTTCTGTCGATCCCATCGCTCACTCCTCCTGTTGTCCCTGCTCGAGTTCCTGGACGTAGGCGTCCAGCCGGTCGAAGCTCTCGTTCCAGAACCGCTCGAAACCGCCGGTCCACTCGTGGACCGGTCTCAACCCGCGAGCGTCGAGGCCGTACAGGCGCTGCCTGCCCGCCTTGCGGTCCCGCACCAGCCCGACCTCCCGGAGCACCCGCAGGTGCTTGGACGCTCCCGGCTGGGTCAGTCCGAGCTCCTGGGCCAGTTCTGTCACCGGCCGTTCGCCCGCCCGCAGCAGCACCAAGATCTGCCGGCGCTGCGGTTCGGCGATCGCGTTGAAGACGTCCGACGTCGTCGCTGCTCGTGCCATGCCCCAAGCATATGCCCATATCGGCATGCGTCAAGGTCTGTCCTCCCGCGCGCCGAGCTCAGGTCAGGGCTGGATCGCTGGCGTCCTGGTCCCGCAGCCAGCGCGAGAAGGCGACCGCCTGGCCGCTGAGCGGCTCGGCGTTGTCGGGACGCAGCAGGTAGTGGGCCTGGCGCATCCGGATGGGTTCGCCCGGGGCCTGGAAGATCCGTCCGTCTCGCACACTTTGCCGGGCGAAGCGCTCGGGCAGGATCGACCACATGCTGCTCGTTGCGACGATCTCGATGGCGGCGATCGAGGTGTCGACGGTGATGGCTGCCCGCGAGGTGTTGCCGTCGGCGCCGTCGTGGTCGAAGAAGCGACGCCACAAGTCGTCGAAGCCCAGCACCTGTACGCGTGGCTTGTCGATGAACGAGGTTCGCTCGATGGTCGGGCCGTGGTTGTCGAGGTAGCCGGGTCCGTAGACGCCGATGGCGTAGTCGTCGTGCAGCTTCTCGGCCAGGTGACCCGGCCAGTGCCCGTTGCCCTGCCGGATCTCGAGGTCGACCTCGTTCGGCAGCAGGGTGTCGGCCCAGATGGAGGTGACCACCTGGAGCTCGATGTGCGGGAAGGCCGCCGTGAACCCGGCCAGTCGGCGGGCCAGCCAGGTCGTGGCGTACGACGCCTGGACCCGGACGGTCAGGCTGGAGTGGGTCGCGGTGCCGAACAGACCGTTGGTGGCGGCGGCGAGGTCCTCGAAGATGTCGCGGACCGCGGGCAGGTAGGCCTGGCCGGCCTCGGTGAGCCGTAGGCTGCGCGGTCGCCGCTCGAAGAGGTCGATGCCGAGGTGCGCCTCGAGGTTGCGTACCCGCTGGCTGATCGCCGAGGGCGACAGGTGCAGCTCGGTGGCCGCGGCGACGAAGCTCAGGTGGCGGGCGCTGGCTTCGTAGGCGTGCAGACCCAGGAGAGGTGGGATGCCGCCGGCGGGCGGGTGCGCGAGTTTCATGCCACACATTCTGCACCCCATTTCCCGTCGAAACCTGCTTTGACTCGGGCAATGCGGCGGGTGACACTGATGTGACTCAGTCATCGCCGGCCCGGAGGAGCCCCATGTCCGACACCATCAGCGCCCCGATGACCGATCCGGCCGGGACCTCAGGGTCTGCCCGGGTGGTGCTTGCCGACCGTCACCTGACGTTGTCCCTGCCCTCCGGGCCGGCGGCCTTCCACTACGTGTGGCTCCGCGACAACTGCTGGTGCCCGGCCTGTCGCGTGGTCCAGTCGGGGGAGCGTCGGCTGTTCACCGCCGACATCGGTGACGACATCGCTCCCACTGCGGCCGAGCTCGTGGCGGACGACCTGCGGGTGACCTGGAACGACGGTCACCGCTCGACGTACGCCGCCGACTGGCTGGCCGCCCATGACTACTCCGGGCCTGGGCAGGTGGGACCGGTGCACGAACCGACGTTGTGGGACGCGACCTGGGGCAAGGTGCCGGCGTTCGATCACGCCGACGTGGTGGGCACCACAGCGGGACAGCTGGCCTACCTCGCCGCGGTTCGAGACTTCGGCGTGGCGCTGGTGCGAGGCACCCCGTCCCGCGACGGCGAGGTCGCGCGGTTCGCCGAGACCATCGGCCACGTCCGCGAGACGGCCTTCGAGCGGATCCACAACGTCCGTCACGACCCGACCGGCTACAACGTGGCGCACACCTCGATCGAGCTCAAGCCGCACACCGACATGCCCTCCTACCACTGGCCACCGAGCGTGCAGCTCCTGCACTTCCTGCGCAACGACGCCACCGGCGGGGAGAGCACCGTCACCGACGGGTGGGCCGCCCTGGCGGACCTGCGCGCCGCCGACCCGGCCGCCTTCGAGACTCTCTGCCGGGTGCCGGTCGCCTACCAGCTGTTCAGCGACACCGAGGACACCTACGCCCAGGCGCCGATGATCCAGCTGGACTCGCAAGGACGGGTCGCGACGTTCCGGTTCTCCAACCAGCTCGCCCAGCCCCTGGACACGACCTTCGACGAGATGGAGGAGTTCTACCGCGCCTACCGCAAGCTGGGGCGGATGATCGACAGCGGCCGCTACACGGTGGCGTTCAAGACCTCGAGCGGCGACCTGATCACCGTGCACGGCCACCGGGTCCTGCACGGACGGCTGCCCTTCGACGCGGAGAGCGGCGAGCGACACCTGCAGGACGTCTACATGGAGTACGACGACCTGATGGCGCGTCGACGCGTCCTGCTCGGTGAGCACAAGCCCGTCTCGGCCCAGGGAGCTGCGTGGTGAGCGACATCGTCAGCTTCACCCGGATGGAGGACGGCACGGCCGAGGACTACGCGCTGCTCGGCCGGATCGAGGCCGAGGAGATGCAGGGCTTCGCCGATCGGGTCCTGGGCTGGCTGGACACCATGAAGGACTCCGCGGGCTACCGGATCAGCCGCCTCGACCACTGCCTCCAGGCCGCGACGAGGGCTGAGCGAGCCGGCGAGGACGAGGAGACCGTGGTGGTCGCTCTCCTGCACGACATCGGCGACCACCTCGCGCCGGCGAACCACTCTGAGGTGGCCGCAGCCGTCCTGCGCCCCTACGTCAGCGACAAGAACTACTGGATCGTCAAGCACCACGGCGTCTTCCAGGGCTTCTACTACTACCACCACCTCGGAGCGGACCCGAACGCTCGCGACCGTTGGCGCGACCACCCCCACTACCAGGCCACCGTCGACTTCTGCGCGAACTACGACCAGAACTCCTTCGACCCCGACTACGACTCCGAACCGCTGAGCCACTTCGCGCCCATGGTCCGGCGCATCCTCAGCGAGGAGCACCGCACGACGTTCAGCTAGGCCGTCATGATGGCTCCATGACCACACGCCGCGGACTCTTCGTCGCCCCGTTCGATGCCCTCTCCGACCCGCGGGTGATCGGCGACCTGGCTGCCACGGCAGAGGCGTCCGGCTGGGACGGGTTCTTCCTCTGGGACCACCTGCAGTACGGCGAGCGGGTCGGTGCGATCGCTGACGTGTGGACCTGCTGCGCGGCCGTCGCGATGCGGACCGAGCGGTTGCTGTTCGGTCCGATGGTGACCCCGCTGGCGCGGCGCCGACCGCAGGTCCTGGCCCGGCAGGCCGCCAGCCTGGCGGTGCTCTCGGGTGGCCGGTTCGTGCTCGGCCTGGGGCTGGGTGACGACTGGGTGGGGGAGTTCAGTGCGTTCGGCGACGAGCCGGACCAGAAGGTGCGCGGCCGGATGCTGGACGAAGGACTCGAGGTCCTGACCGCGCTGCTGGCCGGGGGTCCGGTCGACCACGAGGGGGCTCACTACGCCGCCCGCGGCGTCCGCTTCCGCCCAGCGCCTGCCGTGCCGGTCTGGCTGGCCGGCCGGTTCGGCAACCGGGCACCGGTGCGCCGGGCCGCACGACACGACGGCTTCTTCGTCATCGGCCTGGAAGGTCCCGAGGACCTCGACGCGGTGACCGCCGGTCTTGCCGAGCACGATCCGGCGCCGGGCTTCGAGGTGGTGGTCGACCTGCGACCTGAGCAGGACCCAGGCTTGTGGCTGGATCGCGGCGCCTCGTGGGTGCTGACCCGCATCGGGCCGTTCGACCTCGACCTCGACGAGGTCCGACGGATCGTCGAGGCCGGGCCCTGAGCTGATCGGGGCTGACGCTTGCCCGCAGTTCGAGCTCGGCGTTGCCGATCGCTAGCCTGTCTCGATGACGAACGAGGACCGGACCACCGAGCTGTTGGCCGACTTCCCGGTGACGGTGGAGATCCCCGTTGCCTGGGGCGACATGGATGCCATGGGCCACGTGAACAACGCGGTCTACTTCCGCTACTTCGAGACCGCGCGGATCGCGTGCTTCGCGGAGGTCGGACTCGGATCGATCGAGCAGTCCGACGACATCGGTCCGATCCTGCACTCGGCCAGCTGCCGGTACCGGATCCCGCTGACCTACCCCGACACCCTCGTTGTCGGCGCGCGGGTCGGCGAGGTCGGCGATGACCGGTTCGTCATGGCTTACCGGGGGGTGAGCCGGCGCCACGGCGAGGTGGCCGCGGACGGCGAGTCGCTCATCGTCACCTTCTCCTACGCCACCGGCACCAAGGCCCGGGTGTCGGATGTGCTGCGCGCGCGACTCCTGGAGCTGGGTGGAGCTGCTGAGTAGCGGTGTGGCCAGGCCCGCCGGCGGTCACGAACCTGCCGCGAGGCTCAGCCACCCTTGGTCGCCGTGCACAGGAACACGCCGAACTCGCGGTCGCCCTTGAGGATGGCCGTGACGTCGGTGAAGCCGACGTCGAGGAAGCCGGCGTGGCCCAGCTGCTCGGCAAGACGATCCCGGTCGAACCCGTGATGCCCGTCGAAGTCGACCTTGTCGGCGTGGAAGGCGCCGTCGGGATCCGCGTCGAGGTCCGCGATGGCCAGCCGACCTCCGTCGACCAGGAGCCCTGCCAGCGACCGCAGCAACCCGTCCAGGTCCTGGACGTGGTGCAGGGCCATGGAGCTCCACACCACGTCGTACGACCCGTCGAGACGGTCCGTCGTGAGGTCTGCCTGGACCGCGCGCAGCCGGTCACCGAGCCCGGCCGACTCGATCCGCTCCCGGGCGACCTGGATCATCCCGGCGGACGGGTCGGTCACCACCACGGAGCCGACCCGCTCGGCGAGCAGGATGCTCAGCCGACCGGTGCCGCCGCCGACGTCGACCGCGCTCATCCGAGGGCCGAGGGTCACCGCCATCTCGATGGCCCGGGCCACCGCCACCTGCCGCTCCTCGTGGCCCGGGTCGTCGTCCCAGGTCGCTGCCTCGTCGTCGAATCCCTTGTGCTCGTGCATGCGCTCGACCCTAGCCCCGGCGCCCCAGAGGTCCGGATCGCCCCAGAACCCGATCTCCGGTCTCGCAGCACACGGTCACTCGAAGATGTCGCTCCTGGCGACGAACAGCACCTTGTCGCCGTCCCTGATGATCACGTGGATGAAGTAGGTCCCTGGCCGCTTCGGCATCGGCACCCAGAACTGGACGGCACCCGCGTCCCTCTCCCGCTCCGCGGCGATACGTGCCACCCGCACCTCGTCGAGCCACCTGTCGTAGAGGCGGCTGGCGCCGCTCTGGGTCCAGACCTCCCAGTAGACGCCGAGCTCGCGACCGAGGAGCCCCTCGAGCTGCATGTTGGCGGTCACGATGACCCCCAGTGGATCGCGCTTGCCGTTCTGTGTCTTGACCGTCCTGGTGCGGCCGAGCACGTTGACCAGGCGCCGGGCGGCCTCGGCGGCCGGGACCGGCTTGCCGGCTTCGTTCTTCATGTTCGAGATCATGGCGACCACCGGCTCAGAGAGCGGCTCGCTGACGCCGGGCAGCTCGAGATCGGGGGCGACGTCGCCGACCTCGGCCAGCACCTCCTCGTAGCGGAGCTTCTCGATGTGGATCCCTGGCGGGACGACGGAAGGGTCATCCGCGGGCGGCCCGGTCGGTGACCCGGTCGTTGGCCCATTCGGTGACCCGGTCGGTGACTTCACGGGCGACCCAGTGGGTGACTTCACGGGCGACCCCGTCGGTGACTTCAAGGGCGACTCCGAAGCCGAGTCGCTCGGCGACCCGGTCAGCGGTGTGGTCGGCACCGCCGACGGAGTCTCGGCCGGAACGTCGGTCGGCTCCACTGCTGGGGCCTTGGTGGCACCGACGCTGGCAGTGCCGGTCGCCGGAGCGCTGTCCGAGGTTGAGGTGGAGTACCCGACGAGCGCCAGGTCCGGCGCCGTACGCCCTCGCCAGGCGACCTGGCCCGACTGGGCCCGACGCGCGTACTCGCTGAGCGGCACCGACGCGATGATGTCGATGGAGGTGATCTCTGCCTTGTCCACGAGATCCGGATCCGGCAGCACCAGCCCGAGGATCGCGGTGATCGCCGAGGCCAGCGCTCCGAGCGCCAGGATGCTGCCGGTCACCAGGAACCAGCCGCGACGCCACCAGGGCAGGCTCGCAGCCCCGGTCGAGCCGTTACCCGGCGTGGACCGGGATGCGGCACCGGCGCCTGGCCGCTCCTTGTTCCCACGCTTCTTCGACCCGGTCTTCGACGCGTTCTTCGTCTTCCGCTTCGGGTGCTTGGTGCGCGTCTTGCTCGTCTTGGCGACATCGTCCGTACTCATGAGGGTCACCTCCCCGCACTCAAGACGATCCTCCGCTCGTCCGGTCAGCGCAAGGGCGTCGGTGTGTCACGAACGAGCAGCGCGCCTGCGCCCTGAGTTACCTGCTTTTGTCGAGGCGCGAGGCCCCGACCCGGCGCTAGGCTAGGCCTCCGAGCTTCGCCATCTGACCGGGCGGGTGACGCTGCGATGTCAGCGGCTCGACCCAGTGGGCCGCGCGACCCACGGAGGTTCTCATGAACGACGCTCAGGACCTCATGCGCTCGATGAGCGCAGACGAGGTCACGGCCCTCGGGCCGCTCCCCGATCCCGACACGGTGAGCCCGACCACAGCCCGCGAGGACCATGCACCGGCCTCGACCGCTGAGCTGCACACGCCCGGCGTGCTCGCCTCCGCTGCCTACGAGGCAACAGACGACGACCCGTTCCCGCCACCGCGCAATCTCACTGAGGAGGGGTGAGATGGCGATCTACGTCCGTAACGACGGCAATCTCCGGATCTACTTCGCCCTCGCCTACCACTACCCGAACTGCCCGGACGGCGACAACTGGGCCAAGAAGGGGTGGTGGCAGATCCCGCCCGGCGGCACCGCCACGGTGCGCGGCGGCGCATCGAACGGAGCCCGCTACTTCTGGTACGGCGAGACGGACACCGGTCTCGTCTGGGCTGGAGACGTGGCCACCTGGCTGCCGTCGAACGCCTTCGACTGGTGCTGGCCGACGTCGAGCTCGGACGCGAGGTTGTGCGGGTTCCGGCGCCTCGACGTGCCCTGGTCGAGCGTGAACCACACGCTGGTTCTCCGCTGATCGCCGTACGCCGGGAGCCACCTACTCCGGAGGTGCGCTCCCGTGCCGGTGCGCCACCTTCCACGCGCCGTCCTCACGTCGGTAGATCTGCGTGGCCCGCAGGGTGTAGGTCCGCGGCACCCCGTTGACGGACGCCGAGGTGTGCTCGAGTCCTACCGTGTAGGCGGTGTCTCCGAGCACCTCGGCGGCGAGGAGCTCGAGCTCGTAGGAAGTGCAGTCCGAGAAGCTCTCGGCGAGTTGGGTGAAGAGCTCGTCGAGTTCTTCCTGCCCGGCTGCGTTCTGCCACGCGCCCAGCACGGTCACCGGGTCGTTCCGTGACCAGATGGCCCGGCGTGGCCCGGCGTCACCGTTGTGGACGGCGATCTCTGCGTCGGTGAGGACCGACTTCACCCAGGCAACGAAGTCCTCGTACTGCTCCACGCCTCGATGATGCTCCGAATCGAGGTCATTGACCACCGGCGGCACGCGGCGGCTGCTCGGCGCGGCTCGGGCAGATGGAGCGGACGCGAGGATTCGAACCTCGACTCCTTCCCTGGAAGGGAAGCGTGCTGCAACTACACCACGTCCGCGAAGCCAGCCTCTGACGAGCCTGACAGGTTCGTAGTATGAACCAGGCCCATGACCGCGCGGGCTCCGGGGTACGACGCCCGGACTTCAGTGCTCAGCGCCTCATGAAGCGTTGCGATCGCGGGGGAGTGGTGCACCCTCTCGGACACCGGGATCACGCACCGGCAGGACGATTCTCACGGCGTTCCGGAGGTGGGCGTGCCGAGCGGTGTGTCGCGCCACCAATGAGCGTCGTCGCGGGCTGCTCGTGCGTACCCGCGCTCGATCAGCGTGGCGAACGCCGGATCGGTTCTTGCCATGTCGTCGAGGGCCGACGCGTGGCTCGTCATCTGCTCGCTGATGGCGTCCCCGAGCAGCGAGCGCTGACGAGATGAGGGTCCGTACCCGTCCAGCAGGGCGGCGAAGTTGCGCTGCTGATGCTGCTGCACGTCCTCATCGGCGGCGATCCCGTACTCCTCGTGCCACCAGTCGCCGGCCATCAACGGGGTCCACCGCCACGCGGCCCAGGCCACGTCCTCGATCGGGTCGCCGGGTCGGGCGAAGTCCCAGTCCAGCATCACCAGGGAGCCGTCCGGGCGCCGCACAGTGTTGTACGGCGACACGTCGTGGTGGACGATCACCTGGCCGGGGCTCAGCGAAGCACCCGGGGCGCGACGCCATGGTTTCGAAGCGTCCACGACGAGCCCTCGCTGCGCGACCTGGAACTCGCGGATCCATCGGCCGATCGCCCAACATGCCTCCGGCGACCGGAACCACACCGGCAGGGGTTCGGAGGGCGACAGCGTCCCCACCTCGCCGGACACGAACTCCAGGATCTCCCTGTCCACCTCGTCGACGCCGAGCACCCTCGGCGAGCCGGTGAACCCGGCCCCGCTCAGGTGATGCAACAGGCCGTGCACCGCCGGCGTCCACCGCCCGGCCGGCCGGCGCACGGTGTCGCCTACCCGGACGACCACCGTGGTGTTCCCACCAGTTAGCTGCTCCTCTGCGGACACAGCGCGATCATGACACGCCGGCACGCACCTCATCGGAGGTGATTGCCGTGCCTCCAGGATGCGTTGTGTGCCTCGTCTGAGCCGACCGTTCAGGCGCCGTCCTCGGTCAGGGTCGCGGCGGGCAGCCAGTCGGCCCCGAGGAGTTGGGCGAGGGCGGTGAGGCCGGAGGTGTCGCTCCCCACCGTGTCGGAGGCCGCGGCGATGCGCTCCACCATCACCTTGCCGACCTGCTCCTCGACGGTGCCCTCGGCGTAGGCGATGTGCCACGGCGAGACCTGGTGGTCGCGGTGGGTGCGGCCGGTCACCTGCCGTCCGGCGATGCCTGAGAAGCGGGCCTGGTGGAAGACGCCGACCCTGGGGTCGGAGCTCGCCCGACGGCCCTCGGTGAGGATCTCGCCGGCGTGCAGGCTGATCGAGGCGACCGTGGTGAAGACGCAGACCTTCGCCTGCCCGGTCTGGAACCGGAGCCGCTCGGCCTCGGGGTCGAACCGGCCGCGGCCGTAGATCGTGGCGACTTCGATGCCCGAGTCACGCAGCCGGTCGGCGATGGGGTCGGCGGCGGTCGCGACGAACTCGACCGAGCACGCCACCTGTCGATCCGCCTGGACCTGCTGGGCGATCCAGGCGACCGTCGAGTCGACGCGGAGCAGGCCGGCCTTCTGCCGGAAGCGCAGCAGCGCGGCGCGGCCCTTCGCGATGTTGCGGCCGCGTCGGGCGATGTCCATCTCACGACAGAACTCTCCCCAGTCGGCGTCGTACGCCGTGCGCTCCGCCGGCGTGAGCGCCACCGGCATGCCGGAGATCGGCACCGGCCCCCACGCCGCGGCGCGGTGCAGCATGGCCGGGGGCCGCTCCTCGTCGAGCCAGCCGCGAACCAGCTTGAGGTCCGCGGCGCGCCGGGCCGGGTCGGTGGTCCACGTCGCGCCGTAGCGTCCGTGCTCCACCGCGACGCCGTGGCGCTCGAGCGCGGTGACGAACGCGGCCCCGGGCTGCTTCGCCGAGGTCCACTCCTGCATCGGCTCGCCGAGCACCTGCGCATAGGCCGGCGCGAGGTACGGCAGTTCGAGCGGCGTGTGTCCGGGCGTCGCGGTCACAGCGATCACGAACGGCGCCTTGTCGTGCGGTCGCCCGTGACCCGAGATCCGCGCCCAGAGCTTCCATCGTTTCGTCGTCGTGCGTCGCAGCGCGTGGGCCTCGTCGGCGATGATCACATCCCACGTGTGGTCAGCGACCTTCTCCAGCCGGTCCCAGGTGATCACGACCCATTCGAGACCACCGTCGCCCAGCGCGGTGATGGTGCGGCACCAGTGGCCGATCGTGATTGCTGCGGGTCGGTCGGCGACGACGAGCACTCGTCGCGCCTCGCGGAGGTCGCCCACCGCCGTCGCTCCGAGGACCGCTGCGATCGTCTTGCCCACGCCGGGCTCGTCGGCCAACAGGAACTGCCGCCCGCCCGCCGCGGCGCGTGCCGCGATCGCATCGGCCGCTTCGAACTGGATCCTTCTCGGCTCGAGCGCATCGGTCGGCTCGGGGCTGGGCGTCGGATCGTCGGGGTTGAGGGCGTTGTCGATGAACCGCCCGAGCGTGTACGGGCCTGGAGCGTAGGGCGCGAGGTGCGCGGGCAAGGCGCGCCCGACGTACAGGTGGGTCTTGACGGCCGGATGCCAGGTGGCGCCGTCGACCTGGGTCGCGTAGGGCACGTCGAGCACCCACAGCCGCTCACCCGGCCCGGCGGCCGGCAACGGCAACGAGGGCTGCCGCGTCCCGCTCCGGCGCGGGGACCCGCTGCGTCGCCGAGCACCGGATCGTCGAGAACTGGCCACGCCCGGACGCTATCGGGGCGTCGACCACGAACGTCGCCGGCTCGCCCACGTCTGCGGCGCTGGCCATGCACGCCGCACCGGTTCAGCGCAGGGCGAGAGTGGCGACGACGCCGGCGTGGTCCGATGGCCAGAGGGGTGCGGTTGCCTGGAACGGGGTGTCGTTGACCAGCTCAGCCTCGAGGGTGCGCACCTGCGTCCGCCATCTCGACCGCGTCAGGATGAGGTCGATGCGTTGATCCAGTTGTGACGTCGCGTTGCTCAGGGTGCCGTTCTGTCCACTGGTGTATCCGGGGTCGCCGCGGTTCACCCGCCAGGCGTCGCGAAGGGACCCAGTCAGGATCTGGTAGCTGTCAGTGGTGGTCCCGTCCGCCGCTGAGTTGAAGTCGCCCACCGCGATGAGGGCGCCGCTGGAGCGGGCTGTCCGGGCCTTGAACTCTCGAGCCTGTGCTTCCTGAACCGGCGCGAAGTCGGCGACCTCGAGGTGGGTGTTCGCGAATCGGACTCGCTCACCCCGGTACTTGGCCTCGATCGTGACCCACCCACGGGCGAAGGAGACCGGCGTGCTGCCAGGAGGGGTGAACGTCTGCTGCGCCCGGTACTGCCCACTCCGCGCTCCCCACCAGTGCAGGCCTCGGGTGCCGTTGTTGACCAGGATGACGTCGCGGTCCTTGAGCGTCACGACGCAGTCCGTGGCTGTGAGACCACACCCGAACTGTGGGGCGACAAGTGGTGCCGGGCCGATGTCGGCGTTGTTCGACACGGCGGCCACCGTGTAGTCGAGACCGAGCGCCTCAAGCTCGGCGGTGAGGATCTCCAGGAAGTCCTGGCTCGGCGGGGTCGGAGGCGTCGGACCGACACGGGTCGGTGTGGCGACCCAGTCCGTGACCTCCTGAAGGCCGATCAGGTCGGGTCGTTCCTCGGCGATCGAGCGCGCGATGGCCTTGGCCCTCGTGGGGAAGTCCGTCGCCAGGGCGGTGCCGTAGATCTGCGCGACCGCGGCCACGAACTCCTCAGGGGTGTCGACGCTGGGGTCGAGGGCCGGTGTCAACGGCGAACCGAGGTAGAGGTTCTGGGTCATCACCGTGAGGCGAGGCCCATCGAACCCACGGCCAGCCTCGGCGCCCACTGGTGCCATCAGCGGTGTCATCGTCGCTACGAGAGCGACCAGTCCTATGCGCGTACGGGTGAGCAGTCTCAACGGAACCCCTATCTCCCACAGCAGCAAAGCACGTCGGATCCGCCGGCGCCAGGGCGAAATCGGTCGCACGCCGGCAGGCAACCGTGAAGGGACTCGGCAGACCGGCGGCCACCGTACGTCCAGCCGAGCCATCGGCGGGCTCGGTGCCCGGAAGACCCGAATCAGTCCGGCCAGGGGGTGCTGGTCCCGTACCGGCCGGCCCTCTGGCTCGTCGAGCAGGTCGCGTCCCGCGCAGGATCGCCCGCGTTGCGCCGAACGCGACGAGGCCGAGAATGAGCGCCATTGCTCCGCGCAGCCACAGAGGCCACCCACCACGGTCCACCTCGACCGGGGCAACAACCCGAAGGTCGTCGATGATGGCGCTGGCCAGCTGGAATCGGCCGACGCCGAAGCTCTGCAGGCCGGGAATCCGCATGAGCGTGCGGGGCTGCCCTCCGTCGATCGGGACGGTTGCGAGCTGGTACTCGTAGGAGCCGCAGCACACATCCTCGCCAGGGGCGGTGAGCAGCGTCAGGACTTCGTCTGAGCCAGACCAGCCGAGCACGTGGCCCGGCTGAGAAAGCGGAAGCTGGAGGGGTGGGAGCGAGTCGCCGTCGCGGCCCTCCGGGTCGACGAACCCGAGCCCCGTCGCCATGCCTGGGGCCGGAACCCCGGGCGGTGCTCGCGAGGGCCCGAGAATCGTCGTGGCGAGCAGCCGTCCGTCCGGAGACCAGGCGGACGGCCCAGCAAGGACGCCCGCGGCCTCGACCGTACGCCGGGAGCCGCTGGCAAGATCCACCACGGAGAGCGTTCCGCCGTCGCCTCCTGGCTGCTGGAGCGCGAGCTCCAGGCCGTCCGGAGAGAAGGCCGCCGCACTGACCTGGCCAATGTCCTGCAGGAGGACGGTGCTGCCGTCGTGGATGTCCAGGAGGCCGATCTGCCCAAGGATCGGTTCGCCGTAGTAGGGGTTGGTGGGTTCGGGGGACAGGAGGTGCGCGAGGCGCCGGCCGTCGCTCGACCAGGCAATGGGCACGACGCTCCGGCCGGCCGGCAGCGAGTGACGAGTGGTGGCGCCGGTGACCAGGTCGACAAGCACGACGTCAGGTCGATCAACGTCGTGGTCACCGACCGCCACCGTGGTCCCGTCGGGAGACAGCAACATGGGCGCCGGATCGCCCTGGGTCTCGGCCCCGGCACGAGCCTCCGCAGCATCCACTCGGCGGTAGACATCACCTCCTGCGCCCAGGACAACTGCCTGGGGGAAGTCGAGGAACTCCACGCCGAAGCCGTGCTGGTAGAGCGCCACGGCGGCTCCCGGCGGGGAGCCCGACACACTGCCGGTGAGGTGGGAGTAGCCCGCCAGCTCCGGGGGAAGCACAGCCTCGCCCACGTGTGGGGAGGCTGCGTCGTGCTGCGCGCCCAGGGCAAGGACCAGGGCAGCCGTGCACAGGCCAACCGCCCGGGGCACCCACGCTGCCATGCGCACCTGCGAATGCTAGACGCCCAGCGCGCAACCACCTCGCGGCGGCGGTCGAAATACCACATTCCGAGGACCATCACCTCGATGCGCCCAGCCACGGCCGGTGACCAAGATCGACGGTGGTGCGCAAAGTGCCCACGAGACCGAAGCGCGAGGTGCAACGCTCAAGCACCGTCGGACGACATAGGGGGTGTGACCGACTTGAAGTGGAGCGACTCGGAGATGCCGGTGCTCGAGGACACCTACCGCGAGCTACGGCTGCCGCTGCTCAGGCTCGCCTTTCTGCTGACCGGCTCCCGGGAGACGGCTGAGGACCTGGTGCAGAGCGCCTTCGCGGCAGCGCAGCCTCGCTGGCAGCAGATCGTCGACCCTCCGGCGTACCTGCGCCGCAGCATCGTCAACCTCGCCAAGGACGGGCAGCGCCGCGAGTTCCGTCGCCGACGGCTACTGCGATCCGAGCCCGAACCGGTCACGGCGATCCCCGAGTTGGACGAAACCTGGTCCACCATCCGGCGACTACCGACCAACCAGCGTGCCGTCGTGGTCCTCCACTACTACGAAGACCTCCCCCTGGTGGAGATCAGCCGTCTTCTCGGCCGCCCCCCGAACACCGTGCGCTCCGACCTGCGCCGCGCACACGCCCGACTCCGGAAGGACTTGTCATGACGACGCTGCCTGACTCGGACCACGAACTGGACCAGCACCTGCGCCGCACCTTGGCCGCCGTGGCCGCCACCGTGGTTGAGGGCTCGATGTCCAACGCAGCGCAGCCCGCGCGCCGGCCCCACCGTCGCCGGGGGCTCTTCGTGGGCGTCGGCGCGGGGCTCGCTGCCATCCCACTTGCCGCCGCTGCGGTGGCCGGTTTCGGCCCCGAACACGTCGATCGGCTTCCGCCTGCGCATCCAATCGTCAGCGGGAGCGTTGGAGACGAGGAGTACTGGATCGTCGACGGCCGAGACTCCTCGCAGTGCGAGGGACACCCCTCCGGCATCGAGGTGATCGCCGAGGACAGCAACGTCATCGGCCAGGAGTGGAACACCGTCGGCTACTTCTTCGGCGAGCCGACCCCGGGCTGGGGATGCGCACCACTGGCCGCGAACGAGCCGCCCGCTCACACCTACTACTACGACGGCGGCCAGACGATCGGCGGCGGCATGTTGTGGGCAGGTGCGCTGCACCCCGACATCGACGAGGTGAAGGTTACTTTCGAAGGCGGTGCGCCGTTCGACGCAGACACCTTCACGCACGAGGGCGGCACCTTCTTCGCCGTCGAGGTCCCGCCCGACACTGCGACGTTCACGGTCGACTACCTGGCCGACGGCGAGGTTGTGTCGCCCCCATCTGGCGAGACGGCGCAGCACGCCATGGCCCAAGACTGACGAGTGCCGCCGGCAGGCACAAGCTCGACCGTGGATGTCAACCGAGCCGGTCCGTCGCCGCCACGAGTTCGCGGATCTTGGTGGCGAGATGGGCGTCAAAGGCCCCGGCGGGGGCCTGCCAGCCCCAGTTGCCCTCTGGGGTGCCGGGTGTGTTCATCCGGCTCTGGCTGCCGAGTCCGAGAATGTCCTGGGCCGGGACGACACTGAGTCGAGCGGTCGATCGCATCGCGAGCCGGATCAACGCCCAGGGCATCGCCTCCTCGGGATCGGGGAGACAGGAACGGACGCGGTCCCGGGTCTCCTCGTCCAACAGGTCCCACCACCCGGCGGTGGTGTCGTTGTCGTGGGTGCCGGTGTAGACGACGCTGTGCTCCCCGTGGTGGCCGGGCAGGTAGAGGTTGTCGCGGTCACCGTCGAACGCGAACTGCAGGACCTTCATCCCGGGCAGAGCGAACCGGATCCGCAGTTCCTCGACCTCTGGAGTGATGACTCCGAGGTCCTCTGCCACCAACGACCCCGGCCCCGCGGTGTCGACCAGAACGGACAGGATGTCCGCGCCAGGCCCCGGGACCCAACGGCCCTCACGGGCGGTGGGTGCGTCGGCAGGCACGTGCCAGGCCGCCTCGAACCCCCGGAAATGATCGATGCGGACCAGGTCGAACAGCTCGCGCTGGCGCGCGATCCGGCGCCGCCACCAGGCGAACCCGTCCGCCGCCATCGCATCCCAGTCGTACTGCGGGTTGTTCCAGCGCTGCCCCTCGGCCGCGAAGTAGTCGGGCGGGCAGCCGGACACGGTGATCGGGCGCCCGTCCTCGTCCAGCTGGAACAACTCCCGCGACGCCCACACGTCGGCACTGTCGAGGGACACGAAGATCGGCAGGTCTCCGAACAGCAGCACGCCCTTGGACGCGGCGTACTCGCGAAGCCGCGCCCACTGCACCGCGAAGACCCATTGCTCGAAGCGCAGCGACGCCAGGCGGTCACTGAGCGGAGAGAGCGCCTCCCCGACGGAGCGCGGGTCGCGGTCGCGCAGGGCGGGCGCCCAGGACAGCCAAGGAGCCTGCTCGTGCAGCTCGCGCAGGGCCGTGAACTCGACGTAGGGATCGAGCCAGTCGGCCTGCGCCGCACACCACGACGAGAAGACGGTCCGCTGCTGTTCCTCCAGTGCCGAGGGAGCCTCGAGACGGTGAGCGGCCTGGTGTTCCGGGCTGATCATCGCGGTGTTGCCAGCCATTGCGGACAGCGCGTTGTAGGGCGAGTTGTCGCCCGGGTGCGTCGGCGCCAGCGGCAGCACCTGCCAGACCGAGCAACCGGCGGCGGCGAGGAAGTCGACGAACCGGTAGGCCTCGTCACCGAGGTCGCCGGCGTTCGAGCTCGCGGAGGGCCCACGTCCGGGAAGGGACGTCACGTGTAGGAGGACGCCTGCCCGACGACTGTCGAACGCCCTGACCTGCTCTCCCATGACACTCCCTCCATCGGGAGCGCGAGCCTAGCCGAGCGCGGCGCCGCGCGGACCACCGACTCGGTGCGTCCGGTCGGCGAGGCAGGAGGAGCAAGGGTCGGTCACTTCGTGCAGCGGACCTCCGGGATCAAGACGGCCGGGTAGCTGGCCGGGGCAGCGGTGGAGAAGAGGTCGTAGCGCAGTTGTTGCGCGCCGGTGAGGTCGGTGGTCGACGCGACCACCTGGCCCTTCACGAGCACCTGGTCGACCTTGGTCACACCGTCGAGGGCGAGCGTGATGCGGGACGAGGAGCCGGCGGCCGCGCTGTCGTGCATGGCGTACGTCGTGCGCAGGTCGGTACAGACGCCCTTCAGCGGGTACTCGACGTACGACGGCGCGCCGCGCGTGAAGGGCTGAAAGGAGTACAAGTAGGTCTTGCCGTCGATGACCGCGGTGCTGGACACGGCGATGTTCTCGTAGGCACCCCGCGGTCGCTGGGCGAGCTTCTGCCACGCGTAGACCCGGACCTCGAAGACCGGGCTCCGCCCACTCTTCACGCCGCGGGAGCGGCGCTTGACGACGCGGTACTCCCAGGTGCCGACGGCGCTCGGCTCGTCCTTGACCAGGTACTTGCCGTTGCGCTTGATCTTCGCCTTGGCGATGACGCTCCACCTCTTCGAACCGGCCTTGCGCTGCTGGAGGAGGACCTTCTTGCCGGCGGCCCGCGGCTTCACCCTGCCGCGTACCTTGACGACCTCCTCGCCGAGGTTGAGGTCCTGCGTGTTGATCTTCGCCTTGACGGTGTAGGCCGACGGCTTGCGCGCTTGGTCGGGGGCGGCGTGGGCGGTGGTGGTCGCCCCCAAGCTCGCCGAGCCGACGACCACGGCCGCGGCCGTGAGCAGGGTGGTGAGACGCTTCATGGAGTTCCCCTCCGGTTGCGGTGGCGGCCCGGACCCGGCCTTCTTCGGATCCTATGACTGTCGGCGCCGGGGCGCATGCCCACTTTGTGCCGCGGACTTCCGGGGCGATGGCCGGTCAGGAGACCGGAGACGCGGTCCGTCGAACTGAGGGACCTGGATCTGATGGTCGACCTGAACTCCGACCCGCGCGCCACGGGCTGGGGGGACTTGCCACCGAGGGCGGGTCAGTTCGTCCACGCGCGCAGTGGACACGGCCAGTCGTTAGGCGGATCCTGAATCTGGGATCGAGGATCGTGCAACCCGAAGGCGCCCGCAACGCGTTGTCAATGTCTGGCAGCGGAGCGCCCGGGTCGGCGGGAGATGAGATGGAGTCAGCGACGGAGCGCGAAAGTGACGTGTCCTTCACAGACTTCGTGCGGGGGCAGGGGGCATCGCTGTACCGGACCGCTTACCTCCTGACCGGCCACCGTAAGCGCGCTGAGGACGTGGTGCAGTCGGCATCGACCAAGATCTGCCGTGCCTGGCCGGGGGGCAGCACATGAACGTCGCGGAGTCGCGTCGTCGACGGCGACCTGCTGCGGCCGTGGCGACGGCCATGGCGGCTGCTGTGCTCGCGTGCACGCCCACCGAACAGCGGTCCAGCGAACCAGCCGACCTTCCTAGGCCCGAGCCCCTTGGCAACAACCCTGCGTGGGTCGATCGTCAAGGCGACGTGCACCTGGGTGAGCAGGTTCTCGACCTCCCCGCATTCCCCGAGATTCCCGAGCAGCGGTTCGGGCATCCTCCTCCGGATACGTGGGCTCGGAGGTTCGCGTTGACCGAGACCGGCGTCGTGTGGCGCAACGTGTCGGAGTCGTGGCCGGAGGGTCCTTGGGGTCCGGTTCTGCCCGTGGACACACCGCCCTCCCCGCTGTACTGGCAGACCTTCGGCCGCGAGCCAGTGGAGCTGGGCGAGGATCAGGCGACATACGTCACGGCCGATCCCGTGGGCGACATCGTCGTCTGGGTCACCGCCGAGCGCCAGATGGTCACCTACGACGTAGGCGAGCGCCGTGAGGTCGACACCAGACAGCTGACCGGCAGCACCGAGCTCGCACCTCCGCCGGTGCTGTTCATCGACCGCGACCACGTCGTCTACAGGTCGGCCGGGGAGGTGTTGACGTTCAACCTTGCCGAGGGCACCACCGAGCGCGTGGTCGGTGTGCCCGAGGCCGATGTCATCGACTACGGCGCCGGGGTGTCGGTCGTTGGTGTGACCAACGTGCTGGACCATGCACCGGGCGACGATCCGCCCAGTGTTGCGCAGCTGGAGTTCCGTACCGTGACCGCCACCGTTCGGCCGGAGTCCGATCGCCTTTTCCGAGAGGGCAGGCTCAGTCCCGACGGTCGCTGGTTCGTCACCTCGACCGGCTACGAGGAAGGCCTTCGGACCGTGGTGCTCGATACGAGCACGGGCGAGCAGGTGTCACTCAATCTCCCGGACCGGAAGAGGGGGGCGTACCGAGATCCGTGGGGCTGGGCCGGGCAGGACGTCCTGATCGTCGGTCTCGCGGCACGGACCGGGGACCTGGAGGACCCCTGGGTTTGCCGACCGTCCCTGGGTTCCTGCGAGCCGCTCCCACTGAAGGCCTCGCCCACCTATCCCTGGTGATCCAGTCGGTCAGTCGTCGTCGGCTGACCGGTCGCCTGCTCAGCGCATCTGATCATCGGCAGACCGACGGGAAGACGGTGGACGCCGTTTCGTGGCGAAAGGACGCGGCGGCTGAGCCACTGCGCTGGCGAATCCTCGGGCCCAGCCCAACCACTGGGCATGAAGCCCGCCAGCACAGGGCACCCATGGCTCCACGCTATTCGCGGCCGAGCACGCCGAGCAGGCCGAGCTTGTCAGCGACTGCACGCGTCCCGAGGTCGAGGGCCTCGTCGAGGGTGAGTGCCGCACCCGCGGAGCGCGCGGCCTGAAGGTCGGCCGGCGCCAGGGCGGCGAGCGCGGACGCCGTTCGACGCTCACGGAAACGCACGTCCGCGGGGACCGCGACGGACTCATCCTCGGCCAGGGCCGCGTCGGCGGCGGCGAGCAGCGTCGCGGTGAGGGCCGGCTCGTCCCGGTGCACCGCGAGCACCGCCATCGTCTCGAGGCACTCGACAAGCCGATATCGCTGGCCGGCTCGGCGAAGCACCCCCAGAGCGGACCGGAGGTGGTCGGAGGCCTGCCCGTGCTCCCGCTCGGCCAGCGCCACGTCGGCCAGGCAACGCAGCACCAGCGCCCGCTCGACGGGGTCCGTCTCGATGGCGAGGCTCTCCTCGAGGCACGACCGGGCCCTTGGGGTGTCGTCGAGGTCGAGGGCGATCATGGCGCGGTTCACGAGCGACAGGGTCAGCGGCAACGCCGGATCCGCGAGCCGGCGACGCAGTGCGATGGCCTCGTCCATCATCGGCGCCGCCTCTTCGGGTCGCCCGAGGTCACGGGTCAGTCCGCCGAGGGTGTTGAGCGCGCGGGCGGCCCATGCCGGGTCGTCGGCCTCATTGATGCGCGCGTAGGCCTCGCGACTGTGCCTGAGGGCCTCGTCGGCGTGACCCCGCTCGCCCTGGCAGATTGCCATCGCATGATGGGCCCTGCCCACGGTGAGAGCGGGCGCGTCCGGGGCCAGGTCGATGGCGCGGGGCAACCACGCCACGTCCTCGGACCCGGGGCTGGTGTGGTACCAGTAGATCCCTTGCGCGGCCGCCAGTCGCAACAGCAGCTCCGGCGCGGTCCGGTCGTCGGACTCCGCGCGTCCGGCCAGCCACGTCATCGCGGCGCGCATGTTGCCGCGGTCCTTGGCCAGCCTGTCGAACCACGCGGCACGCTGGGGGCCTCGCATCCCGACCAGCGAGTCCTCCGCGACGTGTAGCTGCCACTCGGCGTGCGCGTCGGCGGTCTCGGCGAGATCCCCGGCCAGCAGCTCCAAGGCGTACTCGCGCACCGTCTCCAGCATGCCGAACCGACCCGAACCGTCGACGTGGAGGAGGCTCACGCGGGTCAGGCCGGTGAGCACGCCCTCGTCCGCCCCGGCGACCCGGGCCGCGGCGTCAGCATCGAAGCCACCGACGAACACTCCCAGCCTCCGGAAGGCCGCCGTTTCTGGAGCGGTGAGGAGGTCCACGCTCCATGCGACGGCTCCGCGCAGGCTGCGTTGTCTGGTCGTGCGGTCCCTCATCTCGTACGACGCCAGCTCCAGCCGGGCGAGCAGGCCGCTGGACATGTCGGCCAGACTGATCTCGTCGGCGCGGGCGGCCGCCAGCTCAAGCGCCAGCGGCATCCGGTCGAGCGTCGCGCAGACCTGCGCGATCACGTTCGTGGCACCGGCGTCGAACCACGGCGCGACCTCGCGCGCCCGGGCCGCGAACAGCGGGATCGCATCGGCCTCCTCCAGCGGTCCCACCACCCGCACGTGCTCGCCGTACACCTGGAGCCGCTTGCGGCTGGTGACCAGGGCGCAGACGTCTGCCGCCGACTCGAGGAGCTCGGAGACCACCGGTGCGGCCTCGTCCACCTGCTCGAAGTTGTCCAGCAGGAGGAGCATCCGCCGTGTCGCCAGGTGCCTTCTCAAAGGAGTGAGGAAGTCGTCGCCGGCCTCGTCCACCTCCAGCGTCCCGGCGATCGCCTGCAGCACCAACGCGGGGTCGCGCACGTCGGCGAGGCCCACGAACCAGACCCCGTCGGGGAAGTCGGCGGCCAGCTCGTGGGCCACGGCCAGGGCGAGACGGGTCTTGCCGATGCCCCCGGGACCCGTCAGCGTCACCAGACGCACGTCCGGCTCGCGCAGCAGCGCCACCAGCTCACCGATCTCGGACGCCCTGCCGAAGAAGCGGGTGGTGGCGGCCGGAAGCCTGCGGCGTCCACGCACTGCCGCATCGTCCACCCGCAGGGCAGGGTCGTCCACGAGCACGCGCTGGTGCAGGTCGAGCAGCTCCTGACCGGGTTCCAGACCGGTCTCGTCCACCTTGGCCCGGCGGAGCCGGGCGAGCTCCGCGAGCGCGTCCGCTTGGCGGCCCGTGCGGTGCAGAGCCAGCACCAAGGGGCCGACAAGGTCCTCGCGAAGGGGATGGCGCGCGACGACCTCCTCCAGCTCGGGCACCAGGTCGCGGTGTCGGCCCTGCTGCAGGAGCGCCTCAGCCCTCAGCGCCACGACCTCCAGGCGCCGTTCGTCAAGGCCGACCGCGACCTGGTCGAGTGCTGGTAGGTGGCGTAGGTCCGCCCACGCCTCGCCCCGCCACAGCCCCAGTGCCTCCTCCGTTGCCGCTGCGACCTCGACGAGGTCGCCCGCCACGTACGCCGCTCTGGCCCGCTCGTAGTCGGAGCCGAACCGCGCGAGGTCTACCTGATCGGGTGCCACCACCAGCTGGTAGGCCTTTCCGACGGTCTCGAGTAGCGCCCCGCCACCACCACGTGGGGCCAACACCTTGCGGAGCGCCGAGACGTGGACCTGCAGGTTCCGCACCGGATCGCGGGGAGGGTCAGCCGGCCAGAGCTCGTCGATCAGGCGCTCGACCGTCACGGCGTGTGGTGCTGCCCGCAGCAGTAGCCCCAGCAGCGCGCGGCGCAACGGAGGTCCGAGATCGACGGCCTGCGCTCCGGCCTGTACCTCGAGGGGACCCAGCGCGGCGAAGTACAGCGGCGCTTGGTCGGGCGGCTCCCCCTGCATGGGCTCATTATGCGCAGCCCGGGCCGCCGGTGTTGAGCATCTGTTGAGCGGCGTCCGGCAGCCTCACCTCCCTCGGCACCACTCACTCAGGACAGGGAGAACCCACATGACCAGGACACGTTGCTCTCGCAGGGCCGCCGGCGTACTCGTCGCAGCCGCCACCATCGTCGCAGCGACCGTGACGCCGTCGGCAGCCATCGACGGCGACACGCTCAGCGTCGCCGGACCGGCCACCGGGACCGTCAGCCTGCCCGTGGTCTTCACCGCCAACGGCGTGCTGGCGGACCACTACCTCGACCGGTGGCTCGAGGTCTACGCGCTCCCCACGGCTGTGGTGAGCTCATGCCCGCAGTCGGTGATGAACGCGCCGACCGTGGCATCCGGCAGCTCCACCATCGGCGGCGAGATGGTGGCTACCGCATTGCACGCGGGCAACGCGGAGCCGTACTCCATCCAGATCGTCTGGAGCCCGTGGATGGCAGGTACCTACCTGATCTGCACCTACCTCAATCACCAGATCTACACCGACGTCCTGCACCAGCACACGATCACGGTCTCCGGCGGCGGTGGCACCGTCATCACACCCCCGCCCCCGGTCATCACGCCCCCGGTCATCACGCCCGCGAGCACAGTGTCCGCGCCCGAGAAGCTCACCGCGCCCGGTCTGGTGCGCAAGGGTCTTCGACTCGCATGCTCCCGGGGCACCTGGTCGGGAAGCCCCACCTCGTACACCTACAGGTGGAGGGTGGGCAGCAAGGTCAAGGCAGGTGCGACGTCACCGAAGCTGAGGGTCACCAGGGCACTGCGTGGCAAGAGGGTCTCCTGCGGCGTGGTCGCCGGCAACGCCGCGGGCAGCACCACCGCCTGGAGCCGCCGCATCAAAGTCCGCTGAGCCGTGAGAGCACCTTGATGAACGCGATGACCTCCACTCGTCGGTCCCGATCACACTCCTCTTGAGCGACCTCCTGTCAAGAGGCAGGGTGAGGCGCCCGACCCCGAGGCGAGTCCTCCATCGCAGTGGGTGGCCGTTCGACGTGTGCGGGAGCCGCGACGACGCCGGTCTACTTCCGTCACGGGGCGGTTGACGATGCGAACCACTGGCACGGCGTGCAGCGAGATCACTAGTGTCGGAGCGACCAGCCGTCACCAGGTCAGGAGCCGCCATGTCGCAGGTGCAGCAGCACAAGATCGAGCTCGACGAGAGCGAGATGCCCACCCGCTGGTACAACGTGCTGCACGACCTGCCGACCCCACCGCCGCCGGTGCTGCACCCGGGGACCGGGCAGCCGGTGGGACCGGAGGACCTGGCGCCCCTGTTCCCGATGGACCTGATCCTCCAGGAGGTGTCCACCGACCAGTACGTGGACATCCCCGAGGAGGTGCTCGACGTCTACCGGCTGTGGCGCCCGAGCCCGCTCTACCGGGCGCACCGGCTGGAGAAGGCGCTGGGCACGCCGGCGCGGATCTACTACAAGTACGAGGGTGTCTCGCCCGCCGGCTCGCACAAGCCGAACACCGCGGTTCCCCAGGCGTTCTACAACGCCAAGGCCGGGATCAGGAGGCTGACCACCGAGACCGGGGCCGGACAGTGGGGTACGGCGCTGGCGTTCGCGTGCGCCCAGTTCGGCCTGGCCTGCGAGGTCTGGCAGGTGCGGGCGTCGTACGACCAGAAGCCCTACCGACGGATGATGATCGAGACGTTCGGCGGCACGGTGCATCCCAGCCCGTCGGAGCTGACCGAGGCCGGCCGCAGGATCCTCGCCGAGCACCCGGACTCGACGGGGTCGCTGGGCATCGCCATCAGCGAGGCTGTCGAGGTCGCGGCCCAGGACCCGACCTCCAACTACGCGCTGGGCAGCGTGCTCAACCACGTGCTGATGCACCAGACGATCATCGGCGAGGAGGCCCTGCTCCAGCTCGCCAAGGCGGGGGAGACCCCCGACCTCCTCATCGGCTGCACCGGTGGGGGGTCGAACTTCGGCGGGCTGATGTTCCCGTTCCTGCGGGAGAAGTGGCAGGGCCGGATGAACCCGTCCGTGCTGGCGGTGGAGCCCGCTGCGTGTCCCTCTCTGACCAAGGGCACGTACGCCTACGACTTCGGGGACACCGCAGGGCTGACGCCGTTGATGAAGATGCACACCCTGGGACACGACTTCGTGCCCGACCCGATCCATGCCGGTGGCCTGCGCTACCACGGGATGAGCCCGCTGATCAGCCACCTCTACGAGACCGGCGAGATGGACGCGATCTCGAAGCCGCAGAGCGAGTGCTTCGCTGCCGGGGTGCTGTTCGCCCGTACGGAGGGCATCGTGCCGGCCCCCGAGCCGACGCACGCGCTCGCGGCGACGATCGAGGAGGCGCTGCGGTGCAAGGAGACCGGCGAGGAGAAGGTGATCGTGACCGCGTTGTGCGGACACGGCCACCTCGACCTCGCCGCCTACGACGCGTACCTGTCCGGCAGCGTCGTCGACCACCGGTGGGAGGACGCCGACGTCCAGTCCGCCCTGCTCGACTCGCTCTCCAAGCTGCCGACGCTGGCCTGATCAGCCGTCGGGGGCTCGGGGGAGCGACGCCAGCGGTCCGTTGAGGCAGCGCTGCTCGGGGCTGCTCCGGCCCGGAGCGCGAGCGGCGGGCCGTTCGTGGCTTGAGCACCCCCGCTACTCTTTCCTTCGAGGGGAGTACCTCACTCAGATCATGCCGGTCAGTTCGGTGCCTCGACAGGCACCCCGGGTGGTCGCCGGCCACGGTGTGGGCGGTGAGGGAGACCTCAAGCACTCTGCGCTTGAGGAGACCCATGAGCACGATCGACACCATCGCCACGCCCACCCTCTGGGCGGTGACCATCGCTTCCGTGCTGGTGCTGCTCGCCGTGGACTTCGTGGCAACGCGCAAGCCGCACGAGGTCTCGATGCGCGAGGCGATCGCCTGGTCGTCCTTCTACATCGCGCTGCCGCTGGCCTTCGGCGTCTACGTCTGGGCCCAGCACGGCGGCGACCGCGGTCTGGAGTACTACACCGGCTATCTGGTGGAGAAGACCCTCAGCGTCGACAACCTCTTCGTCTTCATGCTCCTGCTGGCCGCCTTCGCGGTGCCTGCAGCGCTCCAGCAGCGCGTGCTGCTCTACGGGATCGTCGGCGCCCTCGTGCTGCGCGGCATCTTCATCGCCCTGGGCGCGGCGGCGCTGTCTGCCTTCGACTGGGTGTTCCTCGTCTTCGGCCTGGTGCTGGTGGCGACCGGCGCCAAGCTGTTGCGCGACGCGTTGCAGCACAACGACCACGTGGTCGCTGTGGCCGAGATGCGCATCGTGCGGCTGGTTCGTCGGCTGATGCCGGTCACCGAGACCTACGAGGGCACCAAGCTCATCACCCGGATCCGGGTGGGCGCCACGACCAGGCGGGCGCTGACGCCGTTCGCACTGGTCGTCGTCGCGGTCTTCGCCACCGACGTCGTCTTCGCCATCGACTCGGTGCCGGCGGTCTACGGCATCACCGGCGACCCCTACCTCGTCTTCGCCACGAACGCCTTCGCTCTGCTCGGGCTTCGCGCGCTGTACTTCGTCCTCCAGGGGGCGCTGGCCAAGTTGGTGCACCTCAACTACGGCCTGGCCGCGATCCTGGGCTTCATCGGCATCAAGCTGGCTCTCCACTGGGCCCACCTGCAGTGGACCTCCGTGCCGGAGATCCCGACGCTGGCCTCGCTGGCCGTCATCATCGGCATCCTGGGCCTCACCGTGACGACCTCGCTGATCGCGGCGAAGCGCGTGGCGCCGCCGGAGTCGGCCGACATCGAGGTCTGAGTGGTGTGGGGCGCGGGTTCGCGAGCCACGCACCAGGTCTCGTCGGCGGCCGCTGAATATGGCCACCCACGTGGTTTGGCGGTAGATCGGTGCGAAGACCCGGCACGACCGTCCATAGGGCGTTGCCTGAGCTCAGACGACCAGGACCTCGGCGTCCTCGGGTCCGACCTGACCGTCGCATCAGCTGACCGAACGGGCGCCGACGCAGGGCTCGAACGGGACCGCTCAGCTCCCCGACTTGGTCAGCCCGAGCTCCACGGCCTTGTCGAACTCGTCGTCGATGAGCACCACGTCGTGGCCCTCGCGCGCGAGCAGGCTGGCACAGATGGAGGCGCGGTAGCCGCTGGCGCAGTGGACCCAGAGCGTCCCGGACGGCACCTCGTCGAGCCGCTCGAGCAGGGCGTGGATCGGGATGTGGCTGGATCCCGGGATCGCCTCGTCAGCGCGCTCGTCGTCGCGGCGTACGTCGAGGACCGTGGGCGGCTCCCGGCCGTCGGACCGCTCGGCGGGCTCCTTCTTGAGGTCCTCGAAGGTGACCACGGGGTAGTCGGCCAGGTCGTCGTCGGGGACCAGGGAGCTCACCTCCCCGGCGGCCGCGCCGGCGGGCCGGTCGATGCCGATACGCACCATCTCGCGCTGCGCGGCGGCGACCTGGTCCGTGGACTCGCCGATCAGCGTGACGTCGGTGCCCCAGGGCATCAGCCAGCCCAGGTAGGTGGCGAACTGTCCGCCCAGGTCGATGCCGATGCTGCCGCGCAGGTGTCCGGCGGGGTAGACCTTCCGGTCACGCAGGTCGACGACCCACTCGCCGGCGTCCACCCGACGGCGCAGCTCGGCGGCGTCGACGCTCGTCGCGGGGGTCAGGTCGATGGGCCCCGGCCCTTCCGCGTTGAGGGGGCCCATGTGGGCGTAGTAGCTCGGGTAGGCCGTGAGGTTCTCCACCAGACTGGCGACGAAGGCGTCCTCGTCGTCCTCGGTCAACGCGTCGTTGCGCTTGCGCTCCTCGCCGATCGTCGAGGAGTCGCCGCCAGACGCCGACCCGGACGAGCAGAAGCTGCCGAAGCCGTGGGTGGGGAAGACGCCGGTGTCCTCGGGGAGCAGCGAGACGAGCTTGCGGGCGGAGTGGAACTGCGCCCTGGTCAGCTCATCGGTGTGGTCGTCGCCGAGGAGGTCGGTGCGACCGACACTGCCGAAGAGCAGCGAGCCACCGGTGAAGACAGCGCGGTCCTCCGGGTCGTCCTGGTGCGAGACCGCGTAGGAGAGGTGGGTGTGGGTGTGGCCGGGCGTCGCGATCACCTGGATCTCGAGGGGACCGTAACCGAGGACGTCGCCGTCCGACACGGGCCGTCGTTCGAAGGCCACGTCGTCATCGGCGCAGACCAGGTAGTCGGCACCCGTCTGTCGGGCGAGCTCGAGACCGCCGGTCAGGTAGTCGTTGTGGATGTGGGTCTCGGCCACCGCGGCGAGCCGCAACCCCAGGTCGGTGAGGACGGTCTCGACCCGGTCGATGTCTCGCTGCGGGTCGATCACGACCGCGGTGTGCCCGTCGTGCACGACATAGCTGCGATCCCCGAGCTCGCTGGTGTCGATGACCTCGACGTTGAGCATCCGCAGTCTCCTCCCGATATGACCGGACATTTTCTTCACCGTATGACGACCGGGCAGCGCGGGACAAGACCCCTTCCGGTGGCACACTCGGGGAGTGGACCACTCGACGTCTCGACTCGTTGACCCGCCCCTGACCGCTGCTCGCGAGGTGAAAAAGGCCGGGCCCGCCAGATGACTCGCCCCGGTCGGCGTGCCGACGTCGGGCCCCGGGCCGTGGACCGGGAGATCGCTGCGCCCCTGTGGGAGCAGGTGCGCGCGGACCTGGTGCGGCGGGTCCGGGCCGGAGAGTTCACCGACGCCTTTCCCGGCGAGCTGGCCCTGGTCGGCGAGTACGCCGTCAGCCGGCACACGGTGCGCGAGGCCCTGCGACGTCTGCGGGAGGCGGGGGTGGTCACCGGAGAACGCGGACGCACCTCGCGCCTGACGGGACCGGCCGAGATCGACCAGGCGATGGGCACGCTCTACAGCCTGTTCTCGGCCGTGGAGGCTGCCGGCCAGACCCAGCGCAGCATCGTCCGACGGCGCGACATCCGGGCCGACGCCGTGGTCGCGCAGAGGCTTTCGCTCGAGGCGTCGACGCCGCTGTTCCACCTGGAGCGGGTGCGCCTGGCGAGTGGTCGACCCCTGGCCCTCGACCGGGTGTGGCTGCCGGCCGAGGTCGCCGCGCCCCTGCTCGAGGTCGACTTCACCGAGACCGCGCTGTACGAGCAGCTGCGCGCCCGGTGCGGGATCACCCTCACCGGGGGCAGCGAGCGCCTGCGTGCCGTGGTGCCGACCGCGGCCGAGCTGGACATGCTGGAGATGCCGACGAGCGTTGCGGCGTTCGCGATCGAGAGACTCGGGTTCGATGGCGACCGGCCGCTCGAGTGGCGGCACACCCTGGTCCGGGGCGACCGCTTCGCGGTCAGTGCGGCGTTCGCCCGAGGTGACCGGCCCCGCTCGTTCGAAGGCTCGGTCGGCACCGGTTAGCCGTCCGGGGCGGTCGCGTCAGCGGCTCTCGCCGTTGGGCAGCGCCACGTGGCACTGGGGGAAGATCCGGGCGGTGCAGGTGCGGCAGATCTCGGGGTCGAGTCGCGGGTAGATGGTGTCGATCGGGTGCGACTTGGTGGGGAAGATGTTCTCCCTGCCGATCGCCTCGAGGTAGGGGCCCTGGTCGAGGAGCTCCAGCACTCCGGCCTGGACCCGGTAGAGGTAGAGCCCGCCGCCCATCGCAGCCCGCCGTCTCGCCTCCTGGGCGAGCAGCTCTGCTCCGGCGATGTCGACGAAGTTCATCCCCCGGGCCGCCAACAAGACGTGCCGCTGCTCCGGCGCACGCTCGTCGATCCGGTGCAGCTCGCCCTGGACGTGGTTGACCGCCCCGAAGAAGAGTGAGCCGTGGATGCGCAGCATCTTGTACTGCGGGCACTCGGCGTGGCCCTCGGCGGCGACGAAGTAGTAGCTGTCGGGGTCGGGATCGGGCACCACCGGCGCCATCTCGGGCCGCGAGGTGCGCGCCAGGTACAGCATCAGGGAGAGCATGATCCCGAAGACGAGCCCCTTCTCGAGGTCGATCAGGGTGCCCGCGAAGGTCACCAGGAGCACCGCGGTCTCGCGCTTGCTGGTGCGCAGGATCGATCGGATGTGGTGGAAGTCGATCAGGCCGAAGGCGACCAGGAAGAGCAGGCCCGCCATGGCTGCGGTCGGCAGGTGCGCGGTGAGCGGTGAGACGCCCACCAAGATGATGAGCAGGAAGACCGATGCGTACACCGCCGCGAGCGGCGTGCGCGCCCCGGACGCGTGGTTGACGCCGCTGCGGTTGAACGAGCCGCTCGTCGCGTAGCTGGAGAAGAAGCTGCCGACCAGGTTGGCCAGACCCTGCCCGATGAACTCCTGGTTGCCGTCGATGCGCTGCTCGGACTTGACCGCGATGGCCCGGGAGATCGAGACCGCCTCGGTGAGTCCGAGCATGGTGACGACGAGGGCGGGGAACACGACCTGTCCCAGGGCGTCGGGGGAGAAGTCCGGCAGGGAGACCGGCGGCAGCCGGGCCGAGAGCGCGCCCACCGTCGGGACCGGGGCGCCTTGCGCGCCCAGGAGTCGATCGAGGATCAGCGCGGTGAGGCTGCCGACGACGAGGGCCAGGACCATGTGGAACCTGGGCAGGAGCCGACGGAGCACCACCCCGGAGACGAGGGTCGCCCCACCGACGATGACGACGGAGGGATTGACGTCCCCGAGACGGGATCCGGCCTCGTAGAGGACCTCGTGGAAGGCGAGCCCTCGCTCGAGGTCCAGCCCCAGGAAGCTGCTGACCTGGCTGGCGGCGATCAGCAGGGCGGCGCCCGCGGTGAAGCCGATCACGACCGTGTGCGAGATGAAGTTGACCAGGGCACCCAGCCGGGCCAGACCCATCACGAGCTGGAACAGCCCGGTCAGGAAGGTCAAGGTGAGCACGAGCCTGAGGTAGTCGGCCGACCCCGGCTCGGCCAGCGGGGCCACGGACGCGAAGACGGCGATCGAGATCGCCGTGGTGGGGCCGGTCACCAGGTGCCAGCTGGAGCCGAAGAGCGCAGCCACGACCGCCGGCACCATGGCGGCGTACAGGCCGTACTCGGGGGGCAGCCCGGCGATCGTGGCGAAGGCCACGCCCTGGGGGAGCACGATCAGCGCACCCGTCAGCCCGGCGAGCAGGTCGAGCCGGGAGCTGTGCCTGTCGACCCTGGGCCACCACCGCAGGAAGGGCAGGGCGCCGACGACTCCGCGCCCGGTCTCGGTGATGCTCAAGGGGCCCTCCAGGACGTTGAATCTGCCGCCGTCGTCGACATTGACTCATTGGCCACCCGGCCACGATCCGGTCACAGCATATGCGCGAAGGCGCATCTTCTTGGGGCGGCCGACGAAAGCTCAGCCCTCGTCACGCCTGCGCAACCCGGCCTCCGCAGCACCCGTGTCGGCCAGCTCGGCGCCGACGCCCTCGTAGAGCTGGAAGCCGGTGTGCGCGCCCAGCTCCCGCGCCTGCCGCAGGTCCTCGTCGTACCTGGCGACGACGGCGACCTTCCCGGTGAACTCGCTCTCGTGCAGGTTCTTCAGGGCGTTGAGGTTGCTGGTGTGGAACGGCATCGCGAGCACCGCCAGCTGGACCTGGCGTGGCAGGATCCGCGCCCAGAAGTCGGGATCGGTGGCATCACCCTCCACCACGTTGAGGCCGGTGGAAGCCAGCATCGCCTGACGGGAGCGCAGCGACTCGACCCCGATGACGCGCAGTCCGTAGTCGCGCTCGAGCCGTTCGTATGCCGCCCGACCCACCCGGCCCATGCCCAGCACCACGGCCTGCGCGTCGCCCACGTCGATCGGGCGGTCGTCGACGTGCATCCGGTCGGGCGTCCGATCGGGGAAGATCCTCCGAGCGCTCTTCACGAAGGGGTCCGGGGTGCGGCCGACGATGGCCGAGAGGACGAAGCTGGCAGCCACCGTGGTGGCCAGGACGACCGGCCACGGGTCGCCGAGACTCGCCCCCGCCGCGACCGCGACGATCAGGCCGAACTCCGAGAAGTTGCCGAGCGACACGGCGGTGCGGACCGACGTACGCCGGCGCAGTCCGTGGGCCCAGAGCAGGGCGGCGAAACCGAACGACTTGAGGGGGAGCAGGAGCAGCAGCGCCCCACCGACCAGGAGGTGCTCGCCGGTCGGCAGCCCGATGAAGCCGATGGAGAGGAAGAAGCCGACCAGCAGCAGCTCCTTGACCGAGAACAGGCTCTTGCTGAGGTCGGTCGACCCCGGGTGGGAGGCGAGCAGCACGCCCATCACCAGCGCGCCCAGGTCACCCTTGAGGCCGAGCGCGTCGAACAGGGCGTAGCCCGGGACCAGTGCGGCGACCAGGCCGAAGAGGGGACGGAGCTCGTCATGGCCCAGCCGGTCCAGGAGCGGCCGGACCAGGAACGCGGCCGGGATCAGCAGGAACAGGGCGACGGCCCAGGGGCTGGGTTGGGTGTCGTGCGCCACGGCCAGGAACAGCACCGCCGCCAGGTCCTGCACGACCAGGATGCCGATGGCCGTGCGAGCGCTCAGCGACACGGTGCCACCGCGCTCCTCGAGCTGCTTGACCACGAACACGGTGCTCGAGAACGACAGTGCGAAGCCCACGAGCAGCAGCGTCTCCACGTCGTGGTCGGTCAGCAGCCCCACGCCCAGGACGCCGAGGAGCCCCAGGAAGCCGGCCGCCACCAGGGTGGTCAGGATCAGGTGGGTGGTCGCGGTCAGCCAGACCTCACGGCGGACCAGCACCCGGAGGTCGAGCTTGAGCCCGATGCCGAAGAGCAGCAGCGTGACGCCCAGGTCGGCGATGAGGCCGAGCTCCTCGGGGGCCTGGACCCCGGCGCTGTTCAGCGCGAAGCCGGCGACCAGGAACCCGACGAGCGGGGGCAGCCCGATCAGGCTCGCCAGCATCCCCGCGGCCAGGGCCACGGTGAGGACTACAGCGATGTCACCCATGCGTTGTGACGCTACCGGTCGGCAACCTCGGTCGACCCGGCGGCCGCGTGCGCTGTGCCAGGGTGGACCGATGCCAGCCGTTCAGCCGCCGAGCATGCGAGCCGTGGTCACGACGCACCACGGCGGGCTGGATGCGCTCGAGGTCCGAAGCCTGCCGGTTCCGCGACCGGGCGACGGCCAGGTGCTGGTGCGGGTGGCCGCCGCGGGCTGCAACAACACCGACCTGTGGACTCGCGAGGGCGCCTACGGGACCGCTGGCGACCCGGACGCGAAGGCGGGGTGGCTCGGTCCGCTCGACTTCCCGCGCATCCAGGGAGCCGACATGGCGGGGTTCGTGGTCGCCGCCGGGGATGACGTCGATCAAGGGCTCGTCGGGTCGCGGGTGCTGGTGGACCCTGCCATCTACGACGGCCCCGGGCCGGACGCCGGCCTGGCCGGCCTGCTGGGCAGCGAAGCGGACGGAGGCTTCGCCGAGTACGTCGTGGTGGCCGCGCCGCGCGTCCACGCGGTGGACGACTCGCCGTTGAGCGACGTCGAGCTGGCCGCGCTCCCGATCGCCTACGGCACCGCCCTCGGAATGCTCGAGCGCGGGTCGGTGGGACGCGGCCACACCGTGCTGGTCACCGGCGCCTCCGGAGGTGTCGGGGTGGCTGCGGTCCAGCTCGCGCGGGCGCGCGGCGCTCGGGTGGTGGCGCTGTGCAGCGGGAGCAAGGAGGACGCCGTACGTCGGGCGGGCGCGGACGTGACGGTCGACCGGACGCGCGACAGCGTGCTCGCCGATGCCTCGGCTGCTGCGCCCGACGGGTACGACGCGGTGATCGACGTGGTGGCCGGAGACCTGGTCGCGCCGGGCCTGCAGCTGCTGCGTCCCGGTGGCCGTTGGGTGGTGGCGGGTGCGCTCGGCGGCTGGCGGGTCGAGCTGGACGTGCGTCGTCTGTACCTCGCCAACCTCGTGCTGGTGGGCTCGACCATGCACACGCCGCGGATCTTCGACCTGCTCGTGGACATCGCCAGGCGGGGGGACGTGCGCCCGGTGATCGCCGCGACGTACCCACTCGATGAGGTGTCGGTGGCTCAGGAGGAGCTCGCCCGCCGACGTCACGTGGGCAAGCTGGTGGTCGTGCCCTGAGCCGGTGACCCGCCCGGCTAGAAGATCGACCACCCGGTCCGGGTGGTGAAGAGGTCCAGCGCCGCGATGCCGGCCGCGGAGTTGCCCGATGCGCCGAGACCGGGGCTCCACACGCAGATGGTGCAGACGTTGGGGATGACGGCGAGGATCCCGCCGCCGACCCCGCTCTTGGCGGGCAGCCCGACGCGGAACGCGAACTCGCCGGCGGCGTCGTAGGTGCCGCAGGTGAGCATCACCGCGTTGATCCGCTTGGTCTGGCTGGAGGAGAGGATCCGGGTCCCGTCCGCGAGCACCCCGTGCCGGGCCAGCAGGCCAGCGGCCAGGGCCACCTCACGGCAGCTCATCGACAGCGAGCACTGCCAGAAGTACTGGGCGAGGACCTCGTCCACGGTGCCCTCGAGGTTGTCGTAGCTGGCCAGCAGGTGGGCCATCGCCGCGATCCGGTGTCCGCGCTCGCTCTCGGACCGCGCGATCAGGGGGTCGCCGTCGATGTCGGCGTTGCCGCTCTCGCGCCGCATCAGGTCACGCATGGTCGCCGCCGCGTCGCCGGTCACCCGGTGCAGCCGGTCGGTCACGACCAGGGCGCCGGCGTTGATGAAGGGGTTGCGCGGCAGGCCCTGCTCCTGGTCGAGGTGCAGCATCGAGTTGAACGGGTTGCCCGAGGGCTCTCGGGAGACCCGGCTCCAGATCCGGTCGCTGTCGTGCGCCATCACCAGGGCGAGGCTGAAGACCTTGGAGATGCTCTGCACGGAGAAGCGCACGTCGCTGTCACCGACGGCGTGGACCTGGCCGTCGTTCATGGCCACGACCATGCCGAACTGGCCAGGGTCGACGAGGGCGAGCCCCGGGATGTAGTCGGCGACGTGTCCCGCGCCGACGTACGGCGCCACCTCGGCGAAGATGTCCGCGAGCACCGCGTCGAGGTCCATGGCGCCGATTGTGTCCCGCGGGGTCGTCCGGAGGTCGGCGGGGTCGATACTCGGTGCGCCAGGCGCCCAGACCACCAGCCCAGAGCAGAGGAGGTCCGATGCGGGCCGTGCTGTACGAGCAGTTCGGGCAGGTCCCGACCGTCACGACGGTCGACGACCCGTCGTGCGCGCCGACCGGAGTCGTCATCGAGGTCGGCGCCACGGGCCTGTGCCGCAGCGACTGGCACGGGTGGGCGGGGCACGACCCGGTCATCGCGCTGCCCCACGTCCCGGGTCATGAGCTCGCCGGCACGGTCGTCGCGGTCGGGGCCGACGTCGCGTCGTGGCAGGTGGGCGACCGGGTGACGACACCGTTCGTCTGTGCGTGCGGCGCCTGCGCGTCCTGCCGGCGAGGCGACCAGCAGGTCTGCGACGACCAGCGGCAACCGGGGTTCACCGACTGGGGCTCGTTCGCGGAGCTCGTCGCGATCGACCGCGCGGAGGTCAACCTCGTGCGGGTGCCCGACGCGATGTCCTTCGACGTCGCGGCCGGGCTCGGGTGCCGGTTCGGCACGGCGTACCGGGCGGTGGCGCAGCTCGGCTCCGTCGGCCAGGACGACTGGGTGGTCGTGCACGGCTGTGGTGGGGTCGGTCTCTCGGCGGTGATGATCGCCGTGGCCAGGCAGGCCCGCGTGATCGCCGTCGATGTGTCACCCGCCTCGCTGGACCTGGCCGTCGCACTCGGTGCCGTCGTCGCCATCGACTCGACCGGCGCCGACGTGCCGGCGCGGGTGCACGAGGTGACCGCTGGCGGCGCGGACGTGTCGATCGACGCGTTGGGCAGCGTGCCGACGCTGCACGACTCGCTGAGGTCGCTGCGCAAGCGCGGACGCCACCTCCAGGTCGGTCTGCTGGCCGGGGACGGCGACCTGCCGCCTGTTCCGATGGGGCTGGTGATCGGCTCGGAGCTGGAGGTGCTCGGCTGCCACGGCATGTCGGCACGCACCTATCCGGACATGCTGGCCGAGATCGTGGCAGGCGCCCTCCGCCCGGAGCTGCTCATCCGGGAGGTGATCGGTCTCGACGAGGCGCCGGAACGGCTGGCCGGGCTGGGGGAGCCCGGAGCGGGAGCGGGCGGGATGACGATCATCCGACCCGGGCCCGGCACCCGCGTCCGGTGACCCCGCAGCCGCAGGGTCACCGGGAGTCCCGGGTCGGTTTGCTCGAACGGGTGATCAAGCGCGGTCTTGAACGAGCGTTCGTACAAGCGGGCGAGAAGCCTGGGCCGGAGGGCGCGGGTGCGGGTGCGACTGCGGGTGGTGTCGACCTGCCGATGGTCCCGCTGGGGCTGGTGGTCGGCTCGGACCGGGGGTCCGGGTCGGTTGTTCGAACGGGTGATCAAGCGCGGTCTTGAACGAGCGTTCGTACAAGCGGGCGGGAAGCCTGGGCCGGAGGGCGCGGGTGCGGGTGCGACTGCGGGTGGTGTCGACCTGCCGATGGTCCCGATGGGGCTGGTGGTCGGCTCGGACCGGGGGTCCGGGTCAGTTGTTCGAACGGGTGATCAAGCGCGGTCTTGAACGAGCGTTCGTACAAGCGGGCGAGAAGCCTGGGCCGGAGGGCGCGGGACTGCGGGGAGCCGGCGCGATCCGGCTGAGTCTCAGCGGTCAGTCAGGCCGGGTCGGCACCGGACGTGCGGTGCACCAGCTCGGTGGCCACCTCCCTGAGCTTGATGTTGTTGTTCTGCGAGTGGCTCCGCAACAGCTCGAAGGCCCTCGTGGGCGTGCAGCGTTCCTGGGCGATCAGGATGCCGAGCGCCTGGTCGATCACCGATCGCGACGTCAGCGCCCGTTCGAGCTGGCGGTTGGTCTCGCCGCTCCTCACCTGACGGATCGAGAGGGCCAGGGCGGTGGACGCCTGCGAGGCGAACACCTCGGCACGTCGACGGGCGGCCCCGTCGAAGGCATGCGTGCGATCGCAGCTGTAGAGGTTGATCGCGCCGATCGACGCGCCCGAGACGACCAGCGGAAGGCTCAACGAGGAACGGAGTCCGGTCGTCCTGGCCTGCATCGAAGTAGGCGGGCCAACGGGTCTCGGCATCGGCGTCGGGGACGTCGACCACCTCGCCGCTGTCCATCGCGTGGAGGCAGGTGCCCTCGCCCACGCCGTACTGGGACTCGTCCAGCGCGCGGGCGGTCGAGTCGGTCGACGAGACGGTAAGAGCGTGGCCGTCGTACCTAGCGGTGATCCCGCAGGAGACCGGCGGCGACACGACCTGGGCGGCCAGCTCAGCCACCTCCTGCAGGAACGACTCGACGCCCTCCAGGCTCAGCAGCAGTGTCTGCAGGGTCGCGAAGGTCTCGTGAAAATCGGAGTCGTAGGGGTCGACGTGCGTCATCGCGTGACTCGGTTCCGGCTCGCGGATGCCCCACGAGTCTTCAATGGGAGTGAACCGGAGATGACGGGGTCAGACTGACCCCGCGCAGGTGACCAACGGCACCTTCGACGGTACACCCGCTGGGCGGTGAGAGCGCCGCGAGAAGGGCAGCCACCACTGGAGGTCAGCGCCGGGTGAAGGGGTGCCTGACCCGCCCGACCCGGGCATGGAAGATCGCCGCGCGCGCCGCGTTGTCGCCCGGTGCGCCGTGCACGCCACCGCCGGGGTGGGCGCTGGACGAGCCGAGGTACAGCCCCGCGATGCCGGTCTCGGCCCGGCCCAGCAGACCGGGCACAGGGCGGAGGAAGAGCTCCTGCTGGAGCTGGGACGTGCCGCCGTTGATGGAGCCGCCGATCAGGTTGGCGTTGCGCTCCTCCAGCTCTCGTGGCCCGAGCACCCGCCTGGCCACGACGCGCGAGCCGAAGCCGGGGGCGAGGCGCTCGAAACGATCCTGCATGCGGTCCGCGAAGCGCTCGCAGTCGTCGCGGTCCCACGACCCGGTGACGGAGCCGTCGCCGGCGTCACGGACGTGGGGACCGGGTTGCGGCACGTGCGTGTAGGCCCACATCGACTCCGTCCCGGCGGGGGAGCGGGTGGGGTCGGTGGTCGTCATCTGGCCGGCGAGCATGAACGGCAGGGCCGGGATCGCCCGCGAGGCCACCTGCCCGAGCGCCTGCGACATCTGGTCGATCGAGTCGGCGATGTGGACCGTGCCGGGGGCGTACGCCGGCTGGCTGGCCCACGGCACCGGTCCGCTGAGTGCCCAGTCGACCTTGACCGTCCCCGGGTCGAGCTGGAAGTGCCGCATCCCTCGGGTGACGCGGGCAGGCAAGTGCTCCTCGGCCACCAGCCCGCCGAACAGGTGCGGTGCCGTGACGTCGGCGACGACCGCACGTCCGGCCGCGAACCGCTCGCCGTCGGCGGTGACGACGCCGACTGCCCGGCCGCCCTCGACCACGATCTGCGTCACCGTCCGGCCGCAGCGGATCTCGCCGCCGAGCGACTCGAACCGTCGACCGAGCGCCGCCGACAGCTCGCCGGCACCGCCCACGGGCACGGGGAAGCCGACCGTCTGGCCCATCATCGTCAGCAGGATCCCGAACATCCCGGACCCCGGTGACTCGAGCGGGATGTCGGAGTGGCCGGCGTTGCCGGCGAGCAGGAGACCGGCGCCGGGACCGGCGAACCGTTCGCGTCCCAGGTCGGCGACCGGGGTGAGGAAGGTCTTGACCAGGTCGAGCCCACCGGCTTTACGCAGCCGGGCCAGCGCGCCGAGCCCCGAACGCACCGGTGGGAACGGCGACACGATGGCGCCGAGGATCTGGTCGCCGATCTGGTCCCAGACCGTGCAGAGGTCGAGCCAGCGCTGACCGTCGCCGCCGTGCGCCTCGTCGAGCCACCCGGCCGTCAGGTGGCGGTCACGGTGCTGGAGCGCCCAGCGACCGTCGGGGGTGGGGTGCCCCAGGACCGCGGGGGCGTGGGTCCAGCTCAGCCCGTGGTCCTCGAGCCGGAAGGAACCGATGGACGGCGACACCGCGGCCAGGGGGTAGAAGGCGCTGAAGGTGTCGTGGACGTAGTCCGGGTGCACGCCACGGTCGCTGCGCACCGCGCCCCCGACGTCGGGCTGCTGTTCGAGCAGCAGCACCGACCACCCGGCATCGATGAGCCGGTTGGCCGCGACCAGGCCGTTGGGCCCGGCGCCGACGACGATCGCGTCGTACCCGGAGCCGGCGGTCGTCACCGGCGTCAGCCCTGCCGGCGCTCGGCGAGGAAGGTCAACCGGTCGAGGGTCTCCTCGTTGCGCCAGGCCAGCTGGAGGTCGCGCACCGGCTTCGGGACCAGGGTGCCCGGCCCGGAGGAGGCGTCCTCCTCGATGGTGAGCTGGGTCGACCCACCGATGTCCTCGAGGGTGAAGAGGACCTCGGCCGCACCGGCGGGCCAGGCGCGTGCCTTGAGCCGCAGGCTCCGCTGCGGGGTGCAGGCGAGGACGCTGGTGGTGTCGTCGAGCAGGGCCGGCCAGACGCCGACCGAGTGGTGCAGCTTCGCACCGACGGCCGGCCAGTTGTCGTCCACGTCGCGCATCCGAGACGCCCCCACCACGAACAACGGGTAGAGCCAGCCATCGGCCAACACGTCCCACACCTTGTCTACGGGCGCATTGATCAGGCGGCTGTTGGTGCTCACGGTCGGCTCCTGTCGATCGGGTCGCGCGTGCGGGCGGGATGGTCACCGTACGCCGACGTGGGGTACCCAGAATCGGCCGGCCCGATCGGGTCGACGGTGGATCTCGTCCGAGTGGGTACCGGCTGGTCATGATCCTTCCCAAGCCCCGCGGAGAGCTCAGCTCGGCGCTGTTCGAGGTCCTCCGCGCGCTGCCCGGCGAGGGTGCTGCCCTGCCTGCTGCTGCCGATGACGACGCGGACGCCGCACTCTCGCTGTGGGTCCTGCACGAGCTGTCCTACCGGGGCTTCGAGGACGTCGACGACGAGGCCGAGTGGGACCCGGTCGCGCTCGGGGCCCGCCGGACCCTTGAGCGGGAGCTCGAGGAGCGACTGCGGCTGCGCTGGCCCGGCAGCCCCGACGACGGCTTCACCCCCGACGCCCTGCTCGCGTTCGCGGAGGCCGACGACGGAGCCTCGCTGGCGTCGTACGTGCAGAAGCGGGCGACCCGCGACGAGGCCCTGGAGCTGATGCGGCAGCGCTCGATCTACCACCTCAAGGAGGCCGACCCGTCGGCCTGGATCGTGCCGCGGCTGCCGGTGCCCGCCAAGGCCGCCCTCGTGGAGCTGCAGTTCGACGAGTACGGCGGCGGCGACCCCAACCGGCTGCACTCCCACCTGTTCGCCAAGGGCCTCGAGGCCGAGGGGCTGCGCTCGGAGTACGGCGCGTATGTCGACGAGGCCACAGTGGAGACCCTGGAGCTGAACAACGCCATGTCGCTCTTCGGGCTCCACCGCCGGCTGCGCGGCGCGGCCATGGGTCACCTGGCGGCGTTCGAGGCCACCAGCTCGGTGCCGTCGCGGAAGATGGCCCAGGGGCTCGGCCGCCTCGGCTTCGCCGAGGAGCTGGTCGGCTACTACACCGAGCACGTCGAGGCGGACGCGGTGCACGAGCAGATCGCGGCCCGCGACATCTGCGGCTCGCTCGCCCAGCACGAGCCCGGTCAGGTCGACAACATCTGGTTCGGGGCGTTCACCTGCCTCGACCTGGAGGCACGTTTCGCCGACTCGATGCTCCAGCGGTGGGGGAGCGCCTCGTGAGCGGTCCGCCCGACTACGACCACCCCGATGTCGTGCTCTGCCCCGGGGGACCGATGCTGGTCCGCGGTCTGACGTCGGTGCAGGACGCCGAGGGCGGGGTGCACCTCTCGACCCGGCCGGTGACGGCGCTGTGCCGGTGCGCGAAGTCGGCCCGGCTACCGTTCTGCGACGGCACCCACAAGCTGCTGCCGGTGACTGATCGGCCCTGAGCTCAGGCGACGTCGTCGGTCGTCCGACGCACGAGCACCAGCACGCCACGCTCGTGGGAGCGCACCTCGGAGAGCGCCAGCCCAAGCGCGCGCACCTCGGGGTCCGCCCGCAGCGCCTCGACCTGCGCCCCGGAGCCCAGCTGCAGCACCCCGGCCCCGCCGGGCAGCAGGTGCCGGGCGATGACACCCAGGCAGGCACGCGCCACCTCGAGCCCGTCGTCGCCGCCATCGATGGCGAGCAGCGGGTCCTCGGGGAACCGGCCGGTCTCCGCACGGCGCACCCAGGGCGGGTCGGCGATGACCAGCGCGAAGAGCTCCTCGTCGCCGACCGAGCCGTCGAGCGGCCCGTGGCGTACGTCGACGAGGTCGGCGAGACCGGCGGCGTGCGCGTTGGCTCTGGCGAACTCGCACGCGACCGGGTCGGCATCGACGCAGACGAGTCGCCGCCCCGAGCCGGCGACGGCCAGGAGACCGATCTGGCCGGCTCCGGCGCAGAGCTCGAGCACCGGGCCGTCGGGCACGCGGTCCACGAGCAGCGAGGCCGCCCAGGTCGACTGACCGGTCGTCCACTCCCGCGGTCGCAGCACCCGGTCGTCGAAAGTGATCTCGAGGGTGCCGAAGGTCAGGGTCTCGCTCATGCCCGGGAGGTACCCAGCGCGAACCGGTGCATGCGGCCGCGCGGGGGAGGCCGGGGGACGACTCGCCTGGCCGACCTAGGGTGGAATCCATGGACGCCGACATCAACTTCTACTTCGACCCGGTCTGCCCGTTCGCCTGGATGACCAGCAAGTGGATCCGCATGGTGCAGGAGGAGCGCGACTACACCGTGGACTGGCGATTCATCTCGCTGCGACTGATCAATGCCCACGTGGACTACGACGCGCACTTCCCGCCCGAGTACGAGGCGGGCCACACCGCAGGACTCCGGCTGCTGAGGGTGGCCGCCCGGGCCAGGGCGGAGCACGGTCGGGCAGCGATGGCGCCGTTGTACGCCGCGTTCGGGGCGCACATCTTCGACACCGCTCCGGAGCCTGACGACCAGCGCAGCGAGGGTGAGCAGCGTGAGCGGCTCGGGACGCGCGCGTCCGCGGAGGTGATCTTGGCCCGGGCCGGACTGCCGCTCGGGCTCGCGGACGCCGTGGACGACGAGTCGTGGGACCTCGAGATCAGTGCGGAGACCGACGAGGCGCTGTCGCTGACGGGCAAGGACGTGGGCACGCCCATCATCCACTTCGAGCCGCCCACCGGGGTGGCCTTCTTCGGTCCGGTCATCAGCCGGCTGCCGCAGGAGGACGAGGCGGCCGAGCTCTGGGACCACGTGGTCGGCCTGGCGCGCTTCCCGGGCTTCGCCGAGCTCAAGCGCAGTCTGCGCGAGCGTCCCCAGCTCGCGGCGCTGGGAGTGGACGTCGGTTCTGTGGGTCAGCAGGAGGACTGGCACGGCGGCAGCCGGAGGCAGAAGAAGTGACCTCCTCCGCCGGCAGCCGACGCCATCAGGAGTCCGTCACGGTGGCGGTGCCTGCGGAGCGCCTCTACGACCTGGTCTCCGACATCAGCCGGACGGGCGAGTGGAGCCCGATCTGCACGTCGTGCTGGTGGGACGACGACGCCGAGGCCGGCCGGGTCGGTGCCTGGTTCACGGGCCACAACGAGCTCCCGCACCGCACCTGGGAGACCCGGTCGCAGGTGGTGGCCGCCGACCGTGGGCGCGAGTTCGCCTGGGTCGTGGGGGACGGCTTCGTCCGCTGGGGCTTCGGGTTCACGCCCGTCGAGGGCGGGACGATGCTCACCGAGTCCTGGGAGTTCCTGCCCGGCGGGCTCGCCATGTTCGAGGGGAAGTACGGCGACCGGGCGCCCGCCGAGATCGCGGAACGCACGCGGCAGGCGCACGACGGCATCCCGAGGACGCTCGCCGCGATCAAGCAGATCGCCGAGACCCCGGACCGCGGCTGAGCCGGGCCGGGGCCGAGTCGGGTCCTCACATACCCGGGATCGGCATCGCCTCGTGGACCTCGATCTCGCAGCCACCGGGCATGTTCAGGTGCGGGTGGCTCTTGGCGAGCTCGAGCGCGGCGTCGAGGTCTGCGGCCTCGAGGATGCTGTAGCCGGCGACCTCCCGGGTGCTGGGCGAGGTGCCGTCGGTGGAGACCCGGACCCCGCCGGCGAGGGGGGTGCCGAAGTCGACCAGGCCGTTGCCGACCTTGCCGGCCCAGGCGGTCCACTCGCCCATGACCGCCTCCATCTGCTCAGGGGTGGGCGGCGCGGCCTCGGCGGGGGTCATCGGGGCGTGGTAGACGAACACGAACTTGGACATGTCGGACTCCTTGGTTGGTTGGTTGTGGAACGGGTGAGCGGTCGCTGGGGGTCTCAGTTGTCGTGAAGGAGGGCGCGTCCCGAGAAGGCCGCCAGTCGCTGCATCGGCGTGGCGTCGGCGCCGAGCTCGACGGCGTCCGCGAAGGCTCCGCGCTCGCGCCCGGGCGGGACGATCGGCTCGGCGAGCGTCTGCACGTAGGCGACGACCTCGTCGGAGACCGGGAGGTGCTGCCCGCTGGCCTGCGCGAAGTCCCACCCGTGGAGCAGGAACTCCAGGGACATGATGCTGGCGCCGACCGCGGCCGGCATCTCGCCGCCGCCGGGGGCCGGGATCATGCCCTCGACGCCTCGGTCGCGCCAGGCGTCGATGACCTGCCCGGCCATGACGGCGACCCGGTTCTCCAGCGAGCCGGACTCCGGGTTGACGACCTCGACGCCGGCCATCGCGCCGACCGCGGTGAGGGAGCCGAAGAGGTGCTCGGCCAGGCCGTGGCAGTCGAACTCGGTGCAGGGCGTCTGCGCCGTGCGGTCCTCGTCGGTCAGGTTGAGCAGCACGCCCTGGAGTACCGCCAGCGTGGCCTCGGCGCTCGAGAGCAGGTCGAGGTCCTCGGGGGCAGCAGCCCACTCGTCGGGGCCGGCGTCGCCGTCCGCGGCGACCTTCTCGAGCCGGGTGAAGTAGTGGTTCCAGCCTTCGGCGTGCATGGCCGCCTGCTCCTCGGTCAGCCCCTCGTGGACCAGGGTCAGCAGGGTTCCACCGTCGGTCGGCTCGACCGTGATGGTGATGGTCGAGGCGTCGGGTGCCAGGTCGGGGCTGCCCTCCCAGCCCCAGCCGAACACGACGCGCTTGCCGGGCTCGACCTCGCGGTACGTGCCCGAGGCGACGTGTCCGGGGGTGACCGTCCAGCGGAACTCCCCGCCGGCGCGCAGGTCGACCCGCGCGGAGACGGTCTGCCAGCGGCGCAGGCGCTCGGGCTCGGTGATCAGCGCGAACGCCTCGTCCGGCGTGACGGGCAGGACAGCGGTCTTGGTGTAGCTCATCGGTTTCTCCTCAGGGAGTGGGCATCGGCCACGAGCTGGTCCAGCTCGTCGGTCCAGAATCTGTCGATCTCGGCCTGCAGCTTGCGCAGGCCTCCGGGCACGACCCGGTAGAGCCGTTGGCGGCCCCGCTTCTCTGCCTCGACCAGTCCGGCGTCGGCCAGGACCAGGAGGTGCTGGGAGATCGCGGACCTGGTGACCGGGAACGCCGCAGCGATGTCGGTGACCGTCCGTGGCTCCGTGGCCAGCATCTGCAGGATGCGTCGCCGGGTGGGCTCGGCGGCGGCGGAGAGAGGATCGGGCACACGTAATACGTTAGTCGTCGACTAACGCATTGTGCAACCGAGGGCACGGGCACCCTCCAGCGAGCAGGCGCTGGGGTCGCCGTGGCACTGTTGGCCGGACGAGGTCGTCGGCTCCGAGCGGGGTGCGCCGTCGCCAGTAGCGGACGGAGCGGCGTCATCAGAGTTGTACTCGTGAACCACGGAGCATCGCCGTGACCCGGCTACTCCTGGTGGGCGCCGGCCACGCGCACCTCCACCTGCTGAAGCGCGCGGCGGCGCTCGTCGCTGCGGGCTACCGGGTGCACCTCCTGGCCCCGCGGTTCTTCGACTACAGCGGCGTCGCGTCGGCCACGGCGGCAGGCACCCTGGCCAGGGACGCCGGCCGGATCGACGTACGGCTGCTGGCGGACGCCTCGGGCGTGGAGTTCCACGAGGCCACCCTCGAGTCGCTGGAGCCGGATCTCCGGGTCGCGACGACCTCCACCGGAGCCCGGCTGCCGTACGACGTCTTGTCCATCAACATCGGCAGTGTGGTCTCCGGGACAGGTGCGCCCGTCGATCCAGCCGTCCTCCGGGTGAAGCCCCTGAGCGGCCTCGCGGACCTGGACGAACGGCTGCGGTCCGCGGGCCGGCCGGGAGGCTCGACCGTCACCGTCGTGGGTGCCGGTGCAACCGGTCTGGAGCTCGCCGCGCACCTGGCGGTCCGCCGCGACGTCGCCAAGGTCCAGCTGGTCGAGGCGGCGCCGCGCGTCGGCGCGGACCTGCCCCCCGGCGCACGACGGCGGATCGAGCGCCTGCTCGCGGCCCGCGGGGTCGAGGTACGGACCGGGGTCGCGGCCCGTCACGTCGGCGCCCGGACGCTGCGCTGTGCCGACGGCACCGAGATCGTCCACGACGTCGCGCTGCTCGCCACCGGTCTGTCGGCACCCCTGCTCCTGCGTGACCTCGGGGTGGGCGACGAGGAGGGCGTGCCGGTCCGGGCGACCCTCCAGCACGTCGACAGGGGTGAGATCTACGCGGTGGGGGACTGCGCGCGATTCCTCCCCGGACCGCTGCCACGGATCGGGGTGCACGGGGTCCGGCAGGGCCCGGTGCTGCTCACCAGCCTGCTGGCCAGGCTCTCCGGGGAGCCGCTGCCGGAGTACTCGCCGCCTCGCCGGGCCCTCGCGATCCTCGACCTGGGAGACGGGGTCGGGCTGGCCGTCCGGGGTCGCTGGTGGTGGTACGGCGCGGCGCCGCTGCGCCTCAAGCGCCTCATCGATCGTCGCTGGCTCGCGACGTACCGGGAGTGAGCGTGTCAGGTCCTCACGTGCCGACACCGCACGGCAGCGTGGGAAGAGTTTCGGCGGCTCACCGGGTTTCCCGGTCGTGACCGCCCACGAACCCTCGGACGACGCTGCTCGGAAGGCCTCCTTCCGAGAGCTGGTCGAACCCGAGATCGAGGTCATGCTGCGGGTGGCGCTCACCATCACGTCGAACAAGGCCGACGCCGAGGACCTGGTGCAGGAGTCGCTGCTGAGGGCCTACCGGGCGATCGAGCGCTTCGACGGCCGCTATCCACGGGCCTGGCTGCTCACCATCGTGCGCAACACCAACTCCAACATGCACCGCCGGCAGCGACCCGGGACGATCGGCGACTGGGAGCTCATCCGGACCGCCCGTCCGGCCTTCGGCAGGTCCGAGCTGCCCAGCGCCGAGGACAGCTTCGTGGACAACGAGCTGCAGGCCGACCTCGCCGCCGCCGTCGGTGCCCTCGACCCACGCTTCCGGGCCGCGTTGATCCTGGTCGACGTGCACGACCTCAGCTACGCCGAGGCCGCCGCGGTCATGGGGGTGCCCGTCGGCACGGTCATGTCCCGACTCAGCCGGGCGCGAGACCGCGTCCGCAGATCGCTCCGCCTGGACCCACTCAACCGAGGAGACCTGTCATGACTGGGACTCTGCGTCAGATGCTGACGTGCCACTGGTCCGCGCGCCGGATCCAGCGCTACCTCGACGCCGACCCGGCCGCACCCCTGACGCCGGGGGAGATCTCGCGGCTCGAGGAGCACCTCGCGACGTGCGAGCGGTGCATGCGCGTGGCGGGCGAGCACCGAGCCCTGCACCGGGCGCTGTCGATGTGGTCGGGCGGCACGGCCGTCGACCCCGCATCGGTCGACCGGATCCGGGACTTCCTGACCACCATCAACGACGAGGACACCGCGTGAGCATCGACGATCCCTGGGACCTGCTCGTGATCGGTGGCGGCACCGCGGGCATCGTGGGCGCGAAGACCGCTGCCCGGCTGGGCGCCCGGGTCCTCCTCGTGGAGCGTGAGCGCACGGGAGGCGACTGCCTGTGGACCGGTTGCGTACCGTCCAAGGCGCTGCTGGCTGCCGCGCACGTCGCCGCGACGGCCCGGTCAGGTCATCGGTTCGGCATCGGCGTCGCGGACGTCTCGGTCGACTTCCCTGCGGTGATGGACCACGTGCGAGCGGCCATCGCGCACATCGCCCCCGTGGACTCGATCGAGGCGCTCGAGGAGGCGGGGGTCTCGGTGCGGACCGGCACCGCGCGGTTCACCGGTCCGGCCACCGCCGACGTCGACGGCCGGCCGGTGGGCTTTCGACAGGCGCTCGTGGCGACCGGCGCCGCCCCGGCCGTACCCCCGGTCCCCGGTCTGGCCGACGTCGACCACCTGACCAGCGACAGCGTCTGGGGGCTGACCCGGCTGCCGGCCGAGCTCGTGGTGCTCGGCGGCGGCAGCATCGGCTGCGAGCTGGGGCAGGCCTTCGCCCGGCTGGGCAGCAGCGTCACGGTGGTCGAGGGCGCCGACCGGATCCTGCCCCGCGAGGACCCCCGCGCGGCGGCCGCGATCGAACGCGCGCTGGTCGAGGACGGGGCGGTGATCCACGTCGGCTCCTCCGTGGCCCGGGTGGAGCCCGCCGGTGGCGGGAGCGGGGTGCTCCACCTCGAGAACGGACGGCAGGTGCCGTTCTCCTGCCTCCTGGTGGCGGTCGGTCGGGCGCCACGCACCCGGGACGTCGGGCTGTCCGCCGCCGGCGTGGAGGTGGACGACCGCGGGTTCGTCGTGGTCGACGAGCTGCTGCGCACCACCAACCAGCGCATCTGGGCCGCGGGCGACCTGACCGGTCACCCGCAGTTCACCCACACCGCCGGCGTGCACGCGAGCATGGCGGCGTCCAACGCCGTCCTGGGAGTACGCCGCAAGGTCGACCTGACCGCGGTGCCCCGGGTCACGTTCACCGACCCGGAGGTGGCCGCGGTCGGACTCGACACCCACCGGCTCGCGGACGGGCTGCGGACCCTCGACTGGTCCCACTCCCACGTGGACCGGGCGGTCACCGAGGGCGCTCTCGGTGGGTTCACCAGCCTGGTGGTCGACAAGCGCGGCCACGTCCTCGGCGCCACGGTGGTCGGGCCGCGAGCGGGGGAGACCCTCGGCGAGCTGACCCTGGCGATCACCCGCGGCCTCACGACCCGCGATCTCGCCGGTGTGACGCACGCCTACCCGACCTACAACGACGGGCCCTGGAACGCCGCGATCTCCGACGTGCAGGCGCAGCTCGAACGGCCGACCACGCAGCGGGCGCTCGGCACCCTGGCGAGGGTCCGCACCTGGTGGGTCAGCCGGGACGACTGAGCCGACCGACCCCCTCGGTCAGGACAGGTCCCGGAACCCGGCCACGATGCGCTGGACGGCGCTCAGACCGACCACGGCCGCCCACACCAGCGCGATGACGCCTGCCTGAGCGGGGACCACGAGCCACAGCGAGTGCACGACGATGGTCTCTGTCCCCTCCGCCAGACCACCGAGGAAGCTCAGCGAGCGACCGTCGTCGCGTTGCCGTCCGGTCCGCTCGGCGATGGACGAGAACGCCAGGAAAGCCGTGCCGTTGACGTAGTAGGCCACCAGCACGAGCAGGAACGGCAGCCAGTCCGCGTCGTACTGCCCGGTGGCGCCGATCGCCACGCCGACCACGGTCGCGCCGTACACGACGAAGTCGGCGGTGATGTCCAAGAAGCCCCCGGCCTCCGACCCGGGCGACCGGCGGGAGCCGCCCCGAACGAGGGCCCGGCGCCGGCGTGCGAGCGACCCGTCCAGCCCGTCCATGACGCGGGAGAACCACCAGAGTCCCAGCGCCCACCACCACAGCTGGCCGGCAGCGGTCACGGCGCTCGCCAGGCCGGTGACCAGGCCGAGGAGGGTCAGCCGGTCCGGGGTCACCAGCGGCCGGTCGACGAGCCGGGCCAGCCCGGACAACGGCCGGTCGAGCAGGAGACGAGCCCGCGCGTCAAGCATGCGTCCGGTCCGCCCTCCGCGGGTCGAGCCGCCGTGCCCACCAGGTGCCGGCGGCCACGAGGACCACGAGGGCGGAGACGGCGGCCGCCAGGCCCCAGGGGTTGGTGCCGTACGCGCCCAGTGCGGCGTAGGCGAGGCTCCCGGGCACCATGCCGAGGGCGCTGCCCAGGACGAAGTGACGGAACCTGACCCCGGAGAGTCCCGAGGCGTAGTTGATGGCGGTGAAGGGGACGAGCGGGACCAGCCGGACCACGAGGACCGCGGCCAGACCGTGGTCTCCGAGGAGCTCGTCGACCCTGGCCAGGCGCCCGCGGATGAGCCGGTCGACGGCCTCACGCCCGAGGAGCCGCCCCGCGCCGAAGCAGATCATCGCGCCGAACAGGGCGCCGGTGAGGGCGAGCGCGGCTCCGGCCCAGAGGCCGAAGAGCGCCCCGCCGGCCGCCGTGACCAGCGCCTTGGGGCAGGGGATCACCGAGAGAGAGGTGTAGATGGCGAGGTACAGGCCCGGCCCCCACGGCCCGACGTCGTCGACGCGTGCTCTCAGCGCGCCGACGTCCGGGGGGCCGAGGATGAGGGCGAGCCCGATCGCACCCAGCAGGATGAGGGTCAGCACACTGGCCTTGACGAGGGCGGCTCGGGTCATGCGTGTTCCTGACGGGTGATGGGTCGTGCTTCCTGGGTCGGGAAGTCCCCGAGCACCTCGAAGTGTTCCCGACGTGACATGTTCGCTGCCCCGGAGGTCCGATGAACCCGCGCCGTGCCCGCCTGATCCTGCCAGTCGCGTTGCTCGGGCTCGCCGTCTCCGCCTGCGCCGCCCCGGAGACCGCGGCTGACTCGGCGCCCGAGAACCGCTCCTGGTCGCAGATCACGGACCTGGCCGACGGCCAGACCGTGGACCTGTGGATGTACGGCGGCGACCAGCAGGGCAACGCCTACGTCGACGACGTGCTGACCCCGGCCGCCGCCGATCTCGGCGTGACGCTGCGCCGGGTGCCGGTGGCGGACACCAAGGACGCCATGACGCGCATCCTCGCCGAACGACAGGCCGGCAGCGAGGACGGCTCGGTGGACCTGGTCTGGGTCAACGGCGACAACTTCGCGACGGGCAAGCAGACCGGCGCCTGGCGCTGCGGCTGGTCGGCCAGGCTGCCGAACATGAAGTACGTCGCGCCCGACGACCCGCTGGTCGCCCGGGACTTCGGCACCGACGTGGACGGCTGCGAGGCGCCCTGGCACAAGGCGCAGTTCACGCTCGTCTACGACTCGGCCGCGGTCACCGACCCGCCGACCTCGATGACCGGCGTGCTCGAGTGGGCGAAGGACCACCCCGGTCGCTTCACCTATCCGGCGCCGCCGGACTTCACCGGCTCGGTCTTCGTGCGCCAGGCGCTCTACGGCGTCTCCGGGGGGCCCGGCCCGGTCCCGGCACAGTTCGACCAGCAGGCGTACGACGAGCTGACGCCACCGCTCTGGGAGGCGCTCGAGGAGGTGGCGCCCTCGCTCTGGCGACAGGGGCGCACCTATCCGCGCGACTCGGTGGCGCTGGACCGGCTCTACGCCGACGGAGAGGTCGACATGACGATGACCTACGGGCCGGCCACCCTCACCCAGCTCGTCGCCGACGGCACCTTCCCCGCGACCACGCGGGTCCTGCCGCTCGACGAGGGCACCATCGGCAACGCCAGCTTCCTGGCGATCCCGGCCGCGGCGGCCGACGCCGAGGGCGCGATGGTCGTGGCCGACCTCGCCCTGTCGCCCGAGCAGCAGGCGAGCAAGGCCGACCCCGGCACGTGGGGACAGTTCACGGTGCTCGACACCGGACTGCTCGGCCAGGCCGATGCGGCACGGTTCGACCGGCTCCCCGCCTCGGACGTCGTCCCGGCGTACGACGTCCTCTCGCGCAACGCGAACCCCGAGCTGGCCTCGGCGTGGGTGTCGCGGCTGGACGACGGGTGGCGCAGGGCAGTGCTCGGCGCAGGGTCGTGAGCCGGCCACCGGGCAGCGCACCGACGACCGGCGCGCGCCTCGTGGCGCCGGCGGTCCTGCTGATCGTGGTGGTCACGGGCACGGCCCTCGGCGCCGTCGTCGCCACGAGTCTCGGCCTGCTGCCCCTGGTGGGCCAGCCCCGACTCGGCACGGACGGCTTCACCGCCGTGTCGGGTGACCTCCGCGCGGCGGCAGAGGAGTCCCTGCTGACGGCCGTTGCCGCGACCGTGCTCGCGGCCGCCATCGGCCTCACGATCGCGACGTTCGTCCTGCGCGCTGGTGGCGGGGTCCGCGTGGTGATCGGTCTGGCCGTCGCCGTGGTGACGCTGCCGCACCTCGTCGGTGCGGCCGCCACCGGGCTTCTCCTCTCCGACGTCGGCCTGGTCCAGCGCTGGTCGGGGGTGCCCGCCGCCTCGTGGCCCGAGCTGGTGGGTGGGCGGTGGCCCTGGGCCACCGTGCTCGAGCTGGCCTGGAAGGAGTCCGCGTTCGTCGCCCTGGTCGTCATCTCCTCGGTCAGCCGCGGCTACGCCGACCTGCGGGAGGCTGCCGCCGTGCTCGGTGCCGGCCCGCGCGCTCAGTGGCGCCGGGTGCTGCTGCCGCTGTCGGCACCGGCCCTCGCGTCCGCGTCGCTCATCGTCTTCCTCTACTCCCTCGGCACCTACGAGGTCGCCCGGCTGCTCGGGCGCGCCTACCCCGAGCCGCTCCCGGTGATGGCCTACCGGTTGTTCACCGACATCGACGTCACCGCCCGACCCGAGGCCGCGGCCACGGCCGTGCTCGCAACGGGGCTGGCGCTGGTGGCGGCGGTCGTCGCCCTCCCGCTGGTGCGCCGGTTGGGGGACCAGCGATGAGGCGCGCGCCCCGGGTGCTGCCCGTCCTCCTGGTGTCGTGGCTCGCCATCCCGCTGGTGCCACTGGTGCTGTGGGCGGGCGCCGCGCGCTGGTCGGGCACGTCGAGGCTGCCGCAGGCTTGGGGGACCGCCGGCTGGCGGGAGGCGCTCGACGCGGGGGTGCTGGACGCGCTCGTCCGATCCAGCCTCCTGGGAGTGGCGGTAGCGCTGATCGCCACCCCGCTCGGGGTGATGGCCGGACGCGCCCTGGGATGGCGGTTGCTGCGCCGGCCGGCGCTACCATCGGTCGTCCTGCTCGCCCCGGTCGTGCTTGCGCCGTTCGCGGTGGCGATGGGGTTCGACGTGGTCATCCTCCGTCTGGGGATCCCCGGGGAGGTCGCTGTGGTCCTGGTCCTGAGCGTGTTCGCGCTGCCGTACACGACGTACACCATGCGGGCCACCTATCTCGGGCTGGACCCCGCGCTGGAGGAGCAGGCCCGGGTTCTGGGGGCGAGCTCCCGACAGGCTCGGCGCCGCGTCACGCTCCCCGCAGCCACCGCCGGGCTGCTCACCGCCGCGGGCCTGGCGTTCCTCGTCGGCTGGAGCGACTACGCCGTCACGCTGCTCATCGGTGGGGGTCAGATCGTCACCGCGCCGATGCTGATCGGCTCCTCGGCTGCCGGCTCCGGCAACGACGCCCTGACCTCGACGCTGGCCGTCCTGGCCAGCCTGCCTCCACTGGTGGCGCTGGCGACGTTCACGCTCGTGGCCTCGCGCCGCGGCAGGGCGGTGCGCCCATGACCGCGGCGCTGCGACTCGCGTCGATCTCCCACCGGCACCCCGGTGCCGATCGGCAGACCCTCTCCGCGGTCGACCTCGCGGTCGAGGACGGCGAGATGATCGCGGTGCTGGGACCCTCGGGGTCCGGCAAGACCACGCTGCTCCGGATCGCCGCCGGCCTGGAGCGCCCGGAGTCGGGCGATGTGCTGCTCGACGGCTCGAGCGTCCTGGACGTGCCGCCGGAGCGGCGCGACCTCACGGTCATGTTCCAGAGGCCGCACCTCTTCCCGCACCTGACCGTGCTGGACAACGTCGCCTTCGCCGACCGGTTGAGCGGCCGGAGCCGTTCCCGGAGCCGGGCGGCCGCCCAGCGGTACCTCGACCTGGTCCACCTGGGCGACCTCGGTCGGCGGCGGCCCAGACAGCTCTCCGGCGGCCAGGAGCAGCGCGTCGCACTGGCCCGGGCGCTCGCTGCCGGTCGCCGGGTCATGCTGCTCGACGAGCCGTTCAACGCGCTCGACACGAGCCTGCGCAGGTCCATGCACGAGCTGTTGGGCGAGGTCCGGGCCGCGCTCGACCCCACCATCGTGATGGTGACCCACGACCTCGACGAGGCCGCTCTGGCCGAGCGGGTCGCGGTCCTCGTCGAGGGACGCATCGAGCAGTTCGACACCGTCCAGGCGCTCTACGCGAAGCCGGCGTCACTGGCGGTCGCCCGGCTCGTCGGCGGGTTCAACGAGGTCCCCGGCGCCGTGGAGGCCGGTGCGCACCACTCGGGCCTTGGCTCGTTCGCCCTGCCCGGCGACGTCACCGTGACGGCCGACGCGGTCCTCCTCGTCCGCAAGGAGCGCCTGGGTCTCGTGGACGTCGGCGCACCCTCGACCATCACCGGCCGGGTCGTGCAGGTGCGCCAGTCCGGACCTCACCAAGACGTGGTCGTGGAGCTCGAACGCCTGGCCAGCGGGCCCCGGCTGCGGTTCGAGGTCGAGGCCCGTCTCGGCAGCGCGCTGAGCCCGGGCGACCGCACCGGCGTACGTCTCCCGGGTCCCGATGGTCTGTGGGCCGTCGCAGATGCCGGGGCCGGAGCCAGTCAGGTGCCCGACCCCGTCACCGAGCCGGGGCTCGTGGACGACACGACCGTCCCCGCGCCGTGACGTAGGCGAGGGAGAGGTGAGGGAGAAAGGTCAGGCCGGCCAGTCCACGGAGAGGTACTGCGTCTCCTGGTACTCCCGCAGGCCCTCCCGGGCACCCTCACGGCCCAGGCCGCTCTGCTTCACGCCGCCGAAGGGGGCGGAGGGGTCCGAGACGACGCCCCGGTTGATCCCCACCATGCCGGCGTCCAGCGCCTCACCGAGCCGCATCGCGCGCTGCAGGGACCCCGAGTAGACGTACGCCGCGAGCCCCATCTCGGTGTCGTTGGCCCAGGCCAGCACCTGCTCGTCCGAGGTCCAGGTCACCACCGGCGCGACGGGGCCGAAGACCTCGTGCCCCAGGATCGGGGAGTCCGCGGCGACGTTCGTGAGCAGTGTCGGCGGGTAGAAGTAGCCCTCCAGCTCCGCGGGGATGCTCGCCCGGTGGGCCACGACCGCGCCCTCGGCCACCGCCTCGTCGACGCGGGCCGCGACCCCGTCGAGTGCCGTACGGCTGACGAGCGGGCCGACCTGGCTGTCCCCGCCCAGGGCGGCCCCGACCGGCAGCGCCTCGATGGCGGCACCGAAGCGGGCGACGAACTCGTCGGCGACGTCCGCGTGCACGTAGAAGCGGTTCGCCGCGGTGCAGGCCTGGCCCCCGTTGCGGAACTTGGCCACCATGGCGCCGGCCACGGCCGCCTCGAGGTCGGCGTCCTCGGCGACGATGAAGGGGGCGTTGCCGCCCAGCTCCATGGAGCAGTTCACCACGCGGTCGGCGGCCTGGCGGAGCAGCAGCCGGCCCACGGCGGTGGAGCCGGTGAAGGAGAGCTTCCGGACACGGGGGTCGGCCAGCCAGGTGCCGACGACCGCGGCGGGGTCGGTGGTGGGTACGACGTTCACGACCCCGTCGGGGAGGCCCGCGTCGGTGAGGATGCGGGCGACGGCCAGGGCGGTGAGGGGAGTCTCCGCCGCCGGCTTCAGCACGACGGTGCAGCCCGCCGCCAGGGCCGGGGCGATCTTGCGGGTGGCCATGGCAGCCGGGAAGTTCCACGGGGTCACGAGCGCGGCGACGCCCACGGGGCGGTGGGTCACCACGGTCCGGGTGCCGCCGGCAGGGGAGGCGCCGTACCCACCCTCGGTGCGGACCGCCTCCTCCGCGAACCACCGGAAGAACTCGGCGGCGTAGGCCACCTCGGCTCGGGCGTCGGCCAGCGACTTGCCGTTCTCCCACGACATCAGGGCGGCCAACCGCTCCGTGTCGGCGAGCATGAGCTCGAACGCGCGACGCAGCACCTCCGACCGGACCCGGGCCGGGGTGGCGGCCCACGACGGGAACGCCCGCACCGCGGCCGACACCGCGGCCGTGGCCTCGGCGGAGCCGCCGGCGGCCACCTCGGTGATGACCTGCCCGGTGGCCGGGTCGTCGACGGGGAACGTCGCACCGTCGGCCGCGGCGGTCGCGGTCCCGTCGATCCAGACCCCGCGAGCAGGCTCCAGGGACGACACGAGATCGACGAGGTCGGCGGCGGGCGTGGGCGCGGTGAGGGTCATCGGGTTCCTCTCGGTGGAGCGGTGGGGGACGGGCGGCTGCCGCTCGGTGTCGGGAACGTCGTCACTCCGTGTCGGCGAAGACGCCGATCAGGACGTCCAGGCCCTCGGCCAGCAGGTGGTCGGGCATCGACAGCGGCGGCAGCAGGCGCAGCACGTTGCCGTAGGTGCCGCAGGTCAGCACGACGAGGCCCTGGGCGTGGGCGGCCGCGGCCAGCCGGCGGGTGACGTCGGCATCCGGCTCGGTGGTGCCGGGACGGACCAGCTCGAGGGCGATCATGGCTCCGCGGCCGCGGACCTCGCCGACGCGGGGGTCGGCCTGCTGCAGGGCGGCGAACCGCTCCTTCATCACCTTCTCGACCGAGCGGGCGCGGTCGACGAGCCCCTCCTCCTCGATCGTCTCGATCACGGCGAGGGCGGCCGCGCAGGCGATGGGGTTGCCGCCGTACGTGCCGCCGAGGCCGCCGGCGTGCGGGGCGTCCATCATCTCGGCGCGGCCGGTGACAGCGGAGAGCGGCAGCCCGCCGGCCATCCCCTTGGCGGTCACGATCAGGTCGGGGACGACGTCCTCGTGGTCCACGGCGAAGAGGTCCCCGGTGCGGGCGAAGCCGGTCTGCACCTCGTCGGCGATGAACACCACCCCGTTGGTGCGACACCAGTCGAGCAGGGCAGCGAGGAACCCGGGGGCCGGGACGATGAAGCCGCCCTCACCCTGGATGGGCTCGATGATGAGGGCCGCGAGGTTCTCGACGCCGACCTGCTTCTCGATCATGTCGATCGCGCGGGCGGCGGCGGTCGGCCCGTCCTGGGCGCCGTCGCGGAACGGGTAGGACATCGGGGCCCGGTAGACCTCGCCCGCGAACGGTCCGAAGCCGCTCTTGTAGGGCATGGTCTTCGAGGTCAGCGACATCGTCAGGTTGGTACGGCCGTGGTAGGCGTGGTCGAAGGCCACCACCGCCTGCCGCTTGGTGTGCGCCCGCGCGATCTTGACCGCGTTCTCGACCGCCTCGGCACCGGAGTTGAACAGCACGGTGCGCTTCTCGTGGCTGCCGGGGGTGAGCCGGTTGAGCGCCTCGGCCACGCGGACGTAGCCGTCGTACGGCGTGACCATGAAGCAGGTGTGCGTGAAGGCCGCCACCTGCTCTGCGACGGCGGCGGCGACCCGCGGGGCGCTGTTGCCGACCGTGGTGACCGCGATGCCCGAGCCGAAGTCGATCAGGGAGTTCCCGTCCACGTCGACGACGACGCCTCCGCCGGCGGCCACGGTGTAGACCGGGAGGGTGGTCCCGATGCCGCGGGGCACCGCCTGCTGCTTGCGCTCCTGGAGGGCCACCGACAACGGCCCCGGGATCTCGGTGACCAGGCGCCGCACCTGCGGCAGGTCGGGTCCGCCGACGGCGGGGACGGGCTCGGACATCGGGGGCTCCCAGGGTGAACGGTTTCGTGGACGTCGCCACGCTAGGCCCGCCACCCGCCTTTCGCCATGTCCGACGTGCACAATGATCGACCATGTGGCTGTGCCAGACTGTCTCAATGCCGGCGGTCAGCGAGCTCATCAGCCAGCCGGCGCTGGGCCTGACCGGGGTGCACCTGCCCACACCGGACGCCGAGCTGCGCTGGGTGGCCACCAGCGAGCTCGCCGACCCGGCCCCCTTCCTCGAGGGCGGGGAGATCCTGCTGACGACGGGCCTGGCCACCGCCGGCTGGCGGAGCGAGTGGCGCCGCTACGCCGCGCGGCTGGTCGACGCCGACGTCGTGGCCCTCGGGCTCGGCGTCGGACTGACCCATGCCCGGGCGCCCGAGCCGTTGGTCGCTGCCTGCCGGGAGCTGGGGCTGAACCTGTTCGAGGTGCCCCGGGCGACGGCCTTCGTGGCCGTCAGCCGGGCGGCCGCCCGGCTGCTGGCCCAGGGCGAGGACGTGGCGGCCCGCAAGGCGCTGGAGATGCAGCGCCGGCTCACGCGTGCGGCACTCCGGCAGGACGATCCCGGACACCTGCTGACGGAGCTTGCTCGCCTGGTCGAGGGCGGGGTCGCGCTGCTCAACCGGGACGGCCGGCCGCAGGTCGGCCCGGTCGGCCCTCGGCACCTCGACCTCGACCTCGCGGTGGCCCGGGCCGAGGTCGAGCGGATCCGACCGCAGGGTTTGCGCGCGGCGGGGAGCTCGGGGGTCGCCGGGAGCACCACGATCGTCCAGCCGGTCGGGCTGACCGGCCAGCCCTCGGCGTACGTCGCGGTGCTGGTCCCGGGTCGCGTCACCGACGGACACCGCGGTGCGGTCAGCACCGCGGTGTCACTGCTGAGCCTCGCCGCGGAGAGCGGCACCGACCGCCGCGACACCGACCGACGGCTGCGGACCACCGCCCTCGAGCTGCTCGTACGGGCGGACTCGCGGACCGCCGAGATCGTGCTGGCGGCGCGTGCACCAGTGGGGGACCGGCCAGCGGGACTGCCCCGCAGGGTTGTGCTGCTGCGGGCCACCGGGACGGCCGTGGCGCTCGACGACGCCCTGGGCTGGGTCGAGGAGGAGGCGCTGGCGGCCCGCGTGGGTGACGAGCTGTGGGTCCTGGCCGCGCCGGGTCAGGCGACCCACCTGGCCGACGCGCTGGGCGGGCGGCGCCTGCTGGTGGGCGTCGGTGGGTCGGAGCCCACCGACCGCGCGTCGCGGAGCCACGACTCGGCGGGCCACGCGCTCGCCGCGGCGACGGAGACGGCGCCGGTCGTCTCGTGGGACCGACTGGTCGGGGAGGGGGCGATGGCCGTGCTCGACCCGTCCCGAGCGGCCGCCTTCTCCGCGGCGTTCCTCGCACCCCTGCACGACGGCGCCGACGACGACCTGCTGGTCACGCTGCGGTCGTTCCTGCGACACCACGGCTCCCGGCTGAAGGTGGCCACGGAGCTGGGCGTCCACCGCAACACGGTCCGCAACCGGGTAGCTCAGGTCGAGTCGCTCCTGGGTCGCTCGCTGGACGACCCCCAGGTCCGGGTGAGCGCGTGGATCGCGCTCCAGGTCGAGGCCGGGGGCACCGGCTGAGCTCAGCTGCTGCCGCTCCACGGGGCCGGCACGAGCACCCAGATCACCTCGGCGGTACGCGTCTTGCTGGCGTTGACCCACGAGTGCGGCTCGCCGCCGGCGAAGGTCAGGGCGTCTCCGGCACGCAGCTTGTGGGTGCGGTCGCTGAGGAGGAGCTCGACGGCGCCCTTGACGACGTACAGGACCTCCACCTCGCAGTTGATCGTGTAGAGGTCGGCGCCCCCGGTGCCGCCGGGCTCGATGGCCGAGTGCACGAGCTGGAGCTTGGCCTGGGTGCGCGGGGTCATCAGCTGCTCGGCGACCCCGGTGCCGCCGAGGTTGATGGCCGGCGCCTCGTCGCGACGCACCAGGGCGACATCCGGTGCGGTGAACAGGCTGCCGACCTCGATGCTCATCACCTCGCAGAGCGTGATGAGGGACGCGACGCTCGGTGAGGTCTCGTCGCGCTCGATCCGGCTGAGGAACCCCTTGGTCAGTCCGGAGGCCGACGCCAGCTGCTCCAGGGTGTAGCCGTTGGCCTGGCGGGCGGCGCGAAGCTTCGCGCCGATCCGCACCTCGTTGGTGGGCGACACGGGGAGCGGGCGCATGTGTTCCTCCTGATGCAACTTTTGTTGCATCGCGACGTCTGGACTCTTGACATCCACATCATGACGCAGTCAAGGTGGTTAGACAACCTTTGTTGTCCACCAAGCAACCCGTCTGGAGAGTTCCATGAGGCTCAATCACCTGCCCGCCGCCATCGCGGCGCTGGCCGTGCTCGTCAGCGCCGGCTGCGCGGCTCCCGAGGACGACAAGCCCGCCGGTCAGGCCGGCTCCGAGCCCACGGCCGCGGTCGGCAGTCTCACCAAGGACGACGCGGCCGCCGCGATGCTGCCCGCCGACATCCGCGAGGCCGGCGTCGTGAAGGTGGCCTCCGGTGTCAGCTTCCCGCCGATGGAGTACTTCGACGCGGACAACAAGACCGTCCTCGGCTTCGACGCCGACCTCGGCAAGGCCCTCGGTGAGGTCCTGGGCGTCGAGTTCGAGTTCCAGAACACCAACTTCGACGGGATCATCGGCGGTCTCGCCGCCGGTCGCTACGACCTCGGCCTCACCTCGATGATCGACAAGGCCGAGCGCCAGGTGGAGGTCGACTTCGTCGACTACCTGAGCTCGGGGGTCGCGTTCATGGTCGCGAAGGGCAACCCGGAGGACCTCACCGAGCCGCTCGACCTGTGCGGCCGGACGGTCGCGGTCGAGAAGAGCGCGACCGGTGACATCGTCGCCGACGAGATCAGCGTCGACTGCGCGGACGCCGGCAAGGACGCGATCGACAAGCTCCCGCTCCCCGAGCAGGTCGGCACCCTGCAGGCCCTCTCGTCGGGACGGGCCGACGCGGTCCTCGCCCTCGACCTGACGCTCGCCTACAACATCAAGCAGCAGCCCGACGACTTCGAGATGGGCGGAGAGCCCTTCGGTCTGCTGCCCGTCGGCATCCCGGTCCCGAAGAGCAACCCCGAGCTCCGCGACGCCGTGCAGGCCGCGCTGCTCAAGGTCCAGGAGTCGGGCACCTACGACGAGCTGCTGGCCAAGTGGAACCTGACCGCACAGGCCCTCGAAGGCGCACCCCTCAACCAGGGGGAGTGAGTCGATGAGTGCGGAACCCGTGATCGGCGAGCCGATCGTGCACGCTGACGAGCCGGTCGTCCGGCTGCGTCATCCCGGACGCTGGATCGCCGTCGCGGTGATCGCACTCTTCCTCGCCCAGGCCATCACGTTCGTCGTGACCAACGAAGAGCTGCGCTGGGACCTGGTCGGTGCCTACCTCTTCGAGGAGTCCGTGCTGCGCGGTCTGTGGGTGACGGTGAAGCTGACCGTGGTCGCGATGCTCGTGGGCATGGTCGGCGGCACCGTCCTCGCCGTGATGCGGCTGTCGGACAACCCGGTGCTCCGTGCCGTCGCCGGCGCCTACGTCTGGGTGTTCCGGGGGACCCCGATCCTGGTGCAGCTGCTGTTCTGGTTCTTCCTGGGCACGGTGCTGCCGACGATCAGCCTGGGCATCCCGTTCGGCCCGGACCTCGCGTCCTGGCCGACCAACACGCTGATCACCCAGTTCACCGCCGCGATCCTCGGCCTGGGCCTCAACGAGGCGGCGTACATGGCCGAGATCGTGCGCGCCGGGATCGGCTCGGTCGACAAGGGTCAGACCGAGGCGGCCGAGGCGCTCGGCATGGGTCCGGCCACGACGTACCGCCGGGTGGTGCTGCCGCAGGCCGCCCGGCTGATCGTCCCGCCGACGGCGAACCAGACGATCTCGATGCTCAAGCTGACCTCGCTGGTGCTGGTGATCGGGCTGCCCGAGCTCACCACCACCGTGCAGATCATCTACGGGCGCAACCTCCAGCAGATCCCGCTGCTGATCGTGGCGAGCATCTGGTACCTCGCCCTGACCACGGTCCTCACGATCATCCAGGCCCGGCTCGAGAAGCGGATGAGCCGCGGCGTCAGCGTGTCGGGGACACCGCGACGCAGCGTGTTCGCCCCGAAGGGAGGCCGGGCATGAGCACCCCCATGGTCGAGGCGATCGGCGTCCGCAAGGTCTACGGCAGCAACGAGGTGCTCAAGAGCATCGACCTGACCGTCCAGCCCGGTGAGGTGATCTCGCTGCTGGGTCCGTCCGGCTCGGGCAAGAGCACGTTCCTGCGCTGCATCAACCACCTGGAACGTCTCGACGGCGGAGAGATCAGCGTCCAGGGCCGCCTGGTCGGCTACCGGCGCGCGCACGGCAAGAAGTACGAGCAGCGCCGCAAGGAGATCGCCGCCGCGCGCCGCGACGTCGGCATGGTCTTCCAGCGGTTCAACCTCTTCCCGCACCGCACCGCGCTCGAGAACGTCATGGAGGCCCCGATCCACGTCAAGGGCCTCAGCAGGGAGCAGGCCCGGAAGCGGGCCACCGAGCTGCTCGACCGGGTCGGGCTCGCGGACCGCTCCCACCAGTACCCCTCGACGCTGTCGGGTGGTCAGCAGCAACGGGTCGCGATCGCCCGGGCGCTGGCGATGGAGCCGGCCCTGATGCTGTTCGACGAGCCCACGTCCGCCCTCGACCCGGAGCTGGTCGGTGAGGTCCTCGACGTGATGAAGGGCCTGGCCGCCGACGGCATGACGATGATCGTGGTCACCCACGAGATCGGCTTCGCCCGCGAGGTCTGCGACCGCGTCGTCTTCATGGACGACGGCGTCATCGTCGAGCAGGGCACCCCGGCGGACGTCTTCGGCAACCCCCAGCACGCCCGTACCCAGTCATTCCTCTCGAAAGTGTTGTGAGCACATGAGCACCAAGCCAGCTTCGGGCAACCGGGGCCCGGTCGACGCGACCGTCGTGCCCCGGTACGGCGGCCCCTCGACGTTCGCGCGGCTGCCCCGCCTCGATGAGGTGGAACGAGCCGACGTCGCGATCGTCGGCGTCCCGTTCGACTCGGGCGTCAGCTACCGGCCAGGTGCCCGCTTCGGGCCGGCGCACGTGCGCAGCTCCAGCAAGCTGCTGCGGCCCTACAACCCGGTCCAGGACGTCGAGCCGTTCGCGTCGCAGCAGGTCGCCGACGCGGGCGACATCGCCTGCAACCCGTTCGACATCTCCGAGGCCGTCCGCCAGATCGACCTGGGCGTCCGCGAGGTGCTCGACGTCAGCGGCAAGCTCGTCACGATCGGCGGCGACCACACGATCGCGCTGCCCCTCCTGCGCGTCATGCACGAGATGCACGGCCCCATCGCGGTGGTCCACTTCGACGCCCACCTGGACACCTGGGACACCTACTTCGGTGCGCCGGTCACCCATGGCACCCCGTTCCGCCGCGCCAGCGAGGAGGGCCTGATCGACATGACGGGCAGCATGCACGTCGGCATCCGCGGGCCGCTGTACTCGCCCGCCGACCTCACCGACGACGAGGCGCTCGGCTTCCGCGTCATCGGCGCCCACGACATGGACGACCTCGGCTGGCGTGGTGCGGTCGAGCAGATCAGGGCCCGGGTAGGTGACCGGCCGACGTACGTCTCGCTGGACATCGACGTCCTCGACCCCGCCTTCGCGCCCGGGACGGGGACTCCGGAGGCCGGCGGGCTGACCAGCCGCGAGCTGCTCAACATCCTGCGCTCGTTCGGTGGGCTGAACCTCGTCGGCGCCGACATCGTGGAGGTCGCGCCGGCCTACGACCACGCGGAGATCACCGGCATCGCCGCCGCGCACGCGGCGTACGAGCTGGTCAGCGCGATGGCGCCGCGCCCCACCGACACCAAGGCGGACGTCCATGGCTGAGCCGGGCACCGCACCGGTCACCGGGGGAGCCGCGGTCATCGACGCGCTGGCCGCCCACGGCGTCCGGGACGTCTTCGGCATCCCGGGGACCCACAACCTCGAGCTCTACCGCTACCTGCCCGGCTCGGGGATCCGGCACATCGTCACCCGCCACGAGCAGGGCGCCGGCTATGCGGCCGACGGCTACGCGCGCGTCTCTGGGCGGCCCGGCGTCCTGATCACCACCTCGGGTCCCGGCATCACCAACGCCATCACCGCCCTGGCGACGGCGTACGCCGACTCGGTGCCGGTGCTGGCGGTCTCACCCGGTCCGCCTCGCGGCCGCGTCGGTGCCGACGTCGGCTGGCTGCACGAGGCCAAGAACCAGCAGGCCGCGCTCGATGCCGTCTGCCGGCGGAGCATCCGCGTGGAGTCCGCCGACGAGATCCCCGAGGTCCTGGCGGCGGTCTTCGAGCTGTTCGCCACGTCGCGCCCCCGCCCGGTGCACCTGGAGGTGCCCGTCGACGTGCTCGAGGGAGCCTGGGTACGGCGGCCGGTCCCGGTGCGGGCGGTCGCCGACCCGGCCGGACCTCCCCGGGCCACGGTCGAGCGGCTCGCGACTGCCCTCGCGGCAGCCGCCCGCCCGCTCCTGGTCGCAGGTGGCGGCGCCCGCGGCGCCGCCGACCAGGTGCGGGCGCTGGCCGACCTCGGCGTGCGCGTCCTGACCACCGTCAACGGCAAGGGCGTGCTCGACGAGTCGCACCCGTCCTCGCTCGGAGCCGGGATGCGGCTCCCGGCCGCGCACCGCGCCCTGGACGACGCGGACCTCCTCCTCGTGGTCGGCAGCGAGCTCGGCGACTCCGACCTGTGGGGCGGGGTCGTGGCCCCCGGCGAACCGGGACGGCGGACGGTCGTGCGGGTCGACCTGGACCCGGCCCAGATGCACAAGAACGTCACCGCCGACCTCGCCGTCGTCGGCGACGCTGCGGTCGTCCTGGCCGAGCTGGTCGACGTGCTGACCGAGGGCGGCGCGGTCGCGCGGGACGTCCAGGTCGCCGGCCGCGACGAGATCGCCGCCGAGGCCCGCGCGGACGCCGGTCCCTGGGCGGAGATCCAGCAGGTGCTGGCGGCGGCGCTGCCGCCCGACACCGTCGTCGCCGGTGACAGCTCGCAGGTCACCTACTACGGCACCGTGCACCACTGGCCCTTCACCCCGGCCAACCGGCTGCTCTACCCGACGGGTTACGCGACCCTCGGCTACGGGCTCCCCGCCGCGATCGGGGCCAAGGTGGCCGACCCGGACCGGCCGGTCGTCGCCCTCTTCGGGGACGGCGCCGCGATGTTCAGCATCCAGGAGCTGATCACGGCCACCGAGCAGCGCCTCGCGCTGCCGGTCGTGATCGTCGACAACGGCGGGTACGCCGAGATCCGCGAGCAGATGGTCGACCGGGGCATCGAGCCGCAGGCCGTCGACCTCTACCGCCCGGACATCGCCGCGCTGGCCCGCGCGATCGGAGCACACGGGGTGGTCGCCGAACGGGTGGGGGAGATCGGCCCGCTCGCAGCGCAAGCCCTCACCGCGGACCGTCCCACCGTCATCTACTACCGCGTGCCCTGAACCAGGAGCCCACCGTGACCACCCTGACCAACGTCATCGACGGCGCAGCCGTCCCCTGCACGCGCACCATGGAGTTCGTCGACCCGGCCACCGGGTCCGTGCTCGGGGAGGCGCCCCAGTCGGGTGCGGCCGAGGTCGACGCGGCGATGGCCGCGGCCGACGCCGCCTTCGTCGAGTGGCGTCGTACGACGCCCGCCCAGCGTCAGCGCGCGATGCTGGCCCTCGCCGACATCGTGGAGCAGCACGCCGACGAGCTGGTCGAGTGCGAGGTCCGCAACACCGGCAAGCCGCGCCCGCAGACCCGGGAGCTCGAGCTCGACCCCGGCGTGGACCAGCTGCGGTTCTTCGCGGGCGCGTCCCGGGTGCTGCACGGCATGGCGTCGGCGGAGTACGAGGCGGGGTTCACGTCCTCGATCCGGCGCGAGCCGGTCGGCGTGGTCGCCCAGGTGACGCCGTGGAACTACCCCCTGATGATGGCGATCTGGAAGATCGGCCCCGCGCTCGCGGCCGGCAACACCGTCGTCCTCAAGCCCGCCGACACCACGCCGTGGAGCACGGTCCGCCTTGCGGAGCTGGCCCAGGAGGTGCTCCCACCGGGCGTGCTCAACGTCGTCTGCGGCGACCGGGACACCGGCCGTGCCCTCGTCGAGCATCACCGGCCGGACATGGTCGCCATCACCGGCAGCACCCGGGCCGGCTCCGAGGTGATGAGGTCGGCGGCTTCGACGCTGAAGAACGTGCACCTGGAGCTCGGCGGCAAGGCGCCGGCCCTCGTCTTCGAGGACTCGGACCTCGAGGCGACCGCCGAGGCGATCGCGGCGGCCGGCTACTTCAACGCCGGCCAGGACTGCACGGCGGCGACCCGGGTGCTGGTGCAGGCGTCGGTGCACGACGAGTTCGCCGGCCTGCTGGCCGCGGCCGCGACCCGGCTGCGGCTGGGCGGCCCCGACGACGGCGGCGACTACGGCCCGCTGAACAGTCGCGCGCACCAGCAGCGGGTCGAGGAGTTCCTGTCCCGGCTGCCCTCCCACGCCGAGGTGCTCGCCGGTGGCGGGAGCCACGGGACCGGCTTCTTCGTGGAGGCCACCGTGGTCGCCGGGGTGAACCAGGACGACGACGTGGTCCAGCAGGAGATCTTCGGTCCGGTCGTGACCGTCCAGCCCTTCACCGACGAGGCCGAGGCACTGCGGATGGCCAACGGGGTGGACTTCGCACTCGCCTCCAGCGTGTGGACCCGGGACCATGGCCGAGCCACGAGGCTGGCCGCGGACCTCGACTTCGGGGTCGTCTGGGTCAACTGCCACCAGCTGCTGCCCGCGGAGATGCCGCACGGCGGCTTCAAGCAGTCGGGGGTCGGCAAGGACCTCTCGGTCTACGGGCTCGAGGACTACACCCGCATCAAGCACGTGATGAGCGCCCACACGTCCTGAGGGTCTTCAGGCGAGGGAGAGGAAGAGCTTCTCCATCTTCTTCGCGTCCAGGCCGTCGATGCCGTCGCCCTGGACGAGGCACTGCTGGAGCCCGGTCGCGACGATCGCGAAGCCGGCGCGGTCGAGGGCCTTGGACACCGCAGCGAGCTGGGTGACGACGTCCTCGCACTCCCGGCCCTCCTCGAGCATCTTCAAGACGCCGGCCAGCTGACCCTGGGCTCGCTTGATGCGGTTGATCACCGGGGTCATCTCGGCGGGGTCGAGCTCCATGTCAGGCCTCCCCACTGCCGGTGCCGGCGAGCGTCTCGAACGCGGCACCGATCCGTTGGCGGGCGTCGGCGGCCACGTCGAGCAGGGCGTCGCCGGCCAGTCCCATCATCGCGTCGGGGTCGAACGCCTCGACGATGGTGGTGCGGTCGTCGAGGGCACGGACGACGACGTTGCAGGGCAGCACGGCCGCGATCGACGGGTCCTTGAGCAGGGCCTGGTGGGCCAGCTGCGGTCGGCAGGCGCCGAGGATGACCTGCGGTGCCACGTCGACGTCGAGCTTGGTCTTGAGCGTCGCCTTCAGGTCGATCTCGGTGAGGATGCCGAAGCCCTGGTCGCCGAGGGCCTCGCGCACGGCCGTCACGGCCTCCTCGTAGGGACGCTCGAGGGTGAGGTTCATCGTGTAGCTCATCGGGTTCTCCCTTTCGGTCGTGCGTGTCGGGGCCGTTTCGAACAATACCCCCGGGGGTGTTAGGGTTTCATTATTACATACCCCCAGGGGTATCACCGAGAAGTGGAGGGAACATGCGAGAGATCGACGTGACACAGCTGGAGACCGCGCTCGCGCAGGGCGCCTTCCTGATGGACGTCCGGGAGCCGGCCGAGTTCGCCCAGGTCCGCGTGCCGGGCGCCGCCTCGATCCCGATGAGCCAGTTGGCCGCGCGGATCACCGAGCTCGACCGGACCACGACGACGCACGTCATCTGCGCGAGCGGCAACCGCAGCGCGAGGATGACCGAGGTCCTGGCCGGCGCCGGCTACGACGCCGTGAACGTCTCGGGCGGCACCGCTGCCTGGCTGGAGTCCGGCCGTCCCTCCGACAGCGGGCCGGCGGGTGGTCCGGCATGAGCGACTTCACCGTCTTGACCCTGGACACGCCGAGCCTCGGTGACCGCAGCTACCTCGTGCACGACGGCACCGTTGCGTTCGTCGTGGACCCGCAGCGCGACGTCGACCGGGTGCAGGCACTCCTCGACGAGCACGACGTACGCCTCACCGACGTGTTCGAGACCCACATCCACAACGACTACCTCACCGGCGGCCTCGCGCTCGCCGTCGCCACCGGGGCGACGTACCACGTGAACGCCGCCGACCCGGTCACCTTCGAGCGGCACCCGATCACCGACGGCGAGACCGTCGCGGTCGGCCCCCGGATGAGGGTCACCGCGCTGGCGACCCCCGGCCACACCTTCACCCACCTCTCGTTCGCGCTCACCGACGCGGCTGCGGATGGTGAGCTGGACGGCTCGGTCGGCGTCTTCTCCGGGGGCTCGCTGCTGTACGGCGCCACCGGTCGGCCCGATCTGCTCGGCCCCGAGCACACCCACGACCTCGTCCGCCGCCAGCACGCCTCCGCGCACCGGCTGGCCGACCTGCTGCCCGACAGCGCCGCGGTCTTCCCGACGCACGGTTTCGGCTCCTTCTGCTCGGCCTCCCAGTCCGACGCCACGTCCTCGTCGATCGGCCGGGAGAAGCACGCCAACCCCGTCCTCACCCAAGACGAGCAGGAGTGGGTCGACGAGCTGCTGGCCGGGCTCGACGACTGGCCGGCGTACTACGCGCACATGCAGCCGGGCAACATCGCCGGGCCGCAGGCCCCGGACCTCAGCCTCCCCGACCTGGCCGACCCGGCCGAGCTGCGGCACCGGATCGAGGCCGGCGAGTGGGTCGTGGACCTCCGCAACCGCACCTCCTTCGCGGCCGGCCACGCCCCGGGCACGCTGAACTTCGGCATCGACGGCCAGTTCGCGACCTACCTCGGCTGGCTGATCACCTGGGGCACCCCGGTCACCCTTCTCGGTGAGACCGAGGAGGACGTGGCCACCGCCCAGCGCGAGCTGGTCCGGATCGGCATCGACCGGCCGGCGGCCCATGCCACCGGCAAGCCCGAGGACTGGACCGTCGGCGGGCTGGGCAGCTTCCCGACCGCCACCTTCCCCGACCTGACCCAGGTGCTGCACCACCGGGAGGTCGTCCTGCTCGACGTCCGCCGAGCCCAGGAGCACGCGGCGGGCCACATCGACGGCTCGATCAACATCCCGCTCCACGAGCTCCCGGCCCGGCTGCCCGACGTGCCGGCCGGTGAGGTCTGGGTGCACTGCGCCGGGGGCTACCGCGCCTCGGTGGCTGCCTCGCTGCTGTCCGCTGCGGGCCGGCGCCTCGTCGCCGTCGACGACGACTTCGGCAACGCCCGCGCCGCGGGCCTGCCGATGGTCGACGAGCCAGCGGTCGTCCGGGAGTGACCTTCGTCCTCGTGGCCGTCCTCGCCGGGACGATCGTGGGCCTCAGCCTCGGCGCCCTGGGTGGTGGAGGGTCGATCCTCGCCGTACCCGTGCTGGTCTACGGGCTCGACCAGTCCCCGATCCAGGCCACCACCGGCTCCCTGGTCGTCGTGGGAGTGACCTCGCTGATCGGCGCGGTCACCGCCTGGCGGGCCGGCAACGTCCTGCCCGGCCGCGGGCTTGCCTTCGGTCTCGTCGCGATCGTCGGCGCCGCGTTCGGCGCCCAGGTGTCGTCGCGGGTCGACGGAGCGGTCCTGCTGGCGGCGTTCTCGGTGCTGATGCTCGTCGTCGGGGGACTGATGGCCGTGCGGCAGGTCCGTGGTCGCCCGGCGGAGGAGCCGCCGCCCACCCTGGACGACCCGATCATCCACTTCAGTCCCACCTTCGCCTGCCAGTGCCCACGCGCCCTCAAGGTGCTCGTCACCGCGACGATGGTGGGCCTGCTCACCGGCTTCCTCGGCGTCGGCGGCGGCTTCCTCGTCGTCCCCGCGCTGGTGCTGGCTCTCGGCCTGCCGATGCGGTACGCCGTCGGCACCTCGCTGCTGGTGATCGCGATGACCAGCGCCGCGGCCCTGGTCGTCCGGGCCGGCACCGCCGTACACCCCGACTGGGGCCAGGTGCTCCTGCTGACGGGGGTCTCGGCCGCTGCCGGGTTCGCCGGCGCCCGGGTGGCGGGCCGTATCGACACCCGCAGGCTCGCCGCCGCCTTCACCGCGCTGGTGCTGGTGGTGGCCGTCTACACCGCCTCCCAAGCACTTCCCGCACTGCTCTGAACATCTCTCGAACTCGTCCGAAGCCCGACCAACGGAAGCGAAAATCATGACCACGACGGCCGATCGCCGCCACGCACGACCCAGTCCCGAGCCCACCCTCGACTACCGCCCCGGCCCCCTCGGCCGGCTGGGGGTGGCTGTCACCCGGCACGCCCGCCTCACCACCATCGTCTGGATGCTGGTGATCGTCGGCCTGGGTGCCTTCGCCCCGCGCGTCGAGTCCGAGCTGTCCGGCGCCGGCTGGCAGGACGACGGCTCCGAGTCGGTGGCCGTCCGCGAGCTGGCCCAGGAGCACTTCGGGGGCAACGCGAGCTCGGCGATCCAGGTCGTCGTGCGCTCCACCGACGGACCGGTCACCCAGGGGGCCGGCAAGGAGGTCCTCGAACGGGCGACCGCCGTGCTCGAGGGCGACTCCCGGATCGCCGACGTCCTCCAGCCGCAGCCGGGTGCCAGCCTGAGCCCCGACGGCAAGACGGCCGTGCTGCTGGCCGGCGCGGGCGCCGACCCCAACGAGATGGTCCGGGTCGCCGACGACCTCAAGGGACCGCTGCAGGACCTCTCCGAGGCCGGGATCCAGGTCAACCCGACCGGCGCCTCGCTGCTCTGGTCGGACTTCAACGAGGCCAACCTCAGTGCGATGCTCAAGTCCGAGCTCTACTCCTGGCCGGTGACGCTGGCCATCTTGGTGCTCGCGTTCGGCGCGCTCGTCGCCGCGGGGCTGCCGCTGATCTTGACGTTGGCCGGACTGGTCGCCTCCGCGGGGTCCCTGGTGCTGATCAACCAGTTCGTCCCGGTCTCGATCTGGGCGATGAACTTCGCGATGATGTTCGCCCTGGCGCTGGGCATCGACTACGCGCTGTTCCTCGTCGTCCGCTTCCGGGCCGCACGGCTGGGCCACCACGTGAACGCCCGGCAGGCGATCGCCGAGACCATGGACACCGCCGGCAAGGCGGTGCTGCTCTCGGGCGCTACCGTGCTCATCTCCCTGTCGGCCGTGATGCTGGTGCCGTCGCCGTCCTTCCGATCGATGGCGGGCGGGATCATGCTGTCGGTCCTGTTCGTCCTGGCCGCCACCCTCACCCTGCTGCCACTGGTGCTGTTCAAGCTCGACCACAAGATCAACAAGCTGTCCCTGCCCTGGGTGCACGCCGGCGAGCACCGCTCGGCGCGGTTCCAGGCGTGGGGTGAGCGACTGTGGAAGCGGCCCATCGCCTGGGGCCTGGCCTCCCTGACGCTGCTCCTCCTGCTGGCGGCCCCGATCGTGGGCCTGACGACCTCCATGCCGTCGATCAAGGTCCTGCCCGAGACGTCCAGCGCCCGGGTCGGCTACGACCTGGTCCAGGACTCCTTCGGGGTCGGGGCACCCGGCACGCTCCAGGTCGTCGTCGACGACGAGCAGGCACCCGAGGCGCTGGCGGCGCTGAACCAGGACGCCGGGATCTCCGCCGCCCTGCCCGCCCAGCCCGCTGCGGACGCCAGCGGCCTGTCGCTGATCTCCGCCGTGCCCACGGTCGACCCCTCCGACCCGGCGCTCGGCGAGATCGTCGACCGGCTCCGAGGCGACCTTCCCGAGTCCGCGCTGATCGGTGGTGCGGCCGTGGAGAACCTGGACCTCAAGACCCAGCTCGACGAGTCCACGCCCCTCGTGGTCGCGGTCGTGCTGGTGCTGGGCTTCCTGCTCCTGCTGGTCGCCCTGCAGGCACCGCTCATCGCGCTGCTCGGCACCTTGGCCAGTCTGCTGTCCACCGCGGCCGCGTTCGGCGTGGCCCGCCTGGTCTTCCAGGAGGGCATCGGGTCGGACCTGCTCGGCTTCGAGTCCCAGGGCTTCCTCGACGCCTGGGCGCCGGTGTTCTTCTTCGCCATGATCTTCGCGATCGCGATGGACTACACGGTGTTCCTGCTCGCCTCCGCCAAGGAGCACTACGAGCGCTCCGGCGACCCCCAGGAGGCCATGATCGGCTCCCTGGCCCACTCGGGACGCGTGATCTTCGCAGCGGGTGCGGTGATGGTGGCGGTGTTCTTCACCTTCGCCCTGTCCGGTCCGCTGCCGCCCAAGGAGATGGGCATCGTGCTGGGCGTCGCCGTCCTGCTCGACGCCTTCCTCGTGCGGCTCGTCCTGCTGCCGGTGATGCTCCGGCTCACCGGCCGGGCGGCCTGGTGGTCACCTGCCTGGCTGACCCGCATCCTGCCCAACATCCGCTTCTCGCACAGCTGACCACCACCCAGAAGGAGACCCACCATGTGTAGAGCCGTCAAGTGCCGCAAGTGCGGCAAGACCACCTGGGCCGGTTGCGGCCAGCACGTCGACCAGGTCATGGCCCGCGTCCCCCGGGGCGATCGGTGCGCGGGTCACACCGCCGAGCGCGGTACCGGCCTGCTGAGCAGGCTGTTCGGCCGCGCCTGAGCGGGACGTCGGGCCCGACCGGGCCCGACGTCCGGTCACCTCGGGTCACCGAACAGTCGCCTCAGCGCGGCTTCGATGACGGGGAGGTTCTCGGCCGCAGAGCGCCCGACCGCCCGGGATACCGCCTCGCTGTCCGCAGTCATTCCGGCGCGGAGCAGGGTCTCCTCGACGGACATCCCCTCGAGGTCGAGCCGGCCGAGGGTGCCGTCGGCCAACACATCCATGACGAGGTCGACGCAGGTGCCGCCCTCCTCCGGGCGGTTCGCCTGCGGCAGCAGCGGATACCGTCGGCCGAACTCGTCGTACGGTGCGCAGAAGATGACCTCGAAGTTGCCCTCGCCGTCACGACCGCACTGACCTCCCTGGAAGCCCAGTGGCACCAGGACAGGATCGAGCGAGAGCCTGACAAGACGCTCCGGGTCGACGGCTGCCATGTCGTCATCGTGCCTCACCAGCAGCGTCGGCGCCCCTCACCTCGAAGGCGTCCGCTCATCGCTGGTGCCCCGGCACCAGCCCTGGCCCTAGGCGCCGTCGAAGCCGCTCAACAGCACGAAGAACACGAGCACGCCGACCACCGACATCCCCACGCCGACCAGCGCACCCACCGTCGCACCGCGCCGCGTCGTGGACCCGGCGCCACCGACACCCGGAAGCAGATGGCCGATCAGCGCGCCGAGGACGGCCATCCCGGCGACCTGCACCGGCAGGATGAAGTTCTCGGTGCCCTGTCCGTCCAAGAAGGACGCCGCCACCGGCAGGCTCACGATCCCGCAGACCAGGAGCACCGCCACCGCCACCGAGCGCTGCGCGATTGCAGTCATGCCTGAGTTTGCACCCGGCTGTGCCCGGTGTCGAGGGCCCGCCGGGTGCTCAGCGCCGGTGACGCAGGACGATGCCCCGCTCACGCAGTCGCTCGATCAGCCCGAACCCGTCACTGGCCCGGACGGCGTCGGCCAACGCGGCGTGGAGGGTGGCGTCGTCCTTGGGCGACGGGCTGCCGTGGCTGACCACCTGCTCAGTGGTGCTCAGCTCACGGATCACCACGGCGAGCACCCGGTCGGGTGCGGCGGCGGCCGCCTCGGCGTACAGCGACGGGTCGTGCTGGCCGTCGTCCCCGACCAGAAGCCAGTCGAGCTGGGGGAGATCCTCGAACAGGTGCCGCAGCTGCTCACGCTTGTGGTCCTGCCCGGACCGGAACCACCCGGTCTGGGTCGGTCCCCAGTCGGTGAGCAGGAGCGGCCCCGACGGGTAGCGGTTGCGCCGCAGGAAGGCGCGCAGGGCGCCGGCCGCGTTCCACGCCCCGGTGGACAGGTAGACGACGAAGACGTCCGGCTCGGCGGCGGTGATCTCGCGGTAGAGGTCGGCCATCCCGGCGACCGGCTGGCGCGAGCTCTCCTTGACGAGGAAGGCGTTGCGCATGGCGAGCAACGGCCGCGGCAGCATCGTCACCAGGACCGTGTCGTCGATGTCGCTGACGAGCCCCAGCCCCGGACCCGGCGCCACCGTCCGCACGGGGACGTCGACGGGTGGGGAGCCCTCGGTCGACAGCGTCGCCGTGCCCCAGCCGGGCTCGAACGCCGACTCCAGGCGCAGGTCGACGTAGCCGCCGACGTCACTCGTGACCACGTGGCGGTGGTCACCGAGCCGCACCTCCACGGGCACGCCGCTGGACGACGCGGTGATGAAGCGGCGCCACCCGCGGCCGTCCTCCGGCTCCTGACGGCCGGGCGCGGGTGACGTCAGCAGGACCCGGGCCAGCACCCGGGTCCAGTCGCCGGTGCCGTACGCGACGTACGGCACCACCCGGGGCGTCCACCCCCGGGACCGCAGCCGGGCGTCGAGGGTCCGGTGCAGCAGGGCTTCCGCTCGGGCCGCGCCGTGTGGTCTGGCACTGCCCCTCTCTGCTGCCATCGGGCCATTCTTCCGTACGCCGGACGGTCAGCCGACCGACGGCAGGAAGCTGAGGCGCACGACCCGGTCGGGGTTGTCGACATTCAGGTCGACGAGGCAGATGCTCTGCCACGTCCCGAGGGCGAGCTGGCCATCGAGCACGGGCACCGTGGCGTACGGCGGCACCAGCGCCGGCATGACGTGCGAGCGCCCGTGCCCGGGGCTGCCGTGCCGGTGTCGCCAGCGGTCGTCGGCGGGCAGGAGGTCGGCGAGCGCCGCGAGCAGGTCGTCGTCGCTGCCGGCGCCGGTCTCCAGGATGGCGATGCCGGCCGTCGCGTGCGGCACGAAGACGTGCAGCAGGCCAGAACCACGGGTCGAGACGAAGCTGGAGCAGTCCCCGGTGAGGTCGAGCACGCGCTCCACGTCGCCGGTGTCGTAGTGCCGGATCTCGGAGTCCATGGGTCGATCGTGCCAGTCAGGACCGCTTGAGCAACGGCCTGGTTGCCGGCCCCTCCAGCACCTCACCGTCGGCGGTGAAGCGCGAGCCGTGCAGCGGACAGTCCCAGCTCTCCTCGGCGTCGTTCCACTTGAGCAGGCCGCCCAGGTGGGTGCAGACGCCGACCACCCGGCACGGCGGCCCGGCCGCCGGTGCGCCGCCGGGCAACCGGTCTCGTGCGACCCGGGCGACGCCTTGGGCGAGGGCGAGGCCGACGCCCACGTTGGTGCGCACCATCTCGACCGCTCCCGAGGGCCGCGTGATCCGCCGCCCGATCGTGCGCGCCCAGGACGGCTTCGAGCCGAGCAGCTGCGCGGAGATCGTGCGGGCGGCCACGACGGCGTTGGTCATGCCCCACTTCTCGTAGCCGGTCGCGAGGTGGATGCGACCGCCGCCGCGGGGGAGCGCGCCGATGAAGGGGATGCCGTCGTGGCTCCGGTAGTCCTGGGCCGACCAGTGGTGCGTCTCGACGGCGCCGGGGAACCACGTCTCGGTCCACGAGCGCAGGGCGTCGACGTGGGCGAGCTCGGAGCGGGTTCGCCCCACGACGTGGCCCTCGCCCCCGACGAGCAGGAGCCGGCCGCCGCCGTCCGGAGCATCTCGCACCGACCGGCTGGCCGACCCGGCCGAGAGGTACATCCCCTCCGGCGGTTCGACGCCCTGGAACGCCAGGCCGTAGGAACGCATCGGCTCGAGCTTGGCGAAGTAGAGACCGCGGTCGAGGATCGGTGTGCCGGTGGCGAGGACCACCTGGTCGGCGCGCAGCGTCTCGCCGCCCTCGAGCCGGACCGTCGGCGTGCCGAGGCGGGACACACCGGTGACGCGCCGGCCCTGGTGGAGGGTGCCGCCGTGGGCCCGCAGCTGGTCGACGAGCGCCGCCAGCACGTGCATGGGGTCGAACTGCGCCTGCTCGGCGAGCACCGTCGCCCCGAAGCACGGGAAAGGCACCTCGAGCTCGTCCTGCCAGCGGACCGGCAGCCCGAGGGAGCCGGCGACGCGGTGCTCCGCCTCGACGTCCGCGCGCTCGCCCCGTGTCGCGGCGTACGTCGCGGCCGGACGTCGCTGCACCTCGACGCCGTGGTCGTCGCAGAACCGCAGCAGCCACGCCATGGCCTCGCGGTTGGCCTCGACGTAGGCCGTGGCGACCTGGTGCGATTGGTGGCGCCGGATCCGGGAGAGATGGGTGCCCTGCAGGAGCGAGAGCTTCGCGGTGGTGTTGCCGGTCGTGACCGCGCCGACGTGGCGCGCCTCGACCACGGCGACCCGCTGGCCGGCGCGGGCGAGGAGCAGCGCCGTGGCGAGCCCGGTCAGTCCCGCGCCGACGACCAGCACGTCGAGAAGCTCGTGCTCGCCGGGCAGGTCGTCATCGGCGATCGGTCGGGCGCGGTCGAGCCAGAGCGACGTCATCGGGCCTCAGGCTCCGGTCGTCGCCGGCCCGTCCGGGGTCGCGCCGCCTTCGCCGGTCCAGCCGTCGGCCTCACCGGCGCGGTGGGCGGGGTCCGACTCCTGGTCCTCCTGGCTCGGGAGGTCCAGGTCGGGCTTGGTGTCGGTGCCGATGTCGGGCTGGGTGTCGGGGAGGGGGTTCTGGGACGACGAGCTCATCGGCCTGCTCCTGGGTGATCGTCGGGAACGGTGGGGGACAGCGGCCGGTACCCGCATCCGGGATCCGCAAACGACCATCGGGGGCGCGGCGCCTCGCGTCACGGCCAGCTGACGTCTGGAACCACGATGCGGCCGGTGCCGGTCGCCGCGGCCACGCACGTCCCGGCCGGAACGGGGCACACGAGCAGTCGGTCATCCTCGCCCGTGGGGTCGAGGATCCCCACGCTGCGGTCGTCGAGCCACTGGGTCAGCCAGATCGGGTTCGTGTCCGGGTAGCCGTCCGGAGCCCGCATCGCCAGCCGATCGCCGGTGAGACCGTCGCGCACCGCGATCGGTTGCATGCCGGACGGCCGTAGCCTTCCGCGGTGCACGTCGAACTGGTGACCCGGTCCCTCGATGATCTCGTAGAGCTCGAACCCCTCTTCGGAATGACTGACCAGCATGGATCGCGCGGGCCGGCTGCCGACGTCGGCCAGATAGTCCCGCGGCGAGACGCGTGACTGTGCCCCCGTGCTCAGGTCAACGCGCACCTGCGGCAGCTGGTCGTCGGCGAACGGCTCAGGGTCGAGGAAGAGATAGGCCGCCTCGTCGGTCACCGAGTGCGGCCCTGCCCAGCTGCCGGGCGGGATGTCGACGCCGGCGCGCAGCACGAGCTCGCGGGTGGCGGTGTCGTAGACCACGATCTCCGGTGCTCCCCGGTCAACGAAGTCGAACCACATCAGGCGCGACCCGGAGTTCCCGGAGACGATCCAACCCACCGACGTCGGGCCGACGTACCGGAAGTGCGGGAGCCAGCGCTCCAGCTCGCCCTCGGGTTCGACCGGATCGCCGAGCCTGCCGATCTCATCGGTCGTGCTCCCGTCGGTGAACCAGATCCGGCCGTCGACGGTCCGGAGCGCGACGCCCGCGTCGGTCAGGTCGACCTCGGCGACGCGAGCGGCGGCTTGGAGGGTCCGGTCGCCGTAGTGGATCTTCCCGCCGACGGCGTAGGTCAGCGGTCGGGCGGTGTCGGTGACCGGCAGCCGGTCGACCGGCGGGGGTGCGCTGTCAGGGGCGCCGCGGTCGAGGACCAGAGCCGCGGTGGCGACCGCCCCGACGACCAGGCTGGTGGCCAGGGCGACCGCTGCGGCCTGACGGCGGGCGCGCCGACGCGCGACGGTGCGCAGCGAGTCGAGTGGTGGGGGTGCGAGTTGGTCGCCCAGCGTGCGGAGGAGCTCGAGGTCAGACATGACGGGGCTCCTCCCGCTCGTCGAGCAGGTCGGCCAGCTTCGCCCGGGCCCGCGTCAGCCGGGACTTGACGGTCCCCTCCGGGATGCCGAGCTCCGCGGCGATGTCGGCGGTGCCGAGATCGGCCAGGTGGTGCAGGACGACCACCCGCCGCTGGTCCTCGTCCACCTTGGCGAGGGCGGCCACGATGGCGACGTGGTCGGGCCCGGTCTCGACGTGCGTCTGCGGACCGGGCACCCTGCCTTGGTAGCGGCGGACGACCGCGGCGTGCCGCCATCCGCCCCGCAGCTGGTTGATGGCGACGGTGCGCAACCAGGCCTCCGGGTTCGCCACCTGCGCCAGCGCGCTGCGCTTGCGGAGGGCGGTGACGAACGCCTCCTGCACGGCGTCCTCCGCGTCCGCGAGATTTCCGCAGATCGCGAACAGCTGCACGACCAAGCGGCGGTACGACGCGTCGTACAGCTCGTCGAGATCCGGCGTGCCAGCCATGCCCACTCCCTCCGCCCAGTCTGCGCTCCCTCACCTACGAAGCGCGAGGGTGCCGTTGGGTTCCCCGCCCAACCCACGGGCCTGCGGCGGGCGGTGCATCTCGAGGTCGTCGGTCGGACGGTCGGCACGGGGTTCGCCAGGCATGGCCGCAGCGTCACACCCCCGCCGGGACGCGGGCACCGGGTTCTCGAAGGTCGCACGACCCCTGTACGTGCGACCTCCGAGCCGGTCCCCGAGAAACCAGGTGCCCGAGACCGGGTCAGGCGCGCATCACGCCCACCGTCTCCCGGGTGAACCCCGGGAACACCCGGGAGACGTCGGCGCCGAACCGGGCGCTCACGACCTCCCCGAGCACGCTGCGGTAGTCGGTGGTGACGAGCAGATCGGCGTCGGTGCTGTTCGTCAGTCCGGGCCAGCGCGAGTAGTAGCGACCGCCCACGACCCCGGCGCCGGCGACGAACATGACGTTCCCGTAGCCGTGGTCGAGACCCCAGTTGCTGTTCTCGGTGACCCGCCGGCCGAACTCGCTCATCGTCACCAGCGTGACCTTGCCGGCCATCGTGCCGAGGTCGGCGAAGAAGGCGGCGAGCGCCTTGGCCAGGTCCGACGCATTGCTGCGCATCCGTCCCCAGTCCAGGTCGCCCACGTTGGTGTGCATGTCCCAGTCGCCCTGGTCGACGGTGATGACCTGCACGCCGACGTCGGCGCGGATCACGCGTGCGGCGTGGCGCAGCGAGTCGCCGAGGTCGCCGTCGGGGTACGACGCGGAGCCCTCGGGTTGCGCCCTGACCGGTGCGAACTCGTCGACCGCCTGGAACGTCGCCCGGGCCGTGGCCCCGAGGGCTGAGGTGTCCTGGTCCCACAGGGTGCTCAGCGAGCGGCGCCGGCGCTGCCCGATGTCCCACTTGTCCACCCCCGCGATCTCGATGGCGTCGAGGTCCGGAGCCGACAGGTGGGGCTCCGGTCCGGAGATCGAGGTGGGGGCCACGGACTCACCCAGGTTCAGCGCCTGCAGCGGCGAGGTCGTCGCGTCGAGGCCGATGACCCGGTTGAGCCAGCCGTTGCGGGTGGTCGAGCCCGCTGCCGCGTCCTCCACCTCCTCCATCGCCGCGAAGTGCGAGCGGTTCGGCGCCGGGAGACCGGTCGCGTGCACGGCGGCCAGGCTGCCGGCGTTCCACATCGGGAGCAGGGGCTCCAGTGCCGGATGGAGGCCGAACATGCCGTCCTTGGCCAGCAGCCGTTCGGCAGGGATGCCGATCCGCGGCCTCGCCTGGTAGTAGACCGGGTCGGCGTGCGGCACGACGAGCGAGAGCCCGTCCGCAGCACCCCGCAGGGACAGCACGACGAGGACGGACGGGGCGGGCGCGGCGGCGTACGCACTGGTGGCCACCTGCGACGCCCCGAACATCATCGCCGTCCCGGCGACGCCCGCGCCGCCCAGCAGCAGCCCTCGGCGCGAGACGCCGGCGAGCTCCGCGCAGCAGGTTGGCTCAGTCATGGTGGTCACCGGCTCATGTGGGTGGGGGAGTCGAGAAGGGTCGTGAGCAGCCGTGGCATGCCCCACCTGACGAGGTCGTGCTTGCGGGTGACGACGGTCTTGCGCCCGAGCCCGACTGACTCGCCGCACGCCTTGAGCAGGGTGGGCGAGGCTGGGCGGTGGAGCAGCAGGCGCGACAGGTGGTCGACGAGCCCGTCGAAGCGGATCTCCTTCTGCGGCAGCCACGCAGCGTGCGGCGTGAAGGTCGCGCCCTTCGACGGCCACCACTGGCCGCTGAGCGAGTAGTGCACGTCGAAGGCGGCCAGCATCCGCGAGGCGGTCGCCCACGAGGCGTTGTCGATGGGTGCCCCGTCGGGCCTGGCCCAGCCGAACGGAACGGCGCCCAGGCTGCCGACCTGCCACAGCATCGCGTTGGCGGCGTCGGTGTCGGCGGTGGGTCGGACGGGCTTGACCCCGAGCGCGCGGTACGTCGCCACGACGTCCTCGCCGGGATCGCGCACCTTGGCTCCCACGGCGCCGGCGAAGGCCGCGGAGCCCACGAGGGCGCGCAGCACCGGGACGACCCGGCCGTCGTTGGCGAGGTACACCGACGCGAGCTGGTCGACCAGGCCCTGGGGAGGGTCGTCGCGCACGAACTTCACCGCCAGCCTGCGGGCGATGCGCTGCGCGGTCGCCGGGTGCAGGGCCAGGTAGCGCAGGTAGCGCCGGGTCAGGTCCTGGCCGTCGGGCGACGCGTTGGCGTCGTTGAAGCCCATCACCGACACCGGTCCGGTCGCGTGGTCGGCGGCGATGTAGGTGGCGTTCCACGTCCGGTAGGTGTCGACCCGCCACCCGGTGAGGATGCGAGCGGAGTCCTTGACGTCCCCCTCGTCGTAGTTGCCTCGACCGACGGTGTGCAGCTCGAGCACCTCGCGACCGAGGTTCTCGTTCGGGGCGCGGCGCGTGGAGACGGCGTTGTTGAGGAAGATCCCCATCGCCGGGTGCGTGACGGCCTCGGTCAGCATGTCGACGAAGGAGCCGAGGGCGTGCCGACGGATCAGCTCGCCGTACGCCACCCGGTAGGTGAACGCGCCGTCGCCGTTCACGGGCACGTGCAGGTGGTTCTCCCAGAACTCCGTCATCACCTCCAGCAGCTGCCGCCCGGAGTGGATGCGGCGCGCCAGCACCCACCGCTGGTAGTCGGCCATCACCCGCCACCCCGGCTGGACGCCGCTCTGCGTGTCGGCCCACAGCACCTGCGGGGAGTTGGCCAGGCCCGGCCACCACGCCTTGAGCCCGTCGGCGTAGCCGTCGGCGATCGTGGCCGGGTCCAGCTGGGCCTCGAACCATGCCTTGGCGCCACCCACCTTGGCGACCTGCTCGGCGAGGGTGGCGGTGATTCCGTAGGAGAACCGGCTCACGAGGTGCCGGTCGGCCGTGGACAGCAGCACCGTCGTGTCCCGGTACGCCGTCGAACGAGCCTTCTTGCGCAACCGCTTCTGCTTCTTCGCCTTCTTCTTCGACTGCCCGGAGCGGACCTTGCTCTTGGGCCCCTTCACAGGCCCCTTCACGGGCCCTTTCTCGGGTCCCTTGCTCTTGGGACCCTTCTTGGGTTTCGCTGCGGTCGCGGCCGAGACCATCAGGTCCGCCCCCGAGCCGGCAGCGACCAGTCCGGCGGTGGCCGTCACCCGGGTCAGCACCGCGCGACGGCTCACGGGGTTCTCGGACGTCGTCGGTCCGGCGGAGGCGGTCACCTACCCAAAATTAGGTAGAGCGCCACCGGCGCGGGACCGGTTCGGTCACCAAATGGCCGATCGGTCAGCCGGGCATGGCCCAGGTTGGCCAGGGATCAGGTCGGCCAGGGATCAGGTCGGCCAGGGATCAGGTCGGCCAGGGATCAGGTCGGCCAGGGATCAGTGGACGACGGGGTCCGCCGGTTCGGGCAGCGGCCCGAACACGGGGTTGCAGGTCCACGACGCGCACCCGACGAGCTGCTGGCGACGGACCTCGAGCTGGCTCCGGACCGCGGCGTACGCCGGGTCGTCGGCGCGGTTCACGAGCTCGTACGGGTCGATCTCCCGGTCGTAGAGCAGCACGTCGCCGCCACCGCCCTGCACGGCGTAGGTGTAGCGAGAGGTGCGCACGCCGCGATAGGCCCAGCCGTCGCCGTACGACTTGCCGGTCTGCACGAGCGTCGTGTCGCGGAAGGGGCTGGTCCGCCCGGTCAGCGTGGGCGCGATCGACGACCCGTCGATGTCACGCAGGGGAGTGACGCCCGCGAGGTCGGCGAAGGTCGCGGGGAGGTCCACGGTGGACACCGGCAACGAGGAGGTGGATCCGCGCACCACGCCGGGACCGTGCACGAGGAGCGGCACCTGGAACGCCTCCTCGGAGATGGCGTTCTTGCCGACGAAGCGGTGCTCGCCCAGCGAGTAGCCGTTGTCGCTGGTGAAGAACAGCCAGGTGTCGTCCCACTCGCCGGTCTCCTTGAGAGTGTCCACCAGCGAGGCCACGGAGCGGTCGACGGCCTGCAACGACCGGATCCGCGCCAGGAACGTCTCGCGCACCTCGTCGACGTCGCTCTCGGCACGACCCCGCAGGTACGCCGGCTGGCGGCCGCGGGTCGCGTTGTTGAAGCTCGGCTTGCTCATCGACGGCGGCTCGGCGTCGGGGTACGCGTCACTGTCCCGGCTCTCCGCCGGCGGCGGGACCGGATGCCCCTGCTTGTTGAACCGGTAGTGAGGTGCGAGGTGGAAGGAGTAGAGGAGGAAGGGCCGCTCATCGCGGGAGAACGAGCGCACGGCGGCGTTGGTGCGTTCCTCGACGGCGTTGGTGACGTAGTAGTTCTTGTACGTCGCCACACCCTGGCCGTCGTTGAAGAACCCGAAGTCGAAGTACTCGTAGACGCCCTGGACCAGCGGGTCCCACAGCGTCCAGCCGGCGTTGCGACCGTCGCTGACGTGATAGCCGTTGAGGTACTTGCCGACGAAGCCGGTCTGGTAGCCGGCCTCCTGGAACCACTTCCCGATCGCCTTGACCGGGTCCAGCGCGGGGTAGCCACCGTGGGGCCCCTTGTTGTGCCGGACGCCGCTGTTCTGGGCGTACTGGCCGGTGATCAGCTCGGCCCGGGCCGGGCAGCACAGCGGGTGCGGGGAGATCGCGTCGGTGAACTCCATGCCGTCATCACCGATGGCCGCGCGGGTCCGCGGCATCCAGCGCAGGTCGTAGTCGGCCTGGTCGTCGGTGAGCACCACGACCACGTTGGGGCGCTCGGACCGGGCCGCCTCGTCGGAGCGGCTCGCCCCGGCCGCGGTGCCCCGGCGGGGGGCAGGGCCGGCAGCGGGAAGGCTCGCAACCGGGCCGGACGGGTCGGCGGTCATCAACGCCAGCCCGGAGTCACCGGACCGGTCGGACGAACCGGGTGCGGCACCGCTGGTGGCGGCTGCCAGGACGAAACCCACGATGCACAGACCTGCGAGGACAGCAGCAGCGCTGCTTCTCCAGCCACTCAATGAATCGGTCCCCGTGGTCGATGCGTCGGATGGTCGTCGCTGCACACCCCAGAGGGGTGCGCGATGGGCCAAGAGTAGGCCAGGGCCGTTACAGTTCGGGCATCATCGCCGAGACGGAAGACATGATCTCTTCACATGGACGGGCCTCAAAGTAGCCAGCCCCCGCACCACCGACTGACGGCCCCGGCGGGTGTCGCGTGCTGACCCCGTTGATCCTGCTCGGTGTCTCACTTCTCCTCGTGCTCGCGTGCGGTCTCTTCGTGGCGGCCGAGTTCGCGCTGGTGACCGTCGACCGCGGATCGGTCGACCGGGCAGCCGAGGCCGGCGACACCAAGGCCATCGGGGTCCAGCGGGCGCTGAAGTCCCTGTCGACCCAGCTCTCGGGCGCCCAGGTGGGCATCACCGTGACCAACCTGGCCATCGGCTTCCTGGCCGAGCCGGCCATTGCGCAGCTCGTCGACGGCCCGCTCGAGGCGGCCGGCGTGCCCGGGCAGCTGGTCCCCGGCATCGCCATCGGGCTCGGGTTGCTGATCGGCACCTTCCTCACCATGATCTTCGGCGAGCTGGTGCCCAAGAACCTCGCCATCTCCGCCCCGCTGGCCACGGCCCGCGCCACCCAGGGCTTCCAGCGGGTGTTCACCCGCTCGATCGCCGGGCCGATCACCGTCCTCAACGGCGCCGCCAACGCCATCGTGCGACGGCTCGGCATCGAGCCGCAGGAGGAGCTGCGCTCGGCGCGCAGCGCCCAGGAGCTCGCCTCCCTCGTCCAGCGCTCGGCCGACCAGGGCACCCTCGACGCCGAGACCGCCGAGCTGATGGAGCGGTCGGTGGAGTTCGGCAACCGCACCGCCGGCGAGATCATGACGCCCCGGGTGCGCACCACGTCGCTCGAGGTGGGCGACCGCGCCGCGGCGGTGATCGAGTTCGCCCGCCGCACCGGACACTCGCGCTTCCCGGTCCTCGACAACGAGGACGTCGTCGTCGGCACCGTGCACGTCAAGCACGCGGTGGCCCTGCCGGTGCACGAGCGTGCGACCACCCGCGTGAAGCACATCATGCTCAAGCCGATCGTCGTGCCCGACTCGTTGCGCCTCGACCCGTTGCTCGCGCTGCTGCGCGGAGACGGTTTCCAGATGGCCGTCGTCCTCGACGAGTACGGCGGTCACGCCGGCATCGTGACGCTCGAGGACGTGGTCGAGGAGATCGTCGGCGACATCGCCGACGAGCACGACCGCCACGGCACGCGCGCCCGGCTCCGTCGGGACGGCACCTGGACGCTGTCGGGGCTGCTGCGTCCCGACGAGGTCGAGGACCTCACCGGCATCCGGCTCCCCGAGGACGAGGCGTACGACACGATCGCCGGGCTGGTGCTGCAGCGGCTCGGCCGGGTCCCCGACGGCGGCGAGGTGGCCGAGCTGTCACTCACCGAGCTCGACGAGTCCGGCGACCCTCGCGAGCAGCACGTCGAGCTGACGGTGGAGCGGATGGACGGCCTGCGCGTCGACCGGATCTCCATGCGTGTGAAGGAGGTGGGCTCCCATGGGTGACTTCGGTGCCGTTCTGCTGGCAGTGGTGCTGCTCGGCTTCAACGCGTTCTTCGTCGGCGCTGAGTTCGCGCTGATCAGCGCCCGCCGGAGCCAGATCGAGCCGCGGGCCCAGAAGGGCTCGCGGGTCGCCCGGACGACCCTGATGGCGATGGAGAACATCTCGCTGATGATGGCCGGTGCCCAGCTCGGCATCACCATCTGCTCGCTGGCGCTCGGTGCGGTGGGCGAGCCGGCGGTGGCCCACCTCGTGGAGCCCCTGTTCCACGCGGCCCACGTCCCCGACGCCTGGCTGCACCCGGTGTCGTTCGTGCTCGCCATGACGATCGTGGTGTTCCTGCACGTCGTGCTCGGCGAGATGGTGCCCAAGAACATCGCCCTGGCCGGCCCCGAGCGCTCGGCCCTGGTGCTCGGCCCGCCGTTGGTCCTGATCGTGACCCTGCTGCGCCCGCTGATCGTCGTGCTCAATGCGATCGCCAACGCGACGCTCCGACTGGTCAATGTCGAGCCCAAGGACGAGATCAGCTCGGCCTTCACCCACGAGGAGGTCGCCGCACTGGTCGAGGAGTCCCGCGGCGAGGGCATGCTCGAGGACGACGAGTACGGCCGGCTCAGCGGTGCGCTCGGTTTCATCGAGAAGACCGTCGCGTCCGTGCTCATGCCCGTCGAGGGGCTGACCACGGTCGCCCGCGGGGCCACCGTCGCCGACGTCGAGGAGGTCTGCGCCGCGACCGGCTTCAGCCGCTTCCCGGTGGTGGACGCCGACGACAGCCTGATGGGCTACCTCCACATCAAGGACGTCTTGGAGACCGACGAGTCACTGCGCGGCCGGGCCGTCGACGACAAGTGGATCCGGCCGTTCGCGACGGTCGCCTGCGAGGACCTGCTGCACGACGTGCTCGAGAGCCTCCAGCGCCGGGGCGCGCACATGGCCCGGGTCGTCTCACGCGAGGGTGAGGCACTCGGCATCGCCACGCTCGAGGACGTGCTGGAGGAGCTGGTCGGCGAGATCCGCGACGCTTCCCACCAGGACGAGAACGTCTGACCGCGCACGTGGTGGCGTTGCCTGATGGTGCCCGCCCGCTGGATAGGGTGGCCCCGCCCCGTCCGGAGCGATCAACCCACGCAGTATGAGGATGCACGCCGTGCCCGAGCCGTCGCCCGAGCAGCCGCCTGAGGCGGCCACCGAGGAGACTCCCGAGCTGACGCACGAAGCGGCGTTCCAGCCTGTGAGTGAGCCTGCGCAGCGCAGCCACCGGGTGTGGACGGTGCCCAACGTGCTGAGCATGCTCCGGCTCGCCGGCGTGCCGCTGTTCTTGTGGCTCGTGCTCGGTCCAGAGGCAGACGGCTGGGCGCTGGCCCTGCTGATGGTCTCCGGCGTCACCGACTACCTCGACGGCTACCTCGCCCGCAGGCTCGACCAGTTCTCCACGGTGGGCGAGATCCTGGACCCGGTCGCGGACCGCCTCTACATCCTCGCCGTCGTCATCGGCCTGGCGATGCGCGACATCATCCCCTGGTGGGTGGCGATCATCCTGCCCCTGCGAGATGCGCTCCTGTGGGGGCTGGTGCCGTTCCTGCGCACCCGGGGCTACAGCTCGCTTCCGGTGCACTTCCTCGGCAAGGCCGCCACGTTCAACCTGCTCTACGCCTTCCCCCTGCTGCTCCTCGGCGACGGCGACGGCACGGTGGCCACGCTGGCCCAGGTCTTCGGCTGGGCCTTCGCCTTCTGGGGGATCGGCCTGTACTGGTGGGCAGGAGTGCTCTACGCCTGGCAGGTCCGCAAGCTGTTGGCCGAGCCCCGATGAGCCAGCAGCTGCCCGACCACGTCACTCTTCCCCTGCTGACCAAGATCACCCAGCAGTCGATGGACGAGGACTACCAGCACGTCGCGCGGGCGCGCGACGCCGGGGTCGAACCGCCGGAGTCACCGACCACGCGCGCCCTCGTCGCCATCGTGGTCGCCGTGTTCGGCACCCTGGTGGCCATCGCCGGGGTGCAGACCGCCCGCAACGCCGACTCCGACGCGGTGGGTCGTTCAGCGCTGATCTCGCAGATCCAGGCCGAGAAGACCGAGCTCGCCGCCGGCCAGGACCGGGTGGGCCAGCTGGTGGCCGACATGGCTGCGTCCGAGGAGGCGCTGCGCCTGATGCGCACCGACCAGGCCGAGCTGGCGGCTCGCGTCCGTCGGCTCGAGGCGCGCACCGGCTTCGGCCCGATCACCGGCAAGGGGATGGTGTTCAAGGTCAACGACGCCGAGAACGGCGACGAGACGCAGGTGGTGCGAGACGACGACCTCGCCATCCTGGTCGACGGCCTGTGGGCGGCCGGCGCCGAGGCGATCGCCATCAACGGCCAGCGCCTGACGGTGCGCACCTCGATCCAGAACTCCGGTCGGGCCATCCACGTGAACACCCGGCCCCTCGCCCCGCCGTACGCCCTGGAGGTGATCGGCAACCAGGACACGCTCCCGGCCCGGCTGCTCAACACCACCCACGGCGCGCAGTGGTACGCCCTGGCCCGGAGCTTGGCCTTCCGTTTCTCGATGGACAATGATGACGACCTGACGTTGCCGGCAGCAAGGCTGCTGCCGCTGCGCCAGGCCCAGACCGGATCGGCTGCGGATCTCGCCGGCAAGCAGAAGGAGACACCCCCGTGATCGCCGCTCTCGGACTGCTGTTCGGCGTCATCGCCGGGCTCCTGCTCCAGCCGGACGTGCCGCTCGGCCTGGAGCCCTACCTGCCCATCGCGGTCGTGGCCGCGCTCGACGCCGTCTTCGGCGGCCTGCGGGCGTTCCTCGACGGGATCTTCGACGACAAGGTGTTCGTCGTGTCGTTCCTCAGCAACGTCGTCATCGCTGCCTCGATCGTCTACCTCGGTGACCAGCTCGGGGTCGGCGCCCAGCTCTCGACCGGCGTCATCGTGGTGCTCGGCATCCGCATCTTCTCCAACGTCGCGGCGATCCGGAGGCACCTGTTCCATGCCTGACGAACCCGAGAACCTCGAGGAGAAGGGCCCCGACACCGGGCGGGACCGGCTCGTCCGAGCGCTCACCAGGCCGTCGCGGTCCCAGGCCGTGGTCGGGGTGCTGCTGGCAGCCGTCGGGTTCGCCGCGATCGTGCAGGTGCGCACCAACCAGCTCGACGACACCTACAGCGGTCGCCGCGAGCAGGACCTCATCGAGATCCTCGACGGCCTGACCGGCACGTCCGACCGGGCCCGACGCGAGATCGCGCGCCTCGAGGACGCCCGCGGCCAGCTCCAGTCCGACACCAGCGCCCGCAGCGCGGCCATCGAGCAGGCCCAGGCCCGCGTGGAGACGCTCAACATCCTGGCCGGGCTGGTGCCCGTGACCGGGCCGGGCCTGCGCATCACCATCACCGAGGAGACCGGCCGGGTCAGCATCGACTCGCTGCTCGACACGGTGCAGGAGCTGCGCACCGCCGGGGCCGAGGCCATGGAGTTCAACGACGAGGTCCGGCTGGCCGCCGAGAGCGCCTTCAACGAGGTCGACGGCCGCATCGAGGTCGACGGCGTGCCGCTCGAGGCGCCGTACGTCCTCGAGGTCATCGGGGAGCCGCACACCCTGCACGGCGGGCTGACGTTCCCGAGCGGTCCGATCTCGTCGCTGGAGACCCAGGACGGCTCGACGGTCGACGTCCAGGAGCTCACCTCGCTGGACATCGAGAGCATCCGCACCGCCGACCGACCGGGGGTCGCACAGCCGGGGGACGGGCAGTAGCCTCACCGCCAGCAGCATCCGTGCCCGCGACCAGCCGACCAGAACTCCCAGGAGCAGCCATGTACCCGGAGGACCTGAAGTACACCGCCGAGCACGAGTGGGTGCGCAGTCCCGGTGACCACGAGGGTGCCGTGCGCGTCGGCATCACGCACTTCGCGCAGGACGCGCTCGGAGACATCGTCTACGTGTCCCTGCCCGAGGTGGGCGAGGTCGTCAGCGCGGGGGACACCTGCGGCGAGCTCGAGTCGACCAAGTCGGTCAGCGACATCTACGCCCCGGTCAGCGGCCAGGTCGTGGGTCGCAACGAGGCCCTGGACGCCACTCCGGAGCTGGTCAACAACGACCCGTACGCCGGCGGCTGGCTGTTCGAGGTGGTCCCCGACGACGCTGCCGCGGTCGACGGGCTCCTCGACGTCGCGAGCTACCAGGAGCTCATCTCCTGACCCCCAGGGGATCGGTGCGGCAGGGTTGTCGCGGCTGATAGGTTCGACTCAACCTTCACCCTCAGGCCTTGATTGAGGGTTGGGGATGCGGTCGGGTGGGCGACAGCCCCATCCAGTCCCAACCACGACCACGGAAGCGGAGGAAGACATGCCGTTCTGTACGGCCTGCGGCAAGCAGAACCCCGACGACGCGCGCTTCTGCGCGCAGTGCGGCACTCGCATCGCAACGGCAGGCGACGCCGCACCCGCCCCCGAGTCCCCGGGCGAGCAGACCGCCACGATCACCTTCGGCAACCCTCCCGAGCGGCACTCCGAGAACTCCGACCGGCAGCTCAGCGCAGTGGACGCCGCCGCGGTCGACGCGCTGCCCACCGGCCACGCCCTCCTCGTCGTCCAGCGCGGTCCGGGTGCGGGCAACCGCTTCCTCCTCGACACCGACCTGGTCACCGCCGGTCGCCACCCCGACTCCGAGATCTTCCTCGACGACGTGACCGTGTCGCGTCGGCACGCCGACTTCCGCCGTACCGGCACGTCGTTCAGCGTCTCCGACGTCGGCAGCCTCAACGGCACCTACGTCAACCGCGACCGGATCGACTCCGTCGACCTCACCGACGGCGACGAGGTCCAGATCGGCAAGTACCGCCTCGTCTTCTTCACCGGACGCGTCAGCGGCTGACCGGTGGTTCCCTCTCCGTCGGCCGGCTCGGCGCCCGGGTCAGCCGGCGCGTCCGCCGGGCGCGCCCGGATGACCATCGGGCAGGTCCTCGACCAGCTCCGTCCCGACTACCCGGGTATCACCATCCCCAAGATCCGGTTCCTCGAGGACAAGGGGCTGATCAAGCCCGAGCGCACGCCGTCGGGCTACCGCAAGTTCGCCGGCGCCGACGTCGACCGGCTGCGCTACATCCTGCGCATGCAGCGCGACCACTACCTGCCGCTCAAGGTGATCGGCCAGCACCTCGACGCGATCGACCGCGGCCTCGAGCCGCCGCCGATCGACTCGGTCGTGCCCACCGTCCCCAAGGTGTCTCTCACCAGCGACGGGCTGCCGTCGCCCGAGTCGTTCGGCCGGCGCTCGGACGTGCGCCTGTCTCGGCGTGAGCTGCTGAAGATCGCCGAGGTCACCGACGACCTGCTCACCCAGCTCGAGCAGTACGGCCTGGTCTCCGCGCGCACCGGCACCGGTCACTACGACACCGATGCGCTGGTGATCGCCCAGACCGCCCGCGAGCTGGCCGAGTTCGGGTTCGAGCCCCGCCACCTCCGCGCGTTCAAGACTGCCGCCGACCGCGAGGTCGGTCTGGTCGAGCAGGTCGTCGCCCCGCTCAAGCGTGGCCGCGACGCCGCGGCCAAGGGTCGCGCCGACGACGCGACCACCGAGATCGCCGCGTTGTCGGTCCGATTGCACGCGACGCTGGTCAAGCAGGGCCTCGAGCGCATCTGATCTGGGCACGCCACGGCAACCAGGCCGGAGTAGGGTTCTGGACGTGCGCGAACTCGATGTCATCGGAGTACGGGTCGAGATGCCCTCCAACCAGCCGATCGTGCTGTTGCGCGAGGTGACGGGGGAGCGCTATCTCCCGATCTGGATCGGCGCGGTCGAGGCGACGGCGATCGCCTTCGCCCAGCAGGGCGTGACGCCACCTCGACCGCTGACGCACGACCTGATGAAGGACCTGCTGCAGGCCACCGGCACCGAGCTGACCGAGGTGCGCATCACCGAGGTCAGGGACGGCGTCTTCTACGCCAACCTGGTGCTGGGCGGCAGCACCGAGGCAGGCACCGAGGTGAGCGCCCGACCGTCCGACTCGATCGCGCTCGCCCTGCGGACCGGAGCCCGGATCGTGTGTGCCGACGAGGTCCTCGACGAGGCCGGCCTCGCCGTGCCCGCCGAGCAGGAGGACGAGGTCGAGCGGTTCCGGGAGTTCCTCGACCAGGTCACGCCCGAGGACTTCGAGTCCCACTGACCGGCCTCATGTCTCACCCTCAAGTTGAGGTTTAGGGTTGCGACACGCCGCCGCGTGCGTTGACCACCCTGCGGTAGAGGCTTACCTTGAACTGTCTTCGTTGTAACTCCACCGTTGTTGTTGCATCTTCCGCAGCACGCCGACGTTCCCCTGAGGTTACGCACAGCGAAGTAGACCGTTGGAGGATCGCCGTGGGCGTCAACGAGAACGAGCAGGACAAGGCAGCCGCCGCCAAGGCCGCCGAGGCGGCCGGTCTGGCCGACGAGCAGGGCCTGCTGTTCACCGACGATGTCTCGACGCTGCCCAGCGACACCGGCTACCGCGGCCCGACCGCCTGCAACGCCGCGGGCATCACCTACCGCCAGCTCGACTACTGGGCGCGCACCGGCCTGGTCGAGCCCACCGTGCGCGGCGCCTCGGGCTCCGGCTCGCAGCGGCTCTACTCCTTCCGCGACATCTTGATCCTCAAGGTCGTCAAGCGACTGCTCGACGCGGGCATCTCGCTCCAGCAGATCCGCACCGCCGTCGCCCACCTGCGTGAGCGCGGCACCGACGACCTGACCCGCGTCACCTTGATGAGCGACGGCGCCTCGGTCTATGAGTGCACCAGCAACGACGAGGTCATCGACCTGCTCCAGGGCGGACAGGGCGTCTTCGGCATCGCCATCGGCGGCGTCTGGCGCGAGATCGAGGGCACCCTCGCCGATCTGCCCAGCGAGCGCACCGCCGAGATCGCCGACCCCGAGGTCGCCTCGGCCGGCGACGAGCTGGCGGCTCGCCGCGCCGCCCGCAGCGTCGGCTGACCGCGCTGGTAGATTCGGCACTGCTGACCATCCCGCGCGGGAGAGTCACAGCACCGCCCCACACCGGGGCGGCGGCGTGCGCCGAAGGGGCAATTCCTCCCCGGAACCTCTCAGGCACCCGGACCGCGCGGAGCAGGCAACTGTGGAGCACCGCGCCGCACGACGGGCCGGGGTGACAGAGGGGGAGGGGCCCAGTCGCCCGACCCTGGAGATCCCCCTTGACCAGTCCCACGCCCACGCCTGACCGGCCCACCCTCGCCGAGCTCGACGCGGCCCTGCCGTTCGTCGACCGGCACATCGGGCTCGACGACGACGCCGTCACCACCATGCTCAAGGTGGTCGGCTTCGACTCGCTCGACGACCTGATGTCGGCCGCCGTCCCCGGCGGCATCCGGCAGTCGGTGGCTCTCGACCTGCCGGAGCCGCTGACCGAGGAGGCCGCCGCCCGTGAGCTGCGAGCGCTGGCCGCGAGCAACCGGCCGGCGGAGGCGATGATCGGGCTCGGCTACCACGGCACGATCACCCCGCCGGTGATCCGGCGCAACGTGCTCGAGGACCCGTCCTGGTACACCGCCTACACGCCGTACCAGCCGGAGATCTCGCAGGGCCGGCTCGAGGCACTGCTCAACTTCCAGACCGTCATCGGCGACCTGGCCGGGCTGCCGACGGCCAATGCGTCGCTGCTCGACGAGTCGACCGCCGCCGCCGAGGCGATGACGCTCGTACGTCGGGCCAACCGCAAGGCCAGCGGTCCGTTCGTGATCGACGCGGACGCGCTGCCGCAGACGATCGACGTGGTGCGCACCCGCGCCGAGGCGATGGGCATCGACGTCGTCGTGGCCGATCTCGCCGCCGGACTGCCGGACGGCGAGCTGTGCGGCGTGCTGGTCCAGTACCCCGGTGCGTCCGGTCGGATCCTCGACCCCCGCGCGGTGATCGAGGAGGCGCACACCCGCAACGCGCTGGCCGTGGTGGCCGCCGACCTGCTGGCGCTCACGGTGCTGGAGTCGCCCGGCGAGCTGGGCGCCGACGTGGTCGTCGGCTCCTCTCAGCGGTTCGGAGTGCCACTGTTCTACGGCGGTCCGCACGCCGGCTACATGGCGGTCGCCGCCGGTCTGGAGCGGCACCTGCCCGGCCGGCTGGTCGGCGTCTCGGTCGACGCGGAGGGTCGCCGGGCCTACCGGCTCGCCCTCCAGACCCGCGAGCAGCACATCCGTCGCGACAAGGCGACCTCCAACATCTGCACCGCGCAGGTGCTGCTGGCGGTCGTCGCCTCCATGTACGCCGTCTACCACGGCCCCGCGGGCCTGGCCGCGATCGCGACCCGGGCCCACCGCTACGCCGCCGTGATCGACGGCGGCCTGCGCGCGGCCGGCCTCAGGGTCGTGAACGAGACGTTCTTCGACACCCTCACCGTCGCCACGCCCGGACGGGCGGCCGAGGTGCTGGCTGCCGGTCGTGCCCTGGGACTGCACCTTCGGTTCGTCGACGCCGACCATGTCGGCGTCTCCACCTCCGAGACCACCACCCGGGCCATCGTCGACAGGGTCTTCGAGGCCTTCGGCGTGACCGCCGACCTGGACGCGCTGGACGCCCAGCCCGACGACGCCCAGCCCGACACCGCACTGCCGGCGCCGCTGCGTCGCGCGACGCCGTACCTCACCCACGAGGTCTTCTCGACCCACCACAGCGAGACGCAGATGTTGCGCTACCTGCGGCGGCTCTCGGCGCGCGACTACGCGCTCGACCGCGGCATGATCCCGCTGGGCTCCTGCACCATGAAGCTGAACGCCACGACCGAGATGGAGCCGGTGAGCCTGCCGGGGTTCGCCGACCTCCACCCGTTCGCCCCGGCCGAGGACGCCGAGGGCTACCGCCGCCTCGTCGCCGACCTGGAGGGCTGGCTGGCCGAGGTCACCGGCTACGACCAGGTGTCGATCCAGCCCAACGCGGGTTCGCAGGGTGAGTTCGCCGGCCTGCTCGCGATCCGCGGCTACCACCGGGCCAACGGCCAGGAGGCCCGCAACGTCTGCCTGATCCCGTCCTCGGCGCACGGCACCAACGCCGCGTCGGCGGTGATGGCCGGCATGAAGGTGGTCGTCGTCAAGGCGGCCGCCGACGGCTCCATCGATCTCGACGACCTCCGCACCCAGTGCGACGCGCACGCCGGCGACCTCGCCGCGATCATGGTGACCTACCCCTCCACGCACGGCGCCTACGAGGACACGATCGGTGAGCTGTGCGAGATCGTGCACAGCCATGGCGGCCAGGTCTACGTCGACGGGGCCAACCTCAACGCCCTCCTCGGCTTCGCGCGCCCCGGCGAGTTCGGCGGGGACGTCTCGCACCTCAACCTGCACAAGACCTTCTGCATCCCGCACGGCGGCGGCGGCCCGGGGGTCGGTCCGGTCGCGGTGCGCGCCCACCTCGCGCCATACCTGCCATCGCACCCGCAGCACCCCGAGGCGGCCAAGCGTGAGGGCATCGGCCCGATCAGCGCGGCACCGTACGGCTCGGCCGGGATCCTGCCCATCACCTGGGCCTACATCCGACTGATGGGTGCCGCGGGCCTGACCCGTGCCACCGCCTCGGCGGTGCTGTCGGCCAACTACGTCGCCTCGCGTCTCGGCGAGCACTTCCCGGTGCTCTACCGCGGCCACGGCGGGCTGGTCGCCCACGAGTGCATCCTCGACGTGCGCGACCTCACCCGCGACACGGGCGTGAGCGTCGACGACGTCGCCAAGCGGCTGGTCGACTACGGCTTCCACGCGCCGACGATGTCGTTCCCGGTGGCCGGCACGTTGATGGTCGAGCCGACGGAGTCCGAGGACCTCGGCGAGATCGACCGCTTCTGCGACGCGATGATCGCGATCAAGGCCGAGATCGACCGGGTGGGCGCGGGGGAGTGGAGCGCCGACGACTCCCCGTTGCGGCACGCTCCCCACACCGCGTCGGCCCTGGTCGGTGAGTGGGACCGCCCGTACCCCCGCGAGCTGGCGGTGTTCCCGAGCGGTGTCGACCCCGACAAGTACTGGCCACCGGTGGCCCGGATCGACCAGGCGTACGGCGACCGCAACCTCGTGTGTGCGTGTCCGCCGCCGGAGGCCTTCGCGGAGTGAGGGGATCGGGGAGTGGTCCGAACCACTCCCCGGCGGGATTGCCGTGGCCTGCTGCACCTGGGCGGGGACCGCTCCCTGAGCGGCGCACAGATGTCTAGACCGGTTCGTGCAGGGGATTGCCGACCCTCTGACCCCGGTCCTAGCCTGCCGGACAGGGCCGGGGGGCCCGACGGTCCCGCCACGGACCGGGGGAGAGGAGTTGTGGCATGGCTGGTGGAACACAGTTTCGGGGGAGAACCGGTACTCGGGTCACGGTGACCATTGCGATGGTGGGGGCGCCGTGATCCGGTTCTACTCCCCTCTGGACAGCCGGGACGAGGTCCTCGACCGGCTCGTGCCGCGTCAGAAGGACCGGCCGGAGGCCGAAGCGATCGTGGCGGAGACGGTGCTCCCGCCCGAGCCGCCGAGCCTCAGCGCGCCTGACTGACCGAGCTCATGTTGAAGTCGGGGATGCGCAGGGCCGGCATCGCCGTCCGGCTGAAGTAGTCGTCGCCCCACTCGCGACTGAAGCTCGGGACCGTCGCCGACGCGTGGCTGAACCTGGTCAGCAGGTCGACCGGGCTCTCGTTGAAGCGGAAGTTGTTGACCGCACCGGTGATCTCGCCGTTCTCGACGAGGTAGACGCCGTCGCGGGTCAGCCCGGTCAGCAGCAGGGTCTGCGGATCCACCTCGCGGATGTACCACAGGCAGGTGAGCAGCAGGCCCCTCTCGGTGCCGGCGACGAGGTCGTCGATGCTGCCCGTCGCCGAGTCGACCTCGAGGACGAGGTTGTCGATCCCCGGCGTGACCGGCTGACCGGTCATGGTGGCGCTGTGCCGGGTCTGGAGCAGGGCGCCCAGGTTGCCGCCGGCGATCCAGTCGGTTCGGGAGAGCGGCAGTCCGTTGTCGAACACGGACTCGGTGTTGTCGGAGGACCCGGCGACGTTGAACGGCGCGCACTCGAGCCCGGCGTAGGCCGGATCCGAGAACAACGTGACCTCCGGCCGGGCGACCGCTTCACCGATGCGGGTGCCGCCACCGCGGCGGCTGAAGACGGACTGGCCCTCGTGGGCGATCCGGGCGCCGGAGTTCCAGTAGGCATCGATCATCAGGTCGGCCACGGCCGTGGGCGGCAGGATGGTGTCGTAACGACCGGCCGGCAGGGCGACCTGACGGGCACCCCAGCCCAGCCGGGTGGCGACCTCGGACTCCATGGCGAGCGCGTCGACGTCAGCGAAGTCGCGGGTGGCTCCGCCGACCCAGGCGCTCTGCTCGAGATCAGCGGTCTTGCCCGTGCAGCCGTAGTGACCGGTCGGCTGTACGTGGCGCAGCCGCAGACCCGTGCTCGACCCCAGGTAGGTGGTGGTGAGCTCGTGGTTGACGAAGCCGTAGAGCACCCGGTGTCCGGCGGCGGCGCGGCCGAACGCCTCGCCGAGTGCCGGCGCGAACGCGTCGTACACGTGGATGTCGGTGGTGACGGGTGCCTCGTCCCAGTCGGCGCCGGCAGCGCCCGTCACGAGCTCGGCGGCGTCCTCGGCCGGTGCGGCCGCGCGTGCGGCGGCGTCGGCGGACTCGACGAGGCGGGTGACCTGTTCGAGGCTGCTCGCCGAGCTGCTCGCCGAGCCCGTCCCGGCGCCGACGAACGAGATCACCGTGACCGACAGGGCGTGCATGACGCCGTTGGTCGTGAGGGTGTTGTTGGCCCAGCGCAGGTTCGCGCTGGTCTCGTTGTGGACGATCGCGACGCAGTTGTCGGCGCGTGAGGTCGCGAGGGCGTGCTCGACGAGCTCTTGCGGGGTGCTGGTCATCAGTGGCCTGCCTCGTCGCTGGTGTTGAGGATGCGGACGCCGCGGAACAGCGCGCTAGGACAGCCGTGGCTGACCGCCGCGGTCTGGCCGGGTTGTGCCTTGCCGCAGTTGAAGGCGCCGTGCAGAAGCCAGGTCTGCGGACCGCCGACCGCCTCCATCGAGCCCCAGAACTCGGTCGTCGTGGCCTGGTAGGCGGCGTCCCTGACCTGGCCGACGAGCTTGCCGTCCTCGATCCGGTAGAAGCGCTGTCCGGTGAACTGGAAGTTGAAGCGCTGCATGTCGATCGACCACGACTTGTCGCCGACGACGTAGAGACCGCGGTCGACCTCGCCGATGAGCTCCTCGGTGGACGGCCCGTCGGGCGCCGGCTGGAGCGAGACGTTGGCCATCCGCTGGATCGGGACGTGGCCCGAGGAGTCGGCGTAGGCGCACCCGTTGGACCGGCCCCTGCCGTCGGTCGAGTTGAGCTCGGGCTTCATGTGCCCCATCGAGCGGTCCAGCTGGTAGCCGACGAGGATGCCGTCCTTGACGATGTCCCACGTCTGGGTCTCGACGCCCTCGTCGTCGTACCCGATCGTCGAGAGGCCGTGCTCGACGGTGCGGTCGCCGGTGACGTTCATGACCGGCGAGCCGTAGACCAGGGAACCGAGCTTGTCGTACGTCGCGAACGACGTGCCGGCGTAGTTGGCCTCGTAGCCCAGCGCCCGGTCCAGCTCGGTGGCGTGCCCGATCGACTCGTGGATCGTCAGCCACAGGTTGGTGGGATGGATCACCAGGTCGTAGCTGCCCGCCTCGACACTGGGCGCCACCAGCTTCTCGGCGAGCAGCTCGGGCACCTCGGCCAGCTCGGCGTCCCAGTCCCAGCCACCGTCGCTGAGGTACTCCCAACCGCGGCCGACCGGCGGCGCGATGCTCGCCATCGAGTCGAAGACGCCCGTCGACGAGTCGCTGCCCATGGCCTCGAACGTCGGTTGCAGCCGGACCCGCTGCTGGGTGGTGCGGCTGCCGGTGAGGTCGGCGTAGAACTTGTTCTCGTGCACCTGGAAGAGGGACGCCGAAGCGTGCTCCACGGCCCGGTGCGCGGTCAGCGTCTGGGTCCAGTCGATCAGCACTCCGGCCTTCTCCGCGGTCGGGATCTCGAGCGGGTCGATCTCGTAGGCCGACACCCAGGACACGTCGTCGTGGACCGGCTCCGGGGCCAGCTGGACCGGCGTCGTGGTCATGGCGGAGGCCACCTCGGCAACGGCGACCGCGACGGCCGCGACGCGCCGCGCCTCGTCGGCGGTGAGGACCACGCCGCTGGCAAACCCCCACGCGCCGCGGTGGATCACCCGGACGGCGAACCCGAGGTCCTCGGTGTCGGTGGCACCCTGCAGGTGTCCGTCCCGGACGCCGAGGTACTGGTAGCGGACCCGCTCGAAACGGAAGTCTGCGTGCGTCGCCCCGAGGTCGCGCGCGTGCCCGAGCGCGACCTCGGACAGGGCGCGGTAGGGGAGCGCAGCGAAGGTGGGATCGATGCCGTGATGGCTCATGGAGGGAACCTATCGGACCGATAGGGTCGCGGCTATGACCTCTCCCGCCTGGCTCGGCATCGGCGCCCAGCGCTCGGGAACGACGTGGTTCACCGACCTGATCTGCCAGCATCCGTCGGTCGGGCTGGGGGCCAACGGCAAGAAGGAGCAGCACCTGCTGCACAAGGTCGGCGACGGTGTGGAGCCGCTCGCGGCGTACCTCGACCTGTTCCCGGACGACGAGATCCGTCGAGGCGAGTGGACCCCGCAGTACCTGCGGCACTCGTCCGCCCCCTTCACCGCCGCGCGCCTGCTGACGGCCGACGCGCCGGTGCTGGCGATCCTGCGTGACCCCGTCGAACGGTTCCTCTCGGCCATGCGGCTGGCCGCGACCCGGGCCACCTCGCCGTGGCCCTACCCCGTGCCGATCACGGTGCAGACGTTCAGTGGCTTCTACGCCGACCAGCTGGCGATGTGGGCCAACGCCGTGGGGCGGGAGCGGATGGTGGTGATGGTGTACGAGCAGGTACGCCACGACCCGCAGGCCGCCGTGGACGGGCTGTGGTCCCGGCTCGGGCTCCCGGCCGTGCCGCTGACCGACGTCGACCGGCCGTCGCGCTCGAGCAGCCACGCGTCGTGGACACCACCCGACGGTCTGGTCGAGTCACTGCGGGTGCTGTACCGCCCGCAGGTGGCCCGGCTCGAGCACGACTGGAACCTCGACCTGAGCGGCTGGCCGACCGCGATGTAGTCAGGAGCGGGCGGTCTCGACGCGCGAGCCGGACCGCGCCTTGATGACCCGCAGCTGGGTCGGGATGCGGTCGCGCATCTCGGCGACGTGGCTCACCACGCCGACGACCCGGCCCCCGTCGCGCAGGGCGTCGAGGGTGTCCATGACGTCGTCGAGGGTGTCGGCGTCGAGCGAGCCGAACCCCTCGTCCACGAACAGGGTGTCGAGGTCGGCACCGCCGGCCTCGTGGGCGATGACGTCGGCCAGGCCGAGGGCCAGGGCGAGGGACACCACGAACGTCTCGCCGCCCGAGAGCGTGGCCGGGTCGCGGGTGTCGCCCGACCAGTCGTCGCGGACGAGCAGGCTCAGCCCGCCTCGCGTCTCGCCTGCCCCGCGCTGGCCGGTGTGCTCGAGGGAGTAGCGCTGGTCGCTCATCCGGCGCAGCCGGCCGTTGGCCGCGGCCACGACCTGGGAGAGCCGGTAGGACAAGACGTAGGCCGACAGCCGCATCTGGAGCCTGTTGTCGGCGGACTTGCCGTCGACGAACGACGACAGGCTGGTCGCCACCTCGAGCCCCTCGCGCAACGGGGCCCAGGCCGTGAGGGCGCCGTCGAGATCGGAGCCCAGGCTGGCGAGACGTTCGACCCGACGCCGGTCCCGGTCGTGCCGGCTGGCAGCACGGCCGGCATCGGCGGAGGCGAGACGCCAGGCCTCGGCGAGCCGGTCGAGGTCGGGGGCCGGCTGCTCGGCCGCGGCCGACGACTCCGCATCGTCCACGACGCCGCGCGCCGCGGCCAGGGCCTCGACGTGGCGCTGGATGTCGGCAGCGAGGTCGGCGACATCGGCGTCGTCGAGCAGGCAGGCACGTGCCTCGTCGGGGCCCCTCAGCCCCTGGGCGGCGAGCGCGTCGTCGAGCTCGACGCGCTGACGCTGGAGGGTGTCGGCGGCGCGGACGTCGGCCCGCTGCGCCTCGGCCGTCGCCGCGGCCAGGGCGGCCACCCGGTCGGACCGGCGGACCAGCTCGTCGAGGTCGGCGAGGTCGGAGCCTGCGAGCTCGGCATCGATCGCGGCGAGCCCGTCGGCGAGCTCCTGCGCCAGACCGCCTCGGGTGTGGTCGAGCGAGAGCAGATCGGCCTCGAGGACGCGCAGGGACGCGTCCGCCTGCTCGAGCTCGGTCTCCGCTGCCCCGAGAGCGGCGGCCCGGGCGGCGAGCGCGGCCGCATCGGCACGCAGGGCGGCGACGCGTGCCGTGAGAGCAGCCTCGGAGGCGGAGAGGTCGTCAGTGGGTGCACCGGCGACCTCGCGTGCGACGGCAAGCAGGCTGGACACCTCGCGCACCCGGTCGGCGTGCGCGTGCTCGATCGCCTTGGCGGTCTCGACCTCCTTGTGTGCGACTCGCTCGGCCTCGGCATCGGCGGCCCCGTGGCCGGGCGACGCTTTCTGCGGGTGCTCGACCGAGCCACAGACCGGGCAGCACGCCCCGACGGCGAGCTGGCCGGCTATCTCGGCAGCCATGCCGGTGAGGCGCTGCTCGCGCAGGTCGAGCCAGGTGGCGGTGAGCGACTGCAGCGAGTCGACCGCCTCGCGGTGCGCGGCGTGGGCGTCGTCGAGAAGACCCACCAGACGCGTGGTCTCGGCCCTCGCGGCCACGCGCCGCCGCACCGCGCCGAGCTCGTGATCGGCGGTCGGCAGGGTCTCGCGGGCCAGCTGCGAGGTCGCGTGCGCGGCGCGCAGATCGGTGATGCGACCGGGCAGCCCGGCCAGCTCGGAACGCGCGACACCGAGACGGGTGACGAGCGCTGCGCGGTGGTCGTCGAGCGCCGCGATCTCCCGGCGGACGACCTGACAGCGGTCGCGGCGCGGCAGCAGCAGCCTGGCCCGCGCCCCGGTCTCGACGGCGTGTCGGCGGTGACGCTCCGCCTCGGCGATGTCGATGGCGCAGGGCTCGCACCCGACGTGGGCGGCGAGCTCGGCGGTCGCGGTGGCGGCGTCGCGGGCCGCGCCGGCGGCGTCCTCGGTCGCTCGGTCAGCCAGGTCGAGCAGGGGCGCGAGGGCGGCGGCGCGTCGGGCGGCGTCGAGTCGCTCGCGACGCCGTGCCTGGGCCGGTGCCTCGGCGTCGAGGGTCTCGAGAGCGCGGACCGCGGCGAGCCGGCGCGCCTGGCTGCGGGCCAACGCCCGGCCCGCTGCCAGTGCCTCGGCGATGGTGGCGTCCGTCGCGGCCGCACGTCGGGCGCGAGCGGTCGCCTCGGCGAGCGAAGCGCCTGCGTCACCGGCGACCGTCTCGAGCCACGGCCTGACGTCGGGAGCGACGGCTTCGAGGTCGTGCAGGTCCCACTCGACCGGGAAGGCGACGTCGGCTGCCTCGCCGAAGCGCTGGAGGAGATGGGCGATCCGGTCGTGCTGCTCGCGCGACTGGTTGCGCAGGGCCAGGCGGTGCTCGCGCAGCCAACGCTCCATCTGCTCGAAGCGGCCGGTGCGGAAGAGCCGCTGCAGCAGCGCATGCCGCTCCTCGGAACGGGCCCGGAGGAACGCCTGGAACCGGCCCTGCGGCAGCATCGCCACCTGGCAGAACTGGGTGAGGGTCATGCCGAGGAGACCGGTGACGAGGTGCCCTGCCTCGTCCATGCGCGAGGTGAGCGGCACCCACCCGCCGTCGACCCGTTCGCTCAGCGTGACCGAGGCCTGCTGGACGGTCGTGCCGGTGCCGCGCCGCTTGGGCCGCTCCCACGACGGTGCGCGGACGATGCGGAACCGACGGCCGGCCAAGGTGGCCTCGAGGCAGACGCGGGGCGCGCGGCCGGGCGCGGCGTGGTCGGACCTCAGTCGCTTGGCCGCGCTGCGGTCGCCAGGCACGTCGCCGTACAGGGCGAAGCAGACGGCGTCGAGCACGCTGGTCTTGCCGGCGCCGGTGGCTCCGGAGAGCAGGAACAGCCCGGCCTCGGAGAGGGCGTCGAAGTCGATCTCGACCTCCTCGGCGAACGGGCCGAACGCGGTGATCTCGAGGGTGTGCAGCCTCATCGGCCGGCCTCGGCGAGTGACCCGGTGGCGTGCAGCACGTCGGCGTCGGGGTCGTCACGGCAGGCGTCGTGGGCGGCGAGGAGCAGCGCGGCCTCGGCCGTCGACGCGGGCGCGCCGCGCAGGTCGGTGACGAAGTCGAGGGCGATGTCGTGGTCGGAGCGGCCGTGCACCCGAGGCTGCGGCGTGTCGGACCCCGGTTGGCCGAGCGGCTCGAAGGCGATGACCAGGGTGTGCGGGAAACGGGTGCGCAGCCGCTCCATCGCCCGCAGCGGTCGCGGCACGTCGGTGAGGGTGGCCTGCACCCAGTCGTCGCCGTGTGCCGCCAGCGACGGGTCGGTCAGGAGCCCGTCGATCGAGCCGTGCAACCGGGCCAGGCGCCGGGGCACGGGCGCGGGGACGAACTCGGCAGCGGCGAACCCGGCGGCGTCGAGGTCGACCAGCCAGGAGCCCTTGACGTGGGCGGCCTCGGAGAAGGAGTAGGCGAGCGGCGAGCCGCTGTAGCGGACCCGGTCGGTCAGCGTGTGCCGGCCGTGGAGGTGGCCGAGGGCCACGTAGTCGATGCCGTCGAACGTCGAGGTGGGCACCAGCGAGACGCCTCCGACGCTGATGTCTCGCTCGGACTCGGACGGCTCGGCGCCGGCCACGAACGCGTGGGCCAGCACGACCGAGCGCGCGTCACGGGTGGCCAGGTCGGCCCGGACCCGACGCATCGCCTCGTTCAGGGCCGCCTCGTGGGAGCGAGCCGAGAGGCCCCAGGGCTCGCGCAGGGCGTCGGGGTCGAGGTAGGGCAGCGCATGGACCGCGACCTGGCCGTGCTCGTCCTCGAGCAGGACCGGCGTGCCGACCGTGGCCGGGTCGGTGCGGATGTGCACGCCGGCGGCGTCGATCAGGCGGGAGCCGAACCCGAGCCGCAGCGCGGAGTCGTGGTTGCCGCTGGTGACGACGACCCGAGCCCGCGACGCAGCCAACCGCGCGAACGCATCGTCGGCGAGGCGGACGGCGTCGACGTGGGGGAGGGCGCGGTCGTAGACGTCGCCCGCGACCAGCACGACGTCGACCCGCTCACGCTCGACCACGTCGAGGAGGTGGTCGACGAAGGTGGCCTGGTGCGCCAGCATCCCCTCGCGGTGGAAGGACCGGCCGAGGTGCCAGTCGGAGGTGTGCAGCAGGCGCATGTGACGAACCTAGACGCGGCCGCCGACACTCCGGCGCACCCACGCCGTCAGGTGTAGCGCACGCAACGATCCGCACGGGTGAAGCCGTACAGCACCAGGCCGGAGTCGCGCGCCAGCTGTGCGGACAGGCTCGTCGGTGCGCCCACCGCGACCAGCGACCCCACCCCCGCCGAGACCGCCTTGTGGACCAGCTCGAAGCCGGCGCGCCCGCTCACCAGGAGACAGGACGCGGCCGCCGAGGCGCCGCCGAGCACCCGCGCGCCGGCGACCTTGTCGACCGCGTTGTGCCGGCCGACGTCCTCCCGCACGACCAGGAGGGTGCCGTCGGCGTCGCAGAGCGCAGCGGCGTGCGCGCCGCCGGTCCGCGAGAACACCGACTGGTGCTCCCGCAGCGCCTCCGGCAGCCGCCGTACGACGTCCGGCCCGGGCACCTCGCCGGCCCACGGCTCGGCCCCGGGCGGCACGTCGAGCGCCGCGTCGATGCTGTCCTTGCCGCACACTCCACAGGCCGACGAGCCGGTGGCCGACGTGTCGTGGCGCAGGCCCGGGTCGCGGGCCGGCGGCTCGCGCAGCGTGAGCGTGACGACGTTGAACTCCTGCTCGCGGGCGAGGGCGGTGTCGGTGCAGTAGGCCACCGCGGCCAGGTGCTGGGTGCCCTGCCCGCCGCCACGCAGGAGCCCCTCGTGCGTCGCCCACCCTGCGGCGAGCTCGAAGTCGTGGCCCGGGGTGCGCATGGTGACCCACACCCGGTGCGCCGGCATGCCCGGCCACTCGAGCCTGATCTCGAGTGGCTCCTCGGTGGCGAGCCGGTCCTCGCGCCGGGAGACCGTGTCGCCGTCGTAGACCTCGACCTTCGTGCGGGTCGTGGGTCCGGGCCGGCGTGCCAGAGCCGTCATGCGGGGCTGCCGAACGCCTTCTTCACCGCGATCCTGCGCGTGAGCTCGTCGGTCAGGTCGCTGAGGCCACGGCGCACCGTGAGGTCGAGCCCGCCGCCGGCGACGAGCGCCTCGGCCTGCGCCACGACGGAGTCGGACAGGGCGGTGATCGGGAAGAACGACCGGACCGCGTCGCCGAGGACCCAGCCGGCATGCACGCGCTCGAGGCCGACGAGGGCGTCGAGGTAACGCTGCACGTACTCGTCGGTCAGGTGCTCCTGGCCGACGCGCCACATGCCGAGGCCGGCGGACTCGAGCTCGTAGTTGGGCACGCCCGCCGCGCCGGTGAAGCGCTGCCACGCCCAGGCCTTCGACCCGGCGTCCGGCATCGACGCGACCGCTCGGGTGTGCTCGACGCTGGACTTGGCCGTCGGCTCCTCGGCGAGCGCCGCGTCGAGCTCGCCACGCGTCGCCTCGCCCATCGTGGCCAGTGCGACCAGGATCTTCCAGCGCACGTCGAGGTCGACCTCGATCCCGTCCGGCACGTCCTCCGCGAGCCAGCGCCGCAGGACCGTCGGATCGGTCGCGCTGCTGATCGCCGACTGGAACGCCGACAGCTGCAGCGTCGAGCCGGGCTCGCTCGTCGAGGACTTGGCCGTCATCACCCGGTGGATCCGGGCGAGCGCGGCGAGCGGGTCGGCCGACAGTGCGGCGACCTTGCCGATCGCCCACGGCACGGTGTAGGACACGGCGTCGTCGCTGTCCTCGATCGGCAGCCCGGCCTCCACCAGGTCGATGACGTCGGCCGGGTCGAGGGCGGCGTTGTGGAAGGCGCTGCGCACGTTGTTCCAGATGCCGGAGCGCAGCCGGGCGTCGTCGGTGGCCGGGAGCGCCGACTTGAGCAGCTGCACGGTCTCGGCGTCCGGCTGGACGAGCGCCCAGGAGTCCTCGAACGGGTCGACCACGACGGCGGTCCCGGGTGCCGCGCTGAACGGCGTGCTGTCACCGGAGACCGTGATCGGCTGGACCTTCCAGGCCTCGCCCGGAGCAGCGGTCGCGACCCGCAGCGCGTGGGAGCGGTCGGCCGGCCGGCCGACCGGGGCGGTACGGCGCAGGACGGAGGCCGCCCGGTCGAGCACGATCGCGTCCGGGCCGGCGGTGCGCAGCCACGACGACGTGAAGTCGGACAGGTCGCCCGCGCCGGCCTTCTCCCACGACGCGAAGAGGTCGTGCATGGTGGCGTTGCCGAACCGGTGCGTCTCGAAGTGGTCGATGACGCCCTTGAGGAACACGTCGTCACCGATCCGCGCGTTGAGCTGCTTGAGGATCGAGGACCCCTTGGCGTACGAGATGCCGTCGAAGTCCTGCAGCGCCGCGGTCGCGTCCGAGGCGCCGTTGCCGGCGACCGGGTGGGTGGACGGGCGCTGGTCGGCGACGAGCCCCCACTGGCGGCGGGCGTAGGCGTTGTGCGTCCACGCGTCGTCGTACTCGGTGACGTCCGCGGTGACCCGGTTGCCCATGTACTCGGCGAACGACTCGTTGAGCCAGAGGTCGTCCCACCAGGCCGGGGTCGTGAGGTTGCCGAACCACTGGTGCGCCATCTCGTGCGCGAGCGTGGTGGCGCGCTGGATGCGCAGGCCGCGGGTGACCCGCGAGCTGAAGATCAGCGGGTCGCGGAAGGTGACGCAGCCGGGGTTCTCCATGGCGCCGGCGTTGAACTCCGGCACGAACGCCTGGTGGTAGTTGCCGAACGGGTAGCGGATCCCGAAGAGCCGGTGGAACTCGTCGAAGCACTGCCGGGTCATCGTGAAGAGCTCGTCGGCGTCCTTGTCGAGGTCACCGGCGATGGACGCGCGCGAGCTCAGGCCGAGCGGGATCCCGTCGTGCTCGTCGGTGAGCAGGTGGTACGGCCCGGCGACGAGGGTGACGAAGTACGTCGACAGCGGCTGGGTCTGCTCGAGCTCCCAGACGCCCGGCTCGACCTGCTCGCCCGGCGCGTTGCCGATGACCACCCAGTCCCGAGGAGCGACGACGTGGAAGGTGTACGGCGCCTTGAGGTCGGGCTGGTCGAAGCAGGCGAAGATCGTGGGGGCGGCGTCCATGAAGCTCATGCCGTACACGTAGTGCTTGCCGTCGGCCGGGTCGACGGAGCGGTGCAGCCCCTCGCCGTCGTTGCGGAACGGCATCACCGCGTCGACGACGAGCTCGTGCGTGCCGGCGGTCGTCTCGAGCGGCAGCCGGCCGCGGTCGAGGGTGTCCGGGTCGACCGGTGCGCCGTCGTAGGTGATGGTCCTGACGCTGACCGGCTTCAGGTCGACGAACGTGGGCCCGCCCCGGGAGGCGAACCGGATGGTGGTCACCGAGGAGAAGGTCTCGTCGTCGGCCGCCAGGTCGAGGCGGACGTCGTAGGACTCGACGTCGAGGAGGGCGCGGCGCGCCTGCGCCTCGGTCTTCTGCAGAGACTGTGTGGAGTGGGTCACACCCAATACTCTAGGAGGTCGATCCGAGCCTCCGAGCACGGTGCCCGACCAACCGGATGCTCACCGGGGGTGGTCGGTCTACGGTTGCGTCATGGGAGTGCATGACGATGCCGACCACCCGCTGCTCGCGATGATCCGCGAGTCGGTGATCGGCGAGGACCACCTGATGACGACGCCGTACGGTCGCCGTCGCGTCACGTACGCCGACTACACGGCGTCCGGCCGGGCGCTCACCTTCATCGAGGACTTCATCCGCGACCAGGTGCTGCCGTCGTACGCCAACACCCACACCGAGTCGAGCGGCACCGGCCTCCAGACGACCCGGCTGCGTGAGGAGGCGCGCGACATCATCCGCACGTCGGTCGGCGGCGACGAGGAGACCGTGGTCGTCTTCGCGGGCTCGGGCTGCACGGGCGCCATCGCCAAGCTGATCGGCATCCTCGGCCTGCGCATCCCGTCGACCCTCGACGACCAGCACCGGTTGAGCGAGCACATCCCTCCCGGCGAGCGCCCGGTCGTGTTCATCGGGCCCTACGAGCACCACTCCAACGAGGTGCCGTGGCGCGAGACGGTCGCCGACGTCGTGACGATCCGGCAGGACCACGACGGTCACGTCGACCAGGCCGACCTGCGCGACCAGCTCGAGAAGTACGCCGACCGGCCGCTGCGCATCGGCAGCTTCTCCGCCGCGTCCAACGTCACCGGCATCGTGTCCGACACGGCAGGCATCTCCGAGCTGCTCCACGAGCACGGTGCGCTGAGCTTCTGGGACTTCGCGGCCGCCGCGCCGTACGTCCAGATCGAGATGAACGCACCGGCCGACCGGCCGGGGGCCTACAAGGACGCGATCTTCCTCAGCCCGCACAAGTTCATCGGCGGGCCCTCGACGCCGGGCGTGCTCGTCGCACGGCGTGAGCTGTTCGCCAACCGGGTGCCCGACGTCCCCGGGGGCGGCACGGTCGCCTACGTCAACTCCGACGAGCACCGCTACCTCAGCGACCCCGCCCACCGCGAGGAGGGCGGCACCCCGGCCATCATCGAGTCTGTTCGCGCCGGGCTGGTGTTCCAGCTCAAGGACGCCGTCGGCGCCGAGACGATCCGGGCGAGCGAGGAGCGGCTGCTGCACCGGGCGGTCGAGGCGTGGCGCGAGGAGCCCGCCATCGAGCTGCTCGGCAACCTCGAGGCCGATCGCCTCTCGATCGTGTCGTTCACGGTGCGCTCACCCAGCGGCCGGTACCTCCACCACAACTACGTCGTGGCTCTCCTCAACGACCTCTTCGGCATCCAGTCGCGCGGCGGCTGCTCGTGCGCCGGCCCCTACGGCCACCGGCTGCTCGGCATCGACCTCGAGCACTCCCGCGCGTTCGAGCGCGAGATCACCGGCGGCTGTGAGGGCATCAAGCCCGGCTGGGTGCGGATGAACTTCAACTACTTCGTCTCCGAGCCCGTCAGCGACTACCTGATCGCGGCCGTGCGGCTGGTGGCGCGCGACGGCTGGCGGCTGCTCGGCGACTACCTGTTCGACCCGGCGACCGGACGCTGGCGACACCGTGAGGGCCTCGTCGAGCCGCCGCTGTCCCTCCACCGGGTGCAGTACGCCGCGGACGGCACCTTCTCGATGCCGAGCACCCGGGACGTCGGGGGAGAGGAGCTCCTGGCCGAGCACCTGCTCGACGGCGTACGGATCCTCGACGCGGCCACCCCGCCATCGCTCGACGAGCACCCGGGCAACGTCAGCCCCGACTTCGAGCACCTGCGCTGGTTCGACCTGCCGAAGGACGCCGTCGCCACGTTGTGAGCCCGGCCCAGTGACCTGGATCTCGTGGGGGAGATCACCCTGAAAGTGGTCACGGAGCATTAATTGTCATCGTAGACTGTAATGGCCGCAACAGCGGCGCCGTCTATTACACGACACCGTGACAATAACGGCATCTGGCTATGGCTGGTCCAACACGGACCGAAGGGATGACGCTCCATGAGCACGCAGCTGCACGAGGCCTACGGAATCGTCCGGGCACGCGCAAACTCGCGAGACGACCACGCGCTCCTGCGCACGGTCGAGCTGGCCCGCACGCAGGCCCGTCGGCCCGGCCGGCTGCGCATCTTCGCTCGCTGACCCAGCGGTCCGTCTGGCAGGCTCTGGCCCATGACCGAGCCTGCACCCCAGTCGCCCGAGCTCACTGACGAGACCCTGCGGTCGATCGACCTGACCCGCATCGGCGTGGGGCGCTACAAAGCCACCAACGCGCGCGGCGGTGAGACCTTCATCGGAGGTGGGGGAGACGACCCCGACTTCACGCCGGTCGAGCTCCTCCTCGCCGCCCTGGCCGGCTGCAGCGCGGTCGACGTCGACGGCATCACCGGCAAGCGCGCCGATGCGACGCAGTTCGACGTCACCGCCTCCGGCCACAAGATCCGCGACGAGCAGGGCAACCACCTGGTCGGCCTCCGCGTCAGCTTCGACGTCCTCTTCCCCGAGGGTGAGGCCGGCGATGCCGCGCGCGCGACGCTGCCCCGGGCGATGGCGCAGGTGCGGGACCGGATCTGCACGGTCAGCCGCACGGTCGCCCTGGGCGAGCCCGTCGAGTACGTCGCCGGGTCGTCCTGACCGTCAGCCGATCGTGACCGACTCGATCTCGACCGGCGTCTTGGGCGCCCCGTCGGGCCCACCGGTCTCGGTGCCCGCAGCAGCCACGTCTCGCACGACGTCGGTGCTGGCCTCGTCGATCGTGCCGAACACGGTGTACTCGGGCGGCAGCGTGGTGTCCTCGTAGACCACGAAGAACTGCGAGCCGCCGGAGTCGGGGGCCGATGTCTTGGCCATCGCCAGGGTGCCCGCGGGGTACGTCTCGTCGCCCGCGAGCTCGTCGGGGATCGTGTAGCCCGGACCACCGGTCCCGGTGGCGGTCGGGTCGCCGCACTGCAGGACGAAGATGTTGAACGTGGTGAGGCGGTGGCACTTCGTCGCGTCGAAGTAGCCCTGCTCGGCCAGCGACACGAAGCTGCCGACGGTGCAGGGAGCGGCCGCGGCGTCCATCGTCGCGTTCAGCGGGCCGGCCGACGTCTCGATCGCGGCCTGGACCTCGCCGTCCACGGTGGCCGCGGCGGGCGGCAGGGTGACGTCCTTCGCCGCGTCCGAGCCGTCCTCGTTGTACTCACAGGCGGGGCCGCCCTTCGTGTCGACCGCCTCCTCCGGGGAGTCGTCTCCGCAGGAGGCGAGCAGGAGGGGCAGGACGGCAACGGAGGCGAGGACACGTAGGCGCATTGCGCGATCGTAGGTGACACCCCGTGGCACCCTGTCGACCATGTGGCCAACTCGTCGCTCGCGTCGCGGGTGCTGACACGTGCACCCCTGGGAGATCGCCGACCGCGAGTACGCGCGCCACGAGCAGCGGCGCGGCCGCCGCTTCGCCTATGAGCACTGCGACCCGCGCACCACGGCCCTGGTGGTCGTCGACCTGGTGCGCTTCTTCGCGCAGGACAACACGTCGGTCCAGGGGATCGTGCCGCAGGTCAACCGACTCGCCGCCGCGACGCGAGCAGCCGGCGGCAGCGTGGCCTGGGTGCTGCCCGAGGTGGCGGCCGAGCCGAGCGCCTGGGCGCTGGGGTTCTACGGCGAGCAGGTGGCGCGTCTGTACGCCGGCGCCGGTGGCGCCGGCACCGCGGCCGAGCGGCTCGCGCCCGGGCTGGCAATCGACGAGGCCGACCTGTTGGCCGAGAAGTCGGCGACGAGTGCGTTCTTCCCCGGCCGCTCGGACCTGCCCGCCCAGCTCGCGGCCAGGGGTGTCGACACCGTCGTGATCACCGGCACGGTCACCAACGTGTGCGTGGAGTCCTCCGCCCGTGACGCAGCCACGCTGGGCTACCGGACCATCGTCGTCGGCGACGGCTGTGCAGGCGTCGACGAGCGTTCGCACAACGCGACGCTGCACACGCTCTACCGCTCCTTCGCCGACGTACGGTCGACGGCCGAGGTGCTGGCCCTCCTCGACGGCGAGACGGTCAGCCGCTGAGCGGAGATCTCGACGACGCGCTCGCGAAGCCGAGCCAGGTGTGGCGGTTGCCGGCCCAGCACCAACCCACCTTCGGCGCGTGGCGCCGGGCCCTGCCGTCGCGGCCGGTGCCGTTGCTGATCCAGATCGCGGGGGTGCGCGCGTCGAGTGAGCCGTCCGGCTTCCCCAGCCGGGAGCCGATGGTCATGTAGCAGTGGTTGCGCTCGATCACCCCAGGTTGCTGGATGGCCCAGTGGATGCCCTCGGTCAGGGTCAGCGGCGTGCGCCCGGCACCTTCGATCGCGGGCAGAGCCTCGTCCGGGCTCCAGTTCGCCATCTCGTCGCCGCGGTCGACGTCGTGGAGCAGATAGAGATCCGAGGTCGGCACGACCGCGCTGGCGATCGGCACGAAGGCATCGACGTCGGTCAGGTCCTCGACCACGAAGCCCTGCTTTCCCACCCGCCCGAGGAGAGGCGCGAGTGTCGACCCACCGACCCGCTCGTGGTGGATCACCAGGAGGTCGCCCTGCGTGCCGGCGGCTGCCGCGTCATACACCTGGGTGGTCGTGAGGCCCGCACGCAGGTGCAGGTCGAGGGCGACCAGTCGGTCAGCCTGTGCGGCGAGGGCGGGGAGTGGTGGGAGCATGCTGGGCACGGACAGACCTCCGGGACTGCTTGGGGTGGCAGGAGTTCAACGGATCGCCGGGCGCGCGGGTTCCCGGCAGCCGCTCAACCCGTCGCTCGGCGGTAGACGACCAGCGCCCGGGCCAGGCAGGCGAAGGACCCGGTGGTGGCGGCGGTCCTCGCGCGGTCCCAGGCCGCCCATCGCGCCTCGCCGAACTCCCGTCGTACGACGGCGAGGTGCCGTCAAGTTGTGCACAATCTAATTGCGTGCAACTGTTATCGCATGCACCCGGCCCCCCGTCTCGACGACCAGCTCTGCTTCGCGCTGTACGCCGCCGCCCGCGCGGCGACCGGCGCCTACCGCAGCGCGCTCGCCGACCTGGGCCTGACCTATCCGCAGTACGTCGCGCTGCTGGCGCTGTGGGAGCGCGACGGGGTCGGCGTCAACGAGCTGGGGGAGCGGCTGCACCTCGACAGCGGCACGCTGTCCCCACTGCTCAAGCGGCTCGAGACGCTCGGGCTCGTCGAGCGGCGACGCCCGGCCGGCGACGAGCGACGGGTGCACATCCACCTCACGCCCGCTGGAGAGGCGTTGCGCAAGCCCGTGGCGCGCGTCCAGCGCGAGGTCGCCTCCCGGGTGGGCATCACCGCCGAGGAGGTGGACACGCTGCGCAACCTGGCGCGTCGCCTCACCGAGGCCAGCCACCCGGACCACGATCAACCCAACCAAGGAGTCTCATGAGTTCCCTGTACACCGCAGAAGCCCTCGCGACGGGAGCCGGCCGAGCCGGTCACGTCCGCACCTCCGACGGCATCGTCGACACCGACCTTGCCTTCCCGAAGGAGATGGGCGGCCCCGGTGGCGCAGCGAACCCCGAGCTGCTCTTCGCGGCCGGCTACGCGGCCTGCTTCCACTCGGCCCTCCAGACGGTCGCCCGGCGCGAGAAGGCCGACCTGGGGGACTCCTCGGTCGGCGCCAGCGTGGGCATCGGTCAGAACGCCGCCGGCGGCTTCGACCTGGCAGTCACCCTCGAGGTCTCCGTGCCCGGCCAGGAGCACGCCGCGGCCACCCGTCTCGTCGACCTGGCGCACCAGGTCTGCCCCTACAGCAACGCGACGCGAGGCAACATCCCCGTCACGCTCGTCGTCGTGGAGGACTGATCCAGATGGCCAACCCGCCCCTCCGCACCCGTGAGATCCACCTCAAGTCCCGCCCGAACGGCTGGCCCACCGCCGACAACTTCGAGCTCGCCGAGGTCGACGTACCCGTCCTCGAGGCCGGCCAGGTGCTCGTCGCCAACCACTACATGTCGGTCGACCCGTACATGCGCGGCCGGATGAACGACGTGAAGTCCTACGTCGCGCCGTTCCAGATCGGCCAGCCGCTCGACGGCGGTGCCGTCGGCGAGGTAATCGCCTCGGCGAGCGACGACATGCCGGTCGGCACGACCGTGCTGCACGGCCTCGGCTGGCGGGAGCACGCCGTGCTCGACGCCGCGAGGGTCACCGTCGTCGACACCGAGCTCGCCCCGCAGTCGGCCTACCTCGGCGCGCTCGGCATGACCGGGCTCACCGCGTGGGGCGGGCTCATGCAGGCCGCCGCGTTCAAGCCGGGCGACGCCGTGTTCGTCTCCGGAGCGGCCGGTGCCGTCGGCGCCGTCGTGGGGCAGATCGCCAAGGCGTCCGGGGCCTCCCGGGTGATCGGCAGCGCCGGCTCGCCGGAGAAGGTCGCCCGACTGCTGGAGCTCGGCTTCGACGCCGCCTTCGACTACCACGACGGCCCCGTGTCGGCCAGCCTCAAGAAGGCCGCCCCCGACGGGATCGACGTCTACTTCGACAACGTCGGCGGCGAGCACCTCGAGGCGGCGCTGTCGTCGCTGAAGCAGTACGGCCGGGTGGCAGTCTGCGGCGCCATCTCGCAGTACAACGCGACCGAGCCCACCCCGGCACCGCGCAACCTCGCTCTCCTCATCGGCAAGCGGCTCAACCTGCGGGGTTTCCTGGTGGGGGAGTACGCCGACAAGTCGGCGGAGTTCGCGGGCCACATGGCCGGCTGGCTGGCCGACGGCTCGGTCCAGCGCGACGAGACCGTGCGTGAGGGTCTCGACGCGGCGCCACAGGCCTTCATCGACCTGCTCGGCGGAGCCAACACCGGCAAGATGCTGGTCAAGGTCTAGGTGCCGGTCCGGAGCTGTCGTCGGTCGGGCCTAGGGTTGGCGGCGTGATCCGACGATGAGCAAGATGGACGGCCTGCGCGCCATGCGCGAGGCCCGCTACGCCGAAGCCGCGAAGGCGGCCAGGACAGCTGCCGCGCCCAAGGCGACCAAGACCGCTGCGGCGCCGAAGGCGACCAAGAAGCCAGCCGCCCAGCCCGCGGAGGTCGAGCAGCCGGCAGGCGCTGAGCCGGCCGACGCGAGTCCGTGTGGCCACCGCAACATCGGCGGGCGGACCTGCACCCGCGAGGCCGGGCACGCGGCCAAGAGCCACCGCTACTCGTGAGGGTGGGGTCGGGTCGGGTCACGCCATCCGACCCCTCCTGAGTAGTCGACCAGTCTCGCGCGGGCTGCGTGCTCGAGCACCGCGGCGGCGACCTGGCGTGCCACGGACGCAGCCTCGACCGCCTTGGCCTGCGTCTCGGCGGCGACCCGGCGAGCCGTACCGGTCGCCACGCTGTTGATCGCAGCCGCCGCTGCTGCGACCTCTCTCTCCAGATCCTCGTCCGCGGCGGACACGGAGAGCGCCAGGTTCGCCGCCGCGACGGAGACCGAAGCCGCCACCGCGGCGGCCGCTTCGGTCGTGTGCCGGGCTGTGGCCTCGGCAGCGGCCTCGACCGTGGCCGCCACGCGCCGGGCCGTGACGGGCTTGTTCGCGTCCCCGCTGTCCGAGGCCGCGACCAGCAGCGCGGCCCGGCTCGCGGCCGCCGCAACCTCGCCGGCAGCGAACTCGGCCCGGGCGTGGGCGGCGGCGGCGGCGCGCGTGGCCTCGTCGGCGACCACCCTCGCCGCCTCGGCTGCCGCGAGGGCCCGGACCTCCCGTGCCCGCGTTGCTGCGCTGGCCGCTGTCTCCGCGGCGGCCGCCACCGCGGCGGCGGTCAGCGCGACCGCGTCCGCCGCGGCTTCGGCCTCAGCCACCAGGGCGATGGCGACCGCCTCGGCGACCACGGCGGCGACGGCCTCGGCCTGGGCGTCGGCTCGCAGCGCGTGCGTGGAGAGTCCCTGATGGTGGTGCACCCCGGACATCAGGGCCAGCACGTCGGACTTCAGGAAGCGGCGATGGCCGCCGGGGGTCCGGATGGAGTCGATCTTGCCGGCCTTGGCCCAGCGGGTGACGGTCTTGGGGTCGACGTACAACATGGCTGCGACGGCGGCAGGGGTGAGGAGCTCGTCTGCGGCTGCGGTGTGCGCGGTCATGGCATCTCCTCCGAGAGTGACGCTTCTGCGATCGGCTCTGGAAGTAGGGCCCGAGTAACCCCGAGTAGCCCCGAGAGAACAAGGTGGTTCGCGCTCCGTCCACGACGATACTCCCGCCGCGGCGCGGCGATGTCTGCTTTGTCGGCGGAATGGTCCCATTTGGGCGTTCCACCGGCACCGGCCTCTCGCTAGCGTCCATCTCGAGGGGTGGGGCCGCGGGGGTTGGCCCCACTTCCATGTCCAGAGAAGATCGGTTCCGCCGGGTCCTGGAGCGAGGCCGGGCGGAGGACGTCTACCGGTGCAGCAGCAACAGCGTGTACGCCGCCACGGTCTTCGCGTCGGTGATGGCGCCCGCCGAGACCATCTGTGCCACGTCGCCACGGGCGAACCACGCCGACCGCATGTCCTGCTCCTCGGTGTCTCGCTGCGGAGCGCCCACGGTCAGTCCCGTCGCCAGGAAGACCCGGCACCGTTGGCCGGTCAGGCTGGCCATGACGTCGAGCGTGCCGAGCGTGGTCAGCGTGCCGGCCGTGAGCCCGGTCTCCTCGCGCAGCTCGCGTAGGGCCGACGCAGCGGCGTCGACGTCGAGGTGCGGGTCCGCGCTGCCGGACGGGAACTCCCAGCGTCGCCCGCCGACCGGGTAGCGGTACTGCTCGACGAGGTGCAGCCGGTCGCCGTCCGCGGGGATGACGAGCGCGATGTCGGGGGAGTCCACGACGGCGTACCTGCCGGCAGATCCGTCCGGTCGACGGATGGCGTCCTCCCGGACCGCCAGCCACGGGTTCGCGTACACCTGCCTGCTGCCCAGGGTCTCCACGGTGACCAGTGTGCCCGGTCCGGGCGTGGACCGGCCCCAGAACGAGTCCGGGGGAGCGCTCGACGAGAATGTCGCCGAGGATGTCGAGAACGACCGGGCGGTTCCGTCCCAGAGGCAGACGCGACCACCATGGCCGCCCAGACCAAGGAGACCGAGCATGAAGTACCTGCTTCTCAAGCACTACCGCGGCGCCCCCAAGGGGGTCAACGACGTACCGATGGACCAGTGGACCCCGGAGGAGATCGAGGACCACATGCAGTACATGCACGACTTCGCCGCCCGGCTGGAGGAGACGGGCGAGTTCGTCGACGGCCAGGCGCTCTCACCCGAGGGCACGTTCGTCCGCTACGACGGCGAGGGCCGGCCGCCGGTCACCGACGGGCCCTTCGCGGAGACCAAGGACCTGATCGCCGGCTGGATGGTGATCGACGTCGACTCCTACGAGCGGGCGCTCGCGCTGGCCGGGGAGCTGTCGGCAGCCCCCGGGGCCGGCGGCGAGCCGATCCACGAGTGGCTCGAGGTCCGGCCGTTCCTGAGTGAAGCCCCCACGGTCACCGAGTGACCTGAGCAGCCCGGGGGAGAAGGGATGGAGGAGCTGCCGCTGCGGGAGCTGACACCTGCCGTGATCGGCGTCCTGATCCGCCGCGGAGTGGACTTCGCGACCGCCGAGGACGCCGTGCAGGAAGCGCTCCTCCAGGCTGCCCTGACCTGGCCGGACCGACCACCGACCGACCCCAAGGGCTGGCTGATCCGGGTCGCCTGGCGCAAGTTCCTCGACGTCCACCGCTCGGAGGTCGCGCGCCGCGACCGGGAGCAGAGGTTCGAGGTCGAGCCGCCGCCCGGACCGACGGAGTCCGACGATGACACGTTGCGGCTCTTCTTCCTGTGTGCCCACGCGTCACTGACCCCGGCGTCCGCGGTCGCCCTCACGCTGCGTGCCGTCGGTGGCCTGACCACCCGGCAGATCGCCCAGGCCTACCTCGTGCCGGAGCCGACGATGGCGCAACGGATCAGCCGGGCCAAGCGCACGGTCGGTGACGTGCGGTTCGAGCAGCCGGGCGACCTGTCGACCGTGCTGCGAGTGCTCTACCTCGTCTTCAACGAGGGCTACACCGGCGAGGTGGACCTCGCGGCGGAGGCGATCCGGCTCACCCGGCAGGTGACGTCGATGACCGACGACGAGGAGGCCGGGGGACTGCTGGCGCTGATGCTGCTGCACCACGCCCGGCGCCCGGCGCGGACCCGGACCGACGGCAGCCTGGTCCCCCTGGCACAGCAGGATCGAGGAGCGTGGGACACGCGGCTCATCGCCGAGGGGGTCGACCTCCTCCAGTCCGCGCTGGCCCGGGATCGCCTCGGTGAGTTCCAGGCCCAGGCGGCCATCGCCGCTCTGCACGCCGACGCGCAGAGCGTCGACGAGACCGACTGGGTGCAGATCGTCGGCTGGTACGACGAGCTCCTCCGGCTCACCGGCAGCCCGGTCGTCCGGCTCAACCGGGCCGTCGCGGTCGGCGAGGCCGACGGCGCCCGGGCCGGCCTCGCGGCCCTGGCCGAGGTGGACCCCGGCCTGCCGCGGCACGCCGCCGCGTCGGCGTACCTCCACGAGAAGGCGGGCGACCTGCTGACCGCGGCTCGGTTGTACGCCGACGCGGCCAGGTCCGCCGCGAACCTGGCCGAGCGAGACCACCTCACCCGGCAGGCGGCGCGGATCAACCACACCCTGAAGGGGTGAGTCTTTCCGAACCTTTTTGGGCAACGGGTTCAGATCTCGGCTGAGGGCGCCGATAGGGGTGACGCGAGTCCACAGCACGGGCTGGCGTCTTCACCGGGACCCATCTGGGTGGGTGACGGTCCCCGAAGACCTCCCTTCTCCGGGCGCGCCCGCTTGCCTGCGGCGCGGCCGGAGCCTTTCCGAAAGAGCTCTGTCCATGAAGACGACTGCCCTTGCGCTGACCCTCACCGCCGGCCTCACCGGTCTAGTCATCGCGCCCTCTGCGGGCGCCGCAGTCGTCGACACCGTCGCCTCGGCAGATGCTCACGTCGGCGTTCGTCTCGAGTCCACCAACCGCGGCAGCGACAGGGTCTTCAAGGTCGACGGTCGTGCTGGACGGACCAAGAACGCCTACCTCAAGTTCACCGTTCCTGCTGTGCGCTCAGGTGAGGACCTCGACACGGTCACCCTGCGGCTGCGCTCGCAGACCTCATCGGGCCGCGGCATCCGCGTCTACGGCATGAGCGCCGGTTGGGGCGAGTCCGCTCTCACGTGGCGCAACCAGCCCAAGAAGCGAGTGCTCCTCGGGTCATCCGGCGCGCTGCGCGCCGGGAGCACCGAGACGATCGTTCTCAAGGCCGACAAGGTTGTTCCCGGACACGTGCTCAGCCTGCGCATCCAGACCTCCGCCCGAGCCGCGTTGACGTTCATCTCGTCAGAGGGGCGCGTCTCACGACGTCCAGTCCTGCGCGTGACCACCACTGCCACCAGCACGACCGAACAGGCCATCACGCCGCCGGTGACTGGGCCCGTGACTGGGCCCGTGACTGGGCCCGTGACTGGACCCGTGACTGGGCCTGTGACTGGACCGCCCGTGACCATGCCGGCGGTCGTCACGCCTCCGGTCACGCCCCTGGCCCACACCACCCTCCCACCCATCGCGCCCGGCGCGGCGAAGATCATCGGCATGTCCGCGCCGGTCGACAAGTGGGACGCGCGCATCAAGGAGGTCGGCGCTGCCGGCGTCAGGTCACGCCGGATCTTCGCCCAGCTGTCGGCGTCCGGCTCGAACCAGCTGCCCCTGATCCGCCAGGCGATCGCGGACGGGATGATCCCGGTCGTCTCCTACAAGGTGCCCAACCCGACCACCATGGCCAACGGCGGCTACGACGCGTGGCTGGCCACGCTGAAGACCCAGCTCGACGATCTCGGCGCGCCGGTCACGGCCACCTACTGGCACGAGCCGCACAGCGACATGACGCCGGCGGAGTTCCGGGCCGGCTCGCAGCGGTTCCTCGACGTCGTGCGGGGTCCCAACGTCGCGGTCGGGCCCATCCTGAACGGCTGGCTGCTGGACAACCTCAAGGCCACCAACCGGGTCAACTTCCACGAGTACACCAGCCCCGCGCTGCTCGCGGCCTGGGACTTCGTGGGCGTCGACTCCTACCAGGAGGGCACCGCCGCGGCACCGAACAACGCGCTGCTGCCGGCCCGCGCCGTACCGAAGCTGGCCACCTGGCTCGACGGTCAGGGCTTCCCCGACAAGCGGATCGTGCTCGGCGAGTACAACGGGTTCACCGGAGCTGCGATCCAGCAGGCCGGCGAGTGGATCCTGAGCACGCCCGAGCTGTGGATCGGCAACGTCTGGAACGTCGACCACACCACGTTCTCCGTGCTGACCGGCGACCGGATCAGTGCCTTCCAGACGACCAAGTCGGATCCTCGCGCGCTGCGCTGACGAGAAGTGGTCGTGGTTGATCAAACGTTCGACCAACCCGACGCCCCTGGGTGGTCGAAGTGATGATGGATGGGGGAGATCCGGCAGACATCCACTATCTGACATAATGTCAGTTATCGGCGCAGTGCCGGGAGCTCAGGAACGGGCCACGCCGGGTCCGGACGGAACGACTCCCAGCCGTCCCGGAACGGCGGACCCCACTCCCGGATCACGTCCTCCACCTCGTCGGCGACCGACGTGATGGCATCAGCCTCGACCTGGCTGTAGCGACCTTGCTCGACGGCCAGCACCAGTTCGTCCTCGTCCTTGCGCTCGAACGTCCGGTCCGGCTCGACCCAGACGTCCAGGACGTGGTCCCGGCTTCTCGTGGTGTGGTCGGCCCGGACGTGCGGGTCCTCGATGTTGACGTACCAGCCCTCGAAGGCGCCGGTCTCGCCGTGGAAGAAGTGCCAGACCGACCATCGCTTTCCCGGCTGGTAGACCCGCAGCACCGAGTAGTCCTCCCAGACGGTCTGCACCTGGCGACGCGGCACGACGAACGCGTCGCTCTGGACGGCTCGCAGGTCCCGGCCGTCCTGACGGACGACCTTGAGCACCGGCGTCCCGGCGGCCAGCCAGGCGGCGAGCACCTCGTCGTCGTCGCGGACGACGGTCATCGGCGCCGCGAAGTCGAGGCCGGGCTCGCCGTAGCACCACATGATGTGGGCGCCCGGCTCCCAGTACTCCATGGTTGTCATTCTGGCGCACGACAACCATGACTAGCGTGAGGCCCGCCCGGCCACCCGACTGGAGGTCCGACATGACCAGCAGGTGCACCGAGCTCGCCATCGACTGCGCTGATCCCGACCGGCTGGCCGGTTTCTGGTGCGCGGTCCTCGGCTGCCCACCGACGTTGGCCTTCGCGCGCGTGCCCGAGGGCAAGACCATCAAGAACCGGCTCCACCTCGACCTGGGCGCACGGCCAGTCGACGTGGGCCAGGGCGACGACGACACACGATCAGTCGAGCAGCGCCAGCAGGTGTGTCGCCTGGGCCTCGGTGGTGCCGGGCGGATTCCGCCGGAAGCCGCCGTTGCCGGGCAGCAGCATGGCCAGCCAGAAGGCTGCCCAGAGCGGCCGGTAGGCACGCATCCGCTCACGCTCGTCGTCGGAGAGCCCGACCGCGTCGACCAGCGCATCGGCGTCGTAGACGCCGTAGAGCCGGCCGGCGAGGTGCTCGACGTGGTCGGCCAGCTCGAACCCGGGGTCGGTGAGTCCCCCGTCCTCGAAGTCGACGAGGCGGCAGCGGTCACCGTCCCACAGCACGTTCGCCGGGTTCAGGTCGGAGATGCCGATCGCCGACAGATGCGGCTCCGGGAGGTGGCCGGGCGTGCCGAGCCACCCGAGGGCCGCGTCCACAGCCTGCGTCACCAGCCCGGCGTCGCGGCACTCGGTCAGGTCGAGGGGGTCGCTCAGCCACTCGGCCACGTGCACCGCCAGGGCCGATGGACCGTAGAGGCGCTCCGCGACCCCCGCCGCCCGCACGGCCTGGAGGGGTACGTCGTACAGCCGCCGCAGCGCGTGGCCGAGCGACGCGGTCTGCTCGGGAGTGAGCGGGGCACCGCCCAGTGGCTCCCCCGGCAACCGCTCCATGACGACCACCGGGGCGCCGTGCGACGTCTCCCTGCGCAGTGGCCTCGGAGCCACCCCGGGCGCGTGGTCGGCCAGCAGCACGAGGCACGACCACTCCCGGTCCGCCTCGCCGCGGTCCCAGCTGACGTACCTCTTGCGCACCTCGCCCGCGGTGAAGGTCAGGTCGTGCGTCTGGGTCTGCGTCTGGGTCACGAGGACGCCTTCGCCGGCACGACGTACGCCGAGAGGTGCTGCCCGGTGAGGGTCGACCTGTCGGCGACGAGATCGACGGGTGTTCCCTCGAAGACCACCTTGCCGCCGTCGTGACCGGCGCCGGGGCCGAGGTCGATGATCCAGTCGGCATGCGCCATCACCGCCTGGTGGTGCTCGATGACGATGACCGACTTGCCGGAGTCGACGAGCCGGTCGAGGAGGCCGAGCAGGTTCTCCACGTCGGCGAGGTGGAGACCCGTGGTCGGTTCGTCGAGGACGTAGACATCTCCCTTGTCAGCCATCTGCGTCGCCAGCTTGACCCGTTGCCGCTCACCTCCCGACAGCGTGGTGAGCGGTTGGCCCAGGGTGAGGTAGCCGAGCCCGACGTCGACGATCCGGTCGAGGATCTTGTGCGCGGCCGGGGTGCGCGCCTCACCCTCGTCGAAGAACTGCAGCGCCTCGGTCATCGACATCGACAGCACCTCGGCGATGTTGCGCCCGCCGAGCGTGTACTCCAGCACCGACGCCTGGAACCGCCTGCCCTCGCACTCCTCGCACGTGGACTCGACGGTGGCCATCACCCCGAGCTCGGTGAAGATGACGCCCGCGCCGTTGCAGCTGGGGCAGGCACCCTCGGAGTTGGAGCTGAACAACGCCGGCTTCACGCCGTTCGCCTTGGCGAACGCCTTGCGGATCGGCTCGAGCAGACCGGTGTACGTCGCCGGGTTGCTCCGGCGCGACCCCTTGATCGCACCCTGGTCGACGACCACGACGCCGTCGCGACCGGCCACCGAGCCGTGGATCAGCGAGCTCTTGCCCGAGCCGGCCACCCCGGTGATGACGCAGAGCACACCGAGGGGCACGTCGACGTCGACGTCGCGCAGGTTGTGGGTCGAGGCGCCGCGCACGTCGAGCGTGGCGGACGGCGTGCGCACCGTCTTCTTGAGCGTCGCCCGGTCGTCGAGGTGGCGGCCGGTGATGGTGTCGCTCCCCCGCAGCCCGTCCACCGTGCCCTCGAAGCAGACGCTGCCGCCGTCGGTGCCGGCGCCGGGACCCAGGTCGACGACGTGGTCGGCGATCGCGATGGTCTCGGGCTTGTGCTCGACGACCAGCACGGTGTTGCCCTTGTCGCGCAGCTGCAGGAGCAGCTGGTTCATCCGCTCGATGTCGTGCGGGTGCAGTCCGATCGTCGGCTCGTCGAACACGTAGGTGACGTCGGTCAGGGACGACCCGAGATGGCGGATCATCTTGGTGCGCTGGGCCTCTCCCCCGGACAGCGTGCCGGCCGGCCGATCCAGCGAGAGGTAGCCCAGACCGATCTCGGCGAACGAGTCCAGCAGGTGCAGCAGGCCCTTGAGCAGTGGCGCGACCGACGGCTCGTCGAGGTCGCGGACCCACTCGGCGAGGTCGCTGATCTGCATCTGGCAGAGCTCGGCGATGTTCTTGCCGTGGATCTTCGCGGACCTGGCGTCCGGGCTGAGCCGGGTGCCGTCGCACTCCGGGCAGGTCTGGAACGTGATGGCGCGCTCCACGAACCGTCGGACGTGGGGCTGCATCGCCTCCACGTCCTTGGACAGCATCGACTTCTGGATCTTGGGGACCACGCCCTCGAAGGTCAGGTTGATGCCCTCGACCTTGATCTTGGTCGGCTCGGCGTACAGCATCGTCTCGAGCTGCTTCTTGGTGAACTTCGAGATCGGCTTGTCCATCGGCAGGCCCACCCCCTCGAACAGCCGGCCGTACCAGCCGTCCATCGAGTAGCCCGGCACGGTCAGGGCGCCCTCGCTGAGCGAGCGGCTGTCGTCGTACAACGCGGTGAGGTCGAAGTCGGAGACCGAGCCCATGCCCTCGCAGCGGGCGCACATGCCGCCCAGGTAGACCGCGTTCTTCACGACGGCCTTCTCGACCCGGCCGCCGGCCTTCTCGGTGCTCATCACCCCGCTCGCCCTCCGCGTCGGGACGTTGAACGAGAACGCCGTCGGCGGCCCGACGTACGGCTTGCCCACCCGGCTGAAGAGGATCCGCAGCATGGCGTTGCCGTCGGTGGCCGTGCCGACCGTGGAGCGCGGGTTCGCACCCATCCGCTCCTGGTCGACGATGATCGCGGTCGTCAGCCCTTCGAGAAGGTCGACCTCGGGTCGCGCGAGGTTCGGCATGAACCCCTGCACGAAGGCGCTGTAGGTCTCGTTGATCATCCGCTGCGACTCCGCGGCGATCGTCGCGAAGACGAGGGAGCTCTTGCCCGAACCGGAGACGCCGGTGAACACCGTCAGCCTCCGCTTGGGCAGCTCGACGCTGACGTCCTTGAGGTTGTTCTCACGCGCGCCCTGCACGCGGATCAGGTCGTGGCTGTCGGCCAGTGGTGTGGCTGGGGACCTCGGGTCAGGCTTCTCGGCCATGCTCAGGTTGCCTCCCTCTCCTCGTGCTCCCACGCAGCCTCCCACGCGAACCCGTCCGGATCGGTGAACGGCCCGGCGTCCCCGACGATGGCCAGCCGGCGCGATCCGGTGCCCTCCGGAGCGACGCCGGCGTCCTTGGCCGCCGCCCGCCGTGGGTAGAGGGCAAGCTTGACCGGCGATGACGGGGTGTCGAGCTCGGCGTACCTGCCGCCGAAGCTCCTGCCGACGGCGAAGCCGTGGTCGACGTAGAAGCGCTTGCTCGCCTTGACGTCGTCGACGCCCAGCAGCAGGACGAAGTCGTCGACCTGGCGGGTGGCCGGACCGGTGTCCTTCTTCGACGACGTCGCGACCTTCCAGATCGCCCCGTCGGGAGCCAGGACGACGCCGCCGTAGCCCCAGAAGCTCTTGTGCACAGGCTTGAGCTCGGTGGCGCCTGCTGCGAGGGCGCTGCCGACGAGGTCGTCGACGGTGCTGGGTTCCCCCACCACCAACGACAGCGTGAAGCCACGGAACCCGGTCGTGGGGTCCTCTCCCACACGGAGGCGAAGCCGGTCGCCCAGGCCGAAGGCCGCGGCGTAGAACGTCTCGGCGGCCACGGGGTTCGGCACGTCAAGCACGACGGAGGAGATCGCGGCCATCTCAATCCACCTCTTGGATCCGGACCAGGTTGCCGGCGGGGTCGCGGACGGCGCAGTCGCGGATGCCGTACGGCTGCTGGGTCGGCTCCTGGACGATCTCGGTGGCCCCGCCCTGCAGCTGCTCGAACGTCGCGTCGAGGTCCTTGGTGGCCAGCAGAAGCGTGGCGAAGGTGCCCTTGGCCATCATCTCGGCGATGGTGCGCCGCTCGTCGTCGGTGAGTCCGGGGTTGGCCGAGGGCGGGCTGAGCACGATGGAGGTGTCGGGCTGGTCGACCGGGCCGACCGTGATCCAGCGCATCGTGCCGGTGCCGACATCGAGCCTGACCTCGAAGCCGAGGGTGTCGCGGTAGAAGGCCAGGGAAGCCTCCGGGTCGTCGTGCGGGAGGAAGCTGGCGTTGATGGTGAGGTTCATGGCCGTCACGCTAGTTGGGGCTGGGAGGCCGACGCTTCTCGATTCCTGATCGGTCTGGTGACCTGTTTCTCGACGCACGACGGGAGGCCCACGGTCCCGTCCGCGCTCTGCCGGCGGTAGGTGCTCGGCGGCATGCCGACGAGCTGACGGAAGCGGGTGCTGAAGGTGCCGAGCGACGAGCAGCCGACCGCGAAGCAGACCTCGGTGACGCTCAGGTCACCCCGACGCAGCAGCGCCATCGCGCGCTCGATGCGCCGCGTCATCAGGTACGAGTACGGCGACTCGCCGTACGCCGCCCGGAACGCGCGACTCAGGTGGCCGGCGGACATGTGCACCCCGCGGGCGAGTGCCTCGACGTCCAGCGGCTGGGCGAACTCTCGGTCCATCCGGTCGCGAACACGGCGCAGCAGCGCGAGCTCGCGCAGGTGCCGTGCCTCCCCGGGACTGGTGCTCACCCGTCCGATCGTGCCACCAGACGCGAGCGCAGCCCAGCGTGTCGCACCACGCACGCTAGCGTGGCGCCCATGCCGACCATCGAGCGCTCCGTGACCACCAGCGCCTCCCCCGACACTGTCTTCGCCTACCTTGCCGACTTCGAGAACGCCACGGAGTGGGACCACGGCACCCTCACCTGCAAGCGCATCAGCGGGGAGAGTGGTGAGGTGGGCTCGGTCTATCGCAACCAGACCAAGTTCATGGGCAACACCGTCACCCTCGACTACACGCTCGAGGAGGCGACGCCCCCCGTCCTCCGGTTTGCCGGTCGCAACAACTCCACCGAGGCCATCGACACGATGCGGATCACTCCCGATGGCGCTGGCACCAAGGTCGTCTACTCCGCCGAGTTCACGTTCTCCGGTGTCACCAAGCTGCTGTCGCCGCTGCTCGCACCGTTCCTCAAGAAGCTGGGCGACAACGCCCAGGCCTCCCTGCAGAAGGCTCTCGACGGACTGGCGTGAGCCGCACACACCTCACTCGGGAAATGGTGGTCACGTGAACCGTCGATGGCGCATCCTCGCGCTGCTCGTTCTCTGGGTCGGCCTGTTCGTCGGTACGGCGGTGCCCGCCGTCGCCGCGGCATCCGCCTCGACCGACGGCCCGGTCATCCGGGTCGGCACCGAGGGCATCTACCCACCGTTCAGCTTCCATGACTCCGACACCGGCGTGCTGACCGGCTACGACATCGAGGTCGTCGAGGAGGTCGCGAAGCGCGCCGGCTGGCGGCTGGAGTTCGTCGAGGCGAACTTCGACGCGATCTTCCCCGCGCTCGACGCCAACCGCGTCGACGTCATCGCCAACCAGGTGACGATCAACCCCGAGCGTTCGGCGCGCTACCTCTTCTCCGAGCCCTACACCTACTCACGCACCGTGATCGTCACCGCCGCGGACGACGACTCGATCACCTCGCTCGACGACCTCGAGGGCAAGACGGCCGCTCAGTCGTCGACGACGAGCTTCGCGGAGATCGCCACGGAGGCTGGCGCCAAGGTGCGTTCGGTCGAGAGCCTGGCGCAGGCGGCCGAGCTGCTCACCCAGGGCCGGGTCGACGTGATCCTCAACGACAACATCGCCATCCTCGACTTCCTCGCCGCCAGCGGCTCCACCGACATCAAGATCGCCGGGGACGCCGGTGTGGAGGTCAACGAGCAGGCGCTCACCTTCCGCCAGGCCGACACCGCTCTGCGCGACCAGGCCGACGCCGCGCTCGAGGACATGGCCGCCGACGGCACGCTGACCGAGATCTCGGAGAGCTACTTCAAGGCCGACGTCTCCGCCGCGGACGGCGGCGGCGAGGCCGACCTCTCCGGGCGCGCCGCCAACAAGGGGGCCTCCGAGGTCCTGCAGGACGCCGCCTGGCCGATGGTGAAGGCCCTCGCCCGCTACACGATCACGCTCTCGCTGCTGAGCATGGCGATCGGTCTGGTCCTCGCCCTGCTGGTCGCCCTGGCCCGGCTCTCGACCCGGCCCTGGCTGCACTGGCCGGCGCGCACCTTCATCTCGATCGTCCGCGGGACGCCGCTGCTCGTGCAGCTGTTCATCGTCTTCTTCGGGCTCGGCCAGCTCGGCATCAAGCTGGACAGCTTCACCGCGGCCGCACTCGCCCTGTCGCTCAACGTCGCGGCGTACGCCGCCGAGATCATCCGCTCGTCGATCCTCTCGGTGCCGCGCGGGCAATCGGAGGCAGCGGCCACCGTGGGCATGGGCTACACCCTCACGATGCGCCGGATCGTGCTTCCGCAAGCGGCGCGGACCGCCGTACCCCCGCTGTCGAACACGTTCATCTCGCTGGTCAAGGACACCTCGCTCGCCTCGGTGATCCTGGTGCCGGAGATGTTCCGGGTGGCGCAGAACTATGCCGGTGCCACCACCGAGTTCATGGCCCTCTACTCGCTGGCCGCGCTGTTCTACTGGGCCGTCTGCGCGGTCCTGTCGGTCGGCCAGAACCGTCTCGAGACCCGTCTGGAGAGGTCCACCGCATGAGCCCCGCTCCCCTGCTGTCAGTCACCGACCTGCGCAAGTCGTTCGGCGACCAGACCGTGCTGCGCGACATCGAGTTCACCGTCGACTCCGGCACCGTCACGGTGCTCCTCGGCCCGTCCGGCTCCGGCAAGACGACCGTGCTCCGCTCGCTCAACACCCTCGAGGTGCCCGACTCCGGCGTCGTGCGCATCGACGACGTCGAGGTCGACTTCAGCCAGGTCCGTGGGCGCCGTGATGCCGAGCGCGACTTCGCCCGGCTGCGTCGTCAGAGCGCGATGGTGTTCCAGGCCCACCACCTCTTCCCGCACCGCACGGTGCTGGAGAACCTGACCGAGGGCCCGATCCACGCCCAGGGCCGCCCGGCCGACGAGGTGGTCCCCGAGGCGCGCGCCCTGCTCGAGCAGGTCGGGCTCGCCGACCGCGAGGACGCCTTCCCCGGCCAGCTCTCCGGGGGCCAGCAGCAGCGCGTCGGGATCGCCCGGGCGCTCGCGCTCAAGCCCCGGCTGATGCTGTTCGACGAGCCGACGTCGTCCCTCGACCCCGAGCTGGTCGGCGAGGTGCTCGGCGTGATGAAGGACCTCGCGGCGGAGGGCTGGACCATGGTCGTGGTCACCCACGAGATCCGCTTCGCGCAGCAGGTGTCCGACCAGGTGCTCTTCCTCGACAACGGCGTCATCGCCGAACGCGGCCCGGCCGCACAGGTCATCGGCGACCCGCAACAGCCGCGCACCCGCCAGTTCCTGCACCGCATCCTCGACCCCATCTGACCTCTCCGGAGGTAGTGGCCCCCACCGTGCTGTGCCAGCGTCGGGAGGAGCACCACACCCCAGTGGGCACCCAGGACTTCGAGGACGCCGGGACCGTCTGGTTCATCACGCGCCGGAGCAGCGAGAAGGTGGCCGCCATCAGCGCCCGGCCCGAGGTCAACGTCGCCTACGCCGCCGACAAGGGCTGGGTCTCGCTGAGCGGCGCCGCCCGGCTCTCCGAGGACCGGGCCAAGCTGGCGGAGCTCTGGGACGTCTCTGCCGGCATCTTCATGTCGGGTGGGCCCGACGACCCCGACAACGTGCTCCTGCGCGTCGACGGCCACACGGCGGAGTACTGGGAGTCCCCCGGCAAGGTCGCCACGGCGGTCTCGCTGGTCCGGGGCCTGGTCACCGATGCCGAGCCCGACCTCGGCGACAACGCCGTCATCGACGTGTGACCGCGCTCAGCTCCCGATGAGCGCCTCGAGCCGGGCGATCGACGATGCGGTGTCCTCATGCAGGACGGCGTGCCAGCCGGCCGCCCGGGCGGCCTCGACGTTCGGGAGGTGGTCGTCGAGGAACGCGATCTCGTCGGGACGCACGCCCAGCCGGTGGGTCGTCAGCTCGTAGACCGCCGGGTCGGGCTTGGCCAGGCCGACCTCGTGCGAGTAGACGATGTCGTCGGTGAGGTCCTCGAAGCCGTGGCAGCGCTCGGCCTCTCGCGCGCCGGGCGCGGAGTTGCTCAGGATGCCCGCGACCAGGCCCCGATCGCGCAGCCCGGCGAACCAGTCGTACAGCGGCCGGTCCAGCGTGCCGACGTACCACCGCCAGAAGTCGGTCATCAGCTCGGCTGCCTGCGCGTCGCTCAGGTCGAGCTCGGCCTGCCAGTGCGACCGGACCCCGGACTCCGAGACGCCACCAGTCAGGCCGTCGCCGGGCAGCGACCGGACCCGCACGGCGAACGCGTCGGGGGGCAGTCCGTGGCGGGCCAGGAACGGCCCCGGGAACACCGAGTCGTCCACGACCTCGAGCACCGAGCCGACGTCGAGGACGATCGCCCGCACGCCGCTCACGCTCTGGCTCACGGGCGCAGCATGACCTTGACCGCGCGTCGCTCGTCCATGTCGCGGTAGCCGTCGGCCACCTCGTCGAGCGAACGCACCGAGTCGAAGACCAGGCCGGGGTTGATCGAGCCGTCCAACACCTTGGGCAGCAGCTCATCGAGATAGGCGCGCACCGGCGCGACACCCCCGAAGAGGCCGACGTTCTTCGAGAACATCCGGCGCACCGGCAGCTCCACGCCGTGCGGGACGCCGACGAAGCCGACCCGGGAGCCGGGGCGGGCGATCGCGAACGCGGTCTGCATCGACTGGTCGGTGCCGACGCACTCGAGCACCGCGTCGGCACCGATGCCGCCGGTGATCTCGCGGATGGCGTCCTCGCCCTCCTGGCCGCGCTCGGCGACGACGTGGGTGGCACCGAAGGCGGTGGCGATCTTCTGGCGGGACTCGTGGCGCGACATCACGATCACCTTCTCCGCGCCCATCACCGACGCGGCGAGCACGCCGCAGAGGCCGACGGCGCCGTCACCGACGACGACGGCGGTGCCGCCCGGGCGTACGCCGGCCGAGACGGCCGCGTGCCAACCGGTCGGCATCACGTCGGACAGGGACAGCAGGCTCTTCAGCAGGTCCTCGTCCGCACCGGGGTCCGGCGCCTTGAACAGGGTGCCCTCGGCCTGGTTGACGAGGGAGTACTCGGCCTGGCCGCTGACGGTCCAGCCCTGGTTCTCGCACGCCGACGTGACACCGGCCCGGCAGTGGGCGCAGGTGTTGTCGCTGTGGCAGAACGGCACGATGACGAAGTCGCCGGGCTTGAAGGAGGTGACCTCGGAGCCGACCTCCTCCACGACGCCGACGCACTCGTGGCCGATCGTGGACCCTGCCTCGATCGGGTTCTCGCCCCGGTAGGGCCACAGGTCGGATCCGCAGATGCACCCGGCGGTGACCTTGATGACGGCGTCGGTGGGTGCGCCGACGACGGGCGTTTCGACATCGGTCAGACGGATGTCCCGGGCAGCATGGATGGTCGTGGCTCGCATGCGTGGATCCTCGCACGCGGTCGAAACGTCGGTCATCGGGGCCGCGCGCGCCGATCTTGCTCTATCTCATATCTGAGATACCTTGGTCGGCATGGCTGATCTTCTGCAACGTGACTACCTGGGCCGCATCGGCAACCTGATCCGTGACGCCCGCAAGCACCGGGGCCTCACCCAGGCCCAGCTGGCCGAGCTGCTGTCCACCTCGCAGAGCGCCATCAACCGGATCGAGAAGGGTCACCAGAACCTCTCGCTCGAGATGCTGGCCCGCATCGGCGCGGCCCTCGACTCCGAGATCGTCGCCCTCGGCGCCGGCCCGACGCACCTGCGCGTCACCGGGCCCACGACGCTGTCGGGCAGCATCGAGGTGAAGACGTCCAAGAACGCCGGCGTCGCCCTGCTGTGCGCCTCGCTGCTCAATCGCGGCAAGACGACGCTGCGCAAGGTCGCGCGGATCGAGGAGGTCAACCGGCTGCTCGAGGTGCTGGCCTCGTTGGGCGTGCAGACTCGCTGGCTCAACGAGCAGAACGACCTCGAGATCATCCCGCCGGCCGAGTTCGACCTCGCCCACATCGACGAGGACGCCGCGCGGCGTACCCGCTCGGTCATCATGTTCCTCGGCCCGCTGCTGCACCGCGCCGACACCTTCGACCTTCCGTACGCCGGCGGTTGCGACCTCGGCACCCGCACCGTCGAGCCGCACATGGCCGCGCTGCGCCCGTTCGGCCTGGAGATCAAGGCCACCGACGGCGCCTACCACGCCACCGTCAACCGGGCGATCGAGCCGCTGCGTCCGATCGTGCTCACCGAGCGCGGCGACACCGTCACCGAGAACGCGCTGATGGCGGCGGCCCTGCACCCCGGCACGACCGTGATCCGCAACGCGTCGTCCAACTACATGGTCCAGGACCTCTGCTTCTACCTGCAGAAGCTCGGGGTCGAGGTCGAGGGCATCGGCAGCACCACCCTGACCGTCACCGGCCGCGAGCGGGTCGACGTCGACGTCGACTACGCCCCGAGCGAGGACCCGATCGAGGCGATGTCGCTGCTCGCCGCCGCGATCGTCACGAAGTCGTCGATCACGATCACCCGGGTGCCGATCGAGTTCCTCGAGATCGAGCTGGCGCTGCTCGAGGAGATGGGCTTCAACTACCACCGGACCGAGGAGTACGTCGCACTCAACGGCCACACCCGCCTGGTCGACCTCACCACGCTGCCCTCGAGCCTGCGGGCACCGCTCGACAAGATCCACCCGATGCCGTTCCCCGGCCTCAACATCGACAACCTGCCGTTCTTCGCGGTCATCGCCGCCGTCGCCGAGGGCCAGACCCTCCTCCACGACTGGGTCTACGAGAACCGCGCGATCTACCTGGTCGACCTCAACAAGCTGGGCGGCAACGTCAAGCTCCTCGACCCGCACCGGGTGATGATCGAGGGTCCGACCCACTTCAGCGGCACGGAGATGATGTGCCCGCCGGCGCTGCGGCCCGCCGTGGTGCTCCTGCTGGCCATGCTCGCGGCCAAGGGCACGTCGGTGCTGCGGTCGACGTACGTCATCTCGCGCGGCTACGAGGACCTGGCCGAGCGGCTCAACCTGCTGGGCGCCAGCATCGAGACCTTCCGCGACATCTAGGCGCTCGTCGCGCGCTGCTCCGGCCGGTCAGCCGAAGAGCGTCTCCACCCACGCCCGCGCCCGTTTGGCGGCGGCCGGGGGCGCGACCATGTCGGGCGTGATGCGCGGCAGGGGCGTCGTGTGCTGTGCGGAGTTGCGGTGCCAGTCGGACTCGGCCTCGGCCAGCGTGCCGAGATCGGCACGATCGAGGAAGACGCCGTGCCCCTCCGGGCACTGGCTGACCTGAGTCGCTCCGACAGCGCGCTCCACCATCTCGTTGCCACATCGAGGGCAGGTCATCGGTTCCATGTCCTGACCGTACTCCCTGGTGGATACTGCTCGGCGTGATCGACCGCCCGACTGGCCGCCCCTTCCTCGACGACCCCGGACCGGTGCTGGCGTTCGCCCACCGCGGCGGGGCCTACCACCCCGAGATCGAGGACCTGGAGAACACGCTCGCCGCCTTCCGCCACGCGGTCGCGCTGGGGTACCGGTACCTGGAGACCGACGTGCACGTGACCAGCGACGGCGTGCTGCTCGCGTTCCACGACACCGTCCTTGACCGGGTCACCGACGCCCGCGGCACGCTGGCTGAGATGAACTACGCCGACGTACGGGGCGCGCTGATCGGTGGCCGGGAGGAGATCCCCACGCTGGCTCACCTGCTGGAGGCGTTCCCCGAGGCGCGGTTCAACGTCGACCTGAAGGCACGCCGGGCGGTCCCGGCGCTGGTCGCCCTCATCGAGGAGCACGACGCCTGGGACCGGGTGCTCGTCGGCTCGTTCTCCAGTCGGTCGCTCGACGCGTTCCGGCGGATGAGCCGGGGCCGGGTGGCCACGTCCGCCCACCCGCTCGAGGTGGCGGCCTACCTCCTCTCCCCCAGCGCCCGGCTGGCCCGGCTCCTCACGCGGGGCCGTCCCGACGCCCTGCAGATCCCGCACCGGCGGGGGCGCCTGGTCGTCGCCACGCGCGGGCTCGTGCGGCGGGCCCACGCCGCCGGACTGCACGTGCACGTCTGGACCATCGACGACCCGGCCGAGATGCGCACGCTCCTCCAACGTGGTGTCGACGGCTTGATGACCGACCGCACCGACATACTCAGGGACGTGCTCCGCGAGGGCGGGCAATGGAGGGAACCGGAATGAGCGACGGACCACGGGCGCACGGCATCGCCGACCTCGAGCCGCTCGACCGGGCTCGCGAGCAGAAGGCCTGGTACTGGTACGACTGGGCCAACAGCGCCTACACGACGACCATCGGCACCGTCTTCTTCGGCCCGTACTTCATCGGGCTGGCCGAGAACGCCGTCGGTGGCGAGGACGGCCGGTTCCAGGTCCTCGGCTTCAGCCTGCCACCGGGTGCACTGTTCTTCTGGCTGATCACGATCTCGACGATCCTGTCGGCGGTGCTCCTGCCCGTCCTCGGCGCCATCGCCGACCGCACCGCCAACAAGAAGGGCCTGCTGGCCGGCTTCGCCTGGACCGGCGCGCTGTTCGCCTCCCTGATCTTCTTCGCCACGGGTGACAACTGGCTGCTCGCGGCGATCGGCATCGTCTTCGGCAACCTGTGCTTCGGGGCGGCCGGCGTCATCAACGACTCGATCCTGCCGCTCATCTCCACCGAGAACGAGCGCGACCGGGTCTCGTCTCGCGGGTGGGCCTTCGGCTACCTCGGCGGCGGCATCCTGCTGCTGCTGAACCTGGTGGTCTTCCTCGGCCACGACTCGCTGGGCCTCAGCGAGGCCCTGGCCGCGCGGCTCTGCATGCTGTCCGCGGCCGTGTGGTGGGCCGGCTTCACGCTGATCCCGTTCACCCGCCTGCGCAACCACGAGCCCGTGCACGTGGTGCCCGAGACCGGCGGCCTGCTCAGGCAGAGCTTCGGACAGCTCGGCAGCACGCTCAGGGACATGCGCCGCTACCCGACCGCGCTGACGTTCCTCCTGGCGTACCTCTTCTTCAACGACGGCATCCAGACCGTCATCGCGTCGGCCTCGGTGTACGGCGCCGAGGAGCTCGACCAGAGCCAGACCGTTCTGATCGCCACCATCTTGATGGTGCAGTTCGTCGCCTTCGGAGGTGCCCTGATCTTCGGTCGCGCCGCCGCGACGTACGGCGCGAAGCGGGTCATCCTCGTCGGCCTGGTGATCTGGATGGTCATCGTGACGGCGGCGCTGTTCCTGCCGGCCAGGAACGTCCCGCTGTTCCTGGTCCTCGGCTTCGGGATCGGCATCGTCCTCGGCGGCACCCAGGCGCTGGCCCGCTCCTACTACTCGCTGCTGATCCCGCGCGGCAAGGAAGCGGAGTACTTCAGCTTCTACCACGCCATGGATCGGGGCACGTCGTGGTTCGGCACGGCCACGTTCGCCATCGTGCTGGCCATCACCGACTCCTACCGGCCGGCGATCTTCGCGCTCATCGTGTTCTTCGCCATCGGCGGGCTGTTGCTGATGAGGGTCGACACCGAACGGGGCATCCGCGAGGCCGGGAACGACGTCCCCGCGGTCGTCTGACGACTGCTCCGGCGTGATGTGCGGCACTCCCCTGCAGCGGGAATGGGCGGAATCTTGCCCGGCCCACTACCGTTGAAGCATAAGGACGGTAGGCGCTGCCCACCATGCTGCGTCATGGAACCTCAACTGGGCCGTCCCATTCCCGTACCCGGGAAAGCAACTACTCTGGAGGTGGCTCAATGGCGGAGCGCACATTGCGTGGCGCGAGGCTCGGCGGGCAAAGTTTCGAAGACGAGCGCGGAATCGAGTTCGCGGCCCGTCAGCAGGTCGGCTACCGCTGCCAGCTGGGACACGTCTTCGAGATCACGATGTCGGTCGAGGCCGACATCCCGGCGGTGTGGGAATGCCCGCGCTGCGGTGGCGAAGGCCTGAGTGTCGACGGCATCCTCAAGGAGGAGAAGGTCGAGAAGCCGGCCCGAACCCACTGGGACATGCTGCTCGAGCGCCGGTCCGAGAAGGAGCTCGAGGACATCCTCAAGGAGCGTCTGGACCTGCTGCGTGGCGGAGAGATCGGTCCCGCTCACCTGCACCGCGCCAATGCCAAGAAGCGGATCAAGTCGGCCTGACGAGGTCCCTGATGAGCTCCCGGTGAGAGCCGGTCACTCGTCGTCGACCACATCGCCCCGGACTACCGGTCCGGGGCCTTGTGCTGTCCGGGGGAAGCCGCCGGGCGTCTGGCCACCAGGCGTCTGGCCACCGGCCGTCCGGCCACCGGGCGGCGGTACGACGCCGCCGACGAGCCGCGTCGAGACGACCGTGGTGAGCAGCCGCCTGGCCACCGGGCGGGTGAAGGGCAAGATGAGCAGGACGCCGACCAGGTCGGTGACGAACCCGGGGCTGAGCATCAGCGCACCGCCGAACAGGATCAGCGCGCCATCGGCCAGCTCGCGCGCCGGCATCCGGCCCGAGTCGAGGCTCGACCGCATGGCTCGCCACGCACGCACGCCCTCACGGCGGATCAGCCAGCCGCCGAAGACGCTGTCGGCGACGAGCAGCAGGATCGTCCACCAGGCACCGATCACCTGCCCGACCTGGATCAGCACGTAGATCTCGGCCAGCGGCACCACCACCAGGGCCACGAACACCAGCCAGAGCGGGAAGCGGCGTCGTCGGGTCACGGGCTCATCATGTAGCACCGCGTCAAACCCGGCGACCGGCGAACCGGCGGCGCACCTGGGCGCACCGCTCCGTGAGACCCCACCAGGTGATCTTCCTCAATGACTCCGTGGCGACCTCACGAGTCATCTTGGAATCTCCTCGGACCCGCTCGATGAACTCGATCGGCACCTCCCGCACCCGCAGCCCCGCAGACAGCACCCGGTGCGTCATGTCGGTCTGGAAGACGTAGCCGGTCGACATCACCGCGGCCAGGTCGACCGCCTCGAGCGTCGCTCGGCGGAACAGCCGGAAGCCGGCCGTGGCGTCGCGCACCGACATGCCGAGCAACACCCGGACGTACAGGTTGCCGCCGCGGGAGAGCAGCTCGCGTGAGCGCGGCCAGTTGACGATCGAGCCGCCCCGCACGTACCGCGAGCCGATGACGAGGTCGGCGTCGGCCAGCGCCTCCACGAGCCGGTGCAGCTGCTCGGGCTGGTGGGAGCCGTCGGCGTCCATCTCGCCGATCACGTCGTAGCCGGCGTCCAGGGCGACCCGGAAGCCGTGGAGGTACGCCGCGCCGAGACCCTCCTTCGCGGTGCGGTGGACCACGCTGACCGCGGCGTCACGCGCGGCCAGGTCGTCGGCGATCTTGCCGGTGCCGTCAGGAGAGTTGTCGTCGACGACGAGCACGTCGATCCCGGGCTGCGCCGCGCGCAACCTGGAGACGATCCACTCGAGGTTCTCCGACTCGTTGTAGGTGGGGATGACCATCACGGTGCGGTGGTCGGTCGGTGCGGGCACGCGTCATCCTCGGGTGGCTGGCTGGTGGGTCCGGCGAGGATATGCGACCGGGCGGGTCCTCGCGGCGAGGGCCAGACCCAGGAGCGCGAGCAGGACGCAGACCCGTCCGGGCCACGACCCCAGGCGCACGGCCGGCGTGAGCCCGGTGCGGAGCTCGATCTCTCGCACCAGCACCTCCTGCGTGCGGGCGGCAGCCGAGTCGAGCACGGTGCCGTCCGGGTCGATGATGCCGGAGACCCCGTTGACCGCCGCCACCGCGACGTACCGCCCGGTCTCCATCGCCCGGAGCCGGGTGATCTCGAACTGCTGGTCGATCTGGTCGGTGCCCATGAAGCTCGCGTTGCTGGTCTGCACGGTGACGAGCTCGCCGCCGTGGCGGAGCTGGTCGTGGATGCCGTCGTCGTAGGCCACGTCGAAGCAGATGGCGTCCGCGACCAGGGCACCGTCGATGCGCAGCGGCTCGAGCCGGGTCCCCTGGGCCATGTCGCGCGGGATCAGCCGCAGCTGACCGAAGTTGCTCTTGAAGACCGTGTCGCGCCACGGGATGTACTCGCCGAACGGCACCGGGTGACGCTTGGTGTAGCGCTCCCCTGCCCCGGTGACCGGGTCCCACACGATGCCCTGGTTGAGCACCGCGTCCGGGTCCGGTGCGTCGGCGATGACCCCGACGAGCACCGGCACGCCGATCGCCGCGACGGCCGACTCGATGCCGGTGTTCACCTCCGCATCGAGGAACGGGTCGACCGCGGTGGAGTTCTCGGGCCAGATGACGAAGTCGGGCCTCGCGACGTCCCCGTCGCGGACCCGCGCCGCCAGGTCCAAGGTCGCCTGGACGTGGTTGCGGGTGACCTCGCGATGGACCGCCACCAGGTCGTTGCCGGTGCCGGGGAGGTTGCCCTGGACGACCGCGATGGTGACGGTGCCGCTCTCCTGCGTCGTGGACGGCGCGATCGCGGCCACCGCGACCGGCAGCAGCAGCGCAGCGACCCCCAGCACGGCCGTGCGCCGCCGGCGCCACCCTCCGAGCAGCAACCACCCCAGGGTGGTCCCGGAGGCCGCCAGCAGGAGGCTCACGCCCGAGAAGCCCAGCCACGGCAGAGCCTCGGCCCACGGCGTGCCGGCGACGGCGTAAGACAGCCGCCCCCACGGCATCCCGCTGAACGGCCAGGAGCCGCGCACGGTCTCGATCGCGACCCAGGCGAACGCCGTCCACACCGGCCACCACCGCAGCCGCATCAGGCGCGCCACGACCGAGCCGAGCGGCGCGAAGAACGCCGTCTCCAGGGCGGCCAGCGAGAGCCAGGCGTCGGGACCGACGGCGCGCATCCAGAACATCAGGACGAAGCAGAAGCCGGCGCCGAAGAGCAGGCCGGGCAGCCAGGCGCTCCGGGCGCGCAGGCCGTGGAGGCAGCACACGAGGACAGCCAGGGACAGCGGGATGAGGAGAGCGATCCCGAGGGGCTCGAACGCCATGGCCAGGAGGACACCGGCGAGCAGCGCGGCGAGACTCCGGAGCAGCACGGGGCAACGCTACCTGTCGGCTGGTACAGGCCGACGGAAGGGACCCGAGCCCTTCGGACCAACCCGGAGCCGACTGGATGCCGACGACGCGCTGTTGTCTACGGAGCTGGGGTCCCTTCCGTCTCCACCCTCGTGATGCGGGACCGACCTCCGTGAACCGTGTCAGCCGAGCGCTGGCTCCACACCCACCGACACGACCACTCGGACGTCGGTCCGCGAGCCACGATCTGCACAGGCGGACCAAGGAACCTTCGGCCCTGGAGCCTCGGCCTGTCAACCCGGCGCTGACCTGCGCAGATGCGCGTCTCCGCAGGTCAGCGGATGGGCGCGGTGAACGACTTAGATCGGTCCAATTCCGATCGCCTCGGCGTGTCCTCGCGACACGCCGGACGAATGGTCCAGAGCAGCTGTCCGCACCGTCAGGAGGGGGACGCCGGCACGACGACCGTGCCGGTCGCGGACGTCGCCAGCAACGGCTCGTCGAGCATCTTCGCCGCGCCCGGCGCACCGGCGGTGGCGGCCCCGCGCGCCACGACGTGCACCGCGAACTCCATGACGCGGCTGCGGGTGCCGGCCCGCACCAGCTCGCAGGTGATCTCCAAGACGTCGCCGGCGATCACGGGGGCACGGAACTGCACGTCGGAGTACGACGCGAACAGGCCCTCGTCGCCGTCGGTACGGATGCACATCTCGGTGGCGACGTCGCCGAAGAGGCCCAGCGAGTAGGCACCGTCGACGAGGTTGCCCGCGTAGTGGGCGTGGGAGTAGGGCACGTAGCGGCGGTGGACGACGCGTTCGCGCCGCTCGGTGGTGTCGGACATCAAGAAGCCTCTCGTCGGGTCAGCCGGTGCACGATGAAGGACGCCACCTCGCCGGGCGTCGTACCGCGGCCGAAGACCCGGTCGACCCCGAGCTCGTCGGCCATCGTCTCGTCGAAGCGAGGGCCGCCGACGACCAGCAGCGGCCGCTCGGCCGACGGGTAGGCCTCACGGAACGCGGCCGACATCTCGCGGGTGTTGAGCAGGTGGGCGTCGCGCTGGGTGACGACCTGCGAGACCAGCACCGCGTCGGCCTTCTCCTCGCGCGCGGCCTCGACGAGCTGCGGCACGCTGACCTGGGCTCCGAGGTTGACCACCTTGAGCTCGCGGTAGTACTCGAGCCCCTTCTCGCCGGCGAAGCCCTTGATGTTGAGGATCGCGTCGATCCCGACGGTGTGGGCGTCACTGCCGATGCAGCCGCCCACGACCACCATCCGGCGACGCATCGTGCGCTTGATGGCGGCGTTGGCCTCCTTGGGCGTCAGCAGCGGGTAGTCACGTTCGATGACCTCCACGATCGAGGTGTCGACGAGGTGGTTGACCCGGCCGTAGACCACGAAGAACGTGAAGTCGGGTCCCATCGGCTTGGCGTGCACCACGAGGGCGGGGTCGATGCCCATCTTCGCGGCGAGCTGGGCGGCCGCACCCTCGGCGATCTTGGAGTGCGCCATGGGCAACGTGAAGGACACCTGCACCATGCCGTCACCGGTCGTGTCGCCGTACGGGCGGATGATCTTCCCGGGGGTCGGGTCGCTCACTTCTCCTCCAGGATCTCGCTGGCCGGGTTGTAGTAGACCTTGGACTTCTTGCTGACGCCGTCGAGCCCGCGGCCCTTGTGGGCGGGCCGCTTCATCAGGCCGAACGTGCCGTCCGCGATGGCGTCGAGCAGGCCGTTGGGATGACCCAAGATGTCCTCGAGGAGCACGATCGACTCCCCCAGCACCTCCCGGGCACGGCTGCCGATGAATCCCTTCGGGTCGGGGTTGAAGTCCTCGTGCAGGTTGCCGGCAGCGTTCATGACGTAGCGGACGTTCTGCAGGGCCAGGTCGCGGTCCGAGATCCACGGTGTCACCACGGCCTCGGTCATCATGCCGACGAGCAGGATGCCCTGGTCGGTGAGTGCCCCGACCAGGTTGAAGAACCCGTCGAGCAGGTAGCCCCGGAAGACGTCGCCGGTCATGTGGCGGGTGGGCGGCATCCACTTGAGCGGCGCCTTCGGGAACAGGTCGCGCGCGAGCATCGCGTGGGCCAGCTCGAGGCGGAACGAGTCGGGCACCTCGGGGTCGATCTCGAACGCGTGGCCCAGGCCGAGCTGCCAGTCCTCGAGGCCGGCCTCCTTGGCGAAGTACTCGTTGAGGAGCTGGCTCGTGGTGACCGTGTGCGCCGCGTCGACGGCGTCGGCGGTGGTGAGGTAGTTGTCCTCGCCGGTGTTGATGATGATGCCCGCACGGGCATGGATCTGGCGGCTGAAGCGCTGGTCGACGAACGTACGGATCGGGTTGATGTCGCGGAACAGGATCCCGTACATCGAGTCGTTGAGCATCATGTCGAGCCGCTGGAGGCCGGCCAGCGCCGCGATCTCCGGCATGCAGAGCCCGGAGGCGTAGTTCGTGAGCCGGACGTACCGACCAAGCTCCCGGCTCGTCTCGTCGAGCGCCTCCCGCATCAGCCGGAAGTTCTCCTGCGTCGCGTAGGTGCCGGCGAAGCCCTCGCGGGTGGCGCCCTCGGGCACGTAGTCGAGCAGGCTCTGCCCGGTGCTGCGGATCACCGCGATGATGTCGGCCCCCTCGCGGGCGGCCGCCTGGGCCTGCGGGATGTCCTCGTAGATGTCGCCGGTGGCGACGATGAGGTAGATCCAGGGCTTCCGGGGCGCGTCACCGATCTTCTTGATCAGGCGCTCCCGCTCCCTGCGGCGAGCGTCGATCCGGCGGATCCCGGCGCCCACGGCCTTGCGGGACGCCGTCCGCGCGCGAGCCTGGTCCTTCCCCTCGGGCAGGCGGAAGCGCACCGAGCCTGCGCCTGCCTTCTGCGCCAGGGTGGCCAGGTCGTCGGCCTCCCCGCGGACCAGGGCGTCCCAGACCGGGAGCGCGATGCCGTGCGCGAGACCGCCCTCGTCGTGGAGGTCGGCGCGGACCGCGTCGGCGAGCCGGTTGACCCACGGGATGCCGTCGGCGTCGGCCCCCTCGAGGCCGGCCAGCCGGAGCGTCGCGCGCTCGACCGACACGGTCGTGTGCAGCTTGGCGGTCTTGACGATCGGCCGTCCGACCGAGCGGGCCAGCGCGCGCGCTTGGCGCACCTGGGCCGGGTCGAGCTTGAGCTTGCCGCTCATGCGGGGTCCTCCTCGCGGTGGTGGATGGTGCGGTCATCGGTCACGAGGCGGTGGAGCACGGGCAGCGCGACGCCGGGAGTGAGCTCGGGGAGCCCCTGTTCGGTGAGCCCGCCGGGAACGTCCCAGACCGCCAGGTCCGCACGGGCACCCCGCAGCAGGGTGCCACCGTCCTGGTCGCGACCGGCCAGGGCCCCACCGCGGGTGTGCGCCGTGAAGGCGACGCCGACCGGGATCCGTTGGTCGCCGTTGTGGTGGTGGGCCGCGGCCTGCACGGCTGCCCACGGGTCCAGCCCGGTGACCGGGCTGTCGGAGCCGAGGGCGAGCCGCACCCCGCCCATGCTGAGGTCACGCAACGGGTTAGTGTCACGCCAGCGCTCGCCCAGCCGCGCGGCGTACATCCCGTCGGGTCCACCCCAGAGTGCGTCGAACCTGGGCTGCACGCTCGCGATGACCTCGAGCCGCCCGAGCACGCCGATGACGCTCGGCGACGGCATCTCCACGTGCTCGAGGCGGTGGTGGGCCTGCCGGACCCGCTCGGTCCCGAGCACCTCCTCGGCGCGGACGAAGCCCTCCCCGATGGCGTCGAGGGCGGCGTCGCCGATGCAGTGGAAGCCCGCCTGGAGGCCGGCCTCGGTGCAGGCGACGACGTGGTCGCGGACCTGCTCGGCGGTGACGTAGGCGTGCCCACAGCTGTCGGAGCGGTCCTGGTAGGGACGAGACAGGGCGGCGGTCCGCGATCCGAAGGCACCGTCGGCGACGAGGTCGCCGGCCAGGCCGGTGACCCCGAGCCGGTGGGCGGTCTCGATGGCCAGCAGCTCGCCCCAGTACAGGGTGGCGCGCAGCCCCACCTCGTCGGCCGCCTGGCGGACCACGTCGAGCTCGTGCTCGGGACCGATGTGGGGGGCGGCGTTCTCGTGGAAGCCGGCGAGGCCGTGGGCCGCCATCGACCGGCATGCGGCCCGGGCGGCCGCGAGGCGCTCGTCGGGCCCGATCAGCCCCTCCAGGGCGTTGCGCACCGCGTGGTGGGCGTCGCGCTCGACGCGGCCGTCGGCCGTCCAGCCGTCGAGCTGGTCGAGGCCCGGCACGAGGGCCGCGAGCGCCGGGGAGATGATCGAGGAGTGCCCGTCGACCCGGGTCAGGTAGCTGCGCCGCCCCGGCGCGGCGCGCTCCAGCTCGTCCCCCGTGGGCGGGCGGCTGTCGGGCCAGTCGGTCTCGTCCCAGCCCTGGCCGACGAGCACGCCGGCGTCCGGGTTCGACCGCCCGTGGGCGGCGAGCGCGTCGAGCGTGCCCGCCAGGCTGTCGACGCCACCGAGGCTGAGACCGGTGAGGGCGAACCCGGTGCGGACCGCGTGCACGTGGCTGTCCACGAAGGCGGCCGTCACGAGCCGGCCCTCGAGGTCGACCACCCGGGTGTCGCCCGCGGCGTACGCCTCGGCCCGCTCCTCGTTGCCGGAGAAGACGATGTGCCCGTTCTCCACCGCCAGCGCGGTGGCCCGGCCGGCCGGGCCGCCGTCATACACGCGACCGCGGCGGTAGAGGGTGCGGGCGGGCGTCATCTCGAGGTCTCTCGCTCGAGTCGTGACTCGAACAGGCCGCGCACCCCGGCGTCGGCGCGCAGCAGCTCCATGGCGTACGCCGCGTGGCCGGGCACGTAGCCGTTGCCGACGAGCATGCGGACGTCGGCCGCGAGCCCCTCGGCGCCGAGGGCCGCCGCCGAGAACGAGGTGGCCATCGAGAAGAAGATGACGGTGCCGGCCTCGGCGGTGGCCAGGATGGCACCGCCCTCGCAGCCGGGCACGTCGACGCAGACGACGGTCACGTCGGCCGGTCCGCCGGCGGCCGCGACCGCGGCGCGCAGCGCGATCGGGTCGCGGGCATCGGCGACGACCACCTCGTCGCAGAGCCCGGCGGCGCGCAGCAGCGCGGCCTCGCCGTCGTGCGGGACCACGCCGATGGTGCGGCCGGCGCCGGAGTGGCGGGCGGCCGCGAGGCTGAGCGACCCGGACTTGCCACCGCCGCCGATCACCGCGACGGTCGGGCGCTCGTACTCGCCGACGACGCGTGCGGTGAGGGCGGGCGCCCCGCAGACGTCCATCACCGACAGGCTCAGGTCCGCCGGGAGGTCGTCGGGGATCACCGCAGCGATCGAGCGACCGAACAGCACGGCGTACCCGTCGCACGGCACCTGCTCGGAGAGGCCGTCCCACTCGCGCAGCTCGTCCTCGATGACCAGCGGGGTGAGCGTGAGCGACACGAGAGTGGCGACGTGGTCCCCCACCGAGAGGCCGAGGGGCGACTCGGGGCCGACCTCCTCCACGACGCCCACGAGCATCCCACCGGAGCCGGTCTCGGGGTTCTGCATCTTGCCGCGGCCGGCCACGATGCTGCGGACCTCGGCCTTGAGCGCCGCACTGTCCACCTCACTGTCGGCGTTCGAGTGCTTGCGCTCGAGCTGCCGGTACGACGCGGCGTCCAGGTTGAGCTTCTCGACCCGGATGCGGACCTCGTCGGGCCACAGCTCGCGGCGGGTGTCGAGGCGGGCCGCCGCCTGGGGCAGCACCACGCCGTCGTCGAGCACCCGGTGCAGGCCGGTGGGATCGCTCCGCACGACTGTTCCTCCACTCGTTCACATCAGACACAGGAAATACTCCGGTGCGTTGATGTGCGGACCGGAGGATCTGTCGTCTACTCTGACAGAGACGTGGCGTGGCACACAAACGCCCGCGCCGACCACGACCCGAGCACCACGGGAGCATCGCATGAGCATCGAGACGGCCATCGGCTCAGCCGAACTCTGGCAGGAGTCCACGCAGCCCTACCCCTACACACGAGTCGAGCTGGTCGAGCCGGACTGGACCCGCTTCCCGGGGTGGCGCGACGTCACCGCCGAGCAGTGGGCCTCGGTGCAGTGGCAGCGCGCCCACTGCGTCAAGAACGTCAAGCAGCTGCGTGAGCTGATGGGCGACCTCATCGACGAGCGCTTCTACCTCGACCTCGAGCGCGACCAGGCCGAGCGGGCCACGATGTCGATGCTCGTCCCGCCGCAGATGATGAACACGATGATGCCGCTGGCCACTCCTCGTGGGCCCGGCTCGCTGACCGACGAGCTCTACGCCGACCCGGTGCGGCACTACATGATCCCGGTCCTCAGCGACCGTCGTACCGACTGGGCGTCGCACCCGCACGCCACCCGCGACTCGCTGCACGAGCACGACATGTGGGTCGCGGAGGGGCTGACGCACCGGTACCCCACGAAGGTGCTGGCCGAGCTGCTGCCGACCTGCCCGCAGTACTGCGGGCACTGCACGCGGATGGACCTGGTCGGCAACTCGACCCCGGTCATCGAGAAGCTCAAGTTCACCGCCAAGCCCGTCGACCGCCTCGACGCGATGTTCGACTACCTGCGCAACACTCCGCAGGTCCGCGACGTGGTGGTCTCCGGCGGCGACGTCGCCAACATGCCCTGGCCCCGGCTCGAGGACTTCCTCACCCGGCTGCTGGAGATCGAGAACATCCGCGACATCCGGCTCGCCACCAAGGCCCTCGTCGGCCTGCCGCAGCACTGGCTGCAGCCGGACGTCGTCGAGGGCGTCTCGCGGGTCGCCGCGATCGCCCGCTCGCGCGGCGTCTCACTGGCGATGCACACCCACGCCAACCACGCGAACTCCATCACCCCGCTCGTCGCCGAGGCCACCGGCGCGATGCTGCAGGCCGGCCTGCGCGACGTCCGCAACCAGGGCGTGCTGCTCAACGGCGTCAACGCCGACCCGCACGCCCTGCTCGACCTGTGCTTCCGGCTGCTCGATGGCGCGCAGATCATGCCGTACTACTTCTACATGTGCGACATGATCCCGTTCTCGGAGCACTGGCGGGTCTCGGTCGCTGACGCCCAGCGTCTGCAGCACCACATCATGGGCTACCTGCCGGGCTTCGCGACGCCCCGCATCGTGTGCGACGTGCCGTTCGTCGGCAAGCGCTGGGTGCACCAGCTGACCGACTACGACACGGAGCGCGGCATCTCCTACTGGACCAAGAACTACCGCACCTCCATCGAGGCCACCGACGCCGACGCGCTGTCTCGGACCTACGAGTACTACGACCCGATCCACACCCTGCCCGCCGCCGGCCAGCAGTGGTGGGAGGAGCACGGTCGCCTCGATGAGTCCGCGCTCAAGGCGGCCGAGGTGGCCGAGGCCTCCCGGCGTACGGCGGCGCTGCAGGCGTACTGAGGTCTCGGGGTGGGGCTGCCCGCGGGATTCACCGGATATCCGGTGAATCCCGGGGTTAGTGACGCTTGCAAAGGGCACAAACCCCACGACTCGCGCACAATGGTCGACGACGGGAGCCGCCGACTCGGTGTTATCCACAGGGCGCACGGTCCCACGTTCACGGCGTACGACGCGCGGGCACTGTCACCGCATGACACTTCGTGAGCTCGTGGACCTCGAGGGCGCCGTCTTCTTGCGCCGAGACCTGATCGAGTCGGGACACTCCGACGCAGTGATCGCCGCGCACGTGCGCCACGGACTGTGGCACCGCGTTCGGCACGGCGCCTACGTCGACGGCGAGCTGTGGCGCTCGCTGTCAGTGGCCGATCGTCATCGGGTGCTGTGCCGCGCCGTGCTGCGCACGTCCCACAGCAGCGCGGTGCTCACCCACGTCTCGTCGATCATCGAACGTGGCGGCACCGTCTGGAACATCCCGTTGGGCGACGTACACACCACTCGGACCGATGGCAAGGGCGGGCGGCGGGAGTCCGGCAAGGTGCAGCACCGAGGGTTTCTGCCATCCGAGCACGTTGAGATGGTCAACGGCGTGCCCGTGTCCGTCGCAGCGAGATCGGCCGTCGAGCTGACCACGATCGCCGACGTCGAGCCGGCGCTGGTGAGCGTCAATGCCCTGCTCCACGAAGGGGACATCACGCTCGGGGAGTTCTCGTCACTCGCCCACGACCTGCGCTACTGGCCGCGCAGTCTCGCGACCGACCTGGTGGTCCGGCTCGCCAACCCCCACGTCGAGTCGCCGGGTGAGAGCCGCCTCGACTACCTGTGCTTCGCACAGCAGCTTCCGCGCCCGGTGCCTCAGGTGGTGATAACCGACGAGCGACTCCATGAGTTCGCGCGCGTTGACTTCGCCTGGCCGGAGTTCGGGGTGTTCCTGGAGTTCGACGGCAAGGAGAAGTACCTCCGCTTTCGCCGTGAGGGAGAGACCCTGGACGCGTTCTTGATGCGCGAGAAGAAGCGCGAGGAACGCATCTGCCTCCTCACCGGTTGGGTCTGCCTCCGGATCGGCTGGGCGGACCTTGAGCACCCTTCGGTCCTGGCCCGCAGGATCAGGCGCCTCCTCGAGTCCCGCCGTCCGCGGGGGGCGTGAGCCCGAGGTTTGTGCGCGAGTCTTGGGGTTTGTGGCGATCGCAACGGGCACAAACCCCAGGATTCACCGGATATCCGGTGAATCCCTCCGGCACCGCCCTCAGGTCACCGGGCGGTTCTCGTACGGCGTGGACAGCACGATGGTGGTCCGGGTGGCCACGTTGGCGGCGGCCCGGATCCGCGCCAGGATCTCCTCGAGGTCCAGCGGGGTGCCGACGCGCACCTTGAGGATGTACGACTCCTCCCCGGCCACCGACCAGCACGACTCGATGCCGGCGATGTCACGCAGCCGCTCGGGTGAGTCGTCGGGCTGCGACGGGTCGATGGGGCGGATCGAGATGAACGCCGTCAGCGGGAGGCCGATCTCGTAGTGGTCGACCTGCGCGGCGTACCCGATGATCAGGCCGCGGGTCTCAAGCCGCTTCACCCGCTGGTGGACGGCGGACGTCGACAGTCCGGTGGCCTTGCCCAGGTCGGTGAAGGACATCCGGCCGTCGGCTGCCAGCAGACCGATGATCTGCCGATCGGTCGCTTCGACCTCGCTCGTGCTCATGCCGTGAGGGTAGTGCCACGTGGCAGGATCGCGCCGTGACCTCACCCGAGCCCCGTCTGATGCTCCTCGACACCGCGTCGATGTACTTCCGCGCCTTCTTCGGGGTGCCCGACTCGGTGCGCGCCCCGGACGGGACCCCGGTCAACGCGGTGCGCGGGCTGATGGACTTCATCAGCCGGCTCGTCGGCGAGTACCAGCCCACCCACCTGGTCTGCTGCTGGGACAACGACTGGCGCCCCCAGTGGCGCGTCGACCTGATCCCGACCTACAAGTCCCACCGGGTCGAGGCCGCCACTCCCGCCGACCGGCCCGACATCGAGGAGGTGCCCGACCCGCTGCAGGTCCAGATCCCGATCATCCTCGACGTCCTCGCGGCGTACGGCATCTGCGTCGTCGGCGCCGACCACCACGAGGCCGACGACGTGATCGGCACCCTCGCCACCGGCGCCGGGATGCCGGTCGACATCGTCACCGGCGACCGCGACCTCTTCCAGCTGGTGGACGACGACGCCGAGGTGCGGGTGCTCTACATCGCCCGCGGGGTGGGGCGACACGAGAAGGTCACCAACCAGGTCGTCCGCGACAAGTACGACGTCGACGCCTCGCAGTACGCCGACTTCTCGACGTTGCGAGGCGACAACTCCGACGGCCTCCCCGGCGTCGCGGGCGTCGGCGACAAGACCGCCGCCACCCTGATCAACAGGTTCGCCGACATCGCCGGGGTGATCGCGGCCGCGCAGGATCCCGACTCCGACCTCGCACCCGGCCCGCGCGGCAAGATCAAGGCGGCCGCCGACTACCTCGCGGTCGCCCCGCAGGTGGTGGCGGTCGTGCGCGACCTCGACCTCGGCGAGTACGACGCGACCCTGCCGCGCACCCCCGCACACCCCGACGACGTCATCGCCCTCGACCAGCGCTGGGACCTCGGCGGCGCGGCGGTTCGACTGGTCGAGGCCCTGCAGGGCTGAGCGACGCCGTAGGCTCGAACCATGACTCGCATCGCCATCGTCGGGGGCCACGGCGCCGTGGCCCGTCACCTCCACCCGCTGCTCGTCGCCGCCGGCCACCAGCCGGTCGCCCTCGTCCGCAACGACGACTACCGCGCCGAGCTCGAGGGCCTCGGCGCCCAGGTCGGGCTGCTCGACATCGAGAAGGACGACGCGGTCGCGTTCGCCGACGCGTTCACGGGCTGCCAGGCCGTGGTGTTCGCTGCCGGCGGCGGACCGGACGGCTCCATCGAGCGCAAGCGCACCGTCGACCTCGAGGGCGCGCTCAAGACGATCGAAGGCGCCCGGCGGGCCGGCCTGAGCCGCGTCGTGCAGATCTCCGCGATCGGTGTCGACGAGCCCGTGGGCGACGACGTGAAGCCGGTGTGGAAGGCCTACGTCGAGGCCAAGCGGGACGCCGACGCGGCTTTGCGCGAGAGCGGGCTCGACTACACGATCATCCGGCCAGGCGGTCTCACCGACGACGATCCCACCGGCCTGGTCGAGCTGGCCGAGCAGACCGGACGAGGCGAGATCCCGCGCGCCGACGTGGCGGCGGTAGTGGCTGCGGTGCTCGACACCGACGCCGGCCTCGGCGCCCAGTGGGACCTCGTCGGCGGCACGACTCCGGTCGCCGAAGCGGTGGCCGCGTTCAGTCGGTGAGCGAGGAGTAGGCCACGATCCCGCGCTTCAACCGGTGTACGGCGTCGCGCGCGACCCCACGCAGGGGCGAGTCGCCCGCAGCGTCGGCCACCTGGCCGGTGAGGTCGAGCAGCTGCTTCATCCAACGCACGAAGTCGCCGGCGGCCAGCGAGGTGCCGCCCAGGACGTCGTCGAGATCGTCACCCTCGGCCCAGCGATATGCGGCCCAGGCGAAGCCCAGGTCGGGCTCGCGCAGGAAGTCGAGCTTGTTCTCCCGCTCGAGCGCGTCGAGGTCGCCCCACAGCCGCACCATCTCGCCGATCACTTCCTTGACCCGTCCGCCGGGCAGCCGGGGCACGGAGGAGTCGTCGGCGCGCCGGGCCTCGAAGACCAGCACCGAGAGCACCGACGCCAGCTCGGAGGCGCTGAGGTCGTCCCAGAGACCGTGCCGCAGCGACTCGGCAGCGACCAGGTCCATGTCGGTGTAGATGCGCATCAGGTGCCGGCCCCGTGCCGTGACCTGGTCACCGTCGAGGTACTCCAGCCGCGTCAGCACCGTGCAGACCCGGTCGAAGGTGCGTGCCACGGTGTTGGTGCGCTGCTCCACCCGGCGCTTGAGCGTCTGCGCGTCGCGCTCGAGCTTGAACCACCGCTCCGCCCACCGGGAGTGGTCCTCCCGCTCGGGGCACTGGTGGCACGGGTGCTCCTTGAGCTGCTTGCGCAGCCCGGCGATCTCGCGCTCGATGGCGTCGTCCACCGGGGCGTCCCGGCGATTGGTGCGCCGACGTGACGGCGGCGTCAGGTCGCGGGTGCGGTTGCGCAGGACGTCGCTCAGCTCGCGTCGCATCTGTGGGTTGCGTCCGCTGAAGGACTTGGGGATCTTCAGCCGGGCCAGCGACTCCACGGGCACCGGGAAGTCGGTCAGGGCGAGCCGCCTGGACTGCCGGTCGGCGGTGACGACCTGAGGCCGCGGGTCGCCGTCGTTGCTGACGCCAGGGTCGATCACCACGGCGAAACCGGCGAACTTGCCGGCGGGCACCTCGATCACGTCTCCGGGTCGCAGCCTGGCCAGCGATGCCGCCGCCTCGCCCCGGCGGTCGGTGCGCCGGTTGCGGACCGCGCCCTTCTCGACGTCGGAGATGCGCCGCCGGAGCGCGGCGTACTCCATGAAGTCACCGACGTGGCACGTCGCCGCCTCGGCGTAGCCGTCGAGCGCGTCCTCGCTCTTGCGCAGCTGCCGGGCCAGGCCGACGACCGCCTTGTCGGCCTGGAACTGTGCGAAGGACTGCTCCAGGGTCGCCCGGGCGCGCTCCCGCCCGAACTGGTTCACCAGGTTGACCGCCATGTTGTACGACGGCCGGAACGACGACCGCAGTGGATAGGTGCGGGTGGAGGCCAGACCGGCCACCTCGCGCGGGTTCATCCCCGGCTGCCACAGGACGACCCCGTGCCCCTCGATGTCGAGCCCTCGACGCCCGGCCCGACCGGTCAGCTGGGTGTACTCCCCCGGCGTGATGTCCGCGTGCGCCTCGCCGTTCCACTTCGACAGCTTCTCGATGACCACGGTGCGCGCCGGCATGTTGATGCCCAGCGCGAGGGTCTCGGTCGCGAAGACGACCTTGCAGAGGCCACGCACGTAGAGCGCCTCGACGCACTGCTTGAAGGCCGGCAGCATGCCCGCGTGGTGGGCGGCGACGCCGCGGGTCAGCCCGTCGAGGAACTCGTGGTAGCCGAGCACGTGGAGGTCGTCGTCGTCCAGGTGACGGCAGCGCTCCTCGACGTACTGGTAGATCGTGTCGCGCTCCTCGGTCGAGGTCAGCCGCACGTTGGCGTTGAGGCACTGGGTGACGGCCGCGTCGCAGCCGACCCGGCTGAAGATGAACACGATCGCCGGCAGCAGCCGCTCACGGTCGAGCCGTTCGATCACGTCGACCCGGCTCGGGATCCACACCCGTCGACCGTTGCCGACCTGCTTCGGGCCGCCACGCCCGGGGCGCTTGTCGCGGGCGGTGCGGCGGTCCTTCATCCGGGCGCTGGCCCAGTCGTCGCGGGCGATCCGCACCAGCTCGTTGTTGACCGGCGCACCCTCCTTGACGAAGCCGGCGGAGGCGTCGACGTCGGAGGAGGCGAAGAGGTCGAGCAGCCTGCGTCCCACCATGACGTGCTGGAACAACGGCACCGGCCGCTTCTCCTCGACGATCGTCGTGGTGTCGCCGCGCACGGTCTCGAGCCACTCGCCGAACTCCTCGGCGTTGGAGACGGTCGCCGACAGCGAGACGACGGACACCGACTCGGGCAGGTGGATGATCACCTCCTCCCAGACGGCGCCGCGCATCCGGTCGGCGAGGTAGTGCACCTCGTCCATCACGACGAAGCCGAGCCCGAGCAGCGTCCGGGAGCCGGCGTAGAGCATGTTGCGCAGCACCTCGGTCGTCATGACGACGATCGGGGCTTCGCCGTTGACGACGTTGTCCCCGGTCAGCAGGCCGACCTGGTCGGCGCCGTAGCGGGCGACGAGGTCGTTGTACTTCTGGTTGGACAGGGCCTTGATCGGGGTCGTGTAGAAGCACTTGCGGCCGGTCGCGATCGCCAGGTGCACGGCGAACTCGCCGACCACCGTCTTGCCGGAGCCGGTGGGTGCCGCCACGAGCACGCCTCGCCCCTCCTCGATCTCGCGGCAGGCGGCTATCTGGAACTCGTCGAGCGGGAAGGCGTACTGCCCCGCGAAGTCGGCCAGTACGGGGTGCCTGCGGTCGCGCCGGTAGCTGGCGTACTTCTCCGACGGGCTCAGCTCGGTCTCCTCGCGCTCGGTCATGCCAGCACCTTCAGCGCGCCGGGCGCGCTCTCGATCGTGAGCGGCAGCGCGCCGAAGCGCTCGCCGTCTGCGTAGGACACGATGCCGGGCGCCGCCACGCTGACCGCGCGGACCCGGTGGTGCTCGTACTGGCGGAGCTTGACGTGCGTGCCCCGGAAGACCCGGGGGTAGGCGCGCGCCAGCGCCGCCCTGCCGAGCTTGTTGATGATCACGACGTCGAGCAGCCCGTCGTCGAGCACCGCGCCCTCGGTGATCCGCAGTCCCCCGCCGTACGCCGGACCGTTGCCGACCGAGACCAGCACGGCCTCGCGCCGGATCACCACGCCGTCGAGGTCGAGGGTGTAGGGCCGCGCGGTCAGGGTGCGCAGCTCCAGGAGCGTGGCGAGGTTGTAGCGCATCTGGCCGGGGAGCCACGTCATCTGGTTGGCCCGCTCGTTGACGATCGCGTCGAACCCGGCCGCGAGCACGGTCACGAAGTACTTCGAGCCCGACCGCGCCAGGTCGACGGTGCGGGTCCGGGAGGCGATGATCCGGTCGGCGGCCGCCACCGGATCCCTGCGCGGGATGTCGAAGTAGCGGGCCACGTCGTTGCCCGTGCCGGCCGGGATGAGGCCGAGCGGGATGCCGGTGCCCGCCACGGCCTGGACGGCGAGGTGGACCATGCCGTCGCCGCCGCACACGACCAGCGCGTCGACACCGTCGCGAACGCAGGCGTGGGCCAGGTCGAGTGACTCGTCGGCGTTCGCGCCCTGGAGGCTCCGCACCACGTAGCCCGCGTCCCGCAGCCTGGCGACCGCGATCCGGCTGATGTGCTCGCCACGACCCTTGCCGGCCGACGGGTTGGTGAGGAGCGCGATCTCGCGGGAGGGGCCGGCCACGCCACGACCCTATCCGGGGTCACTCCGTGGGACGTGGGCGGCGCGGTGCCTGGGTGCCGATGCGGAGGTGGGCCGCCCACCGCTCCGGCGCGGCACCCACGGCCTTGGCCAGCCGGCTCACCGTGTCGAGCACCAGGTCGGCGCCGAAGGCGGTGCCGGGTACGGCGAGCACGAGCCGGCCGTCGTACTCCCCGACGAGCACCTGCTCGTGCTGCCACGCCTGGTGGGCGGCGGCCCTGCTGTGGTCGGAGGTGACGGGCGCGGGATAGGCCTCGTCGACGGCGAGCAGGTCGCACGCCAGGGCGAGGTCGTCGCGGCCCGGGGAGGTCAGCAGGCCGCGCACGTGATGACCGGTGCGCAGCCCCTCGTCGGCCGACCAGGCGACCTCGTCGGTGCCGAGCCAGTCCGGCAGGTCGAACGGGTCGACGGTCAGGATCGGCTGTGGCTGCACCGGGTCAGCCTCTCAGATGGGTGAGACCTCGTCGTCGTCCCACTGGCTGGTGCCCCTGTCGGCGCGGCCTCGCATCCGGTCGATGACCCGCGCGATGATCTCCGCGAGGACGAACAGCACGAGCATCGGGATCGCCAGGGCCAGCATCGAGAACGGGTCAGTGGACGGCGTGGCCACGGCGGCGAAGATGAACGTGCCGATGATGATCCAGGGGCGGTAGCGGCCGATCTGCTTGCCCGACACCACACCGGCGAGGTTGAGCATCACCACGAAGAGGGGGATCTCGAAGGCGACGCCGAACACGAGCAGCATCCGGGTCAGGAACGAGAAGTACTCGCCGAACTCGACGAGGTTCGCGAGCTGGGCCGGGGTGAAGCCGATGAGCACCTCGAGCCCACGCGGGAGCACGTAGTAGCCGACCGCGACGCCGACGATGAACAGCGGCCCGGCGATGGCGACGAAGACCCGCGACCACCGCTTCTCCTGGGAACGCAGCCCCGGGACGATGAAGCCCCAGATCTGCGCGAGCCAGTAGGGGCTCGAGGCGACGATCGCCGCAACCCCGCAGAGCTTGAGCTGGAGCAGCAGCGGGCCGGTGGCGCCCTTGACGTACGCCTCGGTCTGGACCTTCGCGCCGAGCGCGTTGCGGGCGTCGTTGTAGGGCTCGAGGACCAGCTCGAGGAGCTGGTCGTAGAAGAACAGGGAGACGCCGAAGATGACGACCAGGAGCAGCGCGGACCGGATCAGCCGCGCTCGCAGCTCGCGGAAGTGGTCGGTGAGGGCCATTCGCCCGTCGGCGCCGATGGGGTGCATCGGAGCCCCGCTGAGCAGGCTGAGTAGACCGCGAATCTTCACGGGTGTGGTGGCGAGCTCGGTCGTCAGGCGGTGGTGTCGTCGCGATGCTCGCGGGCGATGCGCTCGCTCTCGGCCCGACGGGCCTCGATCTCACGGGCCTCGACCTCACGCTGCTCGGCGGACTTGAGGTCGTCGTCATCGTCGTCGCCGTCGACCAGACCCTTGGTCTCGGCCTTGAAGATGCGCAGCGCCCGGCCACTGCCGCGAGCGAGCTCGGGGAGCTTGGACGCACCGAAGAGAAGGACCAGGACGGCCAGGATGATCAACAGCTCGGTCGGGCCGAGACCTGCGATGAACGCGTACATGGGAGTCCTCACGGTTGCTGGATTTGGTGCCGAATCAGTCTACGCCGGTGTCGTGTGCGTAGAGCCCGAGGGCACGTCGTGCGGTTGCGGCGACCCGGTCGCCCACCCGCCCGGGCGAGACGACGCGGGCGTTGGGCGCGAGCCGCAGGAGCAGACGCTCCAACCAGCGTTCGTCGGCGACGAGCATCTGGATTTGCGACGCGCCTCCCGGAAGTGGCCGCACCGACTCCACGGGGTAGTACTCGGGCACCCACTGGGCGCGCGGTCCGAGGTCGACGGTGACCAGCACGGCGTCCTCGGAGCCGCGGAAGAACCCGTCGGTGACGTCCTTGGGGTCGTCGTCATGGGACGCGACGGGGGTGTCGAGCACGACGAGGTCGTGGATGCGGTCCAGGCGGAACAGCCGGGGCGCCTCGGCCGAGTGGCACCAGCCGTCCAGGTAGCTCGCGCCGGGCGACGTCACCACGCTGCGGGGGTCGACCAGGCGCTCGGTGGCCTCGTCGCGGGTGGGCACCCAGTAGGTCAGGTGCACCTGACGGCCCCGCTCGACGGCGTCGCGCAGCTGACGGAGCACGTCAGCCTCGGCGGACGGCTGCTCGTCGACCTCGATCCGGCCGGCACCACTGCCCTCGGCCGCGGCCGTCTCCAGCTTGCCCAGGGCGCGGTCGACCACCTCGCGGGTCTCCGGTGCCGCCCCACCGCGTACCGCGCGCAGAGCGACGATCAGCGCGGTCGCCTCGGTCGGGGTCAGCCGCAGCGGCCGGGCGAGGTAGTCGGCGTTGGAGACCCGGATGACGCCGTCGGCCTCCTGGCCCTCGAGGGCGTCGAGGTCGACGTCGATCAGGTCGTCCGGGTAGCCGCCGGGCAGCCCGCACATCAGCAGCACCTTGAGGTCCTTCATCAGCTGCCTGGGTGGTACGCCGAGCGCCGCCGCCGCCTCGTCGAGGCGGACGCCGTCGCGGCCGTGCAGGTAGGGCACGAGCGTGAGCAGCCGGTTGACCTGGTCCTTGGCCCCGCCCTGGGCGGGCGCCGCGTTCGTCGGCTTCATCGGGCCCCCGCTTCCACGAGCCGGGTGAGCCGGTCGACGACCGCGTCGCGCAGCCGCGTCGGTCGCTCGACGTAGACGTGGTCGCCGTAGGTGAGCACCTCGTCGGCCAGCACGGTGACGTTGCCGTCGAGGGTGAGGCGGTCCCAGCGGGTCCGGTCGTCCGGTCCGGCGACGCCCTCCTCGACAGAGCCGGCGTCCCGGCGCAGCCCGTGGCCGGCGTCCTCCCTCGCCAGCACGGTGACCTGCTCGCGTTCCGGCGCCGGGGCCAGGCGGCGGGCCATCTCACGGATGTCCGTGCCGGCAGGGACGTCGTACGAGCCGGGCTGGCCGGTGATGGTCGCGGTGCCCACGATGCGGGAGAGCCGGAAGACACGCTCGGCCTGCCGGTCGACGTCGAAGCCGACGGCGTACCAGCGGCCGGAGTAGCGCACGACCCCCCAGGGCTGGAGGTGCCGCCTGGTCGGCTCCGCGGCACCCGGGCGGCGGTAGTCGAACTCCACCGCAGATCGCTCCTGGGTGGCCTCCCAGAACACGTCGAACGCCGGTTCGTCGGCGCCGATGCGCGGTTGCACGAGGTCCAGGGCGGACAGGTCGAGCGGCACCCCGCTGGCGGTCAGCTTGCGGACCGCGTCGGTGGCTGCCTCGGCGAGGCGCGCGTGCTCCCACACCTTGCCGGCCAGGCCGATCACCGCCGCCTCGTCGGCCTCGAGGCTGATCTCGGGGAGGGCGAACTGGTCGGGACGGATGCGGTAGCCGACCTCGTCGTCGAAGTAGACGTCGAGGGTGCCGACCTCGATGGGCACGCCCAACGAGCGCAGCTCCTCCTTGTCGCGCTCGAACTTCTTCTCGAACGCGTCCAGGGACTCTCCGGGATAGAGGAACTCGCGGATCCGGTCCTTGGAGACGTAGCGGCGCTGCACCAGCAGCATGATGAGCAGGTTCATCAACCGCTCACTCTTGCGGGCCACCACGGCGGTTCCCCTCCCCCGGGCCATCACTGGCCGGGACGGTTCAGGCGGCTCAGACAGCCGCGAGGATGTCGACCACGAAGTAGAGCGTGTCGGTGCCCTTGATGCCGGCGTCCTCGTTGCCCTCGGTGCCGTAGCCGAGCTTCGGCGGGATCGCCAGGATCATCCGGGAGCCGACGGTCTGGCCGACCAGGGCCTCGTCCCAGCCCTTGATGACCTGACCGATGCCGATCGGGAACGACGCGGGAGCGCCGGAGCTGTAGGACTCGTCGAAGGGCGCGTCGCTGGTGTAGGTCTGGCCGAAGTAGTTGACGTAGAGCGTCTGGCCCTTCTTGACCACGGGTCCGTCGCCCTTGACGCTCTTGGTGACCAGCAGGTTCTTGCCGGGCTCGGGTGCCTTCGAGAAGTCCAGCCCGGTGACCTTGGTGCCGTCCTCGGTGATGGCGGGGGCCCACTTGGCGAGCGGCTTGTCCTCACCCTGGGGCTCGGTGGCGATCATGTCGACGAGGTCCATCACGAACAGCACGCTGTCCTGGTTGCCGAGGCCGAGCTCGGGGCGGCCGTCCTCACCGAAGGCATCCTTCGCCGGAGCGATGACCGCGACGCGCGAGCCGACCTTCTGGCCCTCGAGGCCGGCCTTGATCGCCGGGCTGAGCTCGTCGCTGACGGCGAGGACCTCGGGCTTGCCCGCGTCGTACGTCGTGAAGGACTGCTCCTGGGTGAAGCCGTTGCCGATCCAGACGTGGGTGAGGACGTTGTCGCCCGAGGCGACCTCGTCGCCGTCGCCCTCGATGAGGACCTCGGTCTCGAGCTTGGAGGGGTCCAGCTTGCCGTCGAACTCGACCTCGGGCGCCTTGCCCTCGTCGCCGGTGATCTTGACGCCCGACAGACCGGCGCTGGAGCCGGAGTCCGAGCTGGACTTCTCCCCGGAGTCGTTGCCGCACGCGGTGAGCGAGAGAGCGGCGATGAGCAGGGCGGCCGGAAGAGCCAGTACGCGACGAGACACGGAACTACCTTTGATCGTGGACGGAGTGCGCCGTCACCATAGCCGGGGTGCCTGAGAATCCCCTGCATCCGCGGCGGGCTGCGTCCTACATGCCGTCGATGAGGCGCTGCACCCGCTCGTCGTGAGCGCGGAAGGGGTCCTTGCAGAGCACGGTGCGCTGCGCCTGGTCGTTGAGCTTCAGGTGCACCCAGTCGACGGTGAAGTCGCGGCGCCGCTCCTGGGCGCGGCGGATGAACTCGCCGCGCAGCCGGGCCCGGGTGTTCTGCGGCGGCACCGACTTGGCCTCGAAGACCTTGAGGTCGGTGGTGACCCGGGCTACCGCACCGCGCTTCTCGAGCAGGTAGTAGAGGCCCCGGTCGCGGTGGATGTCGTGGTAGGTCAGGTCGATCTGCGCGATGCGCGGGTGGCCCAGCGGCAGGCCGTGCTTGGCGCGGTAGCGGTCGATGAGCTTCCACTTGATGACCCAGTCGATCTCCCGGTCGACCAGGCCGAGGTCCTCCGACTCGACCGCCTTCAGGCAGCGTTCCCACAGGTCGAGCGTCTGCTCGATCACCGGGGTGGCGATGCCACGGCGGTCGACGAAGTCGCGCGCCTTGGAGAGGTACTCGCCCTGGATCTCCAAGGCACTGGCCTCACGGCCGTTGGCCAACCGCACCTTGCGACGGCCGGTCATGTCGTGGCTGATCTCGCGGATGGCCCGGATCGGGTTCTCCATCGTGAGGTCGCGCATCACCACGCCCTCCTCGATCATCCGGAGCACCAGGTCGCAGCTGGCCACCTTGAGCATGGTGGTCGTCTCGCTCATGTTGGAGTCCCCGACGATCACGTGCAGCCGGCGGTACTTCTCGGCGTCGGCATGCGGCTCGTCGCGGGTGTTGATGATCGGCCGGCTGCGGGTGGTCGCGCTGCTCACGCCCTCCCAGATGTGCTCTGCTCGCTGGCTCACCGAGTACGTCGCGCCGCGCGGGGTCTGGGTCACCTTGCCGGCGCCGACGATGATCTGGCGGGTGACCAGGAACGGGATCAGCACGTCGGCCAGCCGGGAGAACTCACCGGCCCGCCCGACCAGGTAGTTCTCGTGGCAGCCGTAGGAGTTGCCAGCGGAGTCGGTGTTGTTCTTGAAGAGGTAGATGTCGCCGGCGATGCCCTCGTCGCGCAGCCGCTGCTCGGCGTCGAGGAGCAGCCCCTCGAGGACCCGCTCACCGGCCTTGTCGTGGGTGACCAGCTCGATGATGTCGTCGCACTCGGGCGTGGCGTACTCCGGGTGGCTGCCGACGTCGAGGTACAGCCGGGCGCCGTTGCGGAGGAAGACGTTGCTGCTGCGCCCCCAGCTGACCACCTTGCGGAACAGGTAGCGCGCGACCTCGTCGGGGCTCAGCCGCCGCTGCCCCCGGAACGTGCACGTGACGCCGTACTCGTTCTCGATTCCGAAGATCCGCCGGTCCACACCCACACCCTAGGCGGTGGGTGTGGGGCGCGGGGTGAGGTTCGCGTGCCGTCGGCCCGCGGTTTGGTCCCAAACCGCAGGTCCTGAGCCATCCGTCATGCGGTTCCTGACCAATCGACGACCCCCATCTGACGCCGCCAGCGATTCACGACCCGGGCCCGGCCAGGTTCGGCGTACAGGGAGTTGTCGACCATCCGTCGCCACTTCCGCAAGCGGCTGAGGAGGTGCGGCCGGTCGAGGCTGCGATCGAGCTCGTGCATCACGACGGCTGGATGGTTCAGGAGGTCGTCGAGGGTGAACCCCCGTCTGACGTACGTCGTGCCCGCCCAGCCGCGCTCGCGGCGGAGATCCACCCGGTGCTGGACCTTGTCGCGGTGCCCGGCGCCGTCGTACTCGTGCACGAGCGTCGTGCCGGCGAGCAGCAGGTCCGCTCGGCCGATCGTCCGACCGCTGCCGTCGCGGAGGGTGACCTGCGGCTCGACCGGGATGTCCATCGCCGTGTGGAACAGGCGCAACACCGTCTCCCCGGCTGACTCGCATCGCGAGGTGGCCAGTCCGTACGCCGCGCGGAGCGGCCCGACACCGGGGCGACCACTGGCCAGCACGCCGGTCACCGCGACCGGGTCGAGGTCACCCCTCTGGAGGGCGGAGTCGATCATGATGACCAGGTCGACGGTGCCCAGGTCGCGCGCCGCCCGCAGCAGGATCTCCTCGGGGCTGTCCACCGGAAGGCCCTGAGCCAGGTGCGGTGTCGTCTCGCGGACCAGGCGCGAGCAGATCAGTCCGGGCCGTCTCGGCCGCCGTTCCCCCTGGACCGAGGCGAACACGGGGACCTGCTCGGGCAGCGCGGGGAGCCGCCAGTTGAGGAGCCTCGCCGCCGTGACGTGGGTGAACACCGCGTCCGGTGGGAGAACCAGCCGAAACGCGCGCAGCTCGCGACGGAACTCGTCGTCGTCGCTGAGGCCGTCGCGGATCTTGAGGAAGAGACCGTGGCTCACCCGCCGGCAGTCGGCCCGCCTGACCTCGCCCCGAATGGGTTCGTCGTCATCCATGCCAGCAGCCTGCCGCGGCTCCCGACGCGAGCAGGTCGCCGATCGCTCCGGGTGTGGACGGCGCCGTCGTCCCCAGCCTCGCGGCTGCGGTTTGGGACCAAACCACACCCCTGAGCCAGCAGAACCTGCGGTTTGGGACCAAACCGCAGCAACCGGACCGGCGAGCTACAGCAACCCGGCCGCGTCCATGGCCAGATACGTCTGCTCGGTGGTCCCGAGCTCACCGGCCCGGAGCAGCCCACGGACGGTCGCGACGTCGACCACCACCACCTCGCAGTCCTCGAGCTCGTCGAGGTCCTGGTCGTACGCCGGCACGCAGTCCCGCGCGATGGCAGCGAACAGCGGGTGCGTGCCGCTGTTGTGGTGGACCGATGCGACGACCTCCACGACCCCGGCGGCGTAGCCGGTCTCCTCACGCAGCTCACGTCGGGCGGCGTCGGCGACCTGTTCCCCGGCATCGACCAAGCCACCGGGAAGCGACATCACGACCCGGTTGGGCCCGGGCCGGAACTGTCGCACCATCACCAGGTCGCCGGCGGGAGTGAGCGCCAGGACGGCCACCGACTCAGGCACGTCGAGCATGTCCCACGTCGCCTCGGTGCCGTCGGGCAGCCGGAACCCACGTTGTACGACGCGGAGGAAGCCGTCGAAGGCCACCCGGTCACCCGTGGCGACCCACTGCCGCTCCTTGTCGGTCGGAACGCTCACTGCTCGCCGGGGTCGGTGGGCGGCGGGTCCACCGGAGGGAGCGGCTGGGCCGGGTCGACCGGCTCGGTGGGCGGCGGCGCGATCGGAGGGGCCACCGGAGGCTCACCGGTGACCGGGTTCTCGAGCGGGGGGACGGCACCGCTGACCTGGTCGGTCGGGTCGGCGGGGTCGTCGGGCGTACCGGCCGAGGGCGTGCTGCCGGCTGTCGCGTCGGTGTTATCAGGCTCCGCCGAGATCTCGGGCCCGCGCTCCCCCAGCAGCTCGATGAGCCGGGGCGGGCGGATCCGCACGAACTTGCGCGGCTGGGCGCGGGTCCGGTCGAGGATCGCCACCTCGAGGTCGTGCACGGGGATCACCCGGTCCGTACCCTCGCCGCGGTCGTCGAGCTTGTGCCCGAGCGCGGCGACGGCAGCGGCCAGGGCCTCGGTGAGGCTAGCGCCCTCGACGTAGTGCTCCTTGAGGTGACTGGCCACCGTGTCGGCGGCGCCGCCCATCACGGCGAAGCCGTGCTCGTCGGCGACCTGACCGTCGTAGGTCAGCCGGTAGATCTGGTCGTCGGACGCGTCGTCACCGATCTCGGCGACGAAGAGCTCGACCTCGTAGGGCTTCTCGCCCCCGGACGAGAAGATGGTGCCGAGGGTCTGCGCGTAGGCGTTCGCGAGCCCGCGCCCGGTCACGTCGCGGCGGTCGTAGGCGTAGCCGCGCATGTCGGCCAGCCGGACGCCCGCGATGCGCAGGTTCTCGAACTCGTTGTAGCGGCCCACCGCGGCGAAGGCGATGCGGTCATAGATCTCGGAGACCTTGTGCAGCGCCTGGGACGGGTTCTCCGAGACGAACAGGACGCCGTCGTTGTACTGCACGACGACGACCGAGCGGCCGCGACCGATGCCCTTGCGGGCGAAGTCGGCCCGGTCCTTCATCAGCTGTTCGGGCGAGACGTAGAACGGCATGCTCATGGAGTGGTTCCTTCGAGGTGATCGAGCCTGTCGAGGTTCAGGTCAGGGCGGCGGCGGGACCGTCGGGTCGATCCATCCGGGCGCCGATCACCCGGTCGGCGATCTCCGAGACCTCGGTCTCGGCCAGCCGCCGGCCGCCGTCCGCGGTGATGGCGTAGACCACCGGGAAGATGCGGCGCGTGAGGTCCGGACCGCCGGTGGCGGAGTCGTCGTCCGCGGCGTCGTACAGGGCCTGCACGACCGCGGTGACGCAGCCCTCCTGGTCCAGGTCGTCGCGGTAGAGCTTCTTGAGCGAGCCGCGCGCGAACAGCGAGCCGGAGCCGACCGAGTGGAACGCGGTCTCCTCGTAGCGCCCGCCGGTGACGTCGTAGCTGAAGATGCGGCCCTGGCCGTGGTTCGTGTCGTAGCCCGCGAACAGGGGCACGACCGCGAGGCCCTGCATGGCCATGCCGAGGTTGGCCCGGATGAGGGCGGCCAGCCGGTTGGCCTTGCCGTCCATCGACAAGGTGGTGCCCTCGATCTTCTCGTAGTGCTCGAGCTCGGTCTGGAACAGCCGCACCATCTCGACCGCCAGGCCGGCGGTGCCGGCGATGCCGACCGCCGAGAACTCGTCGGCCGGGAAGACCTTCTGGATGTCGCGCTGGGCGATGATGTTGCCCATCGTGGCGCGCCTGTCGCCAGCCATCACGATGCCGCCGGGGTACGTCGCGGCGACGATCGTCGTGCCGTGCGGCGCGAGGTCGGCGGCGTTGCCGGCGGGGAGAGCCCGCCGGGACGGCAGCAGGTCGGGCGCCTGCTGGCCGAGGAAGTCGGAGAACGACGACGAGCCGGGCACCAGGAAGGCGGCCGGCAGTCGGGGTTCGAGCATCACTGCCCGCCCTTCTGGATGAACGACTTCACGAAGTCCTCTGCGTTGACCTCCAGCACGTCGTCGATCTCGTCGAGGATCGCGTCGACGTCGTCGTCGAGGGCTTCCTTGCGTTCGGCCACATCGCTCTCAGCGACGGTCTCCTCGACCTCGCTGTCGGCGCGCTGCGACTCGGTGGACTTGCGTGGCTGCTTGTGTTCCTGGGCCATGGCACGACCCTATAGGGCTGCACCGACCGGGCGTGCGACCTGTGGCTACCTGGTCAGGGCGTCGAACAGCTGCTCCGCGGTGTCGCAGCGGTCGATCAGCGCACCGACGGACGCGCGGCTGCCGCGCAGCGGGTCGATCGTCGGCACTCGCTGGAGCGACTCCCGGCCGGGCAGGTCGAAGATGACCGAGTCCCAGGAGGCCGCGGCGACGTGCTCGGCGTACTTCTCGAGGCAGCGGCCGCGGAACCAGGCCCGGGTGTCCTCGGGCGGGTCGTGCATGGCCCGCTCGATGACGATGTCGTCGAGCAGCCGTTCGATGCGACCGGCGGCCGCGAGGCGGTGGTAGAGGCCGCGGTCGGGGCGGATGTCGCTGTACTGCAGGTCGATGAGGTGCAGCTTCGCGTCGTCCCAGTCGAGCCCGTCTCGTTGTCGGTACTGCTCGAGCAGCTTGAGCTTCGCGACCCAGTCGAGCTCACCGGCGCAGAGCAGGGGGTCCCGCTCGAGCCGGTCGAGGACCGACTCCCACCGGGCCAGCACGTCCACCGTCTGCGCGTCGGCGTCGGCGCCCAGCCGGTCCTCGACGTACTTGCGGGCCAGGTCGAGGTACTCCATCTGCAGCTGCACCGCGGTGAGCTGGCGACCGTCCTGCAGGCTGATGAGGTGTTTCAGGGTCGGGTCGTGCGACACCGCCCGCAGGGCGGCCACAGGTCCCTCGACGGCCAGGTCGGAGCCGATGAACCGGTCCTCGATCATGGCGAGCACCAGGGAGGTGGTGCCGACCTTCAGGTACGTCGACACCTCCGACAGGTTGGCGTCGCCGATGATCACGTGGAGCCGGCGGTACTTCTCCGGGTCGGCGTGCGGCTCGTCGCGGGTGTTGATGATCGGTCGCTTCAGCGTGGTCTCGAGGCCCACCTCGACCTCGAAGTAGTCGGCCCGCTGGCTGATCTGGTAGCCGTGCTCACGGCCGTCCTGACCGATACCGACGCGGCCGGCACCGCAGACGACCTGGCGGCTCACGAAGAACGGGGTCAGGTGACGCACGATCTCGTTGAAGGGCGTCGAGCGGCGCATCAGGTAGTTCTCGTGGGCACCGTACGACGCGCCCTTGTTGTCGGTGTTGTTCTTGTACAGCAGGATCGGCGCGCCGCCGGGCAGCTGACTGGCCCTGATGGAGGCGTCGAGCATCACCTGCTCCCCTGCCTTGTCCCACTTGACGATGTCGAGCGGGGAGGTGCACTCCGGGGTGGCGTACTCCGGGTGGGCGTGGTCGACGTACAGGCGGGCGCCGTTGGTCAAGATGACGTTGGCCAGCCCGAGGTCCTCGTCGGTCAGCTGGCTGGGATCGGCCACCTGCCGCGAGAGGTCGAACCCGCGCGCGTCGCGCAGGGGGGATTCCTCCTCGAAGTCCCAACGGGCGCGTCTGGCCTTGATCGTGGAGGACGCGTAGGCGTTCACGATCTGGCTGGAGGCGACCATCGGGTTGGCCAGCGGTTGCCCCTGCACCGAGATGCCGTACTCCACCTCGGTTCCCATCACCCGCCGCACACTCATGTGGACGAGCCTACGCGGCCCCGTAGAGTCGAGAGGTCAAGCATCTCGGCGATGGGGAGGTCTCGTGGGACTCTGGACCGAACGGATGCTCCCCCGTTTGATCGACCGCGCCACGTCGTCGAAGGAGATCAGCGAGCTGCGTGCCCAGGTGTGCGCCGGGCTGCACGGCCGGGTGCTCGAGATCGGCTTCGGCAGCGGCCTCAACGTCGTCCACTACCCGTCCGCGGTGCAGAGGGTCAGCGCGGTCGAGCCGTCCGGCGTGGCGTGGGACCTGTCCGAGCCTCGTCGATCGGTCAGCCGAGTGCCGGTGGACCGCAGCGACCTCGACGGCCAACGCCTGGCGGCCCCCGACCGCAGCTACGACTGTGTGCTCTCGACCTTCACCCTCTGCACCATCCCCGACATCGGGGCCGCCCTGGCCGAGCTCCGACGCGTGCTCGTGCCGGGCGGCGCCTTCCACTTCCTCGAGCACGGGCTCGCGCCCGACGCCACCGTCGCCCGCTGGCAGCGGCGTCTGGAACCCATGCAGAAGCGCGCCTTCGGCGGCTGCCACCTCAGCAGGGACATGCCTGCCCTGGTGGCTGCGGCCGGCCTCGACATCATCGGGGTCCGGGCGGAGTATCTCGCGGCTCCCCGGGTGCTGCGGCCATGGTCCTACGGCTACCTGGGCCGGGCGGCCAGGCCGACCTGAGGCTCGGTGACCGGGGAGGCAGGTCTGAGCTCTGGCGGTGCCGGTGGGCTCTGCGGTTTGGTCCCAAACCGCAGAGCCGACGGTCCGAAACCTGCGGTTTGGGACCAAACCGCAGCCACGAGAGCGGTCAGGACCGCCGCGACTGCCACGCGTGCGCCCAGTTGACCATCACGATGGTGAGCAGCGAGAGGAACAGGGCCACGGTCTGTTCGTTGACGCCGAGCACGATGGCGATCGGGATCGCGGCCAGCAACGACACGATGCCGAGGGCGAGCTGCCGCGGCCCGGCCGCCTCGGAGACCCGCCGCCCACGACCGTACGTCGCCACCTCGGCCGTGACGCGCCGGTCGATCTCCCGCTCGACCCGGTCCGCGAACGACTCGACCAGCGCGGAGTCGTACTGCGCACCGAGCTCGCGCCGGGCAGCCAGCGCAGCCTCGATGTCGCCGTGCTCGAGCTCGTCGGACACCGCCCGCCTCAGAGGTACTGACCGGTGTTGGCGACGGTGTCGATGGACCGGCCCGGCTCGGTCCCCTGCTTGCCGGTGATGAGCGTGCGGATGAACACGATCCGCTCGCCCTTCTTGCCCGAGATGCGGGCCCAGTCGTCGGGGTTGGTCGTGTTGGGGAGGTCCTCGTTCTCCTTGAACTCGTCGACGCAGGCCTGGAGGAGATGCGAGATCCGCAGGCCCTTCTGGTCGTGGTCGAGAAGGTCCTTGATCGCCATCTTCTTCGCCCGGTCGACGATGTTCTGGATCATCGCCCCGGAGTTGAAGTCCTTGAAGTAGAGGACCTCCTTGTCGCCGTTGGCGTAGGTGACCTCGAGGAAGCGGTTCTCCTCGGTCTCGGTGTACATCCGCTCAACGGCCGCGCGGATCATCCCGGCCACGCAGGCATCGCGGTCGCCGCCGAACTCGGTCAGGTCGTCGACGTGCAAAGGCAGGGTGGCCAGGAGGTACTTGGAGAAGATGTCGCGCGCGGACTCCGCGTCGGGGCGCTCGATCTTGATCTTCACGTCGAGCCGCCCGGGTCGCAAGATGGCCGGGTCGATCATGTCCTCGCGGTTGGAGGCACCGATCACGAGCACGTTCTCGAGAAGCTCGACGCCGTCGATCTCGCTGAGCAGCTGAGGGACGATGGTGTTCTCGACGTCGGAGGAGACTCCGGAGCCACGGGTGCGGAACAGCGAGTCCATCTCGTCGAAGAACACGATGACGGGGGTTCCCTCGGAGGCCTTCTCACGGGCCCGCTGGAACACCAGCCGGATGTGGCGCTCGGTCTCGCCGACGTACTTGTTGAGCAGCTCCGGACCCTTGATGTTGAGGAAGTAGGACTTGCCCTCCGCCCCGGTCTTGGCCGCGACCTTCTTGGCCAGCGAGTTGGCCACCGCCTTCGCGATCAGGGTCTTGCCGCAACCCGGAGGGCCGTAGAGAAGCACGCCCTTGGGCGGCTTGAGCTGGTGCTCCTTGAAGAGCTCGGGGTGCAGGTAGGGCAGCTCGACGGCGTCTCGGATCGCGTCGATCTGCGCGACCAGACCGCCGATCGCGTCGTAGTCGATGTCGGGGACCTCTTCGAGCACGAGCTCCTCGACCTCGGACTTGGGCACCTTCTCGTAGACGTACCCGGCGCGCGAGTCCAGCAGCAGCGAGTCGCCGGCGCGCAGCGTCACCTCGAGGAGTGGCGCAGCGAGGCGTACGACGCGCTCCTCGTCGGCGTTGGCGATGACGAGGGCGCGTTCGCCGTCGGCGAGCAGCTCCTTGAACATCACCACTTCGCCGACCAGCTCGAAGTCGAAGCCGGCCACGACGTTGAGGGCCTCGTTGAGCATGACCTCCTGGCCGCGGACCAGGTGCTCGACCTCGACACCCGGACTGACGTTCACCCGGAGCTTGCGGCCACCGGTGAACACGTCGACGGAGTCGTCCTCGTTGCGCTGCAGGAACGTGCCGAAGCCGGCCGGCGGCTGGGCCAGCCGGTCGACCTCCTCCTTGAGCTTGGTGATCTGGTCGCGGGCCTCGCGGAGCGTCGAGGCGAGCCGTTCGTTCTGGCCGGTGACCGCCGACAGCGAGCGCTGGGTGTCGGCCAGGCGCAGCTCGAGGCTGGGCGAGTGACCGGGCGAGTCCGTGAGTCGGCGCCGCAGATCGGTGACCTCGGCCTCGAGGAAACGCACCTGGCCCATGAGCTCGTCGGCGCTGCGGTTCGGCTCACCTGGGCGGGTGTTGTCGCTGTCTGAAGTAGACATCTGGGCACCTCCTGTCCTTCGGACACTACCCACTCGAGCCGACTACGGAAGGGGAAATCTTGCCGTGTTGGTCACGAATTGCCCAGCAGGTACGACGCGCGCGCGCGGCTCAGTCGTCGTACCGCTCCTCGGCGACCTGCGGAGGCAGGTCGGAGGGCCGCGGACCGGAGTAGTCGACGCCGTAGGCGCCCGGCGCCGGTCGGCGCTTCTTCAGCATCGCCTTCTCGCCCGGGGCCATCCGGCGGGCGGTCACGATGAAGGCCGTGTGACCGATCATCTTGTGGCCGGGGCGGACCGCCAGGCCTTCGACGTGCCAGTCGCGCACGAGGGACTCCCAGGCGTGCGGCTCGGTGAAGCCACCATGCTCGCGCAGCGTCTCGACGATGCGCGACAGCTGGGTCGTGGTGGCGACGTACGCACAGACGATGCCACCGGGAGTCAGCGCGCCGGCGACGGCGTCGACGCACTCCCACGGCGCGAGCATGTCGAGGATGATCCGGTCGACCGGGTGCTCGACACGCGGAAGCTCCTCGGTGAGGTCGCCGAGCCGCAGCTCCCAGGCGGGGTGCGGCTCGCCGTCGGGAGAGGAGAAGAACTGGTTGACGTTGCGGCGCGCGACGTCGGCGAACTCCTCGCGACGCTCGAACGACAAGACGTGGCCGAACGGGCCGACCGCGCGGAGCAGCGAGCAGGTCAGGGCGCCCGAGCCGACCCCGGCCTCGACCACACGTGCCCCCGGGAAGATGTCGGCCATCGAGACGATCTGGGCCGCGTCCTTGGGGTAGACGACCGCAGCACCGCGCGGCATCGACACCACGAACTCCGAGAGCAGCGGCCGGAACACGAGGTACTCGCCGCCCGCGGACGACGCGACGGTGAAGCCCTCTTCGCGACCGATCAGCTCGTCGTGCTCGAGGTGGCCGCGGTTGGAGAAGAACCGCTTGCCGGCGACCAGCTCGAAGTTGTGGCGGCGACCCTTCTGGTCGAGCAGGCGCACCCATTCGCCCTCCCGCAGCACGCCGCGGTGGACTCCTGACCAGGCGGCGGCGGGAACGTCGTCACTGCTGTCGGTAAGGGTCTGCTCAGACATGCGCGGAACCCTAGTGCCCGCCGTCCCTGAACGCGCGATCGACGTCGGCGGTCGTCAGCACACCGTGGATGGTGCCGTCGGTCTCGACGAGCAGGTACTCCTCGGCCGGTCGCCGGGTGAGGGCCACCACGAGCTCCTCTCCCGCGATGTCGGCCGGGAGGGTGAGGCCCTCCTCGATGCTCCGGGCCACCGTCGACGTCGGCAGCCACGGGCGTCGCGCCTCGGGGGTGGCGAGCAGGGCGGCCTCGTTGACGATGCCGAGCGGCGCCCCGGACGCGGTGACCGTGACGATGCTGCCGGCGTGCGCCTCCTGCGCACGGCGTACTGCTTCGGCGAGCGGGAGGTCCTCGGGCACGGTGAGCGTACGACGGGCGAGGGGGCGCGCGACCAGCTTCGGGAGGCGTTGGCGCAGGCGTGCGTGCGCCATCGCCGACGTGGCGCCGGTCCAGAGGAACATGGCCAGCACGAAGACGAGCAGGTAGTCGATCAGGTCGGGATCGACGGCGAAGACGGTCATGAGGACGAAGGGCCACGAGAGCACCACGAGCGCGGTGACCCGGCCGCCCCAGCCGGCCACGATTGTGCCGCGGTGAGGACTTCCCGTGGCGCCCCAGACCGCCGACTTGAGCACCCGACCCCCGTCGAGCGGCAGGCCCGGCACCAGGTTGAGCACGCCGACGAGCAGGTTGGCGCCCGCCAGTCCCTCGACGGCCACGCGCAGCAGGCCGTCTGGCGTGACGAACCACAGGGCCAGGGCGGCGCCGCCGACGACCAGGGAGGTGAGCGGACCCACCACGGCGATGAAGAACTCGTGACGCGCACGGCGCGACTCGCCCTCGATCGCGGTCATGCCGCCGAGGAAGTGGAGGGTGATGGAGGTGACGGGGTAGCCGTAGCGGCGCGCCATCAGCGCGTGCGACACCTCGTGGAGGAGGACCGAGCCGTAGAGCACCATCGCGAACACCACGCCCGCGACGTACTTCCAGACACCGAGACCCGGCTCGACCTGCTCGATGCGGGGCGACACCAGGTAGGAGATGAGGGCGGCCACGATGAACCACGACGTGGTGACGAGCACGTCGACCCCGCCGATGGAGCCGATCCGGATCGTCCCGGGAGGCCTGGACGGTGCCGGTTCGGCGGCATTCTCGGACACGCCCCGACCCTAGCCGGTCGACCCCGTCAGATCGGCGCCCTGTCGGTGGCGGCGCCTAGGGTGAATTCATGACCAGCACCGATCCGTCCCCGGCGGAGATCCGCTCCACGCCGGTCGACGGCGTCCAGGTGCTCGGCGCCCTCTCCCCGAGCCGCGCGGGCGACTTCATGACCTGCCCGCTGCTCTACCGGTTCCGCACGATCGACAAGCTGCCCGAGGAGATCTCGCCGGACGCCGTTCGGGGCACGGTGGTGCACAAGGTCCTCGAGGACCTCTTCGACCTGCCGGCTGACGACCGCACGCCCGACCGGGCCCGTTCGATGCTTCCCGTCGCGTGGCGGCAGGTCCTCGAGCAGGAGCCGCTGCTCTCCGACCTGTTCGCACCGACGGCCGGTGGCTCCGACGGGGTGGGCTCCGAAGGGGTGGACTTCGACTCGTGGCTCGCGTCGTGCGAGGTGGTGCTGGAGAAGTACTTCGCCCTCGAGGACCCCCGGCGCCTGGAGCCCGCGGAGCGCGAGCTCTACGTCGAGGCGGTGCTCGAGTCCAAGCTGCTCCTGCGAGGTTTCGTCGACCGTCTCGACGTCGCGCCCAACGGGATGATCCGGGTGGTGGACTACAAGACCGGTCGCAGCCCCGGCGAGCGGTTCGAGGCCAAGGCTCTGTTCCAGATGAAGTTCTACGCCCTGGTCATCTGGCGCACCCGCGGCGTCGTGCCGTCGATGCTCCAGCTCGTCTACCTCGGCAACGGCGAGATCCTGCGCTACGTCCCGGACGAGGCAGACCTGCTGGCCACCGAGCGCAAGGTCGAGGCCGTGTGGCGGGCGATCCGGCTGGCGGAGGACACGGGCGACTGGCAGCCCAGCCCCAGCCGGCTGTGCTCGTGGTGCAGCCACCAGGCGATCTGTCCGGCGTACGGCGGCACTCCCCCGCCGCTGCCGGTGCCGGGGGTGCCGACGCCCGACGTCGATCCGGCCGGGGACGTCGACAGCGACCAGGGTGTCACCGGTCTGCTCTGAGCTCCGGTCGTCGGCGCGGTCGTCGCCTGGTGCCTGCGGTTTGGGACCAAACCGCAGGGTCGAGGCCCCGAAACCTGCGGTTTGGGACCAAACCGCGGCCTCGAGCTCAGCCGATCGAGGAGTACGCCGCCCGCAAGCCGTCCACCGTCATGCCGGCCAGGGTGTCGGCGAAGACCCGTCGGTCGCCGTCGAGCAGCGGGACGTGGTTGGGCACGCACAGCACGACGCAGCCCGCGGACTCGGCCGACCGCGCGCCGGTGTTGGAGTCCTCGATCGCCAGGCAGTCGGCGGCGTCGAACCCCAGCTCGGCGGCCGCCTTGAGGTACGGCGCCGGGTGGGGCTTGCCGTGCGCCACCGAGTCGCCGGTCACGATCGTCACGAAGGTGTCGGCGGGCAGCGTGGCCAGGATCGGGGCCACGAAGCGCTTGTAGGACATCGTGACCAGCCCGCACGGCACCGACTGCGCCGCGAGGTCCTCGAGCAGCTCCAGCGCGCCCGGACGCCACGGCACCGACTCCTCGACCCGCGCGACCACTCCGTCGAGGAGCGTCTCGACGATCTCGGCGGGCTCCAGGTCGATGCCCATGTGCTGGCGCATGTAGAGACCGGAGTCGAGCAGGTCGTTGCCCACGAGGTTGAGCGCGTGCTCATGGGTCCACTTGCCGCCGTACTCGGCCGCGAGCGCGTACTGCGTCTCGATCCAGTACGGCTCGGTGTCGACGAGCGTGCCGTCCATGTCCCACAGCACGGCCTTCGGCAGCCGCACTCCCCCATCCGGGCGCTGACCTGCAGGTTCACGAGAATTGGCGGTGTTCAGAATGCCCTCCGTAGAGCTCCATGCGACGTCCCATGCGACGTCCCACCCTAGATCGAAGGTGGTCGGCATTCGCCATCGTCACGGCGAACCAGCCGCATCCAGACGCCGGCAGCCCCGTTCAGCGGCACCGCCCGCCCACCTCAAGGACATGAGCAACCACACCATCGCCACCCCGATCACCACCTGGGCCGAGCTTCGCGGCAGCGACCGCGAGGTTCTCAACCGGGCCGAGGTCGCCGTCCTGCTGACCCTGGATCCCCGCACCGTCGATCACGCGATCGAGGACGGCACCATCCCCGCCGTCCACATCGGTCGCCGAGTCCTCATTCCCCGGCGTCCGTTCCTGCGGGCCTTCGGTGTCGAGGAGGACCTCACATGAGGACCAGACGGAAAGCGCCGCCCGGTCCACGCCCCGCGCGCGAGCGTGGGACCGGGTCGATCACGTCCTACCCGACCAAGGGTGGGCTGCGATGGCGTTTCGAGATCTCCGCGCCCGTCGATCCGTCTCGCCCCGGGGAGGGGGACCGCAAGCACTCCCGCGGTGGATTCGCCAGCCACGACGACGCCGACGTCGAGCTCACCCTGCTCCGTGCCGACCTGATCCGGGGTGTGGCGAAGCCGGTCGGGCGCGACACCTTCGGTGCCTATGCGCAGCGGTGGGTCGACGGCTACGGGGGGCGCAGCAGTACCCGTCTCTATATCCAGCGTGTGATCGATGCCATGGAGCCCTACATCGGGCGGCTCCGGTTGGCCGAGATCAGGCCCACCGACCTCGCGGCCGCCTACCGCGGCCTGGAGAACGGGAGCAAGCAACCACCGTCGGCGAGGCGGCCTCGCATGGGCCTCGCCACCTCGACGGTGGCGCGCTACGCCAACTGGGTCAACACGATCTTCCTGGCCGCCCAGGACGAGGGGCTGATCGTGAAGAACCCTGCCAACTCCAAGCACGCCGGCCGGCCCAAGGGCCCCACCTCGCGGCGGGTGAAGCCGTTCTCGATCTGGGACGTCGACGAGCTCACCCGGTTCTGTGACTGGGCGTTGGCGAAGGACGAGCCCTGGGCGCGAGCCTGGGTCATCCTCGCGCGCACCGGTCTTCGGTCCGGGGAGCTCCTCGGGTTGCGATGGGGCGACCTCGACTTCACCAAGCGCGAGATGCGGATCGAACGCGCCCTGCACTGCGACGAGACGCTGCCACTCGGTCAGCGCTACGTGATCGGGCCCGTCAAGGGTGGCCGCCCGCGCACGGTGACCTTCGACACGACGTGCGCGCTGCTGTTGCAGGACTGGCGGACGGTATTGCCGCCGGTGCTTGCCGGAGCGGCCGGCAACGTGACTCCGCTGAGGGGTCTGCGATCGGATCACCCGGTGTTCCCATCGCTGCCCGGGCGGGCGGCGACCCAGCCCGCCCTGATGCACTCCTTCCTGCGGGTCCAGACGCACTACCGGCAGGCGCACCCCGACCTGGATCTCCCCCGTCTCACCGTCCACGAACTGCGGCACACCCACGCATCGCTGCTTTTCGAGGCCGGACAGTCGGTCAAGGTCGTTCAGGAGCGGCTGGGGCACGCGAGCGGGCAGGTCACCTTGAACACCTACGCGCACCTGCTCCATGATGCCCAGTCCCGGGCGGCAGCCGCACTCGATGACCTGCTCGACCGAAGAGTCGGGAAGGGGATCGGCGCCCCATGATGTGGGCCTCGACCAGTTGGAGCAGACCGACCGGTTGATGCATGGTGGCCGACGCCCACGCCTGAGGCCTTGGTGCACCGACCCCATCGCCTGCGTGGTCGAGCTCGGATGCGGTTCTCGACGTGGCCATGGTCAGCTCCTTCGGGTGGGGTGGTTGTCAGATGCCGACGCCGTCCTTGCCGCCGGCCGGGCGTTCGGGCTGGTGGACGATCGCGGTGTGCAGTTCGGCCCGGCTGCGGGCCGCGCCGGGTGGTGCGGTCTGGGGCTCGGGAGTCGGGCGGAGCCGGTCGCGCACGAGCCCGACGATGGCGGTGTGGTCCGCTTCGGCCAGCGGGATGAAGCGCTCGTGGACCCGGGCGACGACTGCTCCGTTGTCGGTCACGAACCCCGGGGCCTTGGCGCGAACGCTGTACGACCGGCGTTGGATGCCTTCCTCGACGACGTCGGCGATGCGGGCGTCGAGCTTGGTGAAGAGGGTGGTGAACGCGTGCACGATGCGCGGGTCCATGTGGGCGTCCGGCGGGAGTGCTTTGAGCCGGTTCCAGGCGTTGGCTCCCTCAGCGACGGCGAGTTCGCCCACGCCGACGTTGCCGCCGACGTTGCGCAGCTCGCGCTGGAGGTCGTTGTAGGTCTGCTCCCGGTCCCGCCACGCCTCATGGAGTGCGGGCTCGATCTTCTCTACGCGGGCGGCCAGGCCCCCCGACAGGAGTCGTTGGGAGTCGACGACCAAACGCAGGTTCATGGCGCTGGGGAAGGCTTGCATGCGGATGGTGAGGTTGTGCTCGGCCTGGAGCACCCCGAGCAGGCCCGGCTTGGCCGGGCCGGTGATGACTTTGGTCTTGGGTCGCCACCCACGCATGTCGATGGAGTAGTCGGGCGGGTCGAGGCCGGCGTCGAGTGCGCACGCCAGCGCGGCCCAGCCGAGCCGGTCCGCGCGGTGGAGTCGTTCCCAGCCCGGGATCGTGGCGTAGCGCGCATCGAGCACCACCAGCGCCCGGACGGTGGCGGCGACGTCACCGATCAGGGTGTGGAGCTGCCCGTCGTCGAGACGGCCGTGACCGAGCCCTGCGTCGAAGTCGTGCTCGCCGAGGGCGGCGGCGCGGGCGACCTGACGCCAGTGCTCGACCAGAGGCAGCTCGTGGGGTGTGGTCAGCTCCGCCAGGTCGGGAAGTGGCGCAGTGGAGGCCCGCGCTGCCTGCTCGAGGGCCTTCCGTAGTGCGGCAAGTCCGCCGTGCTGGGCAGCAGGCAACCGGAACGGGTTGGTCGCGCGTGGTGAGAGTCGGCTCTTCGCCTCGGGTTCGACCGCAACCGCGGCTTGAAGACACCAGGTCAGGGCTGACTGCCGGTAGCGGCGCACCTGCTCCCCCATCTCAGCCCGCTCCTCCCCCGAGGTCGTGACCGGGACCGTGTGGCTGCCCGGACCTCCGATGCGCGGCTGGATGCGGTGTTGCCTGAGCAGCGAGGAGAGCTCGGCGCGGAGCAGGTGTCCGTTCTCGGCGTACATCACGCCGCGTCCAGGTCGTGAGCGTCGTAGAGCGCCGCGAGGACCAGCTCGATCCCCAGCTCATCGACGCCGTAGTCGGCCAGCTGCAGGATCGTGGTGATGGCATCGAGCATCAGGATGTCGCGGTCGGTGGTCAGCCCGAGCGTGTCCAGGGCAGGTACGTCGTCGCCGTGGATCCAGTCGAGCTCGATGAGGGCGTGCTCGTAGGCCGACGACGCCTCCACTGTCGATGCCCGGTCGGCGAGCGCCGCGACGTAGGAGCGAGCCTTGGTCAGGGTGAGGGCTTGGCCGAGCAACATCGCGGTGTCCCCGTTCTCTTGAGTGGACTGACGGTCGGCCGTCCCCCGCCGGCTTGTCGCTGCCAGCCCGGGAACTGTGGATTAGTTGGTCTTCGGGACGGCGTGTGGTCACGCAGCGGCACGCGTCTCGCGTTCTCGGCGCTGACGGACGTCCTCGGCGACGAACCGCTCGAAGTCCTCTGCGCGGTTGGTGATGACCCGCTCCTCGGTCGTCGGGACCGCCGGCTCGCCAGGCCAGGCAGTGACGCGGGTGGGCCGGTCGCGATCGATGCGCGTGCCGCAAGCCGCCACCATCTGGCGCAGCCGCTGCTGGGCGTCCCAGAAGTCGCGGCGCCACGCGGCCGGGGCCGTGGGCTGGGCGTCGCGGTGGTAGCTGGCACGGAAAGACAGGTGCTGCGCGGACAGCTCCCAGACCATCTCGTCGTGGCGGTGCCACAGCGGTGCGATCACGGTCGCGGGAAGCCCGTGGGACTTGCGGATCCAGTCGACCCACTTGTTGAGGTCGCGCCACTCCCCCTCTGCTTCATCCGCCGGGAGCGTGTTCCAGTCGACGGGACGCAGCTCGTCGTCACCGTCGCCCCACAGCTCCGGCGGGACGTACGTCGCGAGGTCGCGCTCCTCGATCAACGCCGCCTGATCCGCGGGGCCGTCGTGACCCTCCTGCAAGTACATGACGGAGCACCTGGTCAGAGCCCGACGACCGGCTCAGGAACCGGCCCGGTCGGAAGGGTGTGCTCGTGATCGGGGGTGGGCGGTGTCGGCTGCTCGCCCTCCACGACGTACTTGGTGAGCACCAGGTCGTGACCGATGTGCCGGGCGACGAACTCCTCGCGCACGATCCTCCGGCCCTGCCGCACGTACGGGTTCTCGTTGATGCAGCCCGTGGCGACGAAGGTGTCGCCCTTGCGGAAGGCTTCGTAGGCCCGCTCAGCGGTCTTGCGGAAGATCACGAGGTCGTGGAACGTCGGCTCGAGTTGGGTGGTCGAGCCGTCCGGGTCCTGGCGGAACTGCCGCACCCCGACACGGGCGCTGAACCTGGCCACGCCGTTCTCAGAGAAGTGCAGGTCGGGGTCGGTCGCGATGAACCCGTGCAGGCTCATCTGGGTCGGGATCGTCATGGTCGATGCTCCTGATCCACACGGCGCCTCGACCGGCGCCGCTCTTGGCAATCAGGTGGACGTCCCCTGCCCAGTCCCGCCGGGAACCAAGCATCGACCGATGCGACTCATCGCCAGCCCCGTGGCGGCGTCAACCGACGCGCCTGAGCCCACTAAGAGGCAGTGGGCGAGGTGCTGCTCGGCGTCGCACCCGCATGCGTTCGCGGTGGCCGCAATGCCAGCGCGCCAGCGCCCAGCAGCACCAGACCGAGCAGGACCGCCAGGACACCAAAGATCGGGATGGCGGCCGGAACGTCGCGGACGGCCGATAGATACGAGCCGCCGCCGAGGACGCATACGGTCCCCGCGACCAACAGCCATCCCTGCCACCGCGCCCAGGCGTCACCGCGCACAAGACTCACGGATGCAACCAGGCAGACGACCGCGGCCGCCGCCGCGAGTAGCAGCACGCCGCGGCCGAGGTCCCGTCCCACGAATCCGCTGGCGACCAAGGCGGTCGGGACGAGAATGACCACGAGAGAAGCACTCGTTCGCGCGGTACGTGCCGATCCTGTGCTTTCCTGCATCGCGGGCTCCCAACCAGTCGGCCGAGAAGCTCTCGTCCCGGTTTCCCCAGCCTCCTCGCTGTCGGGCACCCGTACATCGGTAGCCATACTCAACCGTTCAACGGACGCCGGTTGCGGTTGACTCACCGGCACCGATGGACGTGCCCCATTGCGGCTCCCCTCTGTTGTCAACCGGCGGTTTGGAGGGTTCTTGAGGCTTCGCTCTTCCGGGCTAGCGGTGGCGCGGCGTAGCGTCGTGGATGCGGGTCCGGGAGTGGCTGATCCGAAGTGTCGATTCGCGGGGGTAGGTCGACCGCGCTGGATTCTAGAGACGCCCCGCAGTGCCCTCCCGGGCCCGCACCTTGTGTCCTGAGGGCGTCGGCGACGAGTTGTTTGTAGACGGTGTCGGAGATCCGTCGCTTGAGGCAGCGGATCGCTTCCTTCGGCTTCTTGCCAGCCGCTCGCTTGCCTCGGTAGTAGTCCCGACCTTCGGTATCGATGCGCAGTTGGGTGACGGCAGCGATGTGGATCATGTGGTTCACCCGGCGGTTCCCGGCCCGCGAAAGACGGTGCCGGTTCTGCTCACCGGAGGACGCGTCCAAGGGTGCCGTACCGGTCCAGGACGCGAACCGGTTCCGGTCCGCGAACCGGGCGACGTCACCAACATCGGCGAGGATCCGTGCCGCCACCACGGCACCAACGCCGTGGATGTCCATGAGTCGCGAACCGCGGGCTAGGACCATGGCCTTCAGCTCGGCGGTGGCCTTCTTGATCTTCTCCTCGATGGCGATCAGGTCTGCGAGTTCTTCTGCGGCGATGCGGCGGCGGGTCTTGCCGGCGATGTCGCGTGGGCGCACGGACGCGAGCATCCGCTTGGCCTGACCGGTGGTGATGTCGCGCTTGGCCTGGCCCGGCAGCAGCTCGGCCAGCAGCGCCTGGAGTCGGCACACCGTCTGGACCCGACGACGAGTGAGTGCCTCACGCCGGTCGGTCAGCATCCGCATCGCTTCGAGCTCGCCGTCGACCTTGAGGACCCGCAGGTTCGCCGTGCGGACCGCCACGACAGCGACCGCGTGAGCGTCGTGGGCGTCGGTCTTGCGATTGTGGCCGGTGTCGAAGAGCCGCACCCGCGCGGCCAGCTTCGCTGGAACGTCGACAACGTGCTCGCCGGACTCGAGGAGCCGCTGGGCCAGCGGACGCCCGGCACCGTTGGCGCCTTCGACTGCCCAGACCCGGTCCGGCCAGGTCTTGGCGTAGGCCCGCATGGCTGCGTAGCCGGCCTTATCGGTGGTGAACCGCCCCGAGCCGAACATCTGCTCATCGTGGTCGACGACCTCGATCGTC
>CAWEBT010000010.1:0-887113 GCA_963807335.1 uncultured Actinomycetota bacterium
ACCCGGTCTTCACGGTCTACCAGGACGCCGTCGACCGGATCCTGCTCGACGAGCACGAGGTTGCCGCTGCCGCCCGGGAACTTCGCGAGCACGGCCATGGCTTCCGCAGCGACTTCCCCGTTATCGGCAGGGAGCACAACCTCGAAACTGTCGTCCAAGCATCGAATCTCGAGCTGCGACTGGCTCATGCCCATGCCAGGGTCGTCGCGGTGCCACCACTTCGGCTCGCGGGCGATGTCGGCGAGGTTTCCCCTCCACCCCAAGCAGCTCTCAGAAGTGCGTCGCTGAAGTACGCGATGTAACTGCCTCCGTGCAGCATCCGGAGTCGGCCGTAGCTAAAGCCGCCGCGAGTTTCGTCGTACCCGCTGTTGTGGAAGTACCCCTCGCCCACGGAGCTGCGGGCGCCTGGGTAGCGGACGAAGTAGTACCGCCAGTCGAAGTGGTTGCGAGACTGCCGATCGGCGAGCCACTCGCGACGGATCCCGTCCAGTACGTCCGCAGGACTCGCACGGTGTTCTGCATCCGCGCGTGGACGTCGTCCAGCAAAGCCATCAGCGGAATACGGGTGCGGCCGACGGAAGCCCGGCTACCGGTGGTGAAGAGGTCGCGCCAAGAGTCGTCTTTGGTCGAGCTTCCCGAGCTGACGCCGGGTGCCGTTCCAGCGACGTCGCGCGAATAATCGGCCTTGGTGAGGAGCGCCGCTCCGAGTGGGTCCCGTGGCGATGGTTCGGCCAGCAGTTGGAATGCGTCGCCGCGTCGCGATGGTTTCGGCATCCAGCCTCGAAGGCAAAGAGCCTGCCGCGGATGACGGCAAGGTCCTCGAGGCTATGGAGGCCGAGCAGGACCTCAGGGTGTGCGTCCGCGGCTTCCACTTTTCGGGCTCGTCGGCAGTCCACTCGGCGTTGAAGGCTTGGGCTTTCTCGAGCGTTCCTGGAGCATCAGACGCTCCACAGTTCCGACGTATTCGGCCATACGCTTGCGGTCGATGAAGGCAGTCTCCGCGAGGTTGCGCAGAGTGCGAAGCCGTCGGTCGCGATCGTCTGCCTCCAGGCCATCGCCTTGGCGTGAGAGGAGAACAGCGAACAGCATGAGTGACTCGGCGAGGGAGAACTCCTGGCCATACGAGCTGATGCAACTGCCAAACAGGTCAGGCGAGGTCGAGGCGAGCAATGGAAGCGGGCCGTGTCCAGACCCGCCAGCCGAGGAGCAGTCCGAACTCGTCGACCGGGTTCACGCCGCACCACGTGTCGAACGCGTGGAAGAAGAACTCACGGTTCCTCTGGGCGTGCTCGTTCCTCTCGTCTGCGAACGCAAGGCGGGCGCGTTCCTCGATCGGCCATTCCCTGGAGGCAGACTTGTCGCGCCATCGCCGGTCAGGTTGGCTGTCGCGCCACTCACAAATGTCGATGACGAAGGTGAGGTAGCGCATGAACTCGTCGTCTACGACGTAGTCGCTGTCGTCGGCCTTCTCGTACTCCCAGAGGACATCCGCCCAGGCTCCGTCGATGCTCATCGTGAGATGCTCGTAGCGGTCGTGGGTGTGCGCGACGACCGGGCAAGCGCTGCCTTTCAGAACTGGCTTGAGCATCCCTTCTAGATCAGCCTTGAACACCTCAAAGGGCGTCAGCGGCTTCCCGCGGGAGTTCATCTTGATGTACAGGTCTTCGCCGTAGTCCATGTCGGCCACGGGGAGGAAAATGAACCAGATGGCTCGGTCGGTTCGCTTCTCGAGGCGGTCCCAGACCTTCGAGAACTCCGGGGCTTCGGCCTCGAAGCGCTCGTGGAGGGCGTCGAGCATCACGAGCATTGACGAGATCGTCGGGTCCTGGCGCCACGGGTAGACGTACCAAGGCTGGTCGGTGATCCACGCGGACGGCGTCGTCGATCCACCGGGGTAAGGGTGTTCGGCCAAGGATTCGCAAAAGTCCCGGGCGGTGGGACGCGTGGCGTAGGAGAACTGTAGCCACCGTGCCGCAGAGTCGAGGACCTCTGCACGCGAGGCGACGTACCAGTGCAGGAGGAAGAGGGTTGTGAGTCTTTGCTGCCCGTCGAGCGGGCGGAGAACGCCGGCTTTGACATCGCCGTACACGAAATCAAGGGCCACGTCTGCGTCGGTCACACAGGCGCGAACCATGGCGTCAAGAAAGCGCTCGCGGATGCCGCTTGCCTCGTCGTCCGGCCGGCCCTGTGCGAAGTCTCGCTGAATGATGGGGATCTCGATCGACGTGATCGCGGGCCGCCCCTGCTCAGGAGGGTCGAAGAGCTCGATGAACGTCGCCGGGTGGCCCTTTAGGTGTTGATCGATCATGCGACGTCCTCGTTCGCGGCAACGACCTCAACGGCGAGGAAGGGCTCGATCGCAGCGAGCAGCTTCTCAGTAGTACTGGTCCTGATCCTGCGGGCCCCAGATCGACAGCTGCTGATCTTCGGCCGCGGTGTAGTACTTCAGGAAGACGTTTCGAGTGCACGGGAGGATGTAGGCCCCTGCTTCATCGAGCTCGACGATGCGCTCGCGCTTGAGCGCAAACACCGCGTTATTCAGCTTGCTGTTGAAGTCGCGCTGAAGCAGCGCGAGGTTCCCGAGCCCATGCAGGTTCTCCTCGGTGGAGCTGCCTCCGGGGGCACCGAATAGCGCGAATACCTTTTCCAGGATCTCTTGGAACCCGATGTCGTCGGTCTTCCCTGCAGCGAGTGCGAGGTGCGTGTCGATCTGCGTCGCCACCTGATCGGCTGCCGGCGCGTGTTCCGCGCTCCACTCCGTCGCGCGAATCTTCTTGACGTGCGCCTCAAGCCAGTCTCGCCGCTGGTTCTCCTTCTTGAGCCCCTCGGAGTTCTGGGCGTGAATGTGCTCCAGGGACCAGCCGTCGCGCGCATAGGCATGGAACGAGAAGCGAGCTCCAGCGTCTCTGCTCGCCAGGACCGCCTCTACGTTCATCAGCAGGAGGACCTCGGTGCACTTGGCGTCGTTCTTGCTGTATTGGAGCAACGACACCGCGTCGCGCGAGAGTTTCAGTCGCTCGCGGGTCCGGTCGACAAGACCTTCGCGGAACGCTGAGTGGGTCTGCGACCGCGAAACCTCGATCAGGTCTGGGACGGAGTCCCCGATCGCGACCATGTATCCGATCCGGTGGTAGAGCTCGGGGTCGTGGAAACCAGCCTGTGAGCAGGCCGTGTCGGGCCACCACATCACGCCAGAATGCGGACGCTCCCCGCTCCTCGATGTCGTCGCGAACCTTCTCAAAGGTCCAGTACCGAGGACGGACGCGGAGGCCGGCGGCCGGAGTCATGCTCTCGAAGAGGAAGTCGATGTGGGTCGGCCGCCGGGTCGTCGATCCGGTGAGGAACGCCCAGAACTGCTCGTCACGAAGATCTCGCTCGAATGCGTCCCACTGAGCGGCGATCTCCTCCTGCCGACCGGGCTGCCCGGCAGCGGCGCCACTGTTGGACAGCACGAGCGCCTTGATCAGCTCTGAATCGGTGAGCGGGATGCGGTCACGGTTCAGCCGCGTGAAGAGGTCGTTGGCATTGGTGTCACTCGGCGCCTCGTACCAAATGACGTAGACCCACTCCGACAGCGCGTTGTAGATGTCGTTGGCGGCCTTCTTCGGATTCGCCTGCTCGCGGAACCATTCGTTGATCTCGTCATAGGCGACGGCGATGTGGTGGAAGTCGATGTTGGACTTCCGGACGTCGTCGTCCAAGGTCTCCAGGTCCTCCAGGAAGTGCCGGCTGTCGTTGCCTTCCTGATTGCGCGTCTCGTACGAGAGCGTGTACTCGACTTTGGCATCGGGATCCCTGGTGCCGATGTACTTGGCGATCAGGTAAAGGGTCGTGAGCCGCTGTTGGCCGTCGACGAGTTCCCAGACGGCCTCGCCGCGAGACAACACAACAACCGGCTGCAGGTAGTAGGCGCTTGGCGTCTTACCCCGCTTGCGCGCGTCGTCAGCGTTGCCCTTGATGTCGTCGAGAAGCTGTCGCACCTCGTGGCGTCCCCATCGGTATCCCCGCTGGTAGGCCGCGACCAGGAAATCACCCGAGATGAAGGGCTCGTCGTCGTTGCCTGGGATGACGAGTCGCGGCTCGAGAGTTGCCTCCACTGCATTCTCCTGCTCGTCGTTGTTCAACCGTCGTCACCGTATCGGCGATTAGCCGAGGCCATGATCGAAAATCCCGCTGATCATGTGCCTCATCGTCCGCGAGCACCCCTCGGGGAGACTGCCGTGGAGCCAGCTCCACATCACGTCGGCTGCCGCGTACGGCTTCCAGAGCTCGAAGTCGAAGGCAGAGCGACGTCCGCTCGGCTCCGGATAGTCACCCGGTCCGCCTCGAAAGACGCGTTTGGCGAAGTCGTCAGGGGTGCCGTCGTGAGCGTCGACCACCCAGCCCGTCGGGTAGCGCATCGTCTGGCACCAGCGGCGGACATCGCCGTCCGACCATTCGACGACCGCCCACTCGCCAGGCGCCGGAAGACTCGAGACAAGCACGGAGAGTTGCTGAAGGTTACGCACTGCCGTGCCACTGCGCCGGTAGCCGTGCGGGCACCACACGATGGGCTGCTCTGGGCTCACCGCGGTCAGGTCGTGCAGCCATGACTCGGCCTCCGCACCCACCGATACCGATACGACCAGAGCGGGCAAGAGCTCCGTGGCGATGGCCGTCGTCATGATGCATCCCGATGCGACAAGATCCGCTGCACTGACCGTTCAGCGACGTCCTGGACCGACCAGTCGTGACCAGCGACGTCGATGACAGCCAGCCGAGCGATCCGCTCGATCTGTTTCCGCTCACCTGGACTCAGGTCGACGGACGAGTCCACAACAACCCAGTCGAATTGACCGGGCGTGAATCTGCCGAGTCGCAGCGCATCCCGAACGTCGACGGGGTACACCGCCGCGGCCTTCGGATGCTTGCGGAGTAGGAGGTTGAGCATTGCTTGGCTGGAGTCGACCCCGGCGTAGCGCTCGGGCGAGACAAGTCCGAGGTCCACAACGCGCCCGGTCCCGCAGCCGATGTCCAGAACGTGTGGTGGGTAGGTGCCCCGTACGCCAGCGAGAAGCTTTCTCACTCGGTCTGGCTCGCCGTCGGCTATCGGGTGCTCGGCATCCCACCAGGTGGCGATCCCGTCGAAGGGTGTGTCGATGCCGCTGATCGTCGGCAGCGAGTTCTGGACCCCGTAGAACAGCTCAGTGGTCGCCCGGTTCACCAGTGTCGTATCCGTAAAGTGCCTGTCCTCGGTCCACCACCGATACTTGCCGTCAGGGCTTACCAAGTAGATCTTGGTCAGCGAGTAGTACTTGCCCGGCTGACCGAAAGTGTGGATGACTCGCGCGGCACGAACCATGTCTTCGTGGGTGACTCCGGGCGTGCGGTTCTCGACCACGTAGTGGTGCGGCGCGGTCTCGGCGTAAGTCTTGGCGAAGGTCCACTCAAGGTCGGCGGCTCGTGAGAGCCACCACTCGAGATCAGCCTGAGTAATACGGTCCTGCGTCATCGTCTCTGTCCTAGTTTCGTTCGTCCGATCACTTCAGATCATGACCGTGACCACCGACAGAACCGCTCCGCCCTCTGCAGCCACGGCGCTGCCTGCACACCTGATCCCTGAGAGCGGACGCCACCCGAGGCTCCGCGAGATCGCAGGAGTCAGCAATGACCATCCCGACCCAGCTCAGCCTCCACGGCTTCATCGCTACCGCGCCCGAGCTGACCAAGCCCGACACGAAGGACGCCCGCTTCTACGCGCGCGTCGGCGTCGAGCACTGGCGCAAGGAGCCCGACGGCTCGTTCACCAAACTGGACCCGACGTTTCACAACCTCGTGATGTACGGCGAGTCCGCCAAGCGCACCTACGCGCGATTCCGGGTAGGCGACCAATTCGTCGCCTCGGGCTACATCACCGAGTACGAGAAGACGTGGAACGAGCAGACCGTGACTCGGGAGCAGTTCGTCGCCAAGCACATCGGCCACGACACCACCTGGACTCGCTACTCGGTTGACCGGACACCGGCGAACCAGCCCGACCCGCCGGCCGACCAGTTGGCCGCGGCGAATGAGCCGCCGCGAGTCGTCGGCCTCTGATCCGGGCCCCGGCCATGCCGACTGTCGACGGCCCACAGGAGTCACTGCTCGACCCCGACTTCGACGCGAGCATCCATCCGATGTTCAGCGGCTCAGCCGAATACTCCAGACCCGAGGAGCCCGACCAACCGCTCCGGCCACTGAACTGGAATCTTCTGTCCAGCGACGAGGCCGAAGCGGAGTGGCTGGACCTCAACGCGTGGGTGGACTGGCTCCGCTCGACCTACGGGCTGCCGCCGACGGTGATTCCGCCGTTCTGGCATCGCCACGACGAGCTGATCTGGGAGCTCTCTGCACTGCACTTGCACTGGCTGAACTCCTACGACACCGATGGGTCGCCGTCAGCGCCGATCATGTGGCACCGCGACTTCGCCGACGCCCGCCAGCGACTGCGTGAGTGGGTCGCCACCTGCGGGACCCGCCTGGACCGCGACCGAGCTACCCGTCAAACGACCTGGCCGGGCGAACACCCCCGACCTGCCGGATCCGAGGTCGTCATTGAGGACCGCGGCGCCGACTTCATCGAGTTCGTAGTCGAGGACGTCGCCGCTCGCCGCCGGATCGAGGAGCGGGTCCGCGCTACCCAAGCTGGCTGATCCACAACAGCGGCGCCACCCAGCACCGTCCACAGCAATCCACGCAGCCAGCCCTCGATGCCGTCCTGGCAGGTGGAGTCATCAAGCGGACTCCGGTCCCGGATCGAAAGGAACCATCCATGTTGCTCTCTCACGCGATCACCCTCGCCGAGGCCCGCTCGCACCTCGCCGCGCTTGCGAGGCGCGCGTACAGCGACGAGGCATCTGCCGAGTACGAGCGGGTCCTGCTCCACCTCGACGTCATCCACAGCGACTACATCCCCGGCATCAGCGACGTCTACGACGAGAGCGCCGACATCCTCTACGGGATCGCCGAGCGGGCCATCGAGGACCTGCTGGGCCACGGCGTCGACGCGCTCCAGGTCGAGCTTCTTCTCGACATGCTCGACGCGGCAAGGGCGAAAGACGTCGCCTGATGTACGCCGAGAACGGCGGGCGTCTGCGCGCCGAACTCAGCACATTGCTGCGCCAGCATCGCGTCCAGCAACGGCTCGGCGGCGCCGGGAGCCACACCATCAATGAGACGACCACGGTCCACGAGCGACGACTGCTGGGCGAACAGATCGGGCGCTACCGCCACTCAGCGCTGGTGTGGTGCGCTCAGGCCGTCCACGCCGCGAACCCGCGGATGAACCTCCAAGGAACCAGCACCCGGACTCGCGGTCCGGCCGAGGAACTGCGCTATCGACTCGACGTGGCGATCGCGCACTCGAGCGGACTTCCAGATCTCGACGAGCTGACTGCCGAGCAGCCGTTCGCGATGGTCGAGTCCTGGCGGCAGGTCGCCCGCGCCGCAACGCTCGGAGAACATGACTTCGACGCCGGACTCGGATACGGCCGGCTCTCCCAACTCCAGTGCATGACCCTGCTCAAGGACGCCGCCGACGTAGCTCGCGGTCTCGTCGGACTCGACCGCCGCTACTCCAACATCCCCGGCTGGCAGCCACTCAAGGAGGCCGGCTGGCTCGGTCGCGCGGCCGAGACGTGCGCGACCTTCTCCGGGTATGACGAGCCCGACTACACGATCGATCTCCGCGGGTGGCAACCCCGACGCACGCTCGTCGAGGGACCTGGACTGCCCGGACTTGTCGGCGTCCTCCAGGCGCAGCACAACCTGCTTGTCCACCTCGACGAGTTTCCCGCCGCCCGAAGCTTGCGCCTCGTCCTCGACTCCCAGCGCATCGTCTCCCGCGACGCCGCCACTCTCGACCCACGTGCTTCGTCCGAGTGGACCGCCCGCTCCTCGACGTACCTTCGCCTCATCCACGCGACCAACGACATTGGCGGGATGGTCGGCAACGGCGGCCCCGCCGCCGCCGAAGCAGCCCTCGCCGCGAGTCGGATCGAGCAGGTCACCCGCGCCGTTCAGGCCGGAACAGATGTCGCCGACTCCGGGCCCCTTCGTCACCTCGCCCAGCTCGGGCGCGAGATCGACGAGCGCATCACCCAGGTGATCCAGCAAGGCGCCCGAGAGCGGATCTATTTCGCCCGCGTGCCCTTCCCTCGTGTCGACAAGGACGCGGCTGGCCTTGTGAAGCCGACGCGACGGCGATACGTGCCCATGACCGCCGATGTGTGCCAGGAACTCCTTGAACTGGTACGCGATGAACTGCGCCCCGAGGCCGAAGCACCCCGGGCGCCGAAGAGGGCTGCCGCGAGTCGCGAAGAACTCACACTAGCCCTCGTGCACCGACCCGAGCCGCGCCGAGCGCAGTCGGGTCCGTCAATGTGATCAGCCCTCAAGCGCTGTCCGCGCTCCGGCACTCAAGACTGCTCATCCGACCTCCTCGGAGCCAGCGACTCCAGGATCTCGGCCGTTACCGGATCGACCGCCTCGTCGGGCTGGATGTAGTGCTCCTTGGTGATCTTCGACGAGGTGTGACCGAGCAGTTCGGCGGCGAGGTCCGGCCCACTTGCCCGATCGAGAACGGTCGCGACCGTGCGGCGGAAGGCATGCGGGGTGACGCCCGCGATCCCGGCGTCCGAGAGCACGGCGCGCAGTCGCCGGCGGATGTTGTTGGTCGTCAGCGGAGTGCCGTTGCGAGTGAAGAACAGAAGATGGTCCGGCAGTTCAGGACCGACGACGACCAAGCGCTGGCGGATCACCTCGGCCGCGAAGCTCGGGACCGACACGACCCGGGTCGATTTCTGCGTCTTCGGGTGCGGCTGCCGGTACGTCGGCTTGCCGGCTGGCGACACGATCGTGCCGCAGATCCGGACAGTCGCCGGGGACACAGTGACGTTGACATCGCACTTGCGGATCGCAAGCACCTCGCCGATGCGAGCCGAGGTCCCGAGCATCACCTCGATGATCTGCTCCAACTGTCCGTCCGGCGGCGGGCCAGGAGTCCCCGGCGCGCGCCGCCAGCCGCACACAGCAGCCCGGATCGCATCGACCTGCTTCAGGGTGAGCGCCATGGTCTCCGATGGCGGCTTGTGCATCCTCGCAATCCCGCGGACTGGGTTCTCCTTCAAAGCGTCGTACCGGACTGCCAGACCGAAGGCGAGGCTGAGGACCGTCCGTGCTTGCTTGGCCGTGCTGTAACTCTTGGTGGACGCGAGCTTCTTTATGAACTGGTCGACCTTGCGCACGTTGATCTCGCGAAGGGTGTGGAGCTCGAAAGCCGGCATGACGAGCTGGCGCATGTTGCGTTCATAAAGCGCGCGCGTGCTCGGCGCGAGTTTGTCGGTCAGATCGAGATCCGCGAGCCAGACCTCGACAAGACGACCGAACGTGCTGTCGGCGGACAGGTCGCGACTGCCAGCCGAAAAGCGATCGCGGCGCGTGACCTTCTCCTTCAGTGCCCGCTCTGCCGACTTGCGAGTGTCCCCCGTGGCCTGGACGAGTCGAAGTTGCCCGTCGTCGTCGCGGAAGCGCACGCGCGCCTTGATCCTGCCGTTGGGCGCCGTGACGTAGGTGAACTCGCCGAAGGTGCCGATCGCAGTGCGTGGACGGCCCATCTCAGCTCACCGTCCGTCCGAATGCCCGCCGGGCCGAACCTCGCGCTGGGCCTCGACCCAGGCCAGCACGTCGCTCTGGATGAACTTCACATGACGGCCGACACGGACGCCGCACGGCCCCTTGCCGTCGACTCGCCAGTCGTAGATGGTCGTGACCGGCACCCCGAGGTACTCGGCAAGGTCCTCGATGCTGAGCAGGGGGTCTAGCCCGTTGAGTGGATGCGTTTGGGTCTTCATGACCAACAGGTGGGCAGGACGCTCCGAGCCACTCCATGGCGTCCCGAGACGCTCCGGGCCAGGAGATCAAGCGGCCCGCCGATTGCACCTGCTGGGCGAGTAGGTGATGACTTTCTGATGACCGAGTCACGTTCAAATGCTTTCAGGCTCGGTTCCCCAGAGGGAACCGAGCCTGATCTGCGTTTCCGCAGGTCAGGGGCCACTTTCTTTGTAGCGGGGGCAGGATTTGAACCTGCGACCTCTGGGTTATGAGCCCAGCGAGCTACCGAACTGCTCCACCCCGCGCCGCTGAACAGAACCCTACGGGATGCCCTGACACGATCCCAAATCGGGTGGGGGTGACGCTGAGCACCCCGTTGTGGTCGCGTGCGGATCGATGCTCCCGCCCCTCCCAGGCCGCACGTGGCGACCCGGGAGGGCGGGGCACATCACCCTGCGTTGTTCTTCCGCTCCGCGATCTTGACCGCCTCGGCCACCAGGTCGCGAGCGTCGTCGAGCGCCTTGGCCCAGCCGACGGTGTCGCCCTGCGCCTGCAGGCGATCGGCCTGGGCGAACTTGGCCTCCGCCTGGTCGAGCAGGTCCCGCACCCGGTTGTTCAGGGTGCCGGTCGGGGCCGGGGTCGGCTCCGCGCTCGGCGTCGCGCTGGGCTCCCCCGACGGCGGCGTGGTCGGCTCACCCGTGGGCTCGCCGCCCGGCGGCGTGGTCGGCGTGGTCCCGCTGCCCTGTCCCAGCGCGTCCGCGATCGCGTCGGCCATGCTGGGCGCGATGCCCACCCGGCCGCCGTACGACACGAGGACGAACTGCAGGATCGGGTACGACGCGGTCGAGCCCGACTGGGCGGCGTACAGCGGCTGGACGTACATCAGCCCGTTGCCCGCCGGCAGCGTCAGCATGTTGCCGTAGATCGGCTTCTGGTTGCCCTGCTCGAACTTGAACAGCTCGGCCCGGACCTCGTCGTCGGCCGCGAACTCGTTGGCGATCTGACGTGGTCCGCTGGTGGCCTCGTTGGGCAGCTCGAGCGCCTTGATCAGGCCGTAGTCGGGACTCGTCGCGTCGCTGTTGACCGAGACGAACGCCGCCAGGTTGTTCTTGCCGCGCGGCACGTAGACCGAGGTGAGCGAGTAGGTCTGGCCGGCCGAGTCCTCGGCGTCGGGCTCGTTCACGAACAGCCGGTAGGGCGGCTGGAGCTGCTGGTTGGTGCTGTCGTTGGGGTCGGTCGGCACCTCCCAGCGGGCGTTCTCCTCGTACCAGTCCTTCGCGTCGGTGACGTGGTAGCGGCCGTACTGGTAGCGCTGCACCTTGAAGAGGTCCTCGGGGTAGCGCACGTGCGCGAGCAGGCCTTCCGACATCTCGGACTTGTCCTTGACCACGTTCGGGAAGATCCCGCGCCAGGCCTTGAGGATCGGGTCCTCCTCGTCCCACGCGTACAGGTTCACCGTGCCGTCGTACGCGTCGACCGTCGCCTTCACGGCGTTGCGCATGTAGTTGATCTCGTCGGTCGGCAGCGTCTGGAAGCCGGGCTGCACCGCCAACGAGTCGTCGGTCATCGTCTCGAACGACTCACGCTGCGAGAGCGGGTACCGGTCGGTGGTGGTGTAGCCGTCGAGGATCCACTGGATCCGCCCGTCGATCACCGCCGGGTAGGGGTCGGCGTCGACGGTCAGCCACGGCGCCACCTTCTCGATCATCTGACGCGGGTTGCGGTCGTAGAGGATCTTGCTGTCCGAGTGGACCCGCGAGCTGAGCACGATGTTGGGCTCGCCGAACTTGGTGGCGTAGAGAAGCTTGTTGAACAGCCCGCCGACCGGGACCCCGCCGTTGCCCTCGTAGGACGTGGTCTGGTTCTCGTCGCTGCGGTCACCGCGGGGCAGGTCGAGCTCCACGGCCTTGCCGTCGGGGTCCAGGCCCACGATGGAGTACGGCGGGCTCTCCTCGCCGTAGTAGACCCGGGTCTCGTAGGGCTCGGGCGGCAGGTCGGTCAGGGCGGTCTGGTTGGCCTGACCACCCTCGGCCCACTGGACGTCGGTCCGCTCGGTCGTGTCGTCGGCGCCACGCTGGTTGGCGTAGGCGGCGATGACGCCGTTGCCGTGGGTGTAGACGGTGTGCAGGTTGGACCAGTTCTTTCCGGCGTCGGGGATGCCCGACTGCTGGAGCTCGCGGACGCCCAGGACCAGCGCGCGCTGGTCGGCGCCGGTGCCGTAGCGGTCGACGTCGAGGACCGGGGCCACCGTGTAGTAGGCGCGCACCTGCTGCAGCGCCTCGAAGGTCGCGCGCACCAGCTGCGGGTCGACCAGCGGCACCGACTTGGTCGTCTCGGTCAGCTGCTCGAGGTCGTCGCTGATCGTCGCCGTGCTGCTGGTGAAGGTGCTCTCCTCCACCCCTTCGACGTCGTAGGCCGCCCGGGTGGCGTCGATGTTCTTCTCGATGTACGGCGCCTCCTTGTCGGCCTCGCTCGGCGTCACCTGGAAGCGCTGCACCACACCCGGCCAGATCAGGCCGAGCAGGATCGCGGAGAGGGCCAGCAGCCCGACTCCCAGCGTCGGCAGCATCCAGGTGCGGCGCCAGACGTTGAGGAAGAACAGCACCGCACAGATGACCGCGATGCCCATCAGGATGTTCTTGGCGGGCAGCACCGCCCGGTCGTCGGTGTAGCTCATGCCGGTGATCAGGCCGCCGGACCCGTTGAGCAGGTCGAAGCGGTCGAGCCAGTAGTCGGCCGCCTTCGCGAGCACGAAGACGCCCACGAGGGCCGAGAACTGGGCCTGCGCGGCTGGGCTCAGCCGGTCACGCGAGGCCTGCAGGCGGATGCCGCCGTACAGGTAGTGCACGACCGCGGCGGCCATCAGGCCGATGATCGCGAGCGCCATCACGAAGTCGACCGCGTAGTGCCACCAGGGCAGCTCGAAGACGTAGAAGCCGACGTCGCGGTTGAAGTAGGGGTCCTTCTCGCCGAACGGCACGCCGTTGCGCCACAGCGAGAACTGCCGCCACTGCCCGGCGGCCGAGGTGCCGGCGAAGACGCCCATCAGCACCGAGATGCCGAGCAGCAGCCAGATCTTGATCGGCGCGACGGCTCCTCGGTAGCGCTCGAGGTTGTCCTGCTCCATCGAGGTCGGCCGGAAGAAGGGACGGAAGCGGTACGCGAGGTACATGTTCAGCGCGACGACGCCCCCCATCACGGCACCGAAGGCCAGGAACAGGCCGATCCGGGTCCAGACGAGCTTGCTGAAGACGCCGCCGTAGTCGAGCGCGCCGAACCACATCCGCTCGGTCCAGAACGACGCGAAGCCGGTGAACAGGAGGAACGCCGCGAGCAGCACTCCCGCGGTGATGACCAGGCTTCGCGAGCGCCGGGGCGCCGAGGCGGCAGGCTGGGGTCGCGCAGGCTTCGGGTCGTCGCCGAACGTGTCGCTCACGAATGCTCCTCATCGGGGGTGACGCCATCAGGGGTGATGTCATCGAAGGTACTCAACAGAAGTTGCAGCAGGCCCGGCACCAGCTCGGTGCCGTCGACCACGGACTGGTCGTCGTCGTGGGCGCGCAGGCGCAGGGCAGAGTACGTCGCGCCGGCGCGGGTGGCGCCGGCGACGATCCGGACCTCCTGACGGAGGGGGTGCTCGGCGGCGAACCGGGCGGCCTCGCCGGGGTCGTCGGGGATCTCGGCGTCGAGGTCCGGTGGCAGCACGAGCCGCTCCACGACCGCGGCGCAGCCCACCACGGTCGTTGGCCAGATGATCTGCTCCAGGACCCGCTCGAACTGCTGTCCGGGCGGCAGGTCGTCCTGCTCGATGGCGGTGAACGACCCGTCCTGGGCGCTGTCGTCGAGGCCCATCGACGTGGCGAGGCCAGGCTCGGAGTCGACCAGGCGCTTGGTGTCGACCAGGGCGTACAGACGCGACTTCTGGTCCCAGCCGGACGCGGCGGCGTGCGCCTCGATCTCGAGCACGGCGGTCGCCAGAGCGGGGTCGCTCGGCAGCTCGATGTTCAACCCCTCGGGCAGATCGGTCACTGGGAAGTCTCCTTGGGGCAGGTCGGGAGCGGGGAGTCGTGGTCGGCGGTCCAGGTCTCGATGGCCCGGACTGCCTCGTGCATGGTCGCCACCACGGCCAGCCGCATGTCGCCGCGCGCGGCCTGCTCGGCCTCCCGGCAGTTGCCGATCGGCACCAGGAAGAGCCCGGCACCGGCCTCGCGGGAGGCCGCGATCTTCTGCGGGATGCCGCCGATCGGGCCGACCTGGCCGGTCTCGTCGATGGTGCCGGTGCCGGCGACGATCGCGTCGTCGGTCAGCGAGCCGGGCGTCAGGGTGTCGTAGATGGCCAGCGAGAACAGCAGGCCCGCACTGGGCCCGCCGATGGTCGGGTCGATGTTGACGCTGACCTGGAACGGGAAGTCGAAGCCCGGGCCGGGGGTGATGCCGATCCGCAGCTGGCCGTCGATCTTCTTGGGCGTGATCTGGACCGTCCGCTCCTTGTCGTCGCGCCGGATGACGAACGGGAGCGGTGTGTCGGCCGGTGCCGCTCGGACCGCGGTGACGACGTCCTCGGCGGAGGTGATCGTGGTCGTGCCGATCTTGACCAGCACGTCGCGGACCTTGAGCTTGCCGTCCGCGGGCAGTCCGTCAGCGACGTTGAGCACCTCGGTGACCGGGGTGATGTCGTAGCCGAGCTCGGTCAGCGCGGCCGCGACGGCGGAGTCCTGCGACGAGACCATCTCGACGGCCGACTCGGTCTTGGAGTCCTCCTGCGTCTCGTCCGGCGCGTAGACCGCGTCGTACGGGACGATCGCGTCGTCGCGACTGATCCAGGCGCTGGTGGCCTCGAAGAGGTTGACCGAGGACTGCGGCCGGGTGACGTAGACCGTCGTCATCCGCAGCTGACCGGCGTCCCGGTAGGTCTTTTGGCCGGAGACCTGGACGATCTCCTTGCCGTCGGGCGCACCGAGCACGTCTACGGTCACGCCGGGCTCGTAGGTGACGTACGGCAGGCCCGAGGTGAGGGACACGATCCACAGCGCCGCGAGGAGCGGGACCGCGAGGATCCCCGCCAGGGTGCGCTGCGTCATGCACCAACCCTCTCAAACGCGGGCAACTACAGCGCGTCGCGGGTGGGTCGGACGGCGATGCCCGTGCTGCGCTCGCGGACCCGGGTCACCGACTCGGCCCGCGGGAGCTCCTTTTCGAGGGCCTGCCCGAGCCGACGTACGGCGACGTCGCGGTCCACCTCGCCGCGTCCTGTCCTGCCGAGCCAGGACACCCACAGCATCGCGCCGAGAGTCACGACGAGCGGCGGCACGAGCCACAGGAGGATGTCCACCGACTCAGGCTAGGGAGTCGGGGGCGCGTGGCGCGTGAGGCGCTCCTACGGAGTGCCGACCCATTCGTCGGAGCCGTCGTCGAAGCGCTGGTGCTTCCACACCGGCACCTCCGCCTTGAGGGTGTCGATGAGCGCACGAGACGCGTCGAACGCCACGCCGCGGTGGGCGGCGGTGGTGGCCACCACGACCGCGATGTCGCCGACCGCGAGGGTGCCGACGCGGTGCACGGCGGCGACGCCGTGCACGTCGTGCTCGGCCGCGATCCGCTCGGCGACCTCGCGCAGCCGGTCGAGCGCGCTCGGGTGCGCGGAGTAGTCGAGCCCGTGGACGCCCCTGCCGTGGTCGTGGTCGCGGACCCGGCCCACGAACAGGGTGAGGCCGCCGGACTCCGCGTCGTCGAGGGCGGCGATCACCTCGGCGACGTCGAGCGGGGTGTCGCGCAGGTCGACGAGTCGTACGGCGTCAGTCACGGTGTCGAGTCTAGGAGGGACTGAGTACCGTAGGGACATGGGTTTCACCAATGATCCGACCGACCCCCCGCCCGAAGAGCCTGAGCAGAACCCCTTCAAGGGCACGCCCTTCGAGCAGCTGTTCTCCGGCGCCGGCTTCGGCGCGGGCTTCGGGGGCATGGACCTCTCCGCCCTGATGGGCCAGATGCAGGCGATGATGCAGCCGCACGACGGCCCCATCAACTGGAACGTCGCGATCGACATGGCCCGCAAGGCCGCGGCCCAGCAGCCCGATCCCTCCCCCACGGCTCGTGACAAGGACGCCATCGCCGACGCCATGCGGCTCGCCGACCACTGGCTCGACTCCGCCACCGACTTCCCGTCCGGCGTCAGCACGACCGCCGCGTGGAGCCGCGCCGAGTGGATCGTCCACACCACCGACGCGTGGAAGGTGCTGGTCGAGCCGATCGCCAGCCAGGCCGTCGAGTCGCTCGGCAACGCCCTGCCCGAGGAGGCCCGCGCGATGGCCGGTCCGTTGATCGGCATGCTGTCGCAGGCCACCGGCGCGATGGTGGCCAGCCAGGTCGGCTCCGGGCTCGGCGCCCTCGCCGGCGAGGTGCTCGGCGCCACCGACATCGGGCTGCCGCTCTCGGCGCCCGGGGTGGCCGCGCTGGTGCCGACCAACGTCGCCGCGTTCGCAGGCGGCCTCGATGTCGGCGACGACGACGTGCTGCTCTACCTCGCCCTGCGCGAGGCGGCCCACCAACGCCTCTTCGCCGCCGTGCCGTGGCTGCGCGAGCACCTCATCGGCGCCGTGACCGACTACGCGCGGGGCATCCAGATCAACACCGCCGGGATGGAGGAGCAGGTCCGCGGGCTCGACCTCAGCAACCCGGCCGCGCTCCAGGACGCCTTCGAGGGCGGCCTGTTCGACCTCGCCCAGTCCCCCGCCCAGCAGGCCGCGCTGTCGCGCCTCGAGGTCACCCTCGCCCTGGTCGAGGGCTGGGTCGACGAGGTCGTGGGTCAGGCGACCGACGAGCGGATGCCGACGGCCGGCAAGCTCCAGGAGGCGGTACGCCGTCGCCGTGCGGCCGGTGGCCCGGCCGAGCAGACCTTCGCGTCGCTCGTCGGCCTCGAGCTGCGCCCCCGCCGCCTGCGCGACGCCTCGACGCTGTGGGGCTCGCTCCGCACCCGACAGGGCACCGAGGCGCGCGACGGGGTGTGGATGCACCCCGACCTGCTGCCCACGGAGTCCGACCTCGACGACCCGCTCGGCTTCCGCGAGGATGCGGCCGCACCCGACTCGCTGACCGACGACGACTTCGAGGCCGGTCTGCGCGACCTGCTCGACGGTCCCGGCGACGACCGTCCCAAGGAGTGACGCTCCACGCCGACGCGCTGGACTCGCTCGAGCGCTGGACCGCGCCGTCGCCCGGTCAGGTGGTCCTCCGGGACCGCTTCGTCGCCCACCTGAGGGCCCGACCGGACGGGATGACCCGGGAGTCGTTCCCCGACCACGTCACCGCGGGGACGTTGGTGCTGTCCGCCGACCTGGACCACGTGCTGCTCAACCTGCACCGCAAGGCGCGGCGGTGGTTCGCGTTCGGTGGCCACTGCGAGCCCGCCGACGAGAGCCTGCTCGCGGCGGCAACGCGTGAGGCTGCCGAGGAGTCCGGCATCGCCGGCCTCGAGGTCGACCCGGTTCCGGTGCATCTCGACGAGCACACGGTCGGCTTCTGCGACCCCCGTGGCCCGGTCGCCCACCTCGACGTGCGCTTCACCGCGCGGGCCGGGGCGGACGCCGTACCCGCGGTGAGTGCGGAGTCGCTCGACGTGCGCTGGTGGCCGGTCACGGCCCTGCCCGACCTGGAGGCCGAGATGCTGACCCTGATCGGGCTGTCGCGCGAGCGGTGGGCGCAGCGGGTCTCGTAGCGTCGACACGCTGGTCGCGGTGAGTCAGGGTCGATCCCAGGCACCCGAAGCGACCTCAGGTCACCGCTCCGGCAGGATGGGGCGCCGACACGGGCGTCAGCGGTGAGTCAGGGTCGCTCCTGAGCATCCGAAGCGACCCCAAGTCACCGCTTCGGCAGGATGGGGCGCCAGCCGGGCGCCAGCGGTGAGTCAGGGTCGCTCCCGACCACCCGAACCGACCCCAAGTCACCGCTCCGGCAGGATGGGGCGCCCGCGCCGGGCGTCAGCGGTGAGTCAGGGTCGCTCCCGACCACCCGAACCGACCCCAAGTCACCGCTCCGGCAAGCCGGGGCGCCAGCCGGGCGTCAGCGGTGAGCCAGGGTCGCTCCCGACCACCCGAACCGACCCCAAGTCACCGCTCAGGCAGGCCGGGGCGCCAGCCGGGCGTCAGCGGTGAGCCAGGGTCGCTCCCGACCACCCGAACCGACCCCAAGTCACCGCTGAGGCAAGCACACACCAACGGCGCAGCCCGTCAGTCGACCGGGTCGCCGTCGTCGGGCGGGTCCATGTTCGCCGCAGCGGACCAGCCGATCAGGTAGCCCTTGGCCCGTTCGGCGCGGGGGAAGCGGTCGACCCAGGCCCAGAACTTCGGGTCGTGCGCCGGCTCGAGCAGGTGGGCGAGCTCGTGCACGAGCACGTAGTCGATCACCCAGGTGGGCATGCCCTGGAGCCGCTGGGAGAGCCGGATCGACCGGTCGCCGGGCGTGCACGAGCCCCACCTCGACTTCTGGTTGGTCACCCACCGCACCGAGTCGGGCGGCGCGAGGCCGCCGAAGATCTCGTCGTTGAGCTGCCGGGCCCGGGCCATCAGCTGATCGTCGCTGGGCCGCTTGCGGGCCTCGGCCCGCTCGAGCCGGGCGACCATCTTGGCCACCCACGACGCCTCGTCCCGCTTGCTCATCGTCGCGGGGATCATCACCACGAAGCGGTCGCCGTCGCGGTACGCCGAGACGGTACGACGGCGACGCGACGAGCGGCGTACCTCGACCTCGTGCTGCGGGCCGGTCACGACGCACCCGCAGCCCAGGCGAGCAGCCGTTCGCGCGGCCACGTGTTGACGATCCGGTCGGCGTCGATGCCGGCGGCCTCGGCCCGCTCGCAGCCGTACGGCAGGAAGTCGAGCTGCCCCGGCGCGTGGGCGTCACTGTCGATCGAGAACAGGCACCCGGTGTCGCGGGCGAGCTCGAGCAGCTTGGTGGGCGGGTCGCGTCGCTCGGGACGGGAGTTGATCTCGACCGCGACGTCGTGCTCGGCGCAGGCCTCGAACACCGCCCTGGCGTCGAACTGGCTCTGCCCGCGGGTGCCCCGGTTGCCGGTGACGAGACGGCCGGTGCAGTGGCCGAGCACGTTCATCCGCGGGTTGGCGATGGCAGCGACCATCCGGCGCGTCATCGCGGCCGACTCCATCTTCAGCTTCGAGTGCACGCTGGCCACCCGCACGTCGAGCCGGGCCAGCATCTCGTCGGACTGGTCGAGGTCACCGTTGTCGAGGATGTCGACCTCGATGCCCTTCAGCAAGGTGAACGAGTCGCCGAGATGGGTGTTGACGGCGTCCACGACCTCGAGCTGGCGCGCCAGCCGCTCGGCGCTCAGGCCGTGGGCGACGGTGAGCCGCGGCGAGTGGTCGGTGAGCACGAGGTAGTCGTGACCGAGCTCGATCGCGGTGAAGGCCATCTCCTCGATGGGCGAGCCGCCGTCGGACCAGTCGGAGTGGGAGTGCAGGTCGCCGCGCAGGGCGACGCGCAGGGTCGCCCCGCCCTCGGTCACCGGTCCGCCGTGCTCACCCTCGAGGCGGGCCAGCCGCTCGGGCAGGCGACCCTGCGCCGCCTCCGAGATGACCGACGCGGTGCTGGCGCCGATGCCGGGCAGCGTGGTGAGCGTGCCCGCCTCGACGTGCGCGGTCAGCTCGTCGCCCAGCGGCAGCACGATGGCGGCCGCGGCACGGTAGGCCTTGACCTTGTAGGTGTCCTCGCGGGCGCGCTCGAGGAGGAACGCGATCCGGCGCAGCGCACCCACGGCACCGCCGTCGTACGGCGCCCCGGCCCTGGCTGTGTCCACCACGTCTCTCCTCCACATCCCCTCGACGCCATTGTGGCTGGTCAGGGGCCGGGCACGACGCGCAGCCCCGCGTGTCCTGCACAGGCTCATCCCAAGCGGTGGCCCGGTTGTCCACCGATCGAGTGCTTCATCCACAGGTCTGTCCACAGGTGTGTGCACAGGAGTGGACGGGCACGCCTCAGCGGCCCCGGAAGACCGGCGCCCGCTTAGCCCGTGCGGCGGCGACGCCCTCCTGGAGGTCGGCGGTGGCCAGCGTGACCGGCTGGGCCAGCGCCTCCCACTGCAGGCACGCCTCGAGATCGGCGTGACCGCTGCCGGCCAGCGCCAGCTTGGTGAGCCGGCTCGCGATCGGCGCCGTGCCCGCGATGCCGGCGGCCGTGGCGAGCACCTCGTCGAGGAACCCCTCGGGATCGAGCACGCGGGACACCAGCCCCAGGCCCAGGGCCTCGTCGGCGTCGACCAGCCGGCCCGTCAGCAGCAGGTCCCGGGCGGCCGCGCGGCCGACGACGTCGGGCAGCAGGTAGGTGCCGGCCATGCCGGCGTGCATGCCGAGCCTGACGAACGGCGCACCCAGGCGGGCGCCCTGCGCGGCGTACCGGATGTCGCAGGCGAGGGCCAGGCACAGCCCGGCGCCGATCGCGTGACCGTTGACCGCTGCGATCGTCGGCACCTCGAGCCGCCGGATCGACAGCCAGGCGCGGTAGAACGGCATCATCCGCTCGCGCAGGTCGTCGACGGTCGCGTCGGGCTCGCTCGAGATCCAGCCCGTGTCGCCGCCGGAGCAGAACGCGCTGCCCGCGCCGGTGACGACGACGGCGCGCACCGAGCGGTCCGCTGCGAGCGAGTCGATCGCCTCGACCCACGAGCGGGTCATGTCGTCGGACATCGCGTTGCGCTGGTCCGGGTTGTCGAGGGTGAGGAGCACGACGCCGTCGGAGGGTCGGTCGAGACGCAGATGTGGGTAGTCGTGGTCAGCCATGGCGAGAGGATACGAGGGCGTGCCCGACCCGACACGACCACGCTTGGTGGGGTCCCTCCTACGCCTGCGCTCAGGCGTGAAGTAGGGTCGTTCACGGCTGAGGGACACCCGTCCCTGGCACCGGCGGGCTTCCCCAGATCCCCCGTCGCGACGACCGAACATTTATAGGCAAGGAGGCCGTCATGGCGGAGACCTGGAGCGGCGAGTTCTACTGCGTGAAGTGCAAGGAGAAGCGCGAGGCGGAGGGTGAGGTCAAGGTCAACGACAAGGGCACCCGGATGGCAAAGGGAGTCTGCCCCGTCTGCGGCACGAACCTGAACCGCATTCTCGGCAAGGCGTAACCCACGCCCCACAGCTGACACGGCGGCGTCACCCTCACGGGTGGCGCCGCCGCTGTGCATTTCAGCCGCCCTGCACTTCACCTGCCCCGCATCGGGGCCTGTGGATGACGCCCCCGCTCCCCCGGCGCGCGATGCCAAGGTGGGCGGCATGAGCGACGAGACTCCGTGGGTCCGGTTGCGATCGGGGGTCCCGGTCGTACGCCGCGACGCCGGGCACCTGCAGGTCGGCTCCCATCCCGAGGCGAGTGCGGTGGTCGAGGCCTCCGCCGCGAACGTCGACGTGCTGCGCCGGCTGTCGCGTGGGCTCGATCCCGCCCGGCTCGGGTCCGACTCGGCCGCCCTCGTCGCTGGTCTGGCCGCGGCCGGCCTGGTCGTCGACCCGGGCGATCGTCAGCGTCGGCTGCTGCGCCGCGAGGCCACGTCGGTCGAGCTCTGCGGGTCGACGCCGTGGCACGACGACCTGGCCGCCCGGCTGGCCGAGGTCGGCATCGACAGCGGCAGCGACAGGGGCAGCGGGAGCGAGGCGCCCGACCTGACCGTCGTGCTCACCGCGGGTGAGCCCGACCGCGACCTCGCCGACCGCTGCCTGCACTCAGACCAGACCACCCTGTTCGTGGCCGCCATCGACGGACGGGTGCGGCTCGGGCCGTGGGTGGTGCCCGGCCGGACCGCGTGCCTCCAGTGCCTCGACGCGCACCAGCGCGAACGCGACGCCCGGCACCCGGTGCTCGTCGAGCAGTGGCACACCGCAAGCGCCGTGGCCGAGGTGGAGCCCACGCTGATGTCGCTCGCGCTGGCCTGGGTGTGCGCCGACGTAGCGCGGTGGTGCCACGCGCGCGTCCCGACCACCTGGTCGTCGACCATCTGGCTCGACGAGGAGGCGCTGCCCGGCATCGCGTCGTGGACCCGGCACGCGTGGTGCGGCTGCGGATGGGCCGGCCTCGAGGTCAGCGGCTGAACCGCCGGCGCCTCACCACCACTCGCTGTCGAGTTTCCCCTCCATCGCCCGCAGGTGAGTGCGCGAGCAGGTGTCGCAGAACGTGCGCTTGCGGCCACGCTCGACGGACGTGGTCCAGGTCAGCGTCTCGGCCTCCGTCTCGACGGACCGGCCGCAGAAGTCGCAGGTGAACACGTCAATGAGGCTACCCCCGGGAGCACCGCCTCGGGTCCGGACGCACGAGGAGCCGGGTACGACGGAGGTCGTACCCGGCTCCTGCGCGGTTGTTGCGAGGTGTTGCCGGAGTTGTCACGCAGCGATCAGGTCGTGGTGCTGGTGACCTGTCCTGATCAGAGCGCGCGGGCGAGAGCGAGTCGTGCATTCTGCGCAGCCTGCTCGGCCTTGCGGCTCATGCGACGGGCGACGGCCAGCTGGTGGCCGCGTCGCAACTGCTGCGCCTCTCCCAGGCGCTCGGACATTTGTGCGCGCGCGAGTTCTTCATGCATGAGATTCATGTCGGTACGTCCTTCGGTGCTCGAGGTGAGGTTGCTGGAGATGAGGTTCATCGAGGTGGGGGTTCCTTCGTGGTGTGGAGGTCCGCCGCTCAGGCGGCGACCCCGTCGTTGGTGTTCTTGCGGGGTCGACCGCGTGGGCGCTTGCGCGGGATCACCACGCCTTGCAGGAAGAGCTCGCCGCCCCACACACCCCACGGCTCACGCCGTTCGAGTGCGTTGTCGAGGCACAGGGCCTGCACCGGGCAGTCCTGGCACAGGGCCTTGGCGTGCTCCACGTCGATGGGCGATTCGGCGAACCACAGGTCCGGGTCGTTGATGCGACACGGCGCCTGAGTCTGGAGTTCTTCCGGTACGCGGTCGAGAACACTGATGGTCATGAAAGTCACCTCCTCTGCTGACCTGATCGCTGAGCTGATGGTGCTGGAGAAACAGAAAGGCCGCGGATCCCTGATTCGGGTTCCGCGGCCTGGAGGCGCCGGTGCTGTTGGGTCTCAACAGGACGGTGGTCTCCAGGCAGTGGTCCCCGGGAAGGCTCCCTGGGCGGTCGCGACGACGGTGGCGTCCGTGGCGATGCCGCCGAGCGGACGCACGCGGTCCGTGATGACCGAGCCGGAGCAGGCAAGGGTCGCGAAGGTGGCGCGGTCAGCGGGCATGCCGAAGGACGGCTTGAGGGCCGTCATCGTGTGGATGTTCTTGGTCATGCGTGCCACCTCCTTCGGTGCGTCGTGCGCGGGCCGTGCCAAGGTCCTGAGCGCGTGAACTGGACGAGAGGAAAACTATCGCGCCGTTCGCGTCATGGGCAAACCATTTAATGGGTATTTCTTCAGGTTCTTTTCGCGCCGGCCATCAGGCCAGCAGGGCGAGCACCTCGGAGCCGTACTTCTCGAGCTTGGTGGGGCCCACGCCGGCGATCTTGAGCAGCCCCGCATCGGTGCTGGGCCGGTGCTCGGCGATCAGCTGGAGGGTCGCGTCGGTGAACACGACGTACGGCGGCACCTCGTCGTCGCTGGCCCGCTCCCGGCGCCAGGTGCGCAGCGACTCGAACAGCGCCTCGTCGTAGGACGCCGGGCAGTCGGCACACCGCCCGACCTTCTTCTGGGCAGCGGTGTCGAGGGGCTTGCCGCACTCACGGCAGTGCACGGCCTTGCGGTTGCGGCGGGTGCTGGGCGCCTGGCCCTTGGCGTGCACGGCGCGAGGGTCGCGCAGGACACCGTCGAGGAACCGTGAGGGCTTGCGACTGGCGCGGCCACCGGGATTGCGGGCAGCGGACCACGAGATGGACAGCTCGCGGCGGGCGCGGGTGATGCCGACGTAGAGCAGCCGGCGCTCCTCCTCGATCTCGGCGGGCGACTCGGCGTAGATGATCGGCAGGGTGCCCTCCTGCATGCCGCACAGGAACACCGCGTCCCACTCGAGGCCCTTGGCGGCGTGCAGCGTGGCGAGGGTGACGCCGTCGGCCACCGGGGCGTGCTGCTCGGAGGCCCGGCGGTCGAGCTCGTCGACGAAGCCGCCGAGGTCGAGCGGGTCGGCGGCCGCGAACTCGACGGCCTGGTCGACCAGCGCCTGCAACGACTCCCACCGGTCGCGAGTCTGGCCGCGGCTGCTGGGCGCCTCGGTCGACCAACCCATGCCGCCGAGCGTGGCCCGGACGATGTCGACGAGCGGCTCCTCGGCGGACTGCCCGCCGCGCGCGGTGCCGCGCAGCATGGTCACCGCCTGCCGCACCTCCGGCCGGTCGAAGAAGCGCCGGGCGCCGCGGATGACGTAGGGGATGCCGCGGCTGGCGAGGGCGTCCTCGTAGGCCTCGGACTGGGCGTTGATGCGGAACAGCACCGCGATCTCGGAGGCGGGGGTGCCGGCGGCGCGGAGCTCGGCGATCCGGCCGGCCACGTGCTGGCCCTCGGCCACCTCGTCGGGACACGCCTGCGCGACGACGGTCGGGCCGGCCGCGCGCTGGGCAACCAGCTGGACGCCCTGGCTGGGGGTGCCGGCCAGGATCTGGTTGGCGAAGCCGACGATCTCGGGCGTGGAGCGGTAGTTGCGGACCAGGTCGATCGACGCGGTCTCGGGGAAGCGGGTGGCGAAGTCGCGCAGGTAGGACGCCTGTGCACCGGCGAACGAGTAGATCGTCTGGGCCGGGTCGCCCACGACGCACAGCTCGTCGCGCCCACCGAGCCACAGGTCGAGCAGGGCGTACTGGATGGGCGAGACGTCCTGGAACTCGTCGACGACGAACCACTTGTACTGCTGGCGGACCTGCGCAGCCACGCGGGCGTCGTCGGCAAGCATGCCGGCGGTGAAGAGGAGGACGTCCTCCATGTCCATCCGCCCCTGCTCGCGTTTGGTCTCCTCGTAGGACTCGAAGACCCCGGCCACCACCTCGGGAGCGAGGTCGCCGACGCTCCGGGACCGCTGTGGGGCGATACGGGCGTAGTCGTCGGGCGCGACGTTGCTGACCTTGGCCCACTCGATCTCGGAGGCGAGGTCGCGCAGGACGGCCTGGTCGGTGGCCAGCCGCCGGCGGCGCGCGGCGGTGGCGAGGATGCCGAGCTTGGACTCGATCAGTGTCGGCAGCTCGTTGCCGTGCAGCCGCGGCCAGAAGAACCGCAGCTGGCGCAGCGCCGCCGAGTGGAAGGTGCGGGCCTGCACCCCCGAGGCGCCCAGCACACGCAACCGGCCGCGCATCTCGCCTGCCGCGCGCGTGGTGAACGACAGGGCCAGCACCTCGGTCGGCGCGTAGACCCCGGTGGCGACGCCGTTCGCGATGCGGTGGGTGATCGCCCGGGTCTTGCCGGTGCCCGCGCCGGCGAGCACCCGCACCGGACCGCGCAACGTCTCGGCCACGAGCCGCTGCTCGGGGTCGAGGGCCGCCAGCAGGTCGTCGGGGGTGGGCACCGGGGCAGACAACGCGGGGAACAACTCCTGGACATTCGTGGTTTGACGTGGTGCCAGCAACCCTAGACGTCCGATGGGACAAGTCCTGCGATGACCTTCACCATGTACAGCACCCCGTGGTGCGGCTACTGCCACCGCCTCAAGAGCCAGCTCGACCGCGAGGGCATCCCCTTCGAGATCGTCGACATCGAGCAGGTGCCCGAGGCCGTGGGAATCGTCGAGAACGCCAACAACGGCAACCAGACCGTCCCGACGCTGGTCTACTCGGACGGCTCGGCGCACACCAACCCGTCGCTGGTCCAGGTGAAGAACAAGCTCGCCACCCTGGTCTGAGCCCCGTGTGAGCCCCGCGTGGGCCTTCGGGGCGACCCGCGACCGGCCGCTACCAACCGCCGGCGAGGGACCGTCCGACCCAGCTCTCGAGAAGAGACGACGAGATCGACACGCTCCGGGGTACGACGACCAGGCCGGCCTCCGCGTCGGCGATCAGCTGCTCGCGGGTGAACCAGCGAGCCTCCTCGATCTCGGCGCCGTCGACGTCGATGCGGTCGCTGGTCGCCCGGGCCATGAACCCGACCATCAAGCTGGCGGGCAGCGGCCAGGGCTGGTTTCCGAAGTAGGTCACCTCGCCCACCGGGGTGCCGACCTCCTCCATCACCTCGCGGCGAACCGCGTCCTCGAACGTCTCGCCGGGCTCAACGAAGCCCGCCAGCGTGGACCAACGGCCGGCCGGCCACGACGACTGGCGGCCGAGCAGGATCCGCTCCTCGGCCGAACCGGGCTCACCGAAGGTGACCGCCATGATCACCGCGGGGTCGGTGCGCGGGAACTGGGCCTTGCCGCACGACGTGCACCTGAGCTCGTGTCCTGCGTGCAGAGGCTCGAGGGTGCCGGCGCACCGCGGACAGAACCGGGTGGCCCAGTGCCACTCGGCCAGACCGATCGCGTGGAAGAGCCAGGGCGCCTCGTCCTCGCCGCCCTCGCCGAGATGCGGGAAGACGGCGCGCAGGCTGACCCACTCCTCCCGCTCCCCCGGCGCCGTGGCCGGATCGCAGATCAGCGCGAACCGGGTGACCCCGTCGCGCTCACCGAGCAGCACGCGCACGCCGTCGGGCAGGCCCTCGGGGGCCACCCAGTCGGCGGCGCCATCGACCGGGCGGATCCGGGTGCCGGAGACCACGAGCACCTTCGTGGCGGCGTCTGCCCAGCGCGCCGCCAGCCAGTCGGGGTCGGTGCGCAGCATCCCCTCGCGGTTGTGCGCATGGGCCGAGAGGGCCAGGTGCGGGAGGCTGGTGCTGCGATCGCTGGTGTCCTGGGTGGTCACGGCGCAACCGTACTTGGGTAGTTTCCACATCCATGAGCACCCACATCGGCGCCGCCGTCGGCGACATCGCGCCCACCGTCTTGATGCCCGGCGACCCCCTGCGCGCGAAGTGGATCGCCGAGACGTTCCTCGACGACGCCCGCCGCTACAGCGAGGTCCGGGGCATGTACGGCTACACCGGCACCTGGCGCGGCCAGCCGGTCTCGGTGCAGGGCTCCGGCATGGGGCAGCCGTCGATGGCGATCTATGCCAACGAGCTGTTCACGGAGTACGACGTGCAGTCGGTCGTCCGGGTCGGGTCCTGCGGCGCGCTCACCGAGAAGCTCGCCGTGCGCGACGTAGTCATCGCCTCGGCCGCGTGCACCGACTCGTCGATGAACACCCACCGCTTCCACGGCTTCGACTACGCCCCGGTCGCCGACTTCGGCCTGTTGCGGGGGGCGTACGACGCGGCCGTCGCGCTGGGCATCGACCCGCACGTGGGGTTGATCTTCTCCAGCGACTCGTTCTACTCACCGCGCGTCGAGCTGATGGCGCCGATGGTGGAGCACGGGGTGCTCGCGGTGGAGATGGAGGCGAGTGCGCTCTACACGCTCGCGGCGAAGCACGGGCGGCGGGCGCTGGCGATCTGCACGGTCTCGGACCACATCGTCACCGGCGAGGAGACGACGTCGCACGAGCGCGAGCAGACGTTCGGCGCGATGGTCGACATCGCCCTCACGGCTGCGCTGGCCTGAGCAGCCGCTCGAGCGCGCCCCGGTCGGGCAGCTCGGCCGGCTCCACCGTGTGACCGGTGCGCACGTAGTGGAAGACGGCGCGCACCCGCGCCAGGTCGATGCCGTGCAGCTCGGCCCACGCGACCCGGTAGACGGCGAGCTGCAACGGGTCGGCCAGCTCGCGCCGGTTGGTCTTCCAGTCGACGAGCAGGAACCCGTCGCCGTCGGCGTAGACCGCGTCGATGCGACCGCGCACGACCTGCCCGTCGAGCACCAGCGCGAACGGCGCCTCGACGGCGTACGGCATCCGGTCGGCGAACTCGCCCGCCTCGAAGGTGGCGATCAGCTCGGCCAGGTCGTCCTCGTCGTCGATGCCGGTGTCGAAGCGGCCGGGCAGCTCGTCGGGGTCGATCAGCCCCTGCTGCCCGAAGCGGGACTCCACCCAGGCGTGGAAGCGGGTGCCGAAGCGTGCCGACGCGGACGGCTTGCGCGGCATCGGCCGGGCCAGGTCTGCGGCGAACCGGTCGGGATCCTCACGCAGCCGCGCCAGGGAGGTGGCCGAGAGGCTGCTCGGCAACGACACCTCGATGGTGTCGGCGCGGTCGCGCCGGGTCTCCTCGAGCAGCCGGATGAGCTCGGCGTCCCACTGGGCGACCTGGTCGGCGATGAGGATGTCCTCGACGGCCTCCTCCGGGTCGCCGTCGCGCAGCTGCTGCTCGGCCACGGCGAGCCGCTTGGCCGCGTCGGTGCGGCGCTCGACCTCGGCGGTGTGGTGTGACATCGGCCAGGCCTGGTCGGGGTCGTCGCCGGCGTAGGGGCTCACGTCGGTCTTGGCCACCGGCGGCTGCCAGTGCTCCGGCTCGCCGCCCCAGCCCTCGACCGCCTGCCTCGAGGCCAGGAGGTACGACGACGGGCCGAGCCCGCGCTTGAGCGACGGGTGCCAGCACCAGGCGCTGACGTGGAGGTGGTGCCGGGCGCGGGTCCAGGCGACGTACGCGAGCCGAAGCTCCTCGGTCGCCTCGTGCGCCTTGGCGGCCGCGGCGTAGGCCTTGATGTCGTCGGGGCGGTGGCCACCGAGCTTGGGCAGGTCGCGGTAGTCGCCGCGCAGCACGTTGGGCATGGTCGACGGCAAGGTCAGCCAGCTGCTGCGGGACTGGTTGGTGGGGAACTTCTGCTCGGTGACGCCCACGAGGAACACGACGTCCCACTCGAGGCCCTTGGCCCGGTGGACCGTCAGCAGCTTGACCGAGTCGGCCTCCGACGGCGTCGCCACGTCGAGGCCCTGGCCGAAGCTGTCCTCCGCCTCGAGCCAGGCCATCAGCGCCGGCAGCGTCACCTGGCCGTCGACGGCCTGGAACTCCGCGACCGCCTGCACGAACAGGTCGAGGTTGTCGCGACGGGCGGCCGCGGCCGGGCTCACCGACGAGGCCAGCTCGATGTCGATGCCGGTGAGGTCGATGATCCGGCGGACCAGATCGAGGATCGGCTCGTTGGCCGCGGCACGGAGCCGGCGGAGCTCGGCCGCCAACATGACGAACCGGCGCGCGGCGTCGGCGGAGTAGGGCAGGTCGCCGGGGTCGTCGAGCGCGTCGCCGAGGGCCGCGATCTCGGTCGGGTCGGCGCCGTCGACGGCGGAGGCCAGCTCGTCGGCCACGCTCGACCCACCCGTCGCCCGCTGCCCGCCGGGGCCGGCGATCTCGCGAGCGCGACGGCCGAGCAGCGCGAGGTCGCGCGGCCCGATCGCCCAGCGCGGCCCGGCCAGCAGGGTCAGCAGGGCGGGGTTGGCCGTCACATCGGACACCAGGCTGAGGGTGGCCACCACCTCGGCCACCTCGGGCAGCCGGAGCAGCCCCTTGAGGCCGACGATCTCGACCGGGATCTCGCGCTGGGTCAGCGCGTCGAAGACGTGGGCGGCATGCGCGTTGTTGCGGGTGAGCACGCCGATCTCGTTCCACCGCGGCGTCTCCATCGCAGCGTGTGCGGCGATCACCTGACGCGCGAGCCAGGCGAGCTCGTCGTCGTAGGTCGCGTGCAGGGCCACCGTCACCGACCCGTCGGCCGCCCCCGGCTTGGGCTCGAGCGGCTGCACCTGGTCCAGGTCGGCGTAGAGGTCGGCGGCCAGGTGGTTGGCGGTGTCGAGGATGCGGCGGTCAGAGCGCCGGTTGACCGTGAGGGGGTACGTCGTGCGGTCGCCGTCGAGGGCCGGGAAGTCGTGGCCGAAGTCGAGGATGTTGGAGACCGACGCGCCCCGCCAGCCGTAGATCGCCTGGTTGGGGTCGCCCACCGCCGTGACCGGGTGGCCCCGGCCGGAGTCGGCGTCGGGACCGGAGAAGAGCCGGCTCAGCATCAACGCCTGGGCGACCGAGGTGTCTTGGTACTCGTCGAGGAGCACCACCTTGAACTTGCCCCGCTCGATCGCGCCGACCTCCGGGCACTGCTCGGCCAGCCGGGCGGCCAGCGCGATCTGGTCGGAGAAGTCCATCAGGCCCAGGTGGGCCTTGAGCCCGCGGTAGCCCGCCACGAGGTCGAGCAGCTCGGCGCGCCGGTCGATCGCCAGGATCGCCTTCTCGTTGCGCTCGCGGTAGGTGGAGCGCGACTCGTCAGCCATGCCGTCGACGAACAACGGTCGCTCGGCGGCGTCGAGGGCCCGCACGCGCGCCGGGTCGACGAGGTGCTCGGCCATCTCGGCGTCGAGGGCGAGGAGGTACTGGACGACGTGGGTCGGCGAGTCGGTGAGGTGCTCGACGGGGCCGGTGTGCCGTTGCACGGCGCGAGCGGCCAGCTGGTAGCGCGAGGCGTCGGCGATCAGCCTGGCGTCGGGCTCGTGGCCGATGCGCAGACCGTGCTCGGTGAGCAGGTTGGCGGCATAGGAGTGGTAGGTCGAGACGGTGGGCTCCTCCACCTCCTCGACCTCGTCGGCGGCCCGCACGCCCCGCGCCGCGACCAGGCCGGCGGCGCGCAGCGAGGTGCGGATGCGGTGGGCCAGCTCTGCGGTGGCCTTGGTGGTGAACGTCAGGCCGAGCACCTCGTGCGCCTCGACGCGGCCGGTCGCGACCAGCCAGACGACCCGCGCGGCCATCACGGCGGTCTTGCCCGACCCGGCGCCGGCGACGACGACCGCCGGGCCGAGGGGCGCGGTGATGGCCGCGAACTGCTGGGCGCTGAACGTGAAGTCGGTGCCCATCAGGTCACGCAGCTGCTCGGGCGTGCTGATCTCGCGAGCGGTCATGACAGCACCGACCCGGAGCTCTTGTCGGGGCAGATCGCGGTGAACGCACACCGCTCGCACTGCTTGCCCGGTCGCGCCACGAAGTCCTCGGTGCGCAGGGTGAGCGAGGCCTGCATCAGCTGGCGCTCGACCAGCGTGGTGCCCTCGGGCCCGGGCTGCTGCGGGCCCTGGGTCTGCTCCTTGGGCAGCTCGGTGCCCTTGCGCAGCTGCACGAGCTGGGCTCCTCCTGGCTGGGCGGGCCGGCCGACCAGCTCGTCGGCGGCGCCGTGGGCCACCGCGTGCTGGTAGACGCCGAGCTGCGGGTGCTCGGCGACCTCGGCCGCGGTGGGTGGGTACTTGCCGGTCTTGAGGTCGATCACGACGACCCGGCCGTCCTCGTCGAGCTCGAGGCGGTCGGCGTAGCCGTGCAGCCGGATCGCCTGGCCGTCGGGCAGCGTCACCTCGGCCCGCACCTTCGCCTCGGTCGAGAGCAGCACCCTCGCACCGGGCCGCTCGTGCCAGGCCACGAACCGGGCCAGCGCGTCGTGCACCTCGGCCCGCTCACGCGAGCCCGACCACGGCGTCCGGAAGTCCATCCGCCCCCACACGTCGTCGACGAGCCGCATGACGTCGGCCATCAGGTCGGGACCGGTCAGCTCGTCCTTGGAGATGCGGTCGGCCAGCGCGTGGACGACGTTGCCGAAGCCCTGCATCGCCGAGCTGGGCACCTGGCCACCCGCCTCGCGGCTCAGGAACCACTGCGCCGGACAGGTGAGCAGACCCTCGACCGCGCTGGCCGAGAGCACCAGCGGCTCGTCGCCGGGGCGGACCGGTTGGTCGGCGCGGCTCGGGCTGCGCAGCCCCCACCACGTCGCAGGGTCGGCCTGGGGGGCCACCGCGCGACCGTGCACCTGCGTCGCGGCGAGCATGGCCAGCCGTCGGGCCGCCGCGTCGCGCAGCGACTCGGGCTGGCCCGGGTCGGCCAGGGTGCGGCGCAGCTCGGCGACCAGCCCGGCCAGCGACAGCGGCCGGTGGGGCCGGCCGACGCGGTGCACGGGCGTGACACCGAGCTCGGTGATGAAGCGCGACGGCTGCTCGCCGTCGTCGTCGGGCGACGCGACGGCGGTGACGACCAGGCGCTGCCGGGCGCGGGTGCTGGCGACGTAGAACAGCCGGCGCTCCTCGGCCAGCATCGCCGTGGTCGTGACGGGAGGCAGCAGGTGGTCGTGGCTGATGCGGTCGGCCGACAGCAGGGAGTCGCGGCGCCGCAGATCGGGCCAGCTGCCGTCCTGGACGTGCGCGACCACCACGAGCCGCCACTCGAGGCCCTTGGAGCGGTGGGCGGTGAGCAGCCGGACCGCCTCGCCACGCACCCCGCGGTCGGCCAGGGTGTCGGCCGGGATCTGCTGGCCGACCAGGGTGTCGAGGAAGGCCCCGACCGACGTGTGGCCCTTGCGCTCCTCGGTCTGGGCGGCGACCTCGAAGAGCGCGCAGATCGCGTCGAGGTCGCGGTGGGCCAGGCGCGCGGCCTGGCCGCCGTGACGCGTCGAGGCCCGCAGCCGGCGGCCCCAGTCGGTGCCGTCCCACAGCACCCAGAGGACCTCCTCGACGGTGTCCCCGGCAGCCAGGGACTGCCGCGCCGACGCCAGCAGGCGGGCGAACCGCGCGGCCCGCTCGACCGAGGACCCGGTCAGCCCGTCCAGGAAGCCCGGCTCGACGACCGCCCGGCGCAGCAGCGCGCGCGACGACGAGCCGGTGTCGTCGCGATGCCGCAGGGCCCGCGCCAGCGCTCGTACGTCGGTCGCGTCGAGGCCGCCGATCGGCGAGGTGAGCAGCGCGTCGATGCGGTCGTGGCCGAGATGGCGGGGGTCGTCGGGCTCGTCGACACCCGCATCGACCACGGCGCGCAGCGCGTCGAGCAGCGGCAGCACGGCGGGCTCGCGCACCAGCGGCGTCTCGTCGCTCGCCACCTCGACCGGCACCCCCGACCCGGCCAGCGATCGCCGCAGGGCCGGGATGGTCGCGCGGCCCGAGCGCACCAGCACCGCCATGTCCGCCCACGGCACCCCGTCCTCGAGGTGCGCGCGGCGCAGCAGGTCCGCGACCTGCTCGGTCTCGGCGCGCGCGGTGTCGAAGGTGAACACGTCGACCTGCCCCGGCCCGAGCTCGTGCACGACCGGCGTCGGGTGACGGAACGCCTCGTAGGTGCCGGCGGGGATCGCGCCGGTGATGCCGATGCCGGCCGCGATCGAGCGCGAAGCCGTGAGCAGCCGGGAGCCGAACCTCCGGGTGGTGCCCAGCGCGATCACCGGCGCCGGCGCACCGCCCGCCTGCGGGAAGTGGTCCGGGAAGTCGAGGATGCCGCGCACGTCGGCACCGCGGAACCCGTAGATCGACTGGTCGGGGTCGCCGACGACCACCAGGTCGCGGCCGTCGCCGGCGATCGCGCGCAGCAGCCGGACCTGGCTCGGGTCGGTGTCTTGGTACTCGTCCACGAACACCGCCGTGAACCGCGCTCGGAGCTCGTCGCGGTGGAGCTCGGCCTCGACCACGGCCCGGGCGATCAGGTCGGCGTAGTCGATCGCGCTCTGGTCACCGAGGTTGTCGAGGTACTGCGCCATGAAGGCCCCCGCCGCCTCGAACTCCGGCACGCCCTCGGCCCGGCCAAGCGCCACGAGGTCCTCGGGGTCGAGGCCACGCTCCCGCGCCCGGGCGAGCACCGCGTGCACCTCGCGCGCGAAGCCTCGGGTGCCGACGGCGGCACGCAGCGAGTCGGGCCATCGCACGGCCTCCGGTGTGTCGGCCAGCAGCTCCTGGAGCACGACGTCCTGCTCGGGCGCGGACAGCAGCCGCAACGGGGCGGCGTACAGCTCGGCGGGCGCGTAGCGGCGCACCAGCTGGTAGGCGAAGGAGTGGAACGTCGAGCTGATCGAGGTGGCGGTGGTGCGGCCGAGGCGCGAGGTGACCCGGTCGCGCAGCTGCTCGGCGGCCTTGCGCGAGAACGTCAGCGCCAGCACGGAGTCGGGCTCCGCGCCCCGCTCGACCCGGTCGACGATCGCCTCGACGAGCGTGGTCGTCTTGCCCGTGCCCGGCCCGGCCAGCACGAGCAGCGGACCACCGGGGTGTGCGACCACCCGGCGCTGGTCGGCATCGAGCTCAGGGACCTCGACCGGCGCGTGCGCACGCGCCAGCCGGAAGGTCGCGGCTCCGGGATCGGTCATGCGCCCAGCCAAGCAGAGGACGCCGACAGGTCCGCGAGAAGGCCTACCGTGGAGGCATGACCACCGCCAACGAAGCAGTCATCGTGCTCGCTCGTGCCCTCGACCAGACCGGAGACGTCCTGGCCGCGGTCCACGAGGAGCAGCTCTCCGGACCCACCCCGTGCACGGAGTGGGACGTCGCCCAGCTCATCGGCCACATCACGTCCGGCCCACGCAACCTGCTCGCGATGGTGCGTGGCGAGGAGACCGACTGGTCGGCCGGTCCGGTGCCGGCCACCGTCGGGTGGGTGGCCGAGTTCCGCGCCGCGGCCGACGACCTGATCCACTACTGGCACCAGCAGGGCGACGACGCCAACGCCGGGCAGGTCGACTGGCAGACCGCCGAGATGGCCATCCATGCCTGGGACCTCGCCCGCGCGACCGGGCAGTCGGTCGACGGGTTCGACCCCGAGGTGTCCACCCGCGCTCTCGACTTCATGAAGGCCGGACTCACCGACGACAACCGCGGCGTGGTCTTCGGGCCCGCCACCGCCGTGCCGGACGACGCGCCCGTCCACGACCGGCTGGCCGCGTGGGCGGGCCGCCGGCCCACGCCCGGGCTCGACTGACAGGTCAGCGGGCCCGGCGCGGACGGCTCGGTCGGGTCGGCACGCCCTCAGCCGGAGGACACCAGGGCGGCGAGCGCCGCCCTGGACGCCACCCCCAGCTTGGCGAACGACTTCGACAGGTGCGACTCGACCGTCTTCTCACTGAGGAACAGCCGGGCCGCGATCTCACGGTTGGTCAGCCCCTGGGCGACCAGGCCGGCGATCTCACGCTCGCGGCCGCTCAGCGCCCCGATGCCGGTCGCCCCGGACCCCCGTGCTCCCCCGCGTCCGATCCGGCGACCGAGCCTCCGGAGCCCACGCGTGGCCTCCTCGGCGGTCCGCAACGCACCACCGCCGGTCGCCAGCGCGTGCGCCGACCTCAGGTGGGCGACGGCCGCCTCGCGGTCGTGGGCGGCGAGCGCCTCGGCCGCCAGCAGGTGCGCCTGGGCGGCGTCCAGGTCGGCGCCGATCACCCGGGCCTGCTCGATGGCGGCGGCGGCGTGGCCGGCCGCCGACCCGTGCTCGCCCCGGGCCAGGTCGACGATGGCCGTGGCCCGGTGCGCGGCGGCGGAGGCGCCGCTGAGCCCCAGCTCGGACGCCAGGGCACGGGCCCGGCCGGCCGACGCCGCGGCGGCATCGAGGTCGCCCAAGGCGACCTCGGCCGCGACGAGACGGGTGGCCCAGCGACAGACCCAGCCCGGCTCCACGTCGTACGCCGCGAGCAGGGGCCTCGCCCGCCCCGGCTGCCCGGCCGCGAGCAGCACCGAGCCCAGGACGGCGTTGGCGACGGTGACCGAGGCCGACCGGTCCAGGCGCTCGGCCAGGGCCACGCTCTCGGTGGCCGCGGCCAGCGCCTCCTCGAGGTCACCATGGTCGAGGAGCACCCAGGCCCGCATCCACAGCGCCCACTGCACGGACTGGTCGTTGCGGGCCAGTCGGGCCGCCAGCTCGCTGCGGTCGGCCGCCTCGACGGCGGCCTCCACCCGGCCCAGCAGGCCCAGGCAGAGCACCTCGGCGATCAGCAGCGGACAGGCGCCCGCGAGATTCCCGGCCCGTCGGGCGGCCGCTGATCCGCGGCGGCTGGTCGCCAGCGCGTCCTCGAGACGCTCCAGGGCCACGAGTGCCCAGGGAATGGCGGTGACGAGCTCGGCGCCGGCCGCCAGCTCGGCGTCCGAGGCGCGACGTACGGCGTCGACCGAAAGGTCCCCGGCGACCTGGGCCTCGGCCTCCCGGCCGGTGAACCGGAGGCTGATCGCGACCATCGCCGCGACGGCGCCGCGGGCCAGCGGGTCGGCCGACTCGTCGGCGTACGCCAGGTCGGCCCAGTGCGCCATGCCGTCGTGGTCGCCCCGCTCGTACGCCGACAGTGCGAGCGCGGCCATCAGGTCGCCCTGACCGGTCGCACCCCGCGTCTCCTCGAGGGTCCTGGTGAGTCGGCGCGACGCGGCGTCGTGCCGGCCGAGGAGACGCTCGACGGAGGCCGCGGCCAGGCTGAGACGGACCCGGTCGCCGTCCCGGCCGGCGCCGAAGGCGAGTCCCTCGTCCGCGACACCGAGCGCCTCGGACAGGCGACCCGACTGGACGAGCACCTCGGCCAGGTCGGAGAACGGGCCGAAGTCGGCGGGTGGTGCCACGCGCTTGGCAGCGAGCAGCCAGTCGGCGGCGATCGACGGCGCCGAGCCCTGCACCTGCCCGGCCGCGGCGCGCAGCAGGGCCGCCGACGACGTGTCGCCGGGTGCCGCGGCATGGACCAGGTGCCTGGCGCGGTCGGGCAGCGGGCTGCCGGCGTCGGCGAGCACCTCGGCCGCACGGGCGTGACCTCCCAGCCGGTGGGCCGCGGACTGTCCTTCGTAGACCGCGCTGCGGATGACCGGGTGCCGGAAGCCGAACTCGCGGAGGCTGCCCGTCCCCCGCACCAGCCGGCGGTCGACCAGCTCGTCCACGGCGAGCAGCGCGGAGGACAGGTCGAGACCGGCGGTCCTCCGGGCGATGTCGATGTCGAACGGGTCACCCACCACCGCGCCGGCCTCCACCAGCGCCCGGGCCGCAGCGCCGAGCCGTCCCACGTCGGCCGCTACCGCGGCGACGATCCCCCGCGGGACGCCGTCCGCGGCATCGGCGGCGGCGAGCTCCTCGAGGAACATCGGGTTGCCACCGGAGATCTCGAACAGGCGGCGGCGTTCCTCCTCCGTCCGCTGGTGGCCGACCAGTGCGCCGGCGGCCTCCCGCGACAGCGGCACCAGGTCGACGACCGTGCACGGGCGACCGGTCGACCTCGCGGCGCCGATCAGCGAGTCGGCCACCGAGCCCGGGCGCAGTCCGACGAGGAGAGCGTGCGGCGCCTCGAGCGGTCGCCGGACGAGGGTCTCCAGCAGCTCCAGCGAGACCGGGTCGGCCCAGTGCACGTCGTCGAGGACGAGCACGAGACCGCGCCGCCCGGCCAGGTCGGCCAGCTCGGCGGCGAGGCCGCGGAGGACCTCCCAGCGCGCCTGGCCGCCACCCTCCGGGACCGGTGCCACCCGGCGCAGCGCGTCGCCGAACAACGCCAGGGGCACGTCTCGCTCCAGCTCGGTCGCCCGGCCGGTCGCCGGCTCGATCCGCCGCTCCCGGGCCAGCCCGGCCGCCATGTCGAGCAGCCGCGTCTTGCCGATGCCGGCCTCCCCGCGCAGGACCACGAGCCGGCGCCCGCCGCGGGCGACCGCGTCGAGGGCGCACCCCAGCTCCGCGATCTCGGCATCCCTGCCCACCACCTGCACCCAGCGAGCATCGCGCACCCCGACAGGTCAGGGACAGGGGTTTCCCCGATGTTCGGGCGCGCGGCAGGCGCGATCGTCGAACGCACCGACACCACCCAGCAACAGGAGACCCCCATGACCAGCACCCGCGCCCCGGACCTCGCGTCCGTCCGCGCCCGCAACGAGTCCACCTGGCGCGCCTCGGCCGTGGCTCTCTACGCCGGCGACATCGAGGAGTTCCTCGCCCACTGGACGCCGGAGCCGCGCTACGCGGTCGCCTACCCCGTCGACGGCTTCCCGCCCGTCGTCGAGGGACGCGACCACTTCCGCGCGGTGTTCGGCGGCCTCGCCGCCGCAGCGACGCGGATGAACGTCACCGACGTGCGACTGCACCAGACCGACGACCCCGACGTCGTATTCGTCGAGGAGCACCTGGCCTTCGACCTGCCGGGCGGCACCAGGTACGAGAACGACGTGGTCATGCGGGTGACGTTCCGCAACGGTCTGATCGACGACATGCTCGAGTACTACGGCCAGGCCGCCCACCAGCGCTTCGCCGACATCGTGCTCGCCGCGGCCCGGGTGACGTCATGACCGGGCCTACGACGACCGGTCCGCTGCACGGCGCCGGCCTCACCGACGTCCGCATGATGGTGGTCGCGCACACGAGCTTCCGCCGCGAGCTGAAGCTATCGGCCCCCGCGGTGCGAGCGGTCGCGCCGGGAGACACCCGGCGGGCGGCGGAGATCGCCGACCACGTCGACCTGTGGCTCGACCTCCTGCACCACCACCACTCGATCGAGGACGAGCTGCTGTGGGACCGGCTGACCGAGCGGGTCCCCGAGCAGCTGGCTCCGCTGGTGCAGCTGATGGAGGACCAGCACGCCGTCGTCGCGCGGCTCCTGGGCGAGAGCCCCGAACTCGTGGCGAGCTGGCGGACCGGGGCCTCGGTCGCCGACCGGGCGCGCCTGGCCGACCACCTGGCGCGGCTCTCGGAGGCGTTGTGCGAGCACCTGGAGGCCGAGGAGACCCGGGTCCTCCCGCTGATGGCGCAGCACATCACGCAGCGGGAGTGGGATGAGTTCACCGAGCGGGGGATGGAGGGGATCCCGAAGGGAATGATGCTGACCGGCTTCGGGATGATGCTCTACGAGGGCGATGCGGAGGTGATCGCCCTCGAGATGGCGAAGCTGCCCGCACCCCTGCGACCGGTGCTGCCGTTCCTGGGCCGGCGCGCCTTCCGCAGGTACGCGTGCCGGATCCACGGGACCCCCACACCGAGGCCGGGGCTCGCCTGAGCGTCACGCGGAACAGGCACGGATGGCCCTGTCGGTCCGAAAGCGGGCCGATCAGGCATCCGTGCCTGTCCTGCGTGACTGAAGTGGGTCAGCCGAGGTCGACGATGGCCGCGACCGGGCCACCACCGTCGGGGCCCTGGTGGGCGGCGGACACCGACACGAAGACGGCGGGGTCGCCGGTCACGGCAGCCGTCACGCCGCCGACGGCAGCCTTGATCTGGCGGTGCCAGTGCACGTCGGAGTCGTCGAGCATCGCGTTGCGACGACCGCGCACGCTGCCTTCCTGCGAGACCTCGCACTTGAGGAACACGTTGACGAGCTTGCCGTCGAGGTCCGAGGTGTGCGGACGCTCGGGCAGGTCCAGACCTGCGGAGCGGATCGCGTCCCAGATGCCGTCGGCGTCGAGGGCGTCCTTCATCACGGAGTGCCCGACGCGGTAACGGCCGCCGACGCCGGTGGCGTTGCCGACCACGACGATCTGCGCCACGTCGAGCTCGACGCCCGAGGAGCAGGAGGCGACGGCGGAGAACAGCGAGCGGTCGTGCATGACGTCGGCGTCAGTGGGCATCTCGATCTCGCCCAGCGCGACGGCGATGCCGAGCGCGGTGCAGCCGTTGGAGAGGTCCATCGACTCGTGGGTGTGCTCGGTCCAGACCGTCTTGCCGCGCGACTTGGCGTCCCGGATGGTGTGCACCGTGAGGAGCGGGGTCTTGGTCTGCACGTAGTGCACGTCGGCCACATCGGTGATGCCGGCCTTCTCCATGGCGACCTTCACGGCGTCCGCGACCTTGGAGACCATGGCCACGCGGCCGATGTCCTCGGGCAGCAGCTGCTCACTCATCGCGAAGCCGACCGTCAGCCGCGGCTCGTCGGAGGGCTCGGCGTCGGTCGTCGCGAAGATCGTCGCATGCGGGCTGATGACGCCGTCGGTGCCGCCGGACCACACGATCGGGACCTGCTTGACCGCCTCGGCGTCGGCGCCCTTGGCGACCAGCACCTCGCGGAACGCGCGGTCGGAGATGATCCGCGTGTAGTCGTTGACCCCGCCGTTGCCCTCGGTCTTGCCGATGATCGCGATGACGCGGTCAGCCGCCATCACCCCGTCGTCGATGAGCTTCGCGAGCTCGGAGGCGTCGGCAACGGAGTGGATCGGGACCTTGCGTACTTCGATGGCAGAGGGACGAGCGGACATGGGGATTCCTTTCGAGTGGGCGATCAGTTCGGTACGACGACGGTGCCGGCATCCTCACCGGTGACCGCGTCGACGATGTGGTCCAGGTTGGTGATCACGGCGCGACCGCCGCCGTTCTCGACGAAGCGGCAGACGGCGTCGACCTTGGGTCCCATGGACCCGCTGGCGAAGTGCCCCTCGGCAGCCAGGGCGCGCATCTCGGCGACGGTGACCCGGCCGACGGGCGCGGCCTCGGGGGTGCCGTAGCCCAGCACCGCGTTGGGCACGTCGGTGGCGATGACCAGCACGTCGACGGTGATCGACTCGGCCAGCAGCGCGGCGCCGAGGTCCTTGTCGATGACGGCCTCGACACCGACGAGCACGCCGTCGTCGCGGCGGACGACGGGGATGCCGCCCCCGCCGTTGGCGATCACGACGAAGCCTGCCTCGACCAGCGCGTGCACGGCCGGGGCGTCGATGACCTCGAGCGGCTCGGGGGAGGCGACCACGCGTCGCCAGCCCTTCTCGCCACGGTCCTGCCAGGTCTCGCCGTGGTCCACGAGGTAGGCAGCCTCCGCGGCCGGCAGGAAGCGGCCGATCGGCTTGGTCGGGTCGGTGAAGCCGGGGTCGGCGGCATCGACGCGGGTGCGGGTCACGACCGCGGCGCTGCGCTTGTCGACGCCGCGGCGGGCCAGCGACGCGTCGAGCGCGTCCATCAGCACGAAGCCGATCGTCCCCTGCGTCTGTGCGCCGCACCAGTCGAGCGGCACGGGAGGTACGACGGCCGCCGCCAGCTCGTTCTTGACGAGCAGGTTGCCGACCTGGGGGCCGTTGCCGTGGGTCACCACGACCTCGACCCCGGCGGCGACGAGGCCGGCCACGGCCTCCATCGCGACCTCGGCCGCGGCGATCTGATCCTCAGGTCGCGCACCGCCGTCGGCGTTCGTCATGGCATTGCCGCCGAGCGCAAGAAGGACCTTCATGGCGACGAACCTAGTGCCGCGCGGCGAACGCGGGCACCAGCAACAACGGCCAACGGATCGTCCGAGCGCGGGCACTTGTTGCCAATGGGCAGGCATGATGTCGACCATGAGCCTCTTGGCGGACTGGACCCGCAGCGACCACAGTGCCGGCGGCACCAGCCACCCGACGTACCGCAAGGGCACCGGCACCGGCGTGATCGTCATCCACGAGATCCCGGGGATGACCCCGGAGGTGATCGAGTTCGCCGAGGAGGTGGTGGCGCGCGGTCACACGGTGGTGCTGCCGCACCTGTTCGGCGTCCCGGAGTCCGAGATGGGCCCACGGAGCCTGGCCAGGAGCCTGGTCCAGGTGTGCGTCAGCAGGGAGTTCACCAAGCTGGCCGCCGGGCAGACCAGCCCGATCGCCGACTGGTTGCGGTCGTTGGCCCGCTCGCTGCACGCAGACGTCGGCGGACCGGGGGTCGGCGCCGTCGGCATGTGCTTCACGGGCGGGTTCGCCCTGGCCATGATGGTCGACCCGTCGGTGGTCGCGCCGGTGGTGGCGCAGCCGAGCCTGCCGTTCCCCGTCGGCAGGCGGAGGGGCGCCGACCTCGGCCTCTCCCCCACCGATCTCGACGAGGTACGCCGCCGGGCGGCCGCGGGCTGTCCCGTGCTGGGCCTGCGCTACGCCGACGACCCGGCCACCGGCACCCGGTTCGAGACGCTGCGCCGCGAGCTCGGTGACGCCTTCATCGCCGTGGAGTTCGAGGGCAAGGGGCACTCGACGCTGACCGCGCACCGCCAGCAGGAGGGCGTCGACCGGGTGCTCGACTTCTTCGACGACCGGCTGGGGACGCCCGGTCAGGACGGCTAGCCCCGGACCGCGGCCAGCGCACGCGCCCAGTCGGGGCTCGCCCAGTAGCCGCTGTGCCCGTGCAGGGCGTTCACCGGCGCCCGCTGCAGCGGATCGATCCGCGGCACCGGGTCGATCAGCCGCCAGTCGTTGCCGTGCCGCACGGTGCCGTGCCTGCCGACCGTGGTGACCGGCCGGAGCCCGGCGTACGGCCCGGGGAAGTGCTCGCTGAGTCCGTTCTCGGTGTGGTGCCACGAGAGCACCGGGCCGGCCAGCGGGTCGGTGTCGCGGTACAGGTTGATCCAGGCACCGTCGAGCCGCCGGTAGGTCCGCTCGATCGCCGCGAAGTTCACGTAGAGCGGGAACGCCCGGGGGAAGATGACGCGCAGCTGCGACCCGAAGGTGACCAGCCCGACGCGCTTGATCTCCTCGTCGGTGAGCAGGTTCAGCGCCGCGAACGTGATCAGGCTGCCCTGGCTGTGGGCGCACACCACCACGCTCCGGCCGTCCCCGGCGGGCGTGGCGGCCAGGTGGTCGCGGATCCGCTGGGCCAGGTCGCCCACCACGCGCAGCGAGTACGGCGTCGGGATGAACGGGTGCACGGCGTGCGGCCAGAAGGCGACGACGTCCCAGATGATGTTGACCGCGCGCCGGAGGTTGGAGTCGCGCAGCGCGCCGCGGGCGAGTGCCACCATGCCGGTCGCCATCCCGAAGAGGACCCAGGTGCCCACCACCATCCAGGCGCGGTTCCAGGCGTCGGGGCTGTCGGGATGGAGGGCCAGCGGCCACAGGTCCACCCCGGTGGAGAGGGTGAGCACCATCGCGACCGAGAGCAGCGAGGCGCTGGCCACCACCGACCAGACGAGCACGGGCACCGCGTTCTTCACGCGGGCGACCCAGATGGCGGAGACGAGGGACTTGCGCCAGACCGAGACGCGGGCCTCGGGGAACGGCGAGGAAGCCGGGTACGCCGTCAGCGCCTTGGCGCGGAGGGCGGCGCTGCTGCGCACGCGGAACCACACGAGCACGAGGACGATGACCACGACCGGGATGACGCCGATGCCCCAGGCGTAGGCCACCGACTGGAGGATGTCGGTGGTGGCGGAGTCGGAGAGCCTCGGCGAGCCGCCGTTCAGCGCCGTCGACGTGGCGGCGAGGAACGCCGCAGTGAAGCCGACGCCCAGGAACAGGGACAGGGCGGCGACCGGCACCGCCGCGCACCGTGCGGTGTAGGAGCGGAAGTAGTACCACGGCTCGTTCGGGCGCCCTTTCGGCCTGGTCGCGCGGGACAGCAGCACGACCACGACGCTCAACGCGAACACGGTGAGCAGGCTGGTGTAGAGGAGCAGCTCGGAGAGCCGGTCGTACTGGCCGGCGTTCCACTCGAGCCCGCGGTACTGCAGCTCGGCGCTGGCCTCCGCCGACGAGACCCGGCCCAGGTCCCGCACCGAGAGCGCACCGACCACCAGCAGCACCGCGCTCGTCACGACGGCCCCGAGGACCACCCACGAGAAGGTCCGGCGCAGCAGGACGATCGGCTCCTCCAGGCCGGTGCTCGCCGCGCCCTCACGGTCGCCGAGGAGCAGCGCCACCAGGAGGAGGGCGACCGTGATGCCCATCGCCAGGAACCGGGCGCCGTGCTCCGAGACGCTCAACGCGATCAGGGCCGGGACGACGAGAGCGGCGGCGATGTGCAGGCCACGCAGCGTCGTCGTCTCCGGGTCACCCCGGTAGAACTCGGCGCTCGCGAACGGCGTCATGTAGGCGTCGCTCGGGATCACGCCCGGCGAGCTGGGCGCCCCGGTCGGCCGCGGGGTCGCGGGCAACGGCTGGTCGCTCTCGGGAGAGCGGTCGACGTCGCGCAGCCCCAGCCGGGACGCCACCCAGGACGCGCCGCCGAGCCACGTCACCAGGATCCCCACGAACAGCGTGGCGACCGTGGGCGCCACCGACACCATCCAGGAGGCCGCCCAGCCCTGGCGGGGCAGCCAGCGGGCGCTGACCACGTCCATCAGCGTCTGCGCCAGCCCCAGGCTCAGCAGCATCGTGAGCAGCACGCCGAGCACCCGCAGCCACCCCAGGGCCCACGCGCGCTGCACCACCCCGCGCCGGTCCTCCACCCCGCCGGCGGCCACCCTCGGCCCCGGCAGCATGAACGCGGCGAGGTTGACCAGCCCGAACGGGAGCAGCGCGATCCAGAACGCCTGCTTCCACGAGCCGGAGGTGTAGAGACCCCAGTGGAACCCCTCGATCACGTGCCCGTCGTCGGGGTCGTCCAGCACGCGGTGGTCGGAGTCGGTGGCCCGGAAGAAGCGGGACCGGGCGTCACCGTCGACCTGCTGCACGCACGGCCGGTCGAGCAGGTCCTCCGGCGGCGTACCGCTGACCCCGTGGACCCGGAGCTCGACCCACGCTGGCGCGCCCACCCCGCTCATCGCAGGTCCACCCCCTGGCCACGCATGCCCCATGGTCGCACTGGCCGGGACGAGGAACCAGCGTCAGCGGCCGCCGGCGACGCGCAGCGTGCTGCCCGTGACGTACGACGCGGCCTCGCTCAGCAGCCAGGCGATGGCCTCGGCGATCTCGGTCGGCTCACCCGGGCGTCCGAGCGGGATCCGGTCCGAGAGGCGCTCCAGCCGACCCGGGTCGCCGGCGTCCTCGTGGATGCGGGTGCGCACCATCCCGGGCGCGACACCGACCACGCGGACGCCCGCCTCGGCGACCTCCTGGGCCAGCCCGACGGTCATCGCGTCGACCCCGGCCTTCGCCGCGGCGTACTGCACGTACTCCCCCGGCGACCCGAGCGTCGCGGCCGCCGAGCTCACGTTCACCAGCACCCCGCCCTTCCCTCCGTACGTCGTCGCGAGAGCCCGGACCGCCGCGCGGGCGACGTAGAGGGCGCCGGTCAGGTTGAGCTCGACGGTGCGCGCGATGACGTCGACCGGTGTCTCCGCGAGCGGACCCGAGTGGATGGTGGCGCCCGCGTTGTTGACCACCCCGGTCAGGCGGCCGTGACGCGCGGCCTCGGCGAAGAGGAGGTCGACGCCGCCGGCCCCGGCGACGTCGGCCTTCACGACCACGCAGCGCACGCCGGCGCCCTCGACGGCGACCCGGCACCGCTCGGCGGCCGCTTCGTCGCTGGCGTAGCCGAGCACCAGGTCATGACCGTCGGCCGCCAGCCGCAGCGCCGTGGCCGCGCCGATGCCCCGGGTGCCGCCGGTGACCAGGGTGAGGGGTCTCTCCATGGGCGCCAGTCAAGCAGGCTCGGGAGCCCGGTCCCCGTGCCGCGCGTGCCGGTACGGCGAGAGCGCGAGTGCCGCCGCGAGGAGCAGGAACCCGACGATCCCCCCGACGATGACCGGTCGGTAGCCGACGGCGTCGGCCGCCAGACCGCCGAGCGGGGCGCCGACGACGACCATGGCGCGGTTGATCGACCGCATGGTGATGTTCATCCGGCCCTGCAGCGCGTCCGGGGTGACGGCCTGGCGGTAGCCCATCGAGTTGGCGTTCTCGACCCCCAGCGACAGGCCGTAGACGAGCTGCCCGACGGCCAGCACCAGGAGAGTGGTGGTCGGTCCCCCGCCGCCCGGGTCCGGGGCCAGGGCGACGATCCCCCAGCCCAGCGGCGTGACCGCGTGCGCCGCGATGACCGTACGGCCGGCTCCGAAGCGCAGCCCCAGGCGCACGGCGGCCAGGCTGCCCACCAGGCCGCCGACACCCGCGGCGGCCAGGGTCAGGCCGAGCTCGAACGCGCTCAGCCCCAGGCCCAGCAGCGCGTACGGCACGTAGACGGTGACCAGCGCGCTGTTGCACACGAACCAGCCGTGCGTGCTGAGCGCGAACGGCGCGAGCATGCGGTGTCCGTAGACCCACCGCAGCCCCTCCATCACCTCGCGGCGCAGGTGCGGCGGCGAGGTCACCGCCGTCACCGTCTCGGTCACCCGGATCTTGGCGGTGAGCACCGCGGAGAGGAGGTACGACGCCGCGTCGACGAGCACAGCGACGGGCGCGCCGAGCAGGCTCACCAGCGCACCACCCAGGGCCGGGCCGGAGGTCTGGGCGACGGCATCGGCCTGGTCGAGCCGGGCGTTGGCGGCCAGCAGCGACCGGGCCGGGACCAGCCGGGGCAAAAAGGACTGGGTCGCGGCGTCGTTCAGCAGGGCCAGCGTCCCGAACGCGACGAGCACGAGCATCAGCACCGGCAGCGACAGACCGCCGAGCCACCACAGCACGGGGATCGCGGCCAGCAGCAGGCCACGACCGAGGTCGGTGACGACCAGGACCGGCTGCCGACGACGCCGGTCGACGAGCGCGCCCGCGACCAGGCCGAGCACGACGTACGGCAGCCACCGGGCCGCGTTGACGAACCCCACGTCGGTGGCCGTGCCGTCCAGGGTGAGCACGACCAGCACCTGGAGGGCGACCGTGGTGACGTAGGTGCCGAAGCCGGACACCGTCTCGGCGAGCCAGAACCGCGCGAACCCCGGATCGCGCAGGGCGTCTGGAGGTTGGGGACCCCCGGCCCGGCTCAGAGGTTCCACCAGGTGTCGAGGCGAGCCACGGCGGGCGCCCCGCGGCCGTCGCGCAGCAGCCGCGCCGTCCGGAAGAGGTACGCCGCGATGCCGGCCCCGCCCTGCATCCAGCCGACTCCCGGGGGCAGCAGCGGCTCCTCGTCGCGGTGCTCGACGAACCGCCACCAGGCATGCCGCCCGTCGGTCATCGCGCGGTCGGCCAGGGCGTCCGCCAGCCTGAGCGCGAAGGCCAGGTCGTCGTCGTTCCCGTCGCGCTGCCAGGCGTCGAGGAAGAACTCGCCGACGCCGGCCGTGCCGCAGCACCGGCCGTCGTTGTCCCAGAAGCCGGGCCGGATCCGGTCGGGCAGCCCCGAGGTGCGCACGCTGTGCAGGCAGCGGCGGTGCCACTCCGCGGGCGTCTCGCCGGCGACCGCGTCGACGCCGGCGAGCCCGAGCGCGCGGAAGAGCAGCGACGTGCCGGTCGGGCCGTGGCACCAGGTGAAGGTGACGTCGTCGAAGTCCTCGACGGGCGGGATGAAGTGGGGCACGACGAACCCGCCTCCGCTGGGGTCGCCCAGGGTCACCAGGTGCTCCGCCCCGCTGCGCGCCGCGGCCACCAGGTCGGCACGGCCGAGCTCGGCACCCGCGACGGCGAGGGCGGCCGCTACGCCGGCCACGCCGTGCGACCAGTTCGGCATCTCCCGCGGCACGTCGGCCCCGTCGTCGACCCGGAACCGCAGCGGCACGAAGCGCCAGTTGGTGCCGGTCGCGACGGGCTCCGCCTCCGCCAGCAGCACGGCGACGGCGTCCTCGGCCAGGTCGGTCGCGGCCTCCACGCCGTGCCGCCGCGCCCAGAGCGCGCCGAGCAGGATGGACGCGGTGCCGAGGGTGGCGTCGTTGATCCGGGCGTCCGCAGCGAACCGCGGCGGCCCCACGAAGTCCTGACGCCACCCGTCGGGGGTCGCCAGGTCGGCGAGCCTCGCGACCACGAGGTCGGCGCCCGGGGCGTCGAGGGCGGTGAGCACGCCGAGGTCGCTCACGAGCCCGGCGAAGTAGGAGTACGCCGTGGTGGTCGCGAGTCCGGCCCGCACCCGGCCGGCGATGCCCTCGGCGAGGGTCGTCTCCTCGTCGGTCCAGGGGCGAGCCAGCCTGATCTCGGCGAGCACGTGGGCGAGGCCGCCGATGCCGCTGTGCATCGCGTCGCGGTCGTCGGGGATGCCGTCGTCCTCCGCAGGGACCGACACCGGGATCCACGGCCCGTCGTCCCAGCGCACCTGGTCCAGCACCCAGCGCCAGCCGAGGTCGGCCAGTGCGGCGTAGCGGTCGGGCCGCATCAGGCGAATCGCAGCCGGTGCAGGGCCTTCATCTCCGCCTCCAGCTCGGGCGCAGGCCCGTCGACGCGCACCCCGGGCGCGATGGTGTTGATCGGCAGTGGCAGCACCGCCGGCCGCTCGATCCCCCACTCGGCCAGCCAGCCGGCGAGCGTGGCGGACGAGACGGCGTAGACGATGCGGCCGAGTCCCATCCAGCCGTGCGCCGCCGCGCACATCGGGCAGTGCTCGCCGGAGGTGTAGACGGTGGCGCCGGCACGCTCCTCCGCGGTCAGATGCAAGGCCGACCACCGGGCGATCTCGAACTCGGGGTGGCGGGTCCGGTCGCCGTCCTTGACCCGGTTGCGGTCACTGAACCGCACGTCCCCGGCGGCGTCGACGAGCAGCGAGCCGAACGGCTCGTCACCGCTGGCCAGCGCCTCGCGCGCCAGGTCCACGCAGGTGCAGAGGTGGTCGAGGTCGGTGTCGCTGATCGTCATCCCCGATCAGCCTCCCGGGTGGGCACGGCCATCCGCCAGACGCGCCGCCGCTCACGCAGCCTCGGCCCGATCGCCCAGGTCACCTTGCCCACACCCAATGCTCGCATTTCGAGCAGGGGCCGGCGTCACCGACCGAGCAGCCAGCCGAGCACGTGCGTGCCGACCGGAAGCCCGTGCTGGTCGTAGTAGTCGAACATCGTCCGCAGCCAGGCCTCCTCGCGGCCATCCGGCTCGCCGGCCGGCCGCTCCACCACCACGTCGACGCCCGCCTCCGCGGCCAGGTCGGCGACGCTGGCCTGCCTCGTGGCCAGCTCGTACGTCGCGCCCTCGTGCCCGTCCCCGGTCAGCACGACGGCGGCTGCCTCGGCGACGTCGTCGAGGTCGGCGAAGCCGAACACGGCATCGGCCCGGTAGGGCAGCCGCACCGTCCCGGTCAGGTCGAGGTTCTGCAGGTAGGCGCCCGGCTGCAGGATCGTCCACGCCAGTCCCGAGCGGCGGACGACGTCCTCGGCCGCGGCCTTGCCGACGTGGTGCGGCATGGCCGGGATGTACGGCGAAGCCACGGAGTGGAGCACCAGCCTCCGGACCCCGGCGTCCCTGGCCGCGACCACGACGGCCTCGACGTACGCCGGCTCGTCGGGGTGCAGGTTGGGCGCGATCACGTACGCCGCGTCGCAGCCGGCCAGCGCACCGGCGAGGTCCGTCCAGGCGCTGCGGCCGAGCGGCAGCGCCGTGTGGTCGCGTCGTTCGAGCGCAGCGCAGACCGCGCGTCCGGTCTTGCCGGTGCCACCCACCACGGCGATCCTCATGGGCGGAAACCTACGCTGTCGCCATGCTGGCATCCCTGACCGCCGACGCGGTGGTGACCGCGCTCGAGGCCCACCGCGACGAGACCGAGCTGGCGACGGTACGCCGCCGCCTCGCTGCCGCCGAGCCCGCGATCGGGATGCGGATGGCCGACCTGTTCGCCACCGCCAGGTCGTTCGCCGCCCTCCCGCTGAGCGAGGTCGAGACGCTGCTGGAGCACCCGGCCTACGAGCCGCGGATGGCCGCCTTCTGCATCCTGGACCTCCAGGTCCGCGGCCGTCTCGACGACGAGGCGCGCACCGAGCGCTACGACCTCTACCTGCGCCGCCACGACCGCATCACCACCTGGGACATGGTCGACCGGGCGGCGCCGCGGGTGGTGGGCGGCCACCTGGTCGGCAGCTCGCTGGCGCCCCTGCACGAGCTCGCGGCGTCGGCGGTCCCGTTGGAGCGGCGTACCGCGATCACGGCACCGCTCTTCTTCGTGAAGTCGGGCAGCTTCGCCGACCTGGCCGGCGGCTTCGACCTCGCCGCCCGGCTGGCGACCGACCCCGAGCCGGTGGTGCAGAACGCCGTCGGCATCTTCCTCAAGCACGCCGGCACCGCCGACGAGGCCGGCCTGCGGTCGTTCCTCGACCGGCACGCGGCATCGATGCCGCGGCCCGGCCTGCGGCTGGCCACCGAGAAGCTGCCGCCCGAGGTGCGCGCGGGCTACCTGGCCTGAAGCTGTTCCCCGACGAGTCGCGTGCGCAGGCTGACGCAGGGTGAGCGTGCGAGCGCACGCGACTCGCGTGGTTCAGACCACGTCGACCTCGGCATGCAGCGCGCCGTCGGCCAGCTGCGCGTAGCCCGGACCCCGGTCGAAGAACGCGTCCTCGCGCACCCACGCCGCTCGCCCGCCGCGCTCGGCAGCAGTCGCGTCGGCGTCGAAGCCCAGGTCGTCGTCGTCGGCAGAGCCGGTCAGCACCACGCCGTAGTCGGCCAGCGCCGCCTCCGGCGAGACCTTGCGCCAGACGACGTCCCGCACCACCATCTCGGGGTCGCGCGCCAGCGGGTCGCCCCAGCCGCCGCCACCGGTGGTGCGGATGCGGATGATCTCGCCGGCCTGCACGGGCTCGTCGTCGGCGAGGGCGTCGACCACGCGCTCATTGGGGCCGCCCGCGTCGATGGTGACCTCGAACGGCTTGCCGGCCTTGCCGCCGCGCACGCCCCAGCAGGCCAGGATCGAGCGGTCGGCGATGGACATGAAGTGGCCGTCCTTGACCATCCGGATGTGCTTCTCGTAGCCGAGGCCGCCGCGGAACTGGCCGGCACCGCCGGAGTCCATGGCCAGCCCGAGCGACTCGACGAGGAACGGGAAGCGTGACTCGGTGAACTCGCTGGGCAGGTTGCGCGAGTCGGGCACGACGTGGATGGTGTCCTCGCCGTCGGCGTAGTAGCGCCCGCCGGACCCGCCACCGAGCACCTCGCGCATCAGGTACGAGCGGCCGTCGCGGTCCTCGCCGTACACACCGGTGTAGCGGATCGTCTCCTGGTCAGCGGGCATCTTGCCGTCGACCGCCTTGGCGACCACACCGGCGAGCACGCCGAGCAGCCGGAGGATCACGAAGGTGCGTGCGTTGGTCGGGGCCGGGAAGACCGGCGTCAGCAGCGTGCCGGGCTCGGGGAACCGCATCTCGATGAGCGGCACGATGCCCTCGTTGACGTCGAGCTCGGCCATCCGCTCGGGCGACTCGGCCAGGTTGCGCAGGATCGGCGCGAGCCACTTCTTGAGGAAGACGCCGTCGCTGTAGTCACCGCAGTGGTTGATCGGTCCCTTCGCCTGCGGGCTGGTGCCGTCGAAGTCGAGGACCAGCCGCTCGCCCTCGGGGTCGTCGGCCGGCGTGCGTGTCAGGGTGATCCGCTGGGTGTGCAGCTGCGGCTCGTCGACGCCGTCGTGCTCGGCGTAGTCCTCCCACGTCCATGACCCGACCGGGATCTGGCTGAGGATCTCGCGGCGGTACGTCGTGGTGGTGCGGTCCAGGATCGCGTCGAAGCACGACTCGACGGTGGCGACGCCGTACCTCTCGAAGAGCTCGCCGAGCCGGCGCGCACCCATCAGGCAGGCCGAGCACTCGGCGTCGAGGTCGGCGGCCAGCGACTCGGGCATCCGGGAGTTGCGGGTCATGATGCTCAGCGCGGCCCGGTTGGGGACGCCGGCGTCCCAGAGCCGGATCGGGGGCACCATCAGGCCCTCCTCGAAGACGCTGGTGGCGTGGCTGGGCATGGACCCCGGGACCGAGCCGCCGATGTCGTCGTGGTGGCCGAAGGCCTGCACGAACGCGACGACCTTGCCCTCGGCGAAGACCGGCACCGTGACGCACAGGTCGGGCAGGTGCCCGATGCCGCCCTCGGAGCGGTAGACGTCGTTGTGGAAGAAGACGTCGCCCTCGCGCATCTCCTCGAGCGGGAAGTCACGAGCGACCGGGTGCACCAGGGCGGAGTACGACCGGCCCGTGAGCTTGCGCAGCAACCGGTCGTGGATGCCGGCCCGGAAGTCATGGGCGTCTCGGATCATCGGGCTTCGGCTGGTGCGGCCGATGGCGGTCTCCACCTCCATCTCGACGCTGGCGAGGGAGCCCTGCACGATCTCGACGAGCACCGGGTCGGCGCTCGCGCCGGCGTCGTCGGTCAGCATGCCGTAGGGGAACTGGGTAGGCGCGCGCCTGCTCATGCGTCATCCTTCGCTTCGGACCGGGTCACGATGATGTTGAGGTACTCGTCGACCCGGGCGCTGAAGCCCGGGTGCAGCGGCACCGTGGAGCCGAACTCCTCGATGATGGCGGGGCCGTGGATCACGGCCCCCGGTGAGAGCTCGGAACGTTGGTGGAGCGCCGTGTCGATGTGCCCCACCTCCGCGTCGAAGCAGACCGGTCGGCTGCCGACCGGCTGGCCGGACGAGGTCGAGACCGCCTCGCTCTTGCGGATCTCCGGCCGCTGGATCGGACCGATCCCCGACGTCCGCACGTTGACCCACTCGACCTGCTGCGAGTCGTCGGCGGAGAAGTCGTAGCCGTAGAGCGCCTTGTGCTCGGCGTGGAAGCGGTTCGCCACCTCGTCGAGCGCGGCCCGGTCGAGCGGGCCGTCGGGCACCGCCACCCGCACCTCGAAGGCCTGACCGAAGTAGCGCACGTCGGCGGTGCGCTGGAAGACGTGCGTCTCCGGCTCGAACCCCTCGGTGGTGAGGGCGGTGCGCGCCTGCTCGGTGAGCGTGTCGTACGCCGTCTGGAGGGTCGCGGGATCGACCGACTCGTGCAACGCGACGTGGGTCTGCACGTAGTCGTTCTTGACGTCGACGGTGAGCAGCCCGAACGCCGACACGTTGCCGGGGTTGGGCGGCACGAGCACGGTCGGGATGCCGAGGATGTCCATCAGCCGGCAGAGCAGCAGCGACCCGAGCCGCCGAACGTGGTGAGGGTGAAGTCGCGGACGTCGAGGCCTCGCTTGACGGTGACCTGGCGCAGCGCGTTGGCCTGGTTCCAGGCGGAGATCTCGAGCACGCCGGCGGCACAGGCCTCGGCGGACATGCCGAGCTGCCCGGCCAGCGCCTCGATGCCCGCACCGGCCGCCTCCGCGTCGAGCGGGATCTCCCCGCCGAGCAGGTGCGGCGGGATCCGGCCGAGGAAGACGTGGGCGTCGGTGATGGTGACCTGGTCGCCACCCTTGCCGTAGCAGATCGGGCCGGGGTCGGCGCCGGCCGACATGGGGCCGACCTTGAGGGTGCCCTCGGGCGAGAGCCAGGCGATCGAGCCGCCGCCCGCGCCGACGGTGACGACGTCGATCATCGGGATCTTCGACGGGTAGACGCCGACGCTGCCCTCGGTGGTCAGCGCGGGCTGACCGTCGATGACCACCGACACGTCGGTGGAGGTGCCGCCGCCGTCGCTGGTGAGCACGCGGTCGAAGCCGGCGACCTTGGCGATCAGGGCGGCGCCGAGGGCGCCCGCGGCCGGGCCGGACAGCACGGTGGTGATCGGCTGGTGCACGACCTCGTCGGCCGACAGCACGCCGCCGTTGGACTTCATGACGTAGAACGGCACCTTGCGGCCGCCGTACTCCTGGAGGCGGCGGCTGATGTTGGTGACGTAGCGGCTCAGCCTCGGCTTGACCGCGGCGTCGACCAGGGTGGTCATGGCGCGTTCGTACTCGCGGTACTCGCGCAGCACCTCGCTCGAGATCGAGACCACCGCGTCGGGGTGCTCCTCGGCGATGATCGCGCGCATCCGCTCCTCGTGGTCGGGGTTGGCGTAGGCGTGCAGGAAGCAGACACCGAGCGTGTCGATGCCCTTGGCCTTGAACCAGCGGGCGACCTCGCGGGCACCGGCCTCGTCGAAGGGGCGCACCTCCGTGCCGGTGTAGTCGAGCCGGCCGCCGACCGCCTTCACCAAGTGCCGGGGCACGATCCGGGGCGGCTTCACCCAGAAGTAGGAGTTGCCGTAGCCGTCGGGCACCGACTGCCGCGCGATCTCGAGCATCGCGTCGTAGCCCTCGGTGGTGATGAACCCGAGCGCGTCGACCTTGCCCTCGAGCAGCTGGTTGGTCGCCACCGTGGTGCCGTGGCTGACCGCGGCGATGGCGCTGCCGTCACCCTCCGGCAGGCCGAGCAGCCCGAGCACCTTGTCGATGCCGGACATGAACCCGTCGGCTGGGTCGGAGGGCGTCGAGGGGGTCTTGGTGGTGACCAGCTCCCCGCTCTCCTCGTCGAGGGCCACGACGTCGGTGAACGTGCCGCCGGTGTCGATGCCGATGCGGATCCTGCGGGTTGCTGGTTCAGACATGGGCACCATTCAATCCGCAGGTCCCAGGCCTAGCGAGGTCAGAATGTGCCGACGGGTCGCCGATTCGCTGGCGTTTGTTGACAAGGGACCCGCAGCGATCCGCCTGCCGGTGGCCGGCGACTGCGCGTCGCGCTTCACACCGATATCGGGCATGACTGCCCCACCTTCCACTGCGACAGTGCAGGGGACAAAGGAGAGCCCATGTCGATGCGGCCATGGCGGTCCCGTGCGGTGCTCGGCCTGCTCGTCGTCCCGCTTCTCGCTGTCGCCCCCTGGCAGCCGGTGCCCGCCACGGCGGGGGTCGCGGCCCCTCAGCGCACCGCCACCACGGTGCCCGTGCCGCCCGGCGCGGTGCCTGCACTGGGCGGCGTACGCCAACGGCTGGCCCGCGTCGCCCGCGGCCCGTCCGCCGTCACCGCCGCCCCGCAGGCGGCGGTCCGCTCGCGCTCCCTGGCCGCGCGCCCGCGCTGCCTCGGCAAGCGCGCCACGATCGTCGGCACCTCTGGTGCCGATCGGATCCGCGGCACCCGGCGCGCCGACGTCATCGTCGGCGGCGGCGGTGCCGACCGGATCAAGGGGCTCGGCGGCAACGACCGCATCTGCGGTTCGGGCGGGTCCGACTACGTCCTGCCCGGTGCGGGCAACGACCGGGTCGACGGCGGCTCGGGGGCAGACACCCTGGCGGTCAGCCCCGGCCGTGATCGCCTCGCCGGCGGCAGCGACTCCGACTGGCTCGACTACCGGGGCTCGCGCAAGGGCGTCGTGGTCTCCCTCGCCGCCGGGCGGGCCACCGGCGAGCGGTGGTCGTCGATGGAGAACCTGGTCGGCTCCCGCTTCGCCGACCGCCTCACCGGCAACGCCTGGGGCAACCAGCTGCGGGGCGGCGCCGGCAACGACGTGCTCGCGGGCGGCGAGGGTGACGACGTGCTCGTCGGGCAGTCCGGCGACGACACGCTCGACGGTGGAGGCGGCATGCTGGACTTCGTGGCCCACCCGACGTCCCCCGGCCCGATCATCGCCAACCTGGCCGCGGGCGTGGTGACCGGCGAGGGCACCGACCGCCTCGTCGGCGTCGAGGGAGTCGCGGGCTCACGCCACGACGACACGTTGTACGGCGGCTCGGCCTCGTCGATCCTGGCCGGCGGGCCGGGCAACGACACCATCGTCGGCACCGGGTCCGCAGACATCCTGCTGCCCCTGTCGTGGGGTGCGCGCGTCGACCTGCTCGGCCGGACGGCCACCGGGGAGGGGTCCGACACCGTGAGCGGCATCGAGGTCGTGGTCGGCACGCCCGGCGACGACGTGCTGACCGGCTCGGACGCCGACGAGGTCTTCCTGTCCGGCCCCGGCGCCGACACGGTCTCTGGAGGCGGCGGCAGCGACATCCTGCTCGGCGGCGACGGCCCCGACGTGCTCGCGGGCGGGGCGGGCGACGACGTGATCAGGGGCGACCAGCTCGCGGACGCAGCCGACCACATCGACGGCGGCGACGGCACCGACGTGGTCGACCACGGCACGTCGACGGCCGGCGTCACGGTCAACCTGCTGACCGGCACCGGCCCCGCCGGGGACACGATCCAGTCCGTCGAGATGGTGTCCGGCTCGGAGCACGCCGACGTGATCGTGGGTGACGGCGCCGGCAACACCCTGATGGGTGGCGCGGGTGACGACACCCTCGCGGGCGGAGGTGGCAACGACGTCATCGCGGGCGGCGCAGGCCACGACGCCCTCTTCGGCGAGGCCGGAGCCGACTACCTCACCGGGGACGACGGCGGCGGGAGTGCCGACGGTGGCCCGGGCTCAGACGTCTGCGTGGACCTGTCGCCGGCGGTCGCCTGCGAGGCCACCGAGTTCGCCGGTGGGAAGGCGCCCGGGGCCGGCGCCCTCGCCGCGGCCCAGTCCGCACCGTCGGCGAAGGGCGCCCAGGCCGCGCCACCGGCGTCCCAGCCCGCCGACTCGCCGATCGGCGCCTGGATCAGCGCCGGCAATCCCCAGGTCTCCTGCAACGACGGCCTGCCGAGCACCGAGTCGGTGGTGACGGCGTTCCTGCCTGCCCAGGTCCAACCCGACGACACGTCGGGCAACCGGCAGACCGTGTGGCTCCGGCACGAGATCTTCGACCTGGCCAACCCCAACACCCCGGCGCAGACCGGGCAGTGGTTCTACAACGTGCTCGACCCGGGCCAGTGGACCACCAATCACTGGTACCTCTACCAGGGGCAGGGCAACGACCCGCTGGACGCCTGGCACACCAGGTTCGGTCGCAACCTGCAGACCAGCTACGCGGTGGTCTACGACATGTGGTGGCAGGACAACTACACCGGCCAGTGGCTCTTCCACTCCCGGTTCCGCGCCTGGCACCAGGTCGGCAGCGGGTTCTACGCCGACCGCTGCGCCGCCCAGGCGATGAGCTACTTCAACGGGTCCCCGAGCACGACCACCCAGCCGTGCCCCTACAACTGGAGCGAGGCGTTCTGCGCCACGATGCGCGCGTTCACCTCGAGCTTCCAGACCCGATTCATCTACCCCACGACCACGTTCCGCGTCCCGGCCGGGGGCGCTGCTCCTCCGCACTGATCGTCGTCAGCCAGCGGGTCCGATCGCCGGCTCGTCGGTGTCGATGAGGGAAGGGGGACCCACGGCGACGCCGTCCTCCGCGTCGGGGGCGGAGGCGCCGGCCCGGGCCAGCACGTCGGCGGGGACGTGCTCCTCGAGGAAGCGTCGCGCCATCCGGGTCGAGGGGTGCAAGCCGATCGTGGCGACCACGATGATGCCGGCGATGACCAGCCAGCCCGCGGCGCCCCAGCTCATCGCGAGGAAGGTGTAGAGCGCTGGCGCCCACACGCGGCCGAGGGTGCCGCTCAGCTCGGAGGCCCCCTGGTAGGCGCCGCGCTGCCGCGGATCCATCAGGTCGGCCTCGAACGACCAGCTCGCCGCGGCGAGGTAGAGCTCCGCGCCGGTGACGGTGACGTGGCCCAGCCAGATCAGGGCGATGGTGGTCCAACCGACGGTGTCGTGGGTCGCGAGGGTGATCAGGCAGGACACCACGAAGAAGGTGGAGGAGATCCGGATCGCCCGGAGCGCCGTCGGTACGTCGCGGATGCCTCGGGCGGCGGCCATGGGCAAGAAGATGCACATGACCGTGTTGGTGCCGAAGAGGAAGGCCACCAGCACGCGTGGGGCGTCGGTCTCCTGCACCAGCCACAACGGGATGACGATGTTGAGCAGCACCTGGTTGGTCCAGAGGACGCCGCCGAAGAACTCCGTGAGGAGCCAGCCCGGGTTGCGCAGCGGACCCGGCCCGGGGACCTTGACCTTGCGGTCCTCGGGCGTGCGGTCGTCGTGCGGAGCCCGTGGCAGGCGGGTGATCGCGAGGGCGTTGCAGACGAAGGCCGCCGCCGTGAACCACGGCAGCGCGTGGAGCAGCTCGTTGGAGTCGAACGCCAGCGCGACCCCACCGATCAGGGAGCCGAGGGTGAAGCCGACGTTGAGCGCGGAGTACATGTAGGCGCGTGACCGCACCCGCTCCCCCGGCGGCAGTACGTCGATCGTGTAGGCGCCGTGCGCGGCGCCGCCGAGGGCACCGATGACCTCCATCCCGACGGCCATCAGGACATAGCCCCGGAAATCGGTGATGAACGGCCACACGGAGAACATCGCCGCCTGCCCGGCCGCGCTGACGGCCCACATCCGCTTCGGCCCGAAGCGGTCGACCAGCTTGCCCATCGGCACCGCGGCCACGAACGCGGCGAGGCCGGCGATCGTCAGTCCGAGCCCGACCTGGGTTGCGGACAGCCCCACGATCTGGGTGAAGAACACCGCGGAGCCGGTCATGAAGGCGCCCTCGCCGAGCGCGAAGAGGAGCGACTGGCCGGCGAGACGCCCGGCCAGGGGCGACGGCGGGCGCGCGTGGCGCAGGAGGGAGTTGGGCATCGCCGCGATCATCCCTCGTCCCGGCGACCGCTGTCCTGCGGTTATTCGGGGCCTCGGCGCCGGACGCGTGGCCGAGGATCGGCTCGCTCGCTCAGCCTCCTTCGGCACACACGACCGGTACGCCGGGCTTGCCCGCGTCGGCGTAGGACCGCACGACCGAGACGTTCAGCGGGAAGTCGATGGCGAGGTCGCGGAAGAGCAGGCCCGCGGCAGTGGCCGCCGCGTCGGCGACCAGCGCGGCGACCGCGTCGGCGAGGGCGGACGGGGCATGCACGACGACCTCGTCGTGCAGGAAGAAGACCAGGTGCGGGCGGGCCGTGAGCGGACCGGTCCCGCCCAGCCGCCAGAGCCGGTTGCGCAGGTCGGCGATCCAGCACAGCGCCCATTCCGCGCCCGTCCCCTGCACCACGAAGTTGCGGGTGAAGCGGCCGTACGCACGACGACGGCGAGCCTGGTTGTCGGGATCGGTCACCGGGTCGTCGGGGTCGCTGTCCCACGCGTCGCCCGGGGTCGGCGACCCCCGCCCTAGCAGGGTGCGCACCGACTGGCCGCGCTCGCCGGCCCGGGCAGCCTCCTCGACCAGGCCGAACGCGTCGGGGTAGCGCCGGGTCAGGCCGGCGACCATGCGGCCGCTCTGGCCGCTGGTGGCGCCGTACATCGCCCCCAGCAGGCCGAGCTTGGCGTCGTTGCGGCTCACCACGGCGCCGTCGGCGACCATTCCCTGGTAGAGGTCGGCGCCGCGTGCCGACCGGGCGAGCGCGCGGTCACCGCTCATGCCGGCGAGCACGCGTGGCTCGAGCTGGGCGACGTCGGCGACCACGAGGACCCAGCCGTCGTCGGCGACGGCCGCGGGCCGGACCTGCGCCGGGAACGACAGCGCGCCGCCGCCGTTGGACGACCACCGGCCGGTGGTGGAGCCGGCCGGCTGGTACGACGGCCGGAACCGGCCGCCGCTGACCCACTGGTCGAGCCAGGCCCAGCCGTTGGTCTGGAACAGGTGCGCGAGCTGCTTGTAGCGCAGCAGCGAGACGATGCCAGGGTGCTCGAGCGCACGCAGGGAGGACGCTCGGGTGTCCGTGACGTCCAACCCGGCGCGGCGCAGCGCCGCGAGCAGCTCGGGTCGCGAGTCCGGGTTGAGCCCCGGTGCGGCGAAGGCCCGACGCACCTCGTGCACCAGTGCCTCGAGCCGCTGTGGCCGGGCGCCCCGCGGCGGACGCGGCCCGAGCAGGTCGGTGAGCAGGCGCTCGTGGACGTCGACCCGCCAGGGCACCCCGGCGTGGGTCATCTCGGCCGCGACCAGGGCTCCGGACGACTCCGCGGCGAGCAGCAGCCCGAGCCGGGCGGGCTCGGCCGACGCCGCCACGGCGGCCAGCTGCCGGGCGTCCTCGAGGTCGGCGCGCAGGTGCTCGGCGGTGTCGTCGACCGAGAACAGGGCCGGGTCGGACGGCGTACTGGGCTGCAGCCGGTCCCAGTGCTCCGCCTGCTCCCCCGTCAGCAGCCGCACGTCGACCGCGGGCGCCCGTCGCAGCAGCTGGTGGCCCAGCCGGAGGTCGTGGCAGCGCTCGACGCGTACGCCGGCGGCAAGCAGCGGCGGGTACCACCGCGCGGTGTCGTCCCACACCCAGCGCGGGGCGTCGACCTCGCGCTCCCTCACGAAGGCAGGCAGGTCGGCCACCGCCACGACACGCTCGACGTCGCGATCGCCGTCGCGGACCAGCACGCGCTCGTCGGGCAGTCGTGAGAGCGAGACCCGGGCCATGGGGACACCCTCGCACCCGGCGGGGACGCCGGGAGCGAGGGTCAGGTGCCGAGGCAGCCCTCGTCCTCCCCGATCGCGATCCACTGCTCGGCGTACACCTCGTGCTCGTCGCCGTGACCGGCGAGGTACTCGGTGTACTCCATGAGGATCAGCTCCTCGATGGCCTCGCAGATGTCGTCGTCGTCGTCATCATCCGCCGCGGTGTCCGGCCGGTAGCGTTCGACCAGCCTCCGGGCACCCTCGACCCCCCGGCCGGCGAAGTCGTCGGCGAACCGCTGGGGCGCGAAGCGAGCCTCCTTGGCCGCGGCCGCCATCGCCTCCTCGACCTCTCCCCGGTAGTGCTCGAAGAACGTCAGCAACGCCTCCGCGTGACGGTGCGCGTCGGTGCGCACCTCGCGACGGAGGTCGTAGAGCTCGCTGATCTCGGTGGCGGAGGCACCCTGGGCGGCGAGGGCCGAGATGAGGCGGGTCAGCCGCACGAAGCGCTCCAGGCCCTCACCGGCCCGCGCGAGCTCGACGAAGGCCCCTGACAGCGACATGGTCCCCACTCCAGCGAACCGGTGAGCGGTCTGTCATCGCCCACAATGGGTGACCCGCGTCAGGCGTACCGCGGCGGCGCGGCGCGGCCGCGCACCGTCAGCGACCCGCGCTCGACGCCGACGTGGACGTGGGGCGTGGCCGACGGCTCGATGGCCGCCTCGGCCGCGAGTCCCCGGCCGGGTACGGCGACCCGGACGACCGCCGGTGCCGCGTCGGGGAGCACCAGGTCCACGACCGCCGCGAGCCCGATCTGGTGGCGCGTGCTGACATCCGGCTCCGTGCGCTTCACGGCGCCGGCGGAGATCGTCACGAGGTCGTGGTCGAAGCCGTCCTCCAGGTAGACGTGGATGGTTGCCATCTGCTCGTCCCTCCCGCTCCGCTCGCCCGGGCCCCCACGATATCGGTCCGGCCGGGCTTCGGCGGGGGCCGCATTTCTACATTCGTGTGTGCCCCCCGGCTCCTACCCAGATATCGGAGAGGTGGCGGCGTACGCGGGTCGCACGGCTGTCGGGCACGCCGTCCGAGGACTACTCTTGAGTGGCCATCTGAGGCGATAAGCGCTGACCGCACACGCGCTTCGCGGGGTCCTCGCAGGGCGCCGCTCCGCTGTGTTTCAGCGGCCCGTGCCCGCTCTGTGACTTCCCGTCAGCAGCGGACCACTCAACAGAAAGTGAGTCCAGGACGACCTCGGGTCGTCCACCCAAGGAGTTCGAATCATGTCCATCGATGTTCCCAACGAGGAGCGAACCCGCGCCGACGCCGGCACGCTCCCCGACCTGATCGCCGATCTCTACGGCTCGGTCACCTCCGACGACCTCGACGCAGCGGGATTCCCGGCCCTGCCGATTCCCTTCCCGCCCTTCCTGCTGCGCCGCTCCGGCGTCTACCGCCTGAGCCAGCCCACCGTGCTCCCGCCGGTGCCGGTGCCGGTGCCCGTGCCCATCCCGCGGATCCCTCCGGTCCCGCCGATCGACCACTCCGCCGAGCCGAACGGGCACGGCACCTCGACCCTGGCCGCGAGCGCAGAGACGCAGATCGAGCAGATGCCGGGCGAAGCGGCGGCCGACATCCTCCCGATGCCCCTGTTCGGCACCGAGGAGCTCCGGGTGGACGTCGACGGCGTCAAGCCGACGATGACCGTGAGCGGCACGATCACGCGCCTGTTCAGGCTGGGCCGGCTCACCTGGATCGCCCACGTCACCAAGGACCCGGCGACCGGCGCCTGGCACGGCCCGATCACCTACCGCGACGGCAACGCCGCTCTACGACCGCACTCGACCGTGTCGGTGAAGCTGACCGGCGGACCGTTCCTCCCGATCAACCGCAAGGCGACCGTCACCTTCTCGGGTGGAGCCACGCCCGCGCTGACGCTGACCTACGACTTCGCCAAGTCAGCGTTTCGTGAAGTGGCCTTCGAGTACGACACCGTCAGCGACGCGACCGCCGTCACCTCGCACAACCCGGCCAGCCACCCCAACCACTCCCCGGCCGCCCCCACGTCGACCCTGACGCTGGAGAGCGCCTACGGACGACTGGGGATCACGGTGACCAAGACGGGTGGGGACTCGGTCATCCCCGTCCCGCCCGGCACCGCCTGGTCCGACCAGGAGATGCACGACGCGATGCAGGCACACTGGTCGCGGTGGGCTGATGCGCCCCAGTGGGCCCTGTGGGTGCTGTTCGCGCGGCTCCACGACATGGGCACCGGCCTCGGCGGGATCATGTACGACGACATCGGCACCGCCCAGCGCCAGGGCACGGCGATCTTCAGCGGCTCGTTCATCGCCCAGGCGCCGGCCGGCGAGGCGAACCCGGGTCCCTGGGTGGAGCGGATGAAGTTCTGGACCGCGATGCACGAGATCGGCCACGCGTTCAACCTCGCGCACTCGTGGCAGAAGTCGTTGGGGACGGCATGGGTGCCGCTCGCCGACGAGCCGGCTGCACTGAGCTACATGAACTACCCGTACAACTACCCCGCCGGACTGGACGCGTTCTTCGCCGCGTTCGACTACGGGTTCAGTCCCGACGAGCTGTTGTTCCTCCGGCACGCGCCGGAACGGTTCGTGAAGATGGGCGCGGAGCCCTGGTTCAGCAACCACGGGTTCGAGCGAGAGGCGTTCGACCAGCTGCGGGCAGCCGTGACCGGCCCGCTCGAGCTCGAGGTGCGGGTGCACCGCGAGTCCCGGTTCGAGTTCCTCGAACCGGTGGTCGTCGAGCTGAAGCTGAAGAACGTGTCCTCGACCGCCTCGGTGATCGACGCGAACGCCCTGCAGGGCGACGGCCTGGCCATCGTGGTCGCCAAGGACGGCGGCGAGGCGAAGCGGTGGCTGCCGTTCGCGCGGTACTGCATGGCCCCCGCACCGCAGATCCTCCAGCCGGGCGAAGCCCTGTACGGCTCGATCTTCCTGTCGGCGGGCACCGGTGGCTGGCTGATCAGCGAGCCGGGCAGCTACACCGTGTACGCCGCGACGGAGGCCGGCGCGGGCATGGGAGTGCTCAGCGCGCCGCTCACCATCGTCGTCGACCGTCCGGCCAGCGTCGAGGCCGAGCGGCTCGGTGGCGACGTGTTCACCAAGGACGTGGCGCACTCGTTCGCGTTCGGCGGCTCCCGGGTCCTGGACGAGGCGAACGAGACCCTGCAGGACGTGGCCGAGCGGCTCCCGGAGTCACGGGCCGCCGTGCACGCCCGGACGGTCCTCGGCACCCCGATGGCCACCGACGGCAAGGTCCTCGTCACCGACACCGACGGCCGCGAGGTCGTCGAGGTCGTGCCGGCCGAGCCGGAGCAGGCAGGCCAGCTGCTGTCCGCGGCGCTGGACGACTTCGACCGGGCCGCCGACTCGCTGGGCCACATCGCCGTGACCGACCAGACGAAGCGGCTGGCCGGGGTCATGGCGGACGCCGGCGACAGCTCGGGGCGCGCCGAGCTGCTCAACGCGTCCGCCGACGCGCTCGACCGCCGCGGCGTGCTTCCGGGGGTGGTGACCGAGCTGCGGCAGTTCTGATCCGGTGGCCCCGGGCGAGTGACCGCGCCGACTCGGGCGGCACGGTCACTCGGGCCGGGCCCACGTCCGTGCCGGGCCGGAGCGGGATCGGGCAGCGAGGCCCCCGGCACCCTTGACTCGTCTCGGGAACGGAGATTGGCTGGAGCCTTCCGGCCTTCGGGCTTGATCTCGGGAAAGGGCGCGACGATGGCGCGCAACAAAGCAGGTCTCCGACGTCTCGGCACCGGTGCGGCCACCGCCGCCCTCGTCCTCGCCGGGTTGGCCCTGGCCGCTCCACCCGCCTCGGCACGGGACTGGCAGGAATGCCTGCGCGGCTCCGGCGAGACGCAGGCCGTCTTCGAGCGCGCGGCGCGGATCAGTGGTGTCCCGGCCGACGTGCTGCTCGGTGTCGGCTACCTCAGCTCGCGCTGGAGCCAGCACGCCGGCGTGCCGAGCACCTCGGGCGGCTACGGCGTCATGCACCTGAGCGACCGGGCGGTGACCCCTGCCTCGAGCCCCGAGAAGGGCGACTCCGACCGTGGCCTGCCCGACCGGGTCGGCACCCTGCTGGTCGCGGCCCGGGAGACCGGCTTCCCGGCCGAGCGCCTCCGCACCGACCGCGTCGCCAACATCTGCGGCGGAGCGGCCGTGCTGGCGTCGTACCAGCGGGCGACCACCTCCCAGCAGGCCACCGACTGGAGCACGGCGGTCGCGCTCTACGCGGGCACGGACGCCGAGGACGAGGCCCTGCACTACGCCGACCTGGTCTTCGGCGTGCTGCGCAGCGGCGCCAGCGAGACCACCGACAACGGCGACACCGTCACCCTCGACGCCCACCCGCAGGCCGCGGTCGACACCCGGGCTGTGCGGTCCGCCGGGCTGCTCGAGCCCGGCATCGACGAGGCGGACTGCCCGGCGACCCTTCCCTGCGAGGTGATCGAGGCGCAGTACCGCTCGACGGGTCCGGCACCGACGCAGTACGTCAACTACGACCTCGCCGACCGCGAGCACGACCTCTCGATCGACTACCTGGTCGTGCACAACACCGAGTGCACCTACGACGCGTGCATCAGGCTGATCACCGGCGCCGCGGAGCCCAACCGGTTCGTCTCCTGGCACTACACGATCCGCTCCGCCGACGGTCACGTCGCCCAGCACGTCGCCACCCGCAACGTCGCGGCGCACGCCGGCAACTGGTACGTCAACATGCACTCCATCGGCGTCGAGCACGAAGGCTTCGCCGCCCAGCCGGGCGCCTGGTACACCGAGGCGCTGTACCGCTCGTCGGCCCAGCTCACCTCCTACCTCGCCGCCCGCTACCACTTCGAGCTCGACCGGTCCCACGTCGTGGGCCACGACCAGTTCGGGACGTCACAGTTCAAGTGGGACCCGGGCCCGTACTGGGACTGGGAGCACTACATGGACCTGCTCGGTGCGCCGATCCGGGGCGACCGGCAGCACGGGCACGGCGACCGCGGTCGCGCTCGGGTCGTCACCGTCAGGCCGGGCTTCGCCGACAACGAGCAGCCGATGACCGGCTGCACGACGGCCGGCGAGCCCTGCCCGGCGTTCGGCACCAACTTCGTGAACCTGCGCACGGCGCCCAGCGACACCGCGCCGCTCGTCGGCGGTGCGACCGACGCGGTCTCCGACAAGTCCCCCCGCGCCGCTGCCGGCCACGAGTTCTACGTCGCGGACCGCCGGGGCGACTGGTTGCAGGTCTGGTGGGACGGCGCCGAGGCGTGGCTGCACAACCCCAGGCACCACCGGGTCGTCGTACCCTCCCGCGGCGACGTCGTCGAGCCGGTCGGGACGGCGCCGGTCACCGTCTACGCACGCGCCTACCCCGAGCCGGCGGCGTACGCCGGGACGGAGGTCCCCGACCAGGGTCAGCCCACCCTCGACGCCATCACGCTCAAGCCCGGGCAGCGCTACGTGCTCGGCGACAAGACGGTGCCCACCGACTACTACTACGCCAAGTCGATCGACGGCTCGATCCCCGGCGACAAGACGGTGATCCACGGCGATCAGCGCTACTACCAGGTCTGGGTGGGTCACCGCTTCGGATACGTCAAGACCGACCAGGTGCGGCTCGTCCGGGGGCGCTGAAAGACAAACCCCAACGAAACATGACACGCCTCGGTCATCTTCGGTCACAATGAATACATGCGCGACGAACTCATCGACCTCCTCCGGACCATCGACCCCGCCCTCCTGGGCGAGCGGCTCCGAGTGGTCCGCCAGCGCGCCGGGCTCACCCAGACCCAGGTCGCGGGCGACGCGGTCTCGGTCGGCTACGTCTCCCGGATCGAGAACGGGCAGCGTCGTCCGGACACCGGGCTGCTGGTCGGCATGGCCGAGAGGCTCGCCGTCACCGTCGACGAGCTGCTGATGGGGGTGGCCCCCGATCGCATCTCCGAGCTGCGGCTCCTGCTCGATCACGCGGAGCTGGCGCTGGCCACCGGTTCGCCTGCCGACGCGCTCGAGCACGTTGCCCGGATCCTGACGGATCCCGCCACGGAGGAGCTCTCCGACCTGCGCCGCGCCGCCGGCTACGTCCGCGGCACCGCCCTCGAGGCGACCGGCGACCTGCAGGAGGCGATCCTCGTGCTCGAGGACCTCGCCGAGACCTCGCCGCCCGACCTGGACTGGATCAACGGCCTGAGCGCCCTGAGCCGGTGCTACCGCGAGTCCGGCGAGCTCGGCCGCGCGATCGAGGTCGGCAGCCAGGGCGTCCGGCGCGTCGAGGAGCTCGGCCTGGACGGTGTCGACGAGGCCATCCGGCTCACCCTCACCGTCGCCGCGGCGTACTACGAGCAGGGTGACGCCGCCTACGCCGCGCGCCTGTGCCGGCGGGCGATCGACCGTGCGGAGGCGATCGCCTCCCCCGTCGCCAAGGCCATGGCGTACTGGAACAGCTCGACCATCGAGTCGATGCGCGGCAATGCCGCCGCAGCGCTGCCGATGACCCGACGCGCGCTGGCCGTGATCGAGGCGTCGCACGACGCGCGCAGCATCGCCCGTCTCCGCACCCAGCTGGGCATCCTCCAGCTGATGCTCGACCCGCCGGAGCCCCAGGAGGCACTCGACGTGCTGACCTCCGCGGCGACCGATCTGTCGTTCACCGGCGCGGGCACGGCCGACCTTGCCGACAACCGACTCGCCCAGGCACGCGCGCGACTGCTGCTCGGCGACACCGAGGGCGCTCATCGCCAGGCCGCGGAGATCGGGGAGGCAGTTCGCTCCAGCATGCCGCTGCTCGCGGCGGACGCGTTCGCCCTGATGGGGCGGATCGCGGTCCACGAGGACGAGCTCGACACTGCTCGCTCCCACTTCCAGCAGGCGGTGCTGCTGCTGAGCGGCGTCGGCGCCGACCGGGCCGCCGCGCAGCTGTGGTTCGAGCTGGCCGGACTCTTCGAGAGCGTCGAGGAACCCGGAGCTGCGCTCGACGCCTACCGCCGTGCGGCAGCTGCGTCAGGACTCAGGTCGCCGTCCTCGCACCGGGCCATCCCGGCCAAGGCGCACTGAAGCAGGCTGCTGGTCAGCAGCACCAGCGGGTGGCCGTGATGGCCGGCGAGCTCGCGTCGTCCGACGTTGCCGCGGTGGCCACGCCACCGATCCCGGCGAGCGAGAGCATTGCGACGACTCCGACGATGATCCTGCGAGTGCGGCTCATGAGGCGTTCCTTTCGTGGCTCCGGATTTAACGGAGTGATTTGACCAAGAGTTGTCACACCTTGGCAATGCCTGTGGCAGACTAGTCCTACATCGCGGGTCGAGTTCTAGTCTCACGGCGGATTCCCCCATCCACCTGTGGAGGCCTCGGCGATGCGATCGTGAAGAAACGCCCCGACCCCGTCGGCGGTCCGCCCCCCCGGACCTGCTGGCGGGGTCGAGCGTCTTTTGCGCCTCGATCGAGCCCGGGACGGGCCCGCAGGCCGGTGCCGGGACGCCCAGTTCCTGCGTACGCTTCAGCCAGCGCACAGCCCACACACCCCGACGAAATTCATCGAAGCCGACCGCATGCCGACTAGACCACTTGCCCGTGTCAACGGCCGTATCTCCTTCTGGCTGGACACGCTCGGGGAGTCGACCGTGCGTCGACCGCCGCTGCCGGGTGACCTCACCGCGGACGTCGCGATAGCCGGTGCGGGGTACACCGGGCTCTGGACGGCGTACTACCTCAAGCGCGCCCGTCCCGACCTCGAGATCGTCATCCTGGAACGCGACGTCGCCGGCTTCGGGGCCTCGGGGCGCAACGGGGGCTGGCTCTCCGACCACTTCTCGACACCCCTGGCCGCGATGGAGAGGAGCCATGGCCGCGCAGGGGTGCTCGCGCTCCGGCAGGCGATGCGAGACAGCATCGACGAGGTGCTCGCGGTGTGCCGCGAGGAGGGCATCGACGCCGACGTCATCAAGAGCGGCATCCTGTCCGTGGCGCGCGGTCCGGCGCAGGATCGCCGGCTCGCCGAGCACGTCCGCGCCGACCGCCAGTGGGGTGCGACCGAGTCCGAGCTCGTCGAGCTCGACCGTCCCGCGCTCGAACAACGACTGCGCGTGGCCGGGGCGACGTCGGCGGCCTGGCACGCGCACTGCGCCCGCATCCAGCCGGCCAAGCTCGTCCGCGGGCTGGCCGAGACCGTCGAACGGCTGGGCGTGACCATCTACGAGTCCACCACGGTGCGCAGCGTCGAGAACGGCCTCGTCACGACCGACCGCGGGCACGTCGGGGCTGCGGTCGCGCTCACCTGCCTGGAGGGCTACACGGGGTCCCTGCGAGGTCACGAGCGTGCCCTGCTGCCACTGAACTCGGCCATGGTCGTCACCGATCCGCTGCCCGAGACTGTGTGGGCCCGGATCGGGTGGGCGGGGAACGAGCTGTTCGGGGACCTGGCGCACGCGTACTGCTACGCCCAACGCACCGCCGACGGGCGGATCGCCATCGGGGGCCGCGGCGTGCCGTACCGCTTCGGGTCCCGGCTCGACGAGCGCGGCGTCAGCCATCCCGTCTCGATCCGGCAGCTCGTCGACCTGTTGCACGCCTACTTCCCGGCCGCGGCCTCGGCCCCGATCGCGCACGCGTGGTGTGGGGTGCTCGGGGTGCCGCGGGACTGGGCGTCCTTCGTGCGCTTCGACGAGCAGGCCGGCACGGGCAGTGCCGGCGGCTACGTGGGCAACGGCGTGACGACCTCCAACCTGGCCGCGCGGACCCTGCGGGACCTGGTCCTCGGCCTCGAGACGGACCTGACGCGCCTCCCCTGGGTCGGGCACCGGTCACGCCGGGCCTGGGAGCCGGAGCCGCTGCGCTGGCTGGGCGCACGCGGTGTCTACGGCCTCTACCGGGCGGCGGATCGTCGCGAGGAGCGGCACGGCCTGGCGCGCGACAGCCGTCTCGCCACGCTGGCCGACCTGGTCTCCGGGCGCTGAGGCGCGACTCGTCACCCCGGCGTCTCCCGCCAGGGGCTGAGCACGCACCCGGACGAGCGGGGTCGGGCGGTGTTCCGCCGGTGACCGGCACTGCTCCCCCTGACCACCGCGCACCTGGGAACCGCGCAAGACCCCGACGATGAGCCCGGTCCGGCGCCGACGCCGGCATGGCCCATCGTCGCGCTGAGCGTCGCAGAGGGCGGAGCACCGGACGAGACCAAAACCGGGTATCCCGGCGGGACCGAGGGGCGGGGACGCGATCCGGGTCTAGAGACCTTCGTACGCCGCCGCGATCTCCAGCAGTCTCCGGTCGGCGCCGTGCGGAGCGACGACCTGGATGCCCACCGGAAGCCCGTCGGCGGTGTGTCCGGCCGGCAGCGAGATCGCCGGGCAGCCGGTGACGGTGATGAAGTACGCCGACCGCATCCAGTCGAGGTAGGTCTCCATCGGCTTGCCGTTGATGTCGGAGGGGAACTCCTGGTCGGCCGGGAACGGTGGCACCTGGGAGACCGGCAGCACCAGGACGTCGTAGCGCTCGAAGAAGAGCCGCATGGTCTCCGCGAGAGCGGTGCGCTGGCCGTAGGCCCGGGCGACGTCGGCGCCGGTGAGCGCCTCGCCGAGGCGGATGTTGTCCGCGAGCGACTGCTTGAAGGACTCGGGGTGCTCAGCCAGCAGGCGACCGAACTTCGCCTGGAAGTGCCAGGCACGCAGGGTTCGGAACGTGTCGTCGGCCAGGCCGAGGTCGGGGTGGTCGCCCGTGACGTGCGAGCCGTTGGCCGCGAAGGTGCGGCCGCCCTCCTCGACCACCGCGGCGACGCGGTCGTCGACCTCGAAGGCGCCGCCGAGGTCGGTGCTCAGCGCGACCCGTAGCCCGGACAGCGAGCCGGACACCGGCGGCGCGAAGGTCGCGCCCGGGTCCCCGAGGGCGTGCGGTGCGCGGGCGTCGGGGCCGGCCAGCACGGAGAGCAGCAGGGCCAGGTCGCCGACGTTGCGGGCCATCGGCCCGGCGACCGAGGTGGACTCCCACTGGTTGTAGAGCGGCCACTCCGGCACCCGGCCGAGGGAGGGCCGCATGCCCACGACTCCGCAGAACGACGCCGGGTTGCGCAGCGAGCCGCCCATGTCGGAGCCCTCGGCGAGCGGCACCATGCCCGCGGCCAGCGCGCACGCCGCGCCACCGCTGGAGCCGCCGGCCGAGAAGCCCGGGTCGACGGGGTTGAGGGTCGTGCCGAACAGCTTGTTGAAGGTGTGCGACCCGGCGGCGAACTCGGGCACGTTGGTCTTGCCGATCGTCACCACCCCCGCCCGGCGGACGCGCTCGACGACGAGCTCGTCCTGCTCGGGCACGTGGTCGGCGAAGAGCGGCGAGCCGTACGTCGTGCGCCAGCCGCCGACGGCGTGGGTGTCCTTGAACGCGAACGGGAGGCCGTGCAGCGGCCCGATCTCGGCACCGGACGCGAGGGCCTGGTCGGCCTCGGCCGCGCCCGTGCGGGCGCGCTCCTCGTCGAGGGAGACGATCGCGTTCAGCTCGGGGTTGCGATCGGCGATGCGGGCGAGGTGCAGGTCGAGCAGCTCGCGAGCGGAGATCTCACGGCCGGCCACCGCCGCGGCCTGGTCGCGTGCGGTGGAGTCGACCGTGAGCCCGGTCATCGACGACGACCGAGCAGGGCGCCCACGAAGACGCCGGCCAGGACGAGCCCGGCGCCGACGGCGATGCCCATCAGGAAGTCCTGCTGGGAGCCGCCGACCGCGGGCGCGGCGGCGGGCGGGGTGAAGACCTGACCGACCTCGGCAGGGCCGGCGTCCGCGGTCCGGGCGACGGGGGCGGCGACGGGGGCGGCGGCGTCCAGGGTGCCGGAGAGCACGTTGCCGACGTTGCCGAAGAACTCGCCGGCCATCTTGCGCGAGACCGAGGTCAGCATCCGCTGGCCGACGCCGCCGACCATGCCGCCGACGACCGCGTCGGCGTCGTAGGTGATGCGGGTGGAACCGTCACCGGCGTCGTGGAACGCGACGGCCACCTTGGCACCGATGGTGCCCGGCGCGCCGGCGCCCTGGAGGTCCATCATCAGCGACTGGTGCGGCTCGAGGTCGTGGAGGCGGCAGGTGCCGGCGTAGGTGCCCTTGATGGCGGCGACGCCGGCGGTCACGGTCATGTCGTAGGCGTTCTCGCCGGTCGCCTCCAGCCGCGAGCAGCCCGGGATCGTGCGCACCAGGACGGCCGGGTCGAGCAGGGCGTCCCAGACCTGGTCGATGGGGGCATTCAGGACGTTCTCGCCCGTGAACTTCATGAGGTCTCCTTGTGGGTCAGGCGCAGTGCGTAGAGCTCGGACGGCGAGATCGGCATGGCCGTGATGGGGAAGCCCTCGGCGTCCTCGATGGCGGCTGCGATCGCGGCGGATCCGGGGATCACCCCGGCCTCGCCGGCGCCCTTGATGCCGAGCGGGTTGAGCGGGGAGGGGGTCTCGAGGTGGTCGATCTCGATGGTGTCGGGAACCTCGGTGACGTAGGGCATCAGGAAGTCCATGAAGGACGCGTTGAGCAGCTGGCCGGAGTCGTCGTAGGCCATCTTCTCGTAGAGCGCACCGCCCACTCCCTGCGCGACGCCGCCGTGGATCTGGCCCTCGACGATCATCGGGTTGATGATGTTGCCGCAGTCGTGCACGACGGCGTACCGGACGATCTTGATCTCGGCCGTGTCGGGGTCGGTCTCGACGATCACCGCGTGCATGCCCGACGCGAACGTCGCACGCTGCGGCGAGTAGAACTCGCGGCCCTCGAGGCCGGGCTTGTCACCCTCGGCGATCGGCGGCTTGCTGGGGTCGCCGACGGCGAACTGGGTGGCCGCCTTGGAGGCCTCGTCGAAGGCGTAGCGCAGCGGGTTCGAGAGCACCGCGACGGTGCCCAGCGCCAGCTGGGCGTCGGTGCCGCGGACGCGGACGATGCCGTCGATGATCTCGAGGTCGTCGACGTCGGCCTCGAGTGCCTCCGCGGCGATGCGCAGGGCCTTCGCCTTGGCCGCCTTCGCCGCCAGGTGCACGGCGGAGCCGCTCATCACGGCCGCACGGGACGCGAACGTGCCGACGGCGTACGGCATCTTGCGGGTGTCGCCGGAGGTGACCTCGACGTCCTCGATCGGCACGCCGAGCTCGTCGGCCACGAGCTGCGCGAACACCGTGGCGTGCCCCTGGCCCTGGGTGGTGAGGCCGATCGCCACCTTGACCTTGCCGGAGGTCTCGATGTGCACGTGCGCACCCTCGTAGGGGCCGACGCCGGTGCCCTCGACGTAGCAGCCGAGGCCGATGCCGAGCTTGCGCCCCTCCTTGGCCGCTGCCGCCTTGAGCGCCGGGAACTCGTCCCAGCCGATCAGCGCCTTGATCTTCTCGAGCGACGCCGGGTAGTCGCCCGAGTCGTAGGTCAGCTCGCGGCCGTCTTGGAAGATGAGCCCGTGCTCGTAGGGGAACTCGTCGGGCTGGATGAAGTTGTTGGCGCGCACCTCCGCCCGGTCGAGCCCGAGCTCGGCGGCGATGGCGTCCATGGTCCGCTCCATCACGAAGCAGCCCTGCGGACGGCCGGCACCGCGGTAGGGCGTGACCATCACCGTGTTGGTGAACAGCGACTCGAACCGCACCCGGTAGGCGCCGGGCTTGTAGGGCCCCAGCAGCTGGGTGGCGGTGATGATCGGGACGATCAGCCCGTACGGCGAGTAGGCGCCGTGGTCGTGCCAGAACTGCACGTCGAGACCGAGGACCCGGCCCTGGTCGTCGAAGCCGACGTCGACGTGGTGCACCTGGGCGCGCTCGTGCGCGGAGGAGATGAAGTGCTCGCGCCGGTCCTCGGTGAACTTGACCGGCCGGCCGAGCGCCCGGGCAGCCATCGGCACGAGCAGCTCCTCGGGCCACGGGTGGACGACCTTGACGCCGAAGCCGCCGCCCACGTCGGGCGTGACGACGTCGACCTGGGCGAGGTCGAGCTCGAGCCGGGCCGCGACGCAGCCGCGGACGCCGGTGGAGGTCTGGGTGGAGCTCCACACCGTCAGCCGGCTGGTGTCGGGGTCCCAGCGGGCGACCACGCCCCGGCCCTCCATCGGCTGGCACGAGCTGCGCTCGATGTCGAGGTCGAGGCTCAACGTGTGGGGCGCCGACGCCAGCGCCGCCGGCACGTCGCCGTTCTTCTGCTCCATGCGCGCACCGACGTTGCCGGGCACGTCGGGGTGCACGAGGTCGACGGCCGCGCGGGCGGCCGGGATGCCGACGACGGGAGTCAGGGGCTCATAGCTGACGCGGATCTGGCCGACGGCGTCCTCGGCGACGTAGCGGTCGTCGGCGACGACGAACGCGATGGCCTCGCCGACGTAGTTGACCTCGTCCTTGGCCAGCGCGAACTGGGTGCGTCCGTGCGTCAGGGCGGGGTGCGGGATCAGCAGGGGCAGCGGAGCGGCCATCGCGCCGGTGAGGTCCTCGTGGGTCCACACCGCGTGCACGCCCTCGAGGGCCAGCACCTCGTCGACGTCGATGTCGAGGATGCGGGCGTGCGCGTGCGGCGAGCGAAGGACGGCTGCGTGAAGCGTGCCGGCGTGGGCGCCGACGAGGATGTCGTCGGCGTACCGACCCTTGCCGCGCAGGAAGCGCTGGTCCTCGACGCGCGGGACCTTCTGGCCGAAGAGCCGGGTGGTCATGAGCTCTCGCCGGCCTTGATCTCCGCCGCTCGCAGGACCGACTTCACGATGTTCTGGTAGCCGGTGCAGCGGCACAGGTTGCCGGCGATCATGTCGGTGGCCTCGTCCTTCGTGGGGGTGGGGTTCTCTCGCAGCCCCGCGGTGATCGTGGTCAGGAACCCCGGCGTGCAGAAGCCGCACTGGAGTCCGTGGCAGTCCGCGAAGGCCTGCTGCACGGGTCCGAGCGAGCCGTCCTCGCCGCCGAGTCCCTCGACGGTCGTGATCTCTGCCCCGGCGACCGACACCGCGAGCAGCAGGCACGACCGCACCGGCTTGCCGTCCAGCAGCACCGTGCAGGCTCCGCACACGCCGTGCTCGCAGCCGACGTGCGTGCCGGTCAGCCCGCAGTCGTGCCGGATCGCGTCGGACAGGAGCCGACGTGCCGGCACGCGTACGTCGTGCGGCGCGCCGTTGAGGTTCAGCGTGACGTCGTGCAGTTCCTCAGCCATGGGCCCTCCCGCGGGCGTGGTCGGTAGCGGCAGCCAGCACGCGCGGTGTCAGCACGCGCACCAGGTGGGCGCGGTAGTCGGCGGTGGCGTGGATGTCAGCGGCCGGGTCGAGGTGGGCCAGTGCCTCCGCGCCCACGTCGTCGGCGCCGGTGAGGTCGACGACGGTCGGCTGGTCGCAGACCGAGAAGAAGCCGGCCCTGGCCGAGACGACCTCGTCGCCGTCGAGCACCACGTGGGCGGCCAGGCCGGCCATCGCGTAGTCGCCGTGCCGGCGGGCGATCTCCTCGAACGCCACGCCAGCACCCGGAGCCAGCGCCGGGAAGAACGCCTCCACGGCGATCTCGTCGTGCCGCAGCGACGACTCCAGCGGGCCGACGTACAGGTCGTCGGCGGCGATGGTGCGCCGGCCCGACGGCCCTTCGACGTCGACCGAGCCGCCGAGCAGCAGGAGCACTGCCGGCAGCTCGGACGCGGGGTCCGCGTGCACGACCGAGCCCACCGTGGTGCCGCGGTTGCGGATGGTCGCGTGGGCGACGTGCTCCAGGGCCAGCTTCAGCAGCGGCTGCGTCGCCGCGACCTCGGCCGAGGCGAGCACCGAGCTGTGCCGGGCCAGCGCCCCGATGCGCACGCCTTCCGGCGTGCACGTCATGTGGTCGAGGCCCGGCAGCCCGTTGATGTCGACGAGCCGCGACGGGGCCGCGAGCCGCATCGACAGCAACGGGAGCAGGGACTGCCCGCCCGCCAGGACCTTCGCGTCGGGGTCCTCACCGAGAGCGGTGAGGGCCTCCGACAGCGACGAGGGTCGGACGTACTCGAAAGGTGCCGGCTTCACAGCGCCCGGGTCACCTCGCCCGAGTCTGCACTCTTGCCGACCTTGACCATGTGGAAGAACACGATGACCAGGATCGTACCGAGCGCGATGCCGCTGAGCTCGAAGTCGTCGGTGAACTTCAAGGTGACACCACCGATGCCCGCGATCAGGCCGGCCGACAGACCGACCAGGTTGACCGGGTTGCCGAAGTCGACGTTGTTCTCGACCCAGATCTTGGCGCCGATGAGACCGATCATGCCGTACAGCACAACCGTGATGCCGCCGAGCACACCACCGGGGGTGGCGCTGACGATGGCACCGAACTTCGGGGACAGTCCGAGGATGATCGCGACGAAGGCGGCCATGTAGTAGGCGGCCGTCGAGTAGACGCGGGTGGCACTCATGACACCGATGTTCTCGGCGTACGTCGTGGTGGGCGAGCCACCGAACGCGCTGGCCAGGGCGGTGGCGAAACCGTCCGCACCGATCGCGCGACCCATGTACGGGTCGAGGTCGTCGCCGGTCATCTCGGCGACTGCCTTGACGTGACCGGTGTTCTCCGCGATCAGCGCGATGACGCCGGGAAGCACGAGCAGGATGAAGGTCAGCGAGAAGCTGGGACCGTGCACGGCGGAGACACCGTCGGACAGGGTGCCGCTGGGGAAGCCGATCCAGTCAGCGGACGAGACGCCGCCCCAGGTGAGCCGGTCGTGGGCCTCGACCGCGAAGCCGTTGAGCGAGTTCGGCGAGGTGATCTGACCGAAGATGCCGTCGAAGACCCACGAGAGGACGTAGCCGAAGATCAGCGCCAGGAAGACCGCGATCCGCGACCAGAACCCGGGGAACACCACCGCGGCGACCACCATGAAGCCGGCGGTCAGCAGCCCGATCCACTGGTCCTGGGGCCAGTAGATCTGCGCCACGACCGGGGCCAGGTTGAAGCCGATGAGCATGACGACGGCACCGGTGACGGCCGGGGGCAGGATCTTGTGGATCATCCCGGCGCCGGAGAAGTGGACCAACACGCCCACCAGCAGCAGCACGATGCCGGCGACCATGATCGACCCGGTCACGTCGGCGGAGTCACCACCCTGGGCTCGGATGGCGGCAACGCCGGCCACGAAGGAGGCGCTGGTGCCGAGGTAGCTGGGCACCTTGTTGTTGCAGATGAGCAGGAAGAGGATCGTGCAGATGCCCGAGAACATGATGGCGAGGTTGGGGTCCAACCCCATCACCAACGGGAAGACGAAGGTGGCTCCGAACATCGCCACGACGTGCTGGGCTCCCAGTCCCGCGGTCTTGCCCCAGCTCAAGCGTTGGTTGGGTGCGACGGCTTCGCCCGGCTTGGGATCAACCTTCTCCCACGTGAACATCGACATGACGGTTCCTCTCGTGTGCGGGCGGTCCCGAGAGTCCACAAGTTAGTGCGCCCCATCACACATCAGTCAGGGCGATAACTGTCGAAGGAACGCCGGATTCGTTGGCACAGGTTGACGCGTGTCGTGCACCGCCCGCTCAACCGGCGCCCATCTCGGGGTCACCGACGCGGGTCAGGAGATGTCGAGCACCCGCAGCGCCACGGCCACGTCGAGCCGCAGGTGCGGGTCGCTGGAGAGCGGGCCCAGCTGGCCCTCGAGCTTGCTGACCCGGTAGCGGAGGGTGTTGTAGTGCACGAACTGCGCCCGGGCCGCCTCGGCCACGTTGAAGTTGGTGTCGATGAGCACCTGCAGCGTCTCGCGGGCCTTGGCCGCCTCGACCGTGGGCTCGGCCAGCGGGCCGAGCACGTCGCGGGCGAACTCCCGCAGCTCCATCGGGTCCGGCACCAGCGCGAAGAGTCGGTGCACCCCGAGGTGGTCGAAGAAGGTGGTGGAGCCGCTGCCGTGCAGCTTCTTGCCGATCGCCTGCGCCCGGCGCGACTGCGCGTAGCCGTCCGGCAGCTCGCTCAGCGAGGAGATCACCCGGCTGACGCCGACGGTGAACGGCCGGCGCCCGCCGCCCCGGTCGCCGGCGACCGCCTTGACCACGCGGCGTACGACGTCGTGGGCGACGCGGTCACCCTCGAGCGCGGGCAGCAGGCAGACCACCTCGGACGAGAAGTCGGCGGTGGGGATGCCGGGCGCGATGTCCCGGGTGACCTGGCGCCAGGCCCGCGCGAAGCGCTCCTGCCACAGCCGGTGCTGGGCCGACTCCCCCGCGGCGTCCGCGGGGGCCGGGTCCATCTCGGCGCACACGACCACGTTGGGCCGCTCGAGGTCCCAGCCGAACGACGCGACGTGGCCGGTGACGTAGGCGTTGTCGCCGGCGCGGCCGAGGAACAGGTCGCGCAGGAAGTCGCCCTGGTACTTCGTCTCGACGGCCGACACCGCCTGCTCACGGGTGATCAGCAAGGCGGCAACGGCGGCCGCTCGCTCGAGCGCGTGCACGTCGTCGCGGTTGATCTTCCCGGTCGCGCGGCAGGCCACCAGCCGCGCCAGGTCGGTGCCGCCGGCCACGACGCGCAGCATCCGGGCCTCGCCCCGGCCCAGGGGTACGCCGTCGGCGTCGGCCCGCTCGACGCGGACCCGACCCGTGTGGTCGATCAGTCCCGCCTCGCGGAGCGCGGTTCGCAGGCTGTCGGGGACCGCCGCCGCGAGCTCACGACCGTCGGTGGAGGTGATCAGGACACCCAGGTCCAGGACCCGCGCGGCCTCGGCGGCGATCCGGTCGAGGTCACCGCCCTCGAGGACGAGCGCGGTCAGGGCTGTGTGCAGGGCGTCTATCCGGGCCAGCGCCGCGCTGGCTCCTCCGCGTGTCGTCAACTGTTGGACCTCATTCGCCGAATCGTTGGCAGAACCTCACATCGGCAACAGTACGCATCGCCACTAGCGTGGTTGACCATGATGGCCGAACTGCCGGTGAGCGCCCCGGCGCGAGTGCGCTCCCTGCTGGCGAGCACGCCCGACGCGACGCTGTCGGTCGTGCACCGCGGCCCGCACGCGGTCTACCTCGCGCTGCCCGGTCCCGAGGCGCGTTGCATCGGCGTCATCGGGTCCGCGGCCACCGCGGTGCCGTGCGGCCTGCGCCTGGCCTCGGCCTCGGTCGCCCCGCTCACCGGCGAGCATGCCGAGGTCCGCTCCGGGGTCCTGCACGTCGACGGCGTCGCGCTGCCCGTGCGCCGCGTGGTCGACGTCGGCGTACCCCGCCTGACCCGGCCTCCCGCCGGCGCGGACCTGCCCGGTGGCATCGGCCCCGACGTGGCCGCCGAGCTGTCCGACCTCGATCTCCATCCGGAGCGGCTACCCGACCTCCTCGGTCGCGGCGGTGGGCTGACCCCGCTCGGCGACGACGTCGTCTGCGGCTGGCTCGCCGCGCACCACGCGCTCGGGGTGGCCACCCCCTGGGCCGACGATCTCGTCCACCGCGCCCGCACCCGCACCACCACCCTGTCCGCCACGCTCATCGAGTGTGCTGCCCACGGCGAGGTGATCCCCGAGTTCGCCGCGTGGGTCGCCGCGACCGAGACCGACGAACCGACCCGGGCTGCGAGGCTGGCCGCCGTCGGCCACTCCTCGGGCGCCGGACTGCTCCACGGCGCTCGCGCCGCGCACATCCACCTCACCCGGAAGGCCGTCGCATGACCACAGCCACCAGCCACGTCGAGCTGCGCCCAGGCGCGTACGCCGACTCCGTAGCCCTGCTCCAGGTCAGCCGGACCGTGCAGCAGGTGCCGGGGGTCGCGGCCGCCCAGGTCGCCATGGCCACTCCCCTGAACGTCGACGTGCTCACCCAGATGGGCTTCGAGGTGCCAGCGGGCGCCACCCCCAACGACATGGTCGTGGCGGTGCGGCTGACCGACGATGCCGGCGACGACGCCCTCGCCAGCGCCCACGCGGCGGTGGAGACGGCGCTCACCACCCGCACCGAGTCGGCCTCCGAGGAGCAGGCGCCGGCGCGGACGACCGCCACGGCGCTCCGGTCCGCACCCGAGAACGCCCTCGTGCTCGTCTCCGTGCCCGGCGCGAACGCCCTCGTCGAGGCCATGGACGCCGTCGACGCCGGACGTGACGTGATGATCTTCAGCGACAACATGCCCCTCGACCACGAGCTCGCCCTCAAGCGCGCGGCTGCTGAGCGCGGCGTACTCGTCATGGGTCCCGACTGCGGCACCAGCGTCCTGGGCGGCATCGGGCTCGGCTTCGCCAACACCACCGAGCCCGGTCCGGTCGCGCTGGTCGCGGCCTCCGGCACCGGTGCCCAGCAGCTCCTGTGCCTGCTCGACCACGCCGGCGTCGGCGTGACGCACGCCCTCGGCGTGGGCGGCCGAGACCTCTCCGCGCAGGTGCGCGGCCTGTCCACCCGCGCGGCGCTCGCCCGCCTCGACGCCGACGACTCCGTCGAGCTGATCGTCCTGGTCTCCAAGCCGCCCGCCGACGACGTCGCCGACGAGATCCGGGAGTACGCCGCCGGGCTGGGCACCCCGGTCGAGTTCGCCTTCCTCGGCGCCGGCCGACCCGACCTGACCGCCGCGTGCGAGTCGGCCCTCAGCGCGCTGGGCCGGCCGGTGCCGGAGTGGCCGGTGCGCGAGCCCGCCGCCGCGCGCTCGTCGACGGGCGGACACCTGCGTGGCCTCTTCGTCGGCGGCACGCTGTGCGACGAGGCGATGCTGATCGCCACCGCCGAGCTCGGCCCGATCCGCAGCAACATCCCGCTCTCGGCCGGGCTGGAGCTCGACGCCGGCCTCAGCGCCGACGGACACACGATGATCGACTTCGGTGACGACGAGCTGACCGCCGGCCGGGCGCACCCGATGATCGACCCGACGCTGCGGCTCGAGCACCTCGCCCGGACCGCCGCCGACCCCACCACCGGCGTGCTCCTCCTCGACGTCGTCCTCGGCCACGCGGCCGAGCCCGATCCAGCGGCGCTGCTGGCCCCCGCCATCGCGGCGGTCGCCCAGCCCGTCGTGGTCTCGGTGGTCGGCACGGCGTCCGACCCCCAGGGACTCGAACGGCAGGTGGCCGCGCTGGCCGACGCCGGCGCCCAGGTGCACCTCTCCAACGCGTCGGCCACCCGTGCCGCCGTCGCCCTCACCCTCGCCGGAGGCAACCGATGACCACCCCGACCCCCCAGCTCGTCGTCGGCGTCGGCGCCGACCTCTTCGCCGACGCGGTGGAGGGGCAGGCCGTCGATGTCGCTCGTGTCGACTGGCGCCCGCCGATGCCCGACACCGCCGCAGACCTGGCCACCGTGGCCGGCGACCCTCTTCGCGCGGCCGCCAACGAACGCGCGCTCGCCGCGATGTTCGGCGTCCAGGCGATGCTCATCGACGTCGGCCCCGCGAGCGAGGTGCTCGGCCTCCAGCAGGGCGAGTTCCTGCACGCCGGCCCGCCGATCGAGTGGGCCCGCACCACCGGCCCCCTGCGCGGTGCGTTGATGGGCGGCGCCGCCCTCGAGGGCCTGGTCGATGACCCCGAGGACGCCGTCCGCCTCTTCGAGGCGGGCTCGTCGGTCAGCCTCGAGCCGTGCCACCACCGCAACACCGTCGGCCCGATGGCCGGCGTGGTGACGCCGTCGATGTGGATGTTCGTGCTCGAGGACCCGACCACCGGTCGGCGTACCCACTGCTCGCTCAACGAGGGCCTCGGCAAGGTCCTCCGGTACGGCGCCTACGGGCCGGACGTGCTCGAGCGACTGCGCTGGATGAGCGACGTGCTCGGCCCCCTGCTGCGTACGGCGGTCCGCGCCCATGGCCCCGTCGACGTCACCGGCATCTTGACCCAGATGCTCCAGATGGGCGACGAGGCGCACAACCGCAACCGCGCCGGCACGCTGATGATGCTGCGCGACCTCGCTCCGGCGATGGCGATGTCCGGGGCCGACTCCGCCGACATCGGCGAGTCACTCCGCTTCGTCGGTGCCAACGACCACTTCTTCCTCAACCTCGCCATGCCGGCGTGCAAGCTGGCCCTCGACGCGGCTCGCGACATCGAGGGCTCGACGATGGTGGTCGCGATGGCCCGCAACGGCACCGACTTCGGCATCCAGGTCTCCGGCACCGGTGACGAGTGGTTCACCGGTCCGGCCCAGGTCGCCGACGGGCTCTACCTCGGCGACTACGGCCCGGACGACGCCAACGCCGACATCGGCGACTCGGCGATCACCGAGACCGCCGGCATCGGCGGGTTCGCGATGGCGACCGCTCCGGCGATCGTGCGACTCGTCGGCGGCACCGTGTCCGACGCGCTGGCCACCACCCGTCGGATGCACGAGCTCACGCTCGGCGAGAACCCGCGCTGGTCGGTGCCGATCTTGGACTTCCGCGGCGTACCCTCCGGCATCGACGTCACCCGCGTGTGCCGTACCGGGATCCTGCCGCAGATCAACACCGGCATGGCCGGCAAGGTGGCCGGCACCGGCCAGGTCGGCGCCGGCCTGGTCACTCCGCCTGCGGAGATCTTCCCGGCCGCGCTCGCCGGGCTGGCCGAGCGGGCCCGCACCCGTTGAGTCGCGCCCCCGTCCTCGTTGAGTCGCGCCCCCGTCCTCGTTGAGTTGCGCCCCCGTCCTCGTTGAGTTGCGCCCCCGTGCCGATCCATCGCACGGAGGCGCAACTCGTCAGTGACGGAGGCGCAACTCGACAGGGACGGAGGCGCAACTCGACGGGCTAGGCTTCGGCGGCCCGCTCGTTGTAGATGCCGGCGACCTCCTGGCCGGAGAGCTCGGCGATCGCGGCCATCACCTCGTCGGTGACCGCGCGACGCGCCTTGCCCAGTGGTACGTCGTCGAACCGGCCGGTGAAGTCGAGCGGCGGGCCGAACTTGACCGACACCTTCACCAGCCTCGGCCGGTTGGTGCCCACCGGCATCAGGTCCTGGGTGCCGCGCACGGCGACCGGCACGATCGGGATCCCGGCGGTGAGGGCGACGTGGGCGGCACCGGTGCGACCGCGGTAGAGCCGCCCGTCGCGGCTGCGGGTGCCCTCGGGGTAGATGCCGAACGCCTCACCCCGGCCCACCACCTCGAGAGCCGTGTTGAGGCTGTTGATCGCGGCCTGCGGGTCGTCACGGTCGACCGGCAGCATGCCGATGCCCACGAACCACGCCCTGGTGAGGAACCCCTTGATCCCCTTGCCCTCGAAGTAGTCCTTCTTCGCGAGGAAAGCGACCTTCCGCGGTACGACGACCGGGATCACCACGGAGTCGACGAAGCTCAGGTGGTTGCTGGCCAGGATCACCCCGCCCGTGGCCGGCACGTTCTCGAGGCCGGTGACGTCGGGGCGCCACACCGCCTTGGCGAGCGGGGCGACGACGCGGTGGATCAGGCCGTAGAGCATGGCGCCCATCATGCCGTCTCGAGTTCGGGTCCAGCGCCGATGCTCACGGACGGGAACGCACCGGCAAGAGCGAGACGACCCCGGGACGGACGAAGGGCCCCCGCACGTATGAGATGCAGGGGCCCTTCTCCTGACCGGATCGTGGTGACGCTTCCGGTCGACCGCCCATCGACTCCGATCCCAGCGTCCCGTCACCCTGGCGCCTCGGCGGCCCGCCCCCGGAGGGTAGAGCTGCCGCACGGATCCTCGTCTCCGAGCCGTCCCGCCCTTCCCGGAGGAAGCGCGTGAGAAACGTTCTATGCGCTCAGAACCCTTACCCACAAGGGGTTTCGCGAAGTTTCCCGACTATTTCCGGCCGTACGGCGTGTCGTCCACAGAGTCGCCCACGCTGTCCACAGCAAGACCGGGTTCATCCCCAAGCTCGTCCACAGGGAGCACGGCCGGCCAGAAGGCGCGCGCCAGGTCGATCGCCCCGGAGGGCCGCAACGGGGTGGCCTCCTCGAGGTACGCCTGGCGGGCCTCGTCCTGGTGGCTGGGCGGCAGTGACCCGTCGGCGCGGACCACGCGCCACCACGGCACCGGGCCGCCGTACGACGCCAGCACCGACCCCACCTGACGAGGCCCTCCGCCACCGGCCACCGCGCCGACGGCCACCGCGATCGATCCGTACGTCGTCACCCGGCCCCGCGGCACCAGCTCGGCGCACGACAGCACCAGCTCGGCGTACTCGTCGCGACCGATGCGCATCACGCCGACACCTCCTCGCGCGGGCCCCGGACCGCCAGGGCGCACAGCACCGTGGCCGCCATGACGCCGACCAGGCCGGCGGTCCACGCACCCGCGACGTCGACGTCACCACGCAACAGCCATGCCACCCAGAGCAGGCCGGGCACCGGCAGCAGCACGGCCAGCCCGCGGCGTACCCAGAGCAGCACCAGCGGGCGCCGCAGCGCCGCCTGCGCCGGTCCGTACGACGCCAGCAGGGCGGCCACGTGCGCGACGACCAGGCAGCCGGCGACGATGACGACCACCGGATGCAGAGCGTCGTCGCCGTCTGGACCGAGGGTCCACTCGGCGACCACCAGGCCGAGCACCGCGATGCCGACCGCCGACTCGGGGAACACCGCCCAACCGGCCGCGAGCACGGCGAGCGCGACCACCAGCCACGCGCTGGGACCGTCGCCGACCACCGTGCGCAGCAGCACCGCCACCACCGGCGCGACCACCACCAGGACGCGCAGCACCCACAGCTGCGCACTGCCCCGCCAGTGCCTCATCGGACCCGCACCGACGGCAGCTGGGCGCGCCGGGCGAGCCGGTGCAGCACCTCGTCGAGGGTGCCGGGGCCCTGCCAGGGCACGACCGGGCAGCCCGTGGCCGCGAGATGGCGCAGCAGGTCGTCGCGGTCGAGGCGCCGCATCCGCCAGGCCAGCGCGGCCAGCGTCTCGTCGGTGCCCGCGGCCACCGCCATCCGCACCTCGGGCGGCAGCGTGTCGACCACGACCACCGGCAGTCCGCGCCGGCTGGCGGTCGCGACGGCGGTCACCACGCCGTCGTCGAGCATCGGCGAGAGGACGTAGACCACGGTGCCCCCGGAGACGCCGAGCGCGAACCCCGTCGGCAGGTGGCCACGCTCGATGTGGGTGCGCGCGAGCAGCCCCTGCAGACGACGCAGGTGTCGTTGACCGGCGGCGGGCGCGAGCCGAACGTCGTGCGTGCCCAGCACCCGGAGCCCGACCCGGTCGCCGCGGCGGACGTGGTGCTCGGCGAGCGCGGACGCGGCGCGGATGCCGAGGTCGAGGCTGCTCGCGTCACCGTCGACGCCGCCGGACCGGCCCACGTCGACGAGCGCGTCGAGCACGACCAGCACGGCGCTGTCCTCCTCGGCGCGGGTGGTCACGACGTGCAGGGCGCCGGTGCGCAGGGAGGTCCGCCACTGGATGCGGCGCAGCCGGTCGCCGCTCGCGAACGGCCGGATGCCGGAGAACTCCGTGCCCGAGCCGTTGCGGCGCGACCGGTGTGCACCGACGAGGCCGACCGGGGCGGGCGCCTCCGCGCGCGAGTCGTACGGCGCCCGGGCGGGCAGCACGAACATCTCCTGGCCGCTCAGCGTCAGCACGCCCACGCGGAAGCCGGCCCACCGGCTGGTCAGGGCGACGTGCTCGGAGCCCAGCTGACGTCGCCCCCACCGGCGCGGGCTCAGGTGCAGGTCGTGGTCCTCTCCGGCGAGCGTGACGAGCGCACCGGCGGCCGGTCGCGTCGCGACGTACGGCACCCGCTGGGCCACCCGCGAGACGGTCTCGACCTCGTCGGCTCCGGTGAGCTCCAGCCGCGACACCGTGGCCTGGCCCTCGTGCAGACTCGCGTGCTCCAGCCGGCCGGCCACCAGCGGACCCACCCTCGGCCGGTGCAGCACCGACATCAGCGTCACGACGAGGAACGGGCTGACCAGCACGATCACCACGGGCTCGCCCAGCGTGACGGCCGCCAGCACGCCGACGGCGGCCAGCACCACGGCTCTGGCCAGGGCGGGCGTCGTCTGCCAGGCGTTCACGACCGTCGGCCGCCCAGGGTCGGCGGCGCGGCGACGTCGGAGAGGACCGCATCCACGATCCGCTCTCCGGACGCCTGGGTCATCCAGAGCTCGGGCCGCACCGTGATGCGGTGCGACAGGACCGGCCGGGCGACCGCCTTGACGTCCTCGGGGATCACGTAGTCGCGACCCCGGAGCAGCGCGAACCCGCGGGCGGCCAGCACCAGGCCGAGCGAGCCGCGCGGAGACGAGCCGGTCAACGCATCGGGGTGCTGCCGGGTGGCGGTGACCAGGTCGACGCAGTAGCGGCCGATGGTCTCGTCGACCTCGATCTCCTCGACGGCGGCCTGCATCGCCAGCACCCCGGTCGCGTCGGTCACCTGGTCCAGGTCGACCTCCTCGCGGCGCCGCTCCAGACGTCGCGCCACCACGTCGTACTCCTGCTCGGGTCCGGGGTAGCCGAAGCTGACGCGCAGCAGGAACCGGTCGAGCTGCGCCTCGGGCAGCGGGTAGGTCCCTTCGTACTCCACCGGGTTGGCGGTGGCCAGCACGTGGAACGGCTCGGGCAGCGCGAACGTCTCGCCCTCGATGGTGATCTGGCGTTCCTGCATGGCCTCCAGCAGGGCGGCCTGGGTCTTGGGCGGCGTCCGGTTGATCTCGTCGGCGAGCAGCAGCCCGGTGAACAGTGGGCCCTTGCGGAAGTCGAAGCGCCCTTCGCGCTGGTCGTAGATGAACGACCCGGTCAGGTCTGCCGGCAGCAGGTCGGGAGTGAACTGCGCGCGGGCGAAGTCGAGCCCGAGCGCCTGGGCGAACGACCTGGCCGCCAGCGTCTTGCCGAGCCCCGGGAAGTCCTCGAGGAGCACGTGCCCCTTGGCCAGCACGGCCGCCAGCACCAGCGCCAGCTTGTCGTGCTTGCCGATCACGGCCTTCTCGACCTCGGCCATCACCCGCCCGGCCAGCTCGGCTGCGTCGGCGACACTCATCGGCGGGGTGGTCGCTGTGGTCACAGGTCCTCGATTCGGGTGAGCAGTCGGTCGATCTCGGCCGCGGAGAGGTGCCGGTCGGGATCCTGGCGCAGCGCGGACCACTCGGGGCCGAGCCGGTCGTCGGAGGTGAGGTCGTCGGCCGGCACGCCCAGCCGCGACTCCAGCCGGTCGCGTCCGAGCATGAGGAGTCGCCGGCGCAGCGCGTGCTCGGGCTCACGCGAGGCCATGTGGCTCTCCAGCAGGCGCAGGTAGCCGGACAGTACGACGTCCTGGCCGGGCGGTTGGAAGGAGTCGCTCCGGCTCAGCCCCCAGTCGGCCGGCGGCGCGTCGAGCGCGTCCAGGACCAGCCACCAGACGAGCAGCAGGAGGATGACGAGCAGCAGCAGCGGCACTGCGTGCGGCTCGAAGTCGAACCACCACAGGCCGACGTACAGCACGACGTAGAGCACAGATGCCAGCGAGATGCGGCCCAGCCAGACCTTCATGACTGCTCCCGGCGGGCGCGGGGGCTGAGCTGGATCGAGGCGAGCGCGGCACGAGCAGCGGACCGGGCCTCCTCGCCGAGCGGGTGCTCGGAGAAGCGCGCCTCGCGGTAGAGCTCACCGAGGGTGAGGGCGGCATGCGGGTCGGCACCCACCAGGTCGAGCATCCGGTAGGTGAACTCCGACGACGTCTCCCACGGCTTGCGCGGCAGACCCGCCTCACGCGCCTGCACCTCGAAGCGCTGCCAGCAGGCCTCGATCGCGGTGCGGGGGGCGCCCTCGTCGAGGAGCGCGCGCTGGATCGAGGCGTCGCGCACCATCTGCTCGCTCACCCGGGCGGGTTGGGCGAGCACGTCCATCTCCACCGGTGCGGGTTCGGGCTCGGCGCGCACCAGCCGGGCCTGGCGCCACAGCCCGCGGAGGGCGAGGAACACCCCGGCCACCAGCAGCAGCCAGAAGAGGGCCACGACAACGACGGCGAGCGCGCCGAGGAAGGCGGGCGGGTCACTCGGCTCGCGATCGCCGGGCGGAGGTCCGGGGGCCTGGTTCGCCTCCACCGAGGGAGTCGGGGTCGGCGTGTCGATCTGGATCCGTTCGGGCCCGTCTCCGGACAGCACGGCGTCGCGGCCGATCGAGGCCGCCCACACGGCGAGCACCGCCACGAGCATCAGGCCCGCGACGGCGAGCACGGCGACCACGCCCGCTCGCCTGCCGCCAGTCGTCTGCCCCCGCATGCCAGCAACCTAGTCGCACCCGCCGACGAGCAGCACGCACGTCGCCCCGCCCGGTGGGCGCGGACGGGGCGACGTTCCCCGAAGGGTCCCGCGGGTCAGAGGATCGGGCTGAAGGGCTCCGTGCCGTTGACCAGGGTGAGACCGGCGATGCCGGAGTTCGCCTGGGCGTAGGCGAGCTCGTGGCTGAGGTCGCCGATGTTGTTCGACAGCGGCAGCGGCGCCAGCCCCAGGGTCGAGAGGGTGCCGACGGCCGCGCCGTCCTCGCTCAGGAACGCCGAGCCGGAGTCACCCGGGACGCCCGGCGTCACGGTGTAGAGCGGGTGCGACCAGCCGTCGTCGCTCGGGTCGTCGCCGACGCTCACGCCCTGGTGCGGCGAGAGCTCCTCGATGCCGCCCCGGAGGCTGGAGTTGCCGTAGGTGTAGAGCGTGTCACCGGTGGCCGTGCCGTCGGTGTCGATGCCGACCGGACCGCCCCAGAAGGGGATGGTCGGGTTGACCTTGGCCGCGTCGGCGGCGTCGACCTTGACCAGCGCGAAGTCGTTGTAGGCGCACGTGTTGGCGTCCTGCTCGTTGCGCTGGTGCATGGTGAGCCAGGAGCTGTAGGCCAGCGTGCCGGCGCCCACCTGGGTGCCCTTGCTGACCAGCGAGCCGCCCTCGTTGAACGTGACGCGCGTGCCGAGCGGCAGCGAGTCGGCCTGGCACCCGTCGGTGTCGGTGGCCTCGCCGAGACCGGCGCAGTGCGCGGCGTACCCGACGTAGGAGTTGCCGGCGCCGTCGGTGAACACGAAGTTGCCGGTGCACTGGGCGCCGTCGGTGTACATCTGCACGCCGGGGTGGATCTTTGCGCTGTCGGCCGGTGCCCAGGCGGGGGCGGCGGCGTTGGCCGGGCCACTGACCACGGCGGCGACCGCCGTGGTGGCCAGGAGGAGTCCGGCGCTGAGCGCTGCCCCCACGGTTGCGCGAGTGCGATGGATAGGCATGAGTTCCCTCTCGTCATCCCGGCGGCTCCTGAGTAGCCGCCGGTGTCGAAAGGGCCAACGAGCAACGTCGCGGCGGGTTACCCCGGTCCCGCGAGGCGCCTGCTCCGTCGGCCGGGATCGCTCCCGGCCGACGGTCGCTCGGACGTCAGTACGACGGCTGGCTGGGATCGATCTGGTTGACCCACGCCACCACGCCGCCACCCACGTGCACGGCGTCGGCGTACCCGGCTCCCTTGACGATCGCCAGCGTCTCGGCCGACCGCACGCCCGACTTGCAGTGCATGACGATCTGCTTGTCCGCCGGGAGCCGCTCGAGCGCGCTGCCGTTGAGGAAGTCGCCCTTGGGGATCAGCACCGAGCCGGGGATGTGGTTGATCTCGTACTCGTTGGGCTCGCGGACGTCGACGAGCACGAAGTCCCGCGTGCCCTCGTCGCGCTCCTTGAGCATGTGCTCGAGCTGGACCACCGAGATGGTGGAGCCGGCGGCGGCGTCGGCGGCCTCGTCGGAGATCGCCCCGCAGAACGCCTCGTAGTCGATGAGCCCGGTCACGGTGGGGTTGTCCCCGCAGAGGGCACAGTTGGGGTCCTTGCGGACCTTGAGCTTGCGCCACTCCAGCTCGAGGGCGTCGTAGATCACGAGCCGGCCGATGGCGGGGTCCCCGATGCCGGTGATCAGCTTGATCGCCTCGTTGACCTGGATCGACCCGATGCTGGCGCACAGCACACCGAGGACCCCGCCCTCGGCGCAGCTCGGGACCATGCCCGGCGGCGGCGGCTCGGGGTAGAGGCAGCGGTAGCAGGGCGCGTCGTCGGCCATCGACGGCGCGAAGACGCTGGCCTGGCCGTCGAAGCGGTAGATCGAGCCCCACACGTAGGGGATCTTCAAGAAGTACGCCGCGTCGTTGACCAGGTAGCGGGTCGCGAAGTTGTCGGTGCCGTCGACGATCAGGTCGTAGCCCTCGAAGACCTGCATCACGTTGTCGTTGTCGAGGCGCTCCTCGTGGAGGATCACCTCGACGTAGGGGTTCGTCTCCGCGATCGACTCCTTGGCCGACAGGCCCTTCGACTTCCCGATGTCCGACTGGCCGTGGATGATCTGGCGCTGCAGGTTGGACTCGTCGACCTCGTCGAACTCCGCGATGCCGAGCGTGTGCACGCCCGCCGCGGCCAGGTAGAGGAGCGCCGGGCTGCCGAGGCCGCCCGCACCGATGACGAGCACCTTCGCGTTCTTGAGGCGCTTCTGCCCGGTCATGCCGACATCGGGGATGATCAGGTGCCGGCTGTAGCGGCGTACCTCGTCGATGGTGAGCTCGGCTGCGGGCTCCACGAGCGCTGGGTAGGACACTGTTGCTCCTTCATCTGGCTGAGCCGATCTTCTGGACCGTCAATCGGGCTGCTCCGTGGTCAACGTGATCGGCGGGCGGCTTCTTCCCATCCTGCCTCGCGTTCGCGGCTCCGGGCCGCCACGACCGGATCCCGGACCGGTACGCGGCTACGTGCCGGTAGGGTTCATCGACAGCGGCGCCCGCGCCGCGCCGCACCCCAGCCGCCGTACAGCCGAAGGAGCCGATCAGTGGTCGAGCACGACGCCACCGAGGTCCGACCCCGTGGTGGCCGGATGCCCCGCCGGGAACGACGCGAACAGCTCCTCGGTTCCGCGCTGGAGGTGTTCGTCGCCCACGGCTACCACGCCGCGGCGATGGACGACATCGCCGAGCGGGCCGGCGTCTCCAAGCCGGTGCTCTACCAACACTTCCCCGGCAAGCTCGAGCTGTACCTCGCCCTCCTCGACACCTCCTGCGACCAGATCATCGACAACTGTCGCGAGGCGCTGGCCTCGACCACCGACAACAAGCTCCGCGTCGGCGCCACGATCGAGGTGTTCTTCGCCTACGTCGCCAGCGAGACCGGTGCGTTCCGGCTGGTCTTCGAGTCGGACCTGACCAACGAGCCCGCCGTGCGAGCCCTGGTCGACCGCGTCACCATCGACTGCGCCGAGATGATCGCCGGCGTCATCCACGAGGACACCGGCCTGCCCGACGAGGCGTCCCGCCTGCTCGCGGTGTCGCTGGTGGGAATGGCCCAGGTCAGCGCCCGGTTCTGGTTGTCAGGTGCCGGCGCCTCGGGCGACATCACCCAGCACGACGCCGCCGCGCTCGTGGCGGGTCTCGCCTGGCGTGGAATCCGCGGCTACCCGCTCACCGACGACCACTGATGCCCGCAACCGAAGGAGCCCTGACCGTGGAGGTCAAGATCGGCGTGCTGCACGCCCCCCGCGAACTCGTCGTCGAAACCGACGCCACCGCAGAAGATGTGGAGAAGCAGCTCGAGACGGCCGTGGCCGACGACGGTGTGCTCGCCCTGACCGACAGCAAGGGCCGACGCATCGTCGTGCCCGCGCACAACATCGCCTACGTCGAGATCGGCACCGGCTCCCCCGGCACCGTCGGTTTCCGCTGACCGACACGGAACCTGCTCGACGCTGGCCGAGGCGCGGAGGGCCGGCGAGCCTGCCCTTCGCCGCCGGTCAGGCGTCGAGACCGAGCTCGGCCATCCGCTCGGCGTGCCGCTCGGTGAGCCTGGCGAACATCCGGCCGATCGCGGCCAGGTCGAGGCCGGGCCGGTCGACGCTCCCGGCAAGCAACGCGCTGAGCCCGTCTCGTTCGGCGGCCACCCGCTGACCCTGGGTCAGCGCCTCGCCCATCAGCCGCCGGCCCCACAGGGCGAGCCGACCACCCAGGCGCGGGGTGGCCGCGATGGCACTGCGCACCCGCGCGACCACGAACTCCGAGTGGCCGGTGTCGACGAGCGACTCGATGATCAGGTCGCGGGTGTCGGGGTCGAGGTACGCCGCGATCTCGCGGTAGAAGTCGGCGGCCAGGCCGTCGCCGACGTAGGCCTTGATGAGCCCCTCGAACCAGTCCGACGGGGCGGTGTGCTCGTGGAACTCGTCGATGGCGCGGCGGAACGGGCGCATCGCGGCGTAGGGGTCGGCGCCGAGCTCGACGAGGCGGGTGCGCAGCGCCACGAGGTGGCCGAACTCCGCGGCGGCCATCGCACTCATCTCGACCTTGTCCTCCAAGGTGGGCGCCAGCTTGGCGTCCTCGGCCAGCCGCTCGAAGGCCGACAGCTCGCCGTAGGCGATGGCGCCGAGGAGGTCGACGACGCCCGTGCGGTAGTCATCGTCCTGCAGGGCCGCGGGCAGGGATTCCGTCATGCGCCGACCCTACCGATAGACTGGGGTGAGATTGACTTCCGGCGGGAACCCCCGCCGAGCATGTGCGCGGTGGATTTTCCCATCGTCTTGAGACTTCTCGACTGGTCCGCCGCATCTGCTGTGGAACCCAGACGAAAGTGACACACCGTGACCACCTTCCGTGAGCTCGGGGTCCATCCCGAGATCTGCGACGCGCTCGAGCGCGGCGGCATCACCACCCCCTTCGCCATCCAGGAGATGACCCTCTCGGTCGCCCTGCTCGGCACCGACCTGATCGGCCAGGCCCGCACCGGCACCGGCAAGACGCTGGCCTTCGGCATCCCCGTGATCCAGCGCTCCATCGCGCCCAAGGACCCCGACTACACCGAGATCCCGCAGGGCAAGCCGCAGGCGCTCATCGTGGCGCCCACCCGCGAGCTGGCCCTCCAGGTCTCCTCCGACATGAGCCTGGCCACCGTCGACCGCGGCATGCGCGTGCTCACGGTCTACGGCGGCGTCGGCTACGACGCCCAGCTCGAGGCGCTCGAGGAAGGTGTCGACATCGTCGTCGGCACCCCCGGCCGCCTGATCGACCTGATGAACCGTGGCGCGCTCGACCTCTCCCACGTGCACGCGCTCGTGCTGGACGAGGCCGACGAGATGCTCGACCTCGGCTTCCTCCCCGACGTCGAGAAGCTGCTCAAGAAGACGCCCGAGACCCGCCAGACGATGCTGTTCTCGGCCACCATGCCGGCCGCGATCGTGGCGCTGGCCCGCACCCACATGCGGCACCCGATGAACATCCGCGCCGAGTCGTCCTACGACACCACGATGGTGCCGGCCACGGCGCAGTTCATCTACCTCGCCCACGACCTCGACAAGCCCGAGATCATCGGCCGGGTCCTGCAGGCCGAGGACACCACCAAGATCATCGTGTTCACCCGCACGAAGCGTCAGGCGCAGCGGATCGCCGACGACCTCGGCGAGCGCGGCTTCCGGTCCAGCGCCCTGCACGGCGACATGGCCCAGGTCGCCCGCGAGAAGGCGCTCACGCGCTTCCGCGAGGACAAGCTCGACGTGCTCGTCTGCACCGACGTCGCCGCCCGCGGCATCGACGTGCGCGGCGTCTCGCACGTCATCAACTACACCTGCCCCGAGGACGACAAGACCTACGTCCACCGCATCGGCCGCACCGGCCGGGCGGGCGCCACCGGCACCGCGATCACGTTCGTCGACTGGGCCGACCTGACGCGCTGGAAGATCATCAACAAGACGCTCGACCTGCCGTTCGACGAGCCGCAGGAGACGTACTCCACCTCGGAGCACCTCTACCACGACCAGGGCATCGCGCCCGGCACGAAGGGGCGCATCAAGGACCCGGAGCCCGTCGAGCGTGCCCCGCGTGCCGACCGTCCCGACCGCGAGCGCTCGGAGCGGGCCCCCCGCAACCGTGAGCGCAGCCGTGGGCGCACCCGCAGCGGCCGTCCGGTCGAGGGCGAGCAGGCTGCCTCCGGACCCGCGGAGACCGAGAAGCCCACCGAGGGCGACGGCTCCACCGGAGCCTCGCGCAACCGTCGCCGTCGCCGGCGCGGTGGTGGCGGCTCGGACAGCAAGACCGAGGCTCCCGCCACCAGCTGACGGCGCCTCAGGCGGTGACGACGACCGACGTCCCGACCTGGGCGAAGTCCCACATGCGTACGGCGTCCGGCTCGGCCTGCCGGATGCATCCGTGGGACTGCGGCGTGCCCAGCTCGGCCTGCGACTGGAGCGCCGTGCCGTTCTTGGTGGGGATCGCGTGGAAGCCGATGGCGGCGTTGTCGCCGCGGGCGAAGCGCACGAAGTAGCCCATCACCCCGGAGTCGTCGATCCCGACCGCCCAGCGCGACCGGGAGTAGACCTCGTAGCTGCCCGGCTGGAGGTTGTCGACCAGGCTGCCGGAGACCAGGTAGGTGCTGCGCACCCGCTCGCCCGGCCCGACGATCCAGACGCGCTGACGGCTCTGGCTGAACACGGCCCGGCGACCCTCGCCCGAGTCGGCGGGCAGCGACTCGTCGACCACGGCCACGGCGGGCGCGGGTGCCGGCCCGGTCGACCCCGCCGTCCCCGCCGTCGGCCGGGCGCTGGGCTCGAGCGCGGCGGTGGACAACGTCACCTCGGGGGTTCGCTGCTCCTCGGCCTGTGCGGTCGGCAGCATGCCCATCCCGCCGAGCACGGACACCGTGGTGACCGACATCGACGCCACCGCCAAGACCAGCCGGCCGAACCTCGGCCGGACGTGCCCTGGGCGGTGCCGGGTCATCGCGCCGCGTCCGTGGGGGCGGCTGACTTCTTCCTCTTCGCGACGGCCTTCTTCTTCGGCTTCTTCGGTCGCTGCGAACGGGTGACCAGGTTGGCCGCGACCTCCCGGTAGGCCTTCGCGCCCTTGCTGCTGCGACTGGTCGACAGGATCGAGCGACCGGCCGCCGGGGCCTCCGCGAACTTGATCGTCTTGGGGATCGGGGGCTCGACCACGTCGAGGTCGTAGGTGTCGGAGATCGTCTCGAGCACGGTGCGCGCGTGATTGGTGCGGCCGTCGTACAGCGTCGGGAGGACACCCCACACCTCGAGCGCGCGGTTGGTGAAGCGCCGCACGTCGTGCACGGTGTCGAGCAGCTGTCCGACGCCGCGGTGCGACAGGGTCTCGCACTGAAGAGGGATGAGGACGCCGTCGGCGGCGGTGAGCGCCGCGACGGTGAGCACGCCGAGCGAGGGCGGGCAGTCGAGCAGGACCCAGTCGTAGGCCTCGTCCAGCTGGTCGAGGGCGCCCTTGATGACGTGCTCACGGCCGGTGCGGGTGAGCAGGTCCATCTCGGCCCGCGCGAGCTCGATGGTGGCCGGCAGCAGGTCGACTCCGTCCTCGGTCTCGATGATCACCTCGGCGGGATCGAGGCCCTTGGTCAGCACGTGGTGCACCGAGACGTCGAGGTCCTCCGGGTCGATGCCGAGCGAGAACGTCAGGCAGGCCTGCGGATCGAGGTCCACGAGCAGGACGGAGTGGCCGAGCTCGGCCAGCGCAGCGCCGATCGAGGCGACGGAGGTCGTCTTGGCGACGCCACCCTTCTGGTTGGCGATCGCAAGTGTCGTGGTCATCGGTGCCCATCATGCCGGACCGGGTTGCCGCAACGGCGACGACACAGTTGGCTGGACCGATGTCGACTGCGATGATCACCGGCCCCACTGCCGGCCTCGGACTCCGTTTCGCCCACCAGCTCGCCCGCCGGGGGCACGACCTGGTGCTCGTGGCCCGCGACGAGGAGCGGCTCGCGGAGGTCGCGGCCGACCTGCGCGGCACCTACGACGTGGACGTCGAGGTGCTGCCGGCCGACCTGGGCGACCGCGAGCAGCTGGCCAGGGTGGAGGTCCGGTTGGCCGACACCGAGCAGCCGGTCGACCTGCTGGTCAACAACGCGGGCTTCGGGCTGAAGGAGCGGTTCCTCGACAACGACGTGGCCACTGAGCAGGTCATGCTCGACGTGCTCGTCACCGCCGTGATGCGGCTCAGTCACGCAGCGCTGGGCGCGATGTCGGCCCGCGGCCACGGTGGGCTGATCAACGTGTCCAGCGTGGCGGCGTACCTCCCCCGCGGGACCTACGGCGCGGCCAAGTCGTGGGTCAACAGCTTCGGCGTGTGGGCCGCGGCCGAGTACGCCACCGACGACCTGCGGGTGATGACCCTCTGCCCGGGGTTCACCCGCACGGAGTTCCACGAGCGGATGGACGTCGCCCGGGGGTCGGCGCCGGGCTTCATGTGGCTCGACGCCGACTTCGTGGTGACCGAGGCGCTGGCCGACTTCGACCGGGGGCGCAGCCTGTCGGTGCCCGGCGCGCAGTACAAGCTCGTCGCCGCGATGACCCGGCTGGTCCCCCAGCGGGTCCTGCAGGCCGCCCAGTCCCTGGGCCGGCGCTGAGTCCGCGGCTGGGGCTCAACCCTCGCCGGCGATGAAGGCGCGCACTGCGTCGGCGACGAGCTGGACGGCGATCGCCGAGAGCAGCAGCCCGGCGATCCTGGTCACCAGCAGCACCCCGCTCTCGCGGATCACGCGCAGGATCGGCAGCGAGAACCGCATCGCCAGCCAGAGGCTGATGTGGGTCAGGACCACCCCGGCCGCCACCGCTGTGAACGTCGCCAGGCCGTCCACCTGCTGCGAGAACAGCATGGTGGCGACGATGGCACCCGGCCCGGCCAGCAGCGGGGTGCCGAGCGGCACCAGTGCGACGTTGGTGCCGGCGGCCGCGGTGGGCTCCTTCTCGTTGCCGGTGAGCAGCTCCAGGGCGACGAGCAGGAGCAGCAGCCCGCCGGCGCACTGCAGCGCGGGCAGCGAGATGTGCAGGTACGACAGGATCTGCTGGCCGAAGAACGCGAACGCGGTGATCACCACGAACGACACCGTGACCGCCTGCCACGCCGCCTTGCGCGCGGTCGCGGCCGATCGGCCGGAGGTGAGGGACAAGAAGATCGGGACCGTGCCGACCGGGTCCATGATCACGAACAGCGTCACGAACACCTCGGTGAGGAGCACGAGGTCCAGGACGCTGCTCATGCGACGACCTGGGGGGTCGACCGACCCGAGCGCTCGGCCGCTACGGCAGCCAGCTCGAGGAGCCGGGCGTACTGGTCGGGCGCGGTCGTGAAGCACCCGAGATCGTGGTCGACCTTGCCGCGGCCGTGGTGGTCGCTGGATCCGGTGATCACCAGCCCGAGGTTGGTGGCGATGTCGCGCAGCCCGACGCGCTGCTCGTCGCTGTGGTCGCGGTGGTCGGCCTCGATGCCGGACAGCCCGTGCTCGGCCAGCCCGGCGAAGGCGGCCTCGTCGAGCGTGCCCGGGGCCGCGCGACCCCAGGGGTGCGCCATCACCGTGACCCCGCCCGCGTCGCGCACGGTCTCGATCATCGTGACCAGCTCGGCGGCGTAGCGGTGCACGTGGCCGGCCCGGCCGGGCTTCAGGTAGCGGTCGAAGGCCTCGCTGCGATCGGCCACGACACCGCGCTCGACCAGGGCGTCGGCGATGTGCGGGCGGCCGGCGGCGGCGGAGGCGCCCGCCACCCGGCGTACGTCCGCCTCGGTGACGTCCACGCCCTGCTCCTGCAACCGCTCGACGATGGCGGGCACGCGGGCGTTGCGGCCGTCCAGGATGCGGGTCAGCCGCTCGACCAGGGGCGGGTAGGCCGAGTCGGGCAGGTAGGCCAGCAGGTGCACCCCGCGACCCTCGTGCCGGGTGCTGATCTCCATGCCACGCACCAACGAGATGCCGACCGTCTCGGCGGTCCTCGCGGCCTCGCTCCAGCCGTGCGCGGTGTCGTGGTCGGTGAGCGCCACCACGTCGAGCCCGGCGTGCGCCGCCGCCAGCACCAGCTCCGCGGGCGTCTGCGTCCCGTCGCTCGCCAACGAGTGGGTGTGGAGATCGATGCGCACGCCCCGAGGGTAGTGCCTGGGCCAGGCGCGCTCAGCATCCAGAACGAGCCGGTCACCAGGCGGGCGGCGGCCCCCCGAAACTCGCCTCCAGCAACTGCGGACCGAGGTCCGACACGTCACGCAGGATCCACTCGTCGCGCAGCAGCAGCACCGCCGACGCGGGCCGCAGCACCAGCCACAGCCAGCGGCCGGCGGCCTCGCCGGCCACCACGAACCGGTCGAACTCCTCGTCGGCACCGCTCGTCGAGACCGCCCACAGCGGCACCGACTTGTGACCGATCAGCACGCTCGCTATGGGCGTCTCGTCCCGCACCGCCGGCCCCGGGTCACGGCCGCCGGTGCCGGCGACCCGGGCGCCGAGCCCCGTGCCGGGCTCCTCGGTGGTGACGAAGATGTCGACCGGCCCGTCGAGCTCGCTCGCGCCCGAGCTGCAGCTGACCGTGGCGGCGGTACGCCCGGACGGCCCCCGGTCGGCGACGACCCCGAAGTCGCTGACGTGCCAGCCGGGTCCGAGCGGCCAGGGCAGGTAGGTCGGGAACCTGCCAGCCGCGCTCAGGTGGCTAGCGAAGTTCTCGTACGACGCCTCCTGCGGCCGCCACAGCGGCACCGTGGCACCGTGCTCCTCGCAGACCCAGCCGTCTTCACCCTCGATGACAGGGCCTCGGCAGCGCGGGCAGCCCGCGATGAGCGGCATGGGTCAACCGTGGGGCGCAGGCCCCCCGCCGTCAAGGGCGCCGTCAAGGACTGGTCAGGTGTTCCAGCGCAGCAAGACCGGCGTCTCGCGCTCGAACCCGAGCGTCGAGATCGTGGACGTGTCGAGGCGCAGGTGGCGACCGTCGACGACGTCCTGCTCGAGCCAGAGAGCAGCCAGCACCCGCAGCGAGTGACCGTGGCCGAAGACCAGGACCTTTCCGGTCACCGACCGGGCTCGGTCGACCACCCGGTTCAGCCGCTCCCCGACCTGCTCGGCCGTCTCGCCGCCGGGCGTCGGATGGTTGAACACGGTCCAGCCCGGCACCGTCTTGCGGATCTCGTCGGTGGTGATGCCCTCGTACTCGCCGTAGTCCCACTCCACGAGGTCGTCGTCGATCTCGGCCACCTCTCCGAACCCGGCGAGCTCGGCAGTGCGCCGCGCGCGCAACCGTGGGCTGGTCAGCACCAGCTCGAACGACGTATCGGCGAGGCGCTCCGCAAGGGTGGCCGCCACCTGTTCACCCTCAGCGGTCAACGGCAGGTCGGTGGTTGACGTGTGTTTGAGGTCGCGACTCCACTCGGTCTCCCCGTGCCGGCACACCCAGAGCTCGTTGGTCATGGATGAAGCATGGCAGAAAACCTTGACCTATCGTTTTTCGATGCTATCGTTTCTCGATACCTACCCCACCGACGCGGGAGCCCGACATGAAGACACCGAGCCTCGACTTCGACCGCTGGGACTACGGCGCCACCAAGGTGCTGCTCGTGGTCGCCCTGGTCACCATCCCCCTGCTCGTGGTCGGCTGGCCCGTGCAGTCGTGGGTCACCGGCGACCCGCTCGTATGGACCGTGCTGCTCGACGACCAGGCGGCGGTGACCGGTCCGGAGGTACGCCGCGGCGTGGAGGCGGTCTGGGACGGCAGCGCCGTCGTCACGGTCACCGGGGCTTCCGCCGGGCTCCGGCTCCTCACCCTGCTGCCCTCCCTGGCGCTCGCCCTCGCCGCGGCGTTCACCACCTGGTCCCTGCTCAACCTGGTGCGCCGGATCGAGCGGGGCGACAGCTTCTCGGCTGCGACCGTGACCCGACTGCGCGTCGTCGGCATGACGCTGATCGTGGCGCCCTGGCTGGTCAACGCCTTCGCCGGCTTCGCCAACGGCGCAGTCCTCGAGCGCGCCTTCGGCTCGTCGGTGCCGTTCTCGATCACCGTGGACGGCGGCTCCGTGGTCGTCTCGGCACTCGGCCTGGCCGTGGGCGTGATGGCCGAGGCGTTCAGGCAGGGTGTCCGGTTGCGCGAGGACGTGGACGGGCTCGTCTGATGCCCGTCGAGGAGCCACACCGCATCGTCTGCCGGCTCGACGACCTGCTGGCCGCACGGGGGCTGACGATCGCCGCCCTGGCCGAGCGGATCGGCGTCACGGTGGTCAACATCAGCGTGCTGAAGAACCAGCGCGCCAAGGCCATCCGGTTCTCGACGCTCACCGCGATCTGCGACGCGCTGGAGTGTCAGCCGGGCGACCTGTTCACCGTCGGGCCTCAGGAGTCCTGAGCGCCGGGCCAGTTCTTGTCCGGCTGCGGGGTGGGGCGGCCGGGTTGCTCGCCGCCACGCTCGGTGAGGTAGCTGTCCTTGGGCACCATCACCTTGCGGCGGAAGATGCACACGACCTTGCCGTCCTGGTTGTAGCCGATCGTCTCGACGTGCACGACGCCCCGGTCGTCCTTGGACCTGGACTCCCACTTGTCCAGCACGGTCGTCTCGCCGTACAGCGTGTCGCCGTGGAACGTCGGCGCCACGTGCCGCAGCGACTCGATCTCCAGGTTGGCGATCGCCTTGCCCGAGACGTCCGGCACGCTCATGCCCAGCAGGATCGAGTAGACGTAGTTGCCGACCACGACGTTCTTGCCGAACTGCGTCGTCTCGCTCGCGTAGTTCGAGTCGAGGTGCAGCGGGTGATGGTTCATGGTGAGCAGGCAGAACATGTGGTCGTCGAACTCGGTCACCGTCTTGCCGGGCCAGTGCTTGTAGGTCGCGCCGACCTCGAACTCCTCATAGCTGCGTCCGAATTGCATGGGCCCATCCTGTCCGATGGCCCGGGTCGCCGCGACGGTCGGGCCCGTGGGCTATCTCACCCGGCCCCGCTCACCTCGACAGGTCCGTCGAGGTGAGGGTCAGGAACCGCCGCCGCCGGCCTTGCGGCGGTGCAGCTTCGGCGCCGCGCCACCCTCGACCTCGGAGCCGTGCGCCTTCTCGCGCACCGGGCCGTCCTGGTGGACGCCCTTCTCCTTGTGGTTCTTGCGGTCCAGGGCCTCGCGCATCTTGGCCTTGAGGTCGTCGTTGCCGTTGGTGTCAGTCATCTTCACTGGCCTCCCTCGTCGGTGCTGCTGGCGTCGGTGCGGCCCAGTGTGCCGTCTCCGGGGCACGGGACCCAGCCGGTTCCCTTGCGGACCGGGTAGCAGGCGCCTACGCCGCTCGCGGCGGCCACGGTCGCGTCGGCCACCACCATCGGGTGGTCGGTGCTGCGCGCCACGAGCGGGCTGCGGTCGGCGACGTAGTTGGCGAAGGTGACCTCGGGAGACCCGAAGATCCAGTCGACCTGCCACGGCTTGGGCGGCATCGAGCAGGCGCCGGGGCCGGAGCCACCGCCGTTGGCCGCCTTCATCGACGCCTGGGTCGTGATCGGGCAGAAGTACTCTTCGCGGTCGTTCATGTCGCCGGTGATGAACACCGGCAGCCCGGTGGTCGCCCGCAGGTTGTTGACCATGTTGACCTGGATCTGGGTCGCCTGGTTGCGGTACTGCTGGGCGGGACCCTGGGCGTCGGCCGGGTTGTGGAAGTTGGAGAAGTACATCTGCCGACCGGTCTGCCGGTTCTTGAGCAAGATCAGCGGCATCTTGATCGGGTTGCCCTTGAAGTACGGGATGTCGATGCCCGTGGCGGAGATGAGCTCCCACTTGTCGAGCCGGTAGGCGATGGAGTTGGCCATCGCGGCCGGGCCGAGCTGCGCTCCGGGGTAGACGCCGTACTGGGAGCCGGCCTGCGCCATGAACGCGGAGTACTGGGGCGGCTGGAACTCCTGGAAGCCCACGACGTCGACGTCGTGGAGCTGCAGGAGGCTCATCGACCACTGCATCCGGGTGGCACCGGAGGCGAAGCCCTTGCGGCCACCTCCCGGGACCGTGTGGCCGGCGCCGAGGAGGTTGAACGAGCTGATGCGCACCGGGGTGGGAGCGGTCGCACCGACCGGCACCCGGCCGAGCTTGAGCAGGAGGTCCTCGCGGTAGTCGGCCTTGCTCTGGGCCACCCGGGCCAGCTTCTTGACGGCCTTCTCACGCTGGACGACCTGGACCTTGGCGGACTTGCCCTTGGTCTTCTTGGTCCGAGCCGCCACCTGCTCGACCACGTCGTCGGGCGCGACCTGCACCGGCGCGGCCTGCGGGCGCGGCGAGCGATCGAAGTCGATGGTCAGGGCAGCCAGGACCAGGGCGACGACGACCGCCACCGCGCCGGCGCGCAGGACGTCGGAGTGGGCGTACCGAGATGGCCGCACGAAGTCCCTCCTCGGGGCTGGGTTCAGGTGTTGCCGAGCCAAGGATCGCCGGGCAGTGGCCCGAGTCTAACCGCTGGACTCCGGCTCGGTCGCACATTCGCACCGGCCGGAGTGCCACGGGGTGTTCGCGCCCGTGGTCAGCGCAGCCTGTAGTCCTCCAGCAGACGGCGTCCGATGATCATCTTCTGGATGTCGGCGGTGCCCTCGCCGATGAGCATGAAGGCGGCCTCACGGTAGAGCCGCTCGATCTCGTACTCCTTGGAGTAGCCGTAGCCGCCGTGGATCCGGAAGGAGTCCTCGACGACCTCCTTGCAGTACTCCGCGGCGAGGTACTTGGCCATCCCGGCCTCGACGTCGTTGCGCTCGCCCTTGTCCTTGAGTCGGGCCGCGCGGACCATCATCGCGTGGGCGGTCTCGACCTTGGTCGCCATCTCGGCGAGCCGGAACAAGATCGCCTGGTGCTCAGCGATCGGCTTGCCGAACGTCTCGCGCTGCTGGGCGTAGGTGATGCCGAGCTCGAAGGCTCGGTTGGCGATGCCGCAGGCCCGTGCCGCGACGTTGACGCGGCCGACCTCGACGCCGTCCATCATCTGGTAGAAGCCCTTGCCGGGCTCCCCTCCGAGGATCTGGTCGGCCGCGATCCGGTGCCCCTCGAAGATCGCCTCGGTCGTGTCGACGCCCTTGTAGCCCATCTTGTCGATCTTCCCCGGGATGGTGACGCCCTGGGCCGTCTCGCCGAAGCCAGGCTCCTTCTCGACCAGGAAGGTGGACATCTTCTTGTAGACCGACGCGCCGTCCTCGGTGTCCTCGTCGGTGCGCACCAGCACGGCGACCAGGTTCGACGAGCCGCCGTTGGTCAGCCACATCTTCTGACCGGTGATCTCGTAGCCGCCCTCGGTCTTCTTCGCGCGGGTCTTGATCGCCGCCACGTCGGAGCCGAGCCCGGGCTCCGACATCGAGAACGACCCCCGGACCTCGCCGGTGGCCATCTTGGGCAGGTACTTCCGCTTCTGCTCCTCGGTGCCGTGCTGCATGAGCATGTAGGCCACGATGAAGTGGGTGTTGATGACCCCGGACACGCTCATCCAGCCGCGGGCGATCTCCTCCACGCACAACGCGTAGGTCAGCAGGGACTCACCCAGGCCGTCGTACTCCTCGGGGATCATCAGCCCGAAGATGCCGAGCTCCTTGAGGCCCTCGACGATCTCGGTGGGGTACTCGTCGGCGTGCTCGAGCTCGGTCGCCACGGGGATGATCTGGGTGTCGACGAACTGGCGGACGGCCTTCAGGATCTCGCTCTGGTCCTCGGAGAGACCCTCGGTCTGGCAGAGACGACCCATGACTTGTCCTATCTGTGGAACGAGCACGACGACGCGCCATGTTACGGGCGGGTACGACCCCGGCCGTCACGGACCTGCCTGACGAGACGTGCTGGAGGCCGCGAGGCCGGTGCTGCCGGGAGGATCAGTCGTCCTCCCAGGCATCACCCTTCTTGAGCTGGGGCTCCTCGACCGGGGTCTGGGTGACCATCCGGCCGTAGGCGTTCGGGACCCGGTAGGGGATGTAGAGCGCCCGGTGCGAGCCGTTGTTCCAGATGTAGGTGAAGTTGGCGAGCCACTGGCCGAAGTAGCGTCCCGGGAGCCGGATGATCAGCTCGTCGCCCCGCAGACCACCGAAGTTCCAGTTGCTGGACCCCGTCCAGACGGCCGCGTTGGCGTTGTTGCCCTCGAACGTGCCGGAGACGGCCAGGTACTTCTGGTGGCTGTAGAGGTCGATCTCGCCGTCGTAGTCGGTGTCGTAGCCGTCGACGTGCACGGGCAGGTGACCCCGAGGGGTGTCCCCGGCCAGCGCCCGGCGCACCGCGACCCCGGCCATGCCGTACATCACCTGGACGTCGCAGCCGGCGGCGTACAGCTCGCGCATCTTGTTGGCGAGGTAGACGCCCCGCGCGTCAGCCCAGGAGTGCATGGAGACACGCACGAGCGTGCGCCCGTTGCGGCCGTAGCCCGGCGCGGGAGGAGTGCTGCAGTCGATCTGGTTGAGGATCGCCATCTCGGGGTCGTTGCGGACCGTCGGCTTCGGGAACGGCGTGGCCTGGATCTGGAAGGCGCCGGCCTGGGTCACGAAGTACGGGTGCTTGGTGCGCTTGTCCTTGCGCATCGAGCGCCAGAGCTGGTCCATGCCCGCCATCAGTGCCGGGTCGTTGACCCGCGACAGCATGTCGTTCCACTGGTTGACCACGGAGTTCTCGGTGAGGTTCAGCGAGCCCGTGAGGACGATGTCGTGCGCACCGCTCTTGAGACCGGTGAAGAGGAACATCTTGGTGTGGAGGTTCTCGCCGCGCTGGTAGTGGCGGCAGCCGAAGTGGCACTCGTAGGAGAAGCTCTTCTTCCAGCGCTTGCCGCCCAGGCCCTGCTTGAGGATCTTCTGGGCAGGGGTGAACTGGTGGTTGTTGAGCAGCACCTGGACCTGGACGCCGCGCTTCTTGGCCCGCACCAGGGCGGTGGCCATCCGCTTGCGGTCGAAGGAGAACAGCGAGATCCGGATCCGCGAGCCGCGCTTGGCGTGGTTGATCGTCTTGAGGATCGTGTTCTCGATCCGCAGCTCCTTGCGGTGCGCCTCACGCGGGTGGTTGAAGTGACCACCGTCGCGTGGGGTCCAGTTGCGCCCGGCCTGGGCCGCTGGCGCCACGAGGGCCGTGAGCACCAGTGCCAGGACGAGAAGGACGATCCCCCGGAACTTCATTCCGTTTGCCTCCGAAATCTGTTCAACGACCGAGAGAGCCTAACCCAGGATCGTTTCGCACCCTCATTGGCAAAGCCGCTGCCGAACGCATCGATCCCCTCCTCCTCGACCAGCTGACGGCGCAGCTCGTCGCGCTCCCGCGAGACGGTTCGCACGTCCTCGAGCATGGCCGCGATCGTCTGCGCAGCCGACTCGACCAGCTCTGCGTCGGTGACCTCGCCGGGGTGCCGCAGGTCGGGAAGGGGACGGGGTTCGAGGAGGGAGGCGTCGCCGCGCACGTCGAAGCCGCCCTCGGCGACCAGCGTCACCGCCGCCCGGGCACGGCCGAGGAGCTCGGAGTCGTAGGCCTCGCGGCCGACCCGGAACTTCTCCCCCGACTCCGGCAGGACACCACCCTCGGCCAGGTAGCCACGCACCCACTGACCGCGGTCCGCGGCGCTGAGGAAGTCGGTCAGGTGTGGCGTGACCCGGCGCAGCAGCTCGACCTCGACGACTCCCAGCGACGGGTTGACCACGTCGGCCGGCGCCGGCAGCTTCGCTCCGTCGACCCCGATGACCTCGCAGAAGCGCTGCCACAGCGCGTCGGGGACCGCCCGGGTGTCCACCGGGAGGATGTGGATGTGCTCGCGCGGCAGCACCTGAGCCCAGCGCCGGAGGATGTCGTCGAGGTCGAAGGACCCCAGGCCCCACTCGTTGACCGGGTCGTAGGCCTTGCGCGCCGGCCACTCGTCGATCGCGAGTGCGCCGCCGTTCTTGATCCACTCCTGCCAGCGCGAGGCGAACAGCTCCGTCAGCGGCCGCGCGGTGACGATCGCGTGCAGCTCGCGGTCGGGGAAGGAGTCGACCATCCGCTGCACGTGCGGTGGCGCGGCCGCACCGAAGAACTCATGGCTGATGACCACGTCGCCCTTGAAGCGACGGGCCTCGTCGACGAGGTCCTGCCACGGCTGCTTGACGTTGCCCGCACGTCGGGCCAGGCGCGGGTCCTCACGGATGTCCAGGGACGCGAGCAGGTGCCGCCGGTGCCGCGCGCCCGGCACCAGCACGCCGGCAGCACCCAGCGCCGGCTTGTTGGCCCACAGTGCGGCCTGGAGGTACGTCGTTCCGGTCTTGGGCAGCCCGATGTGGACGAAGACCCGACGCGGCATCAGCGCGGCCCGCCGAGGCTCTCACGGTAGCGATCGACCACGGCCTGGACGGACTTCTCGTCGCGCTCGGAGAGCGGCACGACGAGCTCCATCATGGCGTCGGTGAGCTCGGCGATGCGCAGGTTGAGCTGGCGGTTCTCCTGCACCGCTTCCTCGAGCGCGGCGACGCGCGCCCGCAGCGTCAGCCGCCCGGTGAGCCGGTCGGCGATGTTCTTGACGGTGTCAGTCTTCATGACTCCAACTTCCAGGTGACGACGAGTCTGGCGATGTTGTCGGCGCCGGCGGCGTCGTTCTCGTTGAGCGTCTCGCGGACGACGACCGTGCCACCGTGGTGGACGATCCGGTCGACGAGGTCCTGCAGGGCCAGCGACGACACGGCACCGTGGCTCTCGGGGTTGCGTTCGGGACCGGTCTGCACCTGGCAGTACAGCGCGCCACCGCGTCGGGTCAGCACCCGGGCCAGCCGCAGGAGGTTGTCCCGGCCGGTCGAGTCGACGGCGTCCAGCACGTGCCGGGCCATCACCACCCGGGGCCCGGGCAGCCGCGTGAGGTCGGCCGCCGCGTCCAGCACCGAACGGTTCTCGGTGAGGTTCATCCAGCGGAACCGCACCGGCAGGCCCTCGCCCTCCGCGACCTTGCGCATGCGCAGGTAGGACTTGTAGTGCGCGTCCATGCCCCAGGTCGAACGGCCCTGCCGTCCGAGCCATACCGCGTCGGTGCCGTAGCCGCACCCCAGGTCGACGAAGGTCTCGACCTCGGCGCCGGCCTGCGCGTGCACCCACTGCGCGAAGTCGCTGGGCCGGTCGGGGGTGAGGTCCTTGCTGCCCATCCCCCGGCCCTGGCCGACCAGGATGCCCCGGAACCAGCCGTTGAGGCGCAGACGTGTCGAGTCGGGGGTGGTGAACTCGTAGGCAGGGTCGGGCACACGCCAGCTCTCGCCGTACATCGCCGCGAGCAACCGGTCGGGCTGGGCGGGGGCGGCGAACGTGTGGCCCTCGAGCTCGACCGTGCTCCGCGGGAAGATCCAGTCCTCCTCGAACGGCGCACCCACCTCCCCCATCAGGTAGAGCATGCCGTCACGCATGAACCCGCCGAAGACGTCGAGCCCGCGGATGGTGCCGTCGGCCTCCGGGACGTGCACCTTGACGGCGATGCCGCTGTAGCGGGTGACCACGAAGCCCATCTCGACGAGCGTGCGCTGCAGCGCGAACGACTCGAGCATCACGTCGACGGGGTGGGTGTGCCGGCTGACGTACCCGAGGTCGGCGTCGGAGTCGTGACCGATCAGCTTGCCGTCGCGGTAGGCGCCGAGGAGGGTGCCGTAGGCCACGAAGCCCTCGACGCCCGCCTCGTCGAGCGCCTTCAGCACCGTGGCGATGGCCTCCATCAACGGAGCCACCTGGTCGGAGTCCCGGCTCTCGAAGAGCCGCGAGAGCCGGTTGGACTTGTCCAGCCCCAGCGGGCGGCCCTTCTTGTCCTGGACGGCGATCCGGCCGCTCCCCGCACCGAGCGTGATGTCGGCGGCGTACAGCTCGGCGTCGGCGACGTGGTCGACCAGCGCCACCCGGGTGGCGCCGTCGAGGAAGCGCCGCAGCGGCTGGGGCCACTCGATCTCGCGCCGGCCGCCGCGGCCACCCGTGTCGCGCTGGAGCCAGAACGACCACACGCGGGTTCCGTCGAAGGTCACGTCGACGACCACGTCGTCGCGGGAGCTGAAGCTGATCCCGTCGTCGTCGATCCGGACGTTCTGCATGGTTGCGGTCACCGCGCTCCGACCCCGGCCGCGCCGCCAGGTGACGTCAGGGCCTTCCAGTTGTTGAGGTGGCCCATGAGCCGGCAGGCATCGGCGACGAGGTCGTCGAGCGAGTCGGGCGCTGGGCCGTGGTCCTGGCCCAGCTGGGCGACCAGCCAGGCGCGGGCGGCGAGGGCGGCGGCGCGGGTCTCGGACTCGTCGACCTCCGGCGCCTTGTCGGGCACGCCGGACACGTCGGCGTCGAGCCGGAGGTCGGCGAGGTCCCCGAACACGGGGTAGGCACGCTCCTCGACGAACGACCGGACCTCGGTGTTGATCCCGAGACCGAGCTTGACGCCACCCCGGTCGAGGACGGGCCTGGACTCCTCCCCCCGACGCCCGACCAGCGCCCCCCGGGCGAGGCGGCGCACACCGCGACGGTAGAGCTTGGGGGGTACGACGGAGAGATGGGCGTTGGCGCGACGTAGGAAGTCGCAGGAGGCGTAGCCCAGCGACGGGTTGGACTCGACGATCGAGAGGTCGATCTCGATCTCGGGCAGGCCGGCGGCCGCGGCGAAGCGCTGCCACAGCACCTCGGGGGGTGAGCCCGACGGCGGCACCGTGACGACGTGCACGCTCTCGACGCCGGCGGCCTCCTCCCAGCGTCGTACGAACGCCGGGATCTGCTGGGCCCGGTTGAACGCCTTGAAGGCGCGCGTCTTGCGCGGCCGGCCCAAGAAGGTGGGCTCGATGGAGCGCAGGTAGTCGGGCCAGGCCTCGGTGCCGAGGTTGCGGCAGTAGGTCTGCCACTGGGCCGGGATCGCGCCGAGCTGGTCTCGCACCGACACCACGACCTCGATGCGGTCGCCGGCGAACGGCTCCAGCGCCGCGGCGACCTGCCGGTCATCGGCGAAGCTGAGGAACTCCATCGAGACCAGGAGGTCGTCGTCGCTGGCAGCGGCGAGGGCCTGCCACCGCTCGCGGTGCTGCTGCGGGAGCCGCGGCAGCTTGAGCAGGTCGAGCACCGCCATCGGGCTGCCGGCCGGGTAGCCGACGCCGGCTTCGGAGAGCGCTTCGCGGTGGGTGGCCAGCACTGACTGGATGAAGCTCGTGCCGGTCTTCATCGCACCCACGTGGAGAATCACGCGACGGGTCACCTGCTGCCTCGATCCGCTCTCCAAGGGCTCGTCAACAAGGGGCGAACCTAGCATCCGGTGCGCCACGGGCCCGAGTCTAGGATCGATGACGACCACGTCCCCACTCGACCACGAGGTGTTTGCATGCGGCACGGCCCGCAACGCCCCGGTCGTCGCTGGCTGGTGGCCACGACGACCCTGGCCCTGATGGCCACCAGCGTCGCCGCCTGCAGCTCCGACGAGGCGCAGCGCCAGGTCAGGCCGAAGCGTCAGCTGCCCACCTCCGCCGCCCCGGTGCCGGATCCCGGGCCGCGAGACACGGTTCTGCCGCCGTCCCCGCTGACGCCCAGGCCGCTCGCCAGGTCGGGCTCTCGCCCCAACATCTTGCTGATCACCGCCGACGACGCCGCGACCGGCGACCTGGCCCACATGCCGCAGCTCCAGGAGGACGTCGCCGACAAGGGCCTCACGGTCGAGAACGGGCTGGCGCCGACACCCATCTGCGTGCCGGCCCGCGCGTCCCTGCTGACCGGGCAGTACGCCCACAACCACGGCGCGCTCACCATCGAGGGCGAGGGCGGCGGCTTCGACTCGTTCGCGGACGACGACACGCTGCCCGTGTGGCTGCAGGCGGCCGGCTACGACACCCTGTTCGTCGGCAAGTACCTCAACGGCTACGGCGAGGACGACCCCGCCTACGTGCCCCCGGGGTGGTCGGACTGGCAGGCGACGGTCGACCCGTCGACGTACAACTTCGAGAAGCCGCAGATCAACCACAACGGCGAGGTCATCGAGCATGAGCAGTACTCCACGGACCTGCTCCGCGACCTCTCCGTCGACGAGATCAACGACCCTGCCCGGCAGGACCGGCCCTGGTACATGTGGGTCAACTACGTCGCACCGCACACAGGTCAGCCGCAGCAGGACGACGACCCGCTGCGGACCGACCCGGACAACGCCAAGCGCCTCAAGACGACCGTGCCGGCGCCGGAGTACGAGGACGCGTTCGAGGACCAGGGTCTTCCTACGACCCCGGACATGTTCGAGGCCGAGACCTCGGACAAGACGGTCTCGCGGGTGACGCACCAGCGCTGGAACCAACCCGACCGGGCGCTGCTGCGCGAGGCCTACCAGCAGCGGCTCGAGTCGCTCCAGTCCGTCGACGACGCCGTCGCCGCGACCATCGCCGCGCTCCGCGAGACCGGTCAGCTCGCCAACACCTGGGTGGTGTTCACCGGCGACAACGGCTTCGCGTCCGGGGAGCACAACATCGCGGGCAAGCTCTGGTACTACACCCCCATCCTGGGCATCCCGATGGTCATGCGCGGGCCGGGCCTGCCGCGGGGCGAGACCGTGTCGACCCCGGTCACCAACCCGGACCTGGCCACCACGTTCGCGGCCCTGGCGGGCGCTGCCCCGACCCGTCCCCAGGACGGCGTCGACGTGTCGCCGTACCTCACGACGAAGGCCGACACGCGCGTGGTGCCCATCGAGGGCTACCGGGTGAAGGGCGGCCGCAAGCCGCTCTACTACGGCATCTGGGCCGGGCCCTGGACCTACGTCCGGACGCCGGGTCGGCGCGAGGAGCTCTACAACCGCGACCTCGACCCGTACCAGCTGAGCAGCGTCGCTTCGGACCCACGGTTCGCGACCCAGCTCGGCGAGCTGCGCAGGCTGGCCAAGGAGCAGCACACCTGCGCCGGCGACACGTGCGCACGAGAGTTCTACTCCTCGGCGCAGCGCTGACCGGGAACGGGCTCACCGGCCGGTAGGTTTGCCCGGTGAGCACCACCCCGACCCGCGTCTACGTCGCCCGCCTCGTCGGGTTGCCGGTCTTCGACCCCCAGGGCGACCAGGTGGCGAAGGTCCGCGACATCGTGGTGGCGCTGCGCTCGGGGACCAACCAGCCGCGCGTGCTCGGGCTGGTGGCCGAGGTGTTCGGCCGGCGCCGGATCTTCGTGCCGATGACCCGGGTGACCCACGTCGACGCGGGGCAGGTGTCGACCACCGGGCTGCTGAACATGCGGCGCTTCGAGCAGCGGCCGACCGAGACGCTGGTGATGGCGCAGATGCTCGACCGATCGGTCACCATCCAGCCGTCCGGCGTCAAGGGCACGGTCTACGACGTCGCGATGGAGCAGGCCCGCAACCGCGACTGGGTGATCAGCCGGATCGCGGTGACGGAGCCGGCCAAGGGCTTCCGCCGCCGCGGACAGACCCATGTGGCCGAGTGGCGTGACGTGGAGGGCCTCAGCCGGCGCGAGGAGACACAGGGGGCCACCCGGCTGCTGGCCACGATGAACGACATGCGGGCGGCCGACGCGGCGCACATGCTCCACGGCCTGCCTCCCGAGCGTCGCAAGGCGGTCATCTCGGCCCTCCACGACGAGCGGCTCGCCGACGTGCTCGAGGAGCTGCCCGAGGAGGACCAGGTCGAGATCCTGGAGTACCTCGACTCCGAGCGGGCCGCCGACGTGCTCGAGGAGATGTCACCCGACGACGCCGCCGACCTGATCGCCGACCTGCCGCCGGACATGGCGGCGACCCTGCTGGCCCTCATGGAGCCCGCCGACGCCGACGACGTGCGGCGCCTGATGTCGTACGCCGAGCACACCGCCGGCGCGATGATGACGCCGGAGCCGGTGATCCTCGACCCGCAGGCGACCGTCGCCGACGCGCTCGCCCACGTGCGCAACCCCGAGCTGACACCCTCGCTCGCCGCGCTCGTCTACATCTGCCGCCAGCCGCTGGAGACGCCGACGGGCCGGCTGCTCGGCGCGGCCCACATCCAGCGGCTGCTGCGCGAGCCGCCGTCGACGCTGGTGGCTGCCGCGCTCGACGAGTCGATGGACCCGCTGCACCCCGAGGCGACGATCGACCAGGTGGCCGCTCACCTGGCGACCTACAACCTGGTCGCCGCCCCCGTCGTCGACGAGGAGGGCCGGCTGCTGGGCGCCGTCACCGTGGACGACCTGCTCGACCACATGCTGCCGGAGAACTGGCGCGACAACGCCGTCCGGCCCGGCCCGATCGGCGGTGAGTGATGACGGAGGCCCGCACCCCCCGCAGGCTCGACACCCCGCGCGACAGCCGCCGCTCGCTGGTGCGCCGGCCGACGTACGACTCCGACACGTTCGGGGTCTTCGCCGAGCAGTTCGCCCGCTTCATGGGCACCGCCAGCTTCTTGATCTACATGACGCTCTTCGTGGTCGTCTGGGTCACCTGGAACCTGTTCGCGCCCCGGGAGATGCGGTGGGACGACTACCCGTTCATCTTCTTGACGCTGATGCTCAGCCTGCAGGCGTCCTACGCGGCGCCGCTGATCCTGCTCGCGCAGAACCGGCAGGAGCGCCGCGACAAGATCATCAACGAGCGTGACCGGAAGGCCAACGCCCGCGCGCACGCCGACATGGAGTACCTCGCCCGGGAGGTCGCCTCGCTGCGGATGTCGCTGGGCGAGGTGGCCACCCGCGACTTCATGCGCTCCGAGCTGCGCTCCTTCATGAGCGACCTCGACGAGCGGAGCCGGGCCGAGCCGGACCCCGAGTCCGACGTCACAGGCGCCTGACCCGCTCCCCCGGGTGCTCCCCTACCTGGCAGCAACTACGCTGGGGGATCATGAGCACCCCCACTCTCGAGCAGGTCCAGGCCGCTCTCGCGAAGGTCAACGACCCCGAGATCAAGCGCCCCATCACCGACCTCGGCATGGTCGAGTCGGTCGACATCGCCGCCGACGGCGTCGTGTCCCTCACCGTCTTGCTGACCGTGGCCGGCTGCCCGATGAAGGACACCATCACCCGCGACGTGACCGCAGCCGTCGAGAGCGTGCCCGGCGTGGCCCGGGTCGAGCTCACCCTGGGCGTGATGTCGGCCGAGCAGCGCGGAGCGCTCGGGGAGACGCTGCGCGGCGGCCAGGCGCAGCGCGAGATCCCGTTCGCCCAGCCCGGCTCCCTCACCAAGGTCTACGCCATCGCCAGCGGCAAGGGCGGGGTCGGCAAGTCGTCGGTCACCGTCAACCTCGCCCTGTCGCTGGCCAAGCAGGGCCTCAAGGTCGGCGTGGTCGACGCCGACATCTACGGCCACTCGGTTCCGGCGATGCTCGGTGTCGCCGACTCGCGCCCCACCCAGGTCGACGACCTCATCATGCCCGTCCCGACGGCGTCGGGCGTCTCGGTCATCTCGATCGGCATGCTCAAGCCGCGCCGCGACCAGGTCGTCGCGTGGCGCGGCCCGATGCTCGACCGGGCACTCGTGCAGATGCTGGCCGACGTCTACTGGGGCGACCTCGACGTTCTCCTCCTCGACCTGCCGCCCGGCACCGGTGACGTGGCGATCTCGCTGGGGCAGCACCTGCCCAACGCGGAGGTCCTGGTCGTCACCACTCCGCAGGAGGCTGCCGCCGAGGTGGCCGAGCGGGCCGGCACGATGGCCTCGATGATGCACCAGCGGGTCATCGGCGTGATCGAGAACATGAGCTACCTGCCCTGTCCGCACTGCACGGCCGAGGGCACCGAGCACCGCCTCGAGATCTTCGGCGCCGGTGGCGGCGAGCGGGTGGCGGCCACCCTGTCGCAGCGCTTCGGCTACGACGTGCCCGTGCTGGGGACGATCCCCATCGACATCTCCCTGCGCGAGGGCGGCGACGCCGGCAAGCCGATCGTGGACTCCGACCCGACCGCACCGGCCGCCCTCGTGCTGGCCGAGATCGCGGGCACCCTGTCGGGTCGCGGGCGCGGTCTCGCCGGCATGCAGCTGGGTCTCACCCCGTCCAGTAGGTTCTGAGCCATGTTCGGAGTCGGCCTTCCCGAGATGGCGTTGATCGCGTTCATCGCGGTGCTGGTCTTCGGGCCGGACAAGCTGCCGGGGCTCGCCCAGCAGGCCGGCCAGCTCCTCCGCAAGGCCCGGAACATGGCCAACAGCGCACGCGACGAGCTGCGCACCGAGCTCGGTCCCGAGTTCGCCGATCTCGAGCTGCGCGACCTCGACCCGCGCAGCATCGTGCGCAAGCACATCATCGAGGCGATGGAGGAGGGCGACCTGGCCGAGGGCCGGCAGAAGAAGCCCCGGCTCGCCGAGGGCCAGCTCCCGCCGTACGACGCCGAGGCGACCTGAGCCCTACCCGACGGTCCTGCGCTGCACCGCAGCGAGCCGCACGAAGCTGATCAGCAGGGTGGCGCCCTGCTCGCTGGTGGCCTCCACGAAGTCCGCGCCGACGCGGCCGAGCTGCGCCTCGCGGCGCGAGCCGTCCGACAGGTGAACCAGACAGCGCTCGCCCGCCTCCGCGACCCGTCGTAGCGCCGACCCGAGCCCGAGCCGGGTGAGCGGCGACCAGGCGACCTCGGGCACCGACCGCGGCGACACGTCGCGCGCCGCGACGACCGCCGCGAGGGGCACGATCCACTCCTGGGTCTCGGCCCCCATCAGGCACCACTCGGCGCTGACCCGGTGCAGCCGGCCGCGCAGGGTGCCGAGCCCCACCACCTCGAGGCCGACCTCGGTGCCGACCGACGCCATCAGCCTGCTGGCCAGCGTGACCTGCTGGTACTCCGCCCGGCTGCGGTCGGCCACCTCGGCGTCGCGCTGGGCGCCGTACAGGGCCTCCGCCTGGCCCTCGAGGTCGTCGAAGAGCGCGAACAACTGCTCGTCCCAGCTCATGGCGCCCCCGTCATCGGGCCAGTGTGACGCACCCGGCACCGGCACGCGCCACGTTCAGCGCACCTGTGCACAAGAGGTTGACTCGCTAAGTAAAAGTCCTTTGAATAAAGCAAACGCACGCAAACGAAGGGTTTATCGATGTCTCGGGTGTCCGTCGCAGTCACCAGCAAGGCGCTGCGTTGTCTCGCGGTGTGGCTCGGCGTCACGACGGCGGTCGGCGGCGGCGTCCTGGTCGTCCGCGACGAGCTGGCGGCGGCGCTGCGCGGCGAGTGGGGCGCGCCGGGCTTCGAAGGGCTGCTCGTGCAGGGCATGGCGGTCCTGGCCGCGGTGGCCGGCGCCTGGCTGTGGCTGATCACCACCGCGACCGTGGTCGAGGCCGCGAGCGGACTCGAGCGGCCGGCCTATGCCGGCGGAACCGTTCGCCGGATCGTGCTGGTGGCCTGCGGGGTGGCGCTCGTCGGTGGAGCGGTTGCCGGCCCCGCGGGGGCCACGCAGGGACGGGCCGGTCGCACGGACACGCCCGTCTCGGCGCAGGGACGGCTGCTCGGCGGACTGCCGCTGCCCGACCGGGCCAGCATCCCCGAGACCCCGGCCCGGGCCGGCACGTCGGATGCCGGCAGCGGACCCGCGCAGCCGGTCGTACCCCCGCTGCCTCCGGTGCCTCCGCAGCCCGCGCCCGGCGACACGGTCGTCGTGCGCGCCGGCGAGTCCCTGTGGTCGATCGCCGCCACCACCCTGCCCGCGGGCGCCGACGCCGACGAGGTCGACCGCCGCTGGCGGGAGATCTACGCAGCCAACCGGGCTGCCGTCGGAGCCGACCCCGACCTCATCCGGCCCGGCCTGCACCTGAGGCTGCCGCCGGACTGACCTGCACGACTCGAACCTCCTCGGAAAGGTGTCGACCATGACCAGCAACCGGACCGCTTCGGTGACCCCACTGCGGGCGCCCGTCCGCATCGCCAGCGTGCAGGGCTCGCTCGCGCTCGACGTGTCCCCGCGCTGCGACCCCCCTGCCCCGACCCTCGTCCCCAGCGCGCCCACGCAGGACGTCGTCGAGGTCGACGCCACGCAGCGCGCCCTGGTCGACACCTTCGTCGGCCGCTACCTGCGCGCGGCGGTCGAGATCGTCGCCGGCGACCGGCCGTCCTCCCAGGTCGCCCGGCACACGCATCCCGCGGTGTACGCCGACCTGCGGCGCCGGGCACTGCTCATCGCCCGCGCCGGGGGTCACACGCCGGGACAGGGCCGCACGGTCGCGGCCGTCCGGCCGCAGCTGGTGTCGGCGCGGACCAGCTTCGTCCGCGACGACGCCGTGGAGGCCTGCCTGCTCGTCCGGTACGGCGCCCGCTGCCGGGCCGTCGCCGCCCGGTTCGAGCGTCAGCGCGAGCGTTGGATCTGCGTCGCGCTCGAGTTCGCCTGAGTCGCGGGGACCCGTCGGGCGACCGACGGCCCCGGCCGGGGGCCGGGGCGGTCGGTGGTCAGCCGTTGATGCGGGCGGCGTGGCCCGTGGGTCCGCCCGGCGCGCCGTGGCACTTCTTGAACTTCTTGCCCGACCCGCAGGGGCAGTCGGAGTTGCGACCCACACCCGAGAACTCGTCGGCGACGGCCGGTTGGCCGACGACCTCGGCCTCGCCGTCCTCGCTGGGCGCGGAGTAGGTCAGGTTCTGCGGCTTCTTCTCGCGCTCGAGGCCCTTGGCCCGGATGCTGGGCGCATGGGCGGCTGCGGCGGCCATGTCGATGCCACCGGCTGCGGCCGCGTCGACCGGGCGCTCGTGGTCGTGCACGTGGACCTGGGTCTCGTCCTCGGTCTCGTCCTCGTCGTCGACCTCGACCTGCAGGTTGAACAGGAACCCGACCGACTCCTCCTTGATCCCGTCCATCATGGCCGCGAACATGTCGAAGCCCTCGCGCTGGTACTCGACGAGCGGGTCGCGCTGGGAGTAGGCCCGCAGGTAGATGCCCTCGCGCAGGTAGTCCATCTCGTAGAGGTGCTCGCGCCACTTGCGGTCGAGCACGGAGAGGATGACGCGGCGCTCGAGCTCGCGCATGACCTCGTCACCGACCTCGGCCTCCCGCCGGTCGTAGGCGGCCTGGGCGTCCTTGGTGATGTCCTCGACGAGGACCTCGCGCGACAGGCTGGCGCGTCCACCGGCCTCCTGCTCGATCGACTCGAGCGACAGGCTGATCGGGTAGAGCTGGCCCAGGGCGGTCCAGAGCGCCTCGAGGTCCCACTGCTCGGCGAAGTCGGTGGTCGCGCCCATGACGTAGCCGGCGACGACGTCGTCGATGAACGTGCGGATCTGCTCCTCGAGGTCGGCGCCCTCGAGGACCCGGCGACGCTCGCCGTAGATGACCTCGCGCTGGCGGCTCATCACGTCGTCGTACTTGAGGACGTTCTTGCGCGACTCGAAGTTCTGCGACTCGACCTGTCCCTGGGCGCTGGCGATGGCGCCGGTGACGCGCTTGTTCTCGATCGGGACGTCGTCGGGGACCTTGAGCACCTGCAGGATGCGGTCGACCCAGTCGGACTTGAACAGCCGCATCAGCTCGTCTTGCAGCGACAGGTAGAAGCGGGACTCGCCGGGGTCGCCCTGACGGCCGGAACGACCGCGGAGCTGGTTGTCGATGCGGCGCGACTCGTGGCGCTCGGTGCCGACGACGTAGAGCCCGCCCACGGCCTTGACCTCGTCGTGCTCGTTGGAGACCTGGCTCTTGACCCGCTCGAGGGTGAGGGGCCACGCCTCCTCGTAGGCCTCGGAGGTGTCGCCGGTCGGCTCCAGACCCTGCTTGCGCAGCTCCTGGTCGGCCAGGAACTCGACCGAGCCACCGAGCATGATGTCGGTGCCTCGACCGGCCATGTTGGTCGCCACGGTGACGGCGCCCTTGTGACCGGCCATCGCGACGATCTTCGCCTCGTCGGCGTGCACCTTCGCGTTCAGCACGGTGTGGGGCACGCCGCGCTTCTTGAGCAGGTCGGAGAGGTGCTCGGACTTCTCGACCGACACGGTGCCGACCAGCACCGGCTGGCCCACCTCGTGGCGCTCGGCGATGTCGGCGACGACGGCGTCGTACTTGGCGTCCTCGGTGCGGAACACCAGGTCGGCGTTGTCGGCGCGCATCATCGGCTTGTTGGTCGGGATGGGTACGACGCCGAGGCCGTAGATCTTGTCGAACTCACTCGCCTCGGTCATGGCGGTACCGGTCATGCCGGAGAGCTTGCTGTAGAGCCGGAAGTAGTTCTGCAGGGTGACGGTGGCGAGCGTCTGGTACTCCTCGCGGACCGTGACGCCCTCCTTGGCCTCGATGGCCTGGTGCAGCCCGTCGTTGTAGCGGCGACCGGCCAGCATCCGGCCGGTGTGCTCGTCGACGATGAGCACCTCGCTGTCCATGACGACGTACTCCTTGTCGTTGCGGAACAGCTCCTTGGCCTTGATGGAGTTGTTCAGGAACGAGATGAGCGGAGTGTTGACCGAGTCGTACAGGTTGTCGATGCCCAGGTGGTCCTCGACCTTGGTGATGCCGGGCTCGAGCACCGAGATGGTGCGCTTCTTCTCGTCCACCTCGTAGTCGACGTCGATCGTGAGGGTGCGGGCGAGCTTGGCGAACTCGGCGTACCAGTGGACCTCGTCCTGGGTCGGGCCGCTGATGATCAGCGGGGTGCGCGCCTCGTCGATGAGGATGGAGTCGACCTCGTCGACGATCACGAAGTGGTGGCCGCGCTGGACGCACTCGTCGATGGAGTCGGCCATGTTGTCGCGCAGGTAGTCGAAGCCGAGCTCGTTGTTGGTGCCGTAGGTGATGTCGGCGGCGTAGGCCACCCGGCGCTCGTCGGGGCGCATCGAAGGCAGGATGACGCCGGTCGTCAGACCGAGGAAGTGGTGGATGCGACCCATCCACTCGGCGTGGTACTTGGCCAGGTAGTCGTTGACCGTGACGACGTGGACGCCCTCGCCGGTGAGCGCGTTGAGGTAGGCCGGGAGCGTCGAGACCAGGGTCTTGCCCTCACCGGTCTTCATCTCCGCGATGTTGCCGAGGTGGAGCGCAGCGCCACCCATGATCTGGACGTCGTAGTGGCGCTGCCCGATCACACGCTTGGCGGCCTCGCGCACGGTGGCGAACGCCTCCGGCATCAGATCGTCGAGCTCCTCGCCCTTGGCCAGACGCTCCTTGAACTCCACGGTCATGCCGCGGAGCTCGTCGTCGGTCATCTTGACGAAGTCGTCCTCGATGGCGCTGACGGCCTTCGTGATCGTCTCGAGCTGTCGGAGGATCTTGCCTTCGCCGATGCGGAGGAGCTTGTCGATGATGGCAGGCACGGAACTGGTCTCCTGGAACGTCTGGGGCGGCTGCACGCCGGGCAGGCGTCAGCACCGGTCATGCTACCCACGGACGCCAGCAAGGAGCGCACCGGCGAGCGCAGGCGCGAGGTCGCCGCGCGGCTCGACCACTATCTGCGAGAGATCCAGCCAGCCGGCGAGACGGCCCAGCTCGGCCGCGAGCTCCTCGGCCGTGTTGCCCGGGGCCAGCGGCTCGGCGAACGCGGCCTTGACGAGCAGCCGCCCGCCGGCCCGGTCGGCCTTGAGGTCGACGCGGGCCACGATCCGGTCCCCCAGCAGGAACGGCAGCACGTAGTAGCCGTGCACCCGCTTGGCGGCCGGCGTGTAGATCTCGATGCGGTAGAAGAAGTCGAACAGCGCCTCGGCCCGGTCGCGCTCCCAGACCACCGGGTCGAACGGGCTCAGCAGCGCCCGGGCGGCGATCCTGCGTGGCAGCCGGGCGTCGCGGTGCAGGTACGCCGGTCGCGCCCAGCCCTCGATCGTGACCGGACGCAGCTCGCCCGACTCGACCAGGGTCGCGATGGCCGGCTTCACGTGGTCGTGGTGCATCCGGTAGTAGTCGCGCAGGCAGGCCGCCGTCGCCACGCCGTGCGAGACGGCGGCACGCCGGACCAGCTCGAGGTCCGCCTCCTCCCGGGTCGGGGTCGGCAGCGCGAGCACGGCGGCCGGGATGACGCGCTCGGGCACGTCGTAGAGCACCTCGAACTGGCTGTTGCGGCCCGAGATCGCCACGTCACCGACCATGTAGAGGAAGTCGAGCACCTTGCGGGCCTCGGACCAGTTCCATCCCCAGTGCTGCTTGGTGCGGGGGCCGCTGCTGAACTCGTCCTCGAGCTGCCGCGCGGTGACCGGGCCCCGGTCGGCGACGGCGGCGAGCACCTCGTGCTCGAGCCCCGCCCGGGTGTCGACGATCGGCCACCACTTGCCGCGGCGGGCGCGGTAGGACTCCATCCGGTGCGACATGACCGGCCAGAGCTCGACCGGCATCAGCGCCTGGACGTGGGCCCAGTACTCCACCAGCCGGCGTGGCTTGGCGCTGGAGGCCCGGCGCAGCAGGTCGACGTCGTAGGGGCCCATCCGCGAGTACAGCGGCATGTAGTGCGCGCGCTGCAGCACGTTGACGGAGTCGACCTGGAGCACGCCGGTGCGCTCGACGGTGCGCTCGAGGGTGCGCATGGTCGGGGTGGCGTGCTGCCGGTCGGCGAACCCCTGGGCCGCGAGGGCGATCCGGCGCGCCTGGGACAGCGAGAGGTGGTCAGCCACGGGGGCACTCAATCACGGCGCACCGACAAGCCGGGCGTTCGCTGCTGCTCACTACGGCAGGTCGAGCAGCTTTTCCTTGACGGCGTACATCACGGCTTCCATGCGCGAGTGCAGCTGGAGCTTCTCGAGGATGTTGCGGACGTGGTTCTTGACCGTGTTCTCCGAGATGAACAGCTGCTTGGCGATGTCGCGGTTGTTGAGGCCCTTCGCGACCAGCCGCAGCACCTCGAGCTCTCGCTCGGTGAGGCGCAGCCCGGGAACCTGGCCGCGGTTGGGCTTGGACATCTGCTTGAACTCGTCGATGAGCTTGACCGCCATCGACGGCGAGATGAGCGACTGACCGTCCGCCACGACGCGGATGGCCTGGGCCACGTCCTCGATCGAGGAGTCCTTGAGCAGGTAGCCGGCGGCACCGTTCTTGACGGCCTCGTAGAGGTCGGCCTCCTCGTCGGAGACCGTCAGCATGATGATCTTGGCCGACGGCACGGCCTCCTTGATGGAGCGGCAGGCCTCGATGCCGGTGCGCTTGGGCATGCGTACGTCGAGCAGCACCACGTCGGGCGCCATGCTGGTCGCCATGTCGGTGCCGGCGACCCCGTCGCTGGCCTCGCCGATGACCTCGATGTCAGCCTCGGTGCTCAGCAGCATCACCAGACCACGCCGGAAAAGCTCCTGGTCGTCGACGACGAGGGTACGGATCGGCTCGATGGAAGCAGGCTGCTCGGTCACGAGGGCATCATGACACGCGTCGACGCCCCCGTGCCGAACAGCCGGGACACGCCCTAGTCGGTGGCCGCGTTGACGTCCAGGGAGATCACGCCGTAGTCGTAGCCGCGGCGGCGGTAGACGACCGCTGGTCGCTCGCTCTCCTTGTCGACGAACAGGTAGAAGTCGTGCCCCACCAGCTCCATCTCGTAGAGCGCCTGGTCGAGGGTCATGGGCGAGGCCGGGTGCGACTTCTCGCGCACCACCAGAGGTCCGTCGCCGGTCACGGTGATCGGTCCGACCTGACGTTCGATGACGGTGTCGCCGTCGTCGGTCGTGGTCGGAGACTCGGCGCTCGGCGCCGCATCGGCCAGGGCTTGACTGACCGAGACGGGGGTGTGCCGGCCGCGATGGATCCGGCGCCGGTCAGCGGCGCGGCGCATCTGCGACGCCATCTTGTCCAGGGCGAGGTCCAACGCGCCCATCTTGTCCTCGGCGGCGGCCTCGGCCCGGATCACCGGCCCCTTGGAGAAGGCGGTGAGCTCCACGCGTGTGGCGCGGTCGTGTTGTCGAGGGTTCTTCTCCTGCTCGATCTCGACGGCGACGCGGATGATCCGATGGTCGTGCTTCTCGAGCCGAGCGAGCTTCTCTGAGACGTGACTTCGGAACCTGTCGGACACCTCGCAGTGTCGTCCCGTGACCACAACCTCCATGTGAACCTCCGTTATGTGCGTTGGTTACACCGTGTTGATGCCCGCACCCCGGCGCCGGTCTGTGCTGCGCGATCCGGGGTGGGATGGAGCCCGCCCGGCCGACCTGGTCTTCGTCCCCACAATCGCCTGCTGAGGCGTTCGCAGCTTCTCTGCCACTACTGGCCTTCTCCCGAACGCCGCCGTATATGACGACGACGCCGAGGCAGGACTTACGTCTAAGCCGCACCGTGATCGGCTGCCCGGAGCGTGAGCTCCGCGAGCCTTACGTGGACCGTTTCGCCTGCGACTGGCATCGGCTTGCCACCGGGACACGCGTGGCGTCCAGGTGACGCAACCACGGACCCGGACGGACTCCATGGACCGACGCTAGCCCCTGTCGTCCCCGGATGAAAGCCAACCTGCTGAAGATTGACTGTGTGCCTGCCCCCGGCCCAGACGTTTCCTCCGCGGCGTGGCCGCGACGACCGCGACGGCACCGACCCGGAGGCCGACCGCCTCGAGCGCCCGCTGCGCCTCGCGCGCCGTGGAGCCGGTCGTGAGGACGTCGTCGCAGACGATCAGGCGCGCCGCGCGCCGTCGTAGGGCCAGGGCCCGCAGGCGCCGCGACGGGCAGTGCATCGTCTCGGAGAGATTGGCCGCCCGCTCGTCCGCGCCCAGACCGGCCTGGTCCTCGACACCGCGCCGGGAGCGCAGGAGGTCGGCCACCACCACGTCGGTCCCCGCCGCGCGCAGGCGGCGCGCCGCGACCCGCACCAGCGTCTCGGTGGGCGCGCTGCCCCGTCGACGGGCGGTGCCTGGCCGCGAGGGCACCGGCACGAGGACGAGTGGCCCGACGGAGTCGGCGGCCGCGGCCTCGACCGCCGTGGCGAGGAGCTCACCGAGCGGCCGGGCCAGCGCGAACCGACGGTGCTCCTTGTGGCCCACGACCAGGTCGCGCACGAGCCCGTCGTACGTCGCGGCAGCCCAGGGCACCGCGAGGCCGGCCGGCGCCGGGCTCGGCCACGCCGGGAAGGCCGCGCCCCGGAGCCCGCGCCTGCAGGCGCCGCAGAGCAGGCGGCCAGCCCGCCCGCAACCCGCGCAGCTGCTTCCGGTGGCCAGGTCGAGCAGGTCGTCGTAGATCGTCACCCGGGCAGCACAGCGCGAACCCGGCGCCGCGACAAGGTCGGCCACCCGGGCCTGTGGACGACCCGGGGGTCAGCCGGCGTAGCCCAACGTGGTGACCTTCGGGGCCAGCTCGTAGACGACGCGTTCGGGGTCGGTGAGGTCCGAGAACTCGTCCGCGGACAGCACGTAGACGCCGTCGTCGTCGACGGGCGAGCTGACCAGGCGCTCGGCCCCGCCCCGCATGCGGGAGTACTCCGGCGCCGCGGCGTCTCCGGGCGCCCCGTCCACCGAGACCGAGCGGATCTGCGAGAGATCGCCGGTGACGTGGTTGAGGATCGCCACTGAGGTGAGCGATCGCCAGCCCACGTCGCGGATGCGCCGCGGCTGGGCCTCGCCGAGGTCGAGCACCCGCGACTCCCCCACCCGCAGGACCCGACCCTGCGAGTCGTGCAGCACCCGCGCCGCCACGACCTTGTCGACCCGTCCCCGGACGAGGGCGACGAACCGGGTGCCGTCACGTGACACCAGGAACTTCATCACCCGCTTGCCGCTCACCCCGGGCACCGTGAGCTCGCGGGGCTGGCCGTCCACGAGGATCGAGACGCTCGCCCGTCCTCCGGCCTTGTCCAGCAGCCACACTCGACCGCTGAAGTCCCAGGCCGGCCGGAGGAGGTCGACCGCTCCACTGACGACCTCGGTGGCGCTGGCCTCGGAGGCGTCGACCGACGTGGTGAGCACCGAGGTGCCCTCCCCGGAGACGCCTGCGGCCACCGCGCCGGTGAGATCGACCGAGACGTCGCGCAGACCCAGCCGTTCGGTGCCGAACCGACCACCGGTCGGCTGCAGCTCGTCGATCCCCCCGGTGACCAGCAACCCGTCCTTGAGGGCGAACAGGTCGTTGGTCGTCTGGGCGCCGTTGGGGTCGTAGCCGTCCGCGGAGGTGATGCTGACCTCGGTCCTGCCGCCCGGCAGCGACAGCACCTCGCCCCCCATGTTGAGCCGGATCGACTGGATCCGTGGCTCCTGGCGCAGCGTCCACACCAACTGGGCGAGCATCTGCTCGGTCACCAGCTCGCTGGTGTCGCTGATGTCGCCGAGCAGCGACACCTCGGCGACGCCGGCCGCGCTGATCGGCACCGACAGCCCCGGGCGCAGCCCCTCGGGGATGAACGAGCGGGTGACCCGGGAGCGTCCCGGCCCCGGGCCTGCGAGCAGGCCGCTGAGCAAGGAGGTGGCGAACTGGTCGCCCTCGGGCACGAAGACCGGCTCCGGCACCAGGATCTTGGCGGTCGGGTCGAAGAAGAAGAGCGACACCCGGCTGAACCGGTCGTCGAACCACGACGTCGGCACGACCAGCGCGTCCGGCAGCTCGTTGATGCGCCACTCGTCGTCCTCGATGGTGAGCCGGAAGTCGAGGGTGTCGTCGGCGACCCCGTCGGCCGCCCCGTTGCCGATCTGCCGCACCCACGCGCCGCGGGCGTCGTACTCGTTGACGCCGGTGATCGGCACCGAGATGTTGAGCTCGCCGACGGGCTCGCCGATCTCGGAGTAGGTGATGGTCGACAGCTCGGGCTTCCAGGTCTTCTGGGCCGACTGGGTGAGGTACTCCTGGGCGACGCTCGTGCGGATCGGGGTGGCCTTCATGGCCTCCAGGAAGTCGATCACGATCTCGTTGGCCGACTCACCGGCCTTCGGCGGCTTGGGGTCGTAGTAGGTGTCGGTGACGACGACGTCGGACGCGCTGCCCCCCGAGCTCACGACCGGCCCGCCGGTCGGCATCCGTACGCACCCCGTCAGCACGAGCAGCGACACGACCAGGGCGAGACCGGTCAGACCCAGCCGCCTCATGCGGAGGCCTGGGCGTCGAAGGGCACCAGCGGCAGCGGGCTGTGCCGGAGCTTCTGACCGAGCGTGCGCGGCAGGGTGAGGCGGAACTGCGCCCCGTCACCGGGTCGCCCCCATGCCTGCAGCCAGCCACCGTGCAGGTGGGTGTCCTCGAGGCTGATCGACAGGCCCAGGCCGGTGCCGCCGCTGGTGCGGGCCCGTGCCGGGTCGGCTCGCCAGAAACGGTTGAAGACCATCGCCGACTCGCCGGGGGCCAGGCCCACTCCGTAGTCGCGCACCGCGATGGCCGCGGAGTTCTGGTCCCCCGCGACGTGCACGACGATGTCGCCGCTCTCGGCGTGGTCGATGGCGTTGGTGACCAGGTTGCGCACCACTCGCTCGACGCGGCGTACGTCGGCCTCGGCCAGGCAGGGGTGACCGGGATCGCGCACCAGCACCCGGGTGTTGCGCTGGGCGGCGAGCGCCGAGGTCATGTCCGCTACCCGGCGGGCGACGTCGACGAGGTCGACGTCCTCGGCCTCGAGCACCGCGGCACCGGCGTCGAAGCGGCTGATCTCGAGCAGGTCGGCCAGCAGGGTCTCGAAGCGGTCGAGCTCGGTCTGGAGCAGCTCGGCGGCCCGGGAGGTGACCGGGTCGAAGCCCTTCCTGGCGTCGTGGAGCACGTCACCGGCCATCCGCACCGTCGTGAGCGGGGTGCGCAGCTCGTGCGAGACGTCGGAGACGAACCGGCGCTGCAGCCGGCTCAGCTCCTCGAGCTGGCGGATCTGGCGCTGCAGGTTGGAGGCCATCTGGTTGAACGACGTGGCGAGCCGGGCGAGGTCGTCCTCACCGGTGACCCGGAGCCGCTCCTGCAGCTGGCCGGCGGCGAGCCGTTCGGCCACCCGCCGGGCCATCCGGATCGGCGTCACCACCTGGCGCGTGACCAGCCAGGTCAGGCCGGCGACGAGCAGCAGCAGCAGGATGCCGGCGGTGAGCAGCGCCCGCGAGACGAGGGCCAGGGTCTCGGCCTCCTCGTCGAGCGGGAAGACGTAGTAGAGCGTGTAGGTCTCGCCGTCGGCGGGCAGCGTGATCTGTGACCCGACGACGATGCCCGGCCCGGCCTGCAGGCCGGCGATCGGCCCGTTGACGAGGATGCGGGTGTAGGTCCAGGCCGTGGGCGACGGCTCGGACATCGTGTCCTCGAGCGCGGCCGGAACGGTCGTCCGGTCGAGGTTCCGGGTGAACTTCGCCCCACCGGTGGCCAGGGTTCCGCCGCTCTCGACGGGAGGCGACAAGATCACCGCGAAGCCCCGCGTCGCGCCACGCTCGATGATCGGCTCGACGAGCTCCTGCTGCTGGCCCGGTGCGTCGACGTTCCGGCCCAGGGCGAACGACAGCCGGGTGCGCGCCTCCGCGGTCTCCGTGCGCGCCTCGGCCACCACCGCGTCGACCCGGTGCTGGAGCAGACCGTCTCGGGTCTGCTGCAGCAGGAACCACCCGACGATGCTCACGACCACGGCCGAGAGCAGCACCGTGCTCGCCACGACCCGGACCTGGATCGAGCGACGCCAGACGGTGAGCCCGCGACGTACGGCGGAGGGCAGCTCGGCGCGGACGGCCATGTCGCTCAGCTGGGGGCGCGTGCGGGCGTGCCGGCCTTGTAGCCCACCCCGCGCACGGTGACGACGATCTCGGGGTTCTCCGGGTCGTGCTCGACCTTGGAACGCAGGCGCTGGACGTGCACGTTGACCAGCCGCGTGTCGGCCGCGTGGCGGTAGCCCCAGACCTGCTCGAGCAGGATCTCGCGGGTGAACACCTGCCACGGCTTGCGGGCCAGGCAGACCAGCAGGTCGAACTCGAGGGGCGTGAGGTTGATCGGCTCGCCGTCCCGGGCGACCTGGTGCCCGGCGACGTCGATGTCGAGGTCGCCGATGTGCAGGGACTCGGAGTCGGGCGTGTCGAAGCGGCGTACGCGGGCGCGGATGCGCGCGACGAGCTCCTTGGGCTTGAACGGCTTGACGACGTAGTCGTCGGCACCGGACTCGAGCCCGACGACCACGTCGATCGTGTCGCCCTTGGCGGTGAGCATGACGATGGGTACGCCGGACTCGGCGCGGATCTCCTTGCACACGTCGATGCCGTCCTTGCCGGGCAGCATCAGGTCGAGCAGCACGAGATCGGGGCGGTAGTCGCGGAAGGCGGCCATGGCCAGGTCGCCCCGGCCGACCATCCGGCTGTCGAAGCCTTCCTGGCGCAGCACGATGGTGAGCATCTCTGCGAGAGAGGCGTCGTCGTCAACGACGAGGACCCGCCCCCGGTTGGGGGCGTCGACCGGCTCTTGACTCATGTGAGCATTGTGCCAGTCGACGCCACCTGAAACCGTCAGTAGCGGTACTGCTCCGACTTGTAGGGGCCCTCCACGGCGACGCCGAGGTAACCGGCCTGGTCCTCGGTCAGCGTGGTCAGCTTCACCCCGAGCGAGCCGAGGTGCAGGCGCGCGACCTCTTCGTCGAGGTGCTTGGGCAGCACGTAGACACCCACCGGGTAGTCCTCGGGCTTGGTGAAGATCTCGATCTGCGCGAGGACCTGGTTGGTGAACGAGTTCGACATCACGAACGACGGGTGGCCGGTGGCGTTGCCCAGGTTCATCAGACGGCCCTCGGACAGCACGATGATCGCGTTGCCGGCCGGGAAGGTCCACACGTCGACCTGCGGCTTGACGTTCTTGCGCTCGGCGACGCCGGGCTTCTCGAGGCCGGCCATGTCGATCTCGTTGTCGAAGTGACCGATGTTGCCGAGGATCGCGTTGTGGCGCATCCGCGACATCTGGTCGACGGTGACGACGTCCTTGTTGCCGGTTGCGGTGATGATGATGTCGGCGGTCTCGATGACGTCGTCGAGCGTGGAGACCTGGTAGCCGTCCATGGCCGCCTGCAGCGCGCAGATCGGGTCGATCTCGGTGACGATGACCCGGGCGCCCTGGCCGCGCAGCGACTCGGCGCAGCCCTTGCCCACGTCGCCGTAGCCGCACACGACCGCGACCTTGCCGCCGATGAGGACGTCGGTGGCACGGTTGATGCCGTCGATGAGGGAGTGGCGGCAGCCGTACTTGTTGTCGAACTTCGACTTGGTGACCGAGTCGTTGACGTTGATGGCCGGGAAGAGGAGCGAGCCCTCCTTCATCATGTCGTAGAGGCGGAGCACGCCGGTGGTGGTCTCCTCGGTGACGCCCTTGAGCTCGCCCGCGATGGAGGTCCAGCGGTCCTTGCTCTCGGCGAGCGAGGCGTTGAGGACGTCGAAGACGACCTTCTGCTCGGTGCTGTGCGCCGTTGCCGGGTCGGGGGCAACGCCGGACTTCTCGGCGTCGACGCCGAGGTGCACCAGCATCGTGGCGTCACCGCCGTCATCGAGGATCATGTTGGCGAACGTGCCCTCGGGCCACATCAGGATCTGCTGGGTGCACCACCAGTACTCCTCCAGCGACTCACCCTTCCAGGCGAACACCGGCACGCCGGCCGGGCTGTCGACGGTGCCCTCGGGGCCGACGGCGACCGCAGCGGCCGCGTGGTCCTGGGTCGAGAAGATGTTGCACGACGCCCAGCGCACCTCGGCACCGAGCGCGACGAGCGTCTCGATGAGCACCGCGGTCTGGATCGTCATGTGGAGCGAACCGGCGATGCGGGCGCCGGCAAGCGGCTTGGAGCTGCCGTAGCGCTCGCGCATGGCCATCAGGCCGGGCATCTCGTGCTCGGCGAGGGTGATCTCGGTCCGGCCGAAGTCGGCCTGACTCAGGTCTGCGACCTTGAAGTCCATGGTGCTCTCCCCTGTGAAAACGACGGCTGTGAGTGCCGTGCATGCACACGAGATTAAGACGCGAGAGCCCGGACTGAAGAATCCTCGGACCCCGCTGCCGTGCCCGGGAACCGCGGCGTCGCGGCCCGGGCGATGACGCCGGCGATGCCCGCCGGGACTACTCCGCGGGCGCCGCCGGCGGGTCGTCCGACCGGGTCCCGCCCTCGGCGCCGGGGGCATTGGCCTCGTCCGCCGCAGCATCGTCCTCGCCGTGACCCGGCCCGAACGGGAGCACGTGCATGACCGCGACGGCGACAGCGCCGACGACCAGGCCGATCACCGCGGACAGCGCCGTGTTGGTCAGCCAGCCGACGATCGCGCCGATGGCGGGCAGCGCGTCGTGGGCACCCTCCTCGAGGTGGTGGACGACGTCGTAGAGCCCGTGCCAGCCGAGGTCATCGGTGCCGACGAGCAGGATGTGGCCGCCGACCCACAGCATCGCGGCCGTGCCGACGACCGAGATGAAGGTGAGCAGGCCGGGCATGCCCTTGACCAGGCCGCGGCCGACCTTCTGGCTCACCGTGGAGTCCCGCTGGGACAGGCTGAGGCCGACGTCGTCCATCTTCACGATCACGGCGACCACGCCGTAGACCAGGGCCGTGATGCCGAAGGCGACCACGACCAGGATGACGGCGCGGGGCAGGAACGACTCGCTGGCCACCTCATTGAGGGAGATGACCATGATCTCCGCGGACAGGATCAGGTCGGTGCGGATCGCCCCGCTCACCATGGACTTCTCGGCCTCGGGGCTGATCTCGGTGGCCAGCTCCTGGTGCGACTCGTGGCCGCTGAGCTTCTCCCAGATCTTCTCGGCGCCCTCGTAGCAGAGGTAGGTGCCGCCGAGCATCAAGATGGGGGTGAGCAGCCACGGCAGGAACTGGCTGAGCAACAGTGCCGCGGGCAGGATGAAGACCAGCTTGTTGCGGATCGAGCCCAGGGCGATCTGCTTGATGATCGGCAGCTCACGCTGAGCGGCGACGCCGTGGACGTACTGCGGCGTGACCGCGGTGTCGTCGACCACCACCCCGGCAGCCTTCATGCTCGCCCGGCCGGCCGCGGCACCGACGTCGTCGATCGAGGCGGCGGCCATGCGGGCCAGCACCGCGACGTCGTCGAGCAGGGCGAAGAGACCGGCGCTCATGCGCTCGGCCGGGAGCTGTTCGTCATCACGGGCTCAGCCTACGGCGCACCTGAACCACGAACCCGGGGCGGGCCGGGATCGCTCCCGGCCGCCCCGGCGCCGATCGTTTGTGTGCCGCCCTGCCGGCTAGCCCTGCTGGCCGAGGGCGAACTGGACCCCGCCGCTGGGGTCGAGGCTGGCGTCGAGCACCATCTCGTCGAGCTTCTCGGCGGAGGCGGCGTCGAGGTAGACGGTCGCGCCGTCCTGCTCGACCTTGGCGTCTCCGGGCTCGGGCACGGCGACGGCGCTGATGGCGAACGAGGGCTCGGGCGAGTCCTCCGTGGCGATCCGCAGCCCCGCCTCCTCGGCCTCGCTGGCCGTGGTGGCGATCTGCCGGACGATCATGCTGGCGTTCTCGGTGAGGGTGAGCATGGGCTCTCCTTCCGTGGCGGTCAGGACTCCTCCACGGTCGCAGCCCCGAGCCGTCGACACAAACGAGAGCGGGCCCGATCAGTCCTCGACGAGCCCGATGCGGAGGTACTCCGCGGCGTAGGTGCCGCTGAGCAGCAGCGAGCTGTACCGGGCGAGCTCGGTGTCGGCGTCGGTGGAGAGCGTCTCGACGCGTACGCCGCGCGAGGCCGCGGCGGCCATCAGTCGACCGCGCTCCTCCCGGACCACGGCCTCCTCGCTGCCGTCGTCGAGCACGAGCAGCAACGGACGCAGGTCGCCGCGGGGTCCGTCCGCGAACGGGTCGGCGAAGACGTCGAGCTGTTGGGTGGCCCCGAGCACCGGGAGCAGGTGCTCCATGTCGCCGGCGATGGCCGACCGGCCGCTGGCCCGGCGGATCGACTCGGCGACCCGTCGCGCGGCACGCGCCGCGAGCACCGAGCCGCCCCAGACGATGGGGTTGGTGTCGGCCAGGGCGATCGCCAGCATCTTGGCGGGGTTGACCGCGAGGTCGCGGTGCGGCGAGCAGGAGATCGCGACCGCCTCGAGGGCGGTGGCGACCACCTCGGCGTCGGCGCGTGGTCCCAGGTGGATCTGCTCCAGGAACTCCAGCATCACCACGGCGATGGCGAGCTGGTCGCTCGTCGCGGTCGGCAAGATGGTGACGTCGCGACCCTGGGCGTGCTCGGCGACCAGCGACTTCGGCGGGCACGCGACCACGACCTGGCAGCCACGACGTACGGCCTCGGCGACGGCGGCCGCGGAGGCGGTGTCGGAGCCCACGGGCGCGAGCATCACGACCAGGTCGAGGCTGCCGGCCCAGCCGGGCAGTGCAGGGCCGGGCCAGGCCACGAACGGCACCGGGCACCACGGCTCGAGCACCGCGCGGAGCAGCCGAGAGTCCGGGCCGGCCGCGATCACCGCCCGCGGACGCGACAGGTCACGACTCCGGGTCAGCGCCTCACGGGTCGCCTCCTGGGCCTCGTGCGCCTCGCGGCGGACCCGGGCGCCCGCCTCGGCCAGCGGCCGCAGCGCCTCGTCGGCCGCGGCCAGGGCGGCCTCGTCGTCCAGTCTCGACTCGTCGAACCAGGTAGCCATCAGGCCGGCTTGCGAGCCTCGTCGAGCAACAACACCGGGATGTCGTCGCGGACCGGGTAGGCGTTGCCGCAGCCGGAGCAGATGAGCTCCTCGCCCTCGGGCGACAGGGTCGACCGGCAGGCCGGGCAGCGGATGATGTCGAGCAGCTTCGGGTCGAGGTTCATCGTTCGCTCCTGATGATGGTCAGTACGTCGTCGCGGATCGTGGTCATCGTGGCCACGTCCCTGCCTTCGGCGTTGAGCCGCAGCAGTGGTTCGGTGTTGGAGGCCCGCACGTTGAACCACCAGTCGGCGTGGGTCACTGTGTAGCCGTCCAGGTCGTCGACGGTGACGCCCTGGAGGCCGGCGTAGACGGCCTCGAGCTCGGTGATCACCGCCGCCTGGTCGGCGACCGTCGAGTTGATCTCGCCGCTCGAGGGATACCTGGCGTACTCCTCGAGCAGCTGCGACAACGGCAGGTCGGTCTCGGCCAGCGCCGCGAGCGCGTGCAGCGCCGCGAGCATGCCGGAGTCGGCACGCCAGAAGTCGCGGAAGTAGAAGTGGCCGCTGTGCTCGCCGCCGAAGATGGCGCCGGTCTCGGCCATCGTCGCCTTGATGAAGGAGTGACCGACGCGGGTCCGGACCGGCTTCCCGCCGAGCTCGGTGACGATCTCCGGGACGGCGCGCGACGTGATCAGGTTGTGGATGACGGTGCTGCCCGGCTCCTTGGCCAGCTCGCGCGCGGCGATCAGCGCCGTCAGCGTCGACGGCGAGACCCCCTGCCCCAGCTCGTCGACGAGGAAGCAGCGGTCGGCATCGCCGTCGAAGGCCAGCCCGATGTCGGCGCCCTCCTTGAGGACGCGGGCCTGGAGGTCGACGATGTTGGCCGGCTCGATCGGGTTGGCCTCGTGGTTGGGGAACGTGCCGTCGAGCTCGAAGTACATCGGCACCAGCTCGACCTGGTCGGCGCCCATCCGGTCGAACACGACGGGCGCGGTGAGGCCGGCCATGCCGTTGCCGGCGTCCACGACCACCGTCAACCTGCGGCCCTCGACCGGGGCCAGGGTCAGCAGGTGGGCGGCGTACGCGGCGAGGACGTCGTGGTGGGTGATCGAGCCGGGGACCGTGGACTGCGGCGTCGTGCCCGCCGCGACCAGGTCGCGGATCGCGGCCAGGCCGGTGTCCAGGCCGATGGGGACCGCTCCCGCCCGGCACATCTTCATGCCGTTGTAGCCGGCCGGGTTGTGGCTGGCGGTGAACATCACGCCGGCCCGGTCGAGGTGACCCGAGGCGAAGTAGAGCTGGTCGGTCGAGGCCTGCCCGATGAGTACGACGTCGGCCCCGGCCGACGTGGCGCCGTCGGCGAACGCACCGGCCATGCCCGGCGAGCTCGGACGCATGTCGTGACCGACCACCACCTCGCGCGCTCCGGTCACGGCCACGAAGGCGGCCCCGGTGGCCCGGGCGAGGGCCTCGTCGAGCTGGTCGGGGACGGTGCCGCGCACGTCGTAGGCCTTGAAGATGGCGTCGAGGTTGGCGGGATCCAGGGTGCCGAGGGTGCTGCCGGAGGCCATGCGGGCAGCCTAGTGGTGCTCAGTCGGAGGAGAGCACGCGGAGGTGGCCGCGCTTCGTGCCGAGCTGGGGATCGTCGGCCGGGTGGATCGGCGTGACCGGCTCGGGCGGCCGGCCCGCCTCGCGGACCGCGTCGGCCAGCGCCAGCAGGTCGTCGCTGCTCGGTCCGCGGGAGACCGGCTCGGACGCGAGGCGCATCACCTCCCAGCCGCGCGGGGCGGAGAGTCGCTCGCTGTGCTGCTCGCAGAGGTCGTAGGCGTGTGGCTCGGCGTACGTCGCGAGCGGGCCCAGGACAGCGGTCTGGTCGGCGTACACGTAGGTCAACGTGCACACCGCGGCACGGCCACAGGCGGTGCGCGAACAGCGTCGGGCGAGTCTCACGCGGGGCAGGCTACCCCGCAGCGTGGTGGTGCCGGTCTAGGCTCGCGGCGTGGAGGACAGCAGCATCGAGGAGCGGCCCGTACGACGCACCCGGGACCGCCGAGGTCGCGGCATGCGCGGCCCCGGCATCATGCCGGCACGGCTCGGCACGCCCGCGCTGCGCTCGACCCGCGAGCGCTTCGACGCGCTGGTGCTCGACCTGGTCACCGAGATCGACGACCGCTGGCACCAGCAGCTCGGGATCGTGGAGTACGCCGTCGAGGACACCCCCCTCGTGCCCGACGACTGGTCGGCCGAGACGGTGCCCCTGTCGTCGCTGATCCGGGGTCAGGGCGCGGAGCCGACCCGGCTGGTGCTGTTCCGTCGACCCATCGAGCACCGGTGCGAGACCCGCGACGATCTCCGGGCGCTGGTGCTGACGGTGGTCGTCGAGCAGGTCGCCGAGCTGCTCGGCCTCGACGCCGAGGACGTCGACCCGCGCTACGCCGGAGGCTGACCGCTCCCGCTGGCTGTTCCCTCTGACTGATCCCGCCGACTGCTCACTGCAGGGCAGGTCGGACGTCGGCGACCTGACCACCGAGCACCAACGGCTCGAGGGGCAGCACCGCCAGACCGCGCGGGCCGAGCTCGATGATGCCGACAGCGGAGGTCCGCGCGAGCTGCACCTCGACGTACACCGCCTTCGCCGGCAGCCGGATCCTGGCGGCCGCACCGACATCGAGGTCCACGACCTCGGGGTCGAGGACCCGGCCGGACGCCGTGCGCATCACCACGGTGACCTCGCCCACCCTTGTGATCCCGGCCAGGACGACGCGCTTGGGTCCGGTCGGCACAACGACAGCGGCGCGTTCGGCGAGCCGCACCCCCGCGACCGCGTGCACGAGGTCGCCGTCGACCAGGGTGCGGACCGCCGACGTCACCGGCCCGGTGGCGTCGACGCGCACGCCGAGCGCGTCGCGGGCGGCCTCGCCCTCGAGCACCTTCGACAGGTCGACGGTGGACGTGACGCCGGGAGGGACGGTGAGCTCGGCGATGCCGGCCGGTGCGAACTCGCTGCGGGCGGCGACCAGCCGGATCTCCACCCGCACCTCGTCCTCGCCGGGGTTGGCGACCGCGAGCACGTGCTCACCCTTGCCGGCGCCGAGGCCCAGGAGGTACGACGTCGCGGCCGGCTCGGCCTGTCCGGCCAGCCAGTCGCGGGCGACCTCGTCGGTGCCGAGGTCCTCGACGGTGTCGAGCAGCGACGACGCCAGCCTGCCGCGAGTGACCTGGACGTGCAGGCTGAGCTCGTCGCGGGTCGGCACCACGTCGGCCAGCTCGAGTCGCTCGGTGCTGTTGCCGCCGACGGAGACACCCCGGAGGGCAGGCACGTCGAGCACGCCGTCCGGACCCAGCACGGTGATGTCGGCGACGGCCGGTCCGCCGTCGGGGTTGACCAGCTCGAGCACCGAGCGGTGCTCGGGGCCCGCACCGACACCGGTGAACCACACCTCGGGCTGCGGGGTGACGCAGGCGGTCGCCGCGGTGGGCGCGGAGCGGCCGGCCACCAGGCCGGGAGCGATCTCCCCCTCGCCCCGGATCACCAACGAGGCCTCGGACCGGGTCCGGGCGACCTCGCCGGCACCGAGGTCGAGGCCCGTGCCGCCGTCGCCGACGTCGACCTGACCGGCGACGTCCGGATCCGCGTTGGCGACCGCCGCCGCCGGGGCTCCGGGCACGGCCGAGGGACACACGAGCGTGGCCCGGGTCAGCGAGGTGCTGGCGGGGCCGCGGGTGAGGTCGGGGACGCTGTGGCGCTGCACGAGGGCGAGCGCCCCCACCGTGAGCAGCGGGACGAGCACGCACAGCACCACGGTCGGCGAGGGCCGTCGCGACGCGGAGGTGGCGGCGCGGCGGCCGGGGATCGGTCGGTCGCCGGTCACGGCTCTCGCCTCCGCACGGTCGGTCCGGCCAGGACGGCGACGACCACGACGGCGATCGCCTGGAGGAGGAGCAGCACGCCGCGGAGCCACGAGCCGGGCCCGGTGACGGCGTCGGGGTCGAGCGGTCGGTCGACCCGCCACGCCCGCGTCGCCCGATCCTCGGCGCTGGCCTGCACGAGCCCGGCCGTCGCATCGAGCCCGGACGCCACCCGGCCGTCGGCGGGTGCCGGCATGACGACGTACTCGATGCCGGCGGCGGCGAGCGCGGAGACAGAGTCGGGGGTGGGGCGCGAGACGAGCTCGGTGATCTCGGCGGAGAAGGCGGTGTCCTCGTCGGCCAGCGCCAGGATCTCGTCCTGGCCCAGCGTGACGCCGTCGCCGCGGCGGACGCGATAGGTCATGCCCTCGGTGACGCTGCCTCGAACGACGAGCACGCCGTGCTCGGCGCCGGTGCGGGAGCTCTGCTCCATGTAGGCCGGCACGGCCGCCTCGCGGGCGCCGTCGAGGTCGTGCGGCGACGCGGTCAGCCACCAGACGAGCCCGCCGAGGGGCACGGTCGCGGCGACGACGGCGAGCGTCGCGGCCAGCCCGCGCTGCCAGAGCGGGTGGTGGTCGTGGAGACGACGCAGCCAGGCCTCGGCGCCCAGCACCGTGGCGACCACGGCCAGCCCCTGGAGCACGACGACGAGGAAGCCCAGGCTCGGCGGGGTCGTGGTGGCGGGCAGCCGAAGGGTGACGAAGCCGAGCCCGGCGGCGACCAGGGCAGCAGCCAGGGCGACGACCCAGCACACCAGGACCGGCACCCGGGTGGCGCGCGGCACCAGCGCCAGCACGGCGAGCAGGCCGATGACCGCGCCGAGCCACCACGGCGCACCGAGGTCGCCCATCCGCCCGGTCAGCAGGTCGAGCCGGCCGACGCCGGCGACCGGCAGCCGACCGGCCTCCAGCAGCAGCCCGGCCGCGGAGCCGGTGGTGACCAGGGGCACGAGCCAGGGCGCGAGCAGCACGGGCACGACGCCGACCGCGGCGGCCGGCGGACCCCATGCGGAGCGGTCGCGAAGCAGCCGCGGCGCCACCGCGAAGGCGGCTGCGACGACGATCACCGCGGCGAGCACGGCGAAGAGCCACACCTCCGGCACGAAGGCGGTCGCGAGGGCGAGCAGCAGACCGGTACGCCAGGCGGCACGCCACCGACGGTCCGGCTCGGGGTCGGCGAACCCGAGGGCGGCGTGGGCCAGCCAGGGCAGCAGCGCGGTGACGGCGACGGTGCCGAACCGCCCCTCGCCCCACGCCCCCGAGGTCGCCGGCACCAGCGCGTACGTCACCGCCCCCCAGACCAGCAGCCAGCGCGGGACCCCACGGGCGTCGACGAGGTGGCCGACCACCTTGAGCAGCCGCCAGGCACCCCACAGCGCCACCGGGACGGCCAGCAGCATCAGCGCCGAGACCACCGAGCCCGGGCCGCCGACGAAGGAGCCGACGAACGCGAACGGCAGCAGGTAGGCCGGGGCGGGCACACCGGTTCCGGTGCCGAGCGGGTGCCAGGCGTCGAGGTGCAGCCGCCACCAGTCGGAGACCGACTCGGGCACGGGTGCGAGACCGCCACCAACGACGGAGCCGAGCGCGACCCGGGCGGCGACGAGCGCGAGCACGACCACCAGCGTCAGCGTCAGGGCGACGGGGTTGGTGAAGAAGCGGGCCACGAGACCGCTGTCGGCCTGCAGCTCGTCGTCCTCGTCGGAGCGGTCGTGCCGCGACGACGCCCGGCGCAGCTCGAGCGGGGCACCTGGGCTCGCACCGGGCTCCACCAGCTTGGCCGCACGGCGTCGCTCGGCGACGTCCTGGGCCTGGCTGGTGACCGCGCTCGCCAGGTCGCTGAGGAAGTCGAGGCCGTGCCGGTAGGGCACCCAGGCCGGGGCCAGCAGCGACCTGACGTCGGCCGCCTCGCCCGTACGTCGCGCGGCCCGCCACCGCCGGGCCGCGAGCAGGTGCCGCGGTCGCGAGTAGACAGAGACCAGGGCGGCCAGCTCGTCGAGGGCCTCCCCGACCGAGCGCACCGCGAGGAAGCCGAGCACCCGCAGCAGGGTGCCGAGGAACAACCGGACCACCTGCCAGGGCAGTCGCCGGGCCGGGGCGTTGGCCAGCAGCGTGAACAGCGCCGCGCGTCGTTCCTGGTAGTGGGTGTGCCGGCCGGTCAGCGAGGTACGACGCACCCCGCGGTGGGCGGCCTCCGCGTGGAACACCACGGCCTGCGGCACCACGATCGTGGGGTGTCCGGCCTGGGCGGCCCGCCAGCCGAAGTCGATGTCATTGCCGAAGATGGGCAGGTCGGCGTCGAAGCCACCGAGGTCCTCGAGCGTGCGCCGGCGCACCAGCATGCCGGCGGTGTTGACGGCCAGCGCCTCGCGCACCTCGTCGTGCTGTCCCTGGTCGTACTCGCCGGTCTCGAGGCCGGTCTCGCGCCGGCCGGTGCCGGAGATGGTGACGCCGAGCTCGAGCAGCCGTCGCAACGAGGGCCACTCGCGCAGCTTCGGGCCGAGGATCGCCGCGTCGGGTCGAACGGCTGCCGCGGCCAGCAGGGCGGCGAGCGCTCCCGGGTCGGGGTTGGCGTCGTCGTGCAGCAGCCAGACCCACTCGTCGTCGGCGAGCGGCGGAGCCTGCTCGAGGGCGAGATCGACGGCCTGGGGCCACGTGGTGGCGCCGGTGGCGACGTGCACCGCGGCTGCTCCGAAGGCGTCGGTCAGCAGGCTGGCGCTGGCGTCCTTGCTGCCGGTGTCGATCGCCACGAGGCGGTCGAAGGGGTGCGTCTGAGCGCTCAGACCGGCGATGACCGCCGGCAGCCAGCGGGCCCCGTCATGGCTGACGAGGACTGCGGTGACGATCACCGGGGCAGCCTAACGACCGCCCTCGTGGCGGCCGAATCAGCTCAGCAGGCAGCCGGTCGTCCGCCCCGGACCGGTGGATCGCTGGGTCAGACGGCGCGCTTCTTCAGCTTGCGACGCTCGCGCTCGGAGAGCCCGCCCCAGATACCGAACCGCTCGTCGTTCATCAGTGCGGACTCGAGACAGTCGTTGCGGACGTCGCACGTGAGACAGACCTTCTTGGCCTCCCGCGTGGATCCACCCTTCTCGGGAAAGAACGCCTCCGGATCGGTCTGCGCGCACAAGGCGCGGTCTTGCCAACCCATCTCGTCGGCGTCGGAATCAAGGAGAAACAGTTCTCGCATCGGCCTTCGCCCTTTCGACCCTACTTGTCCCAGATGGTCCTCAAGGACCACTTGGCGGTGCCAGCCCCCTGCTGGAAGAACACTATGGGAATTACATGCCTGTCGTACCCGGAAGTCAAGCCCAGATCTGCTATACGTCCTGGCCCACTCTGACCATGGGTGTGTAGTCACTTCGGGTGGTCCGGCACAGTAACGGCATGCAGAACATCACCGTGCTCTCCGGCGGCTTCGGCGGAGCAACGTTCCTCCGCGGCCTGCGACACGCCCTCAGCGCCGGCATCTTGGCACACGTGGACCGCGACGCGACCGTCACGGTGGTCTCGAACACCGCCGACGACCTGTGGATCCACGGGCTCAAGGTCTGCCCCGATCTCGACACCGTGATGTACACGCTCGGCGAGGGTCTCGACACCGAGCGCGGCTGGGGCCGGCGCGACGAGACGTGGAGCATCAAGGACGAGCTCGCGGCGTACGGCGTGGACAAGACCTGGTTCGGTCTCGGTGACCGCGACATCGCCACCCACCTGGTGCGCACCCAGATGCTCGAGGCGGGCTACTCGCTCTCCGCGGTGACCGAGGCGCTCTGCCGGCGCTGGCAGCCGGGGGTGCGTCTGCTGCCGATGACCGACGACCGGGTAGAGACGCACATCGCGATCCCCGACGTCGAGTCGCCCAGCGGCCGCCGGGTCGTGCACTTCCAGGAGTACTGGGTGCGTCTGCGCGCCCAGCTGCCTGCCGAGGCCGTCGTGGTCGTCGGGCTGGACGACTCGTCGCCCGCACCCGGCGTGCTCGAGGCGATCGACACCGCCGACCTGGTGATCCTGCCGCCGTCCAACCCGGTGGTGTCGGTCGGCACGATCCTCGGCGTGCCCGGGATCCGCGAGGCCCTGGTGTCGACGAGCGCCCCCGTGGTCGGTCTCTCCCCCATCGTCGGCGACACCCACGTGCGCGGCATGGCCCACCAGCTGCTCGACTGCATCGGGGTCGAGGTGAGTGCCGGCGGGGTCGGCCTCCACTACGGCGCGCGCAGCGCCGGCGGCGTGCTCGACGGCTGGCTGGTCGACGAGCGCGACGCCGCCCACCTCCCGGCCCTGGCCGCGGCCGGCATCAAGGCCGCCGCCGTCCCGCTGATGATGACCTCCCCCGAGGCGACCGCCGCGATGGCGTCCGCCGCCGTCGCCCTGGTCTCGTGACCGGCGCGCGGCTGGAGGTCGTGGCGCCCGACGGCCTGCCCGAGATCGTGGCCGGCGACGACCTGGCCGGGCTCGTGGCCGGGCACACCGACCTGCGCGACGGCGACGTGGTGGCGGTGACCAGCAAGGTGGTGGCCAAGGCGGAGGGCCGGGTCCGCACCGGCCAGCGTGGCGATGCGGTCGCCGGCGAGACGGCCCGGATCGTGGCCAGGCGCGGGCCGGTGCTCATCGTGCGCACCCACCACGGCCTGACGATGGCCGCGGCCGGGGTCGACGCCTCCAACGTGGCCGCCGGGAGCGTCGTCCTCCTGCCGGTCGATCCCGACGCCTCCGCCCGCAGGCTGCGCGAACAACTGCTGGCACTCACCGGCGTCAATGTCGGCGTGATCGTGACCGACACCGCCGGGCGGGCCTGGCGCGAGGGCCAGACGGACATGGCGATCGGGGTGGCCGGGCTGACGCCGCTCGAGGACTTCGTCGGCCGGTTCGATGCCCACGGCAACGAGCTGGCCGTCACCCGTCCGGCCGTCGCCGACGAGCTCGCCGGCGCCGCGGAGCTCGTGCAGGGCAAGCTGCACGGCCGGCCGGTCGCCGTACTCCGTGGCCGGTCCGACCTGGTGCTGCCCACGGGCGACCCCGGACCGGGTTCCGGTGCGCTGGTGCGCGAGGACGGCAGCGACCTGTTCGGGTACGGCGCCCGCGAGGCCGTCGTCCGGGCCCTGGCCGGGCAGCCCGGCGACCGGGCACCGTTCGGCGCCCCCGCCGGCTTCGACGACCTCGCCGCCGCCCTGGCGCAGGTGCCCGGCGCGTACGAGGTCACCGCGGCAGGCACGGGCGCCCGCGTCGGCGCTGACGACCGCTCGGTCGGCACCGCGGTCGCGGCCGTCTGCTTCGCGTTCGGCTGGCAGGTCGACGCCCTCGACGACACGACTGTGGGCATCGCCGTGCTGATGTCACCGATCACTCCGTAGACTCTGCCGCGAAACCGACCCAGACGACTGAGGAACCTCACGTGGCGAAGCAGGACAAGACCGGCCGTCAGGCCGTCATCGACGAGATCCGCAACAAGCAGAAGAGTGCTGAGCGGCGTCGCGGCGGCATGATCCTCGGCGTGGCGGTGCTCGTCGGACTGCTGATCATCGGCGCCGCGGCGTACAAGCCGGTCAAGGACTGGTTCGACCTCCGCGCGTTCAACGACAAGAACCTCTCCGACATCGGGCAGGCTGCCGACGCGTGCCAGAAGGTCGAGACGAAGGCAGCCCAGGGCAACCAGGACCACGTCGAGCCCGGGACCCCGCTCACCTTCGAGACCTCGCCTCCTGCCTTCGGCACGCACTACAACGTCTGGGATTCCATCGGAAAGAAGCTCTACAGCGCCGGTGACCGTCCCGAGCTGGGCATGCTGGTCCACAATCTCGAGCACGGCTACACGATCCTCTGGTACGACGAGACCGCCGCCAAGGACGCCGCGATGATGGACGAGATCCGCGGCATCGCGTCGAAGTTCGACGGCAGCGACTCGAACTACCGCAACAAGTTCAAGGCCGTGCCGTGGACCGAGGCCGACGGCGACGCCTTCCCCGACGACGCACACGTCGCGTTCACCCACTGGTCGGCGGGTGGCGAGGGCGAGACCGACCAGGCCAAGCAGGAGGGCGTCCTGCAGTACTGCTCGGCGCCCAGCGGAGCCGCGCTCGAGCAGTTCATGGTCGACTACCCGTACCTCGACTCCCCGGAGCCGAACGCCATCTGATCTTCCGCTGACCTCAGGTCAGCTCGCCGTGGCCGTCCGCCTGGAGGGCGGCCACGATGCCCTTCACGTCCTGCGCGCGCCCCCGGGTGGTGACGAGCAGCGCATCGCCCGTGTCGACGACGACCACGTCGTCGAGGCCCACCACCGCCACGATCCGCCCGCCGGCCGGCACGACGAGCCCTGAGGCGTCGACAGCGCGGACCAGGCTGCGGTCACCGAGCACCGTCACGTCGCCGTCGCCGCCGCCGCCGCCGACGATGCCGAGCAGCGACGCGAAGTCGCCCACGTCGTCCCAGCCGAAGGCGCCCGGCACCACCGCGACCCGGCCGGCCGCGGCGGCGGGCTCGGCCACCGCATGGTCGATCGCCACCCGGGGCAGCCGCGACCAGACGTCGTCGAGGCTGGCCGGGTCGGCGGCGATGCCGCGCAGCGCGGTGGCGAAGCCGGGGTCGGACTCCGCCAGCAGGTCGAGCAGCACCGACGGCCGGCAGACGAACATGCCGGCGTTCCACAGCATGCCGTCCGCGACGTACTCCGTGGCGACGGCCAACGGCGGCTTCTCCACGAACTCGGTGACGCGGCGCGCGCTGCCGACGATCTGCTCGCCCGGTCGGACGTAGCCGAAGCCGGTGGCGGGGCTGGTCGGCGCGATGCCGACCGTCACGAGCCAGTCGTCGCGGGCCACCTCGACCGCCTCGGCGACCACCGAGCAGAACGCCTCCTCGTCGCCGATCACGTGGTCGGCGGCGAACGACCCCATGACCGCGTCGGGGTCGCGGCGCTCGAGCAGGGCGGCGGCCAGCCCGATCGCCGCCATCGAGTCGCGCGCCGACGGTTCGGCGACGACGTCGGAGGGGGTCAGTCCGGGCAGGGACGCGAGGACAGCCTCGCGGTGGGCCCGGCCGGTCACGACCAGCACCCGGTCGGCCACCAGCGGGACGAGCCGGTCAACGGTGCCCTGGATCAGGGTGCGCCCGCTGCCGGTGAGGTCGTGGAGGAACTTGGGCGATGCGCGCCGCGAGAGCGGCCACAGCCTGGTGCCGGCACCGCCGGCCGGGATCACTGCCCAGAAGTGGTCGAGCGCGGCGTCCTGGCTGGAGGTCATGCGCGCGAGGGTAGCGAGCCTCCTCCTAGGCTGAGCCGGTGACCACCTTCGACAGCGTCCTGCGCGACCTGCTGGCCCGCGACGCCGGCCGCCCCCTCGTGACGTTCTACGGCGAGGCGCCGGGCGAGCGCATCGAGCTGTCGGTGACCACGTACGCCAACTGGGTCGCGAAGGCGGCCGGCCTGCTCGTCGAGGAGTGCGACCTCGAGCGCGGGCAGTCGTTGCGCGTCGACCTGCCCCTCCACTGGCTCGGGCCGGTGTTCCTGGGCGCCGCCTGGACGATCGGGCTGGTCGTGACCGAGGCCGACGAGCCCGACGCGGTGGTCTGTGGCCCCGGATCCCTCGCCGGGTGGGCCGACCGGGCGGGCGGGCTCCCGGTGCTCGCGTGCAGCCTGCTGCCCCTCGGCGGGAGGTTCGCCGACGGTGTGCCGCCGGGAGTGCACGACGTGGGCACCGAGATCTGGGGCCAGCCCGACGCGTTCACGGCCTGGGACCCGCCCGGGGCCGCAGACCGGGCCACGGACACCCTCAGCCAGGCCGACCTGTTCGGCCCCGTGCGTGGGCCGGCCGCCGTCGGGAGTCTCCTCACCGACGGCGGCCGCCTCATCACGGCAGCGAACCCGGCTTCCCCACCAGATATCGCTGCCTTCACCGAGCCGCTCGTACGCGGCGGCTCCGTGGTCCTCGTGGCCGGCGCAGACCCCGCTCGCCTCGACCACCTGTACGTCGAGGAGCGGGCGACTGCGCGCGGCTGAGCCCTGGTCCTGTGCCGGTCAGCCGGCCAGGTCGTAGTTCCCCATTCCCTCCCCGAGGAACCGGCGGCCCTTGACGCCGGCGTCGGTCGCGTACAGCACGTAGAGGTGCCCCGAGGCGCGCTCTCGCGCCAGCACGTCGGCGTGACCGTTGGCCTTGATGTCGCTGATGCCGATCACCCAGTCGTACGGCGTGAAGTCGTACTTCAGCGCGGTCCGCGCACTGACCGGACCACCCGTCCTGCCGGCGCCGATCCCCTTGCCGGTGCCCGGCCACAGGAGCGGCGCGCCGTTCAGGACCCCGGAGATGTCGGGGAACCCGTCACCGGTCACGTCACCGACCGCCGTCAGGCCGGAGGCCGAGCCGAACCCGGTGCCGACCGGGGTCGGCGCGGCCAGGTGGCCCTGACCGTCACCACGACGCAGCTGCATGGAGCCGTCTTCCTGCCGGGTGATCACGTCGCCGTAGCCGTCGCGGTCCCAGTCGCCGACGTTGAGGATCACGTTGGAGGCCGACAGGTCGGCGCCGGTGTCGATCGGGTTGCCCAGGTCGAAGGTGCCGGCGTTCGGGACGACCATCAGCTGGTCGCCCTTGCGGCCGATCAGGTCCGGGGCCGAGTCGCCGGAGATCTGGCCGGCGTTGGCCAGGCCGCGCAGGCCACGCAGGTTGCGCAGCGCACCGACGGGCGGGGCGAACGTGCCGTCACCGCGGCCGGCGAGCAGGTAGACCTTGCCGTTCTTCATCCGGCCGACCAGGTCGGGCCGGCCGTCGGCGGTGTAGTCGCTGCCGCCGATGATCTGGTTGTACGGCGCCCAGTTGCCGACGATCTTGCGGGACTTGGCGAACGAGGCATCGCCCCGGCCGGCTCGCAGCCAGAGCTGACCGGTCTTGTCGCGTCCGAGCACGTCGACCAGGCCGTCGCCGGTGACGTCGCCGGCTGCGGTGAGGTCGACGTACCGGCCCCACTTGCTGTCGTTCGCCGCCCACTTGAAACCGCCCTTGCGGGTGCCCAGGAAGGCGTCGAGACGGGCGCTGCTCCGCACCTTCGCGATCAGGTCGTTGCGGCCGTCGCCGTTGATGTCGCCCACCGCGGTGACCAGGGTGTGGCCCCTCGTCGACTTCACGCTGCGGCTCACGGCACCGAACCTGCCGGCCCCGTTGCCGGGCTTGATCTTGGCCACCCCCTTGCGCGAGGTCATCACCAGGTCGGCGTGTCCGTCACCGGTGAGATCGCTGGAGACCAGCACCTGCTTCTTGGACTTCCAGCCGCTCGACCCGATCGTGACCGGCTTGGCGAACGCCGACAGCCCGCCCGTCGGGATCACGAGACCGCGCTTGTCACTGGCCCGGCGCACGACCAGGTCGGGGTGCGGCGTGCCGGCGAGGTTCGACTGGAGGGACTCCGCGGCCCACCCGGCCGGGGCGGCGGGCGGGGTGGCGGTCTGGGCGCCGGCGGCCAGCTGGCGGATCCGCGGGATCTGGGCGTAGAGGTACTTGCCGGGGCAGGCTGTGCTGCCGGCGTCGCGGTGTCCGTTGATGGCCGAGAAGACCTTGCTGCCGACCTTCTGCGAGGTCGAGGCCGGGTTGACTCCGGCGAGACCGAGCTTCCAGGCGAACAGGGCGCCGTACGCCTTGATCATCTCCTCCGGCGGCTGGACGACGTCGAAGTTCCCGATGGCCGACATGGCGAACGAGTAGTCGTTGTAGCCCAGGGTGTGGGCGCCGACGACGGCCCTGTCGATGCCGCCGTACCTGCCCTCCCAGATCCGGCCGAACCTGTCGACGACGTAGTTGTAGCCGATGTCGCTCCAGCCACGGGACTTCACGTGGTAGGCGTAGATGCTCCGGATGATCCCGGGCACCTGGTCGGCGGTGTAGTCGTTGGCGTTGACGGTGTGGTGGACGAAACCGGCGCTCACCGTGCCGTAGCGCAGCGACTTCGCGTCGCGCATCTTCTCGTCGGCACCCCACTGGGCGCGGGAGTAGATCGTCGGCATCGCGGCGGTGGTCTTCGCGGCCTGGAGGACGAGGCCGTCCTGGCCCTCCGACTGGCCCTCCGACTCGCCCGCCGACTGGTCGGGCGTGGCCTGGGCGGCAGCCGGGTCGGTCTCGAGCTCGGGCTCCTCCTCGGCGGTGGCGGTCTCCACGCCCGGGTCGATGACCGAGAGCTGGAGGTCGTCGGGCAACGGGCTGGCCCCGGCGTCGGTGACCGCCTTGACCTGCACCTGGTCGACGTCGCCGACCAGCACGGCATCGGTGCCCGGGCGGGAGTGGCGGGCGTCCGGGCTGTCGGGGTCGGGGTCGTGGTCGTCGTCGTACGGCACGGCCATCCAGTCCGACCACTCGTCGCCGGTGCGGGTGCGGACGGTCACCGAGATCTCGTCGACGGCGATCTCCTCGGTCTCGTCCCAGGTCACGCCCACGGCGCCGTAGCCGACCACCGGGGTCGGCTTGCTGACCACCTGGTGCGGTGCCACGACCTGCTTGTGGAGCCCGGAGGCGTCCTCGGCCGCGGCCGCGGGCTCGAGGGCGTAGTCGGTGACCTCCGGCTCGACGGCCTCGGTCGGCACCTCGGCGGTGGCGGACGACAAGTACGCCGCGGGCTCGCCGGCCCGCGGGTGCTGTCCCACCACGTCCAGGGACACGATGCTGGCGGCAGGGGTGAGCACGGCCAGCACCACGCCCAACGCCAGCAGTTGCTGGCACGCGGTGACGAAACGGACCTGAGACTGATGCATAGGTGGCTACTCCAGTGAAGGGGAAGATTCACACGGGATAGCAAGTTTCACACCAGTCACATTGGTTGCGCGACGGTTTCTGAGTAACTACAACGCTGTAATTTCCAGTCGACACGCCGTACGACCTCGACTTTGTCAAGTTCCCGACGACCGGCGCGGCGGCCGTGCCGTGCCGCGGTCCGGGCGCGCCCGAGCGACCCGCCGACGCGCGTCGGTGGGGTACGACCTGACCGCGCGGACTCTGCCCGTCCCCCGTAGGCTCCCGCTCGGTCAGATGTCGGCGCCGAGCTCCTCGTCCTCGTTCTCGTCGTCGCCGTCGTACTCGAGGAAGTCGATGCCCTCCTGGACGTCGCCGTCGAAGGCGAGGCGGCCCTTCTCGAGCACGAGCACCCGGTCGCACATCCGCTTGACCGAGCCGGCGGCATGGCTGACGTAGAAGAGGGTGACGCCGCTCTGGCGCACCTCCTGCATCTTGGCCAGGCACTTCTTCTTGAACGGCTTGTCGCCGACCGCCAGCACCTCATCGGCGATGAACACGTCGCAGTCGACGTGCACGGCGACGGCGAAGCCGAGCCGGGAGTACATGCCCGAGGAGTAGACCCCGACCGGGGTGTCGAGGAAGCGGCCCACGTCGGCGAACTCGACGATCTCGTCGAAGCGGGCATCGGTCTGCTTCGCGGTCATGCCCAGGATGGCGGCGTTCATGTAGATGTTCTCGCGGCCGGTGAGCTGGTTGTGGAAGCCGGCGCCGGTGGCGATGAGTCCGGAGATCCGGCCTCGGGTGCGAACGGTGCCCCGGTCCGGGACCATGCTGCCGTTGACCATCCGCAGCAGCGTCGACTTGCCCGAGCCGTTGAGGCCCATCAGCCCGATCGACTCACCCTGCTTGACGGTGAACGACACGTCGTCGACGGCGAGGAACCGGTCGCTGATCTTCTGCCCGCGGGTCTTGGCCACCGCCATCTGCTTGAGGGTGCGGTGGTACTGGAGCCGGAACTCCTTCGACACGTGGTCCACGACGATGGAGTCGACGTCGGTGGCGACCGAGCTCATCGGCACCTCACCCGATCGCCTCGGGCAACCGGCGCTCGATCCGGTTGAACACCCACTGGGAGAGGAGCAGGACGACGACGCACGCGCCCAGCACGATGAAGCCGCGCTGGATCAGGTCGTCCGGGAAGGCGACGGACAACAGGTCGCGGCTGGGGTCCGTGGTGGTCACCCAGAAGCCGCGCTGCATCAGCAGGACTGCCTCGACCACGGGGTTGCCCATGTAGATCGAGTGCGCCAGGCCGGTGCCGAACCGGTCCGTGACCATCTCGTAGGGGTACATCATCGGGACGCTGAAGGGCACCACCTGGGTGATGTTCTGCACCAGCCGCCCGAAGTCGCGGAACAGCACGTTCAGCGCCGAGAACAGCAGGGCGAACGCGGTCGCGAGGATCAAGATGATGAGGAACCCCATCAGCGCCGCCGCGAAGCCCAGCATGTCCGGGTTCCACCCGGCGACCAGGCAGGCACCGAGGAGGATCACCAGCTGCGGCCCGGTGTGGTACAGCGAGACGAGCATGGAGGCGACCGGGAACATCTCCTTCGGGATCGCCATCTTCTGCACGAGGCTCTTGTTGGCGATGATCGAGCGCATGCCCGCGCCGTAGCTCTCCGTGAAGAAGTGCACGATGACCATCCCCGCGAAGAGGTGGATGGCGAAGTTCTCCATGTTGGCCCCGCGGCCGGCGATCAGGCCGAAGACGAAGTAGAACGTCAAGAACCGCACCAGCGGGTTGATGTAGGACCACACCAGCCCGAAGCGCGACCCGAGGTAGCGCGCCTTGATCTCGCGATCGACCAGCAGCCGCAGCAGGTAGCGGCGCCGGAACACCTCCAGCAGGCCCGTCGAGCCCGCCGGGTCGACCAGCGGCATGTGCGCCAGGTCGTGGCGTATCGCGACGTTGTCGGAGCCGGACGCCGCGCCCGGCTCACTGGCCGTGTCAGTCATCGCGCCCCTCTGGCTCACTGGTCCAGGGCTCGAACGTCTTGTCCCAGGCCTCGGGCGAGGTGATGTCGCCCAGCGCGGCGCGGTACTCCTCGGCCAGACGGGGCCACTCGCGGCGGAACCGCTCGTGGATCTCGATGGTCTTCTTGACGAGCTCACGGAAGTGGGCAGCGTCGCGCTTGTAGAACGCCGACGAGGCGCCGTCGTTCATGGAGACGATGGCCGAGTCGTACGACGCGAGGCGGTACCACTTGGCGTCCATCGCGCGGATCTCGGCCTCGGGGTGCTCCTTGGCCAGGTCGCGGACCGGCTTGAGGTGTCGGATCGGCGCCAGGCCGGCGGTGACCAGCTGCGCCCACCGACCGGGGATCTCGACGATGTCGCGGCCCTTGCGCGGCGGCTTCTTGCGGCGCACCGACGGGAAGGCCTCGCGGTCGGGCTCCAGCTGCGCGTCGCTGAACTGCTTGCGGAACGCGTTCACCTCGGCCAGCTTGCCCGGCAGCATCTCGTGCAGGTGACCGGGACCGGCCAGCACGTCCTCCATCGCCCGGTGCCGCAGCTCGGCGGTGGAGTACTGCATGGAGACCAGGTGGGCGAGCTGGTGGTTGATGCTCTCGCGCAGCATCCGGCCACCCTTGGGGTACGGCGAGTGCAGCAGTGCCGCGACGAAGCGGTTGCGGTGGTGGAAGTAGGCCTGCCAGTCGACCGCGTCGTTCTTGTCGGTCCACGGCACGTGCCACACGGCCGCACCGGGGAACGTGACCGTCGGGAAGCCCGCCGCCTTGGCGCGCAGGCCGAACTCGGAGTCGTCCCACTTGATGAACAGCGGCAGCGAGAGGCCGACCTCCTCGAGGACGACCCGCGGGATCAGGCACATGAACCAGCCGTTGAAGTCGACGTCGACCCGCTTGTGCAACCAGCGCGAGGACCGCAGGTTGCGGGCCGCGAGGTCCCAGTCGCTGAAGCCGTCGAGCGGGGTCATCCACCAGAAGCGCCACGGCTGGATGATCTCGCCGAAGGAGTGCAGCCGGGCCCGGGAGTAGAGGCTGAACATGTGGCCGCCGACGATGGTCGGGTGCTTGGCGAGGTCGCCGAAGGTGACCGCGCGGACGACGCCCTCGGGCTCGCAGACCACGTCGTCGTCCATCATCATCGCGTAGGTGGCGGTGCCCTTGCGCACGCTCTCGAGCTGGCCGCGCGCGTAGCCGCCGGAACCGCCGAGGTTGCCCTGCACGATGACGCGCAGCTGGTCGCCCAGCGACTTCTCGGCCGCCGGGAAGAACTCGGAGTCGGTGACCAGCTTGGTGCCCTGCTCCATGACCAGGACCTGGTCGAGGTAGGGACGGAGCGTCTCGTCGTCGGCCAGCTGGCTGATCAGCTTGGCGCAGAAGTCGGGCCGGTTCATCGTGGTGATGGCGATGTCGACGGTGCCGTGCTCGACCCGGTCGGAAGGGACCTCGGCGGTCCACTCGGCCGAGACGACGACGGCGTCCTCGTCACCGGAGACGACGTCGTACCAGTACCAGCCGCCGTCGACGAACGGCGTCAGCGTGAGGTCGAAGGTGAAGGTCGCCCGGCCGTCGCTGTCGACGCTGGCGGAGTCGACGCGCTGCGAACGGCCGTTGGCCATCGACTTGTAGACCGTCAGGCCGGCGCCGGCTCCGGTCAGCTCGACGGTGAGCCGAACCTCGTCGACGATGGTCCACCGGCGCCAGTAGGAGGCCGGGAACGCGTTGAAGTAGGTGCCGAAGGAGAGCTTGCGGCCCTGCGGGATGCGCAGCGACGTACGCGACTCGATGTGGTCGGGGTGGATGCTCGCGCCCGTGGAGGTGGTCTGCCGGATCGCGGCGTTGTTGAGGTCCTTGGCGCGTCGGTCGCCGCCGATCTCGTAGCGATCGGCGTCGAGGCGCGCCTCCTCGGCGTCGACGTAGAGGGCGAAGACGTCGGTGTCCTTGTCGATCGGCAGGATCTGCCGCTGCAGGAGCCGTCGGGTGGTCGCCGTGCTGGTCCGTGTGGTCATTCGTCGACCCCTCCGCTCTTGAGCTCGGCGCCGTCAGCGAAGTGCGGCCTGAGCTTGTTCTCGAACATCGACAGCGCCGAGCCGATCGCCATGTGCATGTCGAGGTACTTGTAGGTGCCGAGCCGGCCACCGAAGAGCACCATCGGCTCCTTCTTGGCCAGCTCGCGGTACTTCAGCAGCGTCCGTCGGTCCTCGGCGGTGTTGATCGGGTAGTACGGCTCGTCGTCCTCGGTGGCCGCGCGGGAGTACTCGTGGACGATCACCGTCTTGCCCGAGATGTAGGTGCGCTCGGGGTGGAAGTGCTTGAACTCGTGGATCCGGGTCCAAGGCACGTCCCGGTCGTTGTAGTTCATCACCGCGCAGCCCTGGAAGTCGTCGACCTGCTTGACCTCGGCCTCGAGGTCCACGGTCCGCCAGGACAGCCGGCCCTCGGAGTTGCCGAAGTACTCGTCGACCGGGCCGGTGTAGATGATCGGCACCTTGCCGGTGAACTCGTCCCGCAGGCCGTTCTCGGCGTCGAAGAAGTCGGTCTCGAGCCGGATCTCGATGTTCGGGTGGTCGGCCATCTTGGTGAGCCAGGCGGTGTAGCCGTCGACCGGGAGGCCCTCGTACTTGTCGTTGAACCAGCGGTTGTCGAAGTTGTAGCGCACCGGGAGCCGGGTGATGATGTCGGCGCTCAGCTCGGTCGGGTCGGTCTGCCACTGCTTCGCGGTGTAGCCCTTGATGAACGCCTCGTAGAGAGGACGCCCGATCAGTGAGATCGCCTTCTCCTCGAAGTTGGCGGCGTCGGCCGTGTCGAACTCGGCGGCCTGCTCGGCGATGAGCGCCCGGGCCTCGTCGGGGGTGTGCATCTTGCCGAAGAACGAGTTGATGAGCGAGAGGTTCATCGGCAGCGAGTAGACCTGGCCGTCGTACTGGCCGAAGACCCGGTGCTGGTAGTTGGTGAAGCCGGTGAAGCGGTTGACGTACTCCCAGACCTTCTCGTTGGAGGTGTGGAAGAGGTGGGCGCCGTAGACGTGCATCTCGATCCCGGTCTCGGGGTCGGCCTCGCTGTACGCGTTGCCGCCGAGGTGGTGGCGACGCTCCAGCACGAGCACCTTGAGACCGAGGTCGTTGGCGCACCGCTCGGCGATGGTCAGTCCGAAGAATCCGGAGCCGACGACGACGAGGTCGGGCTGGGACCGGTCGGCGGGTGAGGAGGACGTCGTGCTGGAATCGGGCGAGGTCAAGGCAGGGCTCTCCTGAGTCTGGGGCGGCGGTCAGTCTACGGGCGGCACGGCCCCGGCTCCGAGTCGGCACGAGCGCCCGCGCGCGTCGCGCTCGTCGGCCCCACCCTGCCGGGTCAGCCCGCGACGCGGAAGCCGACGTTGCTCGCCGTCGACTCCGGGGTGTTGGCCGAGCGCGCCGCCACCCGGTAGCGGTGGCAGTAGGAGTCGTGGCACAGGTGCGAACCGCCGCGCATGACGCGGTGGGTGCCTTGCTCCGGTCCGGTCGGGGCGACCGTCGGCGACCGGTCGTACCACTGCGGGTCGAACCAGTCCGCGCACCACTCCCAGACGTTGCCCGAGGTCTGCCACAGGCCCAGGCCGTTGGGCACGTAGGTCTTGACCGGCGCGGTGGTGACGAAGCCGTCCTCGGCGGTGTTGACGGTCGGGAAGCTGCCCTGCCAGATGTTGCAGCGGAAGCGGCCGTCGGGCATCAGCTCGTCGCCCCACGGGAAGCGGGCACCCGCGAGGCCCCCGCGAGCGGCGCGCTCCCACTCGGCCTCCGTGGGCAGCCGGCCACCGACCCACGCGGCGTACGCCTCGGCGTCGCGGTGGGAGACCTGTACGACGGGGTGCTGGGGTCGCCTCGAGACGTCCGAGCCCGGACCCTCGGGGTGTCGCCAGTCGGCGCCGCGCACGGTCAGCCACCAGGGGGTGCCGGCCGCGGCGCCGAGGACGTCGGCGCGATCACCGGCGAAGGCCAGGTGGAACACTGCCGAGGCGCCGAACTCCTCGGCGTCGGTGACGTGGCCGGTCGACTTGGCGAACGTCGCGAACTGGGCGTTGGTGACCGCCGTCTCGCCGATGCGGTACGCCGGCAGCTCGACCTCGTGGACCGGCCGCTCGCCGTCGGCGGCGTAGCCCTCGTCGAAGGCGTCACCCATCGCGAACCGGCCGGCGGGGACGTCGACGACGCCCCGCAGGGAGCCGCCTCTCGCCGGGGTGGGCGTGCGGGCGGGCCGGGCGGGGAGCGACGCGCCGTCACGAGGGGGCGCGCAGCAGGCCGGCCGGTCGGCGGTCATCGCGGTACGGACCGCATCCCGCGCGCCGACCGCAGCGCCTTCAGGACGTTGCCGGCCTCGCCGCGGCCGCCGCGCAACGGGCTGAGGACCACCACACCGAGAGCCACGAGGTAGGGCTTGAGCCGGACCAGCACGTTCTCGCCGTAGCGGAAGTGGACGACGAACAGGTTGCGGTACATGTAGAACCCCTTCCAGCCGGAGAGGTCGTGCTGCTGGTTGAAGTCGAGCTGGCGCACGAGCACGGCGTCCCGGACGGCCACGATCGGGAACCCTGCCCGCCGAGCCCGGATGGCGTAGTCGGCGTCGTCGTAGAAGATGAAGAACGAGGGGTCGGGCAGCCCGATCTCGGCGACGACCTCACGGGCGACCATGAACCCCTCGAAGGCGACGTTCTCGATCGGCACCTCCGCGGGCAGGTCCGCGCGCGTCGACCACGTCGAGTCCACGCTGGCCGTCTTGGGGCGGATCGCGAGCGGGTTGCGCAGGTCGAACCGGACCGCCGCCTTCTCGACCAACGCGCCGCTCAGGTCCTCGCGCACCGCCATCAGGCACGGGCCGCCGTGAGCCAGCAGGACCGCCAGGCACTCGGGCGCGGGCACGACGTCGTCGTCCATCAGCCAGATGCGGTCGAAGCCCGCGTCGTACGCCTGCTTCACCCCGAGGTGGAAGCCACCGGCTCCGCCGAGGTTCTCGGTGGAGTGGGTGAGCCGCAGCGGCAGGTCGGTCCGGGCCTCCAGCACGTCGCGGGTGTGGTCGGAGCTGGCGTTGTCGATCACGAAGACGGCGTCGGGTGCCCGGGTCTGCGCGGCCAGGCCGTCCAGCATCCGGCCGAGCAGGTCGGCCCGGTTGAAGGTGACGATCACGACCGCGACGGCGCCGATCTGCGGGCCCGGCTGAGGGTTCATCGTAGGAACCGCTCGTGGCCGGTGAAGTCGCTGCGCAGTCCGGCGCGCATCGCGCTCACGCTGAGGCGGAGTCGCGCCAGGCTCGGGCGGGTGAACGTGTAGAACCAGAACGTCTTCACGACGAAGGCCAGGGCGTGCAGCCCACCGCGGTAGTCACGCAGGTTGACCAGGTTGTTGCGGGCCATGCAGTAGTGCTTGAGGTCGCTCGGGCTGTGGTTGTACGTCGTCCGGCCGAACATCATCGGCGTGCCGAGGTCGTCGGTGGCCGGGTGCAGGAAGCGCGCTCCGACGACGGTCGCGCAGCGGGCGCCGGCCTCGCGGGCCCGCCAGAGGTACTCCACGTCATCTCCCCAGATGAAGAACTCCTCCCGGGGCAGGCCGATGCGGTCGACCAGCTCGGCGGTGACCAGCACGCCGTTGAACGGGATGACCACGTCGCGGATCAGCCCGTCCGTGGCGGCCCTCTCGACCGCGTCCATGTCGCGCACCACCTTGCTGCCACCGGGGATGCGGATGGGGAAGCACAGGTGCGAGGTGTCGTCCTCGGCCAGGACCGCCGGACCCCAGAAGTCGAGGCCGTCGTCGTGCTCCAGGAGCAGGGGGAGGCAGTCGACCTCGGGCACCCCGTCGTCGTCCATGAGCCAGACCAGCTCGGCGTCGAGGTCGATCGCCCAGGCCAGGCCGTCGTGGAAGCCGCCCGCGCCGCCGCGGTTGGTGGGCAGCGACCTGGCCAGCAGGCCCGGGGTGGCGCCCGACATCATCTGGGCGGCGAGCCACTCACCGGTGCCGTCGGTGGAGGCGTTGTCGAGCACCAGGATCTGGGCGAGCCCGTCGACCTCCCGGAGCCGGGCCAGCAGGCGCTGCACCAGCGCCAGCCGGTTGAAAGTCACGACCACCGCGATGATCCGTCGATCACGCGCTTGCGTCGGCCCCTGCATCACGGCTGACACCCTAGGCGTCGGGGACTCAGCAGGCGGACCCGAGGTCCTCGGCGTCGTTGGCGGCGTACCCCTCGCGCAGGGTGCCGATCGAGCCACCGGTCAGCGACGGGGTCGTCGGCGTCTTCGCCTTCTTCTCGCCGGCGCCTGCCGCGGGGTCCCCTGCGGCGAGGGCGACCTGCTTGCCCTCCGACCTGGCGATGGAGTCGGCGATCTTCTGCTGGACCAGCGCGATGTCGGGCTCGGCGGTGTTGATCATCGGCGGCACCAACGAGAGCGTGGCGATCTTCTGGGACTTCGCGCGGAGCGCCAGCCCCATGAAGTTGTCGACCTCGCTCTTGGGCACGTTCGTCGAGATCATCTGCGTGCTGGCCCTGGCGATCTTCTGGAAGTTGCGCAGGGCGACATCGGGGCTGACCTGCTGGAGCATCGCCCCCATCACGCACTTCTGCCGCGCCATCCGGGAGTAGTCGTCGGAGCCTTCGCGCGCCCGCGCGAACCACAGGGTGTCGTGGCCGTTCAGGGTGCGCGTGCCGGGCTCGATGTAGCCCGTGACGTCGCTGCCGAGCCCACCGACCGGGATCCGGTCCCGGACCGTCAGCTCGACACCACCGACGGCGTCGACGAGGTCCTTGAAGCCCTCGAGGTTGACCATCGCCCAGTAGTTGATCTTCAGGTCGGTGATGCCCTCGATGGCCATGACAGTGGCGTCGACGCCGGGCTGCTTCGCGCCCTTGAAGAGGTCGGGGTGGTCGCCGGCCCAGGTGCTCACCCCGTTGAGGTAGCAGCCGTCGCAGTCGAACCCCTTCGGGAACTGCTCGGCCATCACCGAGCCGGGCCGGAACGGGAAGTTCTGCATGTTCCGCGGCAGGCTGATGAGCACGGACTTGCCGGTCTCTGCGTCGATGCTGGCGACCGTCATCGAGTCGGGGCGCAGGCCCCAGCGGCCGGCGCCGGAGTCGCCGCCCAGGAGCAGCACGTTGAAGCGGCCGTCATGCGCGCCGACCACCTTGCCGTCGCCGAACATCGTGATCATGAAGTCACGCTGCACGCCGACCATGTGGGCGCCCAGGAGCAGTGTCCCGGCCACGGAGAAGCAGAGCACTCCGTTGAAGCCGACCGCAGCGAGCCGGTGGTTCTGCCGCAGGCTGAGGGGCTGGCCGATCCGCCACGCGTCGATGAACAGCACCGCCCAGCCGATGGCCAGCGCCATCAGTACGAGGCGGAGCACGCCGAGCAGCAGGGTGTTCGAGACCGCCCACAGGGCGAAGTCGCGCGAGGTGATGCTCATGGCCAGCGCGACCAGGCCGAGCAGCGCCAGGCCGAAGGAGATCCGCAGCGCGATGCGCCCCGCTCGTCGGTTGCCGGCCACCAGCTGGGCCGAGCCCGGCAGGACCAGTGTCATCAGCATCAGCGCCATGGCGCGCCGGAACCGCACGCGCGCGGCTCGGTCGACGACCCGGTTGTCGTCACCGGGCGTCTGGGTTGATGCGGCAGGCATCGGGGCACCTCTGCTGGGGGAAGGGGGCAGCTGCGGTTCGGCCCAGTATCACCAGTCACACGGGTCACTTCCGTGCAGGCACGCCGAGCAACGTCAGGCGAACGCGCTCGCCAGCACGTCGGCGTCGGCATCGGTCGCCGCGTCGAGCCAGAGCCGCTCGGTGCGTTGGTGGCGCCAGTCGGTCATGCCTCTCGACCGCGTTGGATCTCCTGCTTCCGGGCCAGCCGGTTCGCGCGGCGGATCTCGGCCTCGCGCTGGCGGCGTACCTCGTCGGGCGTCTCCGGGCGCAGGCCCGGCACCGGACGCGGGCCACCGTCGGGGTCGATGGCGACGAAGACGAAGTACGCCGAGGCCACGTGCAGGGGCTCGTCGGCCGCGCTCCCCCACGGCTGCGCCTCGACCCGCACCCCGATCTCCATCGACGAGCGCCCGGCCCAGTTGACCTGGGCGAAGGTGTGCACGATGTCGCCCACGTGCACCGGCTCGAGGAAGACCATCTCGTCCATCGCGACGGTCACCGCGGGGCCGCCACTGTGCCGATGGGCGACCGCGCCGGCCGTCGAGTCGGCCAGCTTCATGATCTCGCCGCCATGCACGTTGCCGAGCAGGTTGCCCTCGGTGCTGCTGGTCAGGATCCCCAGCGAGACACGGGCGTACGACGGCGGCAGGGCGCTGCTCTCCATGGCGGGCACGGTAGCGTCTCCGCCATGGCAGAACGTCCCCCGGGGAAGGGTGGCCCGGAGGAGGGCACCCCCGAGTACAACTGGCTCTACGGCAGGGGCGACGACAGCCCGCCGCCCGACGACGCCACGCGTGCCGTACCCCGCCCGAGCCGTCCTCGCGCCGACGAGACCCGTGTGCTGCCGACGCTGCCGCGCGACGAAGGCCCCGCGACCCGGTCCTCCCCGGCGTCGCCGCCTCCCCCTCCGCGCGGCCCGGACAGGGGCCGTGGTGCCGGTGGGCGACCGCCGTCGGGACGCCGGTTCCCGCGGTTGCGGCTGCGCTGGGTCAAGTGGGCGCTCCTCCTGTGGCTGGTCTTCCTGATCGCCGTGCCGTTCTGGGCCTGGAGCAAGGTCACCAAGGTCGACGCGATGCCGGACGGCGACCGTCCGGCCGAACAGCCGGGCACGACCTACCTCCTGGTCGGCAGCGACTCACGCGCGGACCTGACCGCCGAGCAGCGCAAGGAGCTCGGCACCGGTGGCGACGTGGGCCAGCGCACCGACACGATCATGCTGCTGCACACCGGCTCCGGGCCCAACCTGCTGATGTCGATCCCCCGCGACTCGATCGTCGACATCCCCGGGCGCGGCACCACCAAGATCAACGCGTCGTACGCCTACGGCGGGGCCCCGCTGCTCATCCGCACGATCGAGCAGAACACCGGAATCCGCGTCGACGACTACGTCGAGATCGGCTTCGGCGGCTTCGTCGGCATGGTCGACGCCCTCGGCGGCGTCGAGATCTGCCCCAACAACGCCATGAAGGACCCGCTGGCGAACCTGGACATCAAGAAGGGCTGTCAGGACGCCGACGGCAAGACCGCCCTCGGCTACGCCCGCTCCCGGCACACCTCGCAGAAGCTCGGCGACATCAAGCGCGCCCAGCACCAGCGCGAGGTGGTCTCGGCCATCGGCAGCGAGGCGGTCTCCCCGTGGACCGTGATCAACCCGGTGCGCTACTACCGGCTGGCGATGGCGTCGGCCCGGTCCTTCGACGTCGGCGACGGCACCAACCCCTACTCGTTGGGCCGGTTCGGCATCGCGATGACCCGGGTCGACGGCAAGAACGGCCTGACGTGCGGGGTGCCGATCCGCGACCTGGCCGTCAACTGGGACGAGGACCGGTCTCAGACGATGTTCCGGCACATCATCGAGGACGACACCGAGGGCATCCCGAAGGGGCTCTGCACGCCCTCCGGCCTCGGGTAGCGCCGGGGGTTCAGCCCACCGACGCCCGCGCCAGCTCCGTGATCCGCGCCCAGTCACCAGCGGCCACGGCGTCCTTCGGCGTCAGCCACGAACCGCCGACGCAGCCGACGTTGGGCAGCGCCAGGTAGCTCGCGGCGCTGGCGGGCGTGATGCCACCGGTCGGGCAGAACCGCACGTCGGGGACCACCGAGGCCACCGCCGCGAGGTACGCCGGGCCGCCGGATGCCTCCGCGGGGAAGAACTTCAGCTCGGTCAGACCCGCCTCGCGGGCGGCCAGCACCTCCGAGACGGTGGCGGTGCCCGGCAGGAAGGGCAGGCCGGTGTCGGCCATCGCGGCCAGCAGCCCCGGCGTCGCGCCCGGCGAGACGAGGAAGCGAGCACCGGCGTCGCGCGCCCGTTCGGCGTGCCCGGCGCTCAGCACCGTGCCCGCGCCGACGAGGATCTCCGGCACCTCGTCGGCGATCGCCGAGATCGCGTCCAGTGCTGCCGGGGTGCGCAGGGTCAGCTCGATGACAGGGACGCCGCCGGCGACCAGGGCGCGAGCCAGGGGCACGGCGTGGGCGACGTCGTCGACCACCACCACCGGGATCACCGCGGTGAGGTCGAGCAGCGACCCGGACAGCGACAGGTGCAGGGCCTCAGGCATGCTCGACAACGCGCACCTCCAGGCCGTCCTGGGCAGACGCGCCGTACGCCGGGAAGACACTCGCGCCGGCATCAGCCGGACCGACCGTGGCGCGGAACGCGGCGAACAGCTCGCGTCCGGTGCCCGACCACTCCTCCCCCTGCGGCGGCCGACCGGTCGGCTCGCGCGACGCCAGGTCGGCGTCGATCTCGAGCAGTCCGGCGTCGGCGTCGAGGGTGATCGGGTCACCGTCGCGAACCCGAGACAGCGGTCCCCCCACCGCCGCCTCGGGAGTCAGGTGGATGGCCGCCGGGACCTTGCCGGACGCGCCGGACATCCGGCCGTCGGTGACGACCGCGACCCGCTGCCCCCGGTCCTGCAGCACGCCGAGGGCCGGGGTCAGCTTGTGCAGCTCGGGCATGCCGTTGGCCGCCGGGCCCTGGTAGCGGATGACCGCCACGAAGTCGCGGGCGTCGAGGTCGCCGGCAGCGAAGGCGGCCAGGAAGTCGGCCTGGTCGTCGAACACCAGGGCCGGCGCCGAGACGGCGCGGTGCTCCGGCCTCACCGCGGAGGTCTTGATGACGCCGGTGCCGAGCCGACCGGTCAGCACCTTGAGCCCGCCGTCGGGCGCGAAGGGAGCGTCGGCCGGCCGGAGCACGTCGAGGTCGAGGCTCGCCTTCGGCCCCTCCTCCCAGGTGAGCGCGCCGCCGGAGAGCCGCGGCTCGGTCGTGTAGTGCCACAGGCCGCGGCCGGCCACGGTGAGCACGTCGTCGTGCAGCAGGCCGGCCCGCAGCAGCGTGTGCACCAAGAACGCCACGCCGCCGGCGGCGTGGAAGTGGTTGATGTCGGCCGAGCCGTTGGGGTAGACGCGCGCCAGCGACGGCACCACCGCCGAGAGGTCCGAGAGGTCCTGCCAGGTGAGGTGCACGCCGGCGGCGCGGGCGATCGCGACCAGGTGCATCGTGTGGTTGGTCGACCCGCCGCTGGCCAGCAGCGCGACACACGCGTTGACGACCGCGCGCTCGTCGACGATCTCGCCGACCGGTGTGGGCTCGTCGCCCAGGCGCGTCAGCTCGGTCACCCGTCGTCCGGCGGCGTCGGTCAGGGCCTCGCGCAGCGGCGTACCCGGGTTGACGAAGGCGGAGCCGGGCAGGTGCAGGCCGAGCACCTCCATCAGCAGCTGGTTGGAGTTGGCCGTGCCGTAGAACGTGCAGGTCCCGGCGGAGTGGTACGACGCGGACTCGGCGGCCAGCAGCTCCTCGCGCCCGACCTTGCCCTCGGCGTGCAGCTGGCGCACGCGGGCCTTCTCACCGTTGGGCAGGCCGGAGGTCATGGGCCCGGCCGGCACGAAGATCGTCGGCAGGTGGCCGAACGACAGCGCACCGATCAGCAGCCCGGGCACGATCTTGTCGCAGACGCCGAGCATCAGCGCGCCGTCGAACATGTCGTGCGACAGCGCGATCGCGGTCGACATCGCGATCACGTCGCGGCTGTAGAGGGAGAGCTGCATGCCGTCGCGGCCCTGGGTGATGCCGTCGCACATCGCGGGCACGCCACCGGCGACCTGGGCGATGCCGCCGGCCTTGATGACGGCCTTCTTGAGCTGGCGCGGGAACGTCTCGAAGGGCTGGTGGGCCGACAGCATGTCGTTGTAGCTGGTGACGATCGCCAGGTTGGGCTTGGTGCGCCCGCGCAGCGCCTGCTTGCCGGGCTCGTCGGAGGCGGCGAAGCCGTGCGCGAGGTTGGCACAGGCCAGCCGGCCCCGGGCAGGCCCCTTGTCGGCGGCCGCGCGGATGCGACGCAGGTACGCCGACCTCGAGGCCGCGCTGCGCTCGACGATGCGGCCGGTGACGGCGGCGACGACGGGATGGGTGGTCGGGTGCTGGGGTGTGTTCACTGGTCTGGCTCCTGCCAGGTGCGGCCGTCGCGCTCGATGAGGGTCGCGGCGGCGGTGGGGCCGGACGTGCCGGCGGCGTAGCGCTTGGGCCGGTCGGGCGACGTTGCCCACCGGGTGAGGATCGGCTCGACCCAGGTCCAGGCGGCCTCGACCTCGTCACGACGCATGAACAGCGTCGGGTTGCCCTTCATCACGTCCATGAGCAGCCGCTCGTAGGCGTCGGGCGAGGCCTGGTCGAAGGTGGTGGCGTAGCTGAGGTCGAGCGAGACCGGGCGCAGCCGGTAGCCGCCCGGGCCGGGCTCCTTCGCGGTCAGCTGCAGGCGCATGCCCTCGTCGGGCTGCACGTGGATGTGCAGGCTGTTGGGCTGGGTGACGCCCTCGCTGTGCGGGAACATCGCGTGCGGCGGCGCCTTGAAGACCACCACGATCTCCGAGGCGCGCCGGTCCAGCCGCTTGCCGGTGCGCAGGTAGAACGGCACGCCGGCCCAGCGCCAGTTCTGCACCTCCGCCCGCAGGGCCACGAAGGTCTCGGTAGCGCTTTCGTCGTGCCCCAGCTCCTCGGCGTACGACGGGACCGGCAGGCCGTCGACCAGGCCGGCGCCGTAGCGGCCGCGGACCGTGTCGCGGTCGACGTCCTCGGGCGACATCGGCCGCAACGCCTGGAGCACCTTGAGCTTCTCGTCGCGCACCGTCTCGCGCCCGATGTAGGTCGGCGGCTCCATGGCGACCAGGCACAGCAGCTGGAGCAGGTGGTTCTGCACCATGTCGCGCATGGCCCCGGCGTGGTCGTAGTAGCCGCCGCGCTCGCCCACGCCGAGCGACTCGGCGACGGTGATCTGCACGTGGTCGACCCAGCGGGAGTTCCACAGCGGCTCGAGGAACGTGTTGGCGAAGCGGGTGACGAGGAGGTTCTGCACGCTCTCCTTGCCGAGGTAGTGGTCGATGCGGAAGATCTGCGACTCCGAGAAGACCGATCCGACCGCGTCATTGATCGCCTGCGCCGACGCGAGGTCGTGGCCGACCGGCTTCTCCATGACGACGCGGGCGTTGGCGTCGGCGGCGCCGATCTCGTCCAGCTGCTCGCAGATCGGGCCGAAGAGGCCGGGCGCCACCGCGAGGTAGAACACGCGGACCGCCTCGTCGTGGCGGGGCCGGTCCTTCAGCAGGCCGTGCAGGTGGTGCCAGTCGCCGTGGTCGAGCACGTCGAGCCGCACGTGGTGCACGCGGGCGAGCATCCGGTCTACCGAGGCGTCGTCGAGCAGGCTCGCGGCGACGTGCGTGGCGAGCGCGTCGGCGACCAGGGCGCGGTAGCCGTCGTGGTCGAGGTCGGTGCGGGTGACCCCGATGATCCGGGTGTCGGCGGGCAGGTGCCCCTCCCGGTCGCGCAGGTACAGCGCAGGGAGCAGCTTGCGCAGCGCCAGGTCGCCGGAGCCGCCGAAGACCGTGAAGTCACAGACGTCGGGCGGCGTGGGGACCGGCTGGGGGGCACTCATGCAGCCAACCTAGAAAGGTCTTCTGTCTTTTGCAAGCATAACTTCAAACTTTCTTAGACTTAAGGGACCGGGTACAGTGCCCCCGCGGTACCCAAGCCCACTAGAGGAGGAGCCGAGATGGACAGCGTCCGACCGTCCTCCCCCGGAGACGTGCTCGACCTGGTGCGCACCGGCCGGGCCCGGACCCGCACCGAGGTCGGCCAGCTGACCGGCCTGTCCCGCACCGCCGTGCTGGCCCGGGTGTCGACACTCGTGGACGCCGGCCTGGTGCTGCCCGGTGACGACCTCGCGCCCACCGGGGGGCGACCGGCGGCCTCACTCCGGTTCAACCACGAGGCCGGGGTGGTGCTGGCCGTTGCGGTGGGCCGCTCGCGCACCCAGCTCGGCGTCTTCGACCTCGAGGGTCGCGAGCTGGCCACCGACTCGCGTGACCACGTGGTCGGCGTCGTGGCCGCCGAGCTGATGCCCGCGCTCGTCGCCCGGCTCGCGGCGCTGCTGGTCGACGTCACTCCCCCGGTGCTCGCGGTCGGGATGAGCCTGTCGGGCCTGGTCGACCCGGAGCGGATGGTCAGCGTCGACTCCCCGGTCATGCGCGGCTGGGACGGCGTCGAGCTGGCGCCGTACGTCGCCGAGATCACCGCCGCCCCGCTCTTCCTCGTCAACGACGCCCAGGCCCTCGCCCGGTCCGAGCTGTTCGGGCGGTCCGACCCGCCGAGCGAAGCCCTGGTCGTGAAGGCGTCGACCGGCCTCGGGCTCGGCATCATCTCCGACGGCCGCGTGCTCCGGGGCACGGCCGGGGCGAGCGGCGAGATCGGGCACAGCAAGCACCCCCGCGCCGACGAGCTGCCCTGCCGCTGCGGCGCCACCGGCTGCCTCGAGGCGATCGCGGGCGGCTGGGCCCTCCTCGCGACGTACGCCGACGGAGGTGGCGAGGCCGCCCACATCCGTGAGCTCGCGGCGCACGCCCTCGACGGGGACACCCTGGCCCGACGGCTGCTGCGTCAGGCCGGCCACGACCTCGGCGAGGTCCTGGCGGTGGCGATCAACCTGCTCAACCCGCAGACGGTGGTCATCGGCGGCGACATGGCCCTCGCCTTCGACACCTACGCCGCAGGGGTGCGCGAGGCCATCTACGCGGACTGCGCCGCGGGCAGCGTGCGCGACCTCGACCTGCGCCCGAGCCGGCACGGCGAGAACGCCGGCCTGGTCGGCTGCGCCGCCGTCGCGATCGAGGGCGTGCTCGCACCGGCGTCCGTCGACGCGCGCCTGCGCTGAGCCGTCAGTCGAACAGTCGTCGCTGGGGCGGGCCGTGCGCCGGGTCGACGCCGTCGAACAGGTCGCTCACGGACTCCCCGTCGTGGATCCGGTCGATGGCAGAGGCGAAGATCCCCGCGACCGTGCGGACCTTGAGGTCCGGCCAGTCGTCGGGCGGCGGCACCGTGTCGGTGGTGATCACCTCGGAGATCATCGGGTGCCCACGCAGCCGCTCCAGCGCCTTGCCGACGAAGAGCCCGTGCGTGCAGGCCACCGCGGCCTCGGTGCAGCCCTGCTCGGCGAGCCGGTCGAGCAGCTCGACGATCGAGCCGCCGGTGGCGATCTCGTCGTCGAGGACGATCGCCCGCTTGCCCTCGACGTCGCCGACGATCGCGTCGATGACGACCCGGTCATCGGCCAGCCGCTTCTTGCTGCCGGCCGCCACCGGGAGCCCGAGCAGCCGGGCGAACTGGGTCGCCGTCTTGGCGTTGCCGAAGTCGGGCGAGACGACGACCGCGTCGGTCAGGTCCTGGCCGTTGAAGTGGTCGGCGAGCACGCCCAGGGCGGTGAGGTGGTCGACCGGCACCGAGAAGAAGCCGTGCACCTGCGGGGCGTGCAGGCTCATCGTCAGCACCCGGTGCACCCCCGCAGCGACCAGCATGTCGGCGACGAGTCGACCACCGATGGAGATCCGCGAGGCGTCCTTCTTGTCCGAGCGCGCGTAGGCGAAGTACGGGATGACGGCGGTGATCTGCTGGGCGGAGGCACCCCGGGCCGCGTCCACCATCAACAACAGCTCCATCAGGTGCTCCTGCGTGGGCGGAGCGAGCGGCTGCACGATGTAGACGTCGCGCTGACGACAGTTGGCCAGCAGCTGGGCCTGGAGGCAGTCGTTGCTGAACCGGGTCAGCTCGACCGGGCTGAGCTCGACGCCGAGCGCGTCGCAGATCGAGGTGGCCAGTGGCCGGTGGGCACTGCCGCTGAAGACCACGATCTCGCGCACTCGCTGGCTCCCTCGGGGCTGGACACCTGAACGGGGCGAGCGTAACCGGACCCGGCCCGACCCACCACGGCCGGGCGGTCGCTCGGTCGTCGGAACACTCTTGCGCGCCCCGAACCCTCGGCGTACGCTCGCGATATATCGTGACAGTGACGCGATGCGTCGTACCAGCAGGGAGATCGAGATGGGACACGGTCGGCAGCGGATGTGGCAGGACCTCGCCAACGAGGTGGTCCAGGGCCGCGCCCAGCACGGGCGGGGCGGCAACCACTGGCAGGGCTGGACCGACAACCCCGGGTGGGGTGCACGGCGTGGCGGGCCGGGCGGACCGCCCCCGTGGCTGCAGGGCTTCTTCGGCATGGCGCCCCCCGGCGCACCGCCGCAGCCGGCAGGCCCGAAGGTGCGTCGCGGCGACGTCCGGATGGCGATCATCGACGTGCTCCGGCAGGCGTCCGCCGACGGCGCCTCGGTCAACGGCTACCAGGTGATCCAGCAGATCGCCGAGCGCAGCAACGACGCATGGCGGCCCAGCCCCGGCTCGGTCTACCCGACGATCCAGCAGCTGCAGGACGAAGGACTCGTGGAGTCCGACGACGAGCGCGGCCGCCGGACCCTGCGCCTCTCCGAGGCCGGCGCGACGTACGCCGCGGAGCACGCCGACGAGCTCGCCGACGTGTGGGCGCCGTTCGAACGCCGTGAGCGAGCGGCCGCCGCCGGCTCCACCCGCAGCGGCAGCCCCGATCTGAAGGCCGAGATCGGCCAGGTCATGGGAGCGGTCTGGCAGATCGTGACGCAGGGCTCGGACCAGCAGCGCCGGGCCGCCGTCGAGACCCTCGTCGCCACCCGGCGCGACCTCTACGGCATCCTCGCGAACGGCGCCGACGGCACGGCCGCACCCACCGACGCCGACTCCGACCCCGACGACGACGAGGAGGCCCGGTGATGAGCCCCGCACTGCGCATCGGCGACGCCGACCGGGAGCGCGCCAGCGCCGACCTGGCCGAGCACTTCGCACACGGCCGGCTCACCAACGAGGAGTACGACGAGCGCCTCGACGCCATCTGGACCGCCCGGACGGCGGCCGACCTGGCGCCGCTGTTCGAGGACCTGCCGCGCCTGCAGCCGGTCGCCGTCCAGCCCGCTCACCGGCCCCGGACGGGCTCCTCATGGCCACGGCTCACTGCGCTGCCGTTCCTCCCGGTCCTGGCAGTGCTGATCGTGCTCAGCGTGCTGACCGGGTTCCCGTTCTGGGTGCTGATCTTCTTCCTGGTCCTCGCCGGGAAGCGGCGCGGCGCGCGGCGCGGCCACTCGGGCCGGGCCTGCTCGCCGGCCGGCCACCGCTGAGCCCCGCTCGGCACTAGCGACCGACGGCCTTCTCGAGCTCGGCCTTCGTCATCTTCGAGCGGCCCTTGACGTTCTTGGCCCTGGCCTCGTTGTAGAGCTGGTCGCGGGTGCGTCCGCCCGGCCCGCGGTGCGAGCGCAGGCCGCCGCGGCGGCCCGAGGAGATGTCGTCCTTCGACAGGTCACTGCTCTCGGCGGCCTCGCCGGCCCGGGCTCGCTCCTTGTTGACGGTGCGCGCGGCGATCTCCTCGGCGGTCTCCTCGCTGCGGCCGCTGTCCTCGAGGCCCTCCTTGATGTGCTCGTACTGGCGCTCGCGCTTCTTGCTCCATGCCTTCTGGGGCATGCCGGCCTCCTGGTGCTCGATGTGGTCAGCGAGCCGACTCGTTGGCCGGTTCGGGCGGGTCGTGCCGGGGCGCGGCGTTCGGCCCCGCCGTACCTTCCTGGGGAGTGCCGGACTCACCCTCGGGCGCGCCGGCCGTGGCGTCGGACGGCTCGATCTGGTCCGGTCCGGAGGGGTCCATGCCGGAGACCTCCGACACCTGTCCTGCGTCTTCCTTGGCCATGCCACTCCTTCGGTCGTCGTGCCTTGCCGGTACCCACGCACCGGCATCTCATCGGCCCATCTCGTCGGCCCATCTCGTCGGCCCATCTCGTCGGCCTGGAATGGCTCAACCCGCCACCCGACCAGCCGATAGGAGAGGAGCAGGCACGACCCACGACACCGGAGGGAACGAGCGATGGACATCCGCGTCAAGAACAACCTGTCGTTCCACCCCCACCACCCGTGGAGCGTTCTCTCGGTCGACCTCGACGGCCACCTCTCCGACGGGCGCCAGGTGGACCTCTCCACCGTCGACGACGCCGCCCACTGCGTGTCGGGCGAGCTGCGCTTCCTGGCCAACGATGCGTGGCTGCACGGCCACGTCCTGGTGATCGACGAGGCCGGCGCCCCGCCCCGGGTGATCGTGCCGGCCGCACCGATGAACGCCGCCGTCGTCGGCGAGGCCCTCCGGCGCTGGCTGTTCACCGCGGCCTGAGGCTCGCTCAGAGTTGCCGAGCGATCGGCACGTCCTCCGGTCGCCGTGGACGGTCGAGGGCGAACACCTCGGGCGGCAGGCCCCACTCGTTGCGGCCGAGCCGCGACAGCGGCTGGAGGTGCGCGATCGCGGGATGGTCTCCGTCGAGGGCGTCCTGCTTCACGGTGAACGCGACCACGTCGAGGAAGACCACCGTCGAGTCGCCGAGCTCGACCGCCGAGTGGAACGTGCACTCCAGCGAGGCCGGTGACGCCGCCACCCGCGGCACCGACACCCGGGCACTCGGCTCCAGCTCGATGCCCAGCCGGGCCGCCTCGTCCACCGATGCGTCGAAGGGCGCACTGGTGCCGTTGACGGCGTCCGCCAGCGGGCGCGAGACGATGTTGACGACCGCCTCACCGGTCTCACGCACGTTGCGCAGGGTGTCCTTCGTGCCGACGGAGGTGAACTGCACGATCGGCGGGTGGGCGCAGGCCACCGTGAAGAACGAGTGCGGGGCGAGGTTGAGGACGCCGGCGGCCGACCGCGTCGAGATCCAGGCGATCGGCCGGGGCACCACCAGCGAGTTGAGCAGCGGGTAGGGGTCGAGGTCCGGGTCGTCGACAGCGAACACGCGGCGAGACCCGGCGGCGGGGGACGTCATGCCCCGATCCTGCCCGGTCGCCCGAGCGGCCGACCCGCGCCCTCCCCCGCTACAGCTCGGACTGCACCCCGGCCAGCAGCTGCCGGGCGATGATGATGCGCTGCACCTGGTTGGTGCCCTCGTAGATCTGGGTGATCTTGGCGTCGCGCATCATCCGCTCGACGGGGTAGTCGCGGGTGTAGCCGTAGCCGCCGAGCACCTGGACGGCGTCCACGGTGACCTGCATCGCGACGTCGGAGGCGAAGCACTTGGCGGCAGCACCGAAGAACGTCAGGTCCGCGTCGCCACGCTCGGAGCGGCCGGCCGCGGCGTACGTCATCTGCCGGGCCGCCTCCACCTTCATGCCCATGTCGGCGAGCATGAACTGGAGGCCCTGGAAGTCGGCGATCGGCTTGCCGAACTGCTTGCGCTCCTTGGCGTACTCCAGCGCGTAGTCCAGGGCTCCCTGGGCGACCCCGACCGCCTGTGCGGCGATGGTGACGCGGGTGTGGTCGAGGGTCCGCATGGCGGTCTCGAAGCCGGTGCCCTCGACACCGATCATCCGGTCGCCGGGGATGCGGACCTTGTCGAAGTAGACCTCGCGGGTGGGCGAGCCCTTGATGCCGAGCTTCTTCTCCGGCGCCCCGAACGACACGCCCTCGTCGGACTTCTCGACGACGAACGCCGTGACACCGTGGCCGCGCTTGTCCGCGTCGGTGACCGCCATGACGGTGTAGAACTCGCTGACGCCGGCGTTGGTGATCCACCGCTTCACGCCGTCGATCACCCAGTCGTCGCCGTCTCGCACGGCCCGGGTCTTCATCCCGACCGCGTCGGAGCCGGCGTCGGGCTCGGAGAGGCAGTAGGAGAATCCGCCCTTGCCCGCGGCGAGCTGGGTGAGGTACTTCTGCTTGAGCTCCTCGGAGCCGCTGATCATCAGCGGCAGCGAGCCCAGCTTGTTGACCGCGGGGATGAGCGACGACGCGACGCACGCGCGCGCGACCTCCTCGATCACCAGCACGGTCGCCAGCGCGTCGGCTCCGGCGCCGCCGTACTCCTCAGGCACGTGCGGTGCATGGAAGTCGGCGGCGAGCAGCGCGTCCGCAGCCTCCTGCGGGTAGCGCGCCTCCTCGTCGACGACTGCGGCGTACGGCGCGACCTTGGCGTCACAGACCGCGCGCACGGCCTCGCGGATCGCCTGGTGCTCCTCGGACAGGGCAAAGAGGGGGTACTCGCTCACGGGCCAACGGTACTTCCCGGTAACTCCCGGGCCGCGCCTGCCTCGGGGCGACCCCGACCCGTGGTCGTCCCAGCGCCCGGACGGACGCTCCCCAGGTGCGCGTTACCGTTCGCCACATGAGCACCTCCTGGCAGGACCCCGCGTCGGTCCGACTGATGCTCGACGACCTGGAGACCTGGGCGGTCGTGGGGCTGTCCGGCAACACCAGCCGGACGGCGTACTCCATCGCGCGGCTGCTGCAGGAGCGCGGCAAGCGGATCGTCCCCATCCACCCCGATGCCCCGACCGTGCTCGGCGAGCAGGGCTACGCCACCCTCGCCGACGTGCCGTTCCCGATCGACGTCGTCGACGTGTTCCGCCGCTCGGACGCCGCCGGCGAGTTCGCCGACCAGGCGGTGGCAGTTGGCGCGAAGGCGGTGTGGTTCCAGCTCGGTGTCATCGACGAGCAGGCCTTCGAGCGCACCGTCGGGGCCGGCGTACCGATGGTCATGGACACCTGTCCGGCCATCGAGTGGCGCAAGCTCCCCAGGTGAGGAAGCAGTTGTGAGGGAGCTGAGGGTCCCGAGCGGACCGGGGATCCCGAGCGGGGTGGTGATCCCCGCCGACGAGCTCGTCGAACGGTTCTCGAGATCACCGGGTCCGGGCGGACAGTCGGTCAACACCACCGACTCCCGGGTCGAGCTCGTCTGGGACCCGGCCACCTCGGTCGCGCTCGACGCAGCGCAGCGAGCCCGCGCCACTGCACAGGTCGGCGGACCACTCGTCGTGGTCGCGCACGAGCACCGTTCGCAGCACCGCAACCGGGTGGCCGCGAGGGAGCGGCTTGCGGAGCGCGTCCGCGTGCTGCTCGCTCCCCCACCCCGTCCGCGGGTCCCCACCAAGCCGACCCGCGGCTCCAAGCGCCGCCGGGCCGACGCCAAGAAGCGCAGGTCCGACGTGAAGAGGCTACGGGGGCGGGTCGGCCCCGACTGACGCCGACGCTTGTCGCTGGTCTCGGACTGACGCCGAAGCGGAAGTTCGTGGGCGAGTCTTGGGGTTTGTGGCCTTTGCAACGGTCACTAACCCCGGGGATCACCGGATATCCGGTGATCCCCGCCCCCCTCCCGCCCCCCTCAGAACCCGAGCTTGCGCCCCCCGCGCCCCGACTCCCGGCGCACGACGGCGCCCTTCTCGGTCGAGCTGGTGCGCAGGTCGGCCTGGAACGCCAGCATCTTCTGCTGGAGATCGGGGTCGGCGGTGCCGAGGATGCGTACGGCGAGCAGCCCGGCATTGCGGGCGTTGCCGATCGAGACGGTCGCGACCGGGACGCCGGCGGGCATCTGCACGATGGAGAGCAGGGAGTCCATGCCGTCGAGGTGCTTGAGCGCGACGGGCACACCGATGACCGGCAGCGGCGTGACGGCGGCGAGCATGCCGGGCAGGTGGGCGGCTCCCCCGGCGCCGGCGATGATCACCGACAGCCCGCGACCGGCCGCCTCGCGCCCGTAGGCCAGCATCTCGTCGGGCATCCGGTGGGCGCTCACGACGTCGGCCTCGTGGGCCACGCCGAACTCCGCGAGCGCCTCGGCGGCCGCCTGCATCACCGGCCAGTCGGAGTCGGAACCCATCACGATGCCGACGCGTGCGCCGGGCTCGGGCTGCTCACTCATTCGCTCTCATCTCCCAGTTCTCCGCGGAACCATGCGGCCGCATGCCGCGCCCGCACCAGACAGTCGTCGAGGTCGTCGCCGTAGGCGTTGACGTGGCCGACCTTGCGCCCTGGCCGGAGCGCCTTGCCGTACAGGTGCACCCGCAGGAACGGGTCGCGCGCCATGGCGTGCGGGAACCCGTCGTACAGGCGGCCGGCGTCGTCGGCGCCACCGAGGATGTTGACCATCACCGTCCAGCGCTCACGCGGCGCGGGCGAGCCGAGCGGCAGGTCCATCACCGCACGCAGGTGGTTCTCGAACTGCGAGGTGACCGCTCCGTCCTGGGTCCAGTGACCGGTGTTGTGCGGCCGCATCGCCAGCTCGTTGACGAGCACGCGACCGTCGATGGTCTCGAAGAGCTCGACCGCCAAGATGCCGGTCACGTCGAGCGCGCCGGCGATCCTCAGCGCGATCTCCTGCGCCTGCCCCGCCAGCTCGGGCGCCAGGTCGGGTGCGGGTGCGATGACCTCGTGGCAGATGCCGTCGAGCTGGGTCGAGGCGACGACCGGGTACGCCGCGGCCTGGCCGCTCGGCGAGCGGGCCACCAGCGCCGACAGCTCGCGCCGGAAGTCGACCAGCTCCTCGGCGAGCAGGGCGACGCCGGTGGCGGCCGCGGCGTCGAACGCCGCACCGCACTCGTCGGTCGCCCGCACGAACCACACACCCTTGCCGTCGTAGCCGCCCCGGGTCGTCTTGAGCACGCACGGGAACCCGAAGTCCTCCACCTCGGCCACCGTGGTGACCACGGCGTTGCGCGGGCACGGCACGCCGAGCTCGGCGAGCCTGGTGCGCATGACCGCCTTGTCCTGCGCGTGGACGAGGGCCTCTGGACCGGGCCGCACGGCCAGGTGCTCCTCGAGCGCGTGCAGGTGCTCGGTCGGAACGTGCTCGTGGTCGAAGGTGACCACGGCACACCCGTCGGTGACCGCACGCAACGTGTCGAGGTCGCGGTAGTCACCGACCACGTGGTCGGGGATCACCTGGGCGGCGGAGACGTCCGGCCCCTCGGCTAGCAGCCGCAGCGGCAGACCGAGCGCAATGGCCGGCTGGGCCAGCATCCGCGCCAGCTGGCCGCCACCGATGACGGCCAGGGTCGGAGCAAGGGGCTGCGGCACGCGGGAAGCCTAGGCCACCGGCCTCAGTTGGCTGCGGCGACCTCGACCGGGGACGACAACTCGAAGCGCAGGCCCCGACCGCGGAGCGTGGTGATGAGGGTCGGCTTGCGGGTGTCGTCGCCGAGCTTGCGGCGTACCCACCCGAGGTGGACGTCGATGGTCTTCGACGAGGTGTAGAAGCGGGTCTCCCAGACCAGGTCCATGAGCTCGTCACGGGTGACGACTTCACCGGCGCGGAGGATCAGGACGTGCACCAGGTCGAACTCCTTGCGCGACAGGCGAACCTCGTCGGTGCCGCGCCAACAGCGCCGCCCCTCGGGGTCGACGCGCACGTCCTGGACCATGATCACGCGCAAACGTTAGGAATGACCGGGCCTCGCCACGCGGGAAACGCCAGCACCCGGGCCAATGGTCCAGACCAGTCCGCCGCCTCGGCGTGTCAGTGACGGCGTACGGCGAGGGGCTCGACGATGCCGAAACCGCGCACCGGACGGGCCGGCAGCCGACGGGTGTCGAAGACGTCCCGGGGCAGCAGGTCGGCGGTCGCCTGGTCGATGATCAGCCGGTTGCGGCGGGCCACGGCGGTGAGCCGGGCGGCCAGGTTGACCGGCGGACCGAAGACGTCGCCCATCCGCATCACCACCGAACCCGTGGCGATCCCGAGGCGTACGTCGGGCATCCGGCTGTCGCGTCCGATGACGTTGATGATGCCCTCGGCGATCGCCACGCCGCGCTCCGCGTCGTCGCTGACGAAGAGCACGGAGTCCCCGATGCTCTTGATGACCCGCCCGCCGTGGGCGGCGACGACGTCGGCGCAGCGGCTCTCGAAGACCTCGACGAGGTCCCCGATCCGGTTGGCCTCGATCTCGTTGCTGAGCTGGGTGAAGGCGACGATGTCGGCGAAGCCGGCGGTCACCTGGGTCGTGTGGAGGTCCTCCTCGTTGGCTCCGAGCGCCTCCATCCGGGAGGCCGCGGCAGCGAGGTGGCGGCGCCAGGCGAAGACGAGCAGGCTCTCGAACGACTCGTTGACCTGCTCGACGAGCCGGATCGCCGACGTCATGCGGCTGCCGGACTCCTCGTCGGACCTGGCCAGCTCCTCGACCCGGTTGACGAGGGTCGCGACCTCCCAGTCGGCGAGCCGGGCCATCGTCTGTCCCACCGCACGAGTCAGGTTGACGGCCATGTCGAAGTCGATGGCCCCGGTGTCGACGATGGAGATCACCGTCGACACCGCGTCGACGTCGGACTGCGTGAACGCGACCTCGGCGACGTGCTCCGGGAAGCCGAGCGCCCGCCACAACCGGCGGGTCTCGTCGATCGTCGCCCCCGTCTCGGACGCCACCTCGACGGCGGTGAAGACCCGTTCCTCGCGCAGGATGGCGCGCTCGAGGCGCTCGCTGGGCGAGGGCTCGTCAGGCACCATCGTCGGATCGCACCGGGTCCCCACCCGAGAGCCGGTGCAGCTCGTCGGACACCTTGAGCTGCACCCACTCCACGCGCGGGATGTCCTCGAGCTCGACGCTGCCGTCGGTGCTGGCGTCGGAGACGATCAGGGTGCCGCAGCCGAAGATCCGGTCGATCACCCCGATCTCGAAGTCGACACCGCTGATCCGGTTGAGCGGGATGGTGCGGCCCTCCTTGGAGATCAGCCCGGACCGCTTGATGAACCTGCGGTTGGTGAACGTGTACGTCGTCGTCAGCCAGTCGACGAACGGCCGCACTACGTACCAGAGGATGCCCAGCGCTGCGACGCCCCAGACCACCAGGTGGAGGATGCCGGCGGCGTCGCCGTCGCCGATCCGGCCGACCAGCAGCGCGATCGCGAGGATCAGGACCAGCAGCAGGAACGGGCCGATCAGGGCCTTGGCATGAGTGCGCGTCGAGACGACGACGCGCTCGCCCTCGTTGAGCAACTTCGTCGGGTAGGCCACGGCGCGATCATGTCACCTCGACCCGGTCGCCGGCTGCAGGGCGCCGACGCGCTCACTGCGCCGCGAAGAAAATTCGGTGCAGTCCAATCCGATCGAGCCGGTGCGACGAAGGTCACATGACAGCGTCCTCGCGACGACCCAGCCGAAGGGATCCTCCTCATGCGTCCACACCTGCCGCGCCTCCTCAAGGGCCGCCGGCCATCGCCTGCCCTGATCATCTCCAGCCTGGCACTCGTCGTCGCCACCGGCGGCACGTCGTACGCCGCCGTGATGATCACGGGCAAGGACATCAAGAACAACACGGTGACCTCGAAGGACGTCCGCAACAACACGATCAAGAGCAAGGACGTCAAGAACAAGTCGCTGCGGGCCAAGGACTTCCGCACCGGAGACCTGCCGCAGGGTCCGGCCGGCCCCGCCGGCCCGGCCGGCTCGGGTCGCTGGGCGCTGATCAACGCTGCCGGTCAGATCGAGGCGCAGTCGGGCGGGTTCAGCGTCACCGCGGCGTACGCGACGCTCGCCAACACGGCGGTGGCACCGGCGCCCGACAACTCCCTGCGCGCCAACGGCAACGTCTACATCAACGCCAACGAGTCGCTCACCAACAACGGCGTCTTCGCGGTCGTCGCCCTGCAGAACACCGTGGACCAAGACGGTGGCGGCATGGCCGGCCGCACGGCCGGCTCGGACGCGAACGCGGAGTTCTCCGGCGAGATCGCCGTCAGCCAGTGCGGCCTCTCCGGCACCGCCTGCGCCCCCCCGGGCACCGGCAACGTCAACCACTTCGTGGTCAGCCCTCGGCTGAGCGACGGACAGCCGACCGGGCTGGCCGGGGCGAACAACCGCAAGCGGTTCTACGTCATCATCACCGGCGACTCCTCGGACTACGTGGCGCCGGCCGCCTGACCTGCCGTCAGCCGGCGGCGCGCACGTGGATGACGTCGCCGGCCCCGACGCTCAGGGCACCCTCTGCCGAGCTCACCACGAGCGCACCGTTGCCGTCGATGCCGATCGCCTCGCCCCGGCGGACCTCCCCGCCGGGCAGGTGGACGTCGACCTCGCGACCGATCGTCGAGCAGGCGTCGAGGTAGGCGGCCCGGAGCGCCTCCGGGGTCTCGAGAAGCGGCATCAGCCCGTGCAGCGAGCCGAGCACGTGGACGAGCAGGTCGGTACGGTCGAAGCTCTCGCCCAGCTCGAGCGCCAGCGACGTGGCCAGCGCGACGGGCACGTCGTCGATCGTCTGGTTGACGTTGATGCCGACCCCGATCACCGCAGCGGGCCCGTCGGGGGTCTCGATCCGCTCGACGAGGATGCCGGCGAGCTTGCGCTCCTCGATCATCACGTCGTTGGGCCACTTGAGCGAGATCTCGGGCACCCGGTCCGCGAGGGCCGCCTGGACGGCGTACCCCGTGAGCAGCGGGAGCCAGGTCCACTGCGTCACCGGGATCTCGGGTCGCAGCAGCACCGAGAAGGTCAGGGCCACCCCGCGCGGCGTCTCCCAGACCCGGCCGAGTCGCCCGCGTCCGGCGGTCTGGTGCTCCGTGGTCACGACCAGACCGGCCGCCTCCCCGTCGCCGGCACGCTTGGAGACGACGCCGTTGGTCGAGGGCGTGGCGTCGACGACCTCGATCCGCCACGGTCCGGGGAGCGCGGCGAGACGGTCGGCGTCCAGGGGCGGGCGAGGTGCGAGGGGCTCACTCATGGGCACTAGATTGGCACCGATCCGTGCCACGGCCGAGCCGGGCATGCTCAGAGGACGAATCCCCAGGAGGAAGCAACCGTGAGCTCCACCCCCGCGACGTCATCAGGGTCTCCTGACATCCACACCACCGCGGGCAAGCTCGCAGACCTCGAGCACCGCCTCGGCGAGGCCGTGCACGCGGCGTCCGCGAAGGCCGTGGAGAAGCAGCACGCGAAGGGCCGGGGCACCGCCCGCGAGCGCATCGCGATGCTGTTCGACGAGGGCTCGTTCGTCGAGCTGGACGAGCTGGCCCGGCACCGGTCCACCAACTTCGGGCTGGAGAAGAACCGGCCGTACGGCGACGGCGTCATCACCGGCTACGGCACGGTCGACGGCCGCCAGGTGTGCGTGTTCTCCCAGGACTTCACGATCTTCGGCGGCTCGCTCGGCCAGGTCTACGGCGAGAAGATCTGCAAGGTCATGGACCTCGCGGTCAAGACCGGCTCCCCGATCATCGGCATCAACGAGGGCGCCGGCGCGCGCATCCAGGAGGGCGTCGTCTCCCTGGGGCTGTACGGCGAGATCTTCCGGCGCAACGTGCACGCCTCGGGCGTGATCCCCCAGATCAGCATGATCATGGGCTCCTGCGCCGGCGGGCACGTCTACTCCCCCGCCGTCACCGACTTCACGATCATGGTCGACGGCACCTCCAACATGTTCATCACCGGACCCGACGTCATCAAGACGGTCACCGGCGAGGACGTCACGATGGAGGAGCTCGGCGGCGCCCGCACCCACAACACCAAGTCGGGCAACGCCCACTACATGGGCTCCGACGAGCAGGACGCCATCGACTACGTCAAGGCGCTGCTCTCCTACCTGCCGCAGAACAACCTCGACGAGCCGCCGACGTACGACGCTCCCGCGGACACCGACGTCACCGACCTCGACCGCACCCTCGACACGTTGATCCCCGACTCGCCGAACCAGCCCTACGACATGCACGACGTGATCACCGCGATCGTCGACGACGAGGAGTTCCTCGAGGTCCAGGCGATGTTCGCGCCGAACATCATCGTCGGCTACGGCCGCGTCGAGGGCCGCTCGGTCGGCGTCGTCGCCAACCAGCCGACGCAGTTCGCCGGCACCCTCGACATCGACGCGTCCGAGAAGGCCGCCCGGTTCGTGCGCACCTGCGACGCGTTCAACATCCCGGTGCTGACGTTCGTCGACGTGCCCGGCTTCCTCCCCGGCACCGACCAGGAGTGGAACGGCATCATCCGCCGCGGCGCGAAGCTCATCTACGCCTACGCCGAGGCCACCGTCCCACTGGTCACGGTCATCACCCGCAAGGCCTACGGCGGCGCGTACGACGTGATGGGCTCCAAGCACCTCGGCGCCGACCTCAACCTGGCCTGGCCGACCGCGCAGATCGCGGTCATGGGCGCGCAGGGCGCGGTCAACATCCTCTACCGCAACGAGCTCAAGGACGCCGACGACCCCGAGGCCCGTCGCGCCGAGCTGGTGCAGGAGTACGACGACACCCTGGCCAACCCCTACCAGGCCGCCGAACGCGGCTACGTCGACGCGGTCATCACGCCGCACGAGACGAGGGTCGAGATCGTCCGGGGCCTGCGCCTGCTGCGCTCGAAGCGGGAGACGCTGCCGGCCAAGAAGCACGGGAACATCCCGCTGTGACGTCCGACGACGAGCAGCAGGAGCAGCCGTTCCTCAGGATCGTCACACCCGACGCCACTCCGGAGGAGATCGCCGCACTGGTGGGGGTGTTCACGGCCCTCGCCTCCACAGCGGCCGCACCGCCGGCCGAGCCGGTCTCGGAGTGGGCGTCCCACCACCGCAAGGTGCGCCGTACCCTCCCTCACGGTCCGGCCGGGTGGCGCTCCAGCGCCCTGCCGCACTGATCGCGGCGCGCGCCGCCGATAGGGTCTGCGCGTGTCCGTACCGTTCGTCCTCGCCTCCGCGTCCCCGGCCCGCCTCGCGACGTTGCGCAGCGCCGGCCTCCAGCCACACGTCGTCGTCAGCGGCGTCGACGAGTCGCAGCTGACCGAGCTGCCGCCGGTCGAGCTCGCGCTGCAGCTGGCCGAGCTGAAGTGCTCGGCCGTCGCCGAGCGCAGCGACCTGCCCGCCGCCGCGCTGGTGCTGGGCTGCGACTCCGTCCTCGAGCTCGACGGGGCCGCGCTCGGCAAGCCCGACGACGCGGACGACGCGACGCGGCGCTGGCAGCTGATGCGCGGCCGCTCGGGGGTGCTGCACACCGGCCACTGCCTGCGCGACACCACCACCGGCGCGGTCGCCGCAGCCACCGCGTCGACCACGGTGCGCTTCGCCGAGGTCACCGACGACGAGATCGCGGCGTACGTCGCGACCGGCGAGCCGCTCTACGTCGCCGGCGCCTTCACCGTCGACGGTCTCGGCGGTGCGTTCGTGACGAGCATCGAGGGCGACCACCACAACGTCGTCGGGGTCAGCCTGCCCCTGCTGCGCGAGCTGGTGCGCGAGCTCGGCCACACCTGGACCTCGCTCTGGTCCACCGCGACCGACTAGCGTCGCCCCACCCCCGCCACCGGTCGCCGGCCACGCGCTCACCGCCCGCTAACCTTCCCCCCATGGGGGCCACCAGGGAGACCGCCGCTGATCCGGCCGCCGAGCGGTTGTGGACGTCGGCCACCGTCATCACGTTCGTACGCACGGCGATCGCGGTCGCCCTCGCGGCCTGGGCGGCGTACGACGGCGACAAGACGCTGCTGGTGATCTCCCTGGTCGTCTACTGGGTGGGCGACATGCTCGACGGCTTCGTGGCGCGGGTGCGCGACGAGGAGACGCGCATCGGCGCGGTGATGGACATCTTCAGCGACCGGTTCTGTGCCGGCGCGTTCTACATCGGCCTGGCCTGGCTCGAGCCGCACCTGTCGCCGGCGATCTTCGTCTACCTCGCCGAGTTCATGGTCATCGACTGCTTCATCTCGATCGCGTTCCTGGCCTGGCCGATCCGCAGCCCCAACTACTTCTACGAGATCGACCGGCGCATCTGGCTCTGGAACTGGTCCAAGCCCGGCAAGGCCACCAACTCCGCGCTCTTCGCGGTGCTCCTGCTCGTCACCGGCTGGATGTGGCTCGGGCTCGCCATCGCCAGCGCCCTGCTGGTCCTCAAGTGCGTTTCCCTCGGGTGGCTGATGAAGCTCAAGCTGCCGGTGCCGGTGCGGGTGGCCTCGTGAAGCTGCTGATCGGGACGTTCTTCTTCTCGTTCGGCTCGGCCCTCATCCCCATCCTCAACGCCGAGGCGTACGTCGCGGTCGCGGCCAGCGCACACCCCGCCGCCCTGATCGCGCTGATCGCGGCGGTGGGCCAGATGGTGGGCAAGACGCTGTGGTTCTACGCCGGCGCGCACGCCGAGCGGCTGCCGTGGATCCACCGGAAGATGGACAGGCCCAAGTCGCGCGCCAGCATGGAGAAGTGGCAGCAGCGCACCCAGGGCCGGCCGTGGTTCACCGCCGCGCTGCTCTTCGCCTCGGCCTGGGCGGGCATCCCGCCGTACGCCGTGATCGCCGCGCTGGCCGGGGTGCTGCGGGTGAATCTGCTGGTCTTCCTGGTCACCGGCCTGGTCGGCCGGTTCCTGCGGTTCTGGATGGTCGCGGAGGCCGCGACGTCACTTTTCGACCTGCTGCGCTGAGGCCAGCACGGGCTCGAACGGGAAGACGTACCTGCGGAAGAGCCAGAAGCGCGCCGCGAAGCCCAGGCCCAGCCCGATGACGTTGGCCGCGATGTTGTCGGCGACCGCGTTCTCGATGCCGAGACCGGAGCGGGTGAACCACAGCAGCGCGACGGGGATCGCCATCGTGACGACGTTGATCACGACGTACGCCGACCGGCCACCGTCGGCGTGCACGGGGGGCCGGTGCCGGAACGCCCACATGCGGGTGCCGCGGTAGCTGACGACCATGCCGATGGTGTTGGCCACGACGTAGGCGCCGATGGCGTGCTCGCCCATCGGCGCGTCCATGGCGCCCCAGCCGTGCAGCAGGTAGTTGAAGATCACGAACGACACGAAGGTGGCGAGCATGCCCACGGTGACGAACCTGCTGAGCTCGCCGAGCCTTCGTCGTGCATCCATGGGTGCAGGCTAGCCGGGTGGCCGCTACTCGACCGGGAGGCCGAGGCCCCGGGCGATCAGCATCCGCTGGACCTCGGAGGTGCCCTCGCCGATCTCGAGCACCTTGGCGTCGCGGTAGAAGCGCGCCACGGGGTACTCCTCCATGAAGCCGTAGCCGCCGAAGACCTGCGTCGCGATGCGGGTGGCGGTGACGGCCGACTCGGTGGCGTAGAGCTTGGCGACGGCGGCCGCCTGCTTGAAGTCCTTGGTCGAGACCGCGCCGCCACCCTCCATCCGGTCCTTCATGTCGGCGGCCTTGTAGGTCAGCAGCCGGGACGCGTCGAGCATCACCTGGAGGTCGGAGATCTGGAACGCCACGCCCTGCTTGCGGCCGATCGGGCCACCGAAGGTCTGCCGATCGCCGGCGTACTGGAGCGACAGGTCGAGGCAGGCCTGGATGCAGCCGACCGCGAGGGCGGCGATGGCGACCCGGCCGTCGTCGAGGGTGGCGAGGAACTGCGCGTAGCCGCGGCCCCGCTCACCGAGCAGGTTGGCCTCGGGGACGCGGACGTCCTCGAAGCTCAACGGGTGGGTGTCGGAGGCGTGCCAGCCGAGCTTGTCGTAGGCCTTCTCGGCGGTGAAGCCGGGCGTCCCGCTGGGCACGATGATCGTGCTGAGCTCGGGCCGACCGCCCTCGCGCTCGCCGGTGCGGGCGGTCACGGTGACCAGGCTGGTGATCTCCGAGCCGGAGTTGGTGATGAACTGCTTGGCACCGTTGACGACCCACTCGCCGTCGGCCAGCACGGCCTTGGTGCGGGTCGCGCCCGCGTCGGAGCCGGCGCCCGGCTCGGTCAGGCCGAAGCCCGCGAGCCGCTCGCCGCTCACCAGGTCGGGCAGCCACGTCTGCTTCTGCTCATCGGTGCCGTAGGTCAGGATCGGGTTGATGCCCAGGCCGACGGCCGCCTCGAGCGTGATGCCCATCGACTGGTCGACGCGACCGATCTCCTCGATGGCCAGGCAGAGGCTGGTGAAGCCGCCGTCCTCGCCGGAGAGGCCCGCGCCGCCGTACTCCTCGGGCGCGGTGAGGCCCATCAGCCCCAGGTCGCCCATCTTCTTCACCACGTCGGTCGGGAAGTGGTGGTCACGGTCCCACTGCGCGGCGTGCGGCGCGATCTCGGCCTCCGCGAACTCGCGGACACTGCGGCGGAACATCTCGTGCTCGGGCGACAACTCGTAGGACATGTCGGAATCCTAGCCGCCGAGGTTAGCGATCGCTAACCGCGTGCCTGCCGTCGTACCCCGTGCGGGGCTGGAACCAGCACCGGGATCCTGGGCGATATGGTCTGCCCCGTGCCCGACATCAAGCCGCTGGAGAAGGTCCTCATCGCCAACCGGGGCGAGATCGCGGTCCGCGTGATCCGCGCCTGCAAGGACGCCGGCATCGGCTCCGTGGCGGTCTACGCCGATCCCGACCGCGACGCGCAGTTCGTCCGCCTCGCCGACGAGGCCTACTCGCTGGACGGCGCGACGCCGGCCGAGTCCTACCTCGACATCGAGAAGATCATCGCGGTCGCCGAGCGGTCGGGGGCCGACTCCGTGCACCCCGGCTACGGCTTCCTCGCCGAGAACTCCGCCTTCGCCCAGGCCGTCATCGACGCCGGGCTCGTCTGGATCGGCCCCCCGCCGGCCGCGATCGACGCCCTCGGCGACAAGGTGCAGGCCCGGCACATCGCGCAGAAGGTCGGCGCCCCCCTCGTCGCCGGCACCAAGGACCCGCTCAACGGCCCCGACGAGGCCGTCGCGTTCGCCGAGGAGCACGGCCTGCCGATCGCGATCAAGGCCGCCTTCGGTGGCGGCGGGCGTGGCCTCAAGGTGGCCCGCGAGATGGCCGAGGTCGCCGACATGTACGAGTCCGCGGTGCGCGAGGCCGTGTCGGCCTTCGGCCGGGGCGAGTGCTTCGTGGAGAAGTACCTCGACCGTCCGCGCCACGTCGAGACCCAGTGCCTGGCCGACCAGCACGGCAACGTCGTGGTCGTGTCCACCCGTGACTGCTCGCTCCAGCGGCGCCACCAGAAGCTGGTCGAGGAGGCGCCCGCGCCGTACCTCAGCGACGAGCAGGTCACCGAGCTCTACGAGTCGTCCAAGGCGATCCTGCGCGAGGCCGGCTACGTCGGCGCCGGGACCTGCGAGTTCCTCGTCGGGCAGGACGGCACCATCTCCTTCCTCGAGGTCAACACCCGGCTCCAGGTGGAGCACTGCGTCTCCGAGGAGGTCACCGGCATCGACCTGGTCCGCGAGATGTTCCGCATCGCCGCCGGCGAGGAGCTCGGGTACGACGACCCGGAGGTCCGCGGCCACTCCATCGAGTTCCGCATCAACGCCGAGGACGGCGGCCGCAACTTCATGCCCGCCCCCGGCACCCTGTCGGCCTGGGTGCCGCCGAGCGGCCCCGGCGTGCGCGTCGACGGCGGCTACGTCACGGGCGAGACCATCCCCGGCGCGTTCGACTCCCTGATCGCCAAGCTGATCGTCTCCGGCCGCGACCGCACCCAGGCGCTCGAGCGCGCACGCCGGGCGCTGGCCGAGTTCGTCGTCGACGGCATGCCCACCGTGGTGCCGTTCCACGCCGCCGTCGTGTCCGACCCGGCGTTCGTCGGCGACGGTGAGACCTTCTCGGTCTACACGTCGTGGATCGAGACCGACTTCGACAACCAGATCACGCCGTACGCCGGCGACTCGGCCGAGACCGAGGACGCTCCGGACCGCCAGCGGGTCACCGTCGAGGTGGGCGGCCGACGGCTCGAGGTCGTCATCCCCGGCGGGCTCGGCGGCGGCCTGGCCGTCGCCGGCGGGGGCGCGAAGAAGCCCCGGCGCAGTGCCGGCAAGTCCTCCGGCGCCGCGGCGTCGGGCGACGCCGTCACCAGCCCGATGCAGGGCACCATCGTGAAGGTCACCGTCGAGGACGGCCAGGAGGTCGCCGCTGGTGACGTCGTGGTCGTGATGGAGGCGATGAAGATGGAGCAGCCCATCAAGGCCCACAAGGCAGGCACCGTCACCGGCCTCCAGGCCGAGGTCGGCGCGACCGTCACCCAGGGTGCGGTCATCTGCGAGCTCAAGGACTGACGCCAGGCGCCTCCCGCTAGGCGCCTCCACCGGGAGCGCTACTCGCAGAGGCGCTGGTACTCCCCGGCCGAGCAGCTGTCGGTGCCGGCCATCCCCCAGATGGTGTCCTTGCCCTTGCCACCGTCGAGCCGGTCGTTGAAGAAGCTGCCGTAGGCCCAGTCGGTGCCGCCGTTCATCGCCGCGTCGAGCGCGCCGCCACGGGCCACTCCGACGAGCTCCCCGGAGTTGGTGCCGTTGAAGTCGACCGACACGTAGTCGTTGACGATCACCTGCTCGACACCCTTGACCTGGGCCGGCCCGCCGATGCTGGAGTCGATGACGCCGCTGGCGAGGTTCACCCGGATGCTCGGGCGGTTGCCAGGGTCGCCGAACGTGGTGGTGAGGGTGAGGATGTCGGTGCCGGAGGCGCCGTTGATCTTGGCACCGCCCTCGCGCACCACGTTGACGAACAGGGCGTCGTTGCCGCCGCCGGCGCTCACGTCGGCGCGGTCGGCGGACTGGGCGTAGATCGAGTCGATGCCCGGGCCTCCCGACAGGGTGTCCTGGCCGCGGAAGCTGTAGAGGAAGTCGTCACCGTCGCCGCCCGAGAGCTTGTCGCCGTCCGAGCCACCGGGCACCGGCCCCTCGGCCCAGAGCACGTCGTGACCACCGAGTCCGTTGATGGTGTCGCCACCGCCGCCGCCCTCGATGTAGTCGTCGCGCTGGGAGCCGTTGATCGTGTCGGCGAACTGCGAGCCGATGATGCCGACCTGGCCAGCCATCGCGATGGTGTCGGTGCCGTCGCCGACTGCCGTGCCGCTGGAGCCGCTCGCGCCGAGATTGACGTTCACCGGCACCGAGGACGTGGCGTAGGTGACCCGGTCGGGGATGGTCTCGTCGCGGCTGTTCCGACCGTCGGCGACGGGGTCGATGACGTCGTTGCCCGGCCCCGGGTCGATCAGGTCGCCGACCTTGTGGTCGCCGCGGCCGTCGATCCAGAAGGCGTCGGTGCCGCCGTAGACGGTGTCGTCACCGCCACCGGCGAGGATCGTGTCGGCGCCGGGGCCTCCACAGATCACGTCGTTGCCGTCGAGCGCCTCGATGGTGTCGTCGCCGTTGCCGGCCGAGATCACGTCGGGACCAGGGGTGCCGATGAGCTTGTCGGGACCGTCGGTGCCGACGATCGTCGCGGTCACGCCGCCGCAGTTCTCGTTGGCACGCGCGAGCCTCAGCCCGACCTGCCCGACCTGCGCAGCCGCCGTGGACAGCCCGTGGCCGGTGGAGAGATCTGCCGTGCCCGGCGCACCCCACAGGGTCGTGATGGTCACGGCACCGGCAAGGAAAACGAAGCGCTTCTTCATGGCACCCCCTTCGCGACGACCCACCGTACGTGACAGGAGTGAAGAACGGGGGCAGGTGGGGTTGTTTCGCGCGTCTCGATCAGTCGGCCAGCGGCCGGCCGACGGCGGCCCGGATCTGGTCGGAGGCGTCCCAGTCGTTGACCTGCATCGCCGCCGACACCACACCGTCGTGCAGCCAGTAGGCCTGGAAGACGCGCCCGGGCACGTCGCCGCGGGTGACGACCTGGTCGTCGCGGCCCGCCCGCCCGACGTACTCCATGCCGAGGTCGTACTGGTCGGTGAAGAAGTACGGCGCCCGGTCGTAGGGCACCGACCCGCCGGTCAGGTTGCCGGCGACCACCTTGGCCTGCTCGATCGCGTTGTCCCAGTGCTCGACGCGGAGCCTGCCCAGGGTCGGGTGGTCGTGGTTGGCCACGTCGCCGACCGCCCAGATGTGCTCGTCGGCGGTGCGCAGCGTCGCGTCGACCAGCACCCCGTCGTCGACGTCGAGCCCGGCTGCCTCGGCCAGCGCGGTGTCGGGCACCGCGCCGATGCCGACGACGAGCAGGTCGCCCTCGATGTCGCCGCTGTCGGTGTGCACGACGACTGCGTCGCCGGCGCGGTCGAAGCCGGTGATGGTCGCACCGAGGCGCAGGTCGACGTCGTGCTCGCGGTGCAGGTCGGCGAAGACCCCCGCGATCTCGTCCCCCAGCACGCCCTGGAGAGGCAGGTCGGCCATCTCGACGACGGTCACCGACGCGCCGGCAGCACGCGCGGCCGAGGTCACCTCGAGGCCGATCCAGCCGCCACCGATCACGACGACCCGGGTGCTCGGCGTGAGGCGCGAGCGCAGCAGCGCGCTGTCGTCCATCGTGCGGAGGTAGACCGCGCCCACCGCGTCCGCCGCCGGCAGGTGACGCGGCTGGGCGCCGGTGGCCAGCAGGAGCGCGTCGTACGAGGTGGTGGCGCCGGCGTCGGTGGTGACGGTACGGGCCTCGCGGTCGATGGACACCACTCGTTCGCCGGTGTGGAGGTCGACGTCGTGGTCGGCGTACCAGCCGTCGTCGTGGCAGAGGGCGCTCGCCGGCTCCTTGTCGCCCAGCAGCACGGACTTCGAGAGCGGCGGCCGCTCGTAGGGCGCATGGGGCTCGGCCGCGAAGAGCGCGACCTCGCCGTCGAAGCCGTTCTCACGCAGTTGGGATGCAGCGGTGGCTGCGGCGAGCCCGCCGCCGACGATGACGATGCGCATGCCGCGAGGCTACTCCGGCCGGGCTGCCGCCGGTCCGGTCACCGACGTGAACGTGAACCACGTCGACCGCAGTCCGAGCACGGACCGGACGGTGTCGCCGGAGAGCGTGATGGTGTCGAGGTCGCCGACGAGCGTCAGCTTCTCGACCCGGCCGTTCCACTCGCCGTTGCCGTCGCGGGTGTCGACCACGAGCTGGGTGAGGTTGCCGATCCTGGGCCACCGCGCCTCGAAGGCGGCGTCGGTGAGCTTCTTGGTCCAGGTGTGCACCGGGTTGCCGGCCCAGCCGTCGTACGGGTCCTCCCGGGCGGCGAGGTACGGCACGGAGCCCGCCGAGGTCCACCCGCCGCTGCTGGAGGCGAACTGCGTGAACGCCGGCTGCCCGCCAGCCGTCAGCACCTCGCTGGCGGTCGCGGCGACGGCGTCGTCGGACAGGGGGTGCTCGGCCGACCGGCCGCCGTACACCTGGCAGGAGGTGGTGTCGCAGACCTGGTAGTGCCCGGCGCGCGGGTGGGCACGTTCGTACGCGGCGTACGTGCGGGCGGCGACGGCCTGCGCGCGCACGGCCTGGGTGCTCCACGAGGCCGGGATCTCGAGCGGCACCACGCCCCGCAGGTAGCGGTCGAGGCCGAGGACGTTGACGGTGTCGCGCGCCACGCCTCCCGACGAGGGCGAGGCGGCCCGGAGCTTGCCGCGGTAGGCGACGGTCCGCGACGGGGTGACCAGCGAGATCGGGGCTCCCTTGGCGGAGAACTCGCCGTCGCCCGCGAAGGCCAGCAGTCGGCGCCAGGCGCCCGCGCCGGCGCGGTAGGACACGACGGTCTTGTTGGACTTGCTGGCGACCATCCGCCACTCCCGCGCGCCGTTGGCGGGCAGCAGCCAGGTCTCGCGGGTCGCGGTGTTGCGGACGCTGAGTCCCTTGCGGGCGACCACGACGAGGTCGTCGGTCGTGTCGCCGCTGACCAGGACCTTGATCGGGCCGGAGGCTGTGCCCCACTGGGTACCGGAGTAGTAGAAGCCGACGATGTCGCGGTAGCCGAGCCCGGTGCGGGCGGCACCCTCCGCGCCGTACTGCGACATGCCGTGGCCGTGGCCGTAGCCGTGCCCGGTGATCGTGATCGACGCCGTCCGCGGCACGGCGAAGATCTCGTTGACCGCGATGCTCTGGGCCAAGGAGGGCGACTGCAGGGAGAACCCGAGCTGCAGCGTCAGCACCACACCGGCGGCCACGAGCAGCCTGTGCGTGCGGGGTCCAACCGGGCTCATGCAGCGCTCTTCCTGGGTCTGGTGTGACGTCTGTGGCTCGATGGGACCACGGGTGTCACAGGTGTCACAACGGAATGTCGACAATTACAGTCATGTAGTTCGAGAATCGGGTCGGCTCGGGCTGCCCGCACTACGGACCGGTAACCGGATTCGGGCTGCCGGCGGCCCCGGGTCGATAGCCTGCGGCGCATGTTCTCCAAGGTCCTGGTCGCCAATCGTGGCGAGATCGCCATCCGCGCCTTCCGTGCCGCCTACGAGCTCGGCGCCAGCACGGTCGCCGTGTTCCCGTACGAGGACCGGCTCTCCGAGCACCGGCTGCGCGCCGACGAGGCCTACGAGATCGGCGAGCGTGGCCACCCGGTGCGGGCCTACCTCGACCCCGAGGGCATCGTCGCCGTCGCCGTGCGCGCCGGCGCCGACGCCATCTACCCCGGTTACGGCTTCCTCTCGGAGAACCCCGGACTGGCCGAGGCGTGCGCCAACGCCGGCATCACGTTCGTCGGACCCACCGCAGAGGTGCTCACGCTCACCGGGAACAAGGCCCGGGCCATCGCCGCGGCGCGCGCCGCCGGTGTGCCCACGCTCCGGAGCGTCGAGCCCTCGACCGACGCCGACGCGCTCGTCGAGGCGGCGGCGGCCCTGCCGTTCCCGGTCTTCGTCAAGGCCGTGGCCGGTGGCGGCGGGCGAGGCATGCGGCGCGTGGACGACCCGGCCCAGCTCCGCGAGGCGATCGACGCCTGCATGCGCGAGGCGGAGGCCGCCTTCGGCGACGCCGAGGTCTTCATCGAGCAGGCCGTCGTCGACCCGCGGCACATCGAGGTGCAGATCCTGGCCGACGGCGAGGGGCACGTCATGCACCTCTTCGAGCGCGACTGCTCGGTGCAGCGACGTCACCAGAAGGTCGTGGAGATCGCGCCCGCACCGCACCTCGACCCCGCGCTGCGCGACCAGATGTGCGCCGATGCCGTGCGCTTGGCCCGCGAGATCGGCTACCGCAACGCCGGCACGGTGGAGTTCCTGCTCGACCCGGCCGGCAACTACGTGTTCATCGAGATGAACCCGCGCATCCAGGTCGAGCACACGGTCACCGAGGAGATCACCGACGTCGACCTCGTGCAGAGCCAGCTGCGCATCGCCTCGGGCGAGACCCTCGCCGACCTCGGGCTGTCCCAGGAGACCCTGGTCGTCCGCGGCGCCGCGCTCCAGTGCCGGATCACCACCGAGGACCCCGCCAACAGCTTCCGGCCCGACACGGGCAAGATCACGACGTACCGCTCCCCCGGTGGCGCCGGGGTCCGCATCGACGGCGGCACGACGTACACCGGTGCCGAGGTCAGCGCGCACTTCGACTCCATGCTGGCCAAGCTCACCTGCCGCGGCCGCACCCACGAGCTCGCGGTGCAGAAGGCGCGCCGAGCGCTGGCCGAGTTCCGCATCCGCGGCGTCTCGACCAACATCGCGTTCCTCCAGGCCGTGCTCGACGACGACGACTTCGTCGCGGGCCGGGTGACCACGTCGTTCATCGAGGACCACCCCCAGCTGCTCGCCACCCGCACGTCCGGCGACCGCGGCACCAAGCTGCTCGCCCACCTCGCCCACGTCACCGTCAACCAGCCGCACGGTCCCGCGCCGGTCAGCGTCGACCCGGCCAGCAAGCTCCCGCAGGTCGACCTGAGCGTCCCTGCCCCGGACGGCACGCGGCAGCTGCTGCTGGAGGTCGGACCCGACGAGTTCGCCCGTCGGCTGCGCCGGCAGGACCGGGTCGCGGTGACCGACACGACCTTCCGCGACGCCCACCAGTCGCTGCTCGCGACCCGCGTCCGCACCCGCGACCTGCTCCAGGTCGCCGGCCACGTGGCCCGGACGACGCCGGAGCTGTGGTCGGTCGAGGCCTGGGGCGGCGCGACGTACGACGTCGCGCTGCGCTTCCTGGCCGAGGACCCGTGGGACCGGCTGGTGGCACTGCGCCAGGCCGTGCCCAACATCTGCCTCCAGATGCTGCTGCGCGGGCGCAACACGGTGGGCTACACGCCGTACCCCACCGAGGTCACCCACGCCTTCGTGCAGGAGGCCGCGAACGCCGGCATCGATGTCTTCCGCATCTTCGACGCGCTCAACGACGTGGAGCAGATGCGCCCGGCGATCGAGGCGGTGCGGGCCACCGGAACCACGATCGCGGAGGTCGCGCTCTGCTACACCGGCGACCTGTCGAGCCCGGACGAGACGCTCTACACCCTCGACTACTACCTGGCCCTGGCCGAGCGGATCGTCGACGCCGGCGCCCACGTGCTCGCCATCAAGGACATGGCCGGCCTGCTGCGCGCACCCGCTGCGCGCACGCTCGTCACCGCCCTGCGGGAGCGCTTCGACCTCCCGGTGCACCTGCACACCCACGACACCCCGGGCGGCCAGCTCGCGACCCTGCTCGCCGCCATCGACGCCGGCGTCGACGCGGTCGACGCCGCCACCGCCCCGATGGCCGGCACCACCTCGCAGCCGCCGCTGTCGGCGCTCGTCTCGGCGACCGACCACTCAGACCGTGAGACCGGCCTGTCGCTCGACGCCGTCTGCGCGCTCGAGCCGTACTGGGAGGCCACCCGGCGCGTCTACGCGCCGTTCGAGTCCGGGCTGCCCTCGCCCACCGGCCGCGTCTACACCCACGAGATCCCCGGTGGCCAGCTCTCCAACCTGCGCCAGCAGGCCATCGCGCTCGGCCTCGGCGAGAAGTTCGAGCAGATCGAGGACATGTACGCCGCAGCCAACGACATCCTCGGCAACATCGTGAAGGTGACGCCGTCGTCGAAGGTCGTGGGCGACCTGGCGCTGCACCTGGTGGCGGTCGGCGCCGACCCCGAGGTCTTCGCCGAGAACCCCGAGAAGTTCGACATCCCCGACTCGGTCATCGGCTTCCTCAACGGCGAGCTCGGCGACCCGCCGGGCGGTTGGCCGGAGCCCTTCCGCACCAAGGCGCTCCAGGGCCGCAAGTGGTCGGCGCCCGCCGCAGAGCTGACCGCGGACCAGTCGGCACGGCTGGCCTCGCACCCCCGCGAGACGCTCAACGAGCTGCTGTTCCCCGGACCGACCAAGGAGCTCCGCGAGTCGCGCGCGAGGTACGGCGACGTCGGGGCGCTGCCGACGCTCACCTACCTCTACGGGCTGCGGCAGGGCGAGGAGATCGAGGTCGAGATCGCCGAGGGCAAGCGCATCCTCTTCGGCGTGCAGGCGATCAGCGAGCCCGACGAGCGCGGCTACCGCACCCTGATGGCCACGATCAACGGCCAGCTCCGCCCGGTGTCGGTGCGCGACACGTCGGTGGCCTCGGCCGCCACCGCGGTCGAGAAGGCCGACCCGTCCGACCCGGGCCAGGTCGCCGCGCCCTTCCAGGGTGCGGTCACGCCGGCGGTGTCCGCGGGCGACCGGGTCGCGATCGGCGACACCGTCGCGACCATCGAGGCGATGAAGATGGAGGCCTCCATCACCGCGCCGATCGCCGGCACGGTGAAGCGGCTGGCCATCACCTCCACCCAGAGCGTCGAGGGCGGCGACCTGGTGCTCGTCCTGGAGTGAGCGCGGCCCCCTCGCGGGGCCCGGCTCCTCAGACGCGGTGCAGCCGCCGGGCAGCCTCGGCGATCGAGCCGCTCATCGACGGGTAGACCGTGAAGGCCTGCGCCAGCTGGTCGGCCGTGAGCGACTCCGCCACGGCCAGCGAGACCGGGTGGATCAGCTCAGAGGCGCGCGGTCCGACGACCACGCCGCCGACCACCACACCGGTGCCCGGGCGGCAGAACAGCTTCACGAAGCCGTCGCGCACGCCCTGCATCTTGGCGCGCGCGTTGCCGGCCATCGGGAGCATCACCGTCTCGCACAGGATCTCGCCTGCCTCCACGGACTTCTGCGACCAGCCGACGGTGGCGATCTCGGGAGCGGTGAAGACGTTGGAGGAGACCTTCTTCAGGTCCAGCGGTGCCACCGCGTCGCCCAGGAAGTGCCACATCGCGATGCGGCCCTGCATGGCGGCCACGGAGGCGAGCATGAGCACCCCCGTGCAGTCGCCGGCGGCGTACACCCCGCGTGCGGAGGTGCGCGAGACGCGGTCGACGGTGATGAACCCCGCCTCGTCGACGTCGACGCCCGCCTCCTCGAGGCCGAGGTCCGCGGTCTTGGGCACCGAGCCGAGGGCGAGGATGCAGTGCGACCCCTGGACGGTGCGCCCGTCGGTCAGGGTGACGGTCACGACGTCGCCGTCGCGGGTGACCGACTCCATCCGTGACTTCGAGAGCACGTTCATGCCGCGGCGCGTGGAGACCTCCTCGAGCACCGCCGAGGCGTCGGCGTCCTCACCAGGCAGCACCCGGTCGCGCGAGGAGACGAGGGTGACGTCGATGCCGAGCGCGAGGTACGCCGACGCGAACTCCGCACCGGTCACGCCGGACCCGACGACGATCAGCTTCTCCGGGACCTCGTCGATGTCGTAGACCTGTTCCCAGGTGAGGATGCGCTCACCGTCGGGGCGTGCCGAGGGCAGGGTGCGGGGGGCGGCGCCGGTCGCGAGGAGCACGACGTCGGCCTCGATGATCTGCTCCCCACCGGCGTTCAGCGTGACGTGCACCCGGTCGGTGCCGGCCAGGCGGGCACGACCGGCAACGACCTGGACGTCCTCCTTCGCCAACCGTCCGGAGATGTCGGACGACTGGTCGGCGGCGAGCTGCTTGACCCGGGCGTTGACGCGCGCCAGGTCGACCTGGACGGTCGTGTCGGCGGCACGACCCTCGCGGCCGTGGAGGTTGACCCCGAGCTCGGCCGCCGAGGACACCTCGGTCATCAGCTCGGCCGTCGCGATCAGCGTCTTGCTCGGCACGCAGTCGGTGAGCACGGCGGAGCCCCCGATGCCGTCGCTGTCCACGACGGTGACCCGAGCACCCAGCTGCGCCGCGACGAGAGCGGACTCGTAGCCGCCCGGGCCACCGCCGATGATGACGACGTGCTGGCCGGCGGTGCTGCTCATTCGGCGCCCTCGCAGTTCGCCCGCATCAGAAGTTGATCATGTGGCCGGCGATGCCGTGCACGGATTCCTTGACCGCCTCGGCCAGCGTCGGGTGCGCGAAGATGTTGCGCGCGACCTCGTCGGCGGTCAGGTCCCACTGCTGCGCGAGCGTGAGCACCGGCAGCAGCTCGGTGACGTCCGGGCCGATCATGTGGGCGCCGAGGATCTCGTTGTACGTCGCGTCGGCGACGACCTTCACGAACCCGACCGCGTCGCCGAGGCCCTGCGCCTTGCCGTTGGCGGAGAAGGGGAACGTCGCCGTCTTGACGTCGTACCCCTTGTCCTTCGCCTGCTGCTCGGAGTAGCCGAACGACCCGATCTGCGGCTGGCAGAACGTGGCCCGCGGGATCATGTCGAAGTTGATCTCCTGCGTGTCCTCGCCGGCGATCGTCTCGGCGGTGACGATGCCCATCGCCTCCGCGGCGTGGGCCAGCATCATCTTGCCGGTGACATCGCCGATGGCGTAGACGTTGTCGACGTTGGTGCGCCCGCGGGCGTCGACCTCGATGGCACCGCGGTCGGTGACCTTGACGCCGAGCGCGTCAAGGCCATAGCCCTCGATGCGCGGCGCGAAGCCGAAGGCGGCCATCATCTTGTCCGCCTCGATGACCTGCGCGTCGCCGCCGTCGGCGGGGCTGACCGTGACCCGGACGCCGGAGCCGGTGTCCTCGACCTGGTCGACCTTGGTCTTCAGCATCACCTTCACGCCGAGCTTCTTGTAGTGCTTGAGGAGCTCCTTCGAGACGTCGGCGTCCTCGGTGGGGACCATCCGGTCGAGGAACTCCACGATCGTCACGTCGACGCCGAAGTTCTTCATCACGTAGGCGAACTCGACGCCGATCGCGCCCGAGCCGCCGATGATGATCGACCCGGGCAGGTTCTCGTCGAGGATCTGCTCCTCGTAGGTGACCACGTTCTCGCTGACCGACATGCCCGGGAGCATCCGCACGGTGGCGCCGGTCGCGATGATCAGATCGGTGAAGGTGTACGACGAGGTCTGGCCGTCGGCCTTCTTCACGTCGACCGACGTGCCACCGGTGAGCGTGCCCCAGCCGTCGATCTCGGTGATCTTGTTCTTCTTCATCAAGAAGTGGACGCCCTTGACGATGCCCGCGCTGACCTGGCGGGACCGCTTGTGCGTCGGGCCGAACGCCATCGTGGCGTCGCCCTCGATGCCGAACTTCTCCTTCTCGTGCGAGAGCACGTGGGCGAGCTCGGCGTTCTTCAGGAGCGCCTTGGACGGGATGCACCCGACGTTGAGGCAGACACCGCCCCAGTACCTCTCCTCGATCACTGCGACCGACTTGCCGAGCTGCGCGGCGCGGATCGCGGCGACGTACCCTCCGGGTCCGGCGCCGAGGACGATGACATCGAAGTGGGATTCGCTCACCACTGCAGCCTATTGCCAGCCGGGGCGGACCCGCGAGCCGGTGGGCGGGGAGCCGGACAGATACCCTGCCCCCGTGACGCTCTACGCCGCCTACGGGACGAACCTCGACCCTGCGCGGATGAGTGAGCGCTGCCCGCACTCGCCGCTGCGGACGACGGGCTGGCTGACCGGCTGGCGACTGACGTTCGGCGGCGAGGAGCACGGCTGGGACGGCGCGCTGCCGACCATCGTCGAGGACCCCATCGAGCAGGTCTTCGTCGCCGTGTACGACGTCACCCCCGAGGACGAGAGCGAGCTCGACGGCTGGGAGAGCGCCGACACCGGGCTCTACCGCAAGACCAAGGTGCGGGTCTCGACGTTGACCGGCGAGCTCCTGGTGTGGGCCTACGTCCTCGACGCCTACGAGGGCGGCCTGCCCTCGGCGTCCCTGCTGGGGTTGCTCGCCAATGCCGCCGAGGCCGCCGACGCACCCGCCGACTACGTCGCCCGGTTGCGGCGTCGTGCGTGCCGCTCGTCGGGTCTCTGACCACTCCCCCGGCTACTCACCCAGTTACTCACCCAGCGCTGCGGGGATGCCGAGCGCGGGCTCGTCAATCGCCGTCCCCGCCGGCCGGTCTGCCCTGGGCAGGTCGAACCTGAAGGTCGTGCCGACCCCGCTGGGCGTCGCCAGGCACTCGATGATGCCGCCGTGCCGCTCGACGATCGTCCGGCACAGCGCCAGGCCCAGGCCGGTGCCGCTGAACCGTCGGTCACCCGCGTGCGCGCGGTGGAAGCGTCCGAACACCAGCTCCCGCTGGTCCGGCGGGACGCCCACGCCGTTGTCGGTGACCTCGATCTGGACTCGTTGGTGGAAGTGCTTTCCCGACACCACCACGCGGGCGTTCCGGGCCGGGTCGGCGTACTTGACGGCGTTGTCGAGGAGGTTGGCCATCAGGTGGCGCACCAGGTCCTCGTCCGCCAGGACGGCGGGCATGTCGTCCACCGACACCTCGGCCTCACCCGAGAGCAGCTCGACAACCTGCGGGACGAGTCCCCCGGCGCCGGAGAGGTCCACCGTCCGGAGCTCCAGCCGCTGGCCCTCGGCTGTCGCCTGGGTCAGCAGCTCCTCGATGAGCGTCGACATCAGCGTGCTCGCCGTCTGCGCCCGGCTCATGCTGACGAAGACGTCCTCCGCGTCAGACCCGGCGGTGTCCACCGACCGACCGCGGAGATCGGTGAGCTGCGCAGCCGCCAGGTCGAGCCAGCCACGGACCGCGGTCAGGGGACTGCGCAGATCATGGGCGACGGTGCTGGCGAAGTCGGCCAGCTGGCTGCGGTCGTTCCGATCCGCCGTGACGTCGCGGAGGACCACGAGCGCTCCGGTGCGCTCCACGTGTGCCCCACCACCTGTCAACGCCGCCGCGTTGACGGAGATGATCCGGATGCTGCCGTCGGCGAACACCAGGTGCAGGTCCTGGGGGGGCACGATGCCCTCATCGATGGCACGTGCCGAGGGGAACTCCGCTGCCGGGATCGTCGAGCCGTCCGGCCGCCGCAGCTGGTGGGTGCGCATGTTGGCGGCTGCGCCTTCGGCGGTCCGGGTCAGCAGGTCTCGGCAGGCAGAGTTCATCCGCATCACGTCGCCCTTGGCATCCACGACCGCCAGCCCCTCGGTCATGGCCTCGGTCATCGCGTCGAGCAACTCGGCCCGCTCGCCCGCCGCACGCTCCGAGGTCGCCAGCTCGAGCATCAGCGCTGCGCGCTCGTCTCGGATCGCCCCGATCGTCAGCACGGTCAGTATCGACGTCATCAAGTACGCCTGCATGACGAGCGCCTGGGTGTCGGGCGAGACGATCTCACCGAAGGGTCCCCGCCCCGACAGTGTCAGCACGACCGCCAGACTCCCGAAGACGGTCATGTGCGCGGCGGCCCAGGCAGTCGGGAAGCGTAGGGCTGCCCACGCCCCGAGCGGGATCACCAGGAACGACAGCGGGAGGCCGGGCTGGGTGAAGACCAGTCCGTACGTCGTGGCCGAGGCGACGAGCATGAGGACGAACTCCACGCGGCCGGCATGACGGGCCTGCCCGCCCCGCTCGCCGCGGACGTACTCCCAGAGCAGGTGGCCCAACGCGCCCACCGCCATCAGGCCGGTCAGGTTCTGCGCCCACCACGAGACGAAGTCCCCCAGGTCCGTCGCGCCCGTGTCCGTGGCAAGGCCGAGGGTCCCGATCACGGCGCCGACGAAGCTGGCGACCAGCACTGCCGCCGTTCCGCGGGCCAGCACGTCCACGCGGTGCACGCTGCTGGCTCCCTGGGCGCCCAGCAGTTCGGGGATCCAGCGGCGGAGCAGGGCGACGCCCAGCGCAGCCTGGACGACGCCCGCGCACACCGCGGTGACCGTCAGGCCTGGGGATGCACCCGTCGACACCATCACGACGGTGAGGACGACCGAGATCGCCAGCAGGCACACGGCGGACCGGGCACCTCGCGGCTGCCGGAGCAGCCACAGCAAGGACACGCCGGCCGCGGGCCACACCTGGTAGGCGGCTGCATGGTCAATGACCGACGCGCGGCCCACCAGGCCGAGCAGCAGGTACAGCACCGCGAAGCCTGTGAACGCCGACCAGGACTGGGGCTGCATGGCGCCGTGGGGCCGTTGGCGGCTCGGTCGGTCGGGCGACACACCAGTCATCGCGGAGGTCACGGACCTGTCTGGTGTCGAGGCGGGTCATCTCCATCGACGATCTCGTGGACGAGGGTCTGCGCCACGTCGATGATCTCGTCGCCCAGCCCGCGAAGTCTCGAGGCGAGGGCTTGGCTTCGCTCCGACCCTGGGTGGGTGCCGTTCTGGAGCCGGCGCAGCGTGCTCTCGAGATCGTCGCGGAACTGCCTGGCCAGGGTGTGCGGGTCGGCCACGCCTTCCGGCGGGGCGACCGTCGCCGGGCAGATCCACCGGTAGCCGACTCCGCTCTCGGTCCTGATGTAGATCGGGTCACGGGCGTCGTCGCCCAGCTTGGCCCGGAGTGCACGCAGGTGGGACCTGAGCGACGCCGTGCTCTCCGCCCCCACCCGGGGACCCCATACCTGCCTGGCCAGCCAGCGATGCGTGACGATCCGGCCCGGCTGGCGACTGAGCTCCTCCAGGACCTGCCACTCCGTGTCGGTGAGCCGGACCTCCTGGCCGTCCCGCTCGACTCGACGGGTCGCCGGGTCGATGACCAGCCGACCGAAGGCGCGCGCCATCGACATGTTGGTGGCCGTGCTGGCCAGGCGGCGCTCGGCGGCGCGCAGCCGGGCGCGCAGCTCCCCGACGTTGAACGGCTTGTCGAGGAAGTCGTCCGCCCCGGCGTCGAGCGCCTCCGCCTTGCGGCGGTGCTGCGTGCTGCCCGACACGACGAGGACCGGGGCCTCACTCCAGGTCCGCAGCTCCCGGAGCACCTCCAACCCTGAGACGTCCGGTAGCCCCAGGTCGAGCACGACGAGATCCGGCTCTGCGCTGGCCATCATCTCCAGGCCGCGCGCACCCGACTCGGCCGACGACGTGTCGTAGCCGAGGTGGGTCAAGAGGTCGGTGAGGACCTGCCGGGTTGCCGGCTCGTCCTCGATGACCAAGACACTCGTCACTCGACCAAGATAGACGTGGATGCGCCCGCATCCCCGCGCATCGAGCTGCCGTCTTCATCGCATCTTCACGACCTTGCCTCCCGAAGGCTGGTCCCCTGCGCCGAATCGCTGCACGGTTGGTCTGTGACCCGGGTACTTGTGGCAAACGACGACGCGGACCTTCGCGACCTCCTGAAGAGGGTCGTGCAGCGCGCGGGATTCGAGGTCGTCACCTGTCCGGACGCGATCGAGGTCAGGGCCCTGCTGCAAGACGGACGCTTCGACCTCGCCATCCTCGATCGGCTGTTGCCGGGGATGGCCGGTAGCCGGGAGGGCCTGGACCGTCGTGTTCGTTCCGACCTGCCCTGCCTGCTGCTCCTGTCGACGCAGACATCGCCCCACGCGTCGACGACGGGGACGAACGTGCTCGTGGACGCCTACGTCCCCAAGCCGTTCCACATCAACGAGCTGGTCGCGCAGATCGAGAGGCTGCTGGCAGGTCGCACAGCTCGCATGCATGCCGGAGGGGATGCGTCATGACCAGGGTCGGCGCGACCGGCCGGATGAGTGGCTGCACGGGATCTTCACAAGTGGAGGCCCGGATCCGTTCGGTTTCACACCGTTGTCCCGCATGGTTGAGACATGGCCCGAGCACTGGTAGTTGACGACGACGCGGAGGTCCGCGACCTCCTGCGCGCCATGTTGTCTCGAGCCGGACACGAGGTGGTCGACGTGGGCGATGGGCGGGCAGCGGTTCAGCAGCTGACGACGCAGCAGTTCGACATCGTGCTGCTCGACGTCCAGCTGCCGCAGCTGAACGGTCTCGAGGTCATGGCCGCATCCAACGCCCTCGGCCAGCCCAGGCCGCCCGTGGTGATGCTCTCCGCGCTGAGCAGCACCCGAGACGTCGCCCGCGGCCTGCAAGCAGGGGCAAGCCTCTATCTCACCAAGCCGTTCAAGCACCACGAACTCATGGACGCCGTCTCCCGCATTCTCGGCGGTGGCGGCGACCACAAAGAACCTGCCGACCCTTGGCCCCCCGACCGAGGCAAGGCTGGCCCACGAGACTCCGTTGTGGCGGACCCCCGTCGCACCTCCCCCTGAGGAGGAGTCTCGAGCCGCGTGGCCGGGAGGGGCTCACACCACCTCCCGGTCATGCGCTGGGGACGCCCGGCAGTCCGCACACGGCCGCCGCCCCTACGTCGCGCTGATGCCGATGGCGCCCTCACGGAAGGCCTGGACGAACAGCGCATGGTCTCGGCGCACCCGGTCGGCGTGGGCGATCCCCCACTCGACGAGGTGCTCGGTGAACTCCCTGCGGCGGCCCTCGAGCGTGCGCGCCACGGCCTCCTCGACCTGGAAGTCGACCAGGTCCTGGCTGCTGTCCTCGTCGGAGGCGCAGTGGATCTTGGCAGTGGCGCGGCCCAGCTGGTCGACGACGGTCGCGATGTCCGCGGGCTCGTTGAGGGCACCCCAGTCGAGCTCCACCTCGTACGGCGACAGCTCGGCGACGACGTAGCCGACGCCGGCGAGCGTGGCGTGGCCGAGCAACGGGTCGGTGTGCACCTGCAGGGCTCGCTGGCTGACGACCGTGCGGTGGCCCTCGTGCTCGAAGTGGCCGTCGACCGCGGCCGAGTCGACGAACCGACTCAGGGCCGGAACGTTCGCCTGCTTCATCGAGAGGACGACGTCGTTGTCCAGCGCCTGGCTGTAGCCCTCCACCAGCAGGTTGTACGCCGGCAGCCCAGCGCTGCCGATCCCGAACCCGGACTTCCCGACGACGTCACGAAGCTCGTAGAACAGTCCCCGGTCGAACCGCTTGGACTGCGAGATGGTCTCGAGGTAGCCCTCGAACGCCTCGACGACCTTGGCCCGCTCGGCCTTGCCGAGGCGACGTACCGACGGGTCGTCGGAGAAGCGGCGCACCCCGTCGTCGAGCCGGGTCAGCTCGTCGAGCCGGTCGACGCGGCGGATCTGCCGGGCCTGCACCAGGGCCTGCTGCACCGCACCGGAGCTGTTGTCCAGGTGGAGTGCGAAGTCGTCGTCGTCCGCGCACTCGCGGTAGTGGTTGACCTGGGTGAGGTAGGCGCGCACGTAGCGGGCGATCAGCCGCCGCACCGTCTTCTCGGGCAGCGCCTTCTGCCAGCCGAGGAGTGCGAGGCTGGCGGAGAAGCGCTTCAGGTCCCACGTGTAGTGCCCGAGATAGGCCTCGTCGAAGTCGTTGACGTCGAAGACGAGGCGACCGTCGGAGTTGAGGTAGGTCCCGAAGTTCTCGACGTGCAGGTCGCCGTGGATCCAGATGCGTGAGGACCGGTCGTCGACGTAGTCGTCGGGCTCGTCGTTCACGTCGGCGTAGAACACGCACGCCGAGCCTCGGTAGAAGGCATGCGGGTCGGCGGCCATCTTGCGGTACTTCGCCCGGAAGGCGACCGGGTCGGCCTCCATGAGCGGCGCGAAGGCATCGGCGAGCGACCTGACGATCAGGTCGGTGCGGGCCCGGGCTTCGGCGTCGGTCATCGCGCGACCCTACGTTGGGTGAAGCGTCGGCGCGGTCCTAGAGTCGAGGCGTGACCGACAACGCCACCGCCTCGCCGTCCGAACTCGCCGCAGAGGCCGCCCGCGTCCTCGCTGACCTCACCGGGGTGGAGCGTCACGACGTCGCCCTGGTGCTCGGCTCGGGCTGGCTGCCCGCCGTCGACGCGCTGGGAGAGGCCACCACGGAGATCGCGACCACCGACCTGCCGGGCTTCTCCGCCGCCGCCGTGGCCGGTCACAGCGGCAAGATCCGCAGTGTGCGGTCGGGAGACAAGAACCTGCTGGTGTTCCTCAGTCGCACCCACTTCTACGAGGGCAAGGGCGTGCGGGCGGTCGTGCACCCGGTACGCACGGCGGCGGCCGCCGGGTGCCGCACCATCGTGCTCACCAACGGCTGCGGCGGGCTGAAGGAGACGTGGACGCCCGGCACACCCGTGCTGATCAGCGACCACATCAACCTGACCGCCACCTCGCCCATCGAGGGAGCCAACTTCGTCGACCTGACCGACCTCTACTCCAGCCGGCTCCGCGCGCTGTGCAAGGAGGCGGACCCGAGCCTGGACGAGGGCATCTACGTGCAGTTCCCCGGGCCGCACTACGAGACGCCCGCCGAGATCGGCATGGTGCGCGCCATCGGCGGCCACCTGGTCGGCATGAGCACCACGCTCGAGGCGATCGCGGCCCGTGAGGCCGGCATGGAGGTGCTCGGCATCAGCCTGGTCACGAACCTCGCCGCCGGCATCAGCGGCGAGCCCCTCAACCACGCCGAGGTGCTCGAGGCGGGCAAGGCCGCCGCGAGCCGGATGGGCCAGCTGCTCGCCAGCGTGGTCCCGGGGATCTGATGCGCGTCCTGCTCACCGGCGCGGGCGGCAGCATCGGCCGGGTGCTCGTCGACGGCCTCGCCGACCGCGGCCACGAGGTGGTGGGACTCGACCGGGTCCCCGCACCGGAGGGCTTCGACGGCCGGTGGCACGTCGCCGACTGCGCGGACCCGGACGCGGTCGCGGCCGTGTTCGCCGACGAGCACCTCGACGCGGTCGCGCACTTCGCCGGCTTCCCGGGCGAGCAGGGCCTGCCGGAGTCGCTGACCTCGCACGCCGTCACGACGGCCGCCCTGCTCGACGCCATGGTGGAGCACAGGGTCCCGCGGATCGTCTACGCGTCGTCCAACCACGCGGTCGGCCGCACGCCCCGCACGGACCTGCTCACCGTCGGGCACCGCCCGCGACCCGACACCTTCTACGGCGTCGGCAAGGTCGCCGCCGAGGCGCTGCTCAGCCTGTACGCCGACCGCTACGCCATCGATGCCGTGAGCTGCCGCATCGGCTCCTTCACCGAGACGCCGCAGAGCACGCGGGCCCTGTCCACCTGGCTCTCCCACGACGACTGCGTCCGGATGGTCGAGGCGGCCCTCACCACGCCCGCGCCCGGCTATGCCGTGCTCTACGGGATCAGCGCCAACACGCGCGGCTGGTGGGACCTGGCACCCGGTCGCCGGCTGGGCTACGAGCCGCTCGACGACGCCGAGGAGCACGCCTCCTCCGTGGAGCCCGAGGAGGACGATGAGGAAGCGGCCATCCACGTGGGCGGCGCCTTCGCCGGCCGGTCGTTCGAGCGCCCTGCCTTGTGACCTGCCTTGTGACCTGCCTTGTGACCTGCCTTGTGACCTGCCGTGAGACCGCGCTGGGACCGGCGTTCTGACGCGTCCGGAGCCTCAGGCCGAGCGCTCGACTCGCGCGAGCCACTCGCCGACGAGCGCCCGCAGGACCTCGGGCTGCTCGTGAGGCAGGGCGTGGCCGGCATCATCGACGACCGCGACGGACGCGTGCGGGTAGTGGTCGACGAGCCCCGCGGCGGCGGCGTACCCGACCGTCGAGTCCAGCCGGCCCGCCACGACGAGCGTCGGGCCTGCGTACGGCGGTCCGTCACCGGGCGTGAGCTCCCACCGCTCGCCGATCCGTTCGAGAGCCGTCTCGTCCACGAGGGCGGCCGCAGGCGCGACGTGTCGCTCGTACCGCTCGAGCATCTCCTCGGTCTGGATCACGAAGTAGCTGCGGAACTCCTCGTCGCCGATGTCGCCCTGCCCCTCGACGAGACGGTGCTGCGGGACGTCGCGCACATCCGGCAACAGCGGACACACCAGCGCCAGACCGGCGACCTGCGTGGGCGCCCGGGCGGCCATCGCCTGGGCGTAGTAGGCGCCCGCCGAGTGCCCGACAACGAGGTGCGGAGCCCCGCCGGTGATGACCGCGGCGAAGTCGACCAGGGCGTCCAGGACGTCGTCGGCGCTCTCCATCCCCGCGGTGGCGGCGGTGCGGCCCATGCCAGGCAGGTCGGGATAGATCCGCCGGTATCCCGCCCGGTCGGAGAAGACGGGCTCGAAGCACGCCTCCGGCTCGCGGTGGTCCACGCCGGCACCGTGCAGCAGCAGCACAGGCCGGCCCTGTCCGTGCTCGACGTGGTGGACCCCGCCACCCCTCGCGTGCGCCTGCATCCCCCGAGCCTAGACATCCCCGGACGAGGTCGCGAGGCCCGCAGCGGTGGGACCGGGCCGTTGACCTCGAGCGCACTCGAACGGTGACGATCACCGGATGAGCCTCACCATCGCCGAGACGGCGGAGCGCACCGGGCTGACGGGCGCACACCCTTGGCTCCTTCGAGCGCGACGGGCTGATGCTCTCCGTCGACCGCAAGATCGAGTGGTACCCCGGCCGCACCGACCAGCCGACGACCCCGGCGACCTTGACTTCGAGCGCACTCGAGGGCGAAGACTGACGGACATGACGATTCCACGACGCACCCTCGGTTCCGACCTCACTGTCTCCGCGCTCGGCCTCGGCTGCATGGGGATGAGCGAGTTCTACGGCACGCCCGACGAGTCACAGGGCCTGGCCACCCTCCACCGGGCGCTCGACCTCGGCGTGACCTTCCTCGACACCGCCGACATGTACGGCCCCTTCACCAACGAGCGGCTCGTCGGCCGGGCGATCGCCGGACGCCGCGACGAGGTCCAGCTGGCCACGAAGTTCGGCAACGTGCGCGGCGAGAACGGCGAGCGACTGGGCATCGACGGCTCCCCGGCGTACGTCCGCAAGGCGTGCGACGCGTCGCTGCAGCGACTCGGCGTCGACCACCTCGACCTCTACTACCAGCACCGCGTCGACCAGGCGGTCCCGATCGAGGACACCGTCGGAGCGATGAAGGGGCTCGTCGAGGCCGGGAAGGTGCGCCACCTGGGGCTCTCGGAGGCCAGCGCCGCCACCATCCGCAAGGCACACGCGGTGCACCCGATCACGGCGCTGCAGACGGAGTACTCGCTGTTCACCCGGGACCTCGAGGACGAGATCCTGCCGACGATCCGGGAGCTCGGCATCGGCCTGGTGGCGTACTCGCCGCTGGGTCGCGGCATCCTGACCGGCGCGCTCACCGCGGGTTCGCTGGAGGACGGCGACTCGCGCACCTCTGCGAAGTTCCCGAGACTCAACGGCGAGAACCTCGACGCCAACCTCGCCCTGGTCGACGAGGTCGGCCAGATCGCGGCCGCGAAGGGCTGCACCCCCGGCCAGCTCGCGCTGGCGTGGGTGCTGGCGCAGGGGGACGACGTGGTGCCGATCCCGGGCACCCGGCGCGTGCGGTACCTCGAGGAGAACGTCGCCGCAGCCGACGTCACGTTGACCTCCGACGACCTGGCCGCGCTCGATGAGGCCGTGCCGCGCGGTGCGGTCGCCGGGGATCGCTACGGGAACATGTCGCACATCGAGCGCTGACGCCCGTCCACATCCGGGCGAGGCCCGGATGTGGACGCACCCTGTAGAAAGATGACATGTCAACCACTGCACTCGCGGGCACGCCCTGCGACACCGTCGGCGAGCTGCCGAGCGTCGGCTCGACTGCCCCGTCCTGGACCCTCGTCGGCACCGACCTCGCCGAGGTCACGTCGTCCACCACCCAGGGCAAGCGCGTCGTCCTGAACATCTTCCCGAGCGTCGGGACCGGCGTCTGCGCCGCGAGCGTCCGGAAGTTCAACGAGCTGGCCGCCGGCCTCGAGAACACCTCGGTCGTCTGTGTCTCGGAGGACCTGCCGTTCGCGCTCACCGCGTTCTGCGGCGCCGAGGGCATCGAGAACGTCACCACCCTCTCGGCCTTCCGGTCCTCCTTCGGTGCGGACTTCGGCGTCACGCTCCTCAGCGGCGGGTTCCAGGGCCTGCTCGCGCGCGCGGTCGTCGTGCTCGACGAGTCCGGCACCGTGACCCACACCGAGCTGGTAGCCGACATCAGCACCGAGCCCGACTACGACGCGGTGCTCGCCGTTCTCTCCTGACCCTGGCCGATCCGACCGCGCACCGCCCACGCGGCGGCGCTGACCAGGAACGGCGGCGGCGGGCACAGCTTCTCGCACCGCGCCCGGAGGGCCACCCGGCCGGCCGGGTCCAGGCCGGCGACGTAGCTGCCTGCTGGCCCCACGCCCAGGGAGTACGGCTCCCACCACTCGTCGAACGACGCGTGCGGGACGGTCGCCACCAGCGCCGTCGACTCGATGTCGGTCCATCCGGCCTGGGCGGCGAGCTCGGCCAGCTGACCCTGGTTGGTGCCGGGCAGCCCGGTCTCACCGGGATGCGCCGGGTCGAGGTCGTGCACCGCCTGCCAGAAGGTGTTGAGCGGGCTGCGACCGCCGCCGAAGTCCCAGACGCAGGCGGCCAGCGTGCCGCCGGGCCGGGTCACCCGCGCCATCTCGCGCAGCCCGGCGACCGGGTCGGACATGAAGTGCACGACCAGCTGCGCGAGGACGACGTCGAACTCCTCGTCGGCGTACGGCAGCTGCTCGGCAACGCCCGCCCGCACGTCGACGTCGGGGAAGCGGGTGCGCGTCGCCCCCACGAACGGGGGTGACGGGTCGATGGCCGACACCTGCTCGGCGCCCAGCAGACCGACCAGCACGGCGGTCAGGGCGCCGGGTCCGCAGCCGACGTCCAGCGCGCGCTGCCCGGGCCGCACGTCCACCCAGCCCGCGAGCTCCACGGCCAGGGGGTCGGCGTACCTCCCCATGAACCGGTCGTACGCGCTCGCCGCGACCTCGAAGCTCACCCGCCGAAACTACCGCTGTCCGGGCGTCCTCGCACCGTCAAGACGGAGGTCCAGGTGGTCGAGCGCGCGGGCAGCGGCTCGCCGCACTGCCGCCTCCTCGTCGTCGAGCCGGGCGACCACCGCGTCCACGTGCTCGGTGTCGCCGACGGCGGCCAGGGTGCGCATCGCCTGCGCGCGCACCCGCGGCAGCTCGTGCGACGCCAGCGCCGCCGCGCCGTCGCCCGCTCCCCCGAGCTCGCGCCTCGTGGCGACCTTGAGGCACATCTCGGCGGGCCGCCAGTCCTCATCACCCAGTCCGGCGACGACGGCGGCGGCTGCCGACTCGTGCCAGGCGTACAGCAGGCCCCGGGCGCCCCAGGTTCGCAGCCAGTAGTCCTTCCAGGAGGAGCCGTCGAGCACCGCGTCGCCCGGCTCCCAGGCATGACCGGTGAGGTACGGCAGCTCGTGCACGTGCTGCTCGCGGGGCGCGCCGGTCATCAGGTCCACGCAGACGTCGACGACCGCGCGCTCCCCCAGGTGCGAGGTGAGCTCCAGCACCAGCTCGCCCACGGGCGCCTCGAGGTTGCGCGGCGGCGGCAGGGAGGGGATCACGGGCACCAGTGTGCCGCGCTACCGTGCGCTCATGACCGACACCGCCACCGCAGCACTCCTCGACCAGGCCCGCGCATGGGCGACCGAGGACCCCGACGACGTGACCCGCGCCGAGCTCGAGGCGATCATCGCCGAGGTCGCCGCCGGAGGCGACCCGGCCGACCTGGCCGACCGCTTCGACGGCACGCTCGAGTTCGGGACGGCGGGTCTGCGCGGTGCGCTCGGTGCCGGCACCAACCGGATGAACCGCGTCGTCGTGCTGCGCGCGGCAGCCGGCCTCGCGGCGTACCTCAAGGCCAACGGCGCCGGCCACGACGCGAGCGTGGTGATCGGGTACGACGCCCGCCACAACTCCGACGTGTTCGCGCGCGACACCGCCGAGGTGATGACCGGGGTCGGCATCCGGGCGCTCACACTGCCCCGTCCCCTGCCGACCCCGCTGCTGGCCTACGCCATCCGCGAGCTCGGCTGCGTCGCCGGCATCATGGTCACCGCGAGCCACAACCCCCCGCAGGACAACGGCTACAAGGTCTACCTCGGTGACGGCAGCCAGATCGTGCCCCCGGCCGACACCGGCATCGCCGAGCAGATCGCGGCCGTCGGCGCCCTGGCCGACGTGCCCCGGGGCGACGGAGGCACCATCGTCGGCGCCGACATCGTCGACCGCTACCTCGACACGGCGGCCGACCTCGCCGGGGACGGTCCGCGGGACCTGACGATCGTCTACACGCCGCTGCACGGTGTCGGCGGGACGTCGGTGGTGGAGGTGCTCGAGACCGCCGGCTTCGACGCCCCGCACGTCGTGCCCGAGCAGGAGGAGCCCGACCCCGAGTTCCCGACGGTGGCCTTCCCGAACCCCGAGGAGCCCGGCGCGATGGACCTCGCGATGGCCCTCGCCGCCAAGAAGAACGCCGACATCGTGGTGGCCAACGACCCCGACGCCGACCGGTGCGCGGTGGCGGTGCCCGGCCCGCACGGCTGGCGGATGCTGAGCGGCGACGAGGTGGGCGCGTTGCTCGGTGCGCACCTGCTCAAGTCCGGACGGACCGGCGTCTACGCCACCACCATCGTGTCGTCGTCGCTGTTGTCGCGGATGGCCGCGAAGGCCGGTCAGCCCTACGTCGAGACACTCACCGGCTTCAAGTGGATCGGCCGGGTCGACGGTCTCGCGTTCGGCTACGAGGAGGCGCTGGGCTACTGCGTCGACCCCGAGCACGTCGCCGACAAGGATGGCGTCTCGGCGCTCCTGCTGCTGTGCGAGGTCGCCGCGCAGGCCAAGGCCGACGGCAAGGTGCTCACCGACCTGCTCGACGAGATCGCCAGCGAGTTCGGCCTGCACGCCACCGACCAGCTCTCGGCGCGCGTCACCGACCTGGCCGAGATCGGTGCGGCGATGGACCGGTTGCGCACGACGCCGCCGACGGTGCTGGGTGGCCTCGCCGTCGAGCAGGTCGACGACCTCTCGCACGGTTCGGCGGACCTGCCGCCCACCGACGGCCTGCGCTACCGGCTGGCTGAGGGCGCCCGCGTCATCGTCCGGCCCAGCGGCACCGAGCCGAAGATCAAGTGCTACCTCGAGGTCGTCGTACCCGTGCACCCCGAGGACGGCGTCGACGCCGCGCGGATCTCGGCGGCGGGGCGGCTCGACTCGCTCAAGGCGGACATCAAGGCCGCCGCCGGCATCTGAAGGCCGGTCGCGGCAGTCAGACGAGCAGCGTGACCACGAACAGCAGCGTCGGCGCCGCGATCAGGGCGATGACCGGCCAGGACCACTCCCGGCGTACGTCGGCGGCCAGGGCCAGCTGCTCGTCTGACAGGTTCGCGATCCCGCGCGCTGACCGAGCCTCGTTGGCGCGACGGCGGATGCGGTCCTCGACGAAGTCGGGGTAGGCGACCTCCCCCCGCTTGGGCTGCTCGCTCGCGGAGCCCTTCTCGGCCCGACGCAGCTTGCGACGGGTCTTGCCGACCACGGGCGAGACGTAGCGCTTCTCCCCCGCGAACACGGCCAGCACCTGCCGCACCACGATCTGCTCGATGGCGGCCAGCGGGACGTGCACCGTGTCGATCATGTTGCGCATCACGAGCAGGTCGTCGTCGATCGCCAGGGCCGGTCGGAGCATCGAGGCCCAGGCGGTCGATCCCAGGGCCAGCGCACCCAGGGCGAGGGACAGCGACCACGACTCGTCACGCTCGGCGATGGCCAGGATCACCAGCCCACCGGACACCAGGAGAGTCATGATGCCGATGACCCGTCCGCCTGTCGCGGGGAACCGCTCGACCTCGCCCGCCTCAGCCATGCATCCGTCCTCCTGTGATTGCCGCTCTGCGCCTCGCCAACCCTATGCTGGGTCGGTGACGACCACCTCCAGCACCAACGCGCCGAGCACCGGACTGAGCGCTGGGGACGCCGGTTGGGACCACTCCGACATCACCGGTTCGGACGCCTCCCTCCGCCGTTTCCTGCACGGGCTGCCCGGCGTCGACCAGGTCGGCGCGGATGCCCGGGCGGCCAGCCTCGGCACCCGTTCCATCAAGACCACCGCCAAGGACTACGCGATCGACCTCGCGATCCGGATGGTCGACCTGACCACGCTGGAGGGCATGGACACCCCCGGCAAGGTCCGCGCCCTCGCCGCGAAGGCGTTGCGCCCCGACCCCGCCGACCAGAGCTGCCCGTCGGCCGCGGCGGTCTGTGTCTACCCCGACATGGTGGCCACCGCCAAGGAGGTGCTCGGCGACTCCGGGGTCAACGTGGCCGCCGTCGCGACCGCCTTCCCCAGCGGCCGGGCAGCGCTCGACATCAAGCTGGCCGACACCCGTGACGCCGTCGAGGCCGGCGCCGACGAGATCGACATGGTCATCGACCGCGGCGCGTTCCTCTCGGGCCGTTACCTGCAGGTCTTCGAGGAGATCGTCGCCACCCGCGAGGCCTGTGCCAGGCCGGACGGGGAGAGCGCCCACCTCAAGGTGATCTTCGAGACCGGTGAGCTGCAGACCTACGACAACGTACGCCGGGTGTCGTGGCTCGCGATGATGGCCGGTGCGCACTTCATCAAGACCTCCACCGGCAAGGTGCAGCCGGCGGCGACCCTGCCGGTCACCATGATCATGCTCGAGGCCGTGCGCGACTTCCGCGAGGCCACGGGCACCATGATCGGCGTGAAGCCGGCCGGCGGCATCCGCACCAGCAAGGACGCCATCAAGTACCTCGTGATGGTCAACGAGATCGCCGGTCCCGACTGGCTCTCGCCCGAGTGGTTCCGGTTCGGGGCGTCCACGCTTCTGAACGACCTGCTCATGCAGCGCACCAAGATGCGCACCGGCCGCTACTCCGGCCCCGACTACTTCACCCTGGACTGAGAGAGAGCCGCCACATGGTCAAGGTTCCCGACGCAGCGACGCCGACACCGGCGTTCGACTACGCCCCCGCGCCCGAGTCACGCAGCATCGTCGACATCGCACCGTCGTACGGCCTGTTCATCGACGGTGACTTCGTCGACGGCGCCGGCCGGTCCTTCAAGACGATCAACCCGGCCACCGAAGAGGTACTCGCCGAGATCGCCGAGGCCAGCGAGGCCGACGTCGACCTGGCGGTGAAGGCCGCCCGTCGCGCCTACACCCGCGTCTGGTCGCGGATGAGCGGCCGCGAGCGCGCCAAGTACCTCTACCGCATCGCCCGGATCATCCAGGAGCGCGGCCGCGAGCTCGCCGTCCTCGAGTCGATCGACAACGGCAAGCCGATCAAGGAGTCGCGCGACATCGACATCCCGATCGTCGCCGCGCACTTCTTCTACTACGCCGGCTGGGCCGACAAGCTCGACTACGCCGGCCTCGGTCCGGACCCGCGGTCGCTCGGCGTCGCGGGCCAGGTCATCCCCTGGAACTTCCCGCTGATGATGCTGGCGTGGAAGATCGCTCCCGCGCTCGCCGCCGGCAACACGGTCGTCCTCAAGCCTGCCGAGACCACGTCGCTGACCGCGCTGCTCTTCGCCGAGATCTGTCAGCAGGCAGACCTGCCGCCGGGTGTCGTCAACATCGTCACCGGCGCCGGCGAGACCGGCCGCGCCATCGTGTCCCACCCCGACGTCGACAAGGTGGCGTTCACCGGCTCGACCGACGTGGGCCGGGCCATCGCCAAGGCCGTCGCCGGCACCACCAAGAAGGTCACCCTCGAGCTCGGCGGCAAGGCCGCCAACATCGTGTTCGACGACGCCCCGGTCGACCAGGCCGTCGAAGGTGTCGTCAACGGCATCTTCTTCAACCAGGGTCACGTCTGCTGCGCCGGCAGCCGCCTGCTCGTGCAGGAGAGCGTCGCCGACGAGGTGCTCGAGAAGCTCAAGCGCCGCATGTCGACGCTGCGCGTGGGCGACCCCCTCGACAAGAACACCGACGTCGGCGCCATCAACTCCGCGGAGCAGCTCGCCAAGATCAAGGAGCTCTCCGACATCGGTGCGGCCGAGGGCGCCGGCAGGTGGGCACCCGCTTGCGACCTGCCCACGACCGGCTTCTGGTTCCCGCCGACCGTCTTCACCGGCGTCACCCAGGCCCACCGCATCGCCCGCGAGGAGGTCTTCGGCCCCGTCTTGTCGGTGCTGACCTTCCGCACGCCCGCCGAGGCCATCGAGAAGGCCAACAACACCCCGTTCGGCCTGTCCGCGGGTGTCTGGACCGAGAAGGGCTCGCGCATCCTCTGGATGGCCAACAACCTGCGCGCCGGCGTGGTCTGGGCCAACACGTTCAACAAGTTCGACCCCACGTCGCCCTTCGGCGGCTACAAGGAGTCCGGTTACGGCCGCGAAGGCGGCCGGCACGGCCTCGAGGCCTACCTGAAGGGAGCCTCCGCATGAGTCGCGCCCAGGGACGGCAGAGCGTCCGCAAGACCTACAAGCTCTTCATCGGCGGGGCCTTCCCGCGCTCCGAGTCGGGCTACTCCTACGTCGTCAACGACTCGAAGGGGGCATTCGTGGCCAACGCTGCCATGGCCTCGCGCAAGGACGCCCGCGACGCGGTCGGCGCCGCTCGTAAGGCGTTCGGCGGCTGGTCGGCCCGGACCGCCTACAACCGGGCCCAGATCCTCTACCGCGTCGCCGAGATGATGGAGGACCGCCGTCCCCAGTTCGTCGAGGCGGTCAAGCAGTCCGAGGGCCTCACCGCCCGGCAGGCCGACAAGGTCGTCGACGAGTCGATCGACCGCCTCGTCTGGTACGCCGGCTGGGCCGACAAGATCACCCAGGTGGTCGGCAGCGCCAACCCCGTGGCCGGGCCGTTCTTCAACATCTCGAGCCCCGAGCCGACCGGCGTGGTGGCCGTGATCGCGCCCCAGGAGTCGTCACTGCTTGGCCTGATCAGCGTCATCGCCCCGGTCGTCGTCACCGGCAACACCGTCGTCGTGATGAGCTCGCACGACCGGCCGTTGCCCGCGGTGACCTTCGCCGAGGTGCTGGCCACCTCCGACCTGCCCGGCGGCGTGGTCAACATCCTGACCGGCCCGATCGCCAACACGGCGCCTTGGCTGGCCTCGCACATGGACGTCAACGCCCTCGACCTGACCGGCGCCGCCGGCCTCACCGAGCAGGCCACCGCGTTCGAGGAGGCGGCCGCCGAGAACCTCAAGCGGGTGCTGCGTCCGCCGGCGAACGAGCCCGACTGGCACGTCCAGCCGGGCATCGACCGGATGACGACGTTCCTCGAGACGAAGACCGTCTGGCACCCGATCGGCCTGTAGGTCTCAGGCCGACGCGGCCTCCAGGATCGCCTTCGCCACGTCGTCGGGCCGGGTGAGCTGGGGCCAGTGCCCGGTCGGCACGTCGACGTAGGTCACCTCCGACATCGCGGCCAGCTCGGGCACGTCGCCGTCGGCGACCCACTCGCGCAGGTCGTCGGCGGTGTACTCCGGACAGACCATCGTCACCGGGACGGCGTACCGCCGAGGGTCCTTGAGCCGGACCACACCGCTGAGGACGCCTTCCGGCACCGGGACGGCCGCCTCGTAGAAGCCGGCCAGCTCCTCCTCGGAGAAGCCGATCACGTTGGCGGCCTCCCCCATCGCCACCCAGTCGGGCATCGCGACCTCGCCGTCGACCGCCTCGAGACCGCGGAGCAGCTCATCACCGTCGGCCGGCGGGAAGCCGCCGATGTGCACGACGTGGGCCACCCTTTCGGCGCGGGCGTCGAGCGCCAGGTGCGCGATCCCGCAACCGGCCGAGTGACCCACGAGCAGCACCGGCCCATCGGCGACGTCGATCGCCGACACCACGGCGGCCACGTGGTCCTCGAGGGTGATGCCGGCACGGTCGCTCTTCTTCGACTCCATGCCCGGCAGGGTCAGGGCGTGGGTGCGATGGCCGACGGTCTCGAGGGCGGGCGTCACCCGGTCCCAGGTGGTCGCGTTGAGCCAGAGTCCGGGCACGAGCACGATGTCCATGCGGCTTCCTTCTCTCGTTCGGGGTGATCGGCGTCGACGGGCTGCTCGCCGCTCATGGCAGGGACGGTAGACGATATTCCGGACGGTCGACGGCCGGTACTGCCGGTAGGATCGCCCGATGGCCACCTCCACCGGCGCCAGTCCCACCGCCCGGGCCCTGATGGCGCTCGAGCTGCTGCAGGGCCGCCCGGGCGTGACGGCCGACCAGCTCGCCGCCGGGCTCGGCGTCTCGGAACGAGCCGCCCGGCGCTACGTCGCCATCCTGCGCGAGGCGGGCATCCCCATCGAGTCGATGCGTGGGCCCTACGGCGGCTACCGGATCGGGCGCGGGCTGCGGCTGCCGCCGCTGGTCTTCTCCGCGAACGAGGCGCTCGGCCTGGTGATGGCGGTCCTCGATGGGCACCATGCCGCCGCCGACCCGACCGAGCCCGTGGGCAGCGCGCTCGCCAAGATCCTCCGCGGTCTGCCCGAGCCGGTGGCCGCCCAGGCGGACGCCGTACGACGCGCGGCGGCGGCCGCCCCGGACCGCAGCGCCGCGCGGCCGGCCCCGGAGATCACCGTGACCCTCGTCGCGGCTCACGCGGGTCGTCGACGGGTGCGGATCGACTATCGCACCGACGCCGGGCGGGAGTGGACCGTCGAGGTGGACCCGTGGGCGATCGTCGTGCGGCACGGCCGCTGGTACCTCCTCTGCTTCAGCCACCAGGCGCAGGCCCAGCGGGCCTACCGGATCGACCGCGTCACCGGGGTGGAGGTGCTGGACCAGCCCTTCGAGCCGCCGGCCGGGCTCGACCCGGTCGCCGGGCTCGAGGAGCACCTCGCGGTCGGCTGGGAGTACGACGTCGAGGTCGTCGTCGACGCGCCGCTCGCCGAGGTGGCGGCGTACCTTCCGCGCGCCATGGGTCGCCTCGAGTCCCTCGACGACACGACGACGCAGGTCATCGGCACGACCAGCAACCCCGTGCTGGTGGTCGAGCGACTCGTCGTCTTGCCGTGGGCCTACCGCATCGTCGGCGGTCCCGAGGTACGCACCGCGGCGGTCGAGATCGCCGCCCGGCTGGCGCGGGCCTCGTGCTGACCTGGTCCGAGCCGGTCAGGCGACCCCGGGCACGATGCGCAGGTCCCGCACCGCGCCGCCGTCGAGCGCGGCCAGGGCCTCCTGGTAGGCCGGGCTGTCGTGCGCGGCCCGGCCGGCCCGGACCGACTCGAACTCGATGAGCACCGTCCGGGTCGCCTCACCGGACTCGTAGGTCTGCTCGGGCATGCCCCGCGCGACGAAGGTGCCGCCGGCACCGGTCAAGGCCGGACCGGCCAGCTCGGCGTACGCCGCCAGCTTGGCCTCGTCGGTGATCTCCTTGTAGATGCTGATCCAGTACGCCGTCATGGCGACATCCTCCCATCGGGCACAATGGGCAGGTGCTCGAGCGAGAGGTCCATACACACGTGGCGGCCGACGCCTCGGACCGTCCGCCGCGACGGGTGATCGTCCTGGCCGGACCGTCCGGCGCCGGCAAGTCACGGCTGGCCGAGCGCACCGGGCTCCCGGTCCTGCGCCTCGACGACTTCTACAAGGACGGCGACGACCCGACGCTCCCCCACATCCACGGCAGCGCCATCGACGGCATGGTCGACTGGGACCACCCCGACTCGTGGCTGCCCGCCGACGCGATGGACACCATCGAGTCGCTGTGCCGCGACGGCCGGGCCGAGGTCCCGGTCTACGACATCGCCCGCAACGGCCGACAGGGGATGCACACCCTGGACCTGGGCACGGCCCGGTGCTTCATCGCCGAGGGCATCTTCGCCGCCGAGATCGTGCGCGAGTGCGACCGGCGCGGCCTCCTCGCCGAGGCGTACTGCGTGCGGCAGCACCCGCTCCTGACGTTCTGGCGACGGCTCACCCGCGACCTGCGCGAGCACCGCAAGCCGCCGCTCGTGCTGCTGCGGCGCGGCCTGGCGCTGCTGCGCGACCAGCGCCGGGTGGTCGAGCATGCCGAGTCGCTCGGCGCCCGCCCGGTGACCCCCGAGCAGGCGTCCGCCGAGATCGGCGCCCTGGTCCGATGACCGCGCCGGGCCCCGGAGCGAGCCGCGTGCTGCGGCTCCGGCCGCGGCAGCCCGACCAGCGCTCGTGCGGAGCCGCGGTGCTGGTGATGACCGAGGTGCTCGGCAACGAGGAGTACGCCGGGTGGCTGGCCGACGGTGGCGCCGACCGGTTCGCCACCGAGGTGCTCGCGATGCACCGCCGCACCACCGGGCCGATCGATGCGGCGGGCCGCATCCAGGTGCCCTGGACCCGCCTCCTCGGCACCCCGCCGTGGGCGGTCAGCCATCAGCTCGCCGCTCGACGCGGTCACGCGCACGAGACGCACACCGTGCGGCCGTGGTCCCGCGGGCAGGCGCTCGCCGAGATCCGCGAGGCGGCGGCGCGCGACGCCGTACCCCTGTTCATCGGGAGCTCGCTCCCCCGGCACGTCGTGCTGGTGCTCGACGACGACCTCAGGACCTACGACCCGGCCAGCGGGCGCACCCGCACGGTGGATGCCGACCAGTTCGTGGCCGCTCGGATCGACGACCTGGCCTGGCCGGTGCCCTGGATGTGGGTCGGCCCGGACTGAGGTCCCAGATGAGGGAGGATGTCGCCATGGGTGTGGACGTCACCGTGGAGACCACGATCGAGTGCGCGCCGGAGGCGGTGGCGGCCTTCGCCGGCGACCCCGGCAACGCCCCGGAGTGGTACGCCAACATCCGGTCGGTGGAGTGGCAGACCCCGCCGCCGGTCGCCGTCGGCTCCCGGATGGACTTCGTGGCCCACTTCGTCGGCCGCCGGCTGGCCTACACCTACGAGGTCGTCGAGCTCGAACCTGCGCGCCGACTGGTGATGCGCACCGCCGACGGGCCGTTCCCGATGGAGACGACCTACTCCTGGGAGCCGGTGGGCGACGGTCGCACCCGGATGACGTTGCGCAACCGCGGCAACCCGTCCGGGTTCTCCAAGATGGCCGCACCGCTGCTCGTGCGCGCGATGCGCCAGGCCACGACCAAGGACCTGGCCCGCCTCAAGGCGATCCTCGAGGCGTCCCCCGGGAGCTCGTGACCGCCGGCTGAGGACGGTCACTTCACCCGGGCGAACTCCCCGCTCTCCACCTTGGCCCGGTGCCGTCGTACCTCGTCACGCACGGTGCGGGCCAGGATGTAGAGCCCGATGACGTTGGCGATCGACATCGAGAAGATCATCGAGTCGGAGAAGCCGATCACGGGCTCGAGCGACAGTGCGGCGCCGACCACGATGAACAGGCAGAAGACCACCTTGAACACCGTCTCGGCGGCGGTGCTGTCCCCGAACAGGTAGCCGGTCGCCTTCATGCCGTAGTAGGACCACGAGATCATCGTCGAGAACGCGAACAAGACGACCGCCACCGCCAGCACGTTCGGGAACCACGGGATCACCGACTCGAACGCGCGGGAGGTGAGCCCGACCCCGCCGAGCTCCGAGGCGTCCGGGTCGGCCCAGGCGCCGGTGATCACGATCGTCAGCGCCGTCATCGTGCACACCACGATGGTGTCGATGAGCGGCTCGAGCAGCGCCACGAAGCCCTCGGTCGCCGGCTCCCTGGTCTTGACCGCCGAGTGTGCGATGGAAGCCGAGCCGATGCCGGCCTCGTTGGAGAACGCCGCGCGCTGGAAGCCGACCATCAGCACCCCGAGGAACCCGCCCGCCATGCTCTGCGGGTTGAAGGCACCGGTCACGATGTCACCGAACGCTCCGGGCACCTGGTCGATGCTGCCGATGATGACGACGAGACAGGCCGCGACGTAGGTGCCGGCCATGAACGGGACGATCTTCTCCGTCACCCGGGCGATGCTCTTGATGCCACCGATGATCACCGCGCCGACGGCCACCGCGAAGACCAGGCCGATGACCCAGTTGATGTCGGCGAACGGGCTGTCCTCGCCGCCGGTGACGCCGACGATCTGGGCGGTGGCCTGGTTGGCCTGGAACATGTTGCCGCCACCCAGCGAGCCCCCGATGCAGCAGACGGCGAAGAAGGCGGCCAGGAACTTGCCCAGTCGGGCGTTGCCGGTCACCTTGGCGACCCCGTCGCGCAGGTAGTACATCGGTCCGCCGGACACTGACCCGTCCGCGTGCTCCTGGCGGTACATGACGCCCAGGGTGCACTCCGCCATCTTGGAGGCCATCCCGAAGAAGCCGGCGACGATCATCCAGAAGGTGGCACCGGGCCCACCGAGGGAGATGGCCACGGCGACGCCGGCGATGTTGCCGAGGCCGACCGTCCCGGAGACCGCTGTCGCGAGCGCCTGGAAGTGGGAGACCTCGCCGGCGTCCTCCGGCTTGGAGTACCGGCCACGGACCAGGTTCAGCGAGTGCGACAGGCCGCGCACCTGCGGGAAGCCGAACCACACGGTGAAGAAGATGGCCGCACTGATCAGCCACACCACGATCAGGGATACATCGGCGCCGAAGATCGTCACCGAGTAGAAGACGACGCTGACGATGAAGTCCGAGACCGGTCCGAAGTACTTGCTGACGGTCTCGTCGACCGTCATCGGTAGCAGCCCGACGACCAGGCTCACGGGACCACCGTCACGGGCACGGTCGCGTGCTGCACGACGTGGGCGGGGGTGCTTCCGAACAGCACCCGCTTCACCCGTCCGTCCCCGGTGCGCCCGAGCACGATGTGCCCCAGGCTGCGCTGACTCGCGATGTCGATCAACGTGTCCACCGGGTCACCGTGCTGGACGAGGGTCTCCACGGCGACACCTTTCTCGCGCGCCAGATCGGCCATCGGCTCGACGATCTGCTCCATCGCCGCGGCGATCTCCTCGGTCTTGCGCGCGGAGCGGTGCTCGTTCTCCTCGGGGGTGTTGAACGAGAACGGCGACCAGGGGATCACGTGCACCACCAGCAAGCCGAGGCCCAGCTCGCGAGCCCGCTCGGTCGCGAACTCCACCGCCCTCCGGCTCTGCTCGCTCCGGTCGACACCGACAAGTATGTCTGGCACGTGAACACCCCGAACAGGCCGAAAGTGGGACAGGACTCCCGACCCTAGGCCCCTTCCCGGGCCGCTGTCACCCGTCGTCCGCGGGGCCGCGGGGCCGCGGCGTACGTCATGGAGCGACCTCGGACAGACGCCAGCCGGCCCCCCGCCCGACGGGGCAGGGGGCCGGCTGTCGTCGTGCCGTGCTGGTGTCGGTGACTACTCGGTGACGTGCTCGTCGTCGTGCAGACCGCCCGACGAACCGCCCGGGTAGCCGGCGGCGTTCCCGGAACCGGACTTGCCCGAGGGACCGCCCGGGACCTTCTTGCCCTTCTTCCCGTTGACCGGCTCGGTGGAGTACGCGTAGGTCAAGGTGGAGAAGGCGACGGCGTCGACGTTCACATCGAACGCCTCGAGGTTGATGTTGTCGTAGGTGTCACAGGCGAGGTGGTAGCAGGGGTCGTACTGGCTGCCGGCGGTGCCGCCCCAGATGGCCGCCTCCTCGGGCGTCTTGATGCCCTCCGCACCGGTGAAGAGGCCACCGGAGGGGATGCCGTCCGCGATGAACGGACCGTAGTCGGAGCGGCCGGAGAAGTCGGTGCCCTTCCAGGAGTTGCCCGTGCCTGCGTAGTAGGACTCGAAGAGCTTCTCGATGGGTGCGGAGCCCTCGGGGCCGGGGCCGGCGCCCACGCCGTCCGAGTCGTCACCGTCGTAGACGAAGAAGACGTGGTTCGGCGAGCCGATCATGTCGAAGTTGAGGTACAGCGCGATCTTGTCCTTCTCGGCCTGCGTCAGGTTGGTGACGTAGTGGGTCGAGCCGACGAGGCCGGACTCCTCCGCGCCCCAGAGGGCGAAGCGGACCTTGTTGACGCCGTTGGACTTGCGCATGTTCTGCGCCGTCTCGAGGATGCCGGCCACGCCTGAGCCGTCGTCCTGGATGCCCGGGCCGGTGTTGACCGAGTCGAGGTGCGCGCCGACCATGACGACGTTGTTCGGGTCACCCCACGGGGTCTCGGCGATGACGTTGCTCGTCGTGGCCTGGCCACGGAACGTGTCGGCCTTGAGGCGCATGGTCAGCCCGGGGGTGGCAGCGAGCTGCTGACCGACCTCCTGGGTGACCGCGGTGACCGGCAGGTCGAGCGTGAAGTCGCTGCCGAGGGTGCCGTTCAGCGTGCCGGGGACGTTGTTGTAGATGACGACCCCCACGGCTCCGGCGGCGTCGGCATTGGTTGCCTTCTGGGCGAAGGAGCACGCGCCACGGCTGATCAGGGCGATGTTGCCGACGGGGAAACCGGCGAAGTCCGTCGCATTGCACCCGGTGACCACGCCAGGCGTGCTCACCGGGGCCGTCACGTCACCGCTGCCCGAGTAGGACATGACGTTGGTGACGACCGGGCCCGCAGGTGCCGGCGAGACCTGCTCCAGGACGGTCGGGCTGAGCGCGATGAACGTCTGGAAGGTGAAGTCCTGCACCGAGACGTCGAGACCGGCGTCCTCGAACACCTTCACGGCGTAGTCGGCCGAGGCGTCGTAGCCGGGCGTCCCGGAGGTGCGGATGCCGTTGTTGGCGTCGGCGATCTTCTGCAGCGCGAGCTGGTGCTCGCGAGCGCCGTCGAGCGTGACGCACTCGAGCAGCTTCTTGTAGGTGTTGTTCGCCCGGTTGTCGCAGGCGTTCGATGCTGCCTTCGATGGCGCTCCGGTTGCCGTGACTGGCGCGGCGACCAGGCCGAACGCCAGGGCCGAGACACTGAGCAGGGTTGTTATCCGTCGCATACGGCTTGTCTCCTCGAGAGTTGCACGCGGGATGTCCGCTGAACCTCACGCACCGTACCGATTATGGGACATTGCGGGAACCCCTTGACGTGCGCCGGTCCCGACTCCCGATCAGCCCGCGCTGAGCGCGGCGTACTCCGGCTTGATGATCGCGTCGATGATCGCCAGCCGCTCGTCGAACGGCAGGAACGCCGACTTCATCGCGTTGATCGTGAACCAGCGCAGGTCGTCGAGCGTGTAGTCGAACGCCTCGACCAGCGCCCACATCTCGTCGGTCATCGAGGTGCCGCTCATCAGCCGGTTGTCGGTGTTCACCGTGACCCGGAAGCGCAGCTCGGTCAGCAGTCCGATCGGGTGCTCGGCGATCGACGTCGCCGCGCCCGTCTGCACGTTGGAGGCCGGGCACATCTCGAGCGGGATGCGCTTGTCCCGGACGTACGACGCGAGCGGGCCGAGCGACACCGAGCCGTCGTCGGCGACGGTGATGTCGTCGATGATCCGGACGCCGTGACCGAGCCGGTCGGCGCCGCACCACTGGATCGCCTCCCAGATCGACGGCAGCCCGAACGCCTCGCCTGCGTGGATCGTGAAGTGCGAGTTCTGGCGCTGGAGGTACTCGAACGCGTCGAGGTGACGGGTGGGAGGGAACCCGGCCTCGGCGCCGGCGATGTCGAAGCCGGCGACGCCCCGGTCGCGCCACGAGATGGCCAGCTCGGCGATCTCCCTCGACCGGGCCTGGTGCCGCATCGCGGTGAGCAGCTGGCGGACCACGATCCGGCCGCCGGCGGCCTCGACTCCCTGGTCGAAGCCCTCCTGGACGGCGGCGACGACCTCGTCGAGGGTCAGCCCACCCTCGACGTGCTGCTCGGGCGCGTAGCGGATCTCGGCGTACACGACGCCGTCGGCGACGAGGTCCTCGACGCACTCGCGGGCGACCCGGGCGACGGCCGGGCCGCTCTGCATGACCGCGACGGTGTGGTCGAAGGTCTCGAGGTAGCGGACCAGGCTGCCGCTGTCGGCGGCCTGCTCGAACCAGCGCCCGAGGTCGGCGGCGTTGTCGGCCGGCAATGCGTGGCCGGCATCGGCGGCGAGCTCGAGGATGGTCTGCGGACGCAGCCCGCCGTCGAGGTGGTCGTGCAGGAGGACCTTCGGGGCGGCGTGGACCTGGTCGCGGGTGGGGCTCGTCATGCCAGCCATCCAACCACCCGCGAGATCAGCGGACCGGCTTGGCCAGCAGACCGCGCAGCGCCTCGATGGTGACGTCCGGCGCCTGGCTGTGCACCCAGTGGCCCACACCCTTCACCGCGACCAGGCGCACACCAGGGAAGAACCCGCGCATCTGCTCGGTGTCGTCGGGCTTGATGTACTCCGAGTCGCCACCCGCGAGCCACAGCACCGGACCGTCGTACGGCGGCAGGTCGTCGGCCGCGGCCGGGAAGTCGGCGATCAGCGACTCGTGTCCCCGCGCCGCGTCGGCGGCGAAGAGCGCGACGTTGGACTGCCACTCCCACCGGTCGCCGTGGCGGCGCAGGTTCTGCAGCAGGAAGGCACGCACGCCGGCGTCGGGGTCGACGTCGGCGAACCGTGCCTCGGCATCGGCGCGGTCGCCCAGCTCGTCGAGCGGGAGGGCCTGCATGGCGCTGATGTAGCCGTCGAAGCGCGAGAGGTCGCCGTAGTCCCTGGGCGCGATGTCGACCACGGCCAGCCGTTCGACGAGGTCGGGGTGGGCCAGCGCGAGCATCATCGCCACCTTGCCGCCGAGGGAGTGCCCGACGACGGTCCACCGGTCGTCGCCACCGGTGGCGCGGAGCTCGGCGGCGACGCGGTCGGCGTACGCCTCGAAGGAGAACGCGTCGCTCCAGGGCGAGCGGCCGTGGTCGGGCAGGTCGACGAGCAGCGCGCGGGCCTGGTCACCGTCGGGGCCGACCAGGGCCTTGGCGATCTGGGTCCAGTTGCGTCCCTGCCCGAACAGGCCGTGCAGGAAGGCGATGCGCGGGCCCGACGAACCCAGCGACATCGTGTGCAGCCTGGATTCGGTAGGTTCGGCGCCGGACGTCATGGCGTCATCCTCGCAGCGCACATTTCCATCCGGACAACGGGAGTTCTCATGCGCGTGTTCACCAGTCTCGACGAGCTCGAGGCGGCCGTCGGCGAGTCCCTCGGCAGCAGCGACTGGCTCACCATCGACCAGCAACGGGTCGACACCTTCGCCGAGGCCACCGGTGACCACCAGTGGATCCACGTCGACGTGGAGAGGGCCGCCGCGGGACCCTTCGGAGGGACGATCGCGCACGGCTATCTCACCCTCTCGCTGCTGCCGCTGCTGGGCCAGCAGGTCTTCGCCCTCGACACCGCCGGCGCCAAGCTCAACTACGGCGTCAACAAGGTGCGCTTCCCGCACCCGGTGTCCGTCGGCTCGCGGGTGCGTGCGCATGCCGAGGTCGGCGGAGTCGTCGACGTGCCCGCCGGCAAGCAGCTGACGCTCAAGTGGTCGGTCGAGATCGAGGGTGTCGACAAACCCGCCTGCGTCGCCGAGACCGTCGTCCTGCTGCTCCCCTGAGCGTGCGCTTCATCGTCTACGGCGCCGGCGCGGTCGGCGGCGTGCTGGGTGCCCGGCTCGCGCTCGCGTCGTACGACGTGGCGCTGGTCGCCCGCGGCGCCCACCTGGCGGCCATCGGGGCAGCGGGTCTGACGCTGCGCTCGGCCGAGGGCGACCAGGTGGTCCGGCTGCCCGCGTCCGACACGGTCGCCGACCTCGCCCCGGCCTCGGACACGGTGGTGCTGCTGACCGTGAAGGGTCACCAGACCGCCACCGCCCTCGACGACCTCGTCGCGCACGTGCCCCAGGACGCCACCGTCGTCTGCGTGCAGAACGGCGTGGCCAACGAGGCCGCCTGCCTGCGCCGCTTCCCGCACGTGCTGGCCGTCACGGTGATGATGCCGACCACGCACCTCGAGCCCGGCGTGGTCGTGCAGAACAGCACACCGGTGCCCGGCATCCTCGACCTCGGCCGCTTCCCCGCCGGTCGCGACGACGCCTGCGAGGCCGTCTCGGCGGCGTTCCGGGCCGCAGGCTTCGAGTCGGTGGTGCGCGACGACGCGATGGCCTGGAAGCACCGCAAGCTGCTGATGAACCTCGGCAACGCCGCCCAGGCCTGCTGTGAGCGTGGTGACGACCGCGACGCCCTGGTCGCGCTGATGCGCGAGGAGGGCGAGCGGGCGCTGGCCGCCGCCGGCATCGCCGTGACGAGTGCGGCCGACGACGCTGCCCGCCGCGGCACGACCCTCGACCACGGCCCCGTCGGCAGCCGGACCGGAGGCTCGACGTGGCAGAGCCTGGCGCGCGGCCAGGGCAGCGTCGAGACCGACTACCTCAACGGCGAGATCGCCCTGCTGGGCCGCCTGCACGGCGTACCCACCCCCGCCAACGACCTCATCCGCGAGGTGATGGCCGAGCAGGTGCGTGCGGCAGCGACCCCCGGCAGCCTGCGCGCCGCCGACCTCCTCGCCCGACTCGTCTAGCCGCAGCCGCCCACCCCGACCGATAGTCCGGTGCAAATTTGTAGGTGATCGGTCGAGGGACAGCAGGTTTGCACCGGACTACCCCCCTTGAGGGGCGAGGCGGGCGGGTCAGGAGATGCGGTCGAGGATCAGCGGTACCGGCTCGAACGAGGCGCCGGCCTCGATGTCGAAGCCACCGTCGAGCGAGGCCAGGGCCCGTTCGAATCGGTCGGTGTCGTCGGTGTGCAGGGTGAACAGCGGGTCCCCCGCGGTGACCTGGTCACCCGGGCGGGCGTGCCAGACCACGCCGGCGCCGTCCTGCACGGCCGCCCCCTGCTTGGCCCGGCCGGCGCCGAGGCGCCAGGCGGCCATGCCGACCGCCATCGCGTCGAGACGAGTGAGTACGCCGCTGCTGGGCGCGGTCACGACGTGCGACTCGCGCGCGGTGGGCAAGGTGGCGTCGGGGTCGCCGTCCTGGGCGCGGATCATCGCCTTCCAGGCATCCATGGCCGAGCCGTCGGCGAGCCTCTCGGCCGGGTCCACGTCGGTGACGCCGGCGCCGGCGAGCATCTCGCGGGCCAGCGCCAGCGTCAGCTCGACCACGTCGGCCGGGCCTCCACCGGCGAGCACCTCGACCGACTCCGCCACCTCGATCGCGTTGCCGGCGGTGAAGCCGAGCGGCGTCGACATGTCGGTGAGCAGCGCGACGGTGTGCACCCCGGCGTCCTTGCCGAGACCGACCATGGTGACGGCCAGCTCGCGGGCGCGCTCGAGGTCCTTCATGAACGCACCGGTGCCGACCTTGACGTCGAGCACCAGCGACCCGGTGCCCTCGGCGATCTTCTTGGACATGATCGAGGAGGCGATGAGCGGGATCGCCTCGACCGTGCCGGTCACGTCGCGCAGGGCGTAGAGCTTCTTGTCGGCCGGGGCCAGCCCGTCCCCGGCAGCGCAGATCACCGCGCCCACCGACTCCAGCTGGGAGAACATCTCGTCGTTGGACAACGCGGCCCGCCAGCCGGGGATGGACTCCAGCTTGTCGAGCGTCCCACCGGTGTGGCCCAGGCCGCGTCCGGAGAGCTGCGGCACCGCGACACCGCAGGCGGCGACCAGGGGGGCCAGCGGCAGGGTGATCTTGTCGCCCACACCGCCGGTCGAGTGCTTGTCGGCCGTGGGCCGCGAGAGCGTGGAGAAGTCCATCCGCTCGCCAGAGGCGATCATCGCGCCGGTCCAGCTGGCGATCTCGCGCCGGTTCATCCCGTTGAGGAGGATGGCCATCGCGAGGGCCGACATCTGCTCGTCGGCGACGTCGCCGCGCGTGTAGGCGTCGATGACCCAGTCGATCTGGCTGTCGGTGAGCTCGGCACCGTCGCGCTTGGCGAGGATCACCTCGACTGCATCGTGCTGGGCCATGGTCAGTCCTCTTTCGTCAGGTCGGCGGGGCCGAACGCGTCCGGCAGCACCTCGTCCATGCGTCGTACGCCGCGCACGGTCATCACCAGCAGGTCCGGCCCGCCGTTCTCGTAGAGCAGCTGGCGACAGCGGCCGCACGGCATGATCACGTCGCCGCTGCCGTTGACGCACACGAAGTGCGTCAGCCGCCCTCCCCCGGTGATGTGCAGCTGGCTGACCAGGCCGCACTCGGCGCACAGCGTGACGCCGTACGCCGCGTTCTCGACGTTGCAGCCCACGACGGTGCGCCCGTCGTCGACCAGCGCGGCGGCGCCGACCGGGAAGTGCGAGTAGGGCGCGTAGGCGTGCCTCATCGCGTCGAGTGCCTCAGTGTGCAGAGCTGTCCAGTCCATCGACGCCACTATGACGTATGGGCGCCCCGGAGGTCACAGACGGATACAGATTGGCGCTTATGCCTTCCCCACCGCCCGCCGCGCAGGCATCATTCATCCCGACGTGGCCCCGTCCGGGGTCGGTTCGAGTATGGAGGCATTTGTGAGGAACACGAGAAGGGTCGTCGCTGGCGGCCTCGTGGCGCTGTTGGCGACCGCGACCCTGGCTGCATGTGGCGACGCTCCCGCAGAGGAGACCAGCCCCGGCGACGGGGGTGAGACGACCGCGGTGAGCGACTTCCTGCCCTGCATCGTCTCGGACGCGGGCGGCTTCGACGACAAGTCGTTCAACCAGCTGGGCTTCGAGGGCGCCACTCAGGCTGCCGAGGAGCTGGGCACCGAGCTGAAGGCGGTCGAGTCGAACAGCGAGAACGACTACGCGCCCAACCTGGAGAGTCTCGTGGCAGAGGGCTGTGACGCCATCGTCACAGTCGGCTTCGCACTGTCGGCAGCCACCGTCGAGTCGGCCAAGGCCAACCCGGACATCGAGTACGTCCTCATCGACGACGCGGCGGACAACGACTTCGACGGCACCAAGGACGCGGACAACGTCAAGCCGCTGCTCTACAACACGGCTGAGGCCGCGTTCCTGGCCGGCTACGCCGCTGCCGACTACACCAAGACCGGTGTGATCGGCACGTACGGCGGCATGGAGTTCCCGACCGTGACGATCTTCATGGACGGCTTCATGCAGGGCGCCAACTACTACGCCGAGACCAAGAGCAAGGACGTCAAGGTCGTCGGTTGGAACGGCAAGACGGGCTCCTTCACGGGTGGCTTCGAGGCCAACACGGCGGCCACGAGCACCGCCCGCCGCCTCATCGACCAGGACGCCGACGTGCTCCTGCCGGTCGGTGGCCCGATCTACCAGGGTGCCCTCACCGCGATCGCCGACTCCGGCAAGGATGTCGCGATGCTCGGTGTGGACGCCGATGTGTTCGAGACCGACCCGAACACCCAGGACGTCATCTTGACCTCGATCCTGAAGAACATGAAGGTCTCCACGTACGAGGCCATCATGGCCGCGGGCGACGACACCTTCGACTTCGAGGCCTACGTCGGCACCCTGGAGAACGACGGCGTCGGCCTCGCCCCGTTCCACAACTTCGAGAGCAAGGTGTCGGACACCATCGCCGCCGAGCTCGAAGAAGTGAAGGCCGGCATCATCGACGGCTCCATCGAGGTCACGTCCTACCTGGCTCCCTGATAGTCGGGTAGCACAGAAGTTCCCACTCACCGGGGGAGGTCGACGGGTTCCCGTCGACCTCCCCCGTGTGATGTCCAGAGCGCTACGCGCGAATAGGATGCCGTCCCATGAAGCTTGTCCTTCGAAACATCACCAAGCGATTCGGGTCGCTGGTCGCCTGTGACCAGATCTCGCTGGAGGTGTTGCCCGGCGAGGTGCACTGCCTGCTGGGTGAGAACGGGGCGGGCAAGTCCACACTCATGAACGTGCTCTACGGCCTCTACCAGGCCGATGAGGGCCAGATCGTGCTGGACGACGTCGTGCAGCGCTTCTCCGGCCCCGGCGACGCCATGGCGGCCGGTATCGGCATGGTCCACCAGCACTTCATGCTGATCCCGGTGTTCACCGTCACCGAGAACGTCATGCTCGGCAACGAGTCCACCGGCTTCGCGGGCACCCTCGACGCCGAAGCGGCGCGCCAGCGCGTGCGGGACATCTCCGCGCAGTTCGGCTTCCACGTCGACCCCGACGCGATCGTCGAGGACCTGCCGGTCGGTGTGCAGCAGCGAGTCGAGATCATCAAGGCGCTCTCGCGCGACGCGGAGGTGCTCGTCTTCGACGAGCCGACCGCGGTGCTGACGCCCCAGGAGACCGACGAGCTGATGGACATCATGCGCCAGCTCAAGGAGGCCGGGAAGGCGATCGTCTTCATCACCCACAAGCTCCGCGAGGTGCGCGCCGTCGCAGACCGGATCACGGTCATCCGCCGCGGCGCCGTCGTGGGCGAGGCGGACCCGACCGCCACCAACGCCGACCTCGCCGCGCTCATGGTCGGGCGCCCCGTCGAGCTGACGGTGCACAAGGACGCCCCCTCGCTCGGCGACGAGGCACTGGTGGTCAAGGACCTCCGCGTCGTCGACGCCCTCGGCCAGGTCCACCTCGACGGCATCAGCTTCAGCATCAGGGCCGGCGAGGTGCTGGCGGTGGCCGGCGTGCAGGGCAACGGACAGACCGAGCTCACCGAGGCGCTCCTCGGACTCCAGGACCACGTGGAGGGCTCGATCACACTGGACGGCAATCAGCTGGTCGGCAAGTCCGTGCGACGCATCCTCGACTCCGGCGTCGGGTTCATCCCCGAGGACCGCCAGGTAGACGGGCTGGTCGGCAGCTTCTCCATCGCCGAGAACCTCATGCTCAACCGCAGCTTCCGCTCACCGTTCGTCAGGCGCGGCCAGCTCCGCAAGGACGCCCTCGACGAGTACGCCCTGGAGAAGCTGGAGCAGTACGACGTCCGCGCCCCCGACATCTACACCCACGCGGACAAGCTCTCGGGCGGCAACCAGCAGAAGGTCGTGGTCGCGCGCGAGCTCTCGCGGGACCTGCGCCTGCTCGTGGCCGCGCAACCGACCCGTGGCGTCGACGTCGGCTCCATCGAGTTCATCCACAAGCAGGTCGTGGCCACCCGTGACCGCGGGATCCCCGTGCTGGTCGTGTCCACCGAGCTCGACGAGGTCGTCGCGCTCGCAGACCAGATCATGGTGCTCTACCGCGGACAGGTGGTCGGCATCGTGCCGGCCGACACCCCCCGCGAGACACTCGGACTGATGATGACCGGCGAGCGCCCGAAGGATGTGGTCGCGTGAGCGGCACCGAGACCCCCCAGCCCGCCCCCGACGCCGAGAAGCAGACGGACGGGGACGAGAAGTCGGGGGGCTCGCGACGCGAGGACTCGGGACGTTCGCAGTCGGTGCTCCGGGAGATCGCCTCGGGCAACGCGCTCGCCGGCTTCCTCGCCGTCTTCCTCGCCGTGCTCGTCGGGTCGCTGATGATCGCGCTGACCGACGAAGAGGTCCGCGACTCCGCGTCGTACGTCTTCGCCCGGCCCGGCGACTTCCTCCAGGCCACCTGGAACGCGATCTGGGGCGCCTACACCGCGCTGTTCCGGGGCGCGGTCTTCAACAACCGGGTCGACAACTTCGCCGGCCAGATCCGTCCGCTCACCGAGACCCTGAAGTTCGCCGGACCGCTCATCGCGGCCGGGCTCGGCGTCGGCCTGGCGTTCCGCGCGTCCATGTTCAACATCGGCGGGCGTGGGCAGATGCTCCTCGCCGGCGCCGCCTCCGGATGGGTCGCCTTCAAGTTCGACCTGCCGATGATCGTGCACCTGCCGTTCGCCATCCTCATGGGCATGCTGGCCGGCGCCCTGTGGGCCGGCCTGGCCGGACTGCTCAAGGCCCGTACCGGCGCCCATGAGGTGATCGTGACGATCATGCTCAACTACGTCGGCTACTACCTCGTGTTCTTCGCACTCTCGCGCAAGGGACTGCTCCAGGCCCCCGGCTCGTCCAACCCGAAGTCGGCGCCGGCCAAGGAGTCGGCGATCATGCCGGACATCCTGGGTGACCGGTTCAACCTCCACCTGGGCTTCGTGCTGGCCCTGGTCGCGGTCGCCGGAGTGTGGTGGCTGCTCAGCCGGTCGACGCTCGGCTACCGCATCCGTGCGGTCGGCGAGAACCCGCACGCCGCCCGTGCGGCCGGCATCGACGTGGGCCGCACCTACGTCGTGGTGATGCTCATCGCCGGCGCCCTCGTCGGCCTGGCCGGTGCCAACCAGGTGCTCGGCACGGTCACCAGCGGCATCACCACCGACCTCGACGCCGGCATCGGCTTCGACGCGATCACCGTCGCACTGCTCGGCAGGTCGAGACCACTGGGCATCCTGGGTGCCGGACTGCTCTTCGGCGCCTTCAAGGCGGGCGGCTTCTCCATGCAGGCCTCCGAGGGCATCCCGGTCGACATCGTGCTCGTGGTCCAGTCCCTCATCGTCCTCTTCATCGCCGCACCGCCTCTGGTGCGCGCGATCTTCCGGCTTCCCGCCAAGGAGGCGAAGTGAGCACCACCGCCGGTCTGTCCCCCATGCCCGCCACGGGCGGCCCCGTGATCTCCCGGGTGACGGTGGTGAGCCGCAAGACGCTCGTCATCTTCGCGGTCCTCACCGCGGGTCTCGCTCTCATCCTGGCGACGTCGGCAGAGGACGGCGACACGACCTTCCGCCTCGCCGTCGACACCGACTTCGTGTCCCTCCCGAACCTGACGGTCCCCTCCCTGATCACCGCCTGGATCCTGACCGTGGTCTGCGCCCTGCTGAGCGCCGAGTCGCTGCGTCGCTACCTCGCCAAGCGACCCACCCCCGGGTGGGCCGTGATCGCCTTCGCCCTGGCGTGGATGTCGGGCTTCCTCACCTGGGCCTCCGCCGGTGGGTCGGTGCCGGTCGTGGGACTGCTGGCGGGCTCCCTCGCCCTGTCCGTGCCGCTGGTGTTCGGCGCCCTCGGCGGCGTGCTCGGCGAGCGGGCCGGTGTCGTCAACATCGCCATCGACGGCCAGCTCCTGTTCGGCGCGTTCGCCGCGGCGATCGTGGGGTCGGCGACGGGCTCCCCCTGGGCGGGCCTGCTCGCGGCCATGATCGCGGGCGCGCTGGTCGCGCTGGTGCTGGGCGTGTTCGCCATCACCTACTTCGTCGACCAGGTGATCGTCGGCGTGGTGCTCAACGTGCTCGTCATCGGCCTGACCAGCTTCCTGTTCAGCCAGGTCCTGGCCCCGCACGCCGCCACGCTCAACTCGCCCCCGCGCTTCCCGCGCGTGCCGATCCCGCTGCTGGGCGAGATCCCCCTGGTCGGACCGGTGTTGTTCCGCCAGACCATGGTGGTCTACCTGCTCTACATCGCGGTCGCGCTCGTGACCTTCGCCCTCTACCGCACCCGGTGGGGGCTGCGCGTGCGCGCCGTCGGCGAGCACCCCAAGGCCGCCGACACGGTGGGCATCAAGGTCAACCTCACCCGCTACCGCACCATCCTGCTGGCCGGTGCCATCGCGGGCATGGGCGGCGCGTTCTACACCTTGGTCTCGGTCCCGCAGTTCAACCGCGAGATGACCGGCGGTGCCGGCTACATCGCGCTCGCGGCCGTGATCTTCGGCAAGTGGGACCCGGTCCGCGCGACGCTGGCTGCCCTGCTCTTCGGCTTCGCGTCCAACCTGCAGGGCGTCCTGGCCGTGCTCGGCTCCCCGGTGCCCAGCCAGTTCATGCTGATGCTCCCCTACGTCATCACGATCTTCGCGGTGGCCGGCCTGGTCGGGCGCTCGCGGCCCCCCGCCGCCGACGGGGTGCCGTACCACAAGGAATAGCCGCCCGGCGGGCGTCCGACCGGAGATCCGGCCGGACGCCATCCGTCCACGACGGACGCCGGGGTGCGAGGGTCAGCCGACGGTGAGCGACCCGTCGACGAGCTGCGACCAGAGGTCCAGGATCTGCGCCTTGACGTCGTCGGAGACGTCACCGTCCGACTCGTGGTACGGCGCGAGGCGCACGCCCCCGTTCGCGAGCGTGCCGGTGTAGGTCTCGCTCGAGAACGTGCCGTCGACGGACGTCCTGATGGTCTCCTCGACCGCAGTGCCCATGCCCTTGACGACCGAGGTCAGCAGGACGTCGCAGTACCGCGCAACAGACTCGCAGCCGTCGGTGTCGAACCACACGGCCCGGATGTCGGCCTCCTTGACGGCCTCCAGGCCGCCCACTCCCGCCTGGCCGGCCACCGGCATGATCACGTCGGCGCCCTCCGAGATCATGCCCTCGGCGATCGACCGGCCCTCAGCCTCGTCGTCGAAGCCGCCCACGAACGAGCCGTCCTTGCCGTTCCAGCCGAGGACCTCGACCGCGGCGTCGTTGTCGTCGTTGAACCTCTCGACACCCTGGTTGAAGCCCTCCATCGCCATGGTGACGCGCGGGATGTCGGTGCCGCCGAACGTGCCCACGACACCCGACTCGGACTGCGCAGCCGCGAGGAAGCCGGCGAGGAACGCCGGCTGGGCAGTGTCGAACACGAGGCCCTTCAAGTTGGCGCTGGGCTTGTCGTAGGCGTGGTCGACGATCGAGAACTCGACCTCGGGGTTGGTCTTGGCCGCCGACTGCGTGGCCTTGCCCATGCCGGCGCCCACGGCGATGACGGCGTTGCAGCCCTGGCTGACCAGGGCGTTCAAGCTGTCGGTGTAGCCGGACTTGGAGTCCGAGCCTGACACCAGGTGACCGATCTCGACGCCCTGGTCGGCCTGCGCCGCGAGCAGGCCGGCGAAAGAGGCCTGGTTGACCGAGTAGTCCTCGAAGCCCCCGGTGTCGGAGGCCATGCAGGCCTTGAAGTCGATGCTCCGGACCGGGGCAGCGCCGCTGCTCGCGGCGGTCGACGGGCTGTTCTGGCCCGATGCGTCGTCGTCGGAGCTCCCAGCGCAACCGGCCAGGCCGAGGGACAAGACAGCGACGGTCACGACGGCTGTGGTGCAGGTTGCTGGCTTCACTGAGCCTCCTGGTCTGTCGTTCCGGCAGCGCCACTTCGGCAGCACACCAGCCACACTATTACCCGATCACGTCACCCGCAGGCGCGGACACGGGAGCAGCGCGTCAGCGCGCCAGCGCCACCACGGCTGCCTCGGCGAGGACCCGGGCGCCGATCACGGTCGCCCCCTCGTCGACACGCAGGTTGCCCTGGTGGAGGTCGAAGGTGGGTCCGCCGGGCGTTCGGGTGCCGAGCCTGCCCATCGCACCGGGGACCCGGTCGAGGTACCAGCCGAAGTCCTCGCCGCCGAGACTCTGGGTGGTGGACACGTGGCCGGACGCTCCGAGGACCGACTCGACGGCGGTCGCCAGCATCTTGGTCTCGTGCTGGCCGTTGACCACCGGCGGCACACCGCGTTGGTACGTCGTCTCCGCGAGCACGCCGTACGGCGCGACGATCTGGCCGATGAGGGTGCGGACGAGCTCCTCGGCGTCGGCCCACGCGACCGCGTCGAGCATCCGGACCGTGCCGGCGACCTCGCCGGCGCCGGGGATGACGTTGTGGGCGGACCCGGCCCGCACCCGGCCCCACACCACGCTGACACCGGCACGTGGGTCGAGCCGGCGGGACAGGATCGCGGGCAGCTCGGTGATGACCTTGCCGAGCGCGAACGTGAGGTCCTCGGTCAGGTGCGGCCGAGACGTGTGTCCTCCCTTGCCGCTGAGCCGGACCGAGAGGGCGTCGGCCGCTCCGGTCAGTGGCCCGACCCGCAGGCCGACCTGACCGACGTCGAGCGTCGGGTCGCAGTGCAGGCCGAAGATGCGGTCGACGTCGTCGAGGCCGCCCGAGCTCATCACGTGCAGCGCGCCACCGGGCATGACCTCCTCGGCGGGCTGGAACAGCAGCCGCACGCGTCCGTCGAGCAGCCCCAGGCGCTCCACCTCGGCGAGGGCCAGTCCGGCGCCGACCAGGCCCGCGGTGTGCACGTCGTGGCCACAGGCGTGGGCGACCCCGGGGACGGTGCTCGCCCAGGCGTCGCTGGTGAGGTCGTGGACGGGCAGCGCGTCGAGGTCGGCGCGCAGGGCGACCAGACCCCCGCCCGAGCCGAGGTCGGCGATGACGCCGCCGCCCTGGAGCCGCCGTACGTCCCAGCCGGTGCCGTCCAGGTGCGTGAGGATCTGGTCGCAGGTGCGGTCCTCGGCCCAGGACAGCTCGGGGTGGGCATGGAGGTCGCGTCGCAGCTCACACAGCTGGTCGGTGTACTTGTCGACGAGCTCGGAGATGACGCTCGCGGCGTCGCGGGGCTGGACTGTGGGGTCAGACATCGCCTTCTAGTTTAGAGCCTCTTGCCCGCCCACCTGACGAGAAGCACACAAACGGGACGCGCGGCCCGGGGAGTCCCGGCATCGGGCCCGGAATCACACGGGGTGCTCGTCGTACGCCGCGAGGATCAGGTCGGCGGCGGCGGGGGCGGCGAGCTCTCCCGAGAGGACCGCGGCCCGGACCTCCCCGCGCACCCGTGCCACGCCCGCGGAGTGCCGCAGGCGCTGGTCGAGCTCGTCGCGGACGAGCGCCCAGGTGAAGTCCAGCTGCTGCTCGGCCCGCTTGCCCGCGAGCCCCTCCGGGGTCAGGTGCTCGCGGTGACCGAGGACGTGCTGCCACACCTCGTCGACCCCGGTGCCGGTGAGGCCGGAGCAGGTGACGACGGGCGGGGCCCACTCGTCCTTGCCGTGCACGAGCCGCAGCGCACCTGCGAGCTCACGCGCCGCCGAGCGAGCCTCGCCCGCCCGGTCGGAGCCGCCGTCGTCGTCGGCCTTGTTGACCGCGATGACGTCGGCGATCTCGAGGATGCCCTTCTTGATGCCCTGGAGCTGGTCACCGGTGCGGGCCAGGGTGAGGAAGAGGAACGTGTCGACCATGCCGGCCACGGTGACCTCCGACTGGCCGACCCCCACGGTCTCGACCAGCACCACGTCGTACGCCGCCGCCTCGAGCACCGCCATGGCCTGGGCGGTGGCCCGGGCCACTCCCCCCAGGGTGCCGGCGCTGGGCGAGGGCCGGATGAACGCGTGGGGGTCGACGGCGAGCCTGGCCATCCTGGTCTTGTCGCCGAGCACGGAGCCGCCGGTTCGGACGCTCGACGGGTCGACCGCGAGCACGCCGACGCGGTGTCCCTGTGCGGTCAACCGGCTGCCGAGGGACTCGATGAACGTCGACTTGCCGACGCCGGGGACCCCGGAGATGCCGACCCGGACGGTGGGCCGATCGGTCGTGGCCGAGGCCCGCAGTGCGGCCAGCAGCTCGCGGGAGAGTGCCCGGTGCTCGGCCTTGGACGACTCGACCAGCGTGATCGCCCGGGAGACCGCAGCCCGGTTGCGCTCACGCACACCCGCGGCGAGCTCGACAGGATCGACCTGGGGGCGCGCCATCACTCGTGGGTCGACAGCTTCGCCAGCAGGTCGAGCGCCGAGTCGGCGATGACGGTGCCGGGCAGGAACACCGCCGCGGCACCCATCTCCTTGAGCGTCGCCACGTCGTCGGGCGGGATGACGCCGCCGATGACGACCATGATGTCGGGCCGGCCCTGGTCGGCGAGCGCCTGCTTGAGGGCAGGCAGCAGCGTGAGGTGCCCGGCAGCGAGGCTGGAGACCCCGACGATGTGGACGTCGGCGTCCACGGCCTGCTGGGCGACCTCCTCCGGCGTGGAGAAGAGCGGCCCCACGTCGACGTCGAAGCCGAGGTCGGCGAACGCCGTCACCACGACCTTCTGCCCACGGTCGTGGCCGTCCTGGCCCATCTTGGCGACCAGGATGCGAGGGCGACGGCCCTCGTCCTCCTCGAACCGGGTGGTCGCGGCGAGGACCTCCTGGACCCGGGCGTCGCCGGTGCCGGAGCGGGACTCGTCGCGGTACACGCCGCTGATCGTACGGATCGTGGCCTGGTGCCGCCCGTAGACCTTCTCGAGCGCGTCGGAGATCTCGCCGACGGTCGCCTTGGCCCGGGCCGCATCGACCGCGAGCGCGAGCAGGTTGCCGTCGAGGCTGCCCCTGCTCGCCCCCCGGTCCGCCGAGTTGGTCAGCGCCTCGAGCGTGCGGCGTACGTCGTCGTCGTCACGCTCGGCGCGCAGCCGCTCGAGCTTGGCGATCTGCTGGCGGTAGACGTCGTCGTTGTCGACCCGGAGCACGTCGAGCCGGTCCTCCTCCGCGAGCCGGTAGGTGTTGATGCCGATCACCGCCTGGGCGCCCGAGTCGATGCGCGCCTGGGTGCGGGCCGCGGCCTCCTCGATGCGCATCTTGGGGATGCCCTGCTCGATGGCCTTCGCCATGCCACCGGCCTGCTCCGCCTCGACGATGTGCGCCCACGCGCGCTCGGCCAGGTCGTGGGTGAGCCGCTCGACGTAGTAGCTGCCGGCCCACGGGTCGATGATCTCGGTGGTGCGGCTCTCCTGCTGGAGGAGCAGCTGGGTGTTGCGGGCGATACGGGCGCTGAAGTCGGTCGGCAGCGCGATCGCCTCGTCGAGCGCGTTGGTGTGCAGGCTCTGGGTGTGGCCCTGGGTGGCGGCCATCGCCTCGATGCAGGTGCGCTGCACGTTGTTGAACACGTCCTGCGCGGTGAGCGACCAGCCGCTGGTCTGGCAGTGCGTGCGCAGGCTGAGCGACTTGGGGTTCTTCGGGTCGAACTCGCGCACCAGCCGGGCCCACAGCGCCCGGGCCGCACGCATCTTCGCGACCTCCATGAAGAAGTTCATGCCGACCGCCCAGAAGAAGCTGAGCCGGGGTGCGAAGTCGTCGATGTCGAGCCCCGCGTCGAGGCCGGCACGGAGGTACTCCACCCCGTCGGCCAGCGTGTAGGCGAGCTCGAGGTCGGCCGTCGCACCGGCCTCCTGGATGTGGTAGCCGGAGATCGAGATGGAGTTGAAGCGCGGCATCTTCGCCGCGGTGAACGAGAAGATGTCGCTGATGATGCGCATGCTCGGCAGCGGCGGGTAGATGTAGGTGTTGCGGACCATGAACTCCTTGAGGATGTCGTTCTGGATCGTCCCCATGAGCTTCTCCGGCTTCACCCCCTGCTCCTCCGCGGCGGCGATGTAGAGCGCCATCACCGGGAGCACGGCGCCGTTCATCGTCATCGACACCGACATCTCGTCGAGCGGGATGCCGTCGAAGAGCGTCCGGGTGTCGTAGATCGAGTCGATGGCCACGCCGGCCATGCCGACGTCGCCGCGCACCCGCGGGTGGTCGGAGTCGTAGCCACGGTGGGTGGCCAGGTCGAAGGCGACGCTGAGACCCTTCTGGCCGGCCGCGAGGTTGCGCCGGTAGAACGCGTTGGACTCCTCGGCGGTCGAGAAGCCGGCGTACTGCCGGATCGTCCACGGCTGAGTGGTGTACATCGTCGGGTAGGGCCCGCGCAGGAACGGGCTGAGCCCGGGCCAGGTGTCGAGGCCGTCGAGGCCCTCGAGGTGCTCGGGGCCGTAGACCGGGAGCACGTCGATGCCCTCCGGGCTCGGCCACGCCTGCGCGTCCCCGGGCTGGTCCAGCGGGGCCGGACGCTCCCCCACCAGCGGCTGGTCGCCGAAGCTCTTCGGGATGCTCATGTCAGCTGCCCTCTCGTCGTCGCCAGGAACGTCAGCGCATCGACACCCACCGCGCACGAGTCGTCGACCCCGAGGTCGCCGGGCCTGCCGGCGACGATCACCCAGGCGGCGCCTGCCTCACGCAGCGCCTCGACCGCCTGCGCACCCCACTCGGAGTACGCCGCGTCGGTGCCGGCCAGGCAGGCGACCTGCTGGCCGTCGTAGCCGGCGACCAGGTCTGCCACGCCGCTGGTGGCACCCGCCGGCTCGGACCGCACGCCACCCGCGGCGAAGAGGTTGGCCGCGAACGTCGCCCGGGCGGTGTGCTGCGCGATGCTGCCCATCGTGGCCAGGAAGACCGGGCGCTCCGCGGGCTGGTCGCGCAGGTCCTCGAACGCCGCGCCGTAGCGGCGTACGTCGTGCGGAGCGGGGTAGGCCGCCCGCTCGGGCAGGCTCTCCCCGAGGTTCGGGAACTCGCTGAGCCCGGTGATCGGGCGGGTCCGGTGGGCGATCTGGTCGTTCCGCTCGGTGACGACCTCGGCGATGCGGGCGTGGAGGGCGTCGAGCCCGTCGGTCTCGATGCGGCCGAGCTCGGCCCACGCGGCGTGGGCGAGGTCGTCGGTCAGCTTCTCGACGGCGTAGGCGCCCCCGGCGGGGTCGGCGACGTGCGCGACGTGCGACTCGCTGATCAGCAGGCTCGAGGTGTTGCGGGCGACCCGGCGGCCGAGTGCGTCGGGCACGCCGAGCGGCGAGTCGAACGGCAGCACCGTGACCGCGTCGGCCCCGGCGACGCCGGCGGCGAAGGAGGCGACGGTGGTGCGCAGCATGTTGACCCACGGATCGAAAGCGCTCATCATCGGCCGGCTCGTCACGACGTGCTGGCGCTGGTGGGTGTGCTCGGACCCCGCGAGCTCGACGACCCGGGCCCACAGCCGGCGGGCCGCGCGCAGCTTGGCGATCGTCGGGAACTGCTCGTCGGTGGCGGCGTAGCGGAACTCGACCAGGCCGACGGCCTCGTCGAGCCCGATGCCGGCCTCGGTCAGGGTGCGCAGGGCGGAGATGCCGGCCGCGAGCGACCAGCCGAGCTCCTGCACGTCGGAGGCGCCCCGGTCGTGGACGGTCGCGCCGTCGACGACCACGGCAAGTGTGCCGGCGGCGAGCGCGAGGCGGGCCACGTCGACGAGGTGGTCGTCGTCCCAGTGGGCGCCGAGGTTGGTGCCGGGGGCAGGGGTCCTGCCGCCCAGCACGTCGAGGAAGGCTCGCGCGGCAGCGGTCGTGTCGTCGCCGTGCCCGTCGAGCACGACCGGCGCCAGGTCGAGGAGCACGCCCTCGAGCAGGGTCGCGAGATCGACGCCGTCGATGCGGTCGAGCCACAGGGAGGTCACCCCGTTGTCGAGGTCGACGAGGATCTCCTCGTTGGTCGCCCGCTCCTCGACCACCACGACCTGGGCACGGATGTCCCAGTCGCCGGCGCGCGTCGGCCGCCCGGAGGTCGTCGCCTGCTCGGCGAGCTCCCGGCTGCCGATCGGCGGCACGTCGATGCCGTCGAGCGTGGTGCGGGTCAGCCGCTCCCAGACCAGGCCGTCGGGGTCGTCGTCTCCGAGCCGGCGCGCCTTGCGGAGCACCGCGGCCGTCGCCGACTCCCAGTCGGCCGCCGTCGCGCTGTCATCGGGGGAAGCCAGCCGGAGCGAACCCTGCTCAGGCTCGAACTCCTCGGGCTCCTTGAGGCCACTCATGGTGCGAACAATAGGCAGCCACCGAGCCGGCGACCACCCGGTGTGACGTTTCCGGCACCGATGGGGCGGGGTGGCGGCCCATCGGCGAGCCAGGCGCCGAGGAGTCGTCACCTGCTCCGCAGCACCCGCGCCTCCCACGGACCGAGCACGAACCCATCACCCTGGCCGCGCTCCCCGGCGTTCGACAGCAACAGCTCGGCGTCCGCCCAGCCGGCCGGCACCATCGCCTCGACCTGGTCCTCGGACGACAGGTTGGCGACCACCAGGAGCTCGGTGGCGCCGTGGCGCCGGGTGAACGCGTAGACCCGCTCGTCGTCGGGCAGCAGCATCGTGAAGTCGCCGTGGGCGACGGTCGGCTCCTCGTGGCGCAGCGCCACCAACCGGCGGTAGTGCGCGAGGACCGATCCCTCGTCGTCGACCTGCGCAGCTGCGTTGATCTCGGTGTGGTTGCGGTTGACCGCGATCCAGGGCGAGCCGGTCGTGAACCCGGCCTGCGGGCCGGCGTCCCAGTGCATCGGGGTGCGCGCGTTGTCGCGACCCCGGTAGCGGATCGCGGCCATGGCCTGCTCAGGCGGCACGCCCCGGGCGACGGCCACGCGGTGCTCGTTGAGCGACTCGATGTCGCGCAGCTGGGCGAGGTCGGTGAATCCCACGTTCGTCATGCCGAGCTCGTCACCCTGGTAGATGTACGGCGTTCCGCGGTGCAGGTGCAGCACGGTCGCGAGCGCCGTGGCCGAGCGCTCGCGGTGCTCGTCGGAGTCGTCGCCGAAGCGGCTCACGCAGCGTGGCTGGTCGTGGTTGCCGAGGTAGAGGCTGTTCCAGCCGAGGTCGGCCAGCCCCTCCTGCCAGCGGCCGAACGACCGCTTCAGCGCCAGCACCGACAGGGGTACGACGTCCCACTTGCCGCCGGGCCCCGAGTCCAGGTCGACGTGCTCGAACTGGAAGACCATGTCCACCTCGCCACGCGACTGGTCGGTGTAGAGACGGGCGTCCTCCACCGTGCAGCCGGGTGTCTCGCCGACGGTGATCAGGCCGGGCGGGCGTCCGGCGAAGACCTCGCGGTGCATCTCCTGCAGGAACTCGTGGACGCGCGGCCCGTTCAGCACGTGCGGCGACGCGTCGCCGTACTGCGTGGTGTCGATGACGCCGGTGCCGCCGTGACGTTGGCCGGCCACCTCACCGTCGAGGAGGCCGGGCGGCTCGGCGACCGTGACCTTGGAGATCAGGTTGATGACGTCCATCCGGAAGCCGTCGACGCCGCGGTCGAGCCACCACCGCATCATCGAGTACACGGCCTCGCGCACCTCGGGGTTCTCCCAGTTGAGGTCGGGCTGGCTCGGGGCGAAGAGGTGGAGGTAGTACTCCCCCGTCGCCTCGTCCCACGTCCACGCCGGACCGGAGAACGCGGAGCCCCAGTTGGTCGGCTCGGCCCCCGGCTCGCCACCGGCGAAGCCCGGCCGCGGCGGCCGCCACCAGTACCAGTCCCGCTTCGGGTCGTCCCGGCTGCTGCGCGACTCGGCGAACCAGGCGTGCGCGCTGCTGGTGTGGTTGACGACGAGGTCCATCACCAGGCGGATGCCGCGTGCGTGCAGCGCGGCGATCAGCTCGTCGAGGTCGTCGAGGGTGCCGAACACCGGGTCGACGTCGCGGTAGTCGCTGATGTCGTAGCCGTTGTCGTCCATCGGCGAGCGGTAGACCGGGCTCAGCCACACGACGTCGACGCCGAGTCGCTCCAGGTGGTCGAGCCGGCCGATGATCCCCCGCAGGTCGCCGATGCCGTCGCCGTCCGAGTCGGCGAAGCTGCGCGGGTAGATCTGGTAGACGACCGCGGACTTCCACCAGTCGGCGGCGGGGTCAGGCCTCGGCACGGCCCTCGTAGTCCTTGTTGCGGATGCCGATCTTGTTGCCCAGCCACACCAGCGGGTCGTACTTGCGGTCGGCCACGCGTTCCTTCATCGGGATGATCGCGTTGTCGGTGATCTTGATGCCCTCGGGGCAGACCTCGGTGCAGCACTTGGTGATGTTGCACATCCCGAGACCGGCGGCGTCCTGGGCCAGTGCCCGCCGGTCGTGGGTGTCGAGCGGGTGCATGTCGAGCTCGGCGTACCGCAGGAAGAACCGCGGGCCGGCGAAGGCCGGCTTGTTGTCCTCGTGGTCACGCACCACGTGGCAGGTGTTCTGGCACAGGAAGCACTCGATGCACTTGCGGAACTCCTGCCCGCGCTCGACGTCCATCTGCGCCATCCGGCGCTTGCCGTCGGCGTCGCGCGGGACGAGCTCGGCGTACGGCAGCTCCTTGGCCTTCTCGTAGTTGTAGGACACGTCGGTCACCAGGTCGCGGATCACCGGGAAGGAGCGCATCGGGGTGACGGTGATGGTGTCGGTCTCGGCGAAGTCGCTGAGCCGCGTCATGCACAGCAGGCGCGGCTTGCCGTTGATCTCCGCCGAGCACGAGCCGCACTTGCCGGCCTTGCAGTTCCAGCGGATCGCCAGGTCGCCCGCCTGGGTGGCCTGCACGCGGTGCAGGGCGTCGAGCACCACCTCGCCCTCGGACACCTCGACGGTGTAGTCGCCGAGGTCTCCGCCGTCGGCGTCTCCGCGCCAGATCCGCATCTTCAGGTCGTAGGCCATGTCAGCTCTTCTCCTCGAAGTACGTCTTCAGCTCGTCGGGCATCACGGGCAGCGCCTTCTCGTGCAGGTCGACGCCGGTGCCCGCGTCGTTCAGGTTCACGACCAGGTTCTTGCCGCCCCACTTCGGGTCGGGTCCGGGGAAGTCGTCACGGGTGTGCCCGCCGCGCGACTCCTCCCGGGCCAGGGCAGCCTTCGCGATGCACTCGCTGACGATCAGCATGTTGCGGAGGTCGAGCGCGAGGTGCCAGCCGGGGTTGTACTGCCGGTTGCCCTCGACCGCCATCGACCCCGCGCGCACCTTGAACGCCTCGATCTCCTCGAGCGACCGCTCCAGCTCACCGGCGGTGCGGATGATGCCGACCAGGTCGTTCATCGACTGCTGCAGGTCGGACTGGATCGTGTACGGGTTCTCGCCGCCCTCGACCTCGAACGGCGCCAGGGCGCTCGTCTGCGCGGCCTTCACGTGGGCCTCGTCGATCCTCGGCCGGTCGGCACCGAGCGAGTCGGCGTACGCCGTCGCGGCCTCACCCGCGCGCTTGCCGAAGACCAGCAGGTCGCCGAGCGAGTTTCCCCCAGCCGGTTGGAGCCGTGCATGCCCCCCGCGCACTCGCCCACGGCGTAGAGCCCCGTGACCGCGCTCTCCTGGGTGTCGGCGTTCACCTCGACGCCGCCCATCACGTAGTGGCAGGTCGGGCCGATCTCCATCGGCTCGGCAGTGATGTCGACGTCGGCCAGCTCCTTGAACTGGTGGTACATCGACGGCAGCCGCTTGCGGATGAACTCCGGCGTACGGCGCGACGCGATGTCGAGGTAGATGCCGCCGTGCGGGGTGCCCCGGCCGGCCTTGATCTCGGAGTTGATCGCCCGGGCGACCTCGTCGCGCGGGAGCAGCTCGGGTGGGCGACGGTTGTTCTTCTTGTCGTCGTACCAGCGGTCGGCCTCCTCGATCGAGTCGGCCGTCTCGCTCTTGAAGAACTCCGGGATGTAGTCGAACATGAACCGCTTGCCCTCGGAGTTCTTCAGCACGCCGCCGTCGCCGCGCACCGACTCCGTGACCAGCAGCCCCTTCACCGAGGGCGGCCAGACCATGCCGGTCGGGTGGAACTGCACGAACTCCATGTTGATCAGCGCGGCACCGGCCCGCATCGCGAGCGCGTGACCGTCGCCGGTGTACTCCCACGAGTTCGACGTCACCTTGAAGGACTTGCCGATGCCGCCGGTCGCGAGGATGACGCTGGGGGCGTCGAAGACGATGAACCGGCCGGTCTCCCGGCGGTAGGCGAAGGCGCCGGCGATCTTGCCGTCCTCCTTGAAGACGTCGGTGACGGTGCACTCCATGAACACGTCGATGCCGAGCTGTACGGCGCGCTGCTGGAGGGTGCGGATCATCTCGAGGCCGGTGCGGTCGCCGACGTGGGCGAGCCGGGCGTACTTGTGGCCACCGAAGTCGCGCTGGGAGATGAGGCCGTCCTCGGTGCGGTCGAAGAGGGCGCCCCAGTCCTCGAGCTCCATGACCCGCTCGGGTGCCTCCTGGGCGTGCAGCTGGGCCATCCGCCAGTTGTTCAGCATCTTGCCGCCGCGCATGGTGTCGCGGAAGTGCACCTCCCAGTTGTCCTCTGGGTAGACGTTGCCCATCGAGGCGGCGATGCCACCCTCGGCCATCACCGTGTGCGCCTTGCCGAGCAGCGACTTGCAGACGACCACGACCCTGGCACCGGCGTCGTGGGCGGCGATCGCCGCTCGCAGGCCGGCGCCGCCGGCGCCGATCACCACGACGTCGTACTGGTGTCGCTCCATGCCGCCCTCGGCGTTGCCGGACATCTCGTTGCCGGTCATCTCGTGCCGAGCCATCAGAAGAACCTCACGTCGTCGATCGCGCCGGTGGCCAGCAGGTAGACGTAGAGGTCCACCAGCGCCACCGAGAACAGGGAGTACCACGCATACCTGGCGTGGTGGCCGTTGAGCTTGGAGACCCACGTCCAGAGCCGGTAGCGCACCGGGTGCTTGGAGAAGTGCCGCAGCCGCCCGCCGACCGCGTGCCGGCACGAGTGGCACGACAGCGTGTAGAGCCAGATCAGCACCACGTTGATGAGCATGAGCAGCGTGCCGAGGCCCATGTGGCCCCACTCGTGGTCGGCGTTGCGGAAGGCCAGCACGACGTCGTAGCTCAAGATCAGCGCCACGGCGATCGCGGCGTACCAGAACCAGCGGTGGATGTTCTGCAGGATCAGCGGGAACCGGGTCTCACCGGAGTAGGCCTTGTGCGGCTCGGCGACCGCGCACGCCGGTGGGGAGAACCAGAAGGCCCGGTAGTAGGCCTTGCGGTAGTAGTAGCAGGTCATCCGGAAGCCCAGCGGGAAGATCAAGATGATCAGCGCCGCCGACAGCGGGAACGCCTTGAAGGGCTGACCGAAGTCGGACGCGCCCTCCACGCAGTCGCCCAGGCAGGGCGAGTAGAACGGCGAGAGGTACGGCGACGAGTAGTAGTCGCGGCCCATGAACGCGCGCACCGTCGCGTAGACCACGAAGGCGGCGAACACCACGAACGTGGCCAGCGGCGCGAGCCACCAGCGGTCCTCTCGGAGCGTCCGCTCCGGGATCTGCGCCCTGGTGGGTCCGGTCACGCCGGTGTCCGTCGATGCCACAAGTTCCTCCGCTGGTCAGACAACGCCCCCGACTATGGCGGGTGTCTCACCGGAGTGGAAGGGGGCGCGCCCACACGGGGTCGTGAAGAAAGTCGGCGCGACAGGGAACCGGGAGGCCGACTCGCTGCGACAGTAGATATGTGAAGGCGTGGGCCGAACGTTCCGATGCAGAGCTGCTCGCAGCTCTCGCGGAGGACGACCTGGGTGCGCTGCGTGAGCTCTACACCAGGCACTCGCCCTGGCTGTCGGTTCGGCTGTCCCGCCGGTGTGCCGACCGGGACCTGGTCGCCGACGCGTTGCAGGACTGCTTCACGGCCGTGTGGCGGGGAGCCGCGCGCTGGCGCGGGGACGGCGAGGTGGCCGGGTGGCTGTGGGGGATCGCCTTCCGACGCCTCGTCTCGCGGCTGCGGAGCCGACCCGATGCGCTGCTCGTGCCGCTCGAGTCGTGGGACGTCCGCACGGAGTCGAGTGCCGAGGAGCGGGTGCTCCTCGGCATCGAGTACGGCGACCTGGGCGCGGCCCTCGGCCGACTGAGCCCTGAGATGCGCGCGGTGGTGCAGGCCACGGTGCTCGACGGCCTCTCCAGCAAGGAGGCTGCCCAGCTGCTCGGCATCCCCCAGAACACCGTCAAGACCCGGCTGCACCGGGCCAAGGCGCACCTTCGACAAGACCTGGCAGGAGGACTGACATGACCTGGCACATCGAGCAGCGGCTGCTCGCCGACTACGCGCAGGGTCGGACCGACGTGGCGACCGCGAGCTCCGTCGAGCAGCACGTGATCGGGTGTGGGACCTGTCGCAGCGGACTCAACGACCTCGTCGACGACCACCTGCTGGTCGACGTGTGGGACCGCGTCCTCGACGCCGCACAGACACCGCGGCCGGCGCCCGGTGAGCGGCTGCTCCGACGGGTCGGCCTGACTCCCGGCGATGCCCTGCTGCTCTGGGCCGCGCCGGCCTTCCGGGCCCCCTGGCTGGCCGCCACGTTCGTCACGCTGGCGTTCGCCACCCTGGCCGCCGTCTCCTCGGAGTCGCGGGGGCTGCTCTTGTTCGTGCTGGTGGCCCCGCTGCTCCCGCTCGCGGGAGTGGCGCTCGCGTACGGTCCCGACGCCGACCCGGCGTACGAGGCCACCGGGGCGACGCCGTACTCCGCACTGCGGCTGATCCTGCTCCGCAGCCTCGCGGTGCTCGCCACCACGGTGCCCGTCACGCTGCTCGCGGGAGCACTGCTGCCCGGCCACCCCGCCCTCGCCGTCGCGTGGCTGGCGCCGGCCATCGCCGCGGTGGCCCTCACGCTGTGCCTCTCGACGTGGCTCGGCGTCACCCGAGCCGCCGTCATCGTGGGGCTGGGCTGGGCCGTCGGTGCCGTCGCCGTGGCAGGCCCTGGGTCCACCTCGCCCGGACTGGCGCTCCACCCGTCGTTCATCCCCGTCTACGTCGGCCTCGCGGCCGTCTCCGCCGTCGTGCTCGTCGTGCGTGGCGACCATCTCGCTCATCTGGGAGGAAGCTCATGACCACCATCGACATCGCCCGCGTCTCCCGGCGCTTCGGCGCGACCCCTGTCCTGTCGGACGTGACCCTCCAGCTCGACAGCGGGGTGACCGGCCTGCTCGGCCCCAACGGCGCCGGCAAGACCACCTTGTTGCGGATGCTGGCCACGGTGCTCGCGCCGAGCGAGGGCCGGCTGAGCCTGTTGGGCCAGGACCCGGCGACCGCTGCCGGGCGCACGGCCGTCCGCCGCCGCCTTGGCTACCTCCCGCAGGAGCTCGGCTTCCCGCGCGGCTTCACCCCGTTCCGCTTCGTCGACTACATGGCCGCCCTCAAGGAATGGTCCGAACCCGACGCCCGGCACACGGAGGTACGTCGCGTGCTCGAGCTGGTGGGCCTGACCGACCACTCCACCCGCCGGCTGCGCCGACTGTCGGGCGGCCAGCGGCACCGGGTCGGGCTCGCACAAGCCCTCATCGGCGATCCCGACCTGCTGGTCCTCGACGAGCCCACCACCGGGCTCGACCCCGAGCAGCGCGCCTCGTTGCGGAAGGTGCTCTCCAGCGCCGGCCACCACGCGACCGTGCTGCTCGCCACCCACCAGACCGAGGACGTGGCGGCGCTGTGCGAGCGGGTGATCGTCCTCGACGGCGGGTGCGTGCGCTGGCAGGGGGCGGTGCGCGACCTGGTCGCCACGGCCGCCGGTCGGGTGTGGCTGGCAGACACGGCCGCCCCGGACGCCCTGGCCACGTGGCGCACCGGGACCGGCCGCTTCCATCACGTCGGGCACCACCCGCCCGATGGCGCCGACCTCGTCGAGCCATCGGTCGAGGACGCGTACCTGTTGCTGCGCGGCACCCAGCCCTCGACGGTGGTGGCCTGATGAGCACCGTGACGTCTGCCCGGCCCACCACAGGGTCACCCGTCCTGGTCCTCGCCGGGATCGAGGCCGGGAGGCTGATACGCCACCCGGTGTTCGTGACCGCCCTGGCGATCTACCTCTGGCTCCTGGTCACCTCCACCCTGGTCGACCGGGAGCCGAATCTCCAGCGGATGGTCGAGTCGTGGTCGATCCTCACCGCGTTCTTCGTGGGATTGGCCGGCTTCCTGGCGATGTACCGGATCACCCGCTCGACCACCGCCGCGCGCGACGTCGTCGACGCAGCACCGGTCGACGAGGGAAGACGCTCGATCGCCCTGTGCCTCGCGTGCCTGGTGCCGTTCGGCCTGGCCGTCGTCAGCGGAGCGCTCACCATGCTCGCGTGGGATCCGGGACCGATCACTGAACCCGGCTTCTACGGAGACCTGCCCTGGACCGATGTCTGGCTGTTCAACGCCACCGTGCTGCTGGCCGCCATGGGTGGCCCTCTGCTGGGGGTCACCGCAGGTCGCTGGTGGTCGTGGCCGATGGCCGGCGCCGTCACGGCCGTCGTCCTGATCGCCTGGTGCGTCTCGACCGGCATCAAGACCACGGGCTTCTGGACCACCCTCCACCACCAGGCCGGACCGTTCACTCTGCTCGTCACGGGGGCGTCGTCAGAGGAGACCTTCCGTCAGGCCGGGTCCTGGTGGTGGAGGGTGCCGTACGTCGCCGGGCTGTGTGCCCTGTGCGTGATCGCCGCGGTGACGCACGGGACCGACGGCAGGCGGCGAGCCCAGCTCGTCCGGCTGCTCGCCGCGGTCGGCGCGCTGGTCGTGGCCCTGCTCATCATGGCGTCGGTGACCGGCCCGGAGGGAGAGCTGCTGTGGCGGGCCCGGTAGCGCTCCGGGCGCTGGGAGTCCTCGACGTGCTGGTGCCCAACGTGGTCGCGGCCGTGCTGCTCGGCTCCAGTCTGGCGGGGGTGCTGGACGGGCCGGCGCCCCCGCTGCTGTGGCTCGGACTCGGCGGACTCGCGCTCGGTGCCGCCCCGTGCCTCGACGACCTCGCCGCCGCCGTGACCTCCTCGGTGCCGCTGTCGGAACGCCGACGGATGCTTCAGCGCCTGTGCGTCCCGGCCGCCGGCGTCGCGGCCTGGGGCGGCTACGCCTGGCTGGTCGACGGTCGCAACGACCTGTCGGGAAGGCATGTCTTCCTCACCGGCGTGGGCGTCATCGTCGCCGTGGTCGCCGCCTGCGCGGCGCTCCGACGCCGCGGCCACGAGCAGCCGGGCGCTGCCGTGGGATCGGTCGCCCTGCTGCTGGTCGTCGGCTGCGTGCTGTTCCAGCCGTTCACGGGCGACGTCGTGGTCCTCCAGGCGTACGCCGAGGGCTCGCGGCCGGCACTGTGGCTGGCCGTGCTGGTGGCGTCGACCCTGCTCTTGTGGTGGTCCTCGACGGATCCGGGCCGACCGGGCTACATGAAGCCGACGCGACTGCGCTTGAGTCCGGGGAAGACGGTGGCCGTCGAGGCGCCGAAGCGGGCCTCGACGACGTCGGCCAGCACGTTGCGGTAGTCGGTGGTGACTGCGAGGTCGGCGTTGTAGGTGTTGGCCAACCCCGGCCAGCGCCCGTGGTAGCCGCCCTTGACACCCGCTCCGACAGCGAACATCACGTTGCCGTGCCCGTGGTCGGTGCCGTTGCCGTCGTTCTCGACGACGCGACGACCGAACTCGCTGATCGTGAGCAGGGTGACCTTCGGCGCCTGCGGCCCGAGGTCCGCCATGAACGCCGCGATGGAGTTCGCGAGGTCCTTGGCCTTGTCCGCCATCCAGCCGCCGTTGGCCGTGCCCATGCCGGTGTGCATGTCCCAGTTGCCCTGGTCGACGGTGATCACCTCGACGCCGACGTCGCCCCGGATGATGCGGGCCGCTGTCGCGAGGGCGCGGCCCAGGTCGCTGCCGGGGTAGGTCTTGGAGTTGTCGACGGCCACCTGGGCAGGGTCGAACGCGTCGATCGCCGAGAAGACCGAGCGGATGCTCGAGCCGAGACCGCCCTTCTCGTTGGCCCACAGGGTCTCCAGGGACAGCTTGCGCCGGCCCTCCTTGTCGGCTCCGGGCACCTCGACGCTCTTCACGCTGCTGCCCGACATGAACTTGCTGGGCCCGTAGAGCGCGGTGGGGACGGTGCCGACACCGAAGCCCTGCAGCGGGTGGGTGCCCGCGGTCGTGCCGACCAGCCGGTTGAGCCAGCCGACCCGTTGGCTCGACCCGGGATCGGCGTCCTCGATCTCCTCCATCGCCGCGAAGTGCGAGCGGTTGGCGACCGGCAGCCCGGTCGCGTGCACCGCGGCCACCTGGCCGGCGTTCCACAGCGGCAGCAGCGCGGTCATGTTGGGGTGCAGCCCGAACATGGCGTCCTTGACCAGCAACCGGTCGGCGGGCACGGCGATGCGCGGGCGCGCCGCGTAGTAGACCGGGTCGGCGTGCGGGACGACCAGGGACAGTCCGTCGGCCGCGCCACGCATCGACACGACGACGAGCACCGACGCGGCGCTCGCCGCCGACGCGGGGGACGCGGTGACGACGGCGCTGCCGACCGCGGTCGCCGCCCCGGCCAGGGCGAGGGCGCCGGTGAAGAGCCCGCGGCGCGAGATCGCGGCGTACTCGTCGCAGCAGGGCGCGCCGTTGGGGTTCGCTGGGGGCATGGTCATGGGGGTCACCTGGTGAAGTGGACGGGCGAGTCGAGGAAGGTCGCGAGGAACCGGGGGAACATCCAGTCGGCGAGCGGATGGTCGACGTCGATGGGCTCGCTGGCGGCGTACCCGGTCGCCCGCCTGCAGGCCAGCAGCAGCGTGCCGGTCGCCGGCCGGTGGAGGATCCGCTCGGACATGAAGTCGACGTACTCGTCGAAGCGGAGCTGGGGCTTGGGCAGCCAGGACACCGGCTTGCGGAAGGCGATGTCGGCGCCGGCCGACCAGCCGCCGGCCATGCCGTAGTGCGTCGACATCGAGCCCAGCAGCCGCGACGGGGAGGACCAGCCCTCGTTGTCGATGGGCGACCCGTCGGGCGGGGTCCAGGTGTGCGGCGGCGGGCCGATCTGGCTGGTCTGCCACAGCAGGGCGGCCACGCCGGAGTCCTTGTAGGCCGCGCCCGTCGGAGGCTTGCTGATCGTCGGTGACAGCACGCGCAGGGTGGCGACGACGTCCTCGCCCGCGTCGCGGACCTTCTTGCCCTCCGCCTTCTTGAACGCCTTGGAGGCCACCAGGGCACGCAGGACCGGCGCGATCGCCGTGTCGTTCTCGAGGTAGACGCGGGCCAGCTGGCGAACCAGCGCGGCCGGCGGGTCGTCGCTCACGAACTTGATGGCCAGCTTGGTCGCCAGGTGCCGGGCCGTGTCGGGGTGGTGGGCCAGGTGCTTGAGGTACTCGCGGGTGACCTTCCTACCGTCGGCCTTGTTGTTCTTGTGCTTGAACCCCTTGACCTTCACCCGGCCGCGGTAGTGGTCGTCGTAGAGGTACAGGGCCTTCCAGGCCGTACGGTCGACGGTCCAGCCGGTCAGGATGCGCGCCGAGTCGACGACGTCGCGCTCGGTGTGGTTGCCCACCCCCACCGTGTGGAGCTCGAGCAGCTCGCGCCCGAGGTTCTCGTTGGGGTGCTCCTTGGTCGACTTGTCGGCCGCGAAGTACATCAGGTTCGCCGGGTGGGTCGTGGCGTCCAGCAGCATCTCGTCGAAGCGGCCGAGCGCGTGCTTGCGGATGACGCGGCCGTAGTCGGCGCGGTAGGTGAAGTGCGGGTCACCGACGGCGGGCACGTGCAGGTGGTTCTCCCAGAACGACGTCATCACCTCGAGCACCTGACGCTCGGAGTGGACCTGGCGCAGCATGACCGAGCGCACGTAGTCGTTCATCACCAGGTAGCCGGCCTCCACACCGGTGACCTGCCGCTGCCACAACGCCCCCGGACCGAGCCGCAGGCTCGGCCACCAGGTGGCGACCTGCTCGGCCTTGCCGTCGCGGATCCTGCCGGGCTTCAGCTGCCGCTCGAACCAGGCCTCGGCGCCACCGCGACGGCGTACGTCGCGAGCCAGCGCCGGGGTGAGGCCGTAGGAGAAGCGGGTGACCAGGTGGCGGTCACGCTTCGAGAGCAGCTTGCTCTTGCTCCGGCGCTTGCGCGGCTTGAGCGCGTCGGCAGCCGGCGACAGGAAGGGCGAGAGGACGGCGGCTGCGCCGAGGCCGGCGCCGACGAGCGCGCGCCGACCGAGCTGAGAGGTCGTCGAAGACATGGGGAAGCTTCCTGAGCAGGGGCGGGTCGCGACACGCTAGCGTGACGGAGCGGGGAAACGTAAAGGGCCGAACGGGCAAATGTCACACGCCCCGGGCTCATGGGGACGACACCGCTGCCGGTACGGTGGCGATCGTGGCAACCCAAGTTTCCGGCCCGAGCCTGGTCACAGGAGCTCGCGCCTCGCGCTCCACGATCGCCCTCAAGCTCCTCATGGCCATCAGCGGCTTCGTGTTCATCGGCTATGTGCTCCTGCACATGTACGGCAACCTCAAGGCCTTCGGCGGCCACGACGCGTTCAACGAGTACGCCCACCACCTGCGGACCTTCGGCGAGCCGATGCTCCCCCACGAGGGCCTGCTGTGGATCATCCGCGTCGTCCTCGTGGTGTCGCTGGTCGCCCACGTGTACGCCGGGGTGGCGCTCTGGCGGCGCGCACAGCTCGCCCGCCCGGTGAAGTACGTCATGAAGAAGCACACCGGCGCGATCCCGGCCAGCCGGTTGATGCGCTGGGGCGGCGTCACGATCCTGGTCTTCTTGGTCTGGCACCTGCTGAACTTCACCGTCGGCAAGGTGAACGTCGACGGCGGCCCCACCAACGACCCCTACAACCTCCTCGTCGACTCGTTCGCGACCTGGTGGCTGACCCTCATCTACCTGGTCGCGATGGCGATGCTCGGCGCGCACATCCACCACGGGTTCTGGAGCGCCTGCCAGACCCTCGGCATCACCGGCACGCAGCGCGCGCGCACCCTCGCCAAGCGGGTCGCGTTCACCCTGGCGGTCGTGATCGCCGGAGGGTTCTCGCTGGTCCCGATCTTCGTCCTCGCCGGCGTCATCGAGAAGTAAGGCAACGCACCCCATGACCGACATGCCGGACACCACCCTCACCTCCCACCCTTCGCACGACGCCCCCCTGGGTGGCGCGACCGACGACGCCGCGGGCTACTACACGCCCGGCGCCCCGATCGCCGACACCAAGGCTCCCGGCGGCCCGATCGCCGAGCGCTGGAGCACCCGCAAGTTCGAGGCGCGGCTGGTCAACCCGGCCAACCGCCGCAAGCTGTCGGTGATCATCGTCGGCACCGGCCTGGCCGGCGGCTCGGCCGCCGCCACGCTCGGCGAGGCCGGCTACGTCGTGAAGTCCTTCTGCTACCAGGACTCCCCGCGCCGCGCCCACTCCATCGCCGCGCAGGGCGGCATCAACGCCGCCAAGAACTACAAGGAGGACGGCGACTCCGTCCACCGCCTCTTCTACGACACGGTCAAGGGCGGCGACTACCGCTCGCGCGAGTCCAACGTCTACCGGCTGGCCGAGGTCTCGACCAACATCATCGACCAGTGCGTGGCGCAGGGCGTCCCGTTCGCCCGCGAGTACGGCGGCCTGCTCGACAACCGCTCGTTCGGTGGCGTCCAGGTCTCCCGGACGTTCTACGCGCGCGGCCAGACCGGGCAGCAGCTCCTGCTCGGCGCCTACCAGGCCCTCGAGCGCCAGGTGCACGCCGGCACCGTCGAGACCTTCACCCGGCACGAGATGCTCGAGCTCATCGTGGTCGACGGCAAGGCGCGCGGCATCATCGCCCGCGACATGGTGACCGGCGAGATCGAGACCCACCTCGCCGACGTCGTGGTGCTGGCCAGCGGTGGCTACGGCAACGTCTTCTACCTCTCGACCAACGCGATGGGCTGCAACGTCACCGCGACGTGGCGTGCGCACCGCAAGGGCGCCTACATGGCCAACCCCTGCTACACCCAGATCCACCCGACCTGCATCCCGGTGTCGGGCTCGCACCAGTCGAAGCTGACGCTGATGAGCGAGTCGCTGCGCAACGACGGCCGCATCTGGGTGCCGAAGCAGCAGGCCGACTGCGCCAAGGACCCCCGCGAGATCGCCGAGGCGGACCGCGACTACTACCTCGAGCGGATGTACCCGTCGTTCGGCAACCTGGTCCCCCGCGACATCGCGTCCCGGGCCGCCAAGACGGTGTGCGACGAGGGTCGCGGCGTCGGCCCCACTGTCGAGGGCGTGCGTCGTGGCGTCTACCTCGACTTCGCCGACTCGATCGCCCGCCTCGGCCGCGACGGCATCGAGGAGAAGTACGACAACCTCTTCGACATGTACGCCCGCATCACCGGTGAGAACCCCTACGAGACGCCGATGCGGATCTACCCCGCGGTGCACTACGTGATGGGCGGCCTGTGGGTCGACTACGACCTCCAGTCGTCGATCGCGGGGCTGTTCGTGACCGGTGAGGCGAACTTCTCCGACCACGGCGCCAACCGCCTCGGTGCCTCGGCGCTGATGCAGGGCTTGGCCGACGGCTACTTCGTCCTCCCGCACACCATCCGCGACTACCTCGCCGACGGCCCGTTCGAGACGGTCGACGAGCAGCACCCCGCCGTGGTCGAGGCCCGCGAGCTGGTCGAGAGCCGGATCAACCACTTCATGACCGTGGGCGGCACCCGCAGCGTCGACTCGTACCACCGCGAGCTCGGCAACATCATGTGGGAGTACTGCGGCATGGAGCGGACCGAGGACGGCCTGCGCAAGGCGATCGACCTGATCCGCTCCCTCAAGGACGACTTCCACCGCAACGTGAAGGTGCTCGGCAGTGCCGACAGCCTCAACCAGAACCTCGAGAAGGCCGGCCGGGTGGCCGACTTCTTCGAGCTCGGCGAGCTCATGTGCATCGACGCGCTCAACCGTCGCGAGTCGTGCGGCGGTCACTTCCGGGCCGAGTCGGCGACCGAGGACGGCGAGGCGCTGCGCCACGACGACCAGTTCGCGTACGTCGCGGCGTGGGAGTTCGCGGGCGACGGCGAGGCACCGGTGCTCCACAAGGAGGAGCTCGTGTACACCGCCATCGAGATGAAGCAGCGGAGCTACAAGTGATCGAGGCGAGCGGCCGCGTCGGCCGGCACCCATCGAACTGCGAGCGAACGGACCTGAAGTGAGCAGCGGACAGAAGATGCACATCACCCTGGAGATCTGGCGCCAGGCCGATGCGGTGGCCGAGGGTGGGATGAAGACCTACGAGGTCGAGGACGTCTCCCCCGACATGTCGTTCCTCGAGATGCTCGACGTGCTCAACGAGGAGCTCAACGCGGCCGGCGAGGAGCCGGTGGCGTTCGACTCCGACTGCCGCGAGGGCATCTGCGGTATGTGCGGCCTGATGATCAACGGCGAGCCGCACGGGCCGGAGGTCACCACGACCTGCCAGCTGCACATGCGCTCGTTCAAGGACGGCGACACGATCACCATCGAGCCGTGGCGCGCCGGCGCGTTCCCGGTGATGAAGGACCTCTGCGTCGACCGGGGCGCCTTGGACCGGATCATCCAGCAGGGCGGCTACATCTCGGTCAACACCGGCTCCGCCCCCGAGGCGCACTCCGTGCCCGTGCCGCGCGACGACGCGGTCCGCGCCTTCAACGTGGCCACCTGCATCGGCTGCGGCGCCTGCGTGGCTGCCTGCCCCAACGGCTCCGCGTCGCTGTTCATGGGTGCCAAGATCACCCACCTCGGCGAGCTGCCGCAGGGCCAGCCGGAGCGGGACAGCCGCGTCGTCAACATGGTCGCCCAGCACGACCACGAGGGCTTCGGTGGTTGCACCAACATCGGCGAGTGCACCGCCGCCTGCCCCAAGGAGATCCCGCTCGACGTGATCTCGCAGCTCAACAAGGACCTCCGCACCGCGATGCGGCACGGCCACTGAGACCGCCGGGTCGCTGACCTCCGTCGGCGATGACGCTACGTTGGCTGGGATGAAGATCCTGATCTCCGCCGACATGGAGGGCGCGACCGGCGTCACGTGGCCCGCCGACTGTGAGCCGGGCAGCCCCGAGTGGCAACGCTGCCGGCCGATGTTCACCTCGGACGTCAACGCAGCGGTCGAGGGGTTCCTCTCGGGCGGCGCCACCGAGGTGCTGGTGAACGAGGCCCACTCGACGATGCGCAACCTCCTGCTGGAGGACCTCGACGAGCGAGCCACCATGCTGACCGGCCGGCACAAGGACCTCGGCATGGTCGAGGGCGTCCAGCACGGGGACGTGGACGCGATCGCCTTCCTCGGCTACCACACCGGCGCCGGCACCGAGGGCGTGCTCTCGCACACCTATCTCGCCAACTCGATCACAGACGTCCGGCTCGGCGGCACCACCGCGAGCGAGGGCTTCCTCAACGCCGCCGTCTGTGCGGAGTACGGCGTCCCGGTGGTGCTGGTGACCGGCGACGACCGGGCGTGCCTGGACGCGGCGACGTACGCGCCTGCGACCAGGACGGTGGCGGTGAAGGACTACGTGTCGCGCTACGCGGCCGTCTGCCGGCCCCCCGCGCGCACCCACGCCGACATCGTCGTCGCCTCCAGGGACGCCATGTCGCTGGCCGGGCGGCAGGAGCCGCGCTCGAGCGGGCCGCACGAGGTCGAGATCGAGGTCGACGCGACCCACCTCGTCGGCAACGCCTGCATGGTTCCGGGGGTGGAGCGGGTGGCCGAGCGCCGGGTCCGCTACGCCAGCCCGACGGCGTACGAGATGATCCGCACGTTCAAGGCGGTCACGACGCTGATCGCCAGCGCCGTCGAGAAGAACTATGGCTGATCCCGCCAGCGAGGTCGTGGGCTTCACCTCCGACCTGATCCGGATCGACACCACCAACCGGGGTGGCGGCGACTGCGCCGAGCGGCCGGCCGCCGAGTACGTCGCCACGCAGCTCGCGGACGCCGGGATGAAACCGCTCCTCCTGGAGTCGGCCCCGGGCCGGGCCAACGTCGTCGTCCGTCTGCCGGGTGCCGACCGCGAGCGGCCGGGCCTGCTCGTGCACGCGCACCTCGACGTCGTCCCGGCCGAGCCCGCCGACTGGTCGGTGCCGCCGTTCTCGGGAGAGGTCGCCGACGGCTGGGTCTGGGGACGCGGTGCGATCGACATGAAGGGCACCGCGGCGATGATGCTGACGGTCGCCCGCCGGCTGGCCCGCGAGTCCCGGCTGCCCGCCCGGGACGTGGTGCTCGCCTTCACCGCCGACGAGGAGGACGACGCCGCCGCCGGCTCCGACTGGCTCGTGCGCGAGCACGCGGACCTGTTCGAGGGCTGCACCGAGGGCATCAGCGAGTCGGGCGCCTACACGTTCCACGCGGGTGCCGGCGTCCGCCTCTACCCGGTCGGCGCCGGCGAGCGGGGCACTGCCTGGCTGGAGCTCACCGCCCACGGCACGGCCGGGCACGGCTCGCGGGTCAACGACGACAACGCGGTCGGTGCGCTGGCGACGGCGGTGGCCCGGATCCATGCCCATCGCTGGCCGACCCGGCTCACGCCGACGGTGACCGCAGCCCTGCACGAGATCGGTGCCGCCGTCGGCATCCCGCTCGACCCCGGCGCCGCCGACTTCGACGTCGACGAGGCGGTCGAGAGGCTCGGGCCGGCCGGCGGCCTGGTCGCCTCGACGGTGCGCAACAGCGCCAACCCGACGATGCTGCAGGCCGGCTACAAGGTGAACGTGATCCCCGGCTCCGCCACCGCCCGCGTGGACGGTCGTGTCCTGCCGGGCGGTGAGGACGAGTTCTCGTCCACCCTCGACAGGCTCTGCGGCGATGCGGTGACCTGGCGCTACCTCCACCGCGAGGTCCCGCTGGAGGCGCCGGCCGACTCGCCCACCTTCGCCGCCATGCGGGCCTCGCTGGCGGCCGAGGACCCGGACGCGACGGTCGTCCCCGTCTGCCTGGCGGGTGGCACCGACGCCAAGCAGTTCTCCCGGCTCGGCATCACCGGCTACGGCTTCGCACCTCTCCGGCTGCCCGAGGGCTTCGACTACTCGGCCGCGTTCCACGGGATCGACGAGCGGGTGCCGGTCGACGGCCTGGAGTTCGGCGTGAGCGTGCTCGACCGGTTCCTGGCAACCTGCTGACCGCACCGTCTCGATCGGAAGGACACATGACGACCACTGCGCCGTACGGCACCTGGCCCTCGCCCATCTCCGCGCAGCTCGCGGCGGCCGACGACGGCATGCCCCGCTGGGTCTCCGCCCACGACCGGACCGTCTGGTGGTGCGAGCCGCGGCCCGCCGAGGGCGGCCGTGTCGCCCTGGTCCGACGCATCGGCGACGGGCCGGTAGAGACCGTGCTGCCCGCGCCCTGGAACGTCCGCAGCCGGGTGCACGAGTACGGCGGCCGGTCCTACCTGGCGCTTCCCGACGGGTCGGTGGTGTTCGCGGACTACGCCGACCAGCGGCTCCACCTCGTCCGCGGCACCGGAGAGCCGACGCCGCTGTCCCCTGCTCCGGCGATCCCGGGCGGGCTGCGCCACATCGAGCCGTTCCTCTCCCCCGACGCCACCGAGGTGTGGTGCATCCGCGAGGAGCACCACAGCGACGTCGCCACCGACCTCACACGGACGGTCGTGGCCGTCCCGCTCGACGGGTCGGCGGCGACCGATCCCGGCCGGGTCCGGGTCGTCGTCGACGACGGGCACTTCCTGGCCTGCCCCCAGCTGTCGCCCGACGGCACCCGGCTCTCCTGGGTCACCTGGGAGCACCCGCAGATGCCGTGGGACGAGACCCGGCTCCGGGTGGCCGAGCTCGACCGCGGCACGGCGGGCCGCGCCCGGACCCTCGCCGGCGGTGCCGACGAGTCGGTGCCGCAGGCCTGCTGGCTGGACGACTCGACCCTGCTCGCGGCCAGCGACCGCAGCGGCTGGTGGAACCTGCACCGAATCGACGTGGACACCGGACGCACCGAGAATCTCTGCCCGCGCGACGAGGAGTTCGCCGGGCCGCTCTGGAACCTCGGCCTGCGCTGGTTCGGGGTCCTCGACGACGGCCGGATCGCCGCCCTGCACGGCTCGGGCGCGCAGAACCTCGGGCTGCTGGACCCGCACACCGGCGTCATCGACGAGGTGCGGTCCGACCACACGGAGTGGTCCGGACAGCTGTACGTCGCGGGCGACCGTGTCCTGGGGGTGGCCGGGGCGGGCGACCGGCCGTTCCAGGTCGTCTCCGTCGACGCGAGCACCGCCGAGGTGGCCGTGGTGTCCGAGGACGCGGGCGCAGGAGGGCTCGCTGCGTGGCTGCCCGTCCCGGAGCACCGCACCTTCCCCGGGCCCAGCGGTGAGGTCCACGCGCACCTGTACCCGCCCCGCCACCTCGAGGTGGTCGGACCCCCGGGCGAGCTGCCGCCGTACGTCGTGTTCGTGCACGGCGGACCGACCAGCAGGTCACCGATGGTGGCCGACCTGGAGGTGGCGTTCTTCACCAGCCGCGGAATCGGGGTGGTCGACGTGAACTACGGCGGGTCCACCGGCCACGGACGTGCCTATCGCAACCGGCTGCGCGAGAGCTGGGGCGTCGTGGACGTCGAGGACTGCGTGACGGTGGCCAGGGCCCTGGTCGACGAGGGCCTCGCGAGCGCGGACCGGTTGGCCATCCGCGGGCTCAGTGCAGGAGGGTGGACGACCGCAGCAGCCCTGGGCTCCGCCGACGTCTTCGCCTGCGGCGCCATCGCCGCCCCGATCCTCGACCTCGTCGCGTGGCAGGACGCCGGCACGCACGACTTCGAGGCGCACTACCTGCACAGCCTGGTCGGCCCGTGGCCGGAGACCGCCTCCCGCTACGAGGAGCGGTCACCGCTGGCGTGGGCCGGTCGGGTGGAGGCCCCGTTCGTGCTGATGCAGGGCGACGAGGACGTCATCTGTCCCCCGGCACAGGCCGCCGAGTTCCTTAGCCGCACCTCCGGGCGCGGCGTGCCCCACGCCCACCTCGTCTTCGCCGGCGAGCAGCACGGCTGGCGCCGCGAGTCCACGATCGCGGCCACGCTCGAGGCGGAGCTGTCGCTCTACGGCCAGGTCCTCGGGTTCGAGGCACCCGGCATCGCGCGTCTGGACCTGCGGCCGTGAGCACCCGGCTGGCACCGCTGACCAGGCCGCCGCGGCTGCGACCGGGCGACACGGTCGCCGTCGTTGCCCCGAGCGGACCCGTCCAGCCCGACCGCCTGGACGCGGGCTGCGCGATCCTGCGCGACTGGGGCCTGGAGGTCGTGGTCACCCCCCACGTCCTCGACGTCCACCCCGAGCTCGGCTACCTCGCCGGCACCGACCAGGCACGAGCCGCCGATCTCCAGGCCGCCTGGCTCGACCCCTCGATCGACGGCGTGCTCTGCGCCCGCGGCGGTTACGGCGCCCAGCGGATGACCGAGCTGCTCGACTGGTCGGCGATGGCGTCCGTGGCCCCCAAGGTGTTCGCCGGCTACAGCGACATCACCGCCCTCCACGAGGCATTCGCGACGCGGCTCGGCGTGGTCACCCTGCATGCCCCCATGGTCGCGACCGCCGCGTTCATCGAGGGCGGCGTCACCACCGAGCTGGCGCACGCGATGCTCTTCGACCCCGCGTCGCAGCTGCGCCTGACCTCCGCCACGGCGCGCACGCTGGTGCCCGGCGTCGCCCGCGGGGTGACGATGGGCGGCTGCCTGAGCCTGCTGTGCGCGGACGCTGGGGCACCGCACGTCCGGCCCGGCGCGGCCGGGGGCATCGTCTTGCTCGAGGACGTCGAGGAGGAGCGCTACCGGCTCGACCGCTTCCTCACCCAGCTGCTGCGCGGCGGGTGGTTCGACGGCGTCGCGGGGATCGCCCTCGGGTCCTGGCTGGCCTGCGAGGACGGCGTCCGCGAGCTGATGCTGGACCGGCTCGGCGGACTCGGCGTGCCGATCGTGTGGGAGCTCGGCTTCGGCCACTGCCCGACGTCGATGACCGTGCCTCTGGGCGTGCCGGCGACCCTGGACGCCGACGCCGCAACGCTCATCCTCGAGGTGCCGGCGCTGACGTGACGCGGGCGTAGTGGCAGGCCACCTGCGAGGTGGCCTCCGCACCGAGGATCTCCAGGTCGACCGTGCGGCACAGGTCGCCCACCCCGGCCTCGTCGGCGGCGCCCGAGGCCAGCACCGGGCAGCGCAGGTGGAACCGGCAGCCGGCGGGGATCCTCGCGGGGTCGGGCGGCTCCCCCGAGAGCACCGTGGGCTCGGCGTCCCCGCCCGTCGCGTCGGGCAGCACCGACATCAGCGCCTGCGTGTAGGGGTGCTCGGGAGCCGACAGGATCTTCTCGACCGGGCCGGTCTCGACGATCCGGCCCAGGTACATCACCGCCACCCGGTCGGCGATGTTCCACGCGAGGCCGAGGTCGTGGGTGACGACGAGGCAGGAGAGGCCGAGATCGTCTCGGAGCCGGAGCAGCAGCGAGAGGATCTCCCCCCGCACGGAGGCGTCCAGCGAGGCCACCGGCTCGTCGGCCACGATCACGCTGGGGTGCAGCACGAGCGCGCCGGCGATGACCACCCGCTGCCGCTGACCGCCCGAGAGCTCGTGGGGGTAGCGCAGGAAGAACCTCTCCGGCGGTCGCAGCCCGGCCCGTGACAGCGCGTCCGTCACGGCGGCCTGCTCGTCTGCGACGCCACCATGGATGCGCAGGCCCTCGGCGACCGCCTCGTAGACCGTGTGCCGCGGGTTGAGCGAGCCAGTGGGATCCTGCAGCACCACCTGGACCTCGCGGCGGTAGGCCTTCAGGGCCCGGCCGGAGTACGCCAGCGGCTGGTCGCCGTAGACGACGGTGCCCCGGCTGGGGCGTTCCAGCCCGAGCAGGGTGCGGGCGAGGGTGGTCTTGCCGCAGCCCGACTCCCCCACCAGGGCCACGATCTCGCCGGGCCGGACGTGGATGTCGACGCCGTCGACGGCACGGGCGACCCCGCGGCCGTCTCGCGCCGGGAACCCGACGTGCAGGCCCTCGCCGCGCAGGCCCCCGTTGTTCGCACCGTCGCTCATCGAACCACCTCCCCGGCGGCCGTGGCGAGGCCCGCACCGTCGTCGGGCAGCACCAGAACGCAGGCCGCCCGGGACGCGTCCCCGGCCGGCCACAGCTCGGGGTCGACGTGACCACAGACCTCGAGGGCCGACGAGCAGCGTGGCCTGAAGCTGCAGCCGGGCGGCAGGTCGGCCGGGTCGGGCGGGTCGCCGGCCAGCCCACGCGGCCGGCGGCGCGACGCGGGGTCGCCGATCCGGGGGAACGCGCCGGACAGGGCGGAGCTGTACGGGTGCCGGGCGGCCTCGAAGACCTGCCGGGCCGGGCCCTCCTCGATCACGCGGCCGGCGTACATCACCGCAAGCCGATCGCAGGTGCCGGCGAGCACGGCCAGGTCGTGGCTGATCATGATCAGGCTGATGTCGTCGTCGCGCACGAGCTCCTCGATCAGTCGCAGGATCTGCGCCTGGACCATCACATCGAGCGCCGTGGTCGGCTCGTCGGCGATGATCAGTCGCGGGTTGCAGGCGAGCGCCATCGCGATCATCACCCGCTGCCGCTGGCCCCCGGACAGCTCGTGGGGATAGGCGCGCGCCCGCTCGGGCGGCAGCCCGACCTTGGTCATCAGCTCACCGACCCTCCGATCGGCGACGGCCTGCGTCACCCGCTCGTGCAGGAGGATCGGCTCGGCGATCTGGGCACCCACCCGGTGCACGGGGTTGAGCGAGTGCATCGCGCCCTGGAAGACGATGGAGGCGCCCGCCCAGCGCACCGCACGCAGCCGGCCCCACGACATGGTGAGGACGTCCTCGCCCTCGAAGCGGATCCGGCCGCCGAGCGTGGCGCTGGCCGGCAGGAGCCGCAGCAGCGCGAGCGCCACCGTCGACTTGCCGCAGCCCGACTCCCCGGCCACGCCCAGCTTCTGGCCCGGGTCGAGGGACAGGCTCACCCCGCGCACGGCGGGCACCGGACCACCGCGGGTGCGGTAGGTGACAGACAGGTCGTCGATCTCCAGCACGGTGCTCATCGGTCGCCTCCTCCACGGATTTGGAGCTGTCGACCCAGTCTCGGGTCGATCACCTGCTCGAGGGCACGGCCGACCAGGGTGAAGGCCAGCGCGACGAAGGCGATGGCGATGCCGGGCGGCAGGATCCACCACCACAGCCCGGCCGACGTGGCGCCGGCGCTGCGAGCCTCCTGGAGCGTGGAGCCCCAGGAGATGCGCGAGGTGTCGCCCAGTCCCAGGAAGGCCAGCGTCGACTCGGCGATGATCGTGCCGGCGACGAGCAGCGTCGTCCGCGCGAGCACGATCGGCATGACGTTGGGCAGCACGTGGTGCGCCATCAGGTGCCAGTGGCCGCCGCCGAGGGCCCGGGCCCGCTCGATGTAGGGGCGCGACTCCACGGCCAGCGTCTGCGCCCGCACCAACCGGGCGGTCACCGGCCACGCCGTGACCCCGATGGCGATGATGATCGTGCTGAGCCCGCGGCCCAGGACCACGACCAGGGAGATCGCCAGCACCAGGGTCGGGAGGACCAGCACCCAGTCGGTGAACCTCATCAGCACCGACTCGACCCACCCACGGAAGTGGCCCGCGGTGATCCCGATCAGGGTGCCGAGGAACACCGACATGAACGTGGCCAGGAAGCCCACCGTCAGCGACACCCGTGCGCCCTCCCAGATGAGGTGCAGGATCGAGCGGCCGAAGCTGTCGGTGCCGAGCGGGTAGCTCCAGCTCGGCGACGCCACGAACGGACCCGGCGCACGCGACAGGCTCAGCTCCGCCGGGCTGATGAAGACCGGCGCGACCAGGGCGGCCACACAGGCCAGCACCAGGGTCGCGAGGCCGAGCAGGCCGGACCTGCTGCGGCGGAAGTCCCGCCACAGCCGGCGTACGGCGCGCCCTCGCCGGGCCCAGGCGAGGTGGCGGGGCACGGAGGCCGACGTCGTGCTCATCGGCGTACCCGCGGGTCGAGGAGGGGATAGGCCAGGTCGGCGAGGAGGTTCATCACGATCACGGCCGCCGAGAAGAACAGGAACAGGCCCTGGACCAGCGGCAGGTCGGGGACCTTCAGCGCCTCGTAGAACATGTTGCCCAGGCCCGGCCACGAGAAGACCGACTCGACCAGGATCGTGCCGGCGACCACCCCGCCGAGGTCGATGGCGATCATGGTGACGGCCGGGAGCAGCGCGTTCGGCACGGCGTGCCGGCGCCGCACCACCGCGTCGCGCAGGCCCTTGGCCCGCGCGGTGAGCAGGTAGTCGCTGCCCATCTCGTCTAGCAGCGACGAGCGGATGACCAGGAGGTACTGCGCGTAGACCACCGCGACCAGGGTCACCACCGGCAGCACCAGGTGCAGGGCGACGTTGCCGATCAGGTCGGTGCCGGTGACACCCGGGTCCCGCATGCCGCCGGTCGGGAAGAGGCCGGGGACCGGACCCAGGCCGGCCGAGAAGACGATGATCAGCATCAGGCCGAGCCAGAACGTCGGGACCGACCACAGGGTCAGCGCGATGCCGGTGTTGACCCGGTCGCTCCGGCTGCCGCTGCGCCACCCGGACCTGATGCCGAGCCAGAGCCCGAGCACCGCCGAGAGCACGGTCGCGGTGCCGACCAGCAGCACGGTCGGCAGCAGCTTCTCCCCGATCAGCCCGGCGACCGACTCGGCCCCGCGGTACTGGTAGGACGTGCCCAGGTCGAGGTGCACCAGCTGCGCGACGTAGTCGATGAACTGGCGCCACAGCGGCTGGTCCAGGCCGAACTCGCGGCGCAGCGCGTCGAGCTGCTCGAGGCTGACGTTCTGGTCCTCGGTCATGGTCCGGACCGGGTCGCCGGGCAGCACCCGGAACAGGAAGAACCCGATGAAGGCCACGGCGAGGAGCGAGAGCGAGGCGCCGAGCACCCGGCCGACGACGTAGCGGGCCGTCTTCCCCATCCGCCGCCTACTCGCGCTCGCCGGCGCTCGACGCCCGGCGCCGGGCGAGGACGATCACGCCGGCCGCCAGCAGCACGGCCAGGCCGCCGCCGACACCCAGCGCGAGACCGTCGGACCCGCCGTCGTCGGCCGCGGCAGCGCCCGTCCCGGACCCGGACCCCGCCGGCTGCGCGGACCACCAGCCCCAGTAGCCGTCCTGCCCGTAGATGTTGCCGCTGTCAGCCGGCTGGGTCAGCGGACTGTCGACCTCGATCACGTCGGTGCGGTAGGCCTCGAGCATGTCGGGGTAGCCGAAGATGACGACGACGCCCTCCTCGTACATCTCCTTCTGCATGTCGCGCACGATCTGGGCCCGCGCCTCGGGGTCCAGCTCGGTCTTCTGGGCGGCGTACATCTCGTCGTACGCCGGATCGCACATGAAGGAGTCCGTCTGGTACGACGCCCCCGGCTTGGCCGGCCGGACGTCGCACGTCTGGATGCTGAGGATGTAGTCGGGATCGGGGTTCACGGTCCAGCCGGTGAAGAGCAGGTCGAACTCGCCGGTGTCGAGGAACCCGCCGATGTCGTCGCTCGGCGTGGTCTTCACCTCGATGCCGATGACGTCGAGCCACTCCTCCATGAACTGGGCGATCTGGCGGTACTGCGGGTTGTCGGCGTGCGCGTACTGGCGCAGCGACAGGCGGACGCCGTCGGGCGAGACCCGCACGCCGTCGTCACCGCGGGCATAGCCCGCCTCGTCCAGGATCCGGTTGGCCTCGTCGGGGTCGAACGCGATCAGGTCGTCGCCCTCGGCCTCCCAGTGGTAGTCGGCGTACCGGCTCGGGATGTAGCTGCCGTTCGGCTCGAACTTGCCGGCGTAGACACGCTCGGCCACGGCCTCGCGGTCGATGGCGTGCAGGATCGCGGTGCGCACCGCCGGGTCGCGCAGGGCCGGGTTGCCGTCGCCGATCGGGGTGCCGTTCTTGGCCTCGGCACCCGGGTTCATCGTGAGCCCGGCGAAGCGCTTGCCGGCGGCCTCGTTGACGTGGATGTCGTCCTCGCCCTCCAGCGCCTGCGCCTGGAGGGTGGTCAGGCCCGTGATGAACGAGACCTCGCCCTTGCGCAGGGCCTCGACCACGGCGTCCTGGTCCTTGTAGAAGCGGTAGACGAGCCGGTCGAAGCCGGGGGCGCCGCGCCAGTAGTCGGGGTTCGCCTCGAGGGTGATCGACTCGTTGCGCTGGTAGTCGGTCAGCACGAAGGGACCGTTGCCGACGATCGGGTAGGCGTCCTCGTTGGCGAAGTCCGAGAGGTCGTCGACCTCGTCCCACACGTGCTTCGGCACGATCGGGATGTCGATGGCCAGCATCGACGCGGTCGGCTCCTTGAGCTGGATCTCGACCGTGGTGTCATCGGTCGCGGTGACCGACTCGAAGTTCGTGACGTAGCTGCTGTTGGCCATCGCCCCGGACTCGTCGTCCATGATCGCGTTGTAGGTGAATGCGACGTCCTCGGCAGTCACCGGCGTGCCGTCGGAGAACGTCGAGTCGTCGCGGATCGTGAAGTCCCACGTGAGGCCGTCGTCGGAGAACTCCCACGACTCCGCCAGGCCCTCGGTCGGGGTGGCGTCCTCCGCGCTGTACATCGTCAGGTAGTCGTACATCAGCCGGTGGATCTGGGTCGGCAGCGCGTAGATCGACGTGAACGGGTTGAGCGAGTCGACCGTCGGGTCGACCACCCCGATCGTCATCGTCGTCTGCTCCTCCGTCGCGTGCGCGACCGGTGGAGGTCCGCCGGGTGGGGCGACCGCCAGGCCGATGGCGACCAGGCCGACGGCGAGTGTGCTTCCCACCCACGTCGTCCGGCCGCGTGCGAATGCGCTGAAAACTGCCCTGCTCCGAGAACGCTTCACTTCGAGATCCTTTTCGATGAAAGCTCAGGTTCTCAGGACGCTATCCATCGGCACCCCGGGGTGTAAAGCAACAGCGGGGCGTGCGCGCGTCGCCCGCCCGGGCGTCGTCAGCCGCGACGAGTGGCGCGCCAGGCCCTCAGCCCGAGGCTGCCCAGGAGGGCCGCGATGGCCACGTTCACGACGATCAGCACCGAGTGGGCCACCCAGTAGCCGGTGGCTCGTTGCTCTCCGGACTCGTAGGCGGAGTAGAGGTTCTTGGCGAAGTTGCCGAACGTGACGACGTTCCACGCCGCCACGGCCAGCAGCAGCACGGCGTGCTTGCGCTCGAACTTCACGACTTGTTCCTCCTGAGTACGGCGGCGAGCGCGAGGGCGGCGGTGCCCCCGGCGACCAGGGCGATGCGCGCCCGGTTGTCGTGCACGAGCGTCGAGCCGGTGCGGCCGGTGACGTCGCTGCGGCTCCGGCTGGGTGCGGGTCGCCGCGGGGGCGAGGACGTGCGGCGCTCCCGGGTGACGACGGGCCCGACGGACGGTCCCTCGGGCACCTCCGGCGGGTTGCGGTCGGCTGCCTCGGCGCGGGCCGCCGGGGAGGTGTGCGCCCAGCTCGCGGCGTACATCACGACGCGGGAGAAGTAGTTGATCCAGACCAGCAGGATCAAGGCGATGCCGAAGACCTGCAGCGCGGGCTGGTTCTGGACGAGGCCCAGGAGCAGGCCGGAGAGCCGCTTGAGCGCCTCGAAGCCGATCGCGCCCAGCAGGGCTCCCGACCAGAGCGAGCGCCGGGGAGTGCTCGGCTGGGCCAGGAGGGCGAACAGGGCGAAGAAGAGCAGCATGTTGGCGCCGAGACCGACGACCACGGTGATGATCTGCAGCAGCGGCGAGAGCTCGGCCCCCAGCCCCACCCACTCGAGGATCTGCTCGGAGAAGCCGCTGACGAACCCGGAGACGGCCACGCTGAGGAGCAGCGTGAGGCCGATGATCAGGAGCGTCATCAGGTCGCGGAGCTTGCCCATGATCAGGTTGGGCTGGTTGCCCTGCTTGACCTCGAAGACCACCAGCAGCGCCTCCCGCATGGCCGAGAGCCAGCCGAGCCCGGCGTAGATCACACCGCCGAGGCCGACGAGTCCGACCGCGCCGGCGGCCTTCTGGATGTCGGAGAGGTCGAGCTGGGTGTCGCTGGTGCCGACGATGCCGGGCAGCAGCTGGTCGAGCACCTCGACCAGGTTGTCCTGGGCCTCGGGGTAGACCTTGGCGACGTAGCCCACGACGAAGAACGCCAGGGCGAGGATCGGGAAGAACGACAAGAACGCGAAGTAGGTCACCGCGCCGGCCTGCAGGCTGCCGTTGACCCGGCCGTAGTGCGCGTTCATGCGCAGCACGTGGTCGAGGAGCGGCCACCGCTCCCGCGCGGCCGCGAGCCGTTCCTTCAACGAGGCCATCGTGGTCACTCCCCCGCCGGCAGCAGCGCGAACGCGCGAGCCGGCTGCCAGCCGGTCTCGTCGTCGTGGCGGTACAGGTGGAACTCGCTCACGTCGAAGACGCACTCGAACCGCGCCAGCTCGTCGAACGCCCGGTCCAGCGCGGCGTCGTCGAGGTGGTGGGCGATCGTGACGTGCGGGTGGAACGGGAAGCTGAGGTCGACCGCCAGCGGCCCGCGGCGTACGTCATCGGCGAGGCGCTCGCACTCGGAGATGCCGCGCGCCAGCGCGACGAACACCACCGGCGAGGTCGGCCGGAAGGTGCCGGTGCCGCGCAGCTGGACGGCGAAGCCCGCGTGAGCGGCCGCGACGTTCGCGAGGTGCTGCTCACAGGCCTCGAGCTGGGTCTCGTCCACCTTGAGGGGCGGGATCAGGGTGATGTGCGTCGGGATCTTGCCGGCCGTCTCGTCACCCAGGGAGGCGCGGTAGTCCTGGAGCTGGCTGGCCCAGGGCTCCGGGATGGCGACGGCGACGCCGATCGTGGACGCGGACACTGTCGGAAGCACGCAGCGACCCTACCGACCCGGCAGGAAGCCGACGCGGTCGTAGACGTCACGCAGGGTGGCCTCGGCCACCGCGCCCGCCCTGGCTGCCCCGTCGGCCAGCACCGCCTCGAGCTCGGACCGGTCGTCCATCAGCTCGAGGGTGCGGTTGCGGAACGGGGTGACGAAGTCGACGACGATCTCGGCGAGGTCCTTCTTCAGGTCGCCGTAGCCACGTCCGGCGTACTGCTCCTCGAGGTCTGTCACGGGCGTGCCCGTCAGCGCCGACGAGATGGTGAGCAGGTTGCTGATGCCGGGCTTGGTCTCGGGGTCGAAGCGGATCTCGGCCTCGGAGTCGGTGACCGCGGAGCGGATCTTCTTGGCGCTCACCTTGGGGTCGTCGAGCATCTCGATGATGCCGCCGGGCGAGGACGCCGACTTCGACATCTTCGCCGTCGGCTCCTGGAGGTCGGTGATCTTGGCGGTCGCCTTGAGGATGTAGGGCTCAGGCAGCCGGAACGTCTTCTTGTAGCGGTGGTTGAAGCGCTGCGCGACGTCGCGGGTGAGCTCGAGGTGCTGGCGCTGGTCCTCGCCGACCGGCACGAAGTGGGGCCGGTAGAGCAGCACGTCGGCGGCCTGGAGGACCGGGTAGGTGAACAGCCCGACACTCGCCGACCCCTCCCCGCCCTTGGCCGACTTGTCCTTGAACTGGGTCATCCGGCGCGCCTCGCCGAAGCCGGTCAGACACTGCAGCACCCAGCCCAGCTGGGCGTGGGCAGGCACCTGGCTCTGCACGAAGATCGCCGAGCGCTGCGGGTCGATGCCCATCGCGAGCAGCTGGGCGGCGGCACGCAGGGTGCGCTCGCGCAGCACCTTGGGATCCTGCTCGACGGTGATCGCGTGCAGGTCGGCGATGAAGAAGAACGGCTCGTGCTCGGCCTGCAGGTCGACCCACTGGCGCAGCGCACCGAGGTAGTTGCCGAAGTGGAAGGAGTCTGCGGTCGGCTGGATCCCGGACAGCACGCGCGGCCGGGAGGCGCTGCCGCCCGTGTGCTGCGCCTGGGTCACGGGTTCGGCTGCGATGCTCGGCATGCGGCGGATTCTTCCATCCGGGCAACCAGACGACCGTGCCGGGAGTCGTCATGGTGAAAGCACCGGCTACGAAGGGGGATCCATGACGGACCTGGACTTCGTCCGCGAGGTGTACGCCGTCCACGCTGCACCACCTGGCCGACCTGCCGGTGGCCGAGGTCGCACAGATCCTCGGCACGCGCAAGGTGAGCTCGGCCGGCAGGTTGGAAGCCCGTGTGTGGATGCTCAGGTCGCCGAACGCGGGCCCTCACACCGCAGAGAGCGAGCCCGAGACGGCCTACTCGGACTCGATCGTGACGGTGGTGACCTTGCTGGCGATCGGCTCGCCCTGCTGGTCGAGGTAGATGAATCGGATGCGGTCGCCGCCGTTTCCGGCCGGGACTTCTGCGGCGAACGATCTGCCGCGGACAGGAACGGCCTTGGTCCAGCCAGGTCCTGCTACCTGCACGGCAGCAATGTCGACCGTCACGCCGGCAAAGTCGCCGTAGACGACGGCGGGGCCGTCTTCGGAGGTCTGCCAGTGAGCTGCGCGCCGTGGGTCGTTCGCTTCGCCAGGGTTCCAGCGGGCGCATCCGACGCCGAAGTCCTCGGGTCGCGTCACGGCATCGGTCATGTCGCGGATGACGCACTGGCCGTCGGCGGTGTTGGCGGACCAGACCCGGGCGTGGTTCCCGTTGCTCAGCTGGACGTCGGCGATCAGGCGTTCGCCGGTGATGGGGTCGGGCCAGCCGTCCTGTCCGTCACGGATCTGCTGGAAGCGGTCGGTGACGATCTCGGGGACGAGGCCAGTGGCGTACGCGGTTCCGCCGGCGACGATGAAGCCGCACAGGCCCAACGCGGCAAGACGGTTCCAGCGGGGCCTGCGACTGCGTGCCGGGGAGGTGAGCACCGAGTTGAGCAGGGCTCGGGAGTGCTCGTCGGTGAGGTGATCAGCGCGCGGTCGGATGTCGTTGAGGACGTTCACTGTGCACTCCTGGTCAGGCGAAGGAAGGAGTTGGGAGACGACGCTTCGATGCGCGATCGAGCTCGATGGAGGCGCATCCGCAGGGTCCCGGGTCTGCAGCCGAGGACCTCAGCGGCTTGGGCCGTCGTGAGGCCCTCCCACGCGACGAGCAGCATTGCCTCGCGTTCGGCCTCGGGCATGGCCGCCAGCACGGCCAAAGCCTCGGTTCGTTCCGTCGCGGTGACGCTCGCGTCTGGTCCCGCGAACGCCGAGTCGTTGAGGAGGGCAAGCCGCTGTTCGAGGGTGCCGCGGCGGCGGAGGGTTCGGTGATGGTTTCGGACGTGCCCGTGGGCCACGGAGATCAGCCAGGGAAGGGGTTCGGTCGGTACCGAGTCCCAGGTGCGCCAAGCGGTGAGGAACGTCGCCGAGGCGATGTCGTAGGCGCCATCGCGGCCGACGTGTCGCTCAGCGTAGGCAACGACCCTTCTGATGTGCGCGTGCCAGCACGCTTCGAACTGCTCGGCGTCCACCTGCGCTCCGTTCGTCGACCTCACACCATGAAACGTCCAGGACCCCGCGTTGTGTCACCGGCACGTAAGGACCCAGTTGAGGATTCTGCGATGCACCCACCTCGGATTGCGAGATCGGGGTGTCGACGGTCTTGGGGTAACGCGTGGTGCCCTGCGACGCCACCGCTGGCGTGGACCCGTGCAGGATGCGGTCCTCACGCAGCGCCTGGGCGAAGGCTGACGCGGCGCATGGGGTTGGCGAGCTGAGGAGCCGACCTTGATCGTCTCGAGAAGCGACCTCAGCGCTGGCTCGGCTGCGCGGCGTCGTTCCGGGGCAAGCGGCGCCCGAGCGTGCTCGATGTCCTTTGGGTGACGTCGGCGAAGGACGGGTAGGCGGACGCGACCTACGCGTCGCCGCGGGCAACGAGGCCCATGTGCGCATAGTTGTCCACAATCAGGCCGCTCACGCCTGAATCCGGCCCGGAAATGTCGGTGGTCCCTGATTGGCTTCTCGTATGGCGATCAGCACTTGCGAGCTCCCCGACACCGCGTCCGCGGTGCTCGCGTTCGCGCGCTCGTCGCGGGACGCGGCGGATCGCTGCGGAGGCTGAGCTGCTGGTCGCGGCGTGTGCGTGGGCGGACCTGCACCCGGCCGAGTCGGTCGAGACGCGGCGGCCTTCGTCATTCCCGGTGGTGGCGAGCACGAGGAGCCGGTGGCCGGTGTGGGTGCGCCGTTGGTGGCGGAGTTCTGCATCAGCGAGCTCGGTGCCGTCCTCGGGATCTCCACGGTGTCGGCGAAGCGGCTGGTCGGGCAGGCCCTCGAGCTGCGACACCGGCTGCCGCGGTTGTGGCGCCGGGTGCAGGGCGGTGACCTGCCGGCCTGGCGGGCGCGGCGGGTCGCGGAGACCACCATCCACGCCGACCTGTCCCTGGAGGCGGCGGCGTACGTCGACGCGCAGCTCGCGCCGTTCGCGCACCGCACCTCCGCCACCGCGGTGGACCGGCTGGTCGACGCCGCGGTCGCCCGGTTCGACCCCGCCCGCGCCGCGCTGGAAGCAGCCCGGGCGGCGGACGGTCGGCACGTCACCATCGAGGAGGAGCAGGTCTCCTTCGCCGGCACCATGCGCGTCACCGCGGAGCTCGACCTCGCCGACGCCCTCGACCTGGCCGCCGCCGTCACCCACGGCGCCGAGCACGCTGAAGGCGCTCGGGTCCGACGAGACCCTGGACGCCCGCCGGGCAGCCGCGGTCGGGGAGATGGCCCGGTCCCAGCTGTCCTTGCCGCTGCCAGCCGAGTCCGAGACAGCCGCCAGCCCGACCCCACCAGCCGGCAGGTGGTGCTGCACGTCCACCTGACCGACGGCGACCCGGTCGCCCGGCTCGAGCGCGGCACCCTCGCCACCCTCGAACAGGTCCAGCACTGGTGCACCCAGAGCCGCACCGAGGTGGTGGTGAGGCCGGTCCTCGACCTCAACGAGCACATCATCTGCGACGGCTACCAGCCCTCGCCCCGGCTCCGCGACCAGGTCGTTCTCCGCGACCAACGGTGCATTTTCCCGTGGTGCACCCGAACTGCACGGTCCTGCGACCTCGACCACATCGTCCCCTGGGAGCAGGGCGGGCAGACCTCCACGGCCAACCTCGCCGCGCTCTGCCGGCGACATCATCGCCTCAAGACCCACACCGCCTGGACCTATGAACGGTCCGGCCCCGCGACGTACCAGTGGACCAGCCCGCACGGGCACCGGTTCCTCACCGACCCCACCGGCACCGACCCCGGTTGACCACCCCGCCCCACACCCCGCCAGCGAGCAGACCGGCGGGGCGGCAGGCGTGTCCATGACCTGTCCTCGTCGCAGTCCCAAGGCGTCAACCCGAGCCGTCGAGCACCCGTCGCGCTCGAATCCAGATCTGTTCGTAGACCGGCTCGAGGCCGGGCTCGACCGAGAGCACGGACCTCACATCGGTCACCGGCACCACCAGGCGCCGGACGATCTCATGGACCGGCCGCCACGGGCCTCCACCCGTGCCGCCCAGTGGGCCCTGACGAGCGTCAGACCCCGCTCGGGTCCGTCGTGACACTCGCTGGTGGTGAAGCCCAGAAGAACAGCCGACTCGACCTCACAGCAGGCCTCCTCGCGGACCTCTCGCCGAAGGGTCTCCAGAAGGCTCTCGCCTTGCTCCGGTCGACCTGCTGGAAGCTCCCAGCGAGCCCCGTCCCGTGAGACCAGGACGACGCCGCCACTCGTGAGGCAGATGCCCGAGCTGCCGCGGCTCTCACCGGCGCCGCGGCGTCCTGGGGCGACCACGTCACCGACCATCGTCCATCCGCGCTCGACACGAACCCGGACACGCAGACACCTCAGCCGCGAGCCGTGGGCGTCCAGCGGGTGCAGCTGGCTCGGTGCCGGATCGGCATCGACCTGCGTCCGGCGGCATCGCAGACCTGCTGCAGCTCGGAGCGGGCAGCGCCGAGGAACTCCCGGCGCTCGGCGTCGGCCATCGCGATCGCCATCGACGTGGTCGCCAGGTTGGCGGCCCGATGCTCCGGGGTGAGGTCCCAGACCCAGTCGAACCGGGCGAACTCGACCTCCTCGTCGCGAGCGAGCGGGAGTCGCTGCCTGACGCCGTCCGGACCGCCCTTCGTGTCGCGGTCATACATGTCGGGCGCGCCGGCGAGCTCGAGCTCCCACGGCTCGACCGGTTCGGCCACGACGTTCCAGATCAGGCCCAGCCACCCGCCGGGCCGCAGGACGCGTCGCACCTCAGCCATGGTCGGCCCCGGTTCGAACCAGTGCCAGGCGTCCGCGACGAGGACGGCGTCCAACGAGCCGTCCTCGGTCGGTATCGCCGTCGAGTCGCCTTCGTGGCAGCGGGCAGCGGGGTTCGTCCGAGCCAGCACGGCCCGCATCCGCGGATCGGGCTCGACCGCCTCGACGGTCAGGCCGCGAGCCAGCAGCGGCGAGGTCAGCCGGCCGGTCCCTGCGCCGACGTCGGCCACCCGGGCCGGAGCGGGCGGCGCCAGCCAGTCGACTGCGGCAGCGGGATAGCCAGGGCGCCAGCGGTGGTACTCCTCGGCCAGTTGCCCGAAGCTCAGCGCTCGAGATGTCTCGGTCACCCCGGGCACGCTAGCGAGCCGGGGACGCAGCGTCGATCAGACGCGCTGGTCGCGTCGGTGCAGGGCGTACGACGCGAGCAGCACGAGGACACCGATCACGGCGAGACCGGCGCCGACGACGCCGGGAGCCCGGTAGCCCCAGCCGGCGGCGATCACGAGGCCGCCGAGCCAGGCACCGAGCGCGTTGGCGATGTTGAGGGACGCGTGGTTCATGGCCGCACCGATGGTCTGGGCGTCGCCGGCGACGTCCATCAGCCGCAGCTGGAGGTTGATCACCAGGATCGAGCCGAGCACGGTGATGCCGAAGACGACCGGCAGGTTCCACCAGCCGGTGGGCGCCAGCCACGAGAAGACGAGCAGCAGCACGCCCTGGCCGATGCCGCCGACGAAGAGCGAGCCGAAGACCGACCACCGGGCGAGCTCGCCGGCCACCCAGGTGCCGGCGACCATGCCGAGCCCGAAGGCCAGCAGGAACACCGGCGCCACGGCCTTGGAGAGCCCACCGATCTCGGTCACGGTCGGCACGATGTAGGTGTAGACCGCGAACATGCCGCCGAAGCCGATCGCGCCCGCCAGCAGCGTCAGCAGCACCTGCGGCCGCCGCAGCGCGGTGATCTCGCGGCGCCACGTGGCCTGCGGGTCGCCGACGATCGAGGGCACGAACGCCGCGACGAGCGCCATGGTCGCCAGGCCGAGGACGGCCACCAGCCAGTACGCCGACCGCCAGCCCAGCAGCTGGCCGAGCCAGGTGGCCGCGGGCACGCCGACCACGTTGGCGACCGAGAGGCCGAGCATGACCTGCGCGACCGCGCGGCCCTGACGGCCCGGCTTGGCGAGGCTGGCCGCGACGAGCGAGGCGACACCGAAGTACGCGCCGTGCGGCAGGCCGGCGACGAAGCGGGCGACGAGCAGCCCGTCGTACGACGAGACGAGGGCGCTGGCGGCGTTGCCCACCGCGAAGGCGGCCATCAGCACGATGAGCAGGGCGCGACGCGGCAGCCGGGCGCCGAGCAGCGCGATCGTCGGAGCCCCGACGACCACGCCGAGCGCGTAGGCGGAGATGGCGTGGCCGGCGGTCGGGATCGACACCGAGACACCCTCGGCGAGGTCCGGCAGCAGGCCCATCGAGACGAACTCGGTGGTGCCGATGGCGAACCCGCCCATGGCCAGGGCCAGGACGGCCCAGCCGTAGTGGGCGCAGGGGGCCGGCGTGGTGCCGGGGGCGGTGGGGTCGGCGGCGGTCGTCGTCATGGGGTCGAACTTCCCGTGTCGTGCTGGTCAGGGCGTGCTGACGGCGTACGCAGCTCGGGTGGCCGCAAGACGCGACCGACCCTCACATGATGCAACCCGAACCGAGCGGGTGGCTATTCCACGGCGGCGGGAAATTTCGCCGGGCTGCCGGGCAGGCGCTCGCCGGGCCGTCGGACCTCCCCCTCTGGTGGTCCGACGGCTCGGCGGGCTGGCCCTCGGGTCAGCGGGCTCTGAACCGCTTCGCGCGCGGGCTGCCCTTAGCCCCGGCGCGGTGATCCGACGACTTCTTGCCATGCCGGGCGCCGGGCGCCCGTGATGCCATGCCGGCACTTTGGATGCCGGCGACGGCGCTCCCCTCGACGGTCGTCGTGCTGGACGTCACCAGGTCGGTGGAGTCAACGGCACCGGCAGGGGAGCCGGCGACCGAGAGGCCGACGCAGACGAAGCCAACCAGCACGAGTCGCTTGAGGGTGAACATGATCGAAGTATCGATTCGCCCCCCACGGGCCCGTGGCGGACCCGGATCCACGTACCGCATATTGATGAGCGAGTTCGCCGGGGTGGACCAGACCGGCCCCCACCACGTCGCGGTGGGGGCCGGTCGGCCGGTGGTGGTCGTGCGAGCTCAGACGTCGAGGCCCTGGAGCGCCTCGTTGAGCGTGGTCGACGGGCGCATGGCGGCCGTCGCCTTCTCCGGGTCCGGACGGAAGTAGCCGCCGAGGTCGACCGGCGAGCCCTGTACGGCGAGCAGCTCGTCGAGGATCGTCTGCTCGTCCTTGCGGAGCAGGGTCGCCAGCGCCGCGAAGGCCTCGCCCAGCGCCGCGTCCTCGGTCTGCTTCGCCAGCTCCTCGGCCCAGTAGAGGGCCAGGTAGAAGTGGCTGCCGCGGTTGTCGATCGTGCCGAGCTTGCGGCCGGGCGAGCGGTTCTCGGCCAGGAACGTGCCGGTGGCGCGGTCGAGGGTGTCCGCGAGGATCGTGGCCCGCGGGTTGTCGGTCGACTCCCCCAGGTGGTCGAAGCTGGCCGCCAGCGCGAAGAACTCGCCCAGGCTGTCCCAGCGCAGGTAGTTCTCCTTGACCAGCTGCTGCACGTGCTTGGGGGCCGAGCCACCGGCGCCGGTCTCGAACAGGCCGCCGCCGTTCATCAGCGGCACGACCGAGAGCATCTTGGCGCTGGTGCCGAGCTCGAGGATCGGGAACAGGTCGGTGTTGTAGTCGCGCAGCACGTTGCCGGTGACCGAGATGGTGTCCTCACCTCTGCGGATCCGCTTCAGGGAGTACGCCGTGGCGAGCTCGGGCGTGAGCACCCGGATGTCGAGACCCTCGGTGTCGTGCTCGGGCAGGTAGGCCTCGACCTTGGCGATGAGGTTGGCGTCGTGGGCGCGGGACTCGTCGAGCCAGAAGATCGTGGGCACGCCGGTGGCGCGCGCCCGAGTCACCGCGAGCTTGACCCAGTCGCGGATCGAGGCGTCCTTGGTCTGGCAGGCGCGCCAGATGTCCCCTGCCTCGACGTCGTGCTCGAGGAGCACGTCGCCGGCGGCGTTGACGACCCGCACGGTGCCGGCTGCGGAGATCTCGAAGGTCTTGTCGTGGGAGCCGTACTCCTCGGCCGCCTTGGCCATCAGCCCCACGTTGGGGACCGAGCCCATGGTGGCCGGGTCGAAGGCGCCGTGCTCGCGGCAGTCGTCGATCACGGTCTGGTAGACGCCGGCGTACGAGGAGTCCGGGATCACCGCGAGGGTGTCCTGCTCGCCGCCGTCGGCGTTCCACATGTGGCCAGAGGTGCGGATCATCGCCGGCATCGAGGCATCGACGATCACGTCGGACGGCACGTGCAGGTTGGTGATGCCCTTGTCGGAGTCGACCATCGCCAGGGCCGGGCCCTCGGCGAGCGCCGCGTCGATGGCGGTCTTGATCTCGGCGCCGTTCGGCAGCGCGTCGAGACCGGCCAGGATCCCGCCCAGCCCGTCGTTGGCCGACAGGCCGGCGGCGGCCAGGTCGGCGCCGTACTGGTCGAAGACGGGCTTGAGGAACACCTTCACGACGTGGCCGAAGATGATCGGGTCGGAGACCTTCATCATCGTCGCCTTGAGGTGCACCGAGAAGAGCACGCCCTCGGCCTCGGCGCGAGCGATCGCGTTCGCGATGAAGGCGTTGAGGTGCGAGACCTGCATGACGGTGGCGTCGACGACCTCGCCGCTCAGCACGGGCAGCGACTCCTTCAGCACCGTGGTGGTGCCGTCGGCGGCCTCGTGCACGATCTGCAGGGTGTCGTCGGCGGCCATGACGACCGACCGCTCGTTGGACTTGAAGTCGTGCTCGCCCATCGTCGCGACGTTGGTCCTCGAGTCGGCCGACCAGGCACCCATCGAGTGCGGGTGCTGCTTGGCGTAGTTCTTCACCGAGGCCGGCGCACGCCGGTCGGAGTTGCCCTCGCGCAGCACCGGGTTGACCGCGCTGCCCTTGACCTTGTCGTACGTCGCCCGGATCGCGCGGTCCTCGTCGGTCTGCGGGTTCTCGGGGTAGCCGGGCAGGTCGTAGCCCTGGCCCTGGAGCTCGGTGATCGCCGCCTTGAGCTGCGGGATCGACGCGGAGATGTTGGGCAGCTTGATGATGTTGGCCTCGGGCGTCGTGGCCAGCTCGCCGAGCTCGGCGAGCGCGTCGTCGATGCGCTGCTCGGCGGTCAGCCGCTCGGGGAAGAGCGCGATGATGCGGCCGGCGAGCGAGATGTCACGGGTCTCCACGCCGACCCCTGCGGTGCGGGCGTAGGCCTCGACGATCGGGAGGAAGGAGTACGTCGCGAGCAGCGGCGCCTCGTCGGTGTGGGTGTAGATGATCTTGGCCATGGGGTCGGGGACTCCTGATCCGTGAGCGACATAATTGCTTGACGTCAAGATACCTGATGCCGGCCCGGGTGCCCCGGGTCGCTCCTAGCGTGGCATCCGGGCACGTGGGAGGCTAGGCCGCGCGCTTCGCCGGGAGCGCGCACTGTTGAGTCACACAGGGGGCTGCACCACATGACGACGACCACCGCCGACACGCCCACCACGGGTCAGAAGTTCGCTGCCGAGGCCTTCGGCACCTTCGGGCTGGTGTTCTTCGGCTGCGGCACGGCGATGCTCACCTCCCAGCTGGGTGAGTTCAACTATCTCGGCACGGCCCTGGCGTTCGGCCTGGCCGTGCTCGTGATGGCCTACGCCGTCGGCCGCATCTCCGGTGGCCACTTCAACCCCGCCGTCACGCTCGGCGCCGCCCTCGGCGGCCGGCTGGCCTGGCGCGAGGTCGGGGTCTACGTCGGGGCGCAGCTGCTCGGCGGCCTGCTCGCGGGCGCCATCTTGTTCGGGCTGTTCCACGGCATCGATGGCTTCGTCGCACAGGGCAACATGGCCCAGAACTCCTTCGGCGACGCCGGCACCGGCTACGCCTGGTGGGCCGCCCTGCTCCTCGAGATGCTGCTCACCGCGGTCTTCGTGTGGGTGATCTTGGCCGTCACCGACGCGCGCAACGCCCTCAACGCGGGAGCGGCGCCCCTGGCCATCGGCCTCGCGCTGACGATGATCCACCTGGCCTCGATCGGCTTCACCGGCACCTCGGTCAACCCGGCCCGCTCGATCGGCGTGGGCGTCTTCGCCGGCACCGACGCGATCGTCCAGCTCTGGCTGTTCATCGTCGCTCCCCTGGTCGGCGCCGCGATCGCCGGGCTCACCTATCCGCTCATCTTCGCCCACGGCGACGACCCGGTCCCCGGGTCCGGCCTGCGCCTGGGCGGCGGCCGCAACCGGCACCAGGACCCGCAGTACCCCGGTTACGGCCAGCAGCAGTGGGGTCAGCCGGGCACGCCGCAGCAGTGGGGGCAGCAGGCAGCACCGCCGCCGCCGCAGCAGCAGTGGGTCCAGCAGCCGGTCGCCCAGCCGGTCGCCCAGCCGGTCGCCCAGCCGGTCGCCCAGCAGTACCCGCAGGCCCCGCCCGGTCAGCAGGGCCAGTCGTGGGGTCAGCCTGCGCCCGGACGGCAGCCCGGCCCGCCCCAGCCCGGCCCGCCCCAGCCCGGCCCGCCCCAGCACTGGGGCGCTCCGGACGCCGACGAGGACGGCCGCACCCAGGTCCGCCCCCAGGACTGAGCCCGCGTCGAGGCACGCGTCCAGCAGGCGAGCCTCAGGGGACGGCGGTCAGGGACACCGTGGCCGCCGGGGTCAGCTCCTGCACCAACCCGACGCCGCGCGCGTAGTAGCGGTCCACCTCCTCGGTGGACAGGCTGGTCGTGACGACGACGTGCACGACGGGGTCGAACGCTCCTGCCGGCGTCGTGCGGGTCGCCTCGACCGACTCCACCCGGGCCACGTCCTCGGCGGTGCCGGGCGCCAGCCCCTGGCGGTAGCCGTCGCCCAGCCGCGGTGCGGCGGCCATCGCCAGCCCGGCTTCGGCGCCGCCCACACCGGCTCGCCAGGAGCCCGGCCCCGCCGGCTCGGCCTCGTCGTGGCCGAACAGCCACACGTTGCCGGCGCTGTCCTGGGCGAAGTAGTCGACCGACGAGCCGACGACCGTGCCGCCGGGCGAGACCGCGGCCTCGCGGACGGCGGTGACCCCGACCCCGGCGATCTCGGTGCCTGCCTCGAGGACCGTCACGGTGCGGGTGCCGGCGTCCTCGCCGGACACGGCGTACTCCCAGACCGCTCCCGGGACCAGTGGCAGCCAGGGGTTGTCGATGCCGGCGACGAAGTCCACCGGATCGGGTGACGGCGTGGGGATCTCGAGCTCGTCGACCCCGGACGGTCCACTCACCGGGGGGCTCGAGGAAGCGCAGCCCGAGGCCAGCACGGTGAGCGCGATCAACGGCGCGGCCAGACCGCGACGGGCCCTCGAACTCGACATGCGGGTCAGCATGCCACCCGCCCAACCCGCGATCCGTGCCGCCCGCGAGCGCTGCTAGCGTCGGAACCGACCACCAACGTCCATCGAGGAGTCCTCGTGAGCAACGCCCCCCTCAAGGTCGCCGTCACCGGTGCCGCCGGTCAGATCGGCTACAGCCTGCTGTTCCGCCTCGCGAGCGGCTCGCTGCTCGGCCCCGACCGACCGATCCAGCTGCAGCTGCTGGAGATCGAGCCGGCACTCAAGGCGCTCGAGGGCGTCGTGATGGAGCTCGACGACTGCGCCTTCCCGACGCTCGCCGGCGTCGAGATCGGTCACGACCCCGAGGCCATCTTCGACGGCGTCAACCTTGCCCTGCTCGTGGGCGCCCGGCCCCGCGGGCCCGGCATGGAGCGCGGCGACCTGCTCTCGGCCAACGGCGCGATCTTCACCGCGCAGGGCAAGGCCCTCAACGCGGTCGCTGCCGACGACGTGCGCATCGGCGTCACCGGCAACCCGGCCAACACCAACGCACTGATCGCCATGAAGAACGCCCCGGACATCCCCGCCGAGCGCTTCTCCGCACTGACCCGGCTCGACCACAACCGGGCGATCTCGCAGCTCGCGGCCAAGACCGGGGCGCCGGTCACCGACATCACGCAGATGACGATCTGGGGCAACCACTCCGCCACCCAGTACCCCGACCTGTTCAACGCCAAGGTCGCCGGCAAGAGCGCGGCCGAGACCGTGGGCGACCAGGACTGGCTCGAGAACACCTTCATCCCGACCGTCGCCAAGCGCGGTGCCGCGATCATCGAGGCGCGGGGCTCCTCGTCGGCCGCCTCCGCCGCCTCCGCCACCGTCGACGCCGCCCGCGACTGGCTGCTCGGCAGCGCCGAGGGCGACTGGGTGTCGATGGCGGTCGTGTCCGACGGTTCGTACGGCGTGCCCGAGGGCCTCGTCTCGTCGTTCCCGGTCACCACCCGCGACGGCAACTGGGAGATCGTTCAGGGCCTCGACATCAACGAGTTCTCGCGCGGCCGGATCGACGCCTCGACCGCCGAGCTGGCCGAGGAGCGCGACGCGGTCACCGAGCTCGGCCTCATCTGACCCCAGACACACCACGAGCCCGGTCCCCGCGTGGGGGCCGGGCTCGTGTGCGTCGTGGGTGGGGTGGCTCAGCCCGGCTGGTCGGGGATCGAACCGGCGAGGAAGATCAGCGCGGCTCCCATGCCGGAGAGCAGCACCGCGTCGACCCACTTGGCGCGGACCGCGAGCATCCCGGCGTCGCTGCTCTTGAGGACGACCCGGACCGCCGCCGCGAACACGAGCGCCCCGCCGAGCCAGCGGATGCCGGTGCGCCAGCTGCCGCCGATCACGATGCCGATGGAGATGACCGCGACGAGGACCACGGCGAGGTAGAACATGCCGCCGATCGTGCTCGGGTAGCGGCGTTCGTCGACCTCCTCGGGGGCCGCCACCTCGCCGTCGACGAGGGCCTCCGCCGAGACGGCGGGGACGTCCTCGGGTGTGGGCAGGTCATGCTCGGTCACGGGCGGGCAGACCTCTCGGCGATGTCGACGATGTTGCTGAGCAGCATCGCGCGGGTCATCGGCCCGACGCCCTTGGGATTGGGTGAGACCCAGGCTGCGACGTCCCAGACGTCGTCGGCCACATCGCCGGCGATCTGGCCGTCGACCCGCGAGACGCCGATGTCGAGCACCGCCGCGCCGGGCTTGACCATGTCGGCGGAGATGATGCCGGGCACACCGGCCGCCGCGACGACGATGTCGGCACGGCGTACGTGCGCAGCCAGGTCGACGGTGCCGGTGTGGCAGAGCGTGACGGTGGCGTTCTCGGAGCGGCGCGTCAGCAGCAGGCCGAGTGGCCGGCCGACCGTCAGGCCCCGCCCCACGACCACGACCTCGGCGCCGGCGATCGGTACGCCGTGACGCCGGAGCAGCTCGATGGCTCCGACCGGGGTGCAGGGCAGCGGCCCGGACTCCCCGAGCACCAGCCTGCCCAGGTTGGTGGGATGGAGGCCGTCGACGTCCTTGTCCGGGTCGACCCGGGAGAGCAGAGCGAACTCGTCGAGCCCCGTCGGCTGCTGCACCAGGAAGCCGGTGCACGCGGGGTCCGCGTTGAGCTCGTCGATGACCGCCTCGACCTCGGCCTGGCTGGCGGTCGCCGGCAGGTCGTGACGAAACGACGTGATGCCGATCGCGGCGCAGTCCTTGTGCTTGGCTCCGACGTACCAGTGCGAGCCGGGGTCGTCACCGACCAGCACAGTGCCCAGGCCGGGCACGATGCCGCGCTCCTTGAGAGCCGCGACGCGCACGGTGAGCTCGGCCTTGATGGTGGCGAGCGTGGCGCTGCCGTCCAGGGTCTGTGCGGTCATGCGGTCATCCTGTCTGGGTTGCGGCGGTTTCTCGGCCCGCGCACTGCTGTCTCGGCTCAGTGGGCGAAATGACGGGTGCCGGTGAAGTACATCGTGACCCCGGCAGCCTCGCACGCCTTGACCGTGAGCTCGTCGCGCATCGAACCGCCCGGCTGGACGATGGCGCTCACCCCGGCGTCGATGAGGATCTGCGGCCCGTCCTCGAACGGGAAGAACGCGTCGGACGCCGCCACCGAGCCCACGGCCCGTTCGCCCGCCCGGCTGACCGCCAGTCGGCACGAGTCGACGCGGTTGACCTGGCCCATGCCGATGCCGACCGAGGCGCCGTCCTTGGCGAGCAGGATCGCGTTGGACTTCGCGGCGCGGCAGGCCTTCCAGGCGAAGGCGAGGTCGCCGAGGACCTCGGGCGAGGCGGCCTGCCCGGTGGCCAGGGTCCACGTCGCCGGGTCGTCGCCGGGCGCGTCGACGTGGTCGCGCTGCTGCACGAGGATGCCTCCGCTCACCGGACGCATCTCCGCTCGCTGGTCGTCGGCCGGCGGGTCGCAGCGCAGGATCCGGATGTTCTTCTTGCCCCGGAGGATCTCGACGGCGCCCTCGTCGTAGGACGGCGCCACGATCACCTCGGTGAAGATCTCCGCGACCTGCGCGGCCAGCTCGACCGAGACCGCGCGGTTGACGGCGATGACGCCACCGAACGCGGAGGTCGGGTCGCACTCGTGCGCGCGCCGGTGCGCCACGGAGATCGGGTCCGAGACGTCGTCAGCGCAGACCGCGATCCCACACGGGTTGGCGTGCTTGATGATCGCCACCGCCGGCTCGTCGAAGTCGTGCGCCGCGCGGCGGGCCGCGTCAGTGTCGACGAAGTTGTTGTAGGACATCTCCTTGCCGTGCAGCTGCTCGGCGGCCGCCAGCCCGCCGCGGCCGTCGACGTAGAGCGCCGCCCCCTGGTGCGGGTTCTCGCCGTAGCGGAGCACCGAGGACCTGGCCCACGTGTCACCGATGAAGTCCGGCCAGCCGTCCTCGGCCCCTTGGTGGGTGCCTGTGTAGGTGCCGGCGAACCAGTTGGCGACGGCGACGTCGTAGGCCGCGGTGTGGGCGAACGCCTGGGCGGCCAGCGCCTTGCGCTGGTCGAAGGTGAAGCCGCCCGCGGAGACGGCGCCCAGCACGTCGGCGTACGACGCGGGCGAGGTCACGATCGCGACCGACGGGTGGTTCTTGGCGGCCGCCCGCACCATCGACGGCCCGCCGATGTCGATCTGCTCGACGCACTCGTCCGGCGAGGCCCCGGAGTCGACGGTCTGGCTGAACGGGTAGAGGTTGCACACGACCAGGTCGAACGGCTCGACCTCCAGGTCGGCCAGCTGCCGGACGTGGGACTCCAGGCGTCGGTCGGCGAGGATGCCGGCGTGCACGCGCGGGTGCAGCGTCTTGACGCGGCCGTCGAGGCACTCGGGGAAGCCGGTGAGCTCCTCGACCCGGGTGACCGGGAGGCCCAGCCCCTCGATCAGGGCGGCGGACCCACCGGTCGAGACGAGCGCGACGCCCGCGTCGTGGAGGCCACGGACCAGGTCATCGAGACCGGTCTTGTCGTAGACGGAGACCAGGGCACGCCTGATGGGGATCTGGAGATCGGACACGGGACAACTCCTGGAATCGATTTCGGAGGAGAGCACCCAGGCGTTCGATGCTCATCTAAGTCACTCCCCGGTGGTTGCCCACCTGCGCCAGTCGTGTGGCGTCAGCCTAGACGCACTCGACGACCGTCAACCGACCAGCCCTGGCGGGCCATCCGCCCGACGCTCTCGACCAGCATCGCGCGCTCGGCGACCTTGATGCGCTCGTGCAACGACGCCTCGTCGTCGCTGTCCTCGACCGCGACCGGCACCTGCGCGACGATCGGGCCGGTGTCGACTCCCTCGTCGACCACGAACAGCGTCGCGCCGGTGACCTTGACGCCGTACTCCAGCGCGTCGGCGGCGCCGTGCGTGCCGGGGAACGCCGGGCACAGCGCCGGGTGGGTGTTCAGCATCCGGCCGGCGAAGCGCGCCAGGAACTCCTTCCCCACCAACTTCATGAACCCGGCCGAGACGACCAGGTCGGGGTCGAACGCGGCCACGGAGTCGGCCAGCGCCCGGTCCCAGTGCTCGCGCGAGGTGTAGTCACCGACGCGCCGCACGAAGGTGGGTACGCCGACCCGTTCGGCCCGGGCAAGGCCCTCGATGTCGACACGGTCGGCCCCCACGGCGGCCACCTCGGCGCCGTACGCGGGGTCGGCGCACGCGTCGAGGAGGGCCTGGAGGTTGGTGCCGGTCCCGGAGACGAGCACGACGAGACGGGCGGGTGCGGGCACCCCCGGAGTCTAGGGCTTGGTCTGGGGCCTGGTCTGGGGCTTGGTCTGGGGCGTGCCTTCCTCGACCGGGATCGACGTCCGGCGCTGCCACCAGGTCATCAGCAGCCCGCCGAGCAGTCCGCCGAGACCGAAGGCGGTCACGGCGTGCACGAGCACGTCGAAGCCGAACGGTCCGATGAAGCGCATCCGGCCGGGCCCGGCGGCCCCGCCGGACAGCGAGGCGAGCAGGGCGAACAGCAGCCCGGCGATGATCCCGCCGCCGCAGCCACGCATGGCGCCCTCGTCCCAGCGCAGGGTCGGGAAGCGGCGCTGGACGCGGGCGGTGGCGAGCGCCGCCACGAGCGGGGGCACGGCGACCACGGCCGCGGCCCAGGCCGGCACCGCGCCGGCCGTGGGCAGCGCGGCCAGCAGCGGGAAGATCGGCAGGGGACCGAGCACGACGGCGCCGGGCGAGACGAGGGTGTTGGCGCCCACCTCGAACCCCGGACCGAGCAGGTAGGAGCCGCTGAAGAGCGTGGCGTTGGGCACGAACCCGGCGTTGACCAGGGTGAGCAGCGTGGCCTCGCCGGCTCCGGTGTGGAGCCGCGACGCCATGTTGAGCGCGGCAGCGAGGTCGACCGCGAGCGCGACGAGCAGCACCGCCCCGCTCACGACCAGGAACGTGCCGAGCACCGCGAGCGCCGTACGCACGCCGTAGCGCAGCACGGGAGGGAGGTAGGTCGCCCAGATCGCCGCGCGACCCGATCCGATCGCCACGGCGGGCGCGGCCACCAGGACGGTGAGCAGCAGCGTCCAGCCGAGCACCGGCGTCACCGACGGGGCGACGTCGCCGCCGGCGAGCGACGAGGTGACGACGGCCACCAGGGAGTAGCCGGTGAAGAGCGAGCCGACGGCGGCCGGGACGGTCCAGTCCCGCTCACCGTCGGAGATGCTGTGGGCGTCGGGTCCGTGGGCCGAGACGGCCTCGCCCAGTCGCATGGCGAGCCGCCACACGACCCAGGCGACGATCGCGGTCAGGCCGAGGGGCACGACGTCGACCGGCACGCCCCCCACCTGCAGGCCGGACCCGTGAGCGGCCAGCCAGCCAAGAGCGCCGGCTCGCATCCCCTCGCGGGGGGCACCGTGCACCCCGGCATCGCTGAGGAACCAGCCGATGACGCCGACGGCGAGGCACACCGCCAGGGTCGACGCGGCGGCCACGAGCCCGGCCAGTGCTCCCAGCAGCGCGACCGGACGACGGCGCGGCGCGCCTGCGGGCGTCCGGGTCGGGACGCTCGGGCGGGCAGGAAGCAGCGAAGTCATGGCCTCGCCATCATCGCGCGCGGTTCGCGCCCACCCGCGCTGCCACGCCGCGAGGTGCGACATCGCGAACGCGTGCCGATCTGGCGGTTGATGTGCGCGAACCGGGGTGCGCACCGTAACGTTGAATGGTCATGAGGGATCCAGAGGAGTTCGACACGTTCTACCGGGACGTGCGCGACCGCGTTCTCCTGGAGTCCTATGCCCTCACCGGTGATCTTCCGGTCTCCCGGGCCGCGGTCCGCGATGCTTTCGCCGTCGCGTGGCACCACTGGCGCAAGGTCTCCCGGCTCGAGGATCCCGAGGCCTGGCTGCGCCCGCTGGCCTGGGGCCGCGCCCAGCGCCGGAGCACGGCCCGCATCTGGCACCGCGAGAAGGGCCTCGATGACGAGTCGAGGGCCACCCTCGACGCACTGTCGAAGCTGTCGATGCCGCAGCGCAAGGCGCTGATCCTGACCAACCTCTCGCCACTTCCGCTGGTCGCCATCTCCCAGGAGGTCGGCCTCCCGCAGACCGACTTCGAGCGCGAGCTGCAGACCGCGACGGCCCAGTTCGCCATCTCGCGCGACATCGGCAGCACCGAGATCCGTGCCCACCTCGAACACCTCCGTACCGTCACCGACACCGCCAGCTGGCCGCGCGTCAGCATCGTCCGCAGGGCCGGCGCCGCTCGCCGCCGCACCCACACGCTGGTCGGCATGGCCGGCACGGCCCTCCTGCTGGTCGCGGGCGGAACCTTCGTCTCGCAGGGTGACACGGCCACGGCCAGCCTCGACGACGAGCACTTCAACAGCCCACCGGCCACGGTCGTCAAGGCAGCCGACGTCCCGGCGCTGCACGACGACGTTCTCCTCGCGGCGGCCGACCTCGGGCCCCTGGACTCGAAGATGTCGTGGGTCGAGTCCAAGACCCACGACAACGCCGGCGCCAGCGGCCTCACGCTGCCCTGCCAGACCCAGCGCTACGCCGACCCGAAGGGCCTCGGCGCGTTCGTCCGCACCTTCGCCGGCACCGGGCCGACGCCCAAGCCGGTCAAGACCAAGGGCAAGGGCAAGCAGCCCAAGGCCGCTCCCCCGGCCAAGGCCGCGGCCTGGGAGCTCGTCGAGCTCTCCAACTCCGAGAGGAACGCGAAGGCCGCCTACGCCACCGTCAACGCCTGGTACGCCGGCTGCCTGGCCGAGCGCACCCAGCTGCTGTCGGTGCACCGGGTCGACATGGTGGGCGACGACGCACGCGTGTTCACCCTCCGCACCTGGAAGGGCACGCCGCGCACCCTGCGGGTGGGCGTCGCCCGCAGCGGCCAGCTGACGGTCACCACCATCTCGCGAGTCGATGGCCTCCAGCCCGACCCGCGCAAGCCGGCGGCGCTGCTGGCCGCGGCCGTGAACGGCGTCTGCTCCTCGCCGGGCGGCAACGCCTGCGCCGGCCTACCGGCCCTCAAGGAGATCAACGCACCCGTCGCGGGCATGGTGCCGGGCATGCTGAGCGAGTTCGACCTGCCGCCGATCGCCCGCGCCCCAGGTCCCTGGATCGGCACCGAGCCGGTCAAGGCGAAGGTCAACGTCGCCTCCACCCGCTGTGACCGCACCAGCTTCACCGGCAAGTCCGTGCGCAGCAACCTGACCCGCACCTTCCTCTTCCCCGCGGTCGACAAGGCCAACGAGTTCGGCCTCACCGAGACCGTCGGCATCTGGTCACCCGGCGGGGCGCGCACGTTCGTCAACGACGTCCGCAAGCGGGTGAGCGAGTGCGCGCAGAACGCGCTCGGCACCGAGGTCCGCCAGCTGCGCAACGTCGCGGGCAAGGACACCGACGTGACGGCCTGGAACATCACCATGGAGATCTCCGACAAGGACTCCGTCCAGTTCCTGATGGCGATCATCCGCCGTGGAGGCGCCGTCGCGCAGCTCGGCTTCGTGCCGTCGAGGGCGATGTCGATGGACCGGGCCGACTTCCTCGACGTCGTAGACCGCGCGCTGGCGCGACTGCCCCGGCTGCAGAGCCCCTGAGAGCAGCCCTCTCCCGCTCGCGATGCGTCTGCGACGAACGCCCCGGCCGATGGCCGGGGCGTTCGTGTTGCTCGGTGCCGGTGGGAGCCGGCTCATCTCGGCCGGCTCAGGCCAGGGACGACAGGATCTCCCGCATCAGCGCGGCCGTCTCGGACGGCGTCTTGCCGACCTTGACGCCGACCGCCTCGAGGGCTTCCTTCTTGGCCTGTGCGGTGCCGGAGGAGCCCGACACGATCGCGCCGGCATGTCCCATGGTCTTGCCCTCCGGGGCGGTGAAGCCCGCGACGTAGCCGACGACGGGCTTCGTGACGTGGTCCCGGATGTAGTCGGCCGCACGCTCCTCGGCGTCGCCGCCGATCTCGCCGATCATCACGATCGCCTTGGTCTCCGGGTCGTTCTCGAAGGCCTCGAGGGCGTCGATGTGGGTGGTGCCGATGATCGGGTCACCACCGATGCCGATCGCGGTGGTGAAGCCGAAGTCCCGCAGCTCGTACATCATCTGGTAGGTCAGGGTGCCCGACTTCGACACGAGCCCGACCGGACCCTTGCCGGCGATGGTGTGCGGGGTGATGCCCGCCAGCGACTCACCGGGCGTGATGATGCCCGGGCAGTTGGGGCCGATCATCCGGGTGGACTTGCCGTCGAGGTAGGCGAACACCTCGGCCGAGTCCTGGACGGGCACGCCCTCGGTGATGACCACCAGCAGGCCGATGCCCGCGTCGATGGCCTCGATGCAGGCGTCCTTGGTGAACGCCGGCGGCACGAAGACGACCGACACGTCGGCACCCGTCTCGGCCATCGCCTCCTTGACGTTGCCGAAGACGGGGAGCTCCTTGCCCGCGAGCTCGACGGTCGTGCCGGCCTTGCGGGCGTTGACGCCGCCCACGATGTTGGAGCCGGCCTCGACCATCAGGGTGGTGTGCTTGGAGCCCATGCCGCCCGTCATGCCCTGGACGATGATCTTGGAGTCCTTGTTGAGGTAGATCGACATCTCAGTTGCCTCCCGCGTTCGCCAGCTCGGCGGCCTTGTCGGCCGCACCGTCCATGGTGTCGACGAGGGTCACCAGCGGGTGGTTCGCCTCGTCGAGGATGCGCCGGCCCTCCTCGACGTTGTTGCCGTCGAGACGTACGACGAGCGGCTTGGTGGCCTCGTCGCCCAGGATCTCGAGCGCGCCGACGATGCCGTTGGCAACCTCGTCACAGGCGGTGATGCCACCGAAGACGTTCACGAAAACCGACTTGACCTGCTCGTCGTTGAGGATCACGTCGAGACCGTCGGCCATGACCTGCGCGTTGGCGCCGCCGCCGATGTCGAGGAAGTTGGCCGGGGTGACCCCGCCGTGCTTCTCGCCGGCGTAGGCGACGACGTCGAGGGTCGACATGACCAGGCCGGCGCCGTTGCCGATGATGCCGACGGCACCGTCGAGCTTGACGTAGTTGAGGCCCTTGTCCTTGGCCTTCGCCTCGAGCGGGTCGGCCTCCTCGCGGATCTCGAAAGCCTTGTGGTCCTCGTGACGGAACTCGGCGTTCTCGTCGAGCGAGACCTTGCCGTCGAGCGCCTCGAGCTTGTCGCCGGCCAGGCGGGCGAGGGGGTTGACCTCCACGAGCGTGGCGTCCTCCTCGATGAAGACGTTCCAGAGCTGCTGGATCATCGTGATCGCCTGGTCGCGCAGCACGGCCGGGAAACCGGCCTCGTCCGCGATGGTCGCGGCCAATTCGGCGTCCACACCGGTGCTGGCGTTGATGGCGATCTTCTTGACGGCGTCGGGGTTGGTCTTGGCGACCTCCTCGATCTCCACACCGCCCTCGACGCTGGCGATGCACAGGTAGGAGCGGTTGGACCGGTCGAGCAGGAAGGAGAAGTAGTACTCCTCCTCGATCTGGGCGCCCGGGACCACCAGGACGCGGTTGACCGGCAGTCCCTTGATCTCCAGGGCGAGGATCGCGCGGGCGGCCTCCTCGGCCTCCTCGGGCGTCTTGGCCACCTTGACGCCGCCGGCCTTGCCGCGACCGCCGGCCTTGACCTGCGCCTTGACGACGACGACGCCACCGATCTCCTCCGCGGCCGCACGAGCGTCCTCAGGGGTCTCGACGGTCTTCCCGAGCGCTCCGGCTACTCCATGCTTGGCAAAGAGTTCCTTTGCCTGGTATTCCATCAGGTCCACGATCCACCCAGTCCTTAAACAAGTCGACAGTCCAGGGATTCCACGGCTCAAATCCACTCGGCACCCTAGACCTGTGGGGACCCCTCGGGCCACGCGGGGCGACGGGTGGGACGCGCGATCCCCGTCACGGAGACCCCGATCACAGCGGTGGGCGGGAGCTGGCTAGGCCGGCTCGGCGAAGTGCTGGGCGACCCAGCCGGTGATCTCACCGGTGGTCGCGCCGGGCGTGAAGACCTTCGCGACCCCGAGCTCCTCGAGCACCGGGATGTCCTCCTCGGGGATGATCCCGCCGCCGAAGATGACGATGTCCGAGGCGTCGCGCTCGGCGAGCAGCTCGACGAGCTTGCGGAAGAGCGTCATGTGCGCGCCGGAGAGCACCGAGAGGCCGATGATGTCGGCGTCCTCCTGGATCGCGGTCTCCACGATCTGCTCGGGGGTCTGGTGCAGGCCGGTGTAGATGACCTCGTGACCCGCGTCGCGGAGCGCTCGCGCGACGATCTTCGCGCCCCGGTCGTGGCCGTCTAGACCGGGCTTGCCGACGACGATCCGGACACGACGGACTCCGGTAGGCGAGCTCATGCCCGGAACGCTAGCGGAACCGGGACCCAGGCGTGCGGCCCGCCCTACGAGGAGTCCGACGGGACCGACGGGCGACGCCCTCCGACGAGCCGGCCGGAAGGCGGTTGTTGGGCGAACCTGGTGCGGTCATCGAGGTACTCGTCCACAATTCGTGACGGCAGGATTTCCGCGGCCGTGACCTTTCCGTTACAGTCGCCCGCGTTGCCTTTTCCCCCGAATGCAGTCGAGGTAAACCTTCTATGGGTCAGCACCGAGCCGAACGCGGTCACCGCCGCGACCCCTCGGGGACCCCGTCCTCCACCTCCGGCAACCACACCGCGACGCGCTCGACCGCGCAGGTCGCGCCGCGGGCCGCCGCCTCCGTGGCCGGCACCCGGATCGCCTCCCGCGCCGCCTCGAAGTCGCTCGCCAAGGTCACCGCCGCCCCGGCCGCGCTGAGCCCGGCCGTCGCCGGCCGCCGCAAGGCCGCCCGGCGCACCTCGCGCAACACCCCGCTCTTCCGCCGCCTGCCCTCGGTCCCGGTCCTGGTCGGCGTGGCCGCCCTGGCCATCTCCGCCGGCGGCGCCATCAGCGCCGGCGACCCCGGCCAGGTCTCCGGCAGCTTCAACGGTGGCTCGGTGACCGCTTCCAGCGCCGTCGTCGGGGCGACCGACGCCGGCCTGCTGCGACGCAGCGGCGCCGTCAGCCGGAGCTCTCGCCGTGCCCCGGTCACCGCGGCCGACCCCGAGCTGGTCGCCGAGGCCGAGGCCCGCGCCCGGCAGCGCAACTCCGCGCTGGAGGCGTACGCCGACAAGGCCGCCCAGCAGTCGGTCAAGCTCGAGAAGAACCAGTGGGTGCTGCCGCTCTCCGGCTACCGCCTGACCGCGACGTTCGGCATGTCCAGCGGCCTGTGGTCGAGCACCCACACCGGGCTCGACTTCGCTGCCCCGAGCGGCACCCCGCTGCACGCCATCGCGGGTGGCGTGGTGACCTCCACCGGCTACGACGGCGCCTACGGCAACAAGACAGTCATCACCCTCGAGGACGGCACCGAGGTCTGGTACTGCCACCAGACCTCCTACCTCGTCAACACCGGCGACACCGTCTCCGCCGGCGAGGTCATCGGCTCCGTCGGCTCGACCGGCAACGTCACCGGCCCGCACCTGCACCTCGAGATCCGGCCCAGCGCCGACAGCCCGATCGACCCGTACAGCGTCCTGCTGGACCACGGCGTCCAGCCCTAGCCGTCAGTCGGTCACGGCCATCGTCGCGCCGAGTCCGACCATCGACAGCCCGCCCATCAGGCCCAGCGAGTCGAGGCGGGCCGGTCGTCGGGCGAACCAGTCCCGCGCGCGTGAGGCCGCCAGCGCCCACACCGAGTCCGACACCACCGCCATCAGCGCGAACACCGCACCGAGCAGCGCGATCTGCGCCCCCGTGGAGCCGGCACCCTCGTTGACGAACTGCGGCAGGAACGCCGCGAAGTAGACCAGCGTCTTCGGGTTGGTGACGCCGACCACGAAGCCCATCCGCACCGACCCCGGCCGCCGCGTGGCCGACGACCGCATCCCCTCGAGGACCAGTCGCGCGTCGCTGCGGTGCCTGATCGCCTGGACCCCGAGGTAGACGACGTACGCCGCTCCGCAGAGCTTCAGGGCCGAGTAAGCCGACGCGCTCGCCGCCACGACCGCACCGAGCCCGAGCGCCACGAACACGGTCTGGCAGGCCACCCCTGCCGCGTTGCCGCAGACCGAGAGCAGAGCGTCGCGCCGTCCGACCGACAGCGCCCGCCCGATCGTGAACAGCAGGCTCGGGCCGGGCACCTGGATGAACAGGATCGAGGCGAGGAGGAAGGCGAGCCACTGGCTCGAGGTGGGCATGCGCCGAGTGTGGCACCTCTCGCCGGGTGGGCGCCCGGCCTTTTCAGCTGCCGGACGGCCTCAGAGCTTCTCGACCGGGGCGTAGCGCAGCAACAGCCGCTTGACCCCATCGGAGCCGAAGTCGATGGAGGCCACGGACTTCTCCGCCGCCCCCTCCATCGAGACGACGGTGCCGAGGCCGAAGGAGTCGTGCAGCACCCGGTCGCCCGGCTCGAGCGACGGGATCTCCCGGGCCGGCTTGGCCTTCGCCATGACGTCGGCGCGAGCCGCCGCCGACGAGAAGTTGCGGCGTCCCGCCGCGGTCGGCTGGCCCAACCGGGCCGGGGCGCCGGCCGAGAGGTCCGGCCGGCCCCACGTCGTCTGGGCGGCCTCGGTGCGGCGCCAGTCGACGAGGTCGACCGGCATCTCGTCGAGGAACCTCGACGCCGGGTTGTGCGAGGGGGCACCCCACGCCGAGCGCACGACGGCTCGCGAGAGGTAGAGCCGCTCCTTGGCGCGGGTGACGCCGACGTAGGCGAGGCGACGTTCCTCCTCCAGCTCCGGCTGGTCCCCGAGCGAGCGCTGGTGCGGGAAGATGCCGTCCTCGAGCCCGGTCAGGAACACGACCGGGAACTCCAGGCCCTTGGCGGTGTGCAGGGTCATCAGCGTGACCACGCCGGAGTCGTCGCCGTCCGGGGTGTCGGGGATCTGGTCGGCGTCGGCCACCAGGGCCACGCGTTCGAGGAAGTCGCCCAGCCCCGGCGCGACGGTGCCGGCGTCGACGTCGGCGGGGTCGGCGGACGGGCCGGCGACCGGGTCGTCGGAGAACTCGCGGGCGACGGCGACCAGCTCGGCGAGGTTCTCGACGCGGGTGTGGTCCTGGGGGTCGTCGGAGGCCTCGAGCTCGACGAGGTAGCCGGACCGCTCGAGCACCGACTCGAGGATCACGTCGGCGCGCTCGCCGGCGGCCACCATCGACTGGAGCTCCTGGATCATCGCCACGAACGCCCCGATGTTCCGCAGCGACCGGGTGGCCACGCCGGGCGCCTCGTCGGCGCGGACCAACGCCTGCCAGAACGTGATGCGGTCGCGCTCCGCCAGCGCCGCGACACAGGCCTCCGCCCGGTCGCCGATGCCCCGCTTGGGGGTGTTGAGGATGCGGCGCAACGAGATCTCGTCGTCCTCGTTGGCGAGCATCCGCAGGTAGGCGAGCGCGTCGCGCACCTCGCGGCGTTCGTAGAAGCGCACGCCGCCGACCACCTTGTAGGGCTGGCCGGTGCGGATGAACACCTCCTCGAACACCCGGGACTGCGCGTTGGTGCGGTAGAACACCGCGACGTCGGCAGGCCGGACGCCGCCGTCGGCGAGGGTGTCGATCTCCTGGGAGACGAACCGGGCCTCGTCGTGCTCGTTGTCGGCGACGTAGCCGACGATCCGCTCGCCCGCCCCGGCCTCTGACCACAACCGCTTGGGCTTGCGGCTCAGGTTGTTGCCGATGACCGAGTTGGCGGCGTTGAGGATGGTCTGCGTGGAGCGGTAGTTCTGCTCGAGCAGGATCGAGCTGGCGTCGGGGAAGTCCTGCTCGAAGTCGAGGATGTTGCGGATGTTGGCGCCCCGGAACGCGTAGATCGACTGGTCGGCGTCACCCACCACCATCAGCTCGGCCGGCTCGATCCGCTCGCCCCCCGCCTCGGTTATCTCGGGGCTGTCGGCACACAGGGCGTGGATGAGGGCGTACTGCGCGTGGTTGGTGTCCTGGTACTCGTCGACGAGCACGTGGCGGAACCGGCGCCGGTAGGTCTCGCGCACCTCGGGGAACGTCTGGAAGAGGTGGACAGTCAGCATGATGATGTCGTCGAAGTCGAGGGCGTTGGCCTCGCGCAGCCGCCGCTGGTAGGCGGAGTACGCCGCGGCGTAGGACTCCTCGAAGTTGTTCTTGGTGTCCTTGGCGGCCTCGTCGGCGTCGCGCAGGTCGTTCTTGTGGTTGGACACCCAGTGCAGGACGGCGTTGGGCTGGTAGCGCTTCGGGTCGAGGTCGAGGTCGCGCAGCACCAGGGTCATCAGCCGCTTGGAGTCCGCGGAGTCGTAGATCGAGAAGCTCGACTTGTAGCCGAACTTGTCGATCTCCTTGCGCAGGATGCGCACGCAGGCGGAGTGGAACGTCGAGACCCACATGATGCGTGCGCGCTTGCCGACGAGCTCCTCGACCCGCTCCTTCATCTCGGCTGCGGCCTTGTTGGTGAAGGTGATGGCCAGGATCGAGCCCGGATGCGCCTTGCGCTCGGTGATCAGCCAGGCGATCCGCCGGGTGAGCACGCGGGTCTTGCCCGACCCCGCTCCGGCGACGACGAGCAGCGGCGCGCCCGCGTGTCGTACGGCGGCGCGCTGGGGGTCGTTGAGCCCGGCCAGGAGCTCCTCGCCGGTCGGCCCGCTGCGGGTCGTGCGGGGCTCGGGCTGGAGGTGGTCGAAGCCGGGAAGAAGGTCGCTCATGTCGGTGCCAACCCTACGTGTCGGCGCCGACCGTCCCACCCCTCGCTCAGGTGTGGGCCGGCGACCAGAGGACGGCGACCCCGATGTTGAGCACCGTCAGCGCGACCAGCCCGAGGAAGAGGCCGTTCGGGATGCTCGGCTTGCGGACGTTGGCCATCACCAGCACCAAGATGACCAGCCCGATGGCGAACTTCACGCCGATCTTGGCGTGGTTGACGTCGCCGTCCCCCGCCTCCAGCACGCCGACGAGCAGCAGGCCGGCGAGGAACGCCGTACCGGCGCCGTCGCGCATCGCGGCGTTGACCGACTTCTGCGGCTCGCGCGCCTGCACCACGAGGCCGCCGAACAGTGCGGCGAAGCCCAGGATGTGGATGAGCAGCAGCACGAGACGCAGAGTTTCCATGGCAGGAGCCTAGTGACCGGGCGTACCGGTAGGCGGAGTCAGGTTCGCTGCTCGTCCCGCCTGCCGAACCGGAGCTCGGCGAGGAACAGCAGCCCACCGAGGGCGAGCAGACCGGCACACCAGATCAACGAACGCGGGTCGTCGACGACGACGTAGACCAGGAGCACCGCGTTGGCGATGATGCCGAAGACCAGGAGCGCCGTCGGCGCCCGGAAGGTCTCGTCGGTCTCGTCGTGCCCGCGCAGCTTCAACGCAGCCATGATGACCAGCGCATAGATGAACAGCGTGAAGACCACCGTGACCAACGCCAACCGCTCCACGACCGACGTGCTCACGCCGAACCCGTTGAGCACCGTACCGGCGACGAGGAGGCCGCACACCACGACCGCCGCGAAGATGAGCGCGAACCACGGGCTGCGTCGGGTCGCGTGGATCTTGCCGAAGACGCCGGGCACGACGTCCTCGCGCGACATGCCGTACAGGATGCGGGACTCGGTGACCACGGCCACCAGGGTCGTGTTGGTGATGGCGACCATCGCGATGACGGCGAACAGGATCGACATGACGCCGACCGGCACTGGCAACACGCCGGCCTCGACGACCTCGAGCAGCGCCGCGTCCGAGTCCGCGAGCGTGCCGGTCGGGACCACCAGCGCGGCGGTCGCGGCGACCAGGACGTAGATGACTCCGGCCGCGGCCATGCCCCCGACCAGCGCCCGCGGGAAGGTCTTCGCGGGGTGGATGGTCTCCTCGGCCACGTTGGCGGCGTTCTCGAAGCCGGTCATCGCGAAGAAGGCCAGCGCCACACCGGCCAGGACCGCGAAGATCGGGCTGCCGTCGGTGTTGAAGTCGGTGAGCACGCCGAAGTCCGCCTTGCCCTGGGCGACGTAGACGATGCCGATGACCATGACGATGACCAGGCCGGCGATCTCGACGAACGTCATGACCATGTTGGCCACCACCGACTCGGTGATGCCGATGAAGTTCACGATCGCCAGGACGACGATGAACAGCAGGCTGACCAGCAGGGTGGGCGGCAGGTCCCACACCTCGGCGAAGTAGTGCGAGAACCCCGACGCCAGCGATCCCGCGGCCGCGAAGCTGGCCGAGAGCATGCACACGGTGATGAGGAAGGTCAGCGCGCGGCTGCCGAACGCCTTGTTGACGTAGAGGGCCGCGCCGGCCGCCTGCGGGTACTTCGTGACCAGCTCGGCGTAGGCGAGGCCGGTGATCGTGGCGATGGTGACGCCGACGAGGAAGGCCAGCCAGAAGGCGCCACCGACAGCGGCGGCGACGAGCCCGATCAGCACGTAGATGCCGGATCCCAGCACATCACCGAGCACGTAGAAGAACAGCAGCCGGCCAGTGATGGTGCGCTTGAGGTCGGAGCCCTGCTCGGCATCCTCGACCACTACGGCGTCGCTCATCGGCCACCGCCCTTCTGATGACGGGACCGGTCGCCCCGAGTGCTCACAGGGAAGCGGCGATCAGCGTGCGAGTCAACGCCGGACGCCTCGTCCGTCGCGACGATTCAACTAGGCTCCGCTCATGCCGTCGTCGCCCTCCGCTCCCGACACGATGCCGGTGATCGAGACCCGCGGACTGACCAAGGACTACGGGCAGGTCCTCGCGCTCGACTCCCTCGACGTGACCGTCGGCGGCGGCGTGACGGGCCTCGTGGGGGCCAACGGCGCCGGCAAGTCGACGCTCATCAAGATCCTGCTCGGCCTGCTCGACCCGACCGGCGGTACGGCGCGCGTGCTCGGCCACGACATCGCGACCGAGGGGGCGGAGATCCGGGCCCGGGTCGGCTACATGCCCGAGCACGAGTGCCTGCCTCCGGACGTGAGCGCGAGCGACTTCGTGGTGCACATGGCGCAGATGGCCGGGCTGCCGCACGCCGCGGCGCGCGAGCGGGCCGCCGACGTGCTGCGCCACGTCGGGCTGGCCGAGGAGCGCTACCGGCCGATGGGTGGCTACTCCACCGGCATGAAGCAGCGCGCCAAGCTGGCCCAGGCCATCGCGCACGACCCCCGGCTCGTCCTGCTCGACGAGCCGACCAACGGCCTCGACCCGGCTGCCCGCGACGACATGCTCGAGCTCGTCCGGCGCATCGGCCACGACTTCGGCATCGCGGTCCTGGTGACCTCCCACCTGCTCGGCGAGCTCGAGCGCGTCAGCGAGCACGTCGTCGTGCTCGACGGCGGCCGGCTGCTGCGCTCCTCGGCCACCAGCGAGTTCCTCGACACCACCGGCACCCTGCTGGTCGAGGTCCTAGGTGGCGCGACCGAGCGCGACAGCCTCGGCAGGGCGTTGTACGACGCGGGGTTCCCGTGCCAGCCGCGCGGCAACGTGGTCGCGGTCGAGCCGCCGGCGGCCACCGAGACCCGCAACGTGCTCGACGTCATCCGCGACACCGCCGTCGACCTCCGCCTCGGCCTGGTGCGCATCCAGCCGGACCACCGTCGCATCGAGGACATCTTCCGGGAGGAGGTGGCCGGTGCCGTCCACCCCCGCTGAGCCCACCCGGGGGCCGGCCGGCGTCATCCACGACATCGGCTACCGGCCCTACTCCGGCCCGCGCGGCGGGCGCGGCTCGATCGCCTGGTCGCTCTACGTCACCGGCCTGCGCAACGTCTTCGGCCTCGGCCGCTCGGGCAGGTCCAAGATCCTGCCGTTCGGGCTGCTCGCGCTGAACGTCCTGCCGGCGGTCATCATCGTCGGGGTCGTCACGTTCATCGGGCTCAACACCCTCCCGCTGGCCTATCCGGCGTACGCCATGACCACCACGATCCTGCTCGGCACCTTCGCCGCCGCCCAGGGACCGATCCTCTTCAGCCGCGACCTGCGGCACGGCACGATCTCGCTCTACCTGGCGCGACCGCTCTCGGCGACGGCGTACGCAGCCGCGCGCTGGGGAGCACTGGCCACCGGCATCTTCGCGTTCGTGCTGGCGCCCTTGCTGGTGATGTACGTCGGCGCCCTGCTGGCGTCGATGGACTTCGTCGAGCAGACCCGGGACTTCCTCACCGCAGTGCTGGTGACGGTGCTCCTGGCGGGGATGCTGGCGAGCGTGTCGGGGCTGTTCAGTGCGATCGCGCTGCGCCGGGGCTTCGCGATCGTCGGCACGATCGGCACCATCCTGTTCGGCTACGGCGTGGTCGCGGTGATCCAGGGCATCTCCTTCGACCAGGGCCGGGAACGGGTCGGCGAGATCGCCGGGCTGTTCCACCCGATGACGCTCTACGCGGGTGACGTCTCGGTGCTGACCGACACCGAGAGCGCGATCACTCCCCCGACCGGCACCGGCATGGACGTGCTCTACGTCGCGGTGTCCCTGCTGCTGGCGCTCGGCGGGCTCGGGCTGCTGCTGCTGCGCTACCGGAAGCTGGCCACGCGATGACGACGATCACCTTCGACAAGGTCTCCCGGTGGTACGGCAACGTGGTCGCGGTCAACGACGTCTCCATGACGATCGGCCCGGGCGTCACCGGCCTGCTCGGTCCCAACGGTGCGGGCAAGTCGACGATCATCGCCCTGATGGCGGGCTTCTTGGCGCCGTCGTCCGGCACCGTCCACCTCGACGGCAATGCCGCCTGGCGCAACACCGAGATCTTCCGGCAGATCGGGCTGGTGCCGGAGCGCGAGGTCGCGTTCGGCTACCTCACCGGACGCCAGTTCGTGCAGGCCAACGCCGAGCTGCACGGGCTCGCCGACCCGGGCGCCGCCTGCGAGCGAGCGCTCGACGTCGTCGAGATGTCGGATGCCGCGGGGCGCCGCATCGGCACCTACTCCAAGGGCATGCGGCAGCGGGTGAAGCTCGCGTCCGCGCTGGTGCACGACCCCGGAGTGCTGCTGCTCGACGAGCCCTTCAACGGCGTCGACCCGCGCCAGCGCATGCACCTGATGAGCCTGCTCACCCGCTTCGGCACGGAGGGCCGCACCGTGCTGTTCAGCTCGCACATCCTCGAGGAGGTCGAACAGGTCGCCCGGCACGTCGAGGTCGTCGTCTCCGGGCGACACGCCGCCTCCGGCGACTTCGGCGCGATCCGGCGGCTGATGACCGACCGCCCCAACCGCTACGTCGTGCACAGCAGTGACGACCGGACCCTCGCGGCGGCGCTGATCGGCGAGCAGTCCGTCGTCGGCGTCGTCCTGCGCCGGGGCGGCGGGCTCGAGATCGAGGTCGGCGACTTCGGCAGCTTCGCCGTCGCCCTGCCCCGCCTCGCCCGAGACCTCGGCGTACGCCTCATCGAGGTCTCCCCCACCGACGAGTCGCTCGAGAGCGTCTTCGCCTACCTGGTGTCGTCGTGAACGCCACCATCCTGCGGCTCTCCGCGCAGGCCCTCTTCGGACGCCGGCGCGGGCTGATCATGCTGGTCATCCCGGTGATCCTGCTGGCGCTGACCCTCGTCGTCCGGATGCTCACCGACCCGGGCACCGCCTACCCCGAGATCGTCGGAGAGCTCGCCCAGGACCTCGCCCTGCCGCTGGTCGCGCTGCTCGCCGCGACGGCGGTGCTCGGGCCCGAGATCGACGACGGCTCGATCGTCTACCTGCTCGCGAAGCCCGTGAACCGCTACGCCGTGGCCCTGAGCAAGTACGCCGTCGCGCTGGGCGCCACCCTCGGCTTCGGCGCGCTGCCCGTGCTGCTGGCGGGGCTGATCATCGACCCGGGCGACCCGGGCCTGTCGCTCGCGATGCTGGCCGGTGCCGTCGTGGCCGCGCTGACGTACTCCGGCCTGTTCCTGGCGCTGTGCGCCCTCACCCGGCACGCCGTGGTGGCCGGGTTGCTGTTCGTCTTCCTCTGGGAGGGCACGGTCGGCAACCTGCTCGACGGGGTGCGCTGGCTCAGCGTCAGCGCGTGGTCCCGCGAGATCGCCGCCGCCCTGTCCGACGGGATCAGCCAGACCCCACCGGTCGGCACGACGTACGCGCTCGTCGCCGCGGTCGTGGTGGCCGCCGGTGGCATCGCGTTCGCGGGCTGGCGGCTCTCGACGTTCTCGCTGACCGGCGAGACCTGAGCCCGCCGCCCGCCCCCGCCCGCCCCCGGCTCGGGCTCGGCTCGCCGCAACTCAGGTAACGCGGAGTCAAGTCATCTGGGCGACCTGTCTGCGGGTGTCCCAGTCGTCGTAGCTGCGCGCTACATGGGCTGGCCGGCGACAGGACGAGCCGCGCGCCGGCGCTCAGAGCAGGCGGCGGTCGTTCGCCCACCGGGTCAGCTCGTGGCGCGACGAGAGCTGGAGCTTGCGCAGCACGGCTGACATGTGGGTCTCGACGGTCTTGATGGAGATGAACAGCTCCTTCGCGACCTCCTTGTAGGCGTAGCCGCGGGCGATCAGACGCATCACCTCGCGCTCGCGCTCGGTGAGCCGGTCCAGGTCCTCGTCGATGTGGGCGACGTCGATGGAGCCCGCGAACGCGTCGAGCACGAACCCGGCCAGCCGCGGCGAGAACACCGCGTCGCCCTCGGAGACCCGGCCGATCGCGGCCACCAGCTCGGGGCCGGTGATCGTCTTGGTGACGTAGCCGCGCGCGCCACCGCGGATCGTGCCGATGACGTCCTCGGCGGCGTCGCTGACGCTCAGCGCGAGGTAGCGGACGTCCGCCCCGGGGTGCCTGCGCATGACCTCGACCCCGCCGCCGCCGGGCAGGTGCACGTCGAGGAGCACGACGTCCGGCTGGTGGGCGCGGATGGCCGCCACTGCCTCGTCGACGTCGGCAGCCTCGGCCAGGATCTCGACCTTGCCCGCGCCCGCGGACGTCAGCTCGGACCGGACGCCGGCTCGGAACATCGCATGGTCGTCGACGATGACCACCCGTACGGGGGCAACAGCCTCAGACATCGTTGTCTCCTCTCGCGGGGCGGGGCATCCGCAACCGCACGTTGGTGCCGCCACCCGGTGTGGAGTCGACGGCGGCGGAGCCACCGTGCCGGGCCATCCGGTCGATGATGCTGTTGCGGACGCCGAGCCGGTCGTCGGGCACGGCCGCCACGTCGAAGCCGGCGCCGCGGTCGCGGACGAACACGTCGAGGGCGTCGTCGAGCACCTCGGCGTAGATGTCGACGCGGCCGGTGCCGGCGTGCTTGGCCGCGTTGACGACCGCCTCGCGCGTGGCGTGCACCAGCGGCCGGATCGACTCGTGCATGGGCAGGTCACCGACCGCGACCACGTCGACCACGATGGCGTACTCGTCCTCAGCGCGGGCGGCCAGCTCGCGCAGCGCGCCGGCCAGGGTGGTGTCGTCGGTCGACTCGCCGACGTACAGCCAGGACCGCAGGTCCCGTTCCTGGGCGCGGGCCAGCCGCGCCACCGTCGTGGCGTCGGTCGAGTTCTTCTGGATCAGCGCCAGGGTCTGCAGCACCGAGTCGTGCAGGTGGGCGGCCATGTCGGCGCGCTCCTGGGTGCGGACCCGCTCGGCCCGCTCGGCCCCGAGGTCGCCGACGAGCCGCATCATCCACGGCCCGATCACCAGCGCGAGCCCGACGATGCCGAGCAGGCCCGCCACCACGACGTCCCGGGCCGCGCCCAGGGGGCCGCTGGTGACCGCGAAGGCCACGAACGCCGACACGACGAGCGCGAAGCCCGCGGTGAGCCGGGCGTACGACGCCCAGCCGCCGGCGCCGAAGACGGCGCGGTACCAGTTGACGCGGCCGCTGGTGTCGAGCCAGCGCTCGCGCTGCACCTCGTCTGCCTGGCGCCACAGCAGGCCGATCCCGGCCAGCCCGATGACCACCGGCCAGAAGATCCCGCCCAGGCCGAAGATCGCCTCGACCACGAAGACGACGCCGATGCCCAGGGCGCCCAGGGCGATCGCCGGGCCCAGGTCGGTCAGCCGGGACACGCGGCCGGGCCGCTTGCCGGTGCGAGATGCGCTCTCGAGGCCGGGCGTCGACCTCTCGAACGACGCGTCGGAGGGCAGGAACACCCACAGCCCGGCGTACAACGCGATGCCCATGCCGCCCATCGTCGCCATCAGCACGAAGGCAGCCCGCACCCAGAGCACGGGCAGACCGAGGTGCCGGGCGACCCCGGAGGCGACGCCACCCACCAGGGGCTCGGCCGAGTCGCGGGTGGCCCGGCGGACGGCCCAGTGGGTTTCGGTTGCGTTGCTCATGTCGGGTTCCATCGTCGCAGAGGGGTGCGGCAGGGACCATGAGGCGTGACCCCGAGCCGACCCTGAGGGTGGGACCGGGGCTGGGGCCGCGAATCAGGGTCGTCCCCGATGGTGCCTGGCCTCCCGACGGCGCAGGCTGGCGACATGACCTCACCAGACGCTCCTTCGCCGGGCGATGCCCCGCAGGGTCCCCCTCCCGGGACGCAGCAGCAGCCTGCGCCGGGCTCGACGGCCACCCACTCCGGGCCGCGGGTCACCCGCGACGACATCGCCGACCTCGGCCGCCTGCGCCGCTCGCGCACCGACCGGCACGTCGCCGGTGTCGCCGGCGGCCTGGCCCGGCACCTCGACATCGACCCGGTCATCGTGCGGGTGCTGTTCGTGGTGACCGCCTTCTTCGGTGGCGCCGGGTTCTTCGCGTACGGCGCCCTGTGGCTGCTCGTGCCCGAGGATGGCGAGGACCGGGCGCCGGTCAACCTGGACGAGAAGGCGCGCGGAGTCGCGCTGATCGTGATCGGCGTGCTCGCCGCCGTCGCGCTGATCGGCGGCTCGTGGGGAGGCAACTGGTTCCCGTGGCCGCTCGCCCTGATCGGCCTGGTGGCCTGGTTCCTGCTGAACCGCCGCCACGAGCGCCGCATGCAGCGCTACGGCCCCAGCCAGTCGGGCTGGGTCGCGCCCGCGGCCACCGACGAGAGCGGCCGGCCGGTCGAGAACCCGTACGCCCAGTCGTACGCCACAGTCGCAGGGCCAGTCGTACGCCCAGTCGCAGGGCCAGTCGTACGCCGCGTCGTACCCGCAGTACGGCTACACCCCGCCACCGCGGGACCCCCGCAAGCGCGGGCCAGTCCTGTTCTGGTTCACCCTCGCACTGATCGCGCTGGGCCTGGGCTCGCTCGGCATCGTCGACCTGTCCGGGGTGGCCGTCGCCGGCGGCGCCTACCCGGCGCTGGCGATGGGCATCACCGGGCTGATGCTGGTGCTGAGCGCCTTCTGGGGTCGCGGTGGCGGGCTCATCCCGCTCGGTGTGCTGCTGACGATCCCGCTGGTGATCGGCACGGCGGCCGCGAACATCGACGGCATGGTGCAGCACGACCCCGCCACCGCCGCCCAGGTTCAGAGCCGTTACTGGAACGCGGTCGGCGAGATGACCGTGGACCTGTCCGACGTGACCGACCCTGAGGCACTCGACGGACGCACCATCCTCGTCGAGGGCGGCGTCGGCCGGATCGAGGTCATCGTGCCCCCCGGCCTGAGCGTCCACGCCGAGGCCACCGTCAACGGCCCCGGCTCCGTCGAGGTCTTCGGCCAGCAGACCGACGGCATCGACGTGATGGCCAGCGGCAGCCGCGGCAGCGGCACCGACCAGGTCACCATCCAGATCGACGCCGAGCTCGGCGTCGGCGAGATCGTCATCACCCAGTGAGGAACCAGACCATGAGCACCGACATCACCACCACCGACACCTCCGGACTGCACCCGATCAACGTTGGCCACCTCGTGATGGGCACCGCCTTCCTCGGCCTGGTCGGGATCTGGGCGGCCATCTCGGGCGACCTCATCGACGGCGCCGACATCCGTTGGCTGTTGCCGGTGCCCTGGGTGCTGGCCGGCCTGGCCGGGCTGCTCGCGATCGCCTTCGGCGGGCGACGCCGGGCCACGGAGGCGGCACAGCCGGCCTACGAGCCGTACGCCGCGCCGTACTCCACTCCCCCCACTTCACCCCCCGCCCAGTCGACCGCCCAGTCGACCGCCCAGTCGACCGCCCAGTCGACCCACGAGGAGCAGGACCGATGAGCGACGCCCAGCCCACCCCCGGCCCACGCCGGCTGACCCGCAGCAGCGACGACAAGATGATCGCCGGCGTCTGTGGCGGGCTGGCCCGGCACCTCGACCTCGACCCGACGCTGGTGCGCCTGCTGACCGTGCTCGGCGTGATCTTCGGCTTCGGGTCGGTGGCCATCGCCTACCTGGCGGCGTGGGTGATCGTGCCGCGGGACTGAGCGGCCCGTCTCCCCTTGTAACGCTCCGTTATTTCAGCTTCCACCCCCGTATTCGGGGGTGGAAGTGGTGATAACGGAGCGTTACAAGCGGGCCCGCGCGCCGACCACCGGCAGCACCAGATCGGGATGGTCGGTGATCAGCCCGTCCACGCCGGCGGCCAGGTGGGCGGCCGCCTCGGCGGCGAGGTCACCGTGGTCGCGAGGTCGGCCGGGGGTCCGGAAGTTGGCGGGCAGGTACGCGTTCTCGGCGCGCAGGGTCCACACGTGCACGGTGAGCCACAGCCGGTGGGCATCGCGCACCAGCGTGGTCGGCCGGCCGGTGCGGCCGTGCTCGTCACGGGGCAGCACCAGCCCCTTCGTGACGCCCAGCCCGTCGGCGTACTCGTCGATCCAGGCGAGCCCACCGGGGGTGACCAGGTCGCCGTAGCTCCGGCGGTCCCCTGCGGCGACGAGGTCGGCGGGGCGCGACCCGCGTGCCCCGACCAGCTGGATCAGCGGCAGCCGGCACTCCGAGGCCAGCCGCCGCAGGATCGTCGGCTCGAACGCCATGATGCTGACCCGCGAGCGAGGGTGGTCCAGACCGTGGTGCGCGAGGTCGGCCAGCAGCGGGCGGTCGAGGGGCAGGCCGATCGAGTCGAAGTACGCCGCGTGCTTGAGCTCGACCATCACGCCCACGCCGCGGCCGCGGCGGACCGACTCGGCCTGCACCATCGCCAGCACCTCGGTCAGGGAGGGCACTCCCTCGCTCCCGTCGTACGCCGTGTTGCCGGCGCGCAGCTTCGGCAGCCGTTCGCGCGCGGAGAGCCGCTTGAGCTCGGCCAGCGTGAAGTCCTCGGTGAACCAGCCGGTGAGGGTCTGACCGTCGACCACCTTGGTGGTGCGCCGGTGGGCGAACCTGCGGTGCTCGGCGACGTCGGTGGTGCCGCCGATCTCGTTCTCGTGGCGGGCCACGAGCACTCCGTCGCGGGTGGCGACCACGTCGAGCTCGATGTCGTCGACGCCCATCCGGATCGCGGTGCGGTAGGCGTCGAGGGTGTGCTCGGGCCGGTGTCCCGAGGCGCCGCGGTGGGCGACGACGGCCGGCGTCACGACCAGGCTGGACTCGCGGGTGCGCGGCGGCGCCAGCCGGGTGAGGGTCACGGCTCCACCCTGCGAGGCCCGGACCACCGGACGGTGACGCCGACATGAATGGGCGATGATGACGCGGTGACGTCGCCCACTCCGGCTCTCGGTTCCGTGACCACCGTGCCCGCCCTCGAGCGGCCCGACCTGCTCGCGCCGGCCGTGGCCGCCGCGCTCGCCGGCTGGCCCGACGCCTCAGGTGTGGGCGTCTTCGAGATCGACCCCGACCTCGCCGACACCGCGGCGTGCAGCGAGGCCTACGACCTGCCGCTGACCGCCGGCGCCAACTGCGTGGTCGTCTCCGGCCGTCGCGACGGAGAGGAGCGGGTGGCCGCCTGCATCGTCCGGGCCGACACCCGCGCCGACGTGAACAACCTGGTCAAGCGCACCCTCGACGTACGCAAGGCGTCCTTCCTCGACATCGACCGCGCGGTCGCCGAGTCCGCGATGGAGTACGGCGGCATCACCCCGCTCGGCCTGCCCGCGGCGTGGCGGGTGCTCGTCGACGCGGCGGTGCTGGACCTCGAGGTCGCGGTGCTCGGCTCGGGCGTACGGCGCTCGAAGCTGCTGCTGCCCGGCCGGCTGGTCGGGCTGCTGCCCGGAGCCGAGGTCGTCGAGGGGCTCGGGCGCTAGCTGGGATGCCCGGGCGCTCGCGGCGCATCCGCACGGCTCGTGTCGGTCAGCGGTCCTCGCGCCCCTGGATCTGGCCACTTGCTCTAGATTGTCGGACCGTGAGCGAATCCCACGGCGGCACCTGGTCGGCTCCCGGTCGGGTCAACCTCATCGGCGACCACACCGACTACAACGACGGCTTCGCCCTGCCCTTCGCGCTGCCCCTGCGCACGACCGTGATCGCCACCCGTCGCGACGACCGGAAGGTCGTGGCCCGCTCGGGCGGCCGCGCGGCGATCGAGTTCGAGGTGCCCGGCGCGGTCGGTGAGGTGACCGGCTGGGGTGCGTACGTCGCTGGGGTGGCGTGGGCGCTGGCCGAGGCGGGGGTCGACGTGCCCGGCGCCGACCTCGAGATCGACAGCGAGGTGCCACTGGGCGCCGGGCTGTCGTCGTCGCACTCGCTGGAGTGCTCCGTCGCCCTGGCGCTCACCGGGCTGGCCGGCGTCGCGCTGGACCCGACCGAGCTGGCGAAGATCGTGCAGCGCGCCGAGAACGAGTACGCCGGCTCCCCGACCGGCCTGCTCGACCAGATGGCGATCTTCCACTCCCGTGCGCAGCACCTGAGCTTCTTCGACGCGCAGGCCCTGACCGTCGAGCCGGTCGCCTGCGACCCGGCCGCTGCGGGGCTCGAGCTGCTGGTCATCGACTCGAACGCCCCCCACCAGCTCGTCGACGGCGCCTACGCCTCCCGCCGGGACGCGTGCGAGGCCGCGGCGAGGCGGCTCGGCGTCGAGACCCTGCGCGAGGTCGACGACGTCGACGCCGCCCTGGCCGCGCTCGCCGACGACCCCGAGACCCAGCGCCGCGCGCGGCACGTGCTGACCGAGAACCTGCGGGTGCTCGACTGCGTGGCCCTCGTGCGCGGCGGCTGGCTGGCCGACATCGGGCCGCTGCTGACCGCGTCGCACATCTCGATGCGCGACGACTTCGAGAACACCGTGCCGGCCGTCGACCTGATCGTGGAGACCGCGATCGAGGCCGGCGCGCTGGGCGCCCGGATGACCGGCGGGGGCTTCGGGGGGGCGGTGATCGCGCTCGTGCCCGTCGTCCGCCGGGCCGCCGTCGAGCGCGCCGTCACCACGGCCGCGCTCGGTGGGGGCCACCCGGCGCCGTCGTACCTCCCGGTCGTGCCGTCCGCCGGCGCCGGCCGCGACGCCTGAGCCGGTCGTCAGCAGGTCAGCCGCGGACGACTGCCCAGGACACGGCTCCGACCAGCACGACGTAGGCGGCGTACTTCGCCAGCGCCGCCCCGGCCAGCGCCCGAAGCACGGCTCGACCTGGCTCGCGCAGCGCCCGCAGGAGCAGCGCGTCCTCGACGAGGTCGAGGACAGCGGCGACGAGAGGCACCGCGACCAGGCCAGGGCGATCCGAGGCCAGCAGCACCAGTCCGGACGGCACGGTGAGCACGGCGATGAACCCGAGGTCGATCCCGACTCCGGTCCGCACCACCTCAGACCCGCCCGCGTCCGCGACGCGCGAGTCGAAACGAGCCGGCTCCCGGGCCATCACCAGGCCCGGTTGGCGTACGAACCCGACGTGTCCTCGCGCGGCGAGCAGGAACACCAGCGGCGGGCCGGTCGCCGCAACCAGAGCGAGCGGGTCCACTCGGCGCTCCCTTCCGTCGGATCTCGGGAGCACCCATTGTCCGTCAACCAAGCCGTGTCGCAACGGGGTCGTCCGGGTCGATACTCGACACAACGGCGTCAGGAGGCAGCCATGAGCCCCACTCATCCCCTGGTCGACGAGCAGGCGTTGACCACCTACCGCTACCTGCGGATGTCCCTCGTCACGGTGCTGGCCATGCTGGCGGCCGCCGTCCTCGTGCAGACGTTCTGGGGGAGCTCGACGGGACCGCCCGACCTCGCGAACCCGGACTGGGAGACGTCGATCTCCTACTACTACTGGACTCCCGTCCGCGCCGTCTTCATCGGGTCCCTCATCGCGATGGGGGTGGGCATGGTGGTCCTCAAGGCGGACAACGAGGTCGAGGACATCCTGCTCAACATCGGTGGGGTCCTGGCGCCCCTCGTCGCCCTGGTCCCGACGCCCCAGCACTGCGTCGTCACCGACGCGGGCGGGTGCACGACACCGCCGCTGCCGGCCGACATCGTCGAGGGGATCCGGAACAACGTCTCCGCCCTGCTGCTGGCCGGTGTGCTCGCCGTCGTCATCTTCGTCCTGCTCACGCGGAGGGCCGCGACGCGACCGACGCCCCAGCCCCGGAGCATCGTCGTGGCGCGCCGCGTCGGCTTCGGCATCACCTTCGCCCTGCTGGTCGGCGGATACGTCTGGTTCTACGCCGGGCGCGACAGCTTCCAGGACCACGCCCACCTGTACGCCGCGGTCACCCTGTTCGCGTGCATCGTCCTGGTGGTGCTCCTGAACGCGGTCACGCAGCTCCTGCTCAGGCGGAAGGGAGCCCCCCGGGCCTCGGTGCTCGCAGCGACGTACCTCGCCATCGTCGGCCTGATGCTGCTCGTCGGGGTCATCGGAGTCGTCGTCCACTCCCGGCCCGAGGGCACGTCGTTCCTCCTCATCGAGCAGGCCTACGCGATCTTGTTCCTGGAGGCGGGCATCCTCTTCCTCTTCATGTGCTTCTGGATCGTGCAGAGCGTGGAGCTGTGGGACCGCGGCACCCGGCTGGCCCCCACGCAGCGGAACCTGCTGCCGAGCAAGGACGCCCTGCCGCAGCCCGAACCCGGCCCGGCCTAGCCACTCGCGATGAGCGAGCTCGGACCGGCACCCGCTAATCCGGTGGCCGGTCACGGCGCCATTGCGTAGCGTTCGGGGGTGCGCCGACTTCCCCTCGCCGATCCCGGCACCGCCGATCACCGCACGCCCGAACGCCTTCCTCTGGTGGATGGCCAAGGGTCAGTGGGCGACGCTCCTCGGCGGCATGGCGTTCGGCATCTTGTGGATGGGCGCGCAGGCGGTCATGCCTGCGGCGCTCGGCCGGGCGATCGACCAGGGAGTGGCAGCCAAGGACACCGGCGCCCTGGTGAAGTGGGCGCTGATCATGTTCGCGATCGGCCTCGTGCAGGCGATCAGCGGCATCATGCGCCACCGGTTCGCCGTCACGAACTGGCTGACCGCGGCGTACCGGACCGTGCAGCTCGTCGGCCGCCACGCGGTCCACCTCGGGGGCACCTTGCCGCGCAAGGTCTCGACGGGTGAGGTCGTCGCCATCGGCACCTCCGACCTCTCCCACATCGGTCAGGTCATGGACGTCACCGCGCGCTTCGCGGGCGCGATCGTGTCGTTCCTGCTGGTCTCGTTCATCTTGCTGAGCACCTCGGTCACGCTGGGCCTCGTCGTGCTGGTCGGCGTACCGCTCCTGATGCTCGCGGTCGGCCCGCTGCTCGGCCCCCTGCAGTCGCGCAGTGCCCACCAACGCCAGCTGATGGGCGAGCTGTCCAACACCGCCAGCGACATCGTGAGCGGGCTCCGGGTGCTGCGTGGCATCGGCGGGGAGCAGGTCTTCCTCGGCCGCTACCGCCGGCAGTCGCAGACCACCCGCCGGGCCGGCGTCGAGGTCGCCCGCGTGCAGTCGGTGCTCGACGGGCTCCAGGTGCTCCTGCCGGGTGTCTTCGTCGTCCTCGTGGTGGGACTCGGCGCCCGGTACGCCGTCCAGGGCAGCATCTCGCCCGGCGAGCTGGTCGCGTTCTACGGCTACGCCGCGTTCTTGATGATCCCGCTGCGCACCGTGACCGAGTACGCCAACAAGTTCATCCGCGCCCGGGTCTCCGCCCGCCGGATCTGCCACGTCCTCTCGCTGACCTCCGACTTCACCGATCCCGTCGAGCCGGCGCCCTCCCCGCCGCCCGGCTCCGACCTGTACGACGCCCGGACGGGCCTGCTCGTGCGCGCCGGCCGGATCACCGCCGTCGTCTCGGAGCAGCCCGGCGCGGCCGCCGTGCTCGCCGATCGGCTGGGCATGACCCAGGCCGAGGTCGACGACGACGTCGCCCTCGGCGGGGTGCCGCTGACGCACCTGATGCGCCAGGAGGTGCGCCGCCGGATCGTCGTGTCCGACACCGGCACCGCGTTGTTCTCCGGACGCCTGGGCGACCGCCTCGACGTGTCCGGGGCCGGCGGCACGGACCGGGTGCTCCGGGCCCTGGCGACCGCGAGCGGCGACGACATCATGTCCGCCCTTCCCGACGGCCTCGACACCGTGGTCACCGAGCGAGGTCGGTCGTTCTCGGGCGGTCAGCAGCAGCGCCTGGTGCTGGCGCGCGTGCTGACCAGCGACCCCGAGGTGCTCGTACTGGTCGAGCCGACGTCCGCCGTCGACGCCCACACCGAGGCGCGGATCGCGTCACGTCTGCGCGCCCACCGCGCCGGCCGCACCACCGTCGTCATCACCAGCAGTCCGCTGGTGCTCGACGCGGTGGACGAGGTCGCCTTCCTCGACGACGACCGGATCGTCGCCGTCGGCACCCACGCCGACCTGCTGCGCGACCGCCACGACTACCGGTCGACGGTGACCCGCGTCGCCGGCAATGCCGAGGAGGTGCACCGATGAGCACCAAGCTGCCGGTCGCTGACGGTCCCGCGGTGCGCCGGTACGCCGTCGACATCGCCCGGCGGCACCCGAGGATGCTCTGGGGCGCGCTGTCGCTCCACGTCCTCGCCGCGCTCGCCGCCCTGGCGGCGCCGCGACTGATCGGCGACCTCGTGCAGGCGGTCGACGAGGGCACCACGCTCGGCCACGTCAACCGGATCGTCGCCCTGCTGGCCGGCTTCCTGGTGCTGCAGACTGTTCTCACCCGCTACGCCCGGCTGATCAGCCAGGTGCTGGGCGAGAACGTGCTGGCCGAGCTGCGCGAGGACTTCGTCGACAACGCCCTCCAGCTGCCGGTCGGGGTCGTCGAGTCGGCGGGCTCGGGCGACCTGCTGACCCGCACCAGCCGCGACGTCGACCAGCTCGGCTGGTCGGTGCGCATGGCGCTGCCCGAGTGGACCATCGCGGTCGTCACGGCGGTGCTCACGTTCGCGGCCGCCCTGAGTGTCGGCTGGTGGGTCGTGCCGCCGTGCCTGATCGGCGTACCCCCGCTGGTCATCGGGCTGCGGTGGTACCTCGCTCGCGCCAAGGACGGCTACCTGCGGGAGAGCGCGTCGTACTCCCAGATCAACGCGACCCTCACCGAGACCGTCGAGGGCGCTCGCACCGTCGAGGCGCTGGGGCTCGAGGACGAGCGGGTGCGGCAGGTCGACGCGGACTGCAGGGCGTCGTACGGCGCGGAGCGCTACACGCTCTACCTGCGCACGGTGTTCTTCCCGAACATGGAGATCGCCTACCTGCTCCCGACCGTCGCGACCCTGCTGTTCGGCGGCTGGCTCTACACCCAGGGGTCGGTGTCCCTGGGCGAGGTCACCACCGCGACGCTGTACGTGCAGATGCTCATCGACCCCGTCGATCGCATCGTGTCGATCCTCGACGAGCTGCAGATGGGTGCCGCGTCGCTCGCCCGGCTGCTCGGTGTCGCGCAGGTGCCCGACGACCGCCGGCCCTCCGGCGCCCGGCCCGTCGACGAGAAGATCGACGCCAGCGACGTGCGGTTCTCCTACGTCGACGGTCGCGACGTCCTGCACGGCGTGTCGCTCGACGTCGGTGTCGGCGAGCGCATCGCCATGGTCGGGCCGTCCGGTGCCGGCAAGTCGACGCTGGGGCGTTTGCTGGCCGGCATCCACCCACCGCGCACCGGTGCGGTCACCGTGGGCGGTGTGGGCATGGTCGACCTGCCGCTCGGCGACCTGCGCGGGCACGTCGCGCTGGTGACGCAGGAGCACCACGTGTTCGTCGGCTCGCTGCGCGACAACCTCGCCCTCGCCGCACCGCCGGGTGCCGGTGACGACCAGATCCGTGCCGCCCTCGAGGCCGTGGACGCCCTGGAGTGGGTCGACGCGCTGCCCGCCGGCCTGGACACGGTCGTCGGGTCGGGCGGGCGTCCGGTGAGCGCCGCGCAGGCCCAGCAGGTGGCGCTGGCCAGGCTGGTGCTGGCCGACCCGCACACGCTGGTCCTCGACGAGGCCACGTCCCTCATCGACCCCCGCTCGGCGCGCCACCTGGAACGTTCGCTGGCCGCGGTGCTGCACGGTCGGACGGTCATCGCCATCGCCCACCGGCTGTTCTCCGCCCACGACGCCGACCGGGTCGCCGTGGTCGAGGACGGCGTGATCGCGGAGCTCGGCTCCCACGACGACCTGGTGGCCGCCGGTGGGTCGTACGCCGCGCTCTGGGAGTCGTGGAACGGCGGACACTGAGCCGCCGCACGCCCGCTCCCTTCCGCCCGCTCCCTTCCGCCCGCTCATGTAACGCTCCGTTATTGCCGCTTCCACCCCGAAATACGGGGGTGGAAGTGGTGATAACGGAGCGTTACAAGCGGGCAGCCCCCGCGTGCGAGCCCCTTGCGATGGTGACAGTGAAGGTGTCACGCTCCGGAGCATGAAGCTCTCCATGCCCCTCATGTACGCCGGCAACCCACGCGAAGCGGCAGACCAGGTGGCCACGCTGGAGCGTGCCGGCCTCGACACCGTGTGGGTGGCCGAGGCCTACGGCTTCGACTCGCCGACGCTGATGGGCTACCTCGCGGCCCGCACCGAGACGATCGAGATCGCCTCGGCGATCCTCAACGTCTTCTCGCGCACCCCCGGCGCGATCCTGCAGACCGTGGCCGGCCTCGACAACGTGTCCGGCGGCCGCGCCATCCTCGGCCTCGGCGCCTCCGGGCCACAGGTGATCGAGGGCTTCCACGGCGTTCCCTACGACAAGCCGCTCGCGCGCACCCGCGAGGTCGTCGACCTGGTCCGCCGTGGTCTGCGCCGCGAGACGCTCGTGCACGACGGCATCTTCAAGCTCCCGCTGCCCGAGGGACAGGGCACCGGCCTCGGCAAGCCGCTCAAGCTGCTGACCCGGCCCGAGCGTCCCAGCGTGCCGATCTACATCGCCGCCCTCGGCCCCAAGAGCGTGCAGGGTGCCGCCGAGTACGCCGACGGCTGGTTGCCGTTCCTGTTCCTGCCCGAGAAGGCCGGCTCCGTGTGGGGCGACGCGCTCGCCAGGGGCACGGCCAAGCGGCAGGAGGGCCTGGCGCCGCTCGAGATCGCCGCCGGCGGCATGGTCGCGATCGGCGAGGGCCCCGAGACCAAGGCCCTCCTCGACCTCGCCCGCCCGGTGTTCGCGCTTTACGTCGGCGGCATGGGCGCGCGCGGCAAGAACTTCTACAACGACCTCGCCTGCCAGTACGGCTACGAGAAGGAGGCCAAGGAGATCCAGGACCTCTACCTCGGCGGGAACAAGCGCGACGCGGAGGCGGTGGTGCCCCTCGAGTGGCTCGAGGCGGGCAACCTGATCGGTCCCGCGTCGTACGTCAAGGAGCGCATCGCTGCGTTCCAGGAGGCGGGCGTCACCAACCTGCAGGTCACCCCGGTGTCCGCGGACCCCGCAGCCACCATCGCCCAGGTCAAGGAGTGGGTCGCGTGACCCGCGCCGTCTTCGACGCCGAGCACGAGTCGTTCCGCGACGCCGTCGGCACGTTCCTCGACAAGGAGATCGTGCCCCACCACGAGCAGTGGGAGGCCGACGGAGTCGTCTCCCGCGAGGCGTGGACCAAGGCCGGCGCCCAGGGCCTGCTCGGGCTCCAGCTCGACGAGGAGTACGGCGGCGGCGGCACCCCCGACTTCCGCTACAACGCGGTCCTCGGCGAGGAGATGACCCGGCGCGGTGTGTACGGCGCGGCGTACCCGCTCCTCAACGACATGATCGTGCCCTACTTCGTGGCCAGCGCGCGCGACGAGCAGAAGCAGCGGTGGTACCCCGGGTTGTGCTCCGGCGAGCTGATCGCGGCCATCGCGATGAGCGAGCCCGGCGCCGGCTCGGACCTCCAGGGGATCCGTACGTCGGCGGTCGACGCCGGCGACCACTACCTGCTCAACGGCTCGAAGACCTTCATCTCCAACGGCATCCTGGCCGACCTCGTCGTCGTGGTCGCCCGCACCGACCCCGAGGCCGGTCACCAGGGCATCTCGCTGCTGGTGGTGGAGCGCGGCATGGCCGGCTTCGAGCGCGGCCGCAACCTCGACAAGATCGGCCAGCACGCCCAGGACACCGCGGAGCTGTTCTTCGACAACGTGCGCGTGCCCAAGGAGAACCTGCTGGGCGACGAGGGCGACGGCTTCGTCCAGCTGATGACCAACCTGCCGCAGGAGCGCCTCTCGATCGCGGTGTCCGCAGCCGCCGCGTGCGAGTTCGTCCTCGACGAGTCACTCGCCTACGCCAAGCAGCGCAACGCGTTCGGCAAGCCGATCGGGTCGTTCCAGCACAATCGCTTCGTGCTGGCCGAGATGGCCACCGAGGCCCACATCGCGCGCGTCTTCGTCGACGACTGCCTGGCCCGGCACGTCAGGGGCGAGCTCGACGCCAAGGTCGCCTCGATGGCGAAGTGGTGGACCACAGAGCTGCAGAAGAAGCTCGTCGACCAGGGCGTGCAGCTGCACGGCGGCTACGGCTACATGATGGAGTACCCCATCGCCCGCGCCTACGTGAACAGCCGGGTCCAGACGATCTACGGCGGCACGACCGAGATCCAGAAGGAGATCATCGGCCGGTCGCTCGGCATCTGAGCCGGCCCGTCCACCCGTCCGGATCGCCGCGAATATACGGGGAAACCCCGATGCGCGATGTCGGTGGTGTCTGCTGGACTAGCGTCATGCACCGTCAGATTGCCGGCCGCCTGACCGGCCCCGTCACCAAGTGGATCGTCGTGGCCCTCTGGGTCCTCACCGTCGGCGTCTCCTCGGTCTTCGCCGCCAAGCTGGTCGACGTGCAGAACAACGAGGCCTCCTCGTGGCTGCCCTCGAGCGCCGAGTCGACCCGAGCCCTCGACAAGCTGGCCGCCTTCCAGGACCAGAACGCCATCCCGACCCTGGTCGTCTACGACAAGGCGTCCGGCCTCACCGACGCCGACCTCGCGGCCATCGAGCAGCAGGCGACCGAGTTCGCCGGCCTGGCCGGCGTCGAGGAGCCCGTCGAGGGGCGGATGCCGCCCGTGCTCAGCCCGCAGACCGCCGAGCAGCTCGGCCTGGCCGGCGTGTCCGACGACGGACAGCTGGCCCAGACCCAGGTGGTCTTCAACTTCGGCGCCGACGGCTGGAACGCCCTGCCCGACGCTGCCGACGAGCTCCGCGCGATCGCCGACATCGACGGCGCTGACGTCTACATCGCCGGCATGGGCGGGCAGGCCGCCGACTCGGCCGAGGCCTTCGGCGGCATCGACACGACGCTGCTCTTCTCGACCCTCAGCGTGGTGATCATCATCTTGCTGTTCACCTACCGCAGCCCGATCCTGTGGGTGCTCCCGATCTTCTGCGCCGGCGTGGCGCTCTTCACCTCGCAGGCCCTGATCTACTTCCTCGCCAAGTACGCCGACCTCACCGTCAACGGGCAGAGCTACGCCATCTTGACGATCCTGGTGATCGGCGCCGGCACCGACTACGCCCTGCTGCTGGTGGCGCGCTACCGCGAGGAGCTGCGCCGCCACGAGGACCGGCACGAGGCGATGGCGTTCGCCCTGCACCGTGCGGCCCCGGCGATCCTCGCCAGCGCGGCCACCGTCGTCCTCGGGATGCTGTGCCTGCTGCTGGCCGAGATGAACTCGACGGCCGGCCTCGGTCCGGTCGCCGCCATCGGCATCGCCGTCACGTTCCTGGTGATGGTGACCCTGCTGCCCGCCCTCCTGGTGGCCGTCGGCCGCTGGGTCTTCTGGCCCAAGCGCCCCACGTTCGGCTCCCCCGAGCCGACCCAGGCCGGCATCTGGGCGAAGGTCGGCCGCCGCATCGCGGTCCGGCCGCGCACCGTCTGGGTCGTCACCACCGCCCTGCTGGCCATCGCCTGCCTCGGGCTGTTCCGGCTCGACGCCGGCGGCCTGTCGACGGCGGACTCCTACACCAAGGAGTTCCAGTCGATCGTCGGCCAGAAGGCGCTCGTCGAGCACGGGCTGGTCGACCAGTCCAACACCGTCCAGGTGGTCGCCAACGCCGAGCAGGCCGACGGCGTGCGCGCCGCGATGGCGGGGGTCGACGGGCTCGAGCAGCCCAGCGAGCCGGCCACTGCCGACGGGGTGGCCTTCATCTCGGCGGTGATCGACGCCGATGTCTCCTCACCGCAGGCGTTCGACGTGGTCAACGCGGTGCGGACCGCGACCCACGCGGTCGACGGGGCCGACGCGCTCGTCGGCGGCGGGTCGGCGTTCTACCTCGACACCAAGGAGGCCTCCACCCGCGACAACATCGTGATCATCCCGGCGATCCTGCTGCTGGTGTTCCTGATCCTGGTGCTGCTGCTGCGAGCCCTGCTGGCGCCGCTGATCCTGACCGCCACCGTGGTGCTGTCGTTCGGGGCCGCCCTGGGCATCTCGGCCCTGATCTTCGAGTACGTCCTCGGCTTCGCGGGGTCCGATCCGTCGTTCCCCCTGTTCGCGTTCGTGTTCCTCGTCGCGCTCGGCATCGACTACAACATCTTCTTGATGACTCGCGTGCGCGAGGAGACCCAGACCCGCGGCACCCGCACCGGCGCGCTCGTGGCGCTGACCTCGACCGGTGGGGTCATCACGTCGGCCGGCCTCGTCCTGGCCGGCACGTTCTCCGTGCTCGGCACCATTCCCGTGGTGTTTCTCGCCGAGCTCGGCCTGGCGGTCGCGCTCGGCGTCATCTTGGACACCATGATCGTCCGGTCGGTGCTGGTGACCGCCATCAACCTCGACCTGGGCGCGAAGGTCTGGTGGCCCAGCAAGCTCGACCAGGACGACCTGCCGGTGACGGTCGGCGACCCCGAGTCGCTCGAGATCGTGCACTGACCGCAGTCACTCGGGCTGGTGCACTCCGGACGCGCTCTGCTCGCGACGGTTGGCGCGGACCACGAAGAACGAACCGACCCCGACCACGAGCAGCAGCATCAGCACGGCGACGATGAACAAGATCTCCACCGGGTGCGGGACGATCGGGCTCAGCCGGTTGCTCTCGTCCGCGAGCAAGCCGGTCGCCGTCAGCGTGTCCATGCGGACAAGCGTAATCCGCAGGACCCCCGGTTCGTCGGGGTTCTGCGGATCACGGTTTTCGGCATGGGGCCCTCCGCCTGCCGGATGCCGATGGCGCCCGCCAGGCGGAGGAGACCCTATCCGCGACCGCTCGAGGAGCGGGCCCGTCGCGAGACCGAGTCGATGGCCACTGCGAGCAGCAGCACCGCTCCGGTCACCATGAAGCGCACCGACGAGTCGACGTTGACCAGGTTGAGGCCGGTCTGGATCGCCTGCAGCACGATGATGCCGAGCATCGCGGAGTACGCCGACCCGCGGCCGCCGAAGAGCGACGTGCCGCCGATCACCGCGGCCGCGATGGCCGTCAGGTTGGTGTCGTTGGTGCCGCTGGCCTGTGAGACCGAGGTCTGGAGGCCGGCTGCCAGCAGACCACCCACGGCGGCCAGCGTCGAGCACAGGGCGAACACCGAGAAGTACACGCGGTCGACCTTGATGCCCGAGCGTCGTGCTGCCTCCTCGTTGCCGCCGACCGCGTAGACGTGACGACCCCAGCGGGTCCGCCGCAGCACGAGGTCCATGAGCACCACGAGCACCGCGAAGAAGACCCAGATGTAGGTCCAGCCCCGGTCGATGTTGACGTAGTAGGTCAGGGCGCCGAGGCCCACGAGCAGCGCGGCAGCCTTGATCCCCACCGTGGTCCACGACGGGGCGCTGAGCCCGGCCGCACTCCGCTGCCGGATGACCAGCAGCTGCGAGAGCACGTAGACCGCGGCGACGGCCACCACCAAGACGTACGACATCGTCGGACCGACGAACTCGAACCGGGTGAACTGCACCAGGAACGAGTCGGACGGCAGGTTGCGGGTGCCGTTGTCGCCGAGCACGAAGAGCAGGGCACCCTGGAAGCCGAGCAGGCCGGCCAGCGAGAAGACGAACGATGGCACCCCGAGCTTGGTGTAGAGCACGGCGTACAGCGCACCGATCGCGACACCGACGAGCATCCCGGCGATGATCGCGACGATCATCGACTGGCCCTTGTCGATCAGGGTGATCGCCATGACGGCCGCCCCGAACCCGCTCACCGATCCCACGGACAGGTCGATCTCGCCCAGCAGCAGCACCAGCACGATGCCCAGCGCGATGATGCCGACCGGTGCGGCGAACTGCGTGATGGCGACCACGCTGCGCGACGACAGGAACCGCGGCTCCGCGCTGTAGAAGCCGACGCAGATGATCAGCAGGCCGACGACGACCGGAAGGCTGCCGAGCTCACCGGAGCGCAGCCGCTTCCACATGAAGTCGGCGTAGCCCTTCACGCCGTGGGCGCTGACGAGCCGTTCGTCGCTGAGGTCGGCCGCCACCTGTGCCGCGGGTGGCTCCGTGCTCGTGTCCGGGCCGCTCATGGCTGTTCTCCTTCGCTGGCTGTGCCGGCGCGCCGGGTGGCCCGGCTGGCGACGACGTTGTCCGAGGCACCGGTGATGGCGGCCACCAGCTCCTCGGTGGTCGCGTCCTCGACCCGGAACTCCGCCGCGTTCTTGCCGAGGCGGAGCACGACGATCCGGTCCGCCACGGCCTGCACGTCGGCCATGTTGTGGCTGATCAGGATGACGCCGAGGCCGGTCTCACGCAGGCGCTCGATGAGGTTGAGCACCTCCGCGGTCTGGGCCACACCGAGGGCTGCGGTCGGCTCGTCGAGCATGACCACCTTCGGGCTACCGACCAGGCTGCGGGCGATGGCGACGGTCTGCCGCTGGCCGCCCGACAGGGAGGCGATCGGGATCCGGACCGACGGGATCTTGGCCGAGAGGGTGCGCAGCAGCCGCCACGCCTCCTTCTCCATGCCTACCTCGTCGAGCACCGGCCCGTGCCGCTTCTCCTGGCCGAGGAACAGGTTGGCGACCACGTCGAGGTTGTCGCACAGGGCGAGGTCCTGGAAGACGGTGGCGATGCCGAGGGCCTGGGCCTCGGAGGGACCGCTCACCGATATCCGGCGCCCGGCGAAGACGATCTCACCACCGTCGGGTGTGTAGACCCCCGAGATCACCTTGACCAGGGTGGACTTGCCGGCGCCGTTGTCTCCAACGAGGGCGACGACCTCACCGGCGTGCACCTGGAGGTGCACGTCGGTGAGGGCCTGCACCGCGCCGAATCGCTTCGTGACGCCGGTCAGGGACAAGACCGCGTCCCCGACCGGTGCCTGCATGGCTGTCTGGGACATCAGGAGAGGCCAGCCGCCGCACACGCGTCGGCGTACTCGTCGGTGCAGATGTCGTCGACCGAGTAGAACTCGTCCGCCACGACGGTGTCAGCCACGTTGTCGGCGGTCACCACGATCGGGTCGAAGATGAACGACGCGACGCCCTCGTACTCGGTGGTCTCACCGACGTCCTCACCGTTGACCAGCGCGACCGCGACCTCTGCGGCCTTCTCGGCCTCGATCGGGATCGGCTTGTAGATCGTCATCGACTGCTCACCGGCGATGATCCGCTGGATCGCGGCCAGCTCGGCGTCCTGACCCGTGATGGGGGGCAGTGCGTCGGCAGCGAAGCCGCCACCGGTCAGCGCGGCGACCACGCCGCCGGCCTGGCCGTCGTTGGCTGCGTAGACGCCGTTGATCTGATCCGCGTCGTACTTGCTCAGCTGGTCGGTGACGAACTTCTGGGCGTTCTCGGGGCTCCAGTCGGGGTTGTCGTACTCCTCGAGGATCTTCACACCGCTGTTGTCGAGCACGCTGTGCGCGCCGGCCTTGAACTGTGCGGCGTTGGGGTCGTCGGGCGAGCCGTTGAGCATCAAGATGCTGCCCTTGTCACCCATCGCGTCGACGAGCGCCTGGGCCTGCATCTTGCCGACCGTCTCGTTGTCGAACGACATGTAGTAGTCGGCTTCCTTGATCAGCCGGTCGTAGGCGATGACCTCGGCCCCGTCGGCCTGGGCCGAGGCGACCATGCCACCGGCGCCGGCACCGTTGACCGGGTCGAGGACGAGCACGGACGCGCCCTCGGAGATCGCGGTGTCGACCTGCTGGGTCTGCTTGGCCTCGTCCTGGTCCGCGTTGTAGTAGACGACCTTGCAGTCGGCACACAGCTCGGCGACCTTGGCCTCGAACAGCGGCCGGTCGAAGGCCTCGTAGCGGGTCGTCTTCGACTCGGGAAGCAGGAGCGCGATGGTCTTGGTGCCGCCGTCGGCGGAGTCGCTCCCACCGGACTGGGCGTCGTTGGCCCCGCAGGCCGAAAGGCCGGCGGCGCCGATGAACAGGGCAGCGCCGAAGGCTGCGTAGCGGTGCAGGGTCGTGGACATGGGGTCCCTCCTCGGATGAGCTGGGCGGACGATCAAGTCAGCCCCTGGTCTGTGGACGAGTGTGCTGAATCACAGGCCTAGTCGTCAAGAGGTGAACGCAAACTGATTCATTCTTGAGATTCGCGATTGGTTGCGCCTTTCTCTTGACGACTAGCAATCCACTCGTCCACAGTGTCAGCCATGCCGCATCAGGAGAGCGCGCCAGGATCCACCGCCTCGCTCCGAACCGCCAACCAACAGCGCGTCCTGGACGTGCTGCGTCGCGGCGTGCCCGTTCCGAACGACGGCGTGGCGGTCGCTCCGCTCACCCAGGCCGACCTGGCGCGGCTGACCGGACTGGCCCCAGCCACGGTCTCCAACATCGTCCGCAACCTGTCCGCCCTCGGCCTCGTCGACACCGAGCCCGGCAGTGGACGGCGGGGCACGACCGTCCGGCTCGCGCGCACGGCCGGCCTCGTGGCGGGCGTCGACTTCGGTCACAGCCACGTCGCCGTCGCCCTGGGCGACATGACCGGCACCCTGCTCGCCGACATGCGTCGGCCCCTCGAGGCCGGCCATCGCTACGGCGACGGCCTGGACCTCGCCTCCGCGCTGCTGACCGAGCTGCTGGCGGCCGCCGGCGCCGCGCCCGAGAGCCTGCGCAGCATCCAGATCGGGATCCCCGCCCCGATCACCGACGGCGTGGTCCGGTCGTCCGCGATCCTGCCGGGCTGGGTCGGCGTCCACGCGCAGCAGGTCGCCCAGGAGCGTTTCGGCGTGCCCGTGCACGTCGAGAACGACGCCAACCTCGGCGCCCTCGCCGAGCACCGCGTGGGCGTCGCGCGCGGTCACACGTGCTCGGTGTTCTTGAAGATCTCCTCGGGCGTCGGCGCGGGCATCATCATCAATGACGCGGTCTACCACGGCAGTCTCGGCGCGGCGGGCGAGGTCGGTCACCTCACGCTCGACGAGCAGGGCCCGATGTGCCGGTGCGGCAGCCGCGGCTGCCTCGAGGCCTACGCGTCGACCAGCGCGGTCGTCGCCATGATGGCCGCGCAGCTGCCCGGCGCCACGATCGACGAGATCGTCGAGGCGGCCGAGGCCGGCAACGTCGCCGCGGTCCGCACGCTCGAGGACGCCGGGCTGCACCTCGGCTGGGGCCTGGCCAGCGTGGTCAACCTGCTCAACCCCGGGCTCGTCGTCGTGGGTGGCGACATGGCTCGGGCCGGGGAGTTCCTGCTGGAGCCGGCCCGCATCGGGCTCCGCCGCCATGCCCTCGACGCCGTGGCCGCCACCCCGGTGGTCGCCAGCCAGCTCGCCGAACGCGCCTCGCTGACGGGCGCGGTGCTCTTGGCCGCCGAACGCACCGAGCTCCTGGCCTGATCAGTCCGACGAGACGACGACCTCCACCTCGAACCCCTCGGAGCTCTCGAGGTAGAGCCCGACGTGGTCGTCTCCCCCGGCGTGCGGGTAGCGGTCGGCGAAGAGCTCGTGCCAGCCGTGCGACGACGACTCCGCACGCATGCGGTCGAGCAGCGCGCGGTCCTCGCACGTCACGGCGATGTGGTTGACCCCCGGACGCAACCGGTCGTGCTCCTCGTCGACCAGGTCCGACGAGCGCTCCATGAACAGGTAGGTCCCGTCGGGGTGCAGCCACGACGTCGTCGTGTCGTCCGCCTCCCAGCCGAGCTCCCCGAGCAGCCACCCCCACTCGCCCTCGGCGGTGGCCGGATCGCTGACCCAGAGGTCGAGGTGGTGCAGTGCCCTCATTTCCGGGCCCCCGGTCGCGCTCCACACTGCCTGATGGACAGGTCGCTCTTCGCGTAGGACATGTCGCGCAGCATGGCATCTGAAGGTTTTCCGCGGTAGTCACGGCTGATCGCCGACCTGGCAGCGGAGCCCTCGGCTACCCACCGGTCCGAACGCCGGCACCCCCCACCCACCAGATCCTGGTGGGTGGGGGGTGCACGGGCGGCGTCAATGCTGACCGCGTCGGCGCCTCGTAGCTGGGACGGTCAGCGCACCGCGCGAACGTCCGCCTTGGTGCCCTTGAATGCGGTGATCCGGTCGCCGGTCAGCACGGAGAACGTGGTGTGGTCGACGTTCCAGACGTTGCCGATCCACAGCTCCGGCGTGCTCAGGATCCATTCGCCGGCCTGCTGGATCGCAGCCCCGGTGAACCCGTTGTACTCGCCGAGCACGATCCGCTTGTCAGGGAAGCCCTGACCGTCGAGCCAGGTGGCCAGCATCGGTACGGCGCGGGCCGGCAGCAGCGCGTTGTTCGGTGCCGCGGCGGTGCCCTCCTGGTAGGAGTCGACGCCCACGAAGTCCCACGCCGCGAGCAGCGCCGGGCTGGTGTACTCGTGGAAGTTGACCCGGTTGGTGGCCTTGAGGTTGTCCAGCAGCCAGCCGTTCAGGATGGGGCCGACCGCGATCTTCGGGCTCTGCACCTGGTCGAGGAACCGCTGCGACCCGGCCCGGAACTCCGCCGGCGTCATGTCGCTGTGCGGCTCGTGCCAGTAGGTGGCCGTGACCGGGGCACCGAGCCCGTCGAGCTGGGTCTTCAGCGTGGCCAACCACGCGTCGTAGCCGCCGCTGGCCATCGTGGTCGGGTTGGGCACCTTGTAGGAGACGACCGGGATCATCCCGTCGGCGATGGCCCGGCGGATCAGGGGCAGCTGGCTCGAGCCCGATGCCGACAGGTCGGCGAAGATCCGGCGTGACTTGACGCCGGCAGCGCCGACCTCAGCGATGCGCTGGTCCCACTTGTCGACCGGCGCGGACATTCCGATGACCTTGGAGAGGATCGGCATGGCGGGAGGGAAGTTGGTGCTGGGCGGCGGCGTGACGACAGGCGGCGTGACCGGCGGCGGGGTCACCGGCGGCGGCGTGACGACGGGCGGCGTGACCGGCGGCGGGGTCACCGGCGGCGGCGTGACGACGGGCGGCGTGACCGGCGGCGGGGTCACCGGCGGCGGCGTGACGACGGGCGGCGTGACCGGCGGCGGGGTCACCGGCGGCGGCGTGACGACGGGCGGCGTGACCGCGGACGTGGTGACGCGCAGAACCGGGCGCCTCGCGGCCAGCCCGTCGTTCGACGCGAAGGAGAGCGCGGCCAGGGCCGAGGTCTCTACGCGCAGGTTGAGCATCTGACCGGGGGTGACGTTGCCGGCCTTCAGACCGATGACCTCGGTGGTTCCGGAGGTCAGGGCGTCGGAGGAGCCGAGGAGCGTCCGGCCATCGGGCTGGTTGCTCCACTTGAGAACGCCCTCGGCCCAGCCGGGGCCGGTGCCGTAGACGCTGATGCCGCGGGCGGAGGAGACCTGCGAGCGCAGTCGCAGGGTCACGGTGTCGATCTCCTCACCGGCGCGAACGGTGGGTACCGCGAACTTGAGGTAGGCGTACTTGAGCTGTGCGGCACGACCGTCCACCTTGAAGACTGCGTCGTCTCCGTAGTTGGTGGACTTGTAGCGGGCGTCGACGTAGCTGTCGGCAGTGGCGACGGTGTCGACGGTTGCGGCTTGGGCCGGTGTGGCGATGACCAGACCGGTCAGACCAGTGGTGACCGCAAGCGCTAGGGCAGTTTTCTTCATGGATAGTGCACCTTCGAGGAGGACTCTCACCGCGCCGCAGGTACACGGCACGACTCGATCGGGGGGAGGCCTTCGTGAACCGTCACACTCCCCTCTGAGTGCCGGCGAAGACACGAGCCCATTCCTGTGGGCTCGCACCAGAACTATCGGCGGCCGGCGCCGCTTGCTGACCCCTTTTCGAAAAAAAACTCACCGATTGCCTTATTTCGGTGTTTCGGAAGCGGCCAAGGTCTGCTATGTGCTCGCACCTCGCTGGGCCAACCGACAGCCCGTCGACGTGAGACCGCCGGGAGCCGTCATCGGGCTCAGCCGGGGCGCCCGACTCGTCCAGGGTGCCGTCGTTGCGGCGCGCCGGGACCTCGGGCGAGACGTGCCCGGGAGGACCGGGTGGGCGCCTGTTCCGGGCCTCGGACCCCGGGGCACCGCGGCCGCGATCAGCTACGGTCCGAGTCGGGCGTCGAGCTGTCTACGCAGGTCAGACGGGCTGACTCACTCCCACTCGATGGTCCCGGGGGGCTTGGAGGTGATGTCGACGGCGACCCGGTTGACCTCGGTCACCTCGTTCGTGATCCGCGTCGAGATGCGCTCGAGGACGTCGTAGGGCAGCCGTGCCCAGTCTGCGGTCATGGCGTCCTCGGAGGTCACCGGGCGCAGCACGATCGGGTGTCCGTAGGTGCGGCCATCGCCCTGGACGCCGACCGAGCGGACGTCGGCGAGCAGCACGACCGGGAACTGCCAGATGTCGCGGTCTAGCCCGGCGTGCGTGAGCTCCTCACGGGCGATGGCGTCTGCCTCACGCAGGATGTCGAGTCGCTCGCGAGTGACCTCCCCGATGATGCGGATCGCGAGACCCGGGCCCGGGAACGGATGCCGCCAGACGATCTCGGACGGAAGCCCGAGCTGCTCGCCGACGAGGCGTACCTCGTCCTTGAAGAGCGTGCGCAGCGGCTCGACGAGCTCGAACTCGAGGTCGTCGGGCAGGCCGCCCACGTTGTGGTGCGACTTGATCGTGGAGGTGCCGGTGCCGCCACCCGACTCGACGACATCGGGATACAACGTGCCCTGCACCAAGAACGCGACCTTGTGGCCCTGGCCGTCGGTCGCGCCGCCCAGGTCGGCGCCGGCGAGCACGTCGGCCTCGGCGGCCTCGAACGTGCGGATGAACTCGCGGCCGATGATCTTGCGCTTCTGCTCGGGATCACTCACCCCCGCCAGCGCGTCGAGGAACTGCTTCTCGGCATCGACCACGTGCAGCTTCACACCGGTGGCGGCGACGAAGTCCCGCTCGACCTGCTCGGCCTCGCCCTTGCGCAGGAGCCCGTGGTCGACGAAGACGCAGTCGAGCCGGTCGCCGATCGCCCGTTGCACGACCGCCGCCGCGACCGCCGAGTCGACCCCACCGGAGAGACCGCAGATCGCCCGGCCGTCGGCACCCATCTGCGTGCGGATCCGCTCGATCTGCTCCTCGACGATGTTGACCATCGTCCAGGTCGGCCGGCAGCCGGCGATGGAGTGGAGGAAGTGCTCGAGCACCTTCTGGCCGTGCTCGGTGTGCATCACCTCGGGGTGCCACTGCACACCCGCGAGCCGGCGGTCGATGTCCTCGAACGCCGCCACCGGAGTGGTGTCGGTCAACGCGAGCACGTCGAAGCCGGCCGGCGCCGCCTGCACCGAGTCGCCGTGCGACATCCACACGGTGTGGTGCTCGGGGATCTCGGCCAGCAGCGTTCCGGGTGCGGTGACCGTGACCGGAGTGCGGCCGTACTCGCGCGCACCGGAGTGCGCGACGGTCCCGCCGAGGCCCTGCGCCATCAGCTGGAAGCCGTAGCACATGCCGAACACGGGGACGCCCGCGGTGAAGATGCCGGTGTCGATGGCGGGCGCGCCGTCGGCGTACACGCTGGACGGGCCGCCGGACAAGATGATGGCGGCCGGCTTGCGCTCGAGCATCTCGGCCACCGGCATCGAGTGCGGCACGATCTCGGAGTAGACGCGCGCCTCGCGCACCCGGCGCGCGATCAGCTGGGCGTACTGGGCCCCGAAGTCGACCACCAGGACCAGATCGTGCTCAGGGTGCTCCATGAGCCGCAGCCTATCGAGAACGTGCGATCCCCCCATGTCAGGGCCCGGCAGGGAGGGAGGCACCGGGCCCTGACCGCCCGGGCGACTGCTGAGCAGCGCCAGGGCGTGCACCCGGAATGTGGGAGGGAGTTCGATCTCCGGGCGCTTTCCGGTCTAAACGACGCCGCTCCGGCAGGGTTATGGGTAACGCCGGAACAGTTCGCTGCGCTCCTAGCGGACCGACACGATCGGCAGCCGCAGGGCGCCTGGCGCCGAATCAGGAACGGCGGGGTGCGCCGGCGACACGGCGCCGACCGGCAGGTACGCGGCACCCAGGTCGGGGCGCTGGTCGGCCTCTCCCTTGTTCGGCCACAGGGCCATCGCCCGCTCGGCCTGCGCGGTGATCGTGAGCGACGGGTTGACTCCCAGGTTCGCGCTGATCGCCGAGCCGTCGGCGATGTGCAGCCCGGGGTGGCCGTAGACCCGCTGGTAGGCGTCGATGACGCCGGTCTCGACCGAGTCGCCGATCGTGCAGCCGCCGATGAAGTGCGCGGTCAGCGGCCGGTTGAAGGGTTCGCCGATCGAGCCTCCCGCCCTGCCGCCGATGAGGTCCGCCATCTTGCGCACGACCTGGTTGCCGACCGGGATCCAGGTGGGGTTCGGCAGGCCGTGGCCCTGCCTCGAGGTGAGGTAGCGACGTCGGGTGCCGGGCAGCGGCTTGGTGTAGGTGGTGATCGAGTTGTCGATGCTCTGCATGACCAGGGCGATCATGGAGCGCTCCGACCAGTGCCTCACGTCGTACAGGTCCCGGATGCTGCGGCGCTCCTTCCACATCTCCTTCAGCCAGGTCTGCCAGCGCGGCGCCGGCCCGTCGCCGTCGGTGAGCACGGTCTGGAGGAACGACATCGCGTTGCTGCCCTTGCCGTAGCGCACCGGCTCGACATGGGTGTTCTCGTCGGGGTGGAACGAGGACGTGATCGCGATGCCGCGGGAGTAGTCGACGGAGGTGTCGGGCGCGATCGCCCCCAGGATCGACTCGGAGTTGGTGCGGGAGAGGTGCCCGATCCGGTCGGAGAGACCGGGCAGGTGACCCTCGTCCTTCATCCGGTGCAGCAGCTTCTGGGTGCCGAGCGCCGAGGCGGCGAACACGACCTGCTCGGCGGTGAGGGTGCGTCGCGCCCGCCGGGCCTTGGTGAACCGCACGTCGACGTCGTACCCACCGCCGGCGCGGGGGGCGACCCGGGTGACCGTGGTCAGCGGCATCACCCTCGCGCCCATCGACTCGGCCAGGTACAGGTAGTTCTTGGCCAGCGTGTTCTTGGAGTTGTGGCGACAGCCGGTCATGCACTCGCCGCACCCGCGGCACGGCACCCGCTCGGGCCCGGCACCGCCGAAGTAGGGGTCGACCACGGCGGCGTGGGGGGTCTCCCCCGGGCCACCGAAGAAGACGCCGACGGGCGTGGGGTGGAACGTGTCGCCGACCCCCATGTCCTTGGCCACCTGTTCCATGACGTCGTCAGCGGCGGTGCGCAGGGGGTTCGTGACGACGCCGAGCATGCGCTTGGCCTGGTCGAAGTAGGGCTCGAGCTCCGAGCGCCAGTCGGTGATGTGCGCCCACGACGGATCCCGGTAGAACGCGTCGAGCGGCTCGTAGAGGGTGTTGGCGTAGACCAGCGAACCGCCGCCGACACCGGCTCCGGACAGGATCAGGCAGTCCTTGAGCGCGTCGATGCGCTGGATGCCGTAACAGCCGATCTCGGGCCGGAAGAAGTAGCGCTTGACGTCCCACGACGTGTCGGGGAAGTCGGCGTCCTCGAACCGCGCACCGGCCTCGACGACACCGACGCGGTAGCCCTTCTCGGTCAGTCGCAGCGCCGTCACCGACCCACCGAAACCCGACCCCACGACCAGCACGTCGTAGTCGAAGTCCCTCATGCGCGACCCAGCTTCTTCATCAGTCGGAGGTTGACGGTCATCAGCCGGGCGTAGGCCTGGTCCGACATCCCGAGCATCGGCGCGAACCGCACCAGCCGCTGGGTGGCCACCGACTGGCTCTCGGTGTAGCGGTGGATGCCTTCGCTGCCCTGGCGACGGCCCAGTCCGGACTCACGCATCCCGCCCATCGGGGAGTCGACGGAGGCGAACGTCGCGCCGAACGCCTCATTGATGTTGACCGTGCCGCACTTGATCTGTCGGGCCATGGCCCGGCCGCGTGTCCCGTCTTGGGTGTAGATCGAGGCGTTGAGGCCGTAGTCGCCCTCGTTGGCGCGGGCGACGGCGTCGGCCTCGTCGTGGAAGCGGTAGAGCGAGATGACCGGGCCGAAGGTCTCGCGGCCGAAGCAGGTCATGTCCGGGGTGACGCCCTCGAGGATGGTGGGCTCGAAGAAGTACGGCCCGAGGTCAGGCCTGGCCCTGCCGCCGGTGAGCACGTGCGCACCCTTCGCCACCGCGTCGTCGACGTGCGCCTGGACGGTCGCGAGCTGGTCGGCCGAGATCAGGGTGCCCATGTCGACGCCCCAGTCGAGGCTGGCGCCCAGGCTCATCGCCTCGGTCCGGGCCACGAACCGCGCGACGAACCGGTCGTAGACCTGGTCGGCGACGAACATCCGCTCCATCGAGACGCACAGCTGGCCGGCGTTCGCGAACGACGCGCGCACCGCACCCTCGGCCGCCCTCTCGAGGTCGGCGTCGCGCAGCACCAGGATCGGGTTCTTGCCACCCAGCTCCAGCGAGCAGCCGATCAGCCGCTCCGCGCACTGCGCGGCGATCAGCTTGCCGGTCGCGGTCGAGCCGGTGAAGCAGACGTAGTCGGAGCGTTCGATCATCGCGCCGCCGATCTCGGCGCCGGGGCCGGCCACGACCTGCCACAGGTCGGCCGGGAAGCCGGCCTCCTCGAGGAGCTCTGCGCCGAGCAGGGCCGACAGCATGGTCTGCGCGTCCGGCTTGGCCACCACGGCGTTGCCCGCCATCAGCGCCGGCAGGCCGTCGCACAGCGCCATGGTGAAGGGGTAGTTCCACGGTGAGATGATGCCGACGACCCCCTTCGGCACCCGGTTCACCTCGACGCGGGTGAGGGCGGGGATGACGCCCAGCTTGCGTTGGGGGTCGAGGTGCTGGTGCGCGGTACGGGCGTAGTAGCGCGCGGTCAGGGCGATGTGCATCGGCTCGTCGAACGCATGCTTGCGGGCCTTGCCCGACTCCAGAACGATCAGGTCGATGATCTCCGCCTGCCGGTCGAGAACCAGGTCGTGCAGGCGCAGCAGGCAGGCGGCACGGTCGTCGAGCGAGGTCTGCGCCCACGCGGCCTGCGCCACCCGGGCTCGCTTGTAGGCCGCGGCGACGTCGGCGGTGCTCGACTGGGGGACGGTCCCCAGCGGCTGGTCGGCCAGCGGTGAGCGCACCGCGGCGGTCTGCCCGGTGCTGCTCACGACGCGACGCGTGAGGTTCTCGACGTAGGCGGGCTCCAGGGCGTACGACGCGCGGGGGTCGTGCTCGGGGTCGGCCGGGCCGTCGAGGTGCTGGCCGGGCTGCGGGTTCGAGGCGGTCATCTCGCGAGCGTAGGTCACGCATCTGCGCCGATCTACCCCTCGGTAACACAAACCTCCGCTCGAGGCGCGACCACTTGCTCAGGCGTCCGGCGCGGCCGGCCGATCGCCTTCGGAGAGGAACGCGAAGACCACCTCGTTGAAGGCGCCCGGGTTGTCGGCGTTGAGCCGCTGGCCGCCGTCGAGCTCCACGTAGCGAGCGTCCCGGATGCCGGCGGCGAGGGCCCTGTCGCCGGGCCGCTGCACCCGATCGGCCGTGCCGTGGACCACGAGGGTCGGCGCCACGACGAGCGGCAGGTCCGCACGCAGGTCGAGCGCCCGCACCGCCTGCACGAGCGCCGCCACGCGCGCCCGCTCGACGCCCTGCTCCTGCAGGCGAGCGTCGCTGACCCGGCCGAGCAGACGGGACTGGAGCCAGCCGGAGAGCCCCGCCTGACGCACCAGACCGCCGCTGAGCGCGAGGCGGTCAACCCGGTCGGGAAACCGTGCGGCCAGTCGGGTGGCGACGACCGCACCCAGCCCGACGGCGACCAGGTGTGCGCGCGGCAGGCCACCCACGTCCAGGCCGGTCACCACACCGGCGACGGCGTCGTCGAGGTCGAAGTCGCGATCGCCGGACAGGTCGAGGCCCGGCACCCGCGGAGCGTTCGCGGTCCAGCCCTGGGGCAGGGCGACGACCTGCTCCTGCCAGGACTGGGGGGTCTGGCCGAGGCCGTGGAGGAAGACGACGTGGCTCATCGGCGGGTCAGACGATCACCGGGGCCTGCGATGACCGCGATGGCCGCGGCCCGGGAATCGGGACTCGGGGCGAGCGGCGTCGTCATGCGCCCATTCAACCAGCGCCGTGCTCACCCACGGACGGCCAGATACGGTGCGTGCGTGGGTGCCCCCTGGCTGCTTGCCGCTCGATGAGCGCGCCGTCGTACGCCGTCGTCGGCGGTGGGATCATCGGGCTGGCCGTGGCCGCGCGCCTCCAGGTGGTGGACCCGGACTCGTCCGTGACCGTCTGGGAGAAGGAGGACGCACTCGCGAGCCACCAGACCGGACGCAGCTCCGGGGTGGCCCACGCCGGCCTCTACTACGAGCCCGGGTCGCTCAAGGCCCGCCTGTGCCGGCGCGGCGTCGGCCTGCTGCGTGAGTTCTGCCAGGAGCACGGCATCGCCTACGACGAGATCGGCAAGGTGCTCGTGGCGCTCGACGAGCGGGACCGGACGCGGCTGGGCACGATCGAGGAGCGAGCGCTGGCCAACGGCGTGCCCGGCGTCCGGTTGATCGACGGTGCCGAGCTGCGGGAGATCGAGCCGCACGTCGCGGGCGTCGCCGGGCTGCACTCCCCCTCGACCGCCATCGTCGACTTCCCCGGCGTCGCCCGGGAGCTGGCCCGGCAGGTCGAGCAGCGCGGCGGCGAGGTGCACTGCGCCGTCACCGCCACCGACCTCGACATCGACTCCACCGGCGGGGTGGTGCTGCGCGGCAGCCACCGCGACGGCACGACCCGCGACCAGCGCTTCGACCGGGTGTTCCTCTGCGCCGGGCTGTTCAGCGACCGGCTGGCCGTGCGCGCGGGCGACGAGGCGGACCCGCGGATCGTGCCCTTCCGGGGCGAGTACCTCCTGCTCCGTCCCGAGCGGCGATCGCTGGTCAACGGGCTGGTCTACCCCGTGCCCGACCCGCGCTACCCGTTCCTCGGGGTGCACCTGACCCCCAGGGTGGACGGCGAGGTGATGGTCGGCCCCAACGCCGTCCTGGCGCTGGCCCGCGAGGGCTACCGCTGGCGGGACGTCTCGCTGCGCGACCTGCGCGAGGTCGTCGGCTCACCGGGCTTCCGGCGCTTCGCGCGCACGCACTGGCGCACCGGGGTGTCGGAGGTGGCCGGGTCGCTGAGCCGGCGACGCTTCGTGGCCTCCGCTCGCCGGTACGTCCCGGAGCTCGGTGTGGACGACGTGGTCCCGGGACCCAGCGGGGTCCGGGCCCAGGCCATGGACTCTTCGGGCAACCTGGTGGACGACTTCCGGATCAGCCTCCGCGGTCCGGTCGTGGCGCTGCGCAACGCGCCGTCCCCCGGCGCGACCTCCAGCCTCGCCGTCGCCGAGCACCTCGTCGACGTGGCGCTGGGGCGCACCGGCGAGGACGCCGGCTGACGGCCGGCCTTCAGCCGACGACGACCTCGACCCGCTGGAACTCCTTGAGCTCGGTGTAGCCCGTGGTGGCCATCGACCGACGCAGCGCGCCGATGAGGTTCATCGTGCCGTCGGCCACCCGCGAGGGGCCGAAGAGGATCTCCTCGAGCGAGCCGATGGGCCCGAACTGCACCCGCTCACCGCGGGGCAGCTCGGCGTGGTGGGCCTCGGCACCCCAGTGGAAGCCGCGGCCGGGCGCATCGGTCGCGCGGGCCAGCGGCGAGCCCACCATGACGGCGTCGGCGCCGCACGCCACCGCCTTGGCGATGTCGCCCGACCGGCCGATGGAGCCGTCCGCGATGACGTGGACGTACCGGCCGCCGGACTCGTCGAGGTAGTCGCGACGTGCGGCCGCGACGTCGGCCACCGCACTGGCCATGGGTACGGCGACGCCGAGGACCGTGCGGGTCGTGTGTGCTGCTCCGCCACCGAACCCGACGAGCACCCCGGCTGCGCCCGTGCGCATCAGGTGCAGCCCGGCCTGGTAGGTCGCACAGCCGCCGACCACCACGGGGACGTCGAGCTCGTAGATGAACTCCTTGAGGTTCAGCGGCTCGGCCTGGCTCGAGACGTGCTCGGCCGAGACGGTGGTGCCACGGATCACGAACATGTCGACGCCCGCGTCGACCACGGTCTTGGCGAACTCCTTGGTGCGCTGCGGCGAGAGCGACCCGGCGACGGTGACCCCGGCCTCGCGCATCTGCTTGAGCCGGGCGGTGATCAGCTCCGGCTTGACCGGCTCGGCGTACATCTCCTGCATGCGGCGGGTGGCGTCACTGCCCTGCAGGCCGGCGACCTCCTCGAGGAGCCCCGACGGGTCGTCGTACCGGGTCCAGAGGCCTTCGAGGTTGAGCACGCCGAGGCCGCCGAGCTTGCCGAAGGCGATCGCCGTGGCTGGCGACATCACCGAGTCCATCGGCGCCGCGAGCACCGGCAGCTCGAACCGGTAGGCGTCGATCTGCCACGCGACGCTGACCTCCTCGGGATCGCGCGTGCGCCGTGAGGGCACGATCGCGATGTCGTCGAAGGAGTACGCGCGGCGAGCACGCTTGGCCTTGCCGATCTCGATCTCTGTCACCGGATCAGCCTACCGGCGCCCGGCCGCGTCTCAGCGACCCGTGTAGTTGGGCGCCTCGACCGTCATCTGCACGTCGTGGGGGTGGCTCTCCTTGAGCGAGGCCGAGGTGATGCGCACGAACCGGCCCCGGTCCTGCAGCTCGGGGATGGTGCGCGCGCCGACGTAGAACATCGACTGGTTGAGCCCGCCGATGAGCTGGTGGGCGACCGCCGCGAGCGGCCCGCGGTAGGCGACCTGGCCCTCGATGCCCTCGGGGACGATGTGGTCGTCGCTGGTGATCTCGGCCTGGAAGTAGCGGTCCTTGGAGTAGGACTTCTTGCCACGGCTGCTCATCGCACCCAGCGAGCCCATCCCGCGGTAGGCCTTGTACTGCTTCCCGCTGACGAGGACCACCTCGCCGGGCGACTCCTCGCAGCCGGCGAGCATCGAGCCGATCATCACCGACTCCGCGCCGGCCACGATCGCCTTGGCGATGTCTCCGGACTGCTGCAGCCCGCCGTCCGCGATGACGGGGACGCCGGCCGGCTTGGCGGCGAGCGAGGCCTCGTAGACGGCCGTGATCTGGGGTACGCCGCAGCCGGTCACGACCCGCGTGGTGCAGATGGAGCCCGGGCCGAAGCCGACCTTCACCGCGTCCGCACCGGCGTCGACGAACGCCTGCGCGCCGTCGCGGGTCGCGACGTTGCCGCCGATGACCTGGACGTGCCGGGTCGCCGGGTCCGACTTGAGCCGGGACACCATCTCGAGGAGCATCCGGACGTGGCCGTGCGCGGTGTCGGCGACCAGCACGTCGACGCCGGCCTCGATGAGGGTGGTGGCGCGCTCCCACGCGTCGCCGAAGTAGCCGATCGCCGCGCCCACCATCAGTCGGCCGTCGGCGTCCTGCGACGCGTGCGGGAACTGCTCGGACTTCACGAAGTCCTTGACGGTGATCAGGCCGCCGAGGCGGCCGTCGTCCTCGACCAGGGGCAGCCGCTCGCGCTTGTGCTTGCGCAGGAGGAGGGTGGCGTCCTCACGGGAGATGCCGACCCGACCGGTGATCAGCGGCATCGGCGTCATCATCTCGTCGACCTTGGTGGTCGCCCACTCGGCGACCGGGGTGAACCTCAGGTCGCGGTTGGTGATGATGCCGAGCAGCCGGTTGTCGGCGTCCACGACGGGCAGGCCGGAGACGCGGTACTCACCGCAGATCCGGTCGAGCTCCTCCAGCGTCGCGTCGGGCCCGATCGTCACGGGGTTGGAGATGATGCCGGTCTGGGTGCGCTTGACGAGATCGACCTGGTAGGCCTGGTCCTCCAGCGACAGGTTGCGGTGCAGCACCCCGAGCCCACCCTGACGGGCCATGGCGATCGCCATCCGCGACTCGGTGACGGTGTCCATCGCGGCACTCACCAGCGGCACGCGCAGGCTGATCTCGCGCGTGAGCCGCGACGTGGTGTCGATCTCGGTGGGGTTCAGGTCGGACATGCCGGGGAGCAGCAGCACGTCGTCGTAGGTCAGGCCCAGGGCGGCGAACTTGTCGGGCACGCCCTCGTGGTTGACACGGTCGTTCATGGGTCAGCGACGACCTTTCGCAAGCCAGGGATCGAGATCCCATCGTACGGTGCGCCGCCGGCTTCAGAGCGACTCGGTCGGCTCGGCCGGCTCGGGGAGCGCCGCCGGCACGGGCAGCGGCACCCGGTGCAGGTGCCAGGCCCAGCACAGCAGCCCGGACAGCACCAGCACCGCCGAGGCCAGCGCCAGCGTGAGCACGGAGTGGGTGACCCAGGGGGCCACGACCGCGGCCGTGGTGCCGTTGAGCAGCAGCGCGAAGAACGTGAACATCGAGACCGACGCGCCCCGCGCACGCGGGAACATGTCGAGCAGGACGAGCTGCAGGGTCGGGTAGCCCGCGGCGGTGCCGACCGCGATGAGCGCCGGCCCGATGACGGCGTACGGCAGCTCGGCCGCGGTGGGCAGCAGGGCGAGGACGACGTTCAGCACGGCGCCGCCGAACGCGAACAGCAGCGACCACGTCACCAGGCTCCGCCCCGACACCCGGCCGGCGGCCCGACCGCTGATCCACGCGCCCAGCATCACGCCGGCGATCATCGGGGTGAAGAAGACCCAGAAGTCGAGCTCGCCCTTGCCCAGCAGGTCGATGACGAAGATCGGCGCCGAGCCGATGTAGAGGAACTGGCCACCGAAGCTGAGCGCCGCCGCCCACGCGACCCGGTGGAAGCGCACGCTGCGCGAGACCTCGCCCAGGCTGCCCAGCAGCGGCCCGAACGCCAGCGGCGTACGGCGCTCGACGGGGTGGGTCTCGGGCAGCGCGACCGCCACCAGCCCCACGAGGAGCAGACCGACGCCGGCGAGGAACCAGAAGATCACCGGCCACGGGCCGACCTGCAGCAGGAAGCCACCGATGATCGGGGCGACCGCCGGCGCGAGACCGAAGATCATCATCACCCGGCTCATCAGCCGCTGGGCCTGCGCACCGTCGAAGACGTCGCGGATCACGGTCCGGCTGACGATGACTCCGGCGCCGGCGCTGAGGCCCTGGAGGACCCGGAAGCCCAGCAGCACCGGCAAGGACGTCGAGAACGCGCAGCCGATGGAGGCCAGGGCGAACACGGCGCACCCCCCGAGGATCACCGGCCGGCGTCCGATCGCATCGGAGAGCGGCCCGTGGAACGGGCTCATCAGGCCGAACGACAACAGGTAGGCGCTCACGACGAGCTGCATCTGGTCGGTGCTGACGTCGAGGCTGGCGCCCATCTTCTTGAACGCCGGGAACGGCGTGTCGATGCTGAACGGCCCGAGCATCGAGAGCCCGGCGAGCAGCAGCGGCACCACGATCATGGCGGTCTGCGGAGACATCCGGGAGCCGCCCGCGAACGACGCGGGCGCCGGCGAGGACGAGGGCACACCCCACCCTTTCAGACCCCGGTCGGGTCAGCGGGACAAGGGCTTCAGGGCCCGGACCGGCAACCGCACGGTCAGCTCCGCGGCCGACATCCGGATGCGCCCCCGGAGCCCTGCGGCCAGCACCATCGGGAGCACCGCCTGGTTGTCCGCGTCGGTGGTGAGCACGACCTCCACGACCCCCCGCGAGCCGGCCAGCCTGACCGCGTCCACGAGCAGCCGGCTGCCGATGCCGCGTCGACGCCATGCGGGATCGACGTTGAGGCTCAGGGCGCGCACGCCGGCCTCGTCAGTCTCGGCCAGCAGCGCGGCCACGCCGACGGTGGTTCCCTCGACGACCGCCACGACCGAGTCCCCGACCACGTCGTAGGACGGCACGTGCCCGCCGATCCGGCGACCGGGCGGCGGGGGGACGGGCTTCATCCGGGCCAGCACGTCGCTGACCAGGCCGGCCATCGACGCGGCGCGGGCATACTCGGTGGCCGTGAACGGTGCGGTGCGTCGTACCTGCACGGAGACGTCGCCGACGTCCATGTCCAAGACGTCCTGCACCGCCGCCAGCTCACCGGGCACCGGGTCCGCCTCGGCGTCGAAGAGGGTGGCCGCCACCTCCGGGAAGCTCGCCGGCTGGGCCAGGATCGCGCGCGCCGCCAGCACGTAGCGGGTCGGCTGGTCGACCAGGGCCGACTCCGTGCACGGCGCGGCACTGACCCCGCGCCCACCGGACGCCTCCACGAGGGCGGCGAGCTCGGGCCGGCCCCAGGAGTCGGGGGCGCGGAGCACGAGCTCGTCGGTCACGCGCTCGACGCCGGGGAAGATCTGCAGGCCCAAGATGTTGACCCCCGCCTCGCCGCAGCGCTGTGCGAGTGCGGCAAGGGATCCGGGCCGATCGGGCAGGGTGGTGCGGACACGCCAGAGCATGGCCCCTCCTCCAGGGTTCGTGGTGGGCAGGACCACAGCGTCCACCGCTGTCGTTGCGGGACCGGGACGTGCGTGTTTCGGGGGTGCTAACTCCGGTCCTGAGTAGCCTCCACACATGAGTGGCATCGTCGACAGGATCGACCGCTTCCAGGAGAGACACCCGGTCGCGTCGTTCCCGCTCGCCGTCGTCTACAAGTTCTTCGACGACCAGGGCAACTACCTGGCCGCGACCCTGACCTACTACGCCTTCGTCGCGATCTTCCCGCTGATGCTGCTGGGCACCTCGATCCTCGGGTTCGTCCTGGAGGGCCGGCCCACGTGGCAGGAGGACATCCTCAACTCCGCCCTGAGCCAGTTCCCGATCATCGGCGACGAGCTCGGCCGCCCCCAGGGGCTCAGCGGCTCGGTCAGCGGTGTCCTGGTCGGCTCGCTGGCCGCGCTGTACGGCGCCCTCGGTCTGGGTCAGGCGCTGCAGAACACCATGCACGTCGTCTGGTCGGTGCCTCGCAACAGCAGGCCCAACCCCATCTACTCCCGCGTCAAGAGCCTGCTGCTGATCCTCACCGCAGGCACCTCACTGCTCGCGGTCACCGTCGTCTCCGCCATCGCCAGCACCACCGACACGTTCAGCCAGTTCGTCGGTGACACGCTCCGGTCGCTGCTGCCCCTGGTGACCGTGCTCGTGGTCGGCTGCGGGCTGACTGCCCTGTTCCGCTTCGCGGCCACCGGGCAGCACAGCCTGCGGCGGGCGGCACCCGGCGGGTTCACGCTCGCCATCTTGTGGCAGCTGCTGCAGTTCATCGGTGCGGCGTACGTCGCGGCGGTGCTGGTCGGCACCACCTCGATGACCAAGACCTTCGGCCTGGTGCTCGGCCTGGTCGGCTTCATCTTCATCGCCGCCGTGATGGCGGTGCTGGCCATGGAGGTCAACGTGGTGATCGCCCGGCGGCTCTACCCGCGTGCCCTGCTGACGCCGTTCACCGACAACGTGCACCTGACCCGCGCCGACCGCCGCGCCTACACCGCCTACGCCCAGATGCAGCGGCACAAGGGCTTCGAACGCGTCGAGGTCGTCTTCACCGACGACCCGGACGAGCCCGGCGACCCCGCCCCGGACCCCGCGCAAATGCGAACCGGCCCGCCACCCACGAGGGTTGACGGGCCGGACCGGTGACCGACGATCAGTGACCGTGGCCGTGCCCGTGGCCGGCGCCGGCCGGGGCCGCGTCGTCCTCTTCGGGCTTCTCGACGATCAACGTCTCGGTCGTGAGCAGCATGCCCGCGATCGAGGTGGCGTTGACGAGTGCCGAGCGGGTGACCTTGACGGGGTCCAGGACGCCCTGGGCGACCAGGTCGCCGTACTCCTCGGTGGCGGCGTTGTAGCCGTTGCCGACGCCGAGCTCGCGGACCTTGCTCGTCACGACGTAGCCGTTGACGCCACCGTTCTCGGCGATCCAGCGCAGCGGCTCGTCGGCGGACTTGCGCACGATGCGCACGCCGGCAGCCTCGTCACCGGTGAGACCGAGCTCGCCGTCGAGGACCGAGACGGCGTGGATGAGCGCGGAGCCACCGCCGGGGACGATGCCCTCCTCGATCGCGGCGCGCGTCGCGGAGACGGCGTCCTCGATGCGGTGCTTCTTCTCCTTGAGCTCCACCTCGGTGGCGGCGCCGACCTTGATCACGCACACGCCACCGGCGAGCTTCGCGAGACGCTCCTGGAGCTTCTCGCGGTCCCAGTCGGAGTCGGTGTTCTCGATCTCGGCCTTGATCTGGTTGACCCGACCCTCGACAGCGGCGGGGTCGCCGGCGCCGTCGACGATGGTGGTGTCGTCCTTGGTGATGACGATGCGCCGGGCCTGACCCAGCACCTCGAGGCCGACCTGGTCGAGCTTGAGCCCGATCTCGGGGGCGACGACCTGCGCACCGGTCAGGGTCGCGATGTCCTCGACCATGGCCTTGCGCCGGTCACCGAACGCGGGGCTCTTGACCGCGACCGCGTTGAACGAGCCGCGGATCTTGTTGACGACCAGCGTCGACAGGGCCTCGCCGTCCACGTCCTCGGCGAGGATGAAGAGCGGCTTGCCTGCGGAGACGACCTTCTCGAGCAGCGGCAGGAGGTCGGCGATCGCCGAGATCTTGCCCTGGTGCAGAAGGATGTAGGGGTCGTCGAGGACGGCCTCCATGCGCTCCGGGTCGGAGACGAAGTACGCCGAGATGTAGCCCTTGTCGAACTGCATGCCCTCGGTGAACTCCAGCTCGGTGCCCATGGTGTTGGACTCCTCGACGGTGATCACGCCGTCCTTGCCGACCTTGTCGAACGCCTCGGCGAGCAGCTCGCCGATGACGGCGTCGCGGCTCGAGATGGTGGCGACCGAGGCCATGTCCTCCTTCGACTCCACCTCCCGGGCGGCTTCGCGCAGCGCGTCGCCGACGGCCTCGGCAGCGGCGTCCATGCCGCGCTTGAGACCCATCGGGTTGGCGCCGGCGGCCACGGCGCGCAGGCCCTCGTGGACCATCGCCTGCGCCAGCACGGTCGCCGTCGTGGTGCCGTCACCGGCGACGTCGTTGGTCTTGGTGGCGACCTCCTTCGTCAGCTGGGCGCCGAGGTTCTCGAACGGGTCGTCCAGCTCGATCTCGCGGGCCACCGTCACGCCGTCGTTGGTGATCGTGGGGGCACCCCACTTCTTGTCCAGGACGACGTAGCGGCCCTTGGGGCCGAGCGTCACCTTGACGGCGTTGGCGAGCGCGTCGACGCCGCGCTCGAGGGCGCGCCGGGCGTTCTCGTCGAACTCCAGAATCTTGGGCATCAATGCTCCTTGGAAAGAGTCATCGCCCGGGCGACGTCATCCGGATCGTGGAGCCGAGGCTCCATCCGGACGACGTCCCGGGCGATGAGGAAATCAGGAAACGACGGCGAGGACGTCGCGGGCGGAGAGGATGAGGTACTCGCCACCGGCGTACTTGACCTCGGTGCCGCCGTACTTGCTGTAGATGACCTTGTCGCCGACGGCGACGTCGAGAGGAACGCGGTTGCCGTTGTCGTCGATGCGACCGGGACCGATCGCCAGGACCTCGCCCTCCTGGGGCTTCTCCTTGGCGGTGTCCGGGATGACCAGGCCGGAGGCCGTGGTCTGCTCGGCGTCGAGGGGCTTGACGACGATGCGGTCCTCGAGGGGCTTGATGTTGACCGACACGATGTCGACCTCCACTTTCTTGTGCCACATGGCTTTGGGTACGGACGGGAGCCGAGGCTCCCGGGACGTTCGAGCCTGCGAGATGACGAACGCCGTCGCGGGGGTCGCACGTCGTCGCAAGCGCTGGCACCCTCGGGGTGAGAGTGCCAGATCAGACGTTAGCACTCGCCCCATCTGAGTGCCAGAGGGGTGCCTGCGAGGATGGCCCCGTGGATGCCGACGCCTTTGCCTGGCTGCTGACCGAGCCCGGGCAGCAGGTGCTGGCCCGTGCGACCGAGGCCTACCTGGCCGCCGGCGCCGACCCGGTCCGCGCCGCCGCGGCGATCCGCAGGCTGGAGCCCGACCCGGGGCGGTCCAGCGCCACGCTCACCCAGGTGCAGCTGCGGACGAAGGCCGTCGCCAAGTTCGGCGGCGACGCGGTGCGGATGTACTTCACCCCCGACGCCCTCGAGCAGGCCACCCGTCCGCGGGTCGCCGCGCATCGTGCGGCCCGGCTGGTCGCGGCCGACGTCGGCACGGTCGTCGACCTCGGGTGCGGCATCGGCGGCGACCTGGTGGCCTTCGCCCGAGCCGGCCTGACCGCCGCCGGCATCGACCTGGACCCGGTACGCGTCGCCGTCGCCCGGGCCAACCTGAGCGCCCTCGGTCTGGGTGGCGCGGTCCAGGTCGCCGACGCGACCACGATCGACGTGACCGGTTTCGGCGCCGCCTTCGCCGATCCCGCCCGGCGGGGTGCGCGCGGCCGGGTCTTCGACGCCGAGGGCTGGACGCCGCCGTGGCCGTTCGTCACCGACCTGCTGAGTGGCCGGGCCGTGGTCAAGGTCGCCCCCGGCATCCCCCACGACCTGGTGCCCGCCGGTGTCGAGGCCGAGTGGGTGAGTGAGCGCGGAGAGGTCAAGGAGGCCGCACTCTGGTCGCCTCCGCTGGCCACGACCAGCCGGCGCGCGACCGTGATCGGCAGCGGTGGCCTCGCGTCCATGACCGCCGAGGACGACCCGTTCGCCGGCCTGCCCCGGCCGGTGCGTGCCGTGGGCGAGTTCCTCTACGAGCCCGACGGCGCGGTCATCAGGGCCGGGCTCGTCACCGCGGTCGCCGCCGGCGTGGCGGGCGGGCTGCTGGACGAGAAGATCGCCTACGTGACCTCTGACTCCTCGTTCAGGTCACCGTTCGCGACGTCGTACCAGGTGCTGGAGGAGCTGCCCTACCGGGAGAAGCCGCTCAAGGCGGCGCTGCGCGAGCGTGGCATCGGCAGCCTGACCATCAAGAAGCGCGGCGTCGACATCGTGCCCGAGCAGCTGCGCAGGCGACTCGCATTGAAGGGCGACGAGACGGCCACCATCGTGCTGACGCGGGTCGCCGGGCACGGCACCGTCCTGCTCGTCCGGCCGTTCTGACCACTCTCGCCAACTGCCTGCGGGGGCGTGCGTGGCCCCTTACAGTCGCCCGCATGACCTTCGTCCCCCGGTCCTCGCGCACTCGGACCGCGACCCGCGCGACACTGGCCGTCTGCGCGGCGCTCGCGGTGGCGGTCCCCGCGATGGCGCACGCCCTGGCCGTCTCGTCGACGACGGCGACGGCGGTGACCACTGCCCCCGCGACGGCCGTCGAAGCCTCGCCGTACGCCAGCCGTACGAGCGCCAACCCGCTCGCCGGCCGCACCTGGGGTCGAGGCGACCTCGACCCGACGGTGGAGGCGTACCACGCCTCCTCCGGACCCGAGCAGGAGCTGCTGGCCAAGGTGGCGATGCAGCCCAAGGCCGCGTGGCTGGGCTCGTGGTGGTCGACCGAGAGGCTCGGCAAGGTCGTGGCCCGCTACATCTCCACCGCGCAGGCGGGCGACCCCGAGGCGCTGGTGCAGCTGGCCACCTTCCGGATGGAGCCCTGGGAGCAGCCGTCGTGCAACCGGGTGTCCACGGCGACGGAGCAGCAGGACTACAAGGTCTGGTTCGACACCCTGGCGGCGGCGATCGGCACCGCCCACGTGGCGATCGTCCAGCAACCCGACGGCCCGTTCGTGCTGTGCGCGCCGGGCGGATCGAAGGTCCACGCACGGCTGATCAGCTACGGCACGCGGGTGCTCAGCGCCCTGCCCAACACCAGCGTCTACGTCGAGGTCGGGGCCGCCGACTGGCCGATGGACGACCCGAGGAAGGCGGCCCGGATCGCCCGTCTCGGCGGGGTGAGGTACGCCCGCGGCATCGCCCTCAACGGCACCCACTACGACACCACCGAGCGTCAGGTCCGCTTCGGCGCGCAGGTCGCCCGGCAGCTCGCCAAGAAGGGGATGCCCGGCAAGACGGTGGTCATCAACACCACCCAGAACGGACGTGGCTTCAAGGCCGGCGAGTTCCACAAGAAGTACGACCGCGTGGACACCTGCAACCTCGCCGCGGCCACCGGCACCTGCTTCGACCACGCGCCGGTCTGCACCTCCCCGACCCAGCGCGTGTGCGTCACCCTCGGCATCCCGCCGACGACCGACGTCGCCAACCCCGCCTGGGGACTGACCTCGAGGGCCAACGCCCTCGCGAGGCAGTACGTCGACGGCTACCTGTGGTTCGGCCGGCCCTGGCTGTTCATGCAGAACCAGCCGTTCCAGCTCGACCGCGCACTGGGCCTGGCCCGCAGCACGTCGTACTGACTCAACCGCAGCCGCGGCGAGGGACGCCGCCGACCGCGACCGGCAGCCGGCCAGGGGCGGACGCCGTGCCCATCAGCACGTCGACGAGGGCCGCCATGGCGCCCGGGGTCTCGCCGTACGTCGCGATCCGGACGCCGGCGCTCACCTGCCCGAGGACGTACGGCACGTCGGTGGCGACCACGATAGGGGCGCTCGTCGCACCGCCGCGGTAGCCGGTGAAGCCGAGCGGGGTGCCGTGGAACACCGGGGTCGGCTCCAGCTTCCGCCACGCGCGCAGCTTCTTCTTCTTGCGCTTGGGCGGCTTGGGCGGCTTCTCGTAGGTGATCGTGCCCAGGGCCAGTCCCGCCGACGCGGCAGCGGCGCGGAAGTTGGCGACCGCCAGGGAGCTGCCGATGGGCACGACCGGGCCGCTGACCAACGGCCCCGCGCAGGGACCTGAGACCGAGGTGATGGCCGCGGCCGACAGCGCCCGTGACGCGGCGCGTCCGGAGCCCGGCTTCGCGCCCTTCGGCGCGGTGGCCCGGTGGTGGATCAGCAGGGCGATCTGGCGAGCGGCAGCCTGCTCGAGGCGACGTCGCGGCACCCTGCCGTCGTGCACGGCCCGCACGATGGCGGCCCGAGCCGCGGCCGGGTCGCTCGGCATGAGCAGCACGTCGTTGCCGGCCTTGAGCGCCTTGACCGCCACCTCGCCGGAGGTGCGCCCGGAGCTCACGCCGGCCATGTCGAGCGCGTCGGTGACCGCCAGCCCCTGGAAGCCGAGCTCGTCGCGCAGCAGCCCGGTGACCACCTTGCGTGACAGCGAGCTGGGGACCCGCGGGTCGACCGCGCGCACGTCGAGGTGGCCGACCATGATCGCCGACGCGCCGGCGCGCACCGCGTTCGCGAACGGCACCAGGTCGATGGTGCGCAGCTGCGTCATCGACCGACCCTGCACCGGCAGGGTGCGGTGACTGTCGGCCAGCACCGACCCGTGGCCCGGGAAGTGCTTGAGCACCGGCACGACCCCACCGGCGACGAAGCCCCTGGCAGCCGCGGCCGCCTGCGCCGCGACCAGGGCCGGTGCGGAGCCGACCGAACGGGCGCCGATGGTCGGGTCGGCGGCGCCGACGGTGACGTCGGCATCGGGACCCAGGTCGACGTTGAAGCCCAGGCCGCGCAGCTCGGCGCCGCTCGCGGCGTACGTCGCCGCGGTGAGCGCCTGGTCACGGGCCGCGCCGGCGGACATCAGCGCCGGGAACCTGGTCGCCGTGCCCTTCACCCGCTCGACGGCGCCACCCTCCTGGTCGACCGCGAGGAACAGCGGCCACGGCCGGTCGACGTCACGGCGCAGCGTGGCGTTCAGGCGGCGGATCTGGTCGGTCGACGTGACGTTGTCGGAGAACGCGATGACGCCACCGAGGTGGAGCCGCCGGACCAGGGCGGTCGGGGCGCGGGTGCCCTGCCAGCGGGCCACGATGACCTGTCCGGCGAGATCACGGACGGGGAGGCCGTCGACGATCCCGGCAGCCTCCTCGAGCTCCTGCTCGGTCGGGCCCCAGCCCGGCACCAGCCCCATCCGCTCGACCGGGGTCGGCGGCGGCTCCACGGCCGCGGCGGTCTCGGCTCCCGCGGGCGCGTCGACCGGCTCGGACGTGCAGCCGCCGAGCACACCGGCCAGGAGGCCCACCGAGGCCACCAGACAGGTCAGGGCACGACGGTCAGGCATGGGCACATGGTGCCACCGCGCTCAGGACGACGACGCCGGCTCCCACCCCGCGGCACGGTCACGCTCGGCACCGATCGTCGTGTCGTCCCCGTGCCCGGTGTGCACGACGGTCTCGTCGGGCAGCGCGAAGAGCGCCGAGCGGATCGACGCCTCGATCGTCGGTCGGTCGCTGAAGCTGCGTCCCGTCGCGCCGGGACCGCCGTTGAACAGCGTGTCACCGGTGAAGACGCGCCCCAGCCCCGGCGCGTGCACGCAGACGGCTCCGGGCGCGTGGCCGGGCGTGTGCAGGATGGTCAGCTCGGTGCCGGCGACGCTGATCGTCTGGCCGTCGGAGAGGTCGACGTCCCACAGCTCGTCGGGGTGGGTCTGCTCCCACAGGGGGCGGTCGTCGGGGTGCAGCAGGATGGGGCACCGCACCCGTTGGCGCAACGCCGGCGCGACCCGCACGTGGTCGTCGTGCGCGTGGGTGCAGAGGATCGCCTTGACCACCCGGTCCCCCACGACGTCGAGGATCGCGTCGACGTCGTGGGGCGCGTCGATCACGACGCACTCGGAGTCGTCACCGATGACCCAGATGTTGTTGTCCACGTCGAAGGTCTCGCCGTCGAGGGAGAAGGTCCCGGAGACGACAGCGTGGTCGACGCGCGTCTGGTTGCTCACAAGATCACCACCGAACGGAGCACGTCGCCGTGGTGCATCTTCTCGAAGGCCGCCTCGACCTCGTCGAGGGCGATCTCCTCGCTCACGAAGGCGTCGAGGTCGAGGCGGCCCTGCTGGTAGAGGTCGACGAGCATCGGGAAGTCGCGCGACGGGAGGCAGTCGCCGTACCAGCTCGACTTCAGCGAGCCGCCGCGGCCGAACACGTCGATCAGCGGGATGTCGGGCACCATCATGTCCGGCGTCGGCACGCCGACCAGCACGACGGTCCCCGCGAGGTCACGGGCGTAGAACGCCTGCTTCCACGTCTCGGGGCGGCCGACCGCGTCGATCACGACGTCGGCGCCGTTGCCGTCGGTGAGGGCCCGGATCGCCTCGACCGGGTCGCCGTCGGAGCTGTTGATCGCGTGGGTGGCACCCATCGTGCGGGCGCCCTCGAGCTTGCGGTCGTCGATGTCGACGGCGATGACCTTGCTCGCGCCGGCGAGCACGGAGCCGGCGATCGCGGCCGCCCCGACGCCGCCGCAGCCGATGACCGCGACCGACATGCCGCGACCGACGCTGCCGGTGTTGATGGCCGCACCCAGGCCGGCCATCACGCCGCAGCCCAGCAGCCCCACCGCGGCGGCACGCGCCGCCGGGTCGACCTTGGTGCACTGGCCGGCAGCGACCAGCGTCTTCTCGGCGAACGAGCCGATGCCGAGCGCCGGGGACAGCTCCGTACCGTCCTCGAGGGTCATCTTCTGGGTCGCGTTGTGGGTGCTGAAGCAGTACCACGGCTCGCCCCGGTCGCAGGCCCGGCAGCTGCCACACACGGCGCGCCAGTTGAGGATCACGAAGTCACCCGGTGCGACGTCGGTGACGTCGGGGCCGACGGCCTCGACGACGCCGGCCGCCTCGTGGCCCAGGAGGAACGGGAACTCGTCGTTGATGCCGCCCTCCCGGTAGTGCAGGTCGGTGTGGCAGACCCCGCACGCCTGCACCTTGACCAGCGCCTCACCCGGGCCGGGGTCGGGGATGTTGATGGTGACGACCTCGACCGGTGCGCCCTTGGCGCGCGCGATGACTCCCTTGACCTGCTGCATGACTGACCCTCTCGTCGCGAAGTTCCTGCAACCCAGCCTGCCAGTCTCGCGTCTTCCCACTGACAGCACCCGACCGCGCACGGACCGGGTCCATGATGGGAGGCGAGAATGGGCACCACCTCAATGACCGGAGCCGGGACGGGGGCCGCCGTGGCAAGTCGCTCGCGTGACGCCGACTTCGAGTCGTACCTCGCCGCTCGCGAGCAGGCACTCCTGCGTACGGCGTATGCGCTCACCGGCAACCTCCATGACGCGCAGGACCTCGTGCAGACGGCGCTGGCCAAGCTCTACCTGGCCTGGGACCGCGTCCGCGACCGCGAGTCGCTCGACGGCTACGTCCGCCGGATCATGGTCAACGAGCACGCCTCGCTGTGGCGCCGCGCGTGGAAGCGCCGCGAGCACGCCAGCGACGACGTGCCCGAGCAGGCGGTCACCGACCGCCCCGACGACGGCGACTCCGCCCGGCTGTGGAGCTTCGTGCAGACGCTGCCCCGACGGCAGCGGGCCGTGCTGGTGCTGCGCTACTACGAGGAGCTGTCGGAGGCCGAGACCGCCGATGTGCTCGGCATCTCCGTCGGCACCGTGAAGTCCCAGACCAGCCGTGCCCTCGCGGCCCTCCGCGAGCGCGCACCCCAGAGCCTCCGGGAGGAGGAGCGATGAGCAACGACGACCTCGGCACCCGGCTCTCCGGGAGCCTCCACGACCACGTCGACCGGGCGGTCACCGGTCACGTCGGGGTGCACGACGTGCAGCAGCGCGTCGGACGCATCCGTCGGCGCCGGCGCATCGTCGCCGGAGTCGCGGCCGCTGCGGTGGCGGCCGTCGTCGTGCCGACGGCGCTGTTCGTGTCGTCGCCGCGCGGCGACGACACGCCTGCGCCGGCGGCGGCCGGCAGCCCGAGCCCCTCGGCCACGGGACCGGTCGACGTCACGCTGCCTACCGACCCGCCGCTGGGCGAGGAGCCCCGCATCGAGGTGAGGGACGGCAGCTACCAGCACTTCGTACGCATCGGCTCGCTGTTCTTGGGCGTGCGGGCCGACGAGGACGGCAACCGGGAGCTCGACATCGTCGACGGCAAGGGGCGGTCCAGCGTGACCTGGGCCGGAGTCGACCAGGTCGTCGTCAGCCCGAGCGGCACCACGGCTGCCTGGACCGAGCCTGACGGTTCGGTGTGGACCGCCTGGGACGGCGGCAGGCTCGAGCTGGACCAGAAGTCCGGGGGCGCCGGCGCGGTCGCGGTCGTCGGCGACGGCAGCTGCCTGCCCGCGGACGGCGATGGGTGCACCGTCTACCTCGATGCGGCCGGAGAGAGCGCTCCGCGTTTCGTCAGCTCGGACGGCCGCACCGGTGACGTCACGCCCGACGCGATCAAGGTCAACGACGTGTCCGCCGACCTGCTCGTCGCCACGCAGACGTCGTACGAGCAGGGCCGCGCGTGCAGCGAGGTCTACGACGCTCGGCTCGGAAGGTCACTGTGGGACACGTGCGACTACGCCTTCCTCCGCTTCTCCCCCGACGGCCAGCGGCTGATGGCGACCACGTCCGACAGCGACGGGATCGGGCCGACCTCCATCACCGTCCTTGAGGCGACGACCGGCGACCCGGTCGCCACCTACCGGGTCGAGGACGGGTTCGTCGGCGCCCAGGCGTGGGAGGACGACGACCACCTGCTGCTGGTGCGCTACTCGTACGAGTCGAAGGGCTGGGACGTCGTCCGCGTCGACCTGGCCGGCAGCAGCCGACGCACGAGCCCCGTGATCGGGTCACCCGAGGACGAGCGTCCCTACACACCGGATGGCAACTGGTGACCGCCCAGGGACGTCACTTCCACACGACGGTCGCCAGCACCTCATCGACGATGCGCTGGCGCTCCGCCTTCGGCACGTCGCGGTCCAGCTGGAACAGGACCGTGATCACCTTGTCGCGGTAGACCGCGGTGAAGGACTCCTCGGTCGTGAACTCGTAGCTGCCGTGCGGACCGGGGTCGAGGAGGTGGAAGACGGGGACGCCGTCGATCTCGGTGTCGTCGAGCCGCTTCAGCACCTTGTCGTCAAAGCCCTGCCGCTGGATCTTGGCGATCTGCTCGAGGGTGCTGCCGAAGGCCGGCGTCTCGGTCAGCGACATCCGCTGCCCCGACTTCCGGGCGCCGTCCTCCAACGGGACCAGCTGGTCCTCGTGCTCCCAGCCGGTCGGCGCGTTGACCTCCGCCACCTCCATCTTCAGCAGCGGCCCAGCGGCCGGGGTCACCGTGGGCGACCCTGTCGGTGGCTCCGTCGATGACCCCGTCGGTGACTGGGTCGGTGAGTCCGAGGCGGTGGCGGACGCCGGCCCGGTTCGTGCTGCCGGGCCGTCGTCGCCACACGCCGTCAACGCCAGTGCCAGGGCGCAGGTCACGACCGTGGCCGCGAGGTCGGTTCGAGCCCTCATCAACCCTCCTCCGAGTCGGATCGGCCGCCAGCCTACGGCCCGGGCCCCCGACTGACAGGGGCGGCAAGGTTTGAGACGATGCCTCCGGGGGAAGGTGACCCCTGCGGCAAAAGGTCCGGTTGAGCTCGAAGGGGATAGCGCACCATGATCATGGCAGAGGTCTACGGCACTCTTAAGGATCTGAACCTTGCTGAGGACGTCATCGACGACGTCATGAAGATGCTCGACGAGAATGCCGACGCGTTGGAGACTCGCAACGTCCAGCCGATCTCGGGAGACGTCTTCGGCCCGTCCGGCTGGGGTTCCCAGCTCGGCTTCGACGCGGGTCTCGCCCAGGACGTCGTGACGAAGGCGGTCATCGACATGGTGAAGGGCCTGCGTGGCTATCGCGACGGTCTCAAGACGTTCGTGGACGACGTCAAGGACACCGACGAGTCCAATGCCGCCACCCTCAAGAGCCTCGAGGTGTCGACCATGCACGTCGACACCCCGGAGCTCACCCTGCCCGCGGGCGGGACGACCACCGACGGAGGAGACGCCTGATGCCCGGCCCGCAGCGAGCACGGCTCGAGAGCTACCTGACCGGCGCCCGCGAGGAGGCCGTCGGCAACGCGGCGACCGACTGGAACAAGTGCGCCGAGATCCTCACGACCATCAGTGCGGCGCTTGATGCCGCCTCGCCCGCAGATGCGCACCCGCATCGGTGGCCAGACCGGCCCCGCCGTGGACGAGCAGTTCTCGCAGGCCTCCACCGCCATGAGCGATCGGGCCATGCTCCTCAAGGACGGCGCGACCCAGCTCGACGAACGCCCACCAGGTCATCGTCGATGCCCGCAAGGCCAAGGACAACATGGCCGACCTCGACGAGCCGACCAAGCCGACGCGCACCCCTGGCTCGAGCACCCGAGGACGAGGAGAACGCGCAGCAGCAGTACGACACCCAGCACGCGGCGTACCTGACCAGCTTCAACGCCCAGGAGAACAAGGCGGCCAAGTGGGCCGACGCGATGGACACGACCTACAGGGCGCGATCCCGGCCATGCGTGCGATCAGCGGCTACGAGCCGCCACCGCCGCCTGACGGCGCGGGAGACCCGCCGGGCGGACCGGCCAGCCCGATGACGCCCACGGCTCCGGGCACCGGCGGTGGCACGGCGGTGGCGGTGGCGGTGGCGGCGGCGGCGGTGGCGGCGGCGACGGAACTGGCGGCAACGGCGGCGGCGGAAACGGCGGCGGCGGAAACGGCGGCGGCGGCAACGGCGGCGGCGGCAACGGCGGCGACGGCACTGGCGGCGACGGAACGGCGGCGACGGAACTGGCAGCGACGGTGTTGGCAGCGGCGGCACCACGACCGTCGGTGGCGGCACCCAGTCAGGTCCCGGCGGCGGCTTCGGCACGACCCCCGGCGGGACCGGCGGCGGTCTCAGCGGCGGTGTCAGCGGCGGTGTGGGCGGCGGCGGTCTCAGCGGCGGCTCGGTCGGCGGCGGCATGGCGGCGGGCGCCGGCGGCGCCCTGGCCGGTGGAATGGCCGGTGGCCTGCGCGGCGGCGGCATGCTGCCCGGCGGCTCCTCGACCAGCGCGGCCGGTGCGGTCAAGCCCATCGGCAGCAGCACGCGGAGCGGCTCCAGCAGCGCGCTCGGCAGGTCCGGAGCAGGCTCGGCCCGCGCCGGCGCTGCCGGTTCGACGTCCACCCGCGGCGCCGCGGGCGCGGCCCGAAGCGGGGCAGCAGCCCGCGGCGGCACGCCGGGCCGGTCGGGAGCCGGCGGTCGCACCGGAGCCGCGGGCACGGCGGGCAGCCGTGGCACGGCCGGTGCAGCCCCGGGTGGTGGCCGCGGCACGGTCGCCGGCGCCGGCGGCGCGCAGGGCGCAGGCAGGGGCAAGGGCAAGGGCAGGCCCGGAGCGGTCTCGGCCGACGGGATGGAGTTCGAGCAGGACTGGGTCGACGACGAGGGCGCCGAGTCGGGCGTCCTGGACTGACGGCCCTGTCCGGGGCCAGCGTCAGGCGACCACCGTCGTCGTCGGCTGGGACGAGTCGGCGGGCAGGTCGAGGGCCGATGGCGCCCGGCCGCGGCTGACCAGCTCGGCCCCAAGTGCGGCGACCATGGCGCCGTTGTCGGTGCACAGCCCCGGGCGCGGCACCCGCACGCGGATGCCGCGGGCCGCCGCACGCTCCTGAGCCATCGCCCGGAGCCGGCTGTTGGCGGCCACGCCCCCGCCGATCAGGATGTCCTCGATGCCGTGGGTCACCGCGGCATCGACGGCCTTGCGTGTCAGCACGTCGCAGACGGCCTCCTGGAACGACGCGGCCACGTCGTTGACGTCGATCGGCTCCCCCGCCCGTTGCTTGGCCTCCACCCATCGGGCCACCGAGGTCTTGAGACCCGAGAAGGAGAAGTCGAAGCGGTGCCGCTCGAGGTCCTTGCGAGACGAGAGACCGCGCGGGAAGTCGACGTACATCGCATTGCCGCTGGCGGCGGCGGCGTCGATGTGGGGACCGCCCGGGAACGGCAGCCCGAGCAGCCGGGCGACCTTGTCGAAGGCCTCGCCGGCCGCGTCGTCGATGGTGGCGCCGAGGGGCTCGACGCCGACCGTGACGTCCTCGACGCGCAGCAGCGACGAGTGACCACCCGAGACGAGCATCGCGAGGCAGGGTTCGGGCAGCGGGCCGTGCTCGAGCTGGTCGACGGCCACGTGCGCGGCGAGGTGGTTGACGCCGTAGATCGGCTTCCCGAGCCCCAGGGCCAGCGCCTTCGCACTCGCCACCCCGACCAGCAGGGCACCGGCGAGGCCCGGCCCGCTGGTGACCGCGATCGCGTCGATGTCGTGCAGCGAGATGCCGGCCGTCTCGCAGGCCCGTTCGATCGTGGGCACCATCGCCTCGAGGTGGGCCCGGCTCGCCACCTCGGGCACCACTCCCCCGAACCGCGCGTGCTCCTCGACGCTGCTGGCCACGGCATCGGCCAGCAGGGTATGGCCGCGCACGATGCCGACCCCCGTCTCGTCGCAGGAGGTCTCGATGCCCAGCACCAACGGAACGTCTCGCATGGGGACATTGTGTCGGCCTTCTCGGACCTCGTCATGATGGGCTCGTGCGAGAGATCGATGCCACCGAGCTGATGGCCACCTCAGACCAGGCCTTCGTGCGCTGGCAGATGTCGTCTCGAGGGGTCACCCGGGCCTGGGTCGGCGATGGGGCGACCGTGGTCGAGAACCTCGGCGGACGCTCCCGGCTCCCTCCCGGGGGCCGGGTCTACACCTGCCTCGGCACCCCTGAGGCACTGGTCCCGCTGATGAACCGGGTCGCCGAGTGCGCCGAGGCCCCCGATCGGCTGACGGTGCCGGTCGAGCTGGCCGACTCGGCTCCCTGGCGGCACGGCGAGTCGTGGCTGTGGCGCTGGATGTACGCCGACACACCGGCGCCAGAGCCTCGTGTCCCCGTGGTCGAGCTGGACGACGCGGTCGACGGAGCCGAGGTCGACGGTGTCCTCGATGCCGGCAACCCGGACGCGTGGGCCCGCCCCGGCACCCCCGGGGTGCAGTGGTTGGGCATCCGGGAGGCCGGCCGGCTGGTCGCCGTCGGCGCGGTGACGCGGCAGGAGTCCGGGGCCGGCCTGCTCCAGGCGGTCACCGTGACTCCCGAGGCGCGCGGCAGGGGCTACGGTCGCGACGTCAGCGCCGCTCTCGCCCGGCTCGCGCAGTCCGTGCCGCCGGGCGTCGCCACGCTGGGCGCGTACGCCGACAACACGGCCGCCGTGGCGACCTACCTCTCGCTCGGGTTCGTGAACCCGACGACGTTCCGCTCGGGTCCGGTCAGCCGAGCGGGCGGCTGAGCACCAGCGCGTCGGAGCCGTCGCCGTAGTAGCCCTGGCGCGTGTCGATGCGCTTGAACCCCTGCGCGGTGTAGAAGCCCAGCCCCGACTCATTGGCGTCGCTGACCTCGAGCAGCATGCGAACGGCGCCGGCCGCGCGGGCGTGCTCGATGGCCGCGGCGAGCAACTCCGCGGCCAGCCCACGGCGGCGGTGCGCCGGGTCCACCCCTATGCGCAGCAGGTCGGCCAGGTCCCCGGCGACCATGGTCACGACGTACGCCGCCAGGTCGTCGGACACCCAGACGTGCTCGTGCTCCGAGGCCAGCGCGGTGGCGATCAGGGCCTCGCTCCACGCGTCCGCGAACAGCGAGCGCTCGAGCGCGAGCAGCGCTGCGGCGTCCTCGGAGGTCGCCTCGCGGATCACGAGCCGGATCCTCGGGCAGCGCCGGAGGGCGCGGCCTGCAGGGTGGGCTTGCTGGCGGACGCGGCGACGGCGTCTGGACGGCGCAGGTAGAGCGGGTCGGGATCGAGCAGCTCGGCGCGTCCGTCGTTGACCACCCGCGCCAGCCAGCCGGCGCTCGGCCGGGTCGGACCGACGGGGTTGGGGAACGCCTCGGGGTAGAGCAGTGCACCCGCACCGACCACCGGCAGCCCGCTGGCGACATCGCCGGGCTTGCGCACCTCCGGGCCGGTCAGCCGCACGGCGTCGGCGTCGTAGGAGGCGAGGTAGACCTCCTTGCGCCGGGCGTCGGTGGCGACCACGAAGCCGGAGGAGACGGCCCCGGTGTCGACTGCCTCGACGGCGAGCACGTCCAGCGAGCAGACGGCGCGGACGGGGATCTCGAGCACGTAGGCGAGCGTGCGGGCGGTCACCAGGCCCACGCGGAGACCCGTGAAGGGCCCCGGACCGGCACCGACCGCGATCGAGGTCAGGTCCTGCCGGACGATGCCGGCGTCCTTCATCACTGCCTCGATCATCGGCGCCAGCTGCTCGCCGTGCTTCATGGGCCGGTCGCCCGAGCGCTCGACGACGACGTCGTGGCCATCGTGGAGCGCGACGCTCACCAGCGCAGTCGCGGTGTCGAAGGCCAGCAGCACGGGGCGAGCCTACCGGCCGCCCTCACCGACGGATCAGCGTGACGACCCGGGGGTCCAGGTCGTCTGCGTCGACGGGCGCACCGACCGTCCGGCGGATCTCCACGTCGAGCCGGAACTCGGCCAGCACCTCGGCCATCCCGGCACCCCACTCCACGACGGTCACGGCCTCGTCCAGGGACGTGTCGAGGTCGAGGTCGTCGAGCTCGTCGACGCCGCCGAGCCGGTAGGCGTCGACGTGCACGAGGTCGGCACCGCCGACGAGCGACGGGTGCACCCGCGCGATGACGAACGTGGGTGAGGTGACCTGTCCGCGCACCCCGAGCCCGAGGCCGAGTCCCTGGGTGAACGTCGTCTTGCCGGCGCCCAGCTCGCCGTTCAGCACGACGAGGTCGCCGGGCACCAGCAGGCCGCCCAGCCGCTCGCCGAGTGCCCGCATGGCGTCGCCGTGCGGGACGACGTGGGACGTCGGGAGCGGGCGGCGCAGCTCGACGTACGGCGCGCTGCGGGCGACCTCGGTGAAGCCCAGCGACTCCCAGAAGCCGACAGTGGCCGGCAGCTCCTGACGGGCGAGAACGGCCAGCTCGGCGAAGCCGACGCCGGCTTCGTGCGCGGCCGCGACGAGCGCATGGGCGATGCCGTGGTCCTGGAGGTCGGGAAGCACACCGACCCGGCGCAGGCAGAGCGTGGGGCCGTTCGGGCTGAGCAGCGCTGCGCCGACCGGCCTCCCGTCGATCTCGGCGAGCAGACCGCGCGACACGCCCAGCGAGGCCGCGAGGACGGCCGGGTCCTCGGCCAGGGCGTCGGCCGGCGGGTCGAGCGCGGGACGAGCCGCGAAGGCGGCGTGCACCACGGCGTGCACGACGTCGGCTGCGTCGGCTCCCACGCGGCGGACCCGCAGGCTCACGCGGTTCGTCCGTTGATGCGCTGAGCGGCGGCGTCGAGCAGGTCGTCGAGCTCGGCGGCGACCTCGTCGGATCGTTCGATGATCACCATGTGCCCGGCGCCGTCCACCTCGAGCAGGCTCGAGCCGTGGATCCGGGCATGGAGCTTGCGACTGTGGCTGACGCTGACGATCTTGTCATCGGTGCCGCAGATGACCGACGTGGGCACCCGCGCCAGCGCGCCGAGGTGGTCGAACGACTCGAGCGTCGCCAGGGCCGGCCAGAAGTCGGCGACCACGTTGAACGGCGTCTTGTCGAGCATGTCGAGCACGAACTCCACGTGGTCGCGCGGGACGTCCTCGCCGAACGCGAGGTCGTCGGTGACCACCTGGGCGATGTCGCGCCCCCGGCTGCGCAGGAAGTCGACGACCCGGTGGCCGCGGTCGAGCGTCGAGACGGCACGGCCGACGAACCGGCCACCGAGCCCGACCGGCAGTGGCAGCATCGGGAAGATGACCCGCCAGCTGTCGAGTCCGCCCGCGGTCGTCGCGATCAGCGCGGCGCCGACGATCTTGTCGTCGAACAGCTCGGGGTGGTGCTGCGCCAGCGAGATGACGGCCATGCCACCCATCGAGTGTCCGACGACGACAACGGGACCGGGCGCGGTGGCCTCGATGACTCGCAGCAGGTCGTCGCCTAGCTGCTCGATGGTGCAGTTCTCCTCGGGCGAGCGCGCCGAACGACCGTGCGAGCGCTGGTCGTAGAAGACGCTGCGCACCTGGCCGCGGTAGGCCGCTCGCTGGTAGTGCCAGCAGTCCATGCTGAGGGCGTAGCCGTGGACGAAGACGACGGTGAGATCGTCGTCGGCCGGCTGAGCGGACGCCCGCCTGCCCCGGGCGGGCACCTCGTCGACCTCGACGTGGAGGTCGGTGCCGTCGCCGGCGACGACGTTGAGCGGCGCCGAGCGCAGCGAGCCGAAGGCCGGCTGGTCGCCCTCGCCGCGGTTCGCGATGACGCGGTGCCGGTGGGCCACGCGAACGGCGCTGCCCGCGACGGCGATGCCGGCCGCGCCCGCGGCGGCGCCGAGGAGCTTGCCCCTGATGCTCACGACGTGCCTCCCTCGTCCACGTGGACCAGCGGCATCCGGCCACCGATCCGCGTGACGATCTCGTAGTTGATGGTGTCGGCCGCCTCGGCCCAGTCCTGGGCCGTCGGCTCACCCAGCAGTCCGGGCCCGAAGACGATGACGTCCTCGCCGACCTCCGGCAGGTCGCCGCCGAGGTCGACCACGAACTGGTCCATGCAGACGCGCCCGCGCACCGGACGGAGCTTCCCCGCGACCCAGACGTGGGCCCGGTTGCTGGCGTGCCGCGGGATGCCCTCGGCGTACCCGATGGGCACCAGGCCCACGGTGGTGTCGCGCTCGGCGGTCCAGGTGTGCCCGTAGGAGACGCTCTCGCCGGCGAGCAGTGGCTTCACGATGGCCAGCCTGGCCCGCACCGTCATCGCCGGCAGCAGGCCCAGGTCGGGCGTCCGGCCGGGCGCCGGGTCGAGGCCGTAGGACGCGATGCCGCACCGCACCAGGTCGAAGCGGGCTCCGGGGCGGAGGATCGCGGCGGCGGAGTTGGCGAGGTGTCGCACCTCCGGGCGCAGCCCGGCGTCGTGGGCCACGTCGAGGGCTTCGTCGAAGACCTGCTGCTGCGCGTCGTTGGCCGGGTGGTCCGGCTCGTCGCTGGCCGCGAGGTGCGACCAGATGCCGGTGACGCGCAGCAGGCCGGCGAGCTCGAGCCGGCGGGCCTCCTCGACCAGGTCGGGCCAGGTGGCGGTCGGCGCGCCACCCCGCGACAGGCCGGTGTCGACCTTGAGCTGCACCCGGGCCGTGACGCCGGTGCGCTCGGCTGCTGCGGCGATCTCCGCCAGCTCGGCGAGGGAGTACGCCGTGACGTCGACGTCCTCGCGCAGGACGGTGTCGTAGTCCTCGCCCGGCACCGTCAGCCAGCACAGGACGCGACCCGTGTCACCCGCGTGACGCAGCTGCAGGGCCTCGTCGATGGTGGCGACGCCGAGCCAGGGGGCGCCTGCCTCGCGGGCGGCCCGGGCCACGGGAAGCATGCCGTGGCCGTAGCCGTCGGCCTTGACGACCACCATCAGCGCACTCGGGGCGACCAGCCGCGCGAGCGTCTCGACGTTGTGCCGGATCGCGACCAGCTCGACGCTGATGCGAGCACGCGGGCGGGTCATGCCCAGGATTGTTTCATTGACGTCGGCAGCCGGCGCACGACATCCGGCAGCGCGGCGGCCACGTCGCTCGCCACGATCGGGCCGCCCCCGCTCGCCAGGGTCGCGGCGGCGCCGTGCAGCCACGAGCCGACCGACGCCGCGTCGAACGGGTCGAGCCCCGCGGCGAGAAGTGCGCCGATCAGGCCGGTGAGCACGTCGCCGGCCCCAGCGGTCGCCAGCCACGGCACCCCGGTGGTGGTCACCCGGACCCGGCCGTCGGGTGCCGCGACGAGCGTGTGCCTGCCCTTGAGCAGGACGACGGCGTCGTACTGCCTGGCGGCGGCGCGGGCATGGCGCAGCGGTGCCGCCTCGATCTCCTCGCGGTCGACGTCGATCATCCGGGAGAGCTCGCCGGCGTGCGGGGTGAGCACCAGCGACGACGCGACCGGGCCGGCGAGGTGGGCGAGCGCATCGGCGTCGACCACCGTGGGGACGCCGTCCGCCAAGGCCGCCTCGAGGGCGGCGGCGGAGTCACCGTCGGTGCCTGGCCCGACGGCCCAGGCCTGCACGCGGCCGGCGCCCACCACCTCGGGGCGAGCGGCACGCACCCTGGCGGCGGTCTCGTCGGCGCCGACGTACCGCACCATGCCGGCGAGGCCGCTGGCCGCGCCCGCGACGCACAGCAGTGCGGCGCCCGGGTAGGCGGCCGACCCGGCCCGGATCCCGACGACGCCACGGGTGTACTTGTGCGCGTCCGCGGCCGGCCGCGGGAGCAGCCCGCTCACGTCGTCGGGCTGCAGGGCGGTGACCGCCGCGCGCGGCAGATCGAGGTCGAGGTCGACGAGGTGCACGGCGCCGCACGCCGAGGCGGCGGGCTCGACGAGGTGGGCAACCTTGTGGGTGCCGAAGGTGATGGTCAGGGCTGCGCTGACATGGGGCTCTGGGGTCTCGCCGGTGTCGACGGCGACCCCCGACGGTACGTCGACAGCGACGACCGGGATGCCGGCGGCTGCCTGGAGAGCCTGCCGCGCTGCCCGGCTGAGACCGGGTCGGCCACCGATCCCGACGATCCCGTCGACGACCACGTCCACGCCCGTCGGGACCACGTCGACGACCCGTCCCCCGGCGGCCGTCAGGGCCCTCAGCGCGGCGGCGTGCGCGTGGTCGGACAGCAGCAACGCGCTGACCTGCGCGCCCCGGCGCGCCAGCCGGGCGCCGGCGTAAAGCGCATCCCCGCCGTTGTCGCCCGAGCCCACCAGCAGCAGCACGCGCCGGCCGTAGGCACCGCCGAGGTGGTCGATCAGCGCCGCGGCCAGGCCGGCCGCGGCCCGCGCCATCAGGGCTCCCTCGGGCAGCGTGGCCATCAGGTCGGCCTCGGCGGACCGGACCTGCTCGACGGTATGGGCGTGGCGCATCGGTCCAAACTAGTTGGCGCGCAGGCCCCGCACGTCAGCTGGGCGGGATCTTGAACACCTGACCGGGGAAGATCAGGTCGGGGTTGTCGATCGCGTTGATGCGGGCGACCTCGAGGTAGTCGACGCCGTAGCGCTGGGCGATGTCGCCGAGCGCCTCGCCCGACTTCACGGTGTGGGTGCGCGGAGGCTCTGCTCCGGGAGGGGTCTCGACGACGGGCTCGGCCGGGACGATCTCGTCGGGCGACGCCGGCGTGCGGACGGCGTCCTGCTCGGGCGCGTCCTTCTTGATGGCGCCCTTGACGTTGTCCAGAATTCCCACGGCTGATGTCCTTTCCTGTACGAGCCACCAGCCACGCTAGTACCCGAGTTCGACCGAGGGAAGGTGGCTCAGGCCTCGAGCACGACGACGGCGGACGCGATGCCGGCATCGTGCGACAGCGAGACGTGCACCGAGCCCACCCCGAGCTGGGCGGCGCGGGCGGCCACGGTCCCGCGCAGCTCGAACCGCGGTCGGCCGGTCTCCTCCGAGACGATCTCGGCGTCGTGCCAGGCCAGTCCACCGGGAGCGCCGAGCCCCTTGGCGAGGGCCTCCTTGGCGGCGAAGCGGGCCGCCAGGGAGGCGAGCGCCCGGCCCGACTCGTCGCTCGTGAACAACCGCGTCCGCAGACCGGGGGTGCGATCCAGCGACACCCCGAAGCGCTCGATGTCCACGACGTCGATCCCGATCCCGACGACCGCCACTACTCGACCGTCACGGACTTGGCCAGGTTGCGCGGCTGGTCGACGTCGTGCCCGAGCTGGGTGGCGAGCTCGCAGGCGAACAGCTGCAGCGGGAGCACCGACACGAGCGGCTGGAGCAGCACCGGTACGGCGGGCAGCGGGATGAGCACGTCGGCGTACGGCAGGATCGACGCGTCGCCCTCCTCGGCGATGCAGAGCGTGCGGGCTCCGCGGGCGCGCACCTCCTGGATGCCGCTGACCATCTTCTCGTGCAGCTGGTCGCGGCCCCGCGGCGGGACGATGCAGAACACCGGCAGCCCGGGCTCGATCAGCGCGATCGGGCCGTGCTTGAGCTCGCCCGCCGCGAAGCCCTCCGCGTGGAGGTAGGCGATCTCCTTGAGCTTCAGTGCGCCCTCGAGGGCCACCGGGTAGCCGGCGTGCCGGCCGAGGAACAGCACCGACTTCGCGTCGGCGTACTCCTTGGCGAGGGCGTAGATCGTCTCGTGCGAGTCGAGCACCTTCTGGATGTGCGCCGGCATCTCGTCGAGCTGGTCCATGACCTGCGAGATCTCGTCGCCGTAGCGGGTGCCCTTGACCTGGGCGAGGTAGAGCGCGAGGAGGTAGCAGGCGACCAGCTGGGTCAAGAAGCCCTTGGTGGACGCGACGCCGATCTCGGGTCCGGCGTGGGTGTAGATCACGCCGTCGGACTCGCGCGGGATCGTCGAGCCGTTGGTGTTGCAGATGGCGAGCACCTTCGAGCGCTGCACCCGGGCGTGCCGGATCGCCTGGAGGGTGTCGGCGGTCTCGCCCGACTGGCTGATCGCGACGACCAGCGTCGAGTGGGTGAGGATCGGGTCCCGGTAGCGGAACTCGCTGGCCAGCTCGACCTCGACCGAGATGCGGGTCCAGTGCTCGATGGCGTACTTCGCCACCATGCCGGCATAGAACGACGTGCCGGCGGCGATGATGATGACCTTGTCGACGTCGCGCAGGTCCTCGTCGGAGAGGCGCATCTCGTCGAGGTGCAGCAGGCCCTCCTCGTCGCGACGCCCCAGCAACGAGTCCGCGACGGCGCGCGGCTGCTCGAAGATCTCCTTGCGCATGAACCAGTCGTGGCCGTCCTTCTCGGCGGCCGAGAGGTCCCAGTCGACGTGGTAGCGGCGGCCCTCGGCCGGCGTGCCGTCGAAGCCGCTGACGCTGACGCCGTCGCGGGTGATGGTGACGACCTGGTCCTGGCCGAGCTCCAGCGCCTCGCGGGTGTGCTCGATGAACGCCGAGACGTCGGACCCGAGGAAGGTCTCGCCCTCGCCGATGCCCACCACGAGCGGGGAGTTGCGGCGGGCGGCGACCACGCGCGACGGGTCCTCGCCGTCGAGCGCGACGAGGGTGAAGGCGCCCTCGAGCCGGCGGCAGACGTTCTGCATGGCGGTGGTGAGGTCGACGCCACCGGCGACCTCGGCCTCGAGCAGGTGGGCGGCGATCTCGGTGTCGGTCTCCGAGAGCATCTCGTGGCCCTGGCCCTCGAGCTCGGTGCGCAGGCTGGCGAAGTTCTCGATGATGCCGTTGTGCACGACAGCGAGGCGGCCCACGGGCCCGAGGTGCGGGTGCGCGTTCACGTCGTTGGGGGCACCGTGCGTGGCCCAGCGGGTGTGCCCGATGCCGGTCGTCGACGCCGGCAGCGGCCGCTCCTCGATGGCCTTCTCCAGGTTCGCGAGCTTGCCGGCCCGCTTGTCCGAGGCCACCCGCCCGTCGTGGGCCAGGGCGATGCCCGCGGAGTCGTAGCCGCGGTACTCCAGACGGCGGAGCCCCTCGATGACGACACCTCTGGCCTGCTTGTCACCGACGTAGCCCACGATTCCGCACATGGTGCGGGAGTCTATTCGCCGCGGCGCCCGAGCACCGCACCGGCGAGGCTCCAGACCCCACTTCGGCCCGGGACTGCAACAATGCGCCCCATGTCTGACGTCGCCGGGAGCAACGGCTCCCACGAGGCGTCGCCGTACGTCGAGCTCGACCGTGCCGCCTGGGCGGCGCTGGCCCACGAGACGACGAACCCGCTGACGCCCGACGAGGTTCGCAGCCTGCGTGGCCTGGGCGACTCCCTGGACCTGCTCGAGGTCGAGCAGGTCTACCTGCCGCTCTCGCGGCTGCTCAGCCTGTACGTCGCGGGCGCGGGCCGGCTGCACCGCGAGCAGGAGGACTTCCTCCAGCGCCAGACGCCGCCGCGCACACCGTTCGTGATCGGGCTGGCCGGGTCGGTGGCCGTCGGCAAGTCGACCACCGCTCGGGTGCTCCAGCAGATGCTCGCCCACTGGCCCGAGCACCCCAACGTCGCGCTCGTCACCACCGACGGCTTCCTGCTGCCCAACGCCGAGCTCGAGCGTCGCGGCATCCTGCACCGCAAGGGCTTCCCGGAGTCCTACGACCGCAAGGCGCTGCTGCGGTTCGTGGTCGACATCAAGTCGGGCAAGGACGAGGTCGAGGCCCCGATCTACTCCCACCTCGTCTACGACGTCCTGCCCGACGAGCGGGTCGTGGTGAAGCGCCCCGACATCGTCATCATCGAGGGCCTCAACGTCCTCCAGCCCGCCCGGACCCGCGACGACGGCCGCACCGGCCTCGCGGTGAGCGACTTCTTCGACTTCAGCGTCTACGTCGACGCCGCGACCAGCGACATCCGCAAGTGGTACGTCGACCGGTTCCAGAAGCTGCGCGAGACCGCGTTCCGCGACCCGTCGTCGTACTTCGCGAAGTTCGCGAGCCTCTCCTCGGACGAGGCGATCGCCGAGGCCAGCCGCATCTGGGACACCATCAACGGCCCGAACCTCAACCAGAACGTGCTGCCCACCCGGAGCCGGGCCACGCTGGTGCTGCGCAAGGATGCGGACCACTCCGTGCGCTACGTGCGGCTGCGCAAGCTCTGACGTGCGCCGTCAGAGCTTCCTCTGCACGTCGATACGGCGCTCGACGACGCGGTAGCCCAGCCGCTCGTTGACCGCGTTCATGTGGGCGTTGATCCCGGCGTTGTCCGTCACCACGTAGGCGCACTGCGCGAACAGCTCGAGCAGCCGGCGATGCGTGGCCAGCTTCATCGCCAGGCCGAGCCGGCGCCCGCGGTGCTCGGGCAGCACCAGGGTGCCGCCCACCTCGCCGTACGACGGCTGGTGCCGGCTCACTCGGACGTCCGAGAAACCGCACAGCCGTCCGTCCGGAGTCACGGCCACGGCGACGACCTGGACGCGGTCGGCCAGCCGGGCCCGCTCCTCGCCGGCGCGGAGACGCTCGGGGGTCCAGCGGGCCGCCTCGACGTCGAGGTCGCCCAACGGGATCTGGGTGAGGAACGCCTCCAGCAGCTCACAGAAGTCGTCGACCCAGTGATCGGGCGTGTGCCCATCGAAGACCTCGATCCGGTAACCACCCAAGGCCTGCTCCACCTCGTCGTCCAACGCGCCCCAGGTGGCCGGCGCGGCGCTGAGGTCGACGGTCTTGACCTCCTGGAGGTTCCCCACGTCGTAGCCCATGGCCGACGCGAAGTGCGAGCCGGCGCTCGGGGCGTCGACGGGGCCGAAGGCACTGGCGACGAGCGTGGTCCGTCCGGCTGCGACCGCGCGCTCCTCCAGGTCGGCGAGCAGCGTGCGACCGATCCGACGACGACGGAGGTCGGGTGCGACGTACACCTCCAGCTCGGCGAGCCTCGGGTTGTCGGTCTCGAACACGACCAGCTGCCCGGCACCCACGACGCGCTCGCCGTCGGCGGCCACGACCAGCGTCGTCGTGACGTCGCTGCGAGGGGTCCGGCAGACCGCGCGGGACAGCTCCCACGTCGGCCAGGCATCGAACGGCCGGTCGGCGTTGGCCGCCGCGCCCGCCTCCCACCACGCCCGCAGCGCGGTGTCGTCGTACGGGTCGACGAGTCTGGTCTCGATGCTCACGGACTACAGGGTGAGCTGGGCCTTGACCACGTCGGCGAGCCGCGCGGCGACCGCCTCGGCCTCGTCGAGCGTGGGCGCCTCGACCATCACGCGCACCATCTCCTCGGTGCCGGACGGGCGCAGCAGCACCCGGCCGCGGCCGGCGAGGGCGGCCTCCTCCTCGGCGACGGCGGCAGCCAGCACGGCGTCCTCGTCGGCGCGTGCCTTGTCGACGTCGCGGACGTTGACGAGCACCTGCGGCAGCCGGACCACGACGCCGGCGAGCGCCTGGAGGCTCTTGCCGGTGGTGGCCATCCGCTGCATCACGTGCAGGGCGGTGAGGATGCCGTCACCGGTGGTGGCGTACTCGCTCATGATCACGTGGCCCGACTGCTCGCCACCGAGGGTGTAGCCGCCGACGCGCATGGCCTCCAGCACGTAGCGGTCGCCGACCTTGGTCTGCCGCACGCCGAGGCCGCCGTCCCTCATGGCGTGCACGAAGCCGAGGTTGCTCATCACGGTCGCCACGACCGTGTCCTTGGCCAGGTGCCCGGTCTCGGCCATCGCCTGCGCGAGGACGGCCAGGATCTGGTCGCCGTCGACGTCGTTGCCCTCGTGGTCGACCGCGAGGCAGCGGTCGGCGTCGCCGTCGAGCGCGAAGCCGGCGTCGGCTCCGTGCTCGAGCACCGCCGCCTGCAGCGGTGCCAGGTGGGTCGAGCCGTAGCCGTCGTTGATGTTGAGCCCGTCGGGCTCGACGCCGATGGCGATCACCTCGGCGCCGGCGGCCCGCAGCGCCTGGGGCCCGGCCACCGCGGCGGCACCGTGAGCACAGTCGAGCACGATCTTGAGCCCGGCGAGCGGGCGGTGGAGGGTCCTGAGCAGGTGGCCGACGTACTCGTCGATGGGGTGGAGGTACGGCGACACCCGGCCGACGTGGGCGCCCACCGGGCGATCCCACGGCGTGCCGAGCACGGCCTCGATGTCCTTCTCGATCGCGTCGTCGAGCTTGAGCCCGCCGCGAGAGAGGAACTTGATGCCGTTGTCGGGCATCGGGTTGTGCGAGGCGCTGATGACCACGCCGAGGTCGGCGCCCAGGGACTGGGTCAGGTAGGCCACGCCCGGGGTCGGCAGCACGCGCAACCGCAGCACGTCGCAGCCCGCCGAGGCGAGCCCGGCGACGACGGCGTGCTCCAGGAACTGGCCGGAGATGCGGGGGTCGCGACCGACGACCGCGAGGGGTCGCTCCCGTGACGGCTCGAACTCGTGCCGGTCGACGATCACCCGTGCTGCGGCAACGGAAAGGTCCAGGGCCAGCTCAGCGGTCAGTTGACCGTTGGCCAGGCCCCGGACCCCGTCCGTGCCGAAAATGCGCGCCATGTGTGAGGCGACCGCGATCAGCGCTTGCTGAACTGCGGCGCCTTGCGGGCCTTCTTGAGGCCAGCCTTCTTGCGCTCGATGACACGCGCGTCGCGGGTCAGCAGTCCGGCCTTCTTCAGCGAGGGGCGGTTGGCGTCCTCGTCGATGAAGTTGAGGCACCGGGCCACGCCGAGGCGCAGCGCGCCGGCCTGGCCGGTGATGCCGCCGCCGTGGATGCGCGCGATGACGTCGAAGCGGTCGACGAGCTGGAGCTCGGCGAACGGCTCGTTGACGACCTGCTGGTGGAGCTTGTTCGGGAAGTAGGAGTCAAGCGTGCGGCCGTTGACGGTCCACACTCCCGTGCCCGGCACGATGCGCACGCGGGCGACGGCCTCCTTGCGACGGCCGGTGGCCGCTGCGGGAGCGATCGTCGCGGGACGCTGCGGGGCGTCGGCCGACGGGGCGCTCTCGGAGGAGTAGGCAACGCCCGACTCGTCGGTCGTGAAGGTCTCTTCGACCTCGGCCTCGGGGGCCTGGGTCTCGGTCTCGGTGTTCTCGGTGGTCTCAGCCACGGTAATCCTCACTCGTCCTTGGAAGTTACTGGGAGACCTGGGTGATCTCGAACGCCGTGGCCTTCTGTGCCGCGTGCGGGTGCTCCGGGCCGGTGTAGACCTTGAGCTTCTTGATGATCTGGCGGCCGAGGCGGTTCTTGGGGAGCATGCCCCACACCGAGTTCTCGATCGCCTTGCGGGCGTCCTTCTCCAGCAGCTCGCCGTACGGCGTGGCGGAGAGACCACCGGGGTAACCCGAGTGGCGGTAGGCCAGCTTGGTCACCTTCTTGTTGCCCGACAGGGCAACCTTCTCCGCGTTGATGATGATGACGAAGTCGCCCATGTCCATGTGCGGGGCGAACGTCGGCTTGTGCTTGCCACGCAGGAGGTTGGCGGTCTGGACGGAGAGACGTCCGAGGACCACGTCGGTGGCATCGATGATGTGCCACTCGCGCTGGATGTCAGCGGGCTTGGGGCTGTACGTGCGCACGGCTGATTACCTTCTTGTTCGTCGGTCCCGGCGAGAGGAGCTCTCGCTGGGTGGTGCGGTGTGCGCGGCTTCTGACGAACACTGCCCGGTTCCAGATCGTCCGGGTCTGCACCTCGACCGTGCGGGGTCGAGGCGCGGCAGGAGTCGCGACCAGTAAAGATACGGGGGCGTGAGCCCACCGGTCAAAACGCGGTGCGCCGGTCGCTGCCGTCCGGTGGGTGGGTACCTGCCTTGGGCTCGTCGCGGGTGAAGGAATACGTTGGTCGTTCACCCATCTGAGTCAATGACGACTTTCACGACAGGAGCCGACGTGACCGACGTAACGGCCACTGATGCCCCGGCCACCGCCGCCGCATCCACCGATTCGCTGACCGTCCGCGACAACCGCACAGGTCAGTCGTACGACCTCGCCATCACCGACAACACGATCAAGGCCGCCGATCTCGGCCAGATCAGGCTCGGTGAGGAGGCTCCGGGCCTCGCGACGTACGACCCCGGCTTCGTCAACACGGCGTCGTGCCGCAGCGCCGTCACCTTCATCGACGGCGAGAAGGGCATCCTCGAGTACCGCGGCTACCCGATCGAGCAGCTCGCGGAGAAGTCGAACTTCCTCGAGGTCAACTACCTGCTCATCCACGGCAAGCTGCCGACCAAGGCGGAGTACGACGCCTGGGTGCACGAGATCACCTACCACACGTTCGTCCACGAGAACGTCAAGTCGTTCATGGAGGGCTTCCGCTACGACGCCCACCCGATGGGCATGCTGATGGCCTCGGTGGGTGCGCTGTCGACGTTCTACCCCGACGCCCGCAACATCCACGACGACGAGAACCGGCACCTCCAGATGGTCCGGATGATCGCCAAGATGCCCACGCTCGGCGCCTGGTCGTTCCGGCACGCGCAGGGCAAGCCGTTCGTCTACCCCGACAACGACCTGAGCTACACCGCCAACTTCCTCTCGATGCTGTTCAAGATGAGCGAGCAGAAGTTCGAGGCCGACGAGCGCCTCGTCAAGGCCCTCGACGTGCTGTTCATCCTGCACGCCGACCACGAGCAGAACTGCTCGACCAACGCGGTGCGCTCGGTCGGCTCCTCGCAGGTCGACCCGTACTCCGCGGTGGCCGCGGGGGTCGCGGCCCTCTACGGCCCCCTGCACGGTGGTGCCAACGAGGCGGTGCTGCGGATGCTGCGGCGGATCGGCTCGAAGGAGAACATCCCCGCGTTCATCGAGGGCGTGAAGAACGGCAACGAGAAGCTGATGGGCTTCGGGCACCGCGTCTACAAGAACTTCGACCCGCGCGCCACGATCATCAAGAAGGCCTGCGACGACGTCTTCGAGGTCACCGGGGTCAACCCGCTCCTCGAGATCGCCAAGGAGCTGGAGAAGATCGCGCTCGAGGACGAGTACTTCATCAAGCGCAAGCTCTACCCCAACGTGGACTTCTACTCCGGCCTCATCTACGAGGCGTTCCAGTTCCCCCCGGAGATGTTCACCGTGCTGTTCGCGATCGGCCGGACCCCCGGCTGGCTCGCCCAGTGGTCCGAGCTCGTGCAGGACAAGGACCAGAAGATCGCCCGGCCCAAGCAGATCTACACCGGCGACCGCACCCTCGACTTCGTCCCGGCGAGCGAGCGCTGGGCCTGAGCTCGTCCCGTCACGCACGACACCCCGTCAGCCGTTGGTTGCCGGGGTGTCGTGCGTCGAGGGCGAGGATGGCCCGACGACCACGCGTGACGGGCGCACGACTGGTCCTCTCGCCCCGCGACTCGTAGGGGTGCGGACTCCCGTGCGGCACCTGGCAGTCGTTTGCGCGCCATCGGCCGTGGGCCGGCGGTGTGGTGGCAGGGTAGAAGCGTGAGCTATGTCGGTTCCGGCCCGTACTGCTACGCCAACACCTTGAGCATGGTGGTCGATGATGAGTGGCGACCCGGCCTTGTCGAGACCCTGACCGGATCGCCGTTCGGCTTCCAGATGGTTGGTCCGCTGCCACTGTTCGATCCTGCCGGTTGGGACCCGGACACCGGCTTGGACCAGGCACTCATGTTGCTGGGTTGGGCGAGCGACCGAGAGACCTTCCCCTCTGCGGAGGAGGCGCTCCAGCGCCTCTCCGTGCTCTGCAAGCACGGACCAGTGTTCGTCGGACCGCTGGAGATGGGCCTCCTCCTGCACCAGCCCGGTTCGGATCGGCCGATCGGCGCAGACCACTTCGTGGCCGTCCTCGACGTGGGACCCGACGGGATCACCATGCACGACCCGCAGGGACATCCCTACGCGTGGTTGCCCAGCGACGCGTTCCTCGCCGCGTGGGGCAGCGAGACGATCGGGTATGGCACCGGTCGATTCCCCTTGCGGACGAACTTCCGCTCGGTGGCCGTCCGCACCCATCAGGAGGCGGCACGGGACCTGCTGCCACTGGCATGCCAGTGGGCTGCCGGCGATGACACCCCTGCCGGAGGCAACGCCGAGGGACTGCGCCACCTCGCTGACCGAGCCGACGCTGGACTCGGCAGTCCGGCCTTGCCGGTGCTGCAGAACTTCTCACTCCGCCTCGGGGCACGCCGACGAGTTGACGCCGCAACGGAACTTGCACCGTGGCCAGAGGTCGCCGGCGTCTTGGACCGGCAGGCTCGAACGCTCGGACAGGCCCAGTACGCAGCGATCCGCGGGCACGGCTCAGATCTGGCGGCAGCCTTCCGTCAGGTCGCCGATCTACAAGACGACCTCGTGAACGCACTCGGCCGCGCCGGGTAACGGGGTCGGCCAGCCGCGCGGACCGCGCTGATCGACTACTGAGGCAGGCGAATGCGCGAGGCCTCGCGAGTGGCAGCGGCCCCGAACTGGGGCATCCCCAGTTGGGCAGAGGTCAGCTCGCGGCGGGTTGTGGAGCGTGGTGGTCATCCGGGGTCGGTCCCGGTGGGGTGGGTGATGAACCGGTGTCCGTGCGGGCTGGTCCACTCGTACGTCGCGGGGCCGGCGCGTTCATATCGCCAGGCGGTGTGGGTCTTGAGGCGATGATGCCTCCGGCAGAGGGCGGCGAGGTTGGCTGTCGAGGTCTGCCCGCCCTGTTCCCAGGGGATGATGTGGTCGAGGTCGCAGGACCGTGCTGGCCGGGTGCACCACGGGAAAACGCACCGTTGGTCGCGGAGAACGACCTGGTCGCGGAGCCGGGGCGAGGGCTGGTAGCCGGCGCAGGTGATGTGCTCGTTGAGGTCGAGGACCGGCCTCACCACCACCTGGGTGCGGGACCGGGTGCACCAGTGCTGGACCTGATCGAGGGTGGCGAGGGTGCCGCGTTCGAGCCGGGCGACCGGGTCGCCGTCGGTCAGGTGGACGTGCAGCACCACCTGCCGGCTGCTGGTGGGGCTGGCGGGGCTGGCGGGGCTGGCGGCTGTCTCGGACTCGGCTGGCAGCGGCAAGGACAGCTGGGACCGGGCCATCTCCCCGACCGCGGCTGCCCGGCGGGCGTCCAGGGTCTCGTCGGACCCGAGCGCCTTCAGCGTCTCGGCACCGTGGGTGACGGCGGCGGCGAGGTCGAGGGCGTCGGCGAGGTCGAGCTCGGCGGTGACGCGCATGGTGCCGGCGAAGGAGACCTGCTCCTCCTCGATCGTGACGTGCCGACCGTCCGCGCCGCGGGCGGCTTCCAGCGCGGCGCGGGCGGGGTCGAACCGTGCGACCGCGGCGTCGACCAGCCGGTCCACCGCGGTGACCGAGGTGCGGTGCGCGAACGGCGCGAGCTGCGCGTCGACGTACGCCGCCGCCTCGAGGGACAGGTCGGCGTGGATGGTGGTCTCCGCGACCCGCCGCGCCCGCCAGGCCGGCAGGTCACCGCCCTGCACCCGGCGCCACAACCGCGGCAGCCGGTGTCGCAGCTCAAGGGCCTGCCCGACCAGCCGCTTCGCCGACACCGTCGAGATCCCGAGCACGGCACCGAGCTCGTTGATGCAGAACTCCGCCACCAACGGCGCACCCACACCGGCCACCGGCTCCTCGTGCTCGCCACCACCGGGAATGACGAAGGCCGCCGCAGACTCGACCGAATCGGCCGGGTGCAGGTCCGCCCACGCACACGCCGCCACCAGCAGCTCAGCCTCCGCACGATCCGCAGTGTCGCGACGAGACCGCGCGTACGCGAGCACCGCGGACGCGGTGTCGGGAAGCTCGCTCGTGGTGATCGCCATACGAGAAGCCAACCAGGGACCACCGACATTTCCGGGCCGGATTCAGGCGTGCCGACCAGACTGTGGACAACCCTTCGAACTGCTCGACCATGCCGCATCCCAGCGGCCTGGACGGCCCGGGTGAGCACCCTGGGCGAGCAGGTGATCGACGAGTTCACTCCCCCGTCTGCCCATCGATCCTCTCGCGGATGATGTCGGCGTGCCTGTTGTGACGGCCGTACTCCCCGACCAGCTTGGCAAGATTCCAACGGATGCTGTGGTGTTCGTTCTGCTGCCGGCCCAGATCTGGCCACCGGCTCACAGCCGCGTCCGTCTCCGCACGCTCCTCGATCCAAGCCAGAACGAGACGTCCACGTCGTCAGAGGTGCAGTCGATGTCGTCCTCCGCGTTGTCCTCGCATGCCCCCCGGACCCAACGGAAGTTCGGGTCCTCGCCCAGGGGCCACGAGCCGTAGGCGCGCTCCATCTCGGCCATGTGTCGCACCAAGCCCAGCAGCGAGAGGTGGGATGGTTCAGCGGCACGAGCGACAAGCTGTGCGGCGTCGACCGTCACATTTGGCGCGCAAGGCATCTGGATGAGAGGCCAGCCAGCCCTGGATGATGCTGCGCTCGTCCCCATCTGCCGGTTGCTCAACTCGGGCACTGGTCTCTGCGATGGGCGTAGGCTGCCGCATCGCCGGCAAGGTCTTCAAGGCCACTGGCACAGTTCCTGCTGCCCCCGCGCGTCACCGCTCGGCGCGAACGAGGACCTCGAAGCTGCGACCGCCGTGCGCGGCATCGAACCGTCCGCCCGCTGGCGAGCGCCTGGTCGTCGAACGTCCCAGCCCGTCACTCGGCGCGCCCGGGCCGTATCGCGCGAAAGCCGAGTGCGTCCGGCCGCCCGGCCGACGAGCTGCGGCGCAGCCCCCGCCCGTCTCGAGCTGGTCGTCGGGGTCGGCAGCCGCCATGTCGTAGACGTCGTACGGCGCGGGATAGCGCCAGCTGCAGGTGTCCGCCGCGTGATCTCGAGTCAGCCGTCCGATCTCCATCAGCGAGAGGGGCGTGCCGGACGGGCCGCTCGCGGGAAGTGAGGCCATGGCTCCATCTTGGCCCGGCACGACGTCTGCGATGCACGGTGACCGACGATCCGACTAGCATCCGGCGGATGGCCGACACCGCACGCCCGCCCCTCGCCGACGTCCTCGCCCGCCTCCGCACCTGCGAGTGGATCGACCTCACGCATGCCTTCGGGCCCGGCATCCCGCACTACTTCGCGTTCCCCGACGAGGAGCGCGAGACCCTGTTCCACTTCGACGAGGGCGTCGGCTCGGCGGGGACCGGCTTCCTGGCCCACCGCTACAGCCACATCGGCCAGTGGGGCACGCACGTCGATCCCCCCGCGCACTTCGCCCGCGGCGGCCGGTTCCTGGACGAGATCCCGGTGACCGACATGATGCTGCCGCTGGTGGTCGTCGACGTACGCCGGCAGGTCGCCGCCGACGTCGACCACGCCGTCTCCCGGGCCGACATCGAGGCGCACGAGCGTCTGCACGGCGAGATCCCGGCGGGCGCCTTCGTGGCCCTGCTGACCGGGTGGTCGGACCGCTGGCCCGACAACGACGCGATGGCCAACCGGGACGCCGACGGCACCGCGCACTACCCCGGCTGGGGCGTGGACGCGCTGACGTACCTCGTGGAGCAGCGCGGTGTCACCGCCGTCGGTCACGACACCACCGACACCGACCCCGGCGCCGTGGTCGCCGGCGGCAACGCCCCGGCGGAGACCTACATCCTGGCCGCCGACAAGTGGCAGATCGAGCTGCTCGCCGGTCTCGACCGGGTGCCGCCCACGGGAGCCCTGGTCGTCGCGACCTGGCCCAAGCCACGCGAGGGCTCAGGGTTCCCGGCCCGGGTCTTCGCCCTCGTCGACCGGGACTGAGTCCAAGCTGGCCCAGCCCACCCACGCGGACATGGGCCAGGGACGCGGTGCAGAATCGGGTCCATGCCAGCTCCCCCGATGGCCGCATGACCGGCCGGATCGCCCACCTGCGGGCGGCGCCGGCCGACCACGGCACCCTCGACCTGGTGGTCCGCCGGCCGGCCAACGGGGAGCGCGAGGTCGTGTCAGAGGGCGTCCTCGACCTCGAGCTGGGCCTGATCGGCGACAACTGGCTGGAGCGCGCGACCGCGCGGGCGATCGAGTCGGGCCGGCACCTGGAGGCCCAGCTCAACGTGATGAGCTCGCGCATGGTCGCCCTCCTCGGCGACGACGACCAGACCCGGGCGGGCGCCGGCGACCAGCTGTACGTCGACCTCGACATCTCCCACGACAACCTCCCGACCGGCGCGCGGCTGGCCATCGGCGATCCCGACCACGGCGGCGCGGTCATCGAGGTGACCGCCAAGCCGCACCGGGGCTGCAAGAAGTTCCTCGCGCGGTTCGGCGAGGAGGCCGTCGCGTTCGTCAACTCCGAGGAGGGCCGGCAGTTGCGGCTGCGCGGGTTCAACGCGCGGGTGGTCTCGCCCGGGACCGTCCGCCGCGGGGACGCGGTCCGCAAGCTTCCGCAGACTTAAGACAACCGCCAGCGGAGTCTCAGGCTGTTCACAGACGAGCCGGGCATCGTCGCCGACATGAACGACTCCCCTCCCCCCAGCTTCTACGGTCCGAGCGGCACCGGGCCCGAACCCACCACCCCGCTCGGTCCGCTGCAGCCGACTCCCGCTCCCGCGCCCCGGGAGCGCAAGCCGAAGGGTCGCGTCGGCTTCGCAGCGGGCGTGGTGACCGCGTCCCTGCTCGTCGGTGGTGGAGCGGGCTTCGGTGGCGCGGCGGCGTACGACGCGTGGAACGCCGACACCGCCGGCGCGGCGTCGGCCCCGGCCACCTCCGCGAGCCCGGTCGTCGACCGGGCCCCGGCACCTGCCGAGCCGGGCTCGGTGCAGGACGTGGCGGCGAACGTGCTGCCGTCGGTCGTGAAGATCTCCGTCACCACCGCGAGCTCGGCCGGCTCGGGATCGGGCATCGTCCTCGACGAGGACGGCACCATCTTGACCAACAACCACGTCGTCGACACCGCCGGCGAGGGAGGCAAGATCAGCGTCTCGTTCAGCGACGGCACGCGTGCCGACGCGACGGTGCTCGGCACCGACCCGCTGACCGACACCGCGGTGATCAGGGCCGAGGGCGTCTCCGGACTGACCCCGGCGACCATCGGCAAGTCCGACGCCCTCGCCGTCGGCCAGGGCGTCGTCGCGATCGGGTCGCCGTTCGGTCTCGACGCCACGGTCACCAGCGGCATCGTCAGCGCCCTCGCGCGACCGGTCAACGTGGGGTCCGACTCGGCCGGCAACTCCACGACGTACCCCGCGATCCAGACCGACGCCGCCATCAACCCCGGCAACAGCGGCGGGCCGCTGGTCGACATGACCGGCAGCGTCGTCGGCATCAACTCCTCGATCCGCACCGCTTCGAACGGCTCGCAGACGGAGGCCGGCTCGATCGGTCTCGGCTTCGCGATCCCGATCGACGAGGTCATGCCGATCATCGACCAGATGATCAAGGGCGAGACACCGACCCACGCACGGCTCGGCATCCAGGTCACCGACGCGGCCAACCCGACCGGTCAGCTCGGCGGTCAGCTCGGCGGCCGGGGCAGCCAGGCCCAGACCGACGAGCTGGGCGCCCGCATCGAGCAGATCACCGATGGCTCCACGGCCGCGGAGGCTGGACTCGAGGATGGTGACGTGATCACCAAGGTGGACTCGGCCCTGATCGAGAGCGCCGACGACCTGGTGGCGACGGTCCGCTCCTACCGCCCGGGCGACGAGGTCACCGTGACCTACACCCGTGGCGACACGGAGAGCACCGCCCAACTGACCCTCGACTCCGACGCGACCGCGTCGAGCTCGTAGTCAGGCCAGTCGCTTCTGGAACTCCGCCAGCCGCGCCACCGACTGGAAGCCCAGCCGCTCGTTGACGCCGACCATGTGCGCGTTGACCTCGGCGTTCATCGTGGTCACCCGGGTGATGTCGGGACGCAGGCGCTGGAGCTGGGCGTGGTTGGCGGCCTTGACGGCCAGGCCGAGGCGGTGGCCTCGGTCGGCACGTCGCACGAGGGTGCCCCACTGGTAGGCGCGGCCGGGCTCGTGCACGGTGGTGACCAGGTCGGTGTAGGCGACCACCTCACCGGCCCGGTCGAGGGCGACCGTGTTGTAGCGGGTGCGGCCCATCCGCGCCGTGAGCGCCTCGCCCTCGCGGAGGGCGGCGACGTCGACGACCTCGGGTTCGCGCTCGATCTCGCCCGCCGGCGCCTCGGTCATCAGGCTGGCGGTCAGGGTCATCCAGCCCAGCGCCAGCTCGTCGGGGACGTCGCCCACCCAGGAGCGCAGCTCGTACGCCGCGTGGTGCGGCGCAGCCTCCGCCGCGAGCTCGTCGAGGAGCGCGTCGGGCACCGGTGCGGTGAGCTCGCGCACGATGTCGACCAGGCCGAAGTGATAGCCCTGACGCTGCGCGAAGGCGACGGACGGGACGCCGACTCCGGCCGGGCCGGCGGCGTGCGGGTAGGTCGCGGCTGCGTCGAGGCGCGAGCGGCCACGGCTCCGCGAGACGTCCTCCAGGACGCGCAGCATGGCGCCGGCATGCCCACGGCGCCGTGCCTGCGGCAGGGTGTGCACCTCGACCTCCGCGGCGTCGAGGTTGTCCAGCAGCGGCGTGCCCACCAGCCCGGACACGACGACCCGGCTGTCGTCGAGGCCGACGTAGGCGGCCGACCAGCGACGACTGCTGGCCTCCATTGCGACGCGTGTCTCGGGCAGGGTCCAGCAGCTGTGGAAGCGACCGACCTCGTGCTCGTTGGCGGCGAGAACGGTCGCGTGCCACTCGGCGAAGAGCGCCTCGTCACCGACGGGGACCTCCCGGATCTCGAGGCTCACCGCGCCCGCTCCACGCGACCCTCGTCCCACACGGGCCCGTCGGACTCGTAGACCGAGCCGTCGGCGCCGTAGACGAGGAAGCGGTCGAAGGAGCGGGCGAACCACCGGTCGTGGGTGACCGCGATCACCGTGCCGTCGAAGGCGGCCAGGCCGTCCTCGAGCGCCTCGGCGCTCTGCACGTCGAGGTTGTCGGTGGGCTCGTCGAGCAGCAGGAGGGTGGCCCCGGAGAGCTCCAGCATCAGGATCTGGAACCGCGCCTGCTGTCCGCCCGAGAGGGACTCGAACCTCTGCTCACCGGCGTGGGCGAGCTCGTAGCGGTCGAGCACGCGCGCCGCCTGCTCGCGGCCCATGCCGCCGCGGCCGCCCGGCACGCCGTCGCCGCGGTGCAGCACCTCGAGCAGCGTCCGGCCGCGGAGCTCCGGGTGCTCGTGGGTCTGCACGAACCAGCCCGGGCGCACCCGGGCGCCGAGGCGGGCCTTCCCGGTGTGCTGCACGGGCTCGATGGTCTCGACGTCGCCGGACGAGCCGGCCGGCTGGTGCTCGATGTCCGGGTCGCTGCCGCCCGCCGCGAGCAGGCGCAAGAAGTGCGACTTGCCCGAGCCGTTGGAGCCGAGGACTGCCACGCGCTCGCCGTACCAGACCTCGAGGTCGAACGGCTTCATCAGGCCGCGCAGCTCGAGGTCCTCGCAGACCACGGCCCGCTTCCCGGTGCGGCCGCCCTTGAGACGCATCGTGACCTGCTGCTCCCGGGGCTGCTCGGTCGGCGGACCGGCCTCCTCGAACTTGCGCAACCTGGTCTGGGCGGCGCGGTACTGCGAGGCCATGCCGTCGTTGTACTCGGACTTGATCCGGTAGTGCAGCACCAGCTGCTTGAGCTTGGCGTGCTCCTCGTCCCAGCGCCGACGCAGCTCCTCGAAGCGCAGGAACCGGTCCTTGCGGGCCTGGTGGTACGACGAGAAACCGCCCGGGTGGGTCCACACCGTGTTGCCGGCGGCCCCGAGCTCGACGGTGACCACCCGGGTGGCGGTGTTGTCGAGCAGCTCGCGGTCGTGGCTGATGAACAGGATCGTCTTGGCCGACTCGCGGATCCGCTGCTCCAGCCAGATCTTGCCGGGGACGTCGAGGAAGTTGTCCGGCTCGTCGAGCAGCAGCACCTGGTCGGGTCCGCGCAGCAGGAACTCCAGCACCAGCCGCTTCTGCTCGCCGCCCGAGAGCGTGCGCAGCTCGCGGTACTTCACCCGGTCGTACGGCACGCCCAGGCCGGCGATGGTGCAGACGTCCCAGGTCACCTCGACGTCGTAGCCGCCGGCGTCGGCGAACTCCGAGAGCGCGTGGGCGTAGGCCATCTGCGTCTTCTCGTCGTCGGCGTCCATCAGCGCGAGCTCCCACCGGTCGACCGCGGCCGCGGCCTCCCGGATGCGCGGCGGCGAGACGGACAGCAGCAGGTCGGCGACGGTGGGGGTCTCCCCCAGCCCGGCACCGACCATCTGCCGCATCACGCCGAGGCCGCCGGTGCGGGTCACCGCTCCGGTGTGCGGCACCAGGTCACCGGTGATGATGCGCAGCAGAGTGGTCTTGCCGGCGCCGTTGGCCCCGACCAGTGCGACCTTGGCTCCCTCGCCGACCCGGAACGACACATCGTCGAGCAGGACCCGCCCATCGGGGAGCTCGTAGCGCACTCCGGCAACATCCACATGACCCACGAGCGACGATTGTCCGGCATGGAGGGCCGGGTCGCACCTTCATTAGCTTCAGTCGGGCTCGTCGACCCCGGGCCAGCCGGCGCCGAGCACCCGGTCGACGTCGATGACCAGCACCACCCGGCGCGGGTTCACGCGCGGCGTGCGGTAGCGCTCGGCGTACCGCCGCACCGCGTCATCGACCGCGTCGGCGTCGTCGAGCACCCGCACCGGCCCCTCGAGCGTCAGCCAGCGGCGGCCGTCGACCTGGCTGACCGCGGCTCGACCGCCACCGCGCGCGTTGCCCGCCTTGACCGAGCCGCCGTCGGTGATGACGCGGACGACGTGCTCGTCGTCGTCCCAGGTGAACCCCACGGGTACCGCGTGCGGCGAACCGTCCGCGCGCTGGGTCACCAGCGTGGAGAGATGCCGCTCGCGGAGCATCTGGAGAGCGCCGGGCGGGAGCCGATCGGGACGGGGAGCCATCCACAGATCGTCGCAGAGCGAGGATTCGGGCAGCGAGCGGATGCCGTTCTCACCACCCGCACGACATGATGCTCAGGAGAACTACTCGCGGGTCACGAGAGGTGGGCACATGCAGCTCGAACTGTCCGAGGAGGACCGGGCCTTCCGCCAGGAGATGCGCGACTTCTTCACCACGAAGGTCTCCGAGGAGATCCGGACGGCGGTGACCGAAGGACGTGAGCTCACCAAGGACCAGCTCGTCGAGAGCATGCGCACCCTCAACGGGGCCGGGCTCGCGGTGCCGCACTGGCCCGAGGAGTACGGCGGCCGCGGCTGGTCCGAGCTGCAGCGGCACCTGTGGTTCGAGGAGATGCAGCGCGCCGGCGTGCCGACCCCGGTGGCGTTCAACGCCTCCATGATCGGTCCGGTGCTGGCGCAGTTCGGCTCGGAGGAGCAGAAGCGGGAGTTCCTGCCGAGGACCGCGAACCTCGACATCTGGTGGGCGCAGGGGTTCTCCGAGCCCGACGCGGGCTCCGACCTGGCGTCGCTGCGCACCAGCGCCGTGCTCGACGGCGACGACTGGGTCGTGAACGGGCAGAAGACGTGGACCACGCTCGGCCAGCACGCCGACTGGATCTTCACGCTCGTCCGTACCGACCCCGACGTGAAGAAGCAGGCAGGCATCTCGATGCTGCTCATCGACATGACCACCCCCGGCGTCGAGGTGCGGCCGATCGAGCTCATCGACGGCGGCCACGAGGTCAACGAGGTGTGGTTCGAGGACGTCCGCGTGCCGGGCGCGAACCTCGTCGGCGAGCTGAACAGCGGCTGGACCATCGCCAAGTTCCTGCTCGGCAACGAGCGGGTGGGAGTGGCGCCGGTGGGCGCGACGAAGCGGGCGCTGGCCCATGCCAAGGAGCTGGCTTCCGACGTCATCGCCGACGACCCGCTGCTGCGCGCCCGGGTCGCCGAGCTCGAGAACGACCTGCTGGCGCTCGAGCTGACCGCCCTGCGCGTCGCGGCCCACTCAGCCGGCGGCGAGCCGCACCCGGCCTCGTCGGTGCTGAAGCTCCGGGGCTCGGTCCTGCAGCAGGCGGTCAGTGAGCTGGTCGTCGACCTCGCCGGACCGGGCTCGCTGGCCAGCGGTGCCGGGGACGGCTCGGACCTCGACGGCTGGGCGCGCCGCGCCGCCCCGATCTACCTCAACCTCCGCAAGGCCTCGATCTACGGCGGCTCCAACGAGGTGCAGCGCCAGATCATCTCCCGCACGATCCTCGGCCTCTGAAGGGACTGACCCCATGGACTTCACCTACGACGACGAGCAGGTCGCACTGCGCGACGCCGTCCGTGGACTGGTCGGCAAGGCGTACGCCGACTTCGAGACGCGACGCAACGCGGTGGCCGACGACCCCGGCTTCGACGAGAAGCTCTGGTCCAAGATGGCGGAGATGGGGCTGCTGGGCCTGCCGTTCGCCGAGTCCGACGGCGGCGTCGGCGCCGGACCCGTCGAGATCGCCATCGTGTGCCGCGAGCTGGGCCGGGTGGTCGCCCCCGAGCCGTACCTCGCCTCCGTCGTGCTGGCCGGCGGGCTCGTGGCTGCGTGCGGCACCCCCGAGCAGCGCGCCGAGCTGCTCGGCGCGCTGTCAGCCGGCGAGCGGGTGCTGGCCTTCGCCCATGACGAGCCGGGGCACCGCTGGGGGCCTACGGCTGCTGCCGTGACGGCCTCGGTCTCCGACGGCGACGACGACTCGTGGACGCTGAGCGGCATCAAGGAGCCGGTGCTGCACGGCGCCCGCGCCGACGTGCTCGTGGTGAGCGCGGCGCTGCCCGACGGCGGCACCGGGCTGTTCCTGGTGGCCGGTGACGACGCCGACCGCACCGGCTACGCGGCGTACGACGGCACCCGCGCGGCCCGCATCGGCCTCGACGGCACGGCCGCGACCCCGCTGGGGGCGGCCGGGCAGGACGTCACCGCGAGCATCGCGACCGTGCAGGACATCACCCGCGTGATGGCGGCCAACCAGGCGCTGGGCGCGATGCAGACCGCGCTGGCCGCGACGACCGACTACCTGAAGAGCCGCAAGCAGTTCGGGGTCACGCTCAGCACGTTCCAGGCGCTGACGTTCCGGTCGGCCGACATGTACGTCTCGCAGGAGCTCACCCACAGCATGGTCGACTGGGCGACCATGGTGGTCGCGCAGGGCGACCCCGACAAGCTGGCCGACGCCGCCAGCCGGGTCTCGCTGCAGGTCAGCCGCGGCGGCCGGCACATCGGCCAGGAGGCGATCCAGCTGCACGGCGGCATCGCGATGACCGCGGAGTACGCCGTCGGCACCTACGTCGCGCACCTCACGATGCTCGACCACCTGCTCGGCGACGGCGGCTTCCAGCTGGGTCGGCTCGCCGCGTCGGTGACCGAGCACGGAGCACTCGACCCGCTGGCTTGAGGTTCGCATCGGCCCCCGGCCGAGGTGCCGATCACGGCATCTGCGTGAGCTCGCGGATGCCTTCGGTGAGCTCGTGGACCGTCCCGGAGAGGTACACGCCGTTGGCGCACTCGGCGATCGTGCCGAGGTAGCCGCCACCCTGCAGCAGCACGGTGTTGGGCGGACCCTGCCCGCTGGGGTCGCACGCGGGCTCGTCGGTCTGCAGCGGCGCCTTCTCGATCTCCGAGAGCAGGGCCTGCCCGTCCTCGGCAGAGAGCAGCCGGCTGGACTCGAGCTCGTCCGCGTCGCTGTAGCGGCACAGGGAGAGGTCGTCCCCGGCGGTGCTCGTGCCCGCCTCGGCCTTCCCCCCGTCCTGCGGGCAGGCGTTGGCGTCCGGACCGTCGAGCATCTCGATCGAGTCGTAGATCCGCAGGGCGATCTCCTCGTCGGGAGCCACCACCTGGACCATCGTGCCGCCGACGACCTTGTAGCCCGACCAGGCGCCGGCGGGGAAGTCGACCCCGTCCACCACCTCGGTCGGAACGGACTCGTTGCTCATCAGCGTCATCGCCCGGGCGTCGAGGAACTGCACGCCGAGGCTGCTGGCCGGGTCGCTGCACGCGATCAGCACAGAGATCGTGGTCGGCCGCTGGACGACCGGCTCCGGCCGTTCACCGTCGCCGCCCGCGCACCAGGCCGACATCGAGCCGTAGCCCCACTCGGCGGGCACCTGGACGGTCGCGTCCCGCCAGGACTCGGTGCGCATGTCGGGAGGTGACTCGACGCCGCCCGGATCGGTCGCCACCATGGCACCGTCGTCTGCGCCATCGCCGGAGAGGACGGTGATGCCCACCGGCACCGCGACCACGACCAGCGCGGCGGCGGCCGCGGCGATCGTCGTACGACGTCGCCGGCGGAGCCGGTCACGCGCACCCTGCGCCAGTCCGCCCGCGTCCGGGGCACCGTCCCCCGCCCGGCGGAGGCCGGCTGCCACCCTGCGCTCGAAGTCCTCACTCATCGTCTGCTCCCCACTCGTCGCCGAGCTGCTGGCGGAGCGTGGCGATGCCGCGGGACACCCGCGACCGCACACTGCCCTCCCGCACCCCGGTCAGGTCCGCTATCTCGGCATACTCCAGGTCTTCGTAGAACCGCAGCACCACCGCGGTGCGCTGGTCCTTAGGGAGCGAGACACACGCCCGCCAGAGCAGGTCGCGCTCCTCGGGGGCGACGCGCTCGGTGACCGCGGTGTCGCGCACCGTCTCCACCGGGGTCTCGCGACGCCGGAACTTGCGCCAGCGGGAGACGTGCGCGTTGACCACCATCCGCCGGACGTACGCGTCCGGGTCGGACAGCCCTCCGATCCGCGACCAGCGCGCCAGGGCTCGGGAGAGGGCGTCCTGCACGACGTCCTCGGCGTCGGCGCGGTTGCCGGTGAGCACGAAGCCCAGCCGCATCAGCGCCGGCCCTCGGGCGGCGACCCAACTGTCGAAGTCGAGGTCGGTGCTGCCCGTTGCCCGAGGAGGCGTCGCGGGGTCAGTCACTGGCTTCCTTACCGTCCTGGGGATGACCGCTTCCATGACCTACCAACGCCGCGGGCGCCGATCTTGTTGCACCCCCCACTCGTTGAGTCGCGGCTCCGTCCTTGTTGAGTCGCGGCTCCGTCCTTAATGAGTCGCGGCTCCGTCCTTGTTCCGGTGATTCTCGCGCAACTCGAGGGGGACGCTGGCGCAACTCAACCGGGACGCGGGCGCAACTCAACGGGGTGGGTCACTCCTCGGTGGACTTGGCCCAGAGGTTGATGCCCGACTCGGTGGCGTGCTTGTCGATCTCGGCCAGCTCGGCGTCGGTCAGGTCGGGGAAGGACAGCGCGTCGAGGTTGGTGTCCAGCTGGGCCACCGACGAGGCGCCGATGACCGCCGAGGTAACACGCGGGTCGCGCACCGCCCACTGCAGGGCGAGCTGGGCGAGCTTCTGGCCGCGGCCCTGTGCGACCTCGTTGAGCGCGCGCACCCGGTCGAGCACGGCCTCGTCGAGCCCGGCGATCGTGGAGTCGTCGCGCGCAGCCCGCGAGTCGGCCGGCACCCCGTCGAGGTAGCGGTCGGTGAGCAGCCCCTGCGCCAACGCCGTGAACACGATGCACCCCATGCCCTGCGTCTCGAGCTCGTCGAGCAGGTCCCCCTCGATCCAGCGGTTCAGCATGGAGTACGACGGCTGGTGGATCAGCAGCGGCGTACCGAGGTCGGCGGCGATCGCCGCGGCCTCGCGGGTCATGTCGGCGGAGTACGACGAGATGCCGGCGTACAGCGCGCGACCCGAGCGCACCGCCGTGTCGAGGGCCATCATCGTCTCCTCGACCGGCGTCTCGGCGTCGAAGCGGTGGCTGTAGAAGATGTCGACGTAGTCGAGTCCCAGCCGCTCCAGCGACTGGTCGAGGCTGGCCAGCACGTACTTGCGCGACCCGCCGCCCTGGCCGTACGGGCCTGGCCACATGTCGTAGCCCGCCTTGGTCGAGATCACCAGCTCGTCGCGGTACGGCGCGAAGTCGTCGGCGAGGTAGCGGCCGAAGTTCTCCTCGGCGCGGCCGTACGGCGGGCCGTAGTTGTTGGCGAGGTCGAAGTGCGTGACGCCGCGGTCGAACGCGCGGCGCAGGATCGCGCGCTGGGTCTCCTCGGGGCGGTCGTCGCCGAAGTTCTGCCAGAGACCCAGCGAGAGCACGGGCAGCTTGAGCCCGCTGCGCCCGGTGTGGCGGTAGGGCATGGAGTCATAGCGGTCGCTCGCGGCGTCGTAGCTCATGGCACAGACCGTAACCGTCTCGGACCGGGGTGCCGGGTGCGAGGTGTGCGCAACCCGAGCCGATCCAGCATCCTTGACCCGTGACCTCCACCACCACGCTCGACCGAGCCGGCGATCTCGTGGTCGCGATCGACGTCGGCGGCACCAGCATCAAGGGCGAGCTCGTCGATCGCGACGGCCTCGTCCACACCAGTGCGCGACGGCCGACACCCAAGGGCGACGAGGCCCTGACCGCGATCGCCGAGGTCGGCGACGGGCTCCTGGCCCACGCCCGCGACCTGGGTGGCCAGGTGGTGGCTGCCGGGGTCGTCGTGCCCGGGCTGGTCGACTCGGCGCACGGCATCGCGTCGTACTCCGCCAACATCGGCTGGCGCGACCTCGCCATGACGGCCCCCCTCGCGGACCGGTGGGGCCTGCCGGTCCGGCTGGCCAACGACGTCGCCTCGGCTGCGGTCGCCGAGATGCGGCAGGGCGCGGGACTCGGCAAGACCCACGTCGCCTTCATCGTGATCGGCACCGGCATCGCCGCGGCGCTGATCGTCGACGGACGGCTCGTCACCGGCGCCCACGGGGAGGTCACCGAGCTGGGCCACGTGCCGGTACGCCGCGGCACCCCCTGCGCGTGCGGCGCCGACGGCTGCCTCGAGACGGTGGCGTCCGCGTCGTCGATCGCGCGCGGGTACGCCGCCCGCTCGGGCCTGACCGTCTCCGGCGCCGCCGAGGTGGCGGCCCGGCTCGACACGGATCCCGTGGCCCGCGCGGTCTGGCAGGAGGCGGTCGAGGCGCTGGCCGAGGCCATCTCCCTGCTGGCGCTGGTCGCGAACCCGGCCCTGGTCGTCATCGGTGGCGGGCTCGGCGCGGCCGGCGACGACCTCGTTGCTCCCCTGACCGCCGCCGTCCGCCGCGGCACCCGCCTCGTCGAGCCACCGCCCATCACCGTCGCCGCTCTGGGCGACCGTGGCGGCGTGGTCGGCGCCGCCCTGCTGGCGCGCGACGCCTGGGCGACGTCATGACGCCGTCGAACGTCCTCGGCGGGCGGCTGGTGCTGCTCGACGAGGTCATCGACGACGGGGTCGTGGAGATCGTCGAGGGCCGACTCGGCTACGTCGGCCCGACGAGCGGCTGGTCGGGTGCCACCCCGGAGCAGGTCGGCACCATCACGCCCGGGTTCATCGACATCCACTGCCACGGAGGCGGCGGCGGCTCGGTCACCACGGGCGTCACCACCGACATCGACGACGTCGGACGCCACCACCTGCGTCGCGGCACCACCACCATGCTCGCCAGCCTGGTCACCGCCGAGCCCGACGCCATCACCGCAGCCGTGGCCGCGATCGCCGAGGTCGCCGCCAGCGGCTCCTCGATCATCGGCAGCCATCTCGAGGGCCCCTTCCTGGGGGGCGGCCACTGCGGCGCCCACGAGCCCTCCCTGCTCCGGGCACCTGACCAGCGGCTGGTGCAGGGCTGGCTCGACGCCGGCCGCGGCACCCTGCGGATGATGACGCTGGCCCCCGAGCTCGATGGGGCAGACGGCGTGGCGCGCCAGCTCGACGAGCACGGCGCGCTGGCCGCGATCGGGCACACCGACGCAGACGCGGCGACGTTCGGCCGGGCGCTGGCCACCTCGTCGGTCTCGTTGGTCACCCACCTCTTCAACGCGATGGCGCCGCTGCACCACCGCGCGCCCGGACCGGTCGCGGCCAGCCTCGCGGCGCTGGCCCGCGGCGCCATCCACGTCGAGCTCATCGCCGACGGCGTCCACCTGGCCGACGAGACGGTGGCCATGGTCTTCGACCTGGACGCCAGCCACCGCGTGGTCCTGGTCAGCGACGCGATGACGGCGGCCGGCATGCCCGACGGCACCTACTCGCTCGGACCGCTGGAGGTGCGTGTGACCGACGGGGTCGCCCGCACCACCACCGAGCCGGCGGCCATCGCGGGCTCCACGGCGCACCTCGCCGACGTCGTACGACGATGCGTCGTGGAGGCCGGCGTCGACCCGGTCCGCGCGGTCCGGGCCGCCACGGCCACGCCCGCCGGGCTGCTCGGGCTCGCCGACCGGGGGCGGCTGGCCACCGGGCTGAGAGCCGACCTGCTCACGCTCGGCGACGACTGGAGCGTGTCGGGGGTGCTGCGCGGCGGCGAGCGGCTCGGGTGAGCGGCGCGTCCCGGGGTTTGCCGGCCGGGCTAGCGTCGTAGCCATGTCCTCCACCCGTCACCGGGCGGGCATCCTCGCGGCCGCAGCGATGCTCGTGGCTTCCGGTTGCGCCGAGGACGATCCCGACCGGACCGCCTCGGCGCGCGGGAGCACCCCCACCGCAGCCCCCACCCCAGCCCCCACCCCGGCCCCCACTCCGGCTCCCGAGTCCACTCCCGCGTCCACTCCCACGCCGAAGCCCGAGCCCCGGCGCTCGTTCGTCACCATCGACGACCTCGACCTGAGCGACTTCGCGGTACGTCGCTACCGCGGCTCCCCCGACGACGCCCGCGGCACGACCATCCAGAACGACGGCGCCATGGCCTCGCCGCGCGGCCCGCGGGGCGGCGTCGGCCCCGGTGAGGTCGGCAACTTCATCGTCACCGGCCACCGGCTCAGCAGCACGATGCCGCTGCGCTACTCCCCGAGTCTGAAGCGCGGTGACCGGATCGAGGTGCGATCGGGCGACACGGTCTTCGTCTACGAGGTACGCCGCACGCGGCGGACCTCGTTCCGCTCGCCGGAGTCACTGGCCGCACAACGTGCGCCGGTGCCGGGTCGCCCTGGAGTCGCGGCCACGCGCCCGATGATCACGCTGTCCACGTGCGCGACCCTGGAGGACCACGCGGCGGGCAACTACTGGGCCGACGAGTTCGACAACCCCGAGCACCGCATCGACAAGATCGGCGTCCTCGTCGCCACCCGCCCCGTCTAGGTCGCGGGAGCGCGTCGCGACTCCAGCACGCGGAACCGCTTCGCACTGGCCAACCGCGTCGTCGGGTAGCCCTGCTCCCCCAGCCACCGTTGCAGCGAGTCGGCGCCCAGGTTCTTGCCCACGACCAGCACCGCGCGCCCTTCCGGCCTCAGCCGGGGCAGCCAGGTCAGCAGGAGCTCGTGCAGCGCCGCCTTGCCGATCCGGATCGGCGGGTTCGACCAGATCTCGTCGAACGTCATCGACGGCGGGAGCTCGCCCGGCGCGCAGGCGGCGAAGCGGTCCGCCAGCCCCAGCGCGGCGGCGTTCTCGTTGGCCAGCAGGACGGCACGCTCGTTGACGTCGATGCCGGTGACCCGAGCGGCACCGGCCTCGACTCCCCGGCCCTGCCAGGCCGCGGCGATCCCGAGCCCGATCACGCCGTAGCCGCACCCCAGGTCGAGGACGTCCCCCGGCTCGGGCGGCTCCGTCTCCCGCAGCAGTACGGCGGTGCCGACGTCGAGGTGGCCGCGGCTGTAGACCCCCGACCCGCTGGTCAGGTCGAGCCGCTGTCCCCACACCTCGCACGAGAACGGTTCGCGCCGGAACGGCACCGCCGGGTCGGCGGTGAAGTAGTGGTCCCCGGGATCGTCTGCAGCCTCGTCGGTCACGACAGCCTCCTCCTCGTCCGGGTGCGCTGCGCCTGGGCGGCGAGCTCGGCGTCGTCGGGATAGCCGACCTCCTCGAGCGTCAGCCCGCGGGCGTGCGCCACGGTCATCCCGGGGTCGCGGCGGGCGCCGCTGAGGATCTCGGCCGCCCACGAAGGGGGCTGGCGCCCCTCCCCGACCGCGAGCAGGCAGCCCACCATCGACCTGACCATGCTGTGGCAGAACGCGTCGGCGCGCACGGTCGCCACCGCGACGCCGTACTCGTCGCGCAGCCACGACAGGTCCAGCAGGGTGCGCACGGTGGTGGCTCCCTCACGTCGGCGACAGAACGCGGCGAAGTCGCGAAGGCCGATGAGCTCCGCCGAGGCCAGGTTCATGGCGTCGAGGTCGAGGGCCCGCTGCCAGACCAGCACGTGGTGGCGAGACAGGGGATCGACGATGTTGGGGTCGTCGACCACGCGGTAGGAGTAGCGCCGCCACATCGCGGAGAACCGTGCGTCGAAGCCCTCGGCTGCCTCGGCCACCCGGTGCACTCGCAGGTCGGTCGGCAAGATGCCGTTGAGGCGCCGCAGGAGTGCCGCGTCGGGCCGCTCGGTCGACCGGCCCACGGACCCGGACAGCACCTCCGCGTCCAGGTCGAAGTGCACGACCTGTCCGCGCGCATGCACCCCGGTGTCGGTGCGACCCGCGCACACCACCCGCGCGCCAGGCAGGCGGAGGGCGGTGGCCAGGGCGCCCTCGAGCAGGCCCTGCACCGTGCGCAGCCCGGGTTGGATGGCCCAGCCGTTGAAATCGGTGCCGTCGTAGGCCAGGTCGATCCGGATGCGCACGGCGCCACCCTATGGGGACCGCTGCCGGCGCGGTCGGGGTGCCCGATCCGACCACCAGCCATTCGTCCGCAACCAGTTGGTTGACGACCACGGGTCCCGCGGCTACCGTTGCTGTTCAACCATCCAGTTGAGGAAGGCCCGATGTCCGACCCGCTCTCCCGCGTCTTCGCCGCCCTCGCCGACCCGACCCGGCGCGACATCGTCGCCCGGCTGACCGAGGCCGACGCCACCGTCGGCGACCTCGCCGCGCCGTACGACGTGAGCGTCCAGGCGGTCTCCAAGCACCTCAAGGTGCTGGAGGAGGCGGGCCTGGTCAGCCGGAGCCGGGAGGCGCAGCGCCGACCGGTGCACCTGGAGGCGGAGGTGTTCGACCTGATGACGAAGTGGATCGAGCGCTACCGACGACAGGCCGAGGAGCGGTTCCAGCGCCTCGACGAAATGCTGGCGACGCTCACCGACGAGCAGGACCCCGACCCGCAGCACCCGACCCAGGAGGGAACCGAGACATGAGCACCACTACCCGCGCCGAGGCCACGATCGAGGCCGTCGAGGACATCCCGATGATCACGATCACCCGCGACTTCCACGCCACCCCGGCCCAGCTGTTCCGAGCGCACACCGATCCCGAGATCTTCAAGAAGTGGGTCGGTCCCGCGGACATCGGCACCGAGATCGACCACTGGGACGCCCGCACCGGCGGCAGCTGGCGCTACCTCAACACCCGCGGCGACGACGAGTTCGGGTTCCACGGCTGCTTCCACGAGGTCGGCCCCGACCGGATCGTCCAGACCTTCACCTGGGAGGGCATGCCCGAGGGCGTCGCCCTCGAGACGCTGACCTTCGAGGACCTCGGTGACGGGCGCACCCGCCTGCACGCCCAGTCGCTGGTCGACAGCTTCGAGGACCGCGACGCCTGGCTCTCGTCGGGCATGGAGACGGGTGTCAACGAGGGCTACGCCAAGCTCGACGGTCTGCTGGCCGATGCTGCCGTCTGAGCCCGCCGCCCGCCACCGCGCGGTGGCCGGCGCCTTCACCGACCTGGTCCGCTCGACCCCGTCGTGGGACGCACCCTCGCCCGTCGCCGGCTGGGTGGCGCGCGACGTCGTCGGTCACCTCGTCGAGTGGCTCCCCGCGTTCCTCGCCGGCGGCGCGGCGATCGAGCTGCCCGCCGGCCCGCCCGTCGCCGACGACCCGGTCGCGGCGTGGCAGACGTCGTACGACGCGGTGCAGGCGCTGCTCGACGACCCGGCCACCGCTGGCCGCACCCTGAGCAACCCGCACATCGGCGACCTGCCGCTGGACGTGGCGATCGACCGGTTCTACACCTCCGACGTGTTCATGCACGCCTGGGACCTCGCCGCGGCCACGGGCCAGCAGCACGACCTCGACGCCGACACCTGCGCCGGGATGCTCGCCGGCATGGAGTCGATGGAGGAGGCCATCCGCGGCTCCGGCCAGTACGGCCCGCGCGTCCCGGTGCCCGACGACGCCTCCGCCCAGGACCGGCTGCTCGGCTTCATCGGCCGCGACCCGCAGTGGGCGCCGCCGGACTGACCCGTCAGCCGAGCTCGCGCGCGTACGGCGGGTTGGCGCCGGCCCTGGACACCGTGATCGCCGCGGCCCGAGCGGCCTGCGCCAGCACGTCGCGAGCCTCGTCGGACCCCAGGGCGCCGAGCGCGTCACGGGCGGCGATGCCGACACAGCCGCGGGTGGCCAGGGCGTCGACCATGGCCGCCCCGAAGGTGTCTCCCGCGCCGATCGTGTCGACCACCGGGCCTGCCTGGGCGCTGATCTGGACGGAGACGCCGGCGGTGTACCAGCCGGCGCCGTCTCCCCCGCGCGTCACGACGACCGCGACCGGACCGAGCGTCAGCAGGTGCGCGATCGCCGCCGGCTCGTCGAGGTCGGCGTAGAGCCCCGCCAGGTCCTCGTCGGATGCCTTGACCACGTCGCTGAGCGCCACCATCGCCTCCACGGCCGCCACGACCTCGGAGCCGGTGCCGGTGATGGCCGGCCGCAGGTTGACGTCGTAGGTCACCAGGGCGCGGTCGCGGTAGCGGTGCACCACGGCCAGGACGTGATCGGCCCCGGGCTCCAGCGTCGGCGCCAGCGAGCTGACCTGCACCACGACCGGCGCCGGCAGGTCCTCGCGGAGGGGGTGCAGCTGCCACGCGATGTCGAACGTGTACGTCGCGACCCCCGCCTCGTCGAGCTCCGCGACCGCGACCGACGTGCGCTCGAGCGACAGCGGCTCGACGGCCCAGCGGATGCCCTCGGCGTGCACCTGCGACCGGATCCTCCGACCGCGGTCGTCGGCGCCGAGGGCGGAGGCGAACCAGACCGGCCGCCCCAGCCTGGCCAGGGCGACCGCCGCGTTGGCGGCGCTGCCACCGACATGCTCGACCGGCTCCCGGCCGGACGCATGGACCACGTCGATCAGGCTCTCGCCGATGACGAGGAACGCCTCGTCGTACAGGGGGTCCACGGTGGTCCTCTCCTCGGGCCGGGGTGACCCCAGGATCCTAGTGCCGGTCCCGGTCGCTCCCCGGGTGCAGGCATCATGAGTTCATGTCCGACACCAGCTTCTCCCGGCCCGACCCGACGTCCGACGTCGCGCCCTACGAACAGCTGCGCACCCAGATCGCCGGCCGCGCAGCCGGCGGCTCACTCGCCCCCGGCACCCGGCTGCCGACGGTGCGGGCGCTCGCCGAGGAGCTCGGTCTGGCGGTCAACACCGTGGCCAAGGTCTACCGGGCACTCGAGGCCGACGGCGTGGTCGTCACCCAGGGCCGACGCGGCACGTTCGTGGCCTCGTCGACGGTGGCCTCCTCGCACGCGGCCGACCAGGCCGTCGCGTCGTACGTCGCCAGCTGCCGCCGCCTCGGGCTGACCGTGTCCGAGGCGACCCGGCTGGTCGAGCAGCACTGGGCGTGAGACATGCAGCGAGGGCCCGACATCCGCAGATGTCGGGCCCTCGTGATGCAGGTCAGGCGTGAGTCACTCGCCTGCGCGGGAGAAGCCGGCGGCCTCGGCGGACGCGGCGGTGTCGAACCACACCTCGGCGACCGTCTGGGCGTACCACTGACCATCGGGCTCGTGGAACTTCATCGAGTCCTCGTTGCCCTTGACCGGGAAGCCCTCGGGCGCCTGGTCGGCGTCCTCGAGCGGCGCGTGCGAGCCGGCGTACTTGCTCTCGACACCACCCTCGGTCTCCTCGACGACCTCGACCGGCTCGCTGGCGACCTCGGCCTCGGCAGCCGGGGCGGGGGTGCTCGCAGCAGCCTTCGTCGTCTTCTTCGACGACGCAGCCTTCGGCGAGTACGCCTCGGTCACCAGCTCGATCACGGCCATCGGCGCGTTGTCGCCCTTGCGGGGACCGATCTTCGTGATCCGGGTGTAGCCACCCGGACGCTCGGCGAAGGTCGGCGCGATGTCGACGAAGAGGGTGTGCACGACCGACTTGTCGCGGATGGTCTTGAGGACCTCGCGACGGTTGTGCAGGTCGCCCTTCTTGGCCTTGGTGATGAGCTTCTCGGCGTGCGGGCGCAGCACGCGCGCCTTGGCCTCGGTGGTGGTGATGCGGCCGTGCTCGAACAGCGCCGTCGCCAGGTTCGCGAGGATCAGGCGCTGGTGGGCCGGGCTACCGCCGAGGCGCTTGCCCTTCTTGGGAGTAGGCATGTGGTTCTCTCATTTCTCCCGGGCCGTGTCAGGTACCCGGGCAGACGACCGGCGAGAGCCGGTCGATTTGGGTGGGTGTGCTTAGTACTGCTCGTCCTCGACGAACGCGTCGTCGTCGTCGTCGCCGTAGGCCGCGAGGGCAGCCTGCGGGTCGAAGCCGGGTGCGCTGTCCTTGAGGGACAGACCCATCTCGACCAGCTTGGCCTTGACCTCGTCGATCGACTTCGCACCGAAGTTGCGGATGTCGAGCAGGTCCTGCTCCGAGCGCGAGATGAGCTCGCCCACGGTGTGGATGCCCTCGCGCTTGAGGCAGTTGTACGACCGGACGGTGAGCTGGAGCTCCTCGACCGGGAGGGCGAGGTCGGCAGCGAGCTGCTCGTCGACCGGCGACGGGCCGATGTCGATGCCCTCGGCCTCGACGTTGAGCTCACGGGCCAGGCCGAACAGCTCGACCAGGGTCTTGCCGGCCGAGGCGATCGCGTCGCGAGGACGGATCGACGGCTTGGTCTCGACGTCGATGACGAGCTTGTCGAAGTCGGTGCGCTGCTCGACTCGGGTGGCCTCGACCTTGTAGGTCACCTTGAGGACCGGGCTGTAGATCGAGTCGACCGGCATCCGGCCGATCTCGTTGTCCAGACCCTTGTTCTGGACGGCGGAGACGTAGCCGCGGCCACGCTCCACGACCAGCTCCATCTCGAGCTTGCCCGAGTCGGAGAGGGTGGCGATCTTCAGGTCGGGGTTGTGGACCTCGACACCGGCGGGCGGCGCGATGTCGGCGGCGGTGACGTCACCGGCACCAGACTTGCGCAGGTACATCGTGACGGGCTCGTCGTGCTCGGAGGAGACGACCAGACCCTTCAGGTTGAGGATGATCTCGGTGACGTCCTGGGTGACACCCTCGACGGTCGAGAACTCGTGGAGCACGGAGTCGACCTTGATGCTCGTGACCGAGGCACCGGGGATCGACGAGAGGAGGGTACGACGCAGCGAGTTGCCCAGGGTGTAGCCGAAGCCAGGCTCCAGGGGCTCGATCACGAAGCGTGAGCGGAACTCGTCGACGGACTCTTCCGACAGCGTGGGGCGCTGAGCGATAAGCACTGATGTTTCCTTCCCGGGCCCACCCGCTATTTGACGGGCCCGAACTGCGGTGATGGAGAAGGGAGTGAGTCGGGGACCCGGTTGCCCGACGGGGGCAACCGGATCACCGGATTACTTCTTGGAGTAGAACTCGACGATCAGCTGTTCGGTGACCGGCATGTCGATCTGCGCGCGGACCGGGACCTGGTGCACGAGGATGCGCATCCGGGTCGGGATGGCCTCGAGCCACGCCGGGACGTGCCGCTCGCCGTGGGTCTCGCGAGCCACGATGAACGGCGTCATCTCGAGCGACTTCTCCCGGACGTCGATGACGTCGTGGGCGCTCACCTGGAACGAGGGGATGTCGACCTTGCGGCCGTTCACCAGGAAGTGGCCGTGCACGACGAGCTGTCGGGCGTGGCGACGCGTACGGGCGAACCCGGCGCGGTAGACCACGTTGTCGAGACGGCACTCGAGCATCTGCAGCAGGTTGTCGCCGGTCTTGCCGGATCGACGCGATGCCTCGACGTAGTACTTGTGGAACTGGCGCTCGAGGATGCCGTAGGAGAAGCGGGCCTTCTGCTTCTCGCGCAGCTGGAGCAGGTACTCGCTCTCCTTGATGCGTCCACGGCCGTGCTGGCCGGGGGGGTAGGGGCGACGCTCGTAAGCCTGGTCGCCTCCCACGAGGTCGACACCGAGACGGCGCGACTTCTTGGTCATGGGGCCGGTGTAACGGGCCATGTCAGTCTCTCCTTGGGTCTCTGGCTGTCGGGATCAGACGCGGCGGCGCTTGGGCGGCCGGCATCCGTTGTGGGGCGCGGGGGTGACGTCCTGGATGGTGCCGACCTCGAGGCCGATGGCACCCAGCGAACGAATCGCCGTCTCGCGGCCCGATCCCGGGCCCTTCACGAAGACGTCGATCTTCTTCATCCCGTGCTCCTGTGCCCGACGACCAGCAGCCTCGGCTGCCATCTGCGCGGCGAACGGCGTGGACTTGCGCGAGCCCTTGAAGCCGACGGTGCCGGCGGAGGCCCAGGCGATGACCGCGCCGGTGGGGTCGGTGATCGTGACGATCGTGTTGTTGAACGTGCTCTTGATGTGGGCTTCGCCCTGAGCGACGTTCTTCTTCTCCTTGCGGCGCACCTTGGTGGCGCGGCTCTTGGGAGGCATTCAGTAACTCCTGGAGGTAGCTGGTCGGTGAGAGTTCGAGGAAGCGGGCAGGCGGCGCGTGAGCGTCACTTGGCCTTCTTCTTGCCGGCGACAGTGCGCTTGGGACCCTTGCGGGTACGAGCGTTGGTCTTGGTGCGCTGACCGCGGACCGGGAGGCCCATGCGGTGGCGGCGACCCTGGTAGCTGCCGATCTCGATCTTGCGGCGGATGTCTGCCTGGACCTCGCGACGGAGGTCACCCTCGATCTTGAAGTTCGCTTCGATCTCATCGCGGAGCTTGACCAGCTCTTCGTCGCCCAACGTGTGGACGCGCGCGTTCGGGTCGACCCCGGTTGCGGCGAGGAGCTGCTGGGAGCGGGTACGGCCGATGCCGTAGATGTAGGTGAGTGCGATCTCGATGCGCTTGTCGCGCGGGAGGTCAACACCAACGAGGCGAGCCATGTGGCGTTTCCTTGTCTGTTTGCACGGTGGTTTCGGTTCGTGTCGCGTCCCATACCGCCTCGGTTGGGCCCCGGCCACTGCTCCGGAGGTGATTCGGTCCTGGATTCTTCAGGACCTAGCGATCACGTTTAGGTGGTGTTCAGTTGTGCGGCGCTACTGCTCAGCCCTGGCGCTGCTTGTGACGCGGGTTCTCACAGATGACCATGACGCGGCCGTGACGACGAATGACCTTGCACTTGTCGCACATCGGCTTGACGCTGGGGTTGACCTTCACGAGGAGGGCCCTTTCTTCTTCGGTGGCTGGTTACTTGTAGCGGTAGACGATGCGGCCCCGAGTGAGGTCGTACGGCGACAGCTCCACCACTACGCGGTCCTCAGGGAGGATCCGGATGTAGTGCTGGCGCATCTTGCCGCTGATGTGGGCGAGCACCTTGTGTCCGTTGGTCAGCTCGACTCGGAACATGGCGTTGGGAAGGGCCTCCACTACGGTGCCCTCGATCTCAATCACGCCTTCTTTCTTCGGCATGTCCTCCACAATCTGTTGATTCGCGTATCTACCGTCTCGTGCACCAGCGGATGGATCCGCCGGGTGGCCCGGGAACCTCCGGCCGCGAGCGACCGGTGGACCTCGTGCAGCGCCGTGTGGTCTCTCACCTGGACACGCGCACGACGAGCTCTCACGAACTGGTCGATTGGTGATCCGGGCAGCCGCGAGGCACCACGAAACGCAACCCACGTTGGGCCGACACGCCAGTTTAGGCGGAGTGCGGGAGAATTCCCTAATCGCCCTGGGCTCGCCCACGACTGTCAGCGACGCAGGATCCCGGGCCTGAACGTGGTGATGTTGACCGCTGCGAACCAGCGCTGACGCCGGCCCACCGTACGCGACATGGCTCGGCGCTCCCGGTCGATGCGCGCCCAGTAGGACTCGGCGCTGTCGGCGGAGGGAGCCTGCGGTCCCCACACGCACCTGTCGGCCTCCCGGGCGAGCGCCGCAGCCCGCTTCGAGGTGATCGAGCCGGACTGCTCGCGCCGGGTGACTGCGCTCGAGAGGGGCACCTGCTGCCCGAGGTCCAGGGCATGGTCGACCAGCTCGCGCCAGGCTCCGACGAAGCGGGTCGACACCGCCTCCGCGCTGCGCCGACGACGCCGGCGCAGCGCCTTGGCGGCGATGATGGCGCCTAGGCACAGCGCGATGACCAGGAGCGGGATGCCGACGTAGGTCACCACGGTCGCGACCCACGCGGGCCAGCCGCCGGTCGCCTGCTCGGCCTCGGCATCGGACCTGCTCGCCATCTTGGCCCGCAGGTCGGAGTCGGACTGCTCGCCGAGGTCGGACGGCGGCGGGATCGGAGCCGGCGGAGGCACGACCGTGCCGCTGAGGGGCTCCTGGTTCTGGGGCTGCTGCTCCGACGGCGGCCGGTCGGACATGAACGCCTCGGTCGGCAGGGTCCGCCACGAGCCGTCGGCGAGCCGGAGCTCGACCCAGGCCGACACGTCCTTGCCGGTCACCACGCCGCCCTCGGGCACGACGGCGCCCATGACGACCCGGGCCGGGACCCCGATCTTGTTGGCCATCAGGGCCATGGTCGCGGCGTACTGCTCGTCGTTGCCCACCATGACCTCGGCGTTGACGAAGCCGTCGGAGAGCCGCTGGATGCCGTGTCCGGGGTAGTAGGTGCGCTCGGACTTCTTGACGCCGTCGGAGTAGCGCCCCTCGGTCTTGAGGTGATCGGCCACTGCGAAGACGCGCTCCATGGGAGTGGTCGCCTCCTCGGTCCACTTGGAGGCGGGGCCGTCGAGGAAACCGACGCCCTCGGCGGGTGCAGCCGTCTGGCTCGAGGGCGCGTCCGTGGCGGTGACGTCGTCGTCGGGGGCCACCGCGGTGAAGGAGTAGCGGTCGCCCGGATACAGCCCGGCCGGTACGACGGCGGTCGAGGTCGCCAGGTTGTAGCGGAACGAGTCGGCCTTGACCGTGGGATCCCCCCTCTCGAAGTCGATCGACTGGAGGGCACCGACCACCGGCAGCCAGACGCCGCGATAGCCCCGGCCCAGCGTCACCGTCGCCCGGACCGCGTCCCCCTGCACCGGGTTGTCGATGACCGACGACACCCGCTGGTAGGAGTCCTCCGCGTCGCCGGGGAGGGCATCGTTGGAGGCACCCCACACCAGACCGTCGTAGCGGTCGAGCGTCGCGAACCGCAGGCGGCTGCCGGCCGGCACGCCCCCCACGAGCAGCAGCTCCTTGTCGTAGACGTTGGTCGGTCGCTCGTCGCGCGCCGACGCCGGCAGCTCGACGTAGTTGCGGAACGACGCGAGCAGCGAGGGGTAGCGGCCGATGTCGAACGGCGGCTCGACGTAGGAACGCAGCACGGTGCGATCGGTGTCGGCGTCCATGACGGCGTTGGCCACCGGAAGCGCCAGCACCGCCGCGGCGCCCAGCAGGGCGACACCGGCGATGCCCCGGCCGACGCCGCGGCTGCCACCCCGGACGGCCGCGCTCTCGCGGCGGCCCCGGAGTGCCAGCCAGCCGAGCGCCAGGGCGGCGAAGCCGACGCCCTGCAGCCACAGCGACTGCGGGTGACGGACACCGAGAGCGATGACCAGGACGAGGGCGAGCGCACAGGCCAGGACCGGCACCAGCGCGGTGAGCCACGGACGCCTGGTCTTGAGGTGGACCAGCTGGGCGCCGATGAACCCCGAGACCAGGCCGAGCGTCCAGGGCAGCACCAGCAGCGGGCCGGAGCCGTCGACCGGGGGCAGCGTGGTGAGCATGTCCTTCCAGCCGAACAGCACCTGGTCGGTGAGCTCGCCGAGCGTGCTCCCACCCGGGACGTACGCCGTGTCGCCGATCGACCTGAGGCACAACGGGCCACCCAGGAGGAGGAACACGCCGAGCAGCGCGAGCACGGCCGCCACCGCTGGCCAGCGCAGCGCACGGAACAGCGTCGCGATGACGGCACCCAGCACGGTGCCGACGACGCCGACCACGAGGTACTCCTGCCCGGTGAAGGAGGACGCGAAACCGCTCAGGGCCAGGCAGGTCAGCGTGACCACGAACGCGAGGTCGACGAGACGGTGACCGTCGGGGCGGTCCACGCGTGCCCGTTGCCGGGTCCTGGTGTCCAGGTGGGTCATCGCGCGCTCCAGCGCAGCAGCCCGGGCAGGTCGGCCCCGGCGGCGAGGTGCAGGACCGGAAGGCCACCCGCCTCGCTCACGCGGCTCCGCCCGGCCGGGTCGATGAGGATGGCGAAGCGTCGCACCTCCGGAGGAAAGGCCGCCGAGGCGCGTTGCACGTCGCGGAACTCCCCTCCGGGACCGGTGATGAAGAAGCACAGGCTGGTGTCCGGCGCCACGGAGACGGCCCGTCGGCCGGTGTCGACGAGCCCTTCGCTGCCGAAGTCGGCGCGGCAGACCGAGTCGAGCGCGAGGTGACCGTCGGCTCCTGACGACGCCTGCGTGCCGCACACGAAGGAGACCTCGAAGTCGTCCATGATCGCGCGTACGGCGATGGAGGCCGCCACTGACATGGCCGTCTCGAAGTCGGCGGGATCGGGCCAGGCCGCCGGCATGTCCTCGACGACGAGGGTCGCGTGGCTGCGGCGCGTGTCGAGGTACTGCCGCACGAGCAGCGCCGACTCGCCCGACGAGGCCATCACCTTGGCCGACGACCGCCAGTGGATGTGGCGGAGGTCGTCGCCGGGGACGTACTCCCGCAGGGCGTGGAAGGCCAGGTCGCTCTGGGACACGGCATCGGTCGAGACACCCTCGAGGTCACGCAGCAGGCCCGCTCCCAGGGAGTCCAGCGGCAGCAGCGGTGGCCGCACCAGCACCTCACGGACCGGCGTCCACGTCACGTCGCGGGAGAAGATGCCCAACGGGTCCCCGCGCCGGGTGGTCGCCGGGCCGACCGGGATGACCCCGCGTCGCTCGGTGCGGATCGTGAACGACTCCTCGTTGGCGGCGCCGGATGCCAGCGAGCCGATCCCGTAGCGGTGCACCGCCGAGCCGACCGGCACCTCGAGCGTGGTGGGCAGCAGCCGCCGGCCGCCGATGTTGCTGACCAGGACGCTCGCCGCCGCCGACTCCCCCGCCATCACGCGCTCCGGCTCCAGCCCGAGGTCGACACGGACGTTGGTGCGGCCGAGGAGGAACGGCGAGGCGAGCGCCAGCAGGAGCACACAGGCCGCGGCGAGCACGCCCAGCTCGCGCCAGTGCGCCAACTGGGCCACCACACCTGCGCACAGGCCGATGCCGAGGATCACCCAGCCCACAGGCTTGACGATCCCCAGGATCCGGTTGAGACGCGTGGTGTCGGGCAACGCCGTCAGGCCACCCGGTCGGTCGGCGGCGAGACCGCGTCGAGCAGCCGCCCGATCACGGTCTCGACGGTGACCCCGCTGAACTGGGCCTCGGCGTCGAGGAGCAGGCGGTGGCACAGCACGGGCTCGGCGAGCTCCTTGATGTCGTCGGGGACGACGTGGTCACGGCCGTCGGCGGCCGCCCAGGTCTTGGCCACCCGGACGAACGCCAGGCCGCCGCGCGGGGACAGGCCGAGCTTGACGTGCGGCTGACGGCGCGACTCCTCGGCCAGCTCGGCGACGTACCCGATGACGGCGGGGTCGACGTAGACCTGGTCGGCCAGTCCGCTCATCTGGGCGATCGTCTCGGCGGTGATGACGGGCGTGACCAGCGAGGCGCGGTCGCGCACCGCGGCGTTGACGAGCAGCTCGATGGTGGCCGCGCGGTCGGGATAGCCCATCGACGCCTTCATCAAGAAGCGGTCGAGCTGCGCCTCGGGCAGGCGGTAGGTGCCGGCCTGCTCGATCGGGTTCTGGGTCGCGATGACCAGGAAGGGGCGACCGACGGAGTGGGCGACCCCGTCTACGGTGACGCGGCTCTCCTCCATCACCTCGAGCAGCGCCGACTGGGTCTTGGGCGAGGCCCGGTTGATCTCGTCGGCGAGGACGATGGTGTGGAAGATCGGTCCCGGGTGGAACTCGAAGGTGCCCTTGTGCTGGTCGTAGACCGTCACTCCGGTCACGTCGGAGGGCAGCAGGTCGGGGGTGAACTGGATGCGGGCGTGGCTGCCCTGGACGGTGTTGGCGAGCGCTCGCGCCAGCATCGTCTTGCCCGTTCCCGGGAAGTCCTCGAGCAGGATGTGACCCTCGGACAGCAGGCAGGTGAGAGCGAGGCGTACGACGTGGCGCTTGCCGAGGACGGCCTTCTCCATGTTGTCGGTCAGCTGGTCGAAGGTCTCCTTGAACCAGTCTGCCTGCTCGTGCGAGATCGTCATGTGTCGTCCTTCTGGTGTGGTGTGTGACTGACCGGGGTCAGTAGCTCACGGAGCCGTCGTCTTCTTGGACCTGTCCGTCACCGTGGTCCTTCGAGCACTTGAGGTAGATCGTCACAGGTGCACCGAACAGTGGGTCGTGCCCCGCATACCGGCCGGTGACCACGCCGGTGTGGTCGCCCTGCAGGGACATGGTGTCCGGGAAGGCGCCACCGCCGGCGACGCCCGCGCCGAACGCCTCCCAGCGGCAGGTGAACGGACCGATGAAACCGGAGATCGTGTACTTGACCTTGCCGCAGTTGTCCCACGAGCAGTCGGGGTCGCCGGCGTTCGTCTTGCACGGCGTGGGGCCGACGTCGTCCCGACAGGAACCGGCGTTCTCGAGGGTCACCTCGACCTTGGGCAGCGCATCAGTCCTCGTGGTGCCGTTCCGCTCTCCGGTCCCACGTCCGGAGGTGTCCTCGTCGAAGATGGCGACGAAGGCCGTCTGGCTCTTGTCGTAGCCGATCTTCCGAGGCTCGGTCTGGACCGAGAAGGAACCGGTGCCGGGGAGATCGAAGAACTGGTCGCCGCCGGTGCTGAAACCGACCTGCAGGCGTGAGGCACTGCCGTTGGTGGTGCCCTCGATGACCCAGGACACGGTGTCGAAGCTGCGGATCGGCGTCAGCGTCTTGATGCTGCCGTCCGAGAGGGGACCGTAGGTCTGCACCCGTTGCCCGTCGCTGTCGGTGCAGCCACCGCGGTCCGCGTTCTCGTTGCATACGCGTAGCGAGACGCCGAAGCTCCGCTCGTTGCTGTCGACCTGGAACTGGTGCGTGCGGGCCCCGAAGGCGTTGTTGAAGGTGTACCGGGGAACGCCGTCGACGAGGATGTAGACGTTGCTCTGCGCGCCGCGCGAGTCCGGAACCACGTAGTTGATGGTCGCCGTGTTGTCCTGTCCGGTCGGCTGCCAGGACCAGCCCGACCAGGCAGCGGGCTTGCCGATCGCCTCGAAGCGCACCGCCTGGCTGGCCTGCGAGCTGTTCCCCGGCTGGTTGTAGGCCACCACGGTGTAGTCGATGGTGCTGCCGTCGTAGGCGAGCCCGTAGTGCTGGCAGGCGACGGCCACGATCCGCACGCAGCCCGAGACCGGGACCGCAGCAGCGTCGGAACGCTTGGCATAGACGGTGTACGTCGTGGGGCCGGGGCCTTCGGGCAGGGTGTCCGCCCAGTCGACCCGCACCGTCGTGGAGTCCTTCGACGACTGCTGGTCGGCCACCCGCACCGACGTCGGAGCCAGCGGGGTGCCCAGCGACTGGAAGGGCGACGACTCCTTGATCTGCGACAGCCCAGCCTTGTTGCGGGACCGGATCGTGAACGTGTAGGCCCGGTTGTTGTCGAGGTTGGGGATCGGCAGGGACGTCGTCGACCCCGGCACCTCCACCGTGCCGCCGCCGTCCCAGCTGACGTAGTAGCTCTTCACCGGGTCACCGGACGGATCGGCCGGCTCCCAGCCGATCACCATCTGGTTGCTGCCCCGACTCAGCTGGCTGATGCTCGGCACCCTGCCCGGCGGCGTCGCGGCCACGGCGATGCCCGAGCGGGTGCTGAAGCCGGAGAGCCCGACCCGGTTGTGGGCTGCGACGACGAAGCTGTAGTTCTTGCCGTTCTCGGGGACCTTGAACCCACCTGAGTTGGTGCGGAACTTCTGCGTGGCTCCGGACCCGACCTCCCGGACGAGGTAGTAGTCGATCGGCGAGCCGTTGGCCTCGGACGGCCGCCAGGAGAGCCCGATGCGCCTGCTCTGCACGTTGCCGAGCAGGACGGGCTCGCCAGGCACGGAGGGTAGCCCCTGGACGTCGAGGGAGATGCGGCTCGTGACCGTGCGCTCGGGGGCGGGGTCGGGGTCGGACACGTCACTCATCTCGACCCGGAACTCGGCGTGGCCGGTGACACCGGGTCCCGCGGTCAGGGTGACCCGCGTGCCGCTGCTGGTGGCGCGGACCGCCGCCCCTCCGGTGTTGGTCACCGAGATGACCGTGGGCTCCGGGTTGGCCACTCCCGGTGAGAAGTGGGTGGCCAGGTCGATGGTGCGCGAGCTGCCGGGCCTGAGGTCGGGCAGGTTGAACGGCAGCAGCGACGGCGGCGGGGCACGCACCACCCGCACCCGGATCGTGTCGGGATCGCTGTTGGCCGCGGTGACCGAGATGACGCCCTCGCTGCCCGCGCGGGCGCTGCCGTCGGCAGTGACCTCGAGGCGGTCGGTGCCGGAGCCGCCCAGGGCCAGTCCGGTCGCGCGGGCCTGCCACGAGGCGTCGTAGGTGAGACCCGCGACGGCGGCCGGGTCGAGGGTCCACACGTTGCAGACCGACGCGACGTCGATGGTGATCGCGCCGCTCTGGTCGACCGACAGGGGCTCGTCGGGGCAGTCCAGCTCGGGCTTGTCCGTCCCCACCTGCACGGGGATGGACAAGATGGTCGGGCGGGCGTCCTGGCCCGTGGGCGGCGCCACCTCGACGAGCAGGGCGCCGGGACCGGTGTAGTCCCCGCGGGCGCTCAGCTCGGCGGCGTAGCTGCCGTCCATACGGGCCCCGAGGGCGACCGTGGGCGAGGCCCACACCCGGTTGCGAGCGGTGATCTCGAGCGACCCGCCCGAAGGGTTGACGATGTAGTCGTCGAGCCGGACCCGGACCGACTTCCCGGAGTCGATGTCGATCAGGGCGTCGTCGCGCACGTACGGACGACTGGTGCCCGTCGGCGGCACGTAGACCGACGCCATGGCCGTGCCCCCGTCAGCGTCCTCGACGCTGAACGGGATGACCTGGGGTTCTGGCCCACGCCGGATCGTGACCTTCGACCCCACGAACGACGCGATCGTCGGGTCGGCGAAGACCTCGGTGAGCTCCAGCTCGTCGCGCGCACCGTCGGGGTCGTAGGCGCCGCTGTACTCATTGGCGCCGGCCAGGACGTCGACGGTGACCTCGTCGCTGTCGGTCGTGCGACCGAACGCGTCGTAGACGACCGGGGCGTTGTTGTAGTCCTCGGTCGGGATCAGCGAGATGGTGGCGGTCGACTCCGCCAGGCCGTTGTCCAGCCGGTAGACGACCTCGAGGATGTCGTCGGAGATCGTGGCCGGCGCCTTGATCGACACGGGCCCGAGGGGCGACTCCAGCCTCACTCCGGCGGGCGGGTCGACCAGCTCCACGTCGATGCGGTCGGTCGAGCCGACCTGGTCGTTGGCGATGACATCGACGTGGGCGGTGCGCCCCGGCTCGATCATCATCTGGTCGGCGACGGCGACCGGCGGCTGCGGTGTCCCCGTCGGGACCACGGCCACGCGGATGACGCCGACGGCCTCGGCTCCCTGGGTGTCGACGACGGTGTAGGTGAACTCCTCCGAGCCCACCCCGCGCGGGTAGGCCTGGAACGCCAGCGAGTTCGCTCCGAAGGAGACGACCCGTCCCAGGGTCGGCGCGGAGGCGATGCCGGTGATGGTGACCGGGTCCCCGTCGGGGTCGACACCGGAGCCCGGCAGCCGGAGCTTGACGATGTCGCCGGAGACGACGCGACCTTCGAGGACGGGGGGCTCGGGGGCGGTGTTGGGAGCCGCGGCCGGCACCACCACCACCACCAGCCGTCCCGGAGCGGTCTCACCCGCGGCGTTCTCGGCGATGTAGGGAATGTCGTAGGTGTCGCGTTCCTTCAGGCCGGCCGGAGCGACGTACCGCACCGACCTGCCGGCCACGAACGCGCGACCGACGTCGCCCTTGACGTCGACCGGGGCGCTGACCTCGAGCTCGCCTGCGACACCCCGGGTCGAGTCGCCGGCCAGCTTGAGCTGGTCGCCGGACGGGCTGAAGTCGTTGTCGAGCACCGGCGCCACCACCGCCGAGCCGGCCCGGACGGTCACCCGGTCGACCGCTGTCACCGGGGTGCTGTCCCGAGGTTCTGGACGCTGGCTGACGACCACCTCGCCGCGCGCGCTGCTGGCGCCGTTGCTGACGGAGTAGCGGACGACCAACGGGTTGGGCTCGAGCTGGCTCTGGCGTGGGGCGATGCGCAGCCAGCGGCCGTCGATGACCGACACGTCGACCTGGTTCTTCTCCTGGGCGGCGGCGTTCTGCACGACCAGGATTCCGCCGGCCGGGTCCACGTCGTTGGCCAGGACGTCGACGGTGCCCGGGGCCGACCCGTAGAGAGTGAGCGTGTCGGGCATGGCGACCGGGTCCAGGGCGTTCTTGGGGGCTGCGCGGACGTCGACGCGCACCTTGCCGGCCGACGTCGGCGCGTTGCCGTAGGCGGCGTCGTAGTCGAGGAGGTAGGTGCCGGCCTTGTCGGAGATGAACCGGACGGTGCCCTCGTTGACATCGGTCCGGATCCGCGCCGAGCCCTGGCCGGGGATCTTGCCGGCGATGGTCAGCTCGGCGTTGGGTGCGGCCGGGTCGGAGCCCGGCAGGTCGTTGGCCAGGGGCCGGATCGTGATCGGCTTGCCCACCTCCCCGCTCACGACGTCGGGGTTGGCCCGCGGCGCGAAGGCCGTCTGGTCGAACTTGTCCTGGACGACGAAGTTGAGGGACTTCTTCACCGGCGTCCCGAGACCATCGGTGACGGCGTACTCGACCCGGACCTCGCCACCTTCGGGTGGTGCGGTGAACCGCACCCGGCCGGTGGCGGTGGTGCGCGCCTGAGCGGCGGTCTCACCCGCCGCGACCACCGTCGCGGACTCGAGGATGAGCGGGTCGGAGTCCTCGTCGTCGCGCCAGTCGGGCAGGACCGGGACCTCGAGGGAGCCGCTGGCGGGCACCGGCCACGGCTGCGCCTCGAAGCCGTCGCGCTGGCTCGGTGCGCCGTTGCCCGACCGTCGTACGGCCACACTCACCGTGGCATGCGCTGCGAGGCTGCGACCGTCGTCGATGTAGTACTCGAACGACGTCGAGCCCCTGGCATCGTCGGGAACAGTCAGCTGGAGCGTCTGGCCGTCGGGGCTGATGGTGACCGACGCGCCGGGCATGCTGGGCTTGTCGACGCCGCGGATGGCCAGCAGCCGGCCCTCGGGGGCAGAGTCGTTGTCGAGCGGGTGCAGCACGCTCGTACGTCCCGGTCTGGCGCCGAAGTCGTCGGGCTTGGCCTTGGGCGGACGACGATCGGCGTCGTTCTGGTTGTCGTCGTCCTTGTCCTTGTCCTTGATCTTCTTCACCTGGGTGAAGGCCTGCCAGTTGTCGATCTTCAACGGGTCGTCGGCGCTGATGTCCCAGATCGAGCCCGTCCTGCGGTCGTTGAGCAGGATCTCGCCCCGGTTGACGCGGAACACCAGGTTGCCGGCCTCGCCGTCGAGCGACTTGGGCGTGACCGCACGGGCACCGCAGGCCACCGCGACGGAGCCGAGGCCACCGGACCATGCGCCGTACTCGCAGGCGCCGAGACGCACCGGGGCCGCGGGCTTGCCGCTCTGCCCCTCGACGACCGTGCTCGTCTCGCCGGTGGTCAGGTCCACCGAGAGGAGTCCGCCCGGGGTGCCGACGAGCACGCCGTCGGCGGCCGGTCCGGCCTGCTGGAGGACCCCGGCGTCGGGCAGGGTGGTGGAGCCACCCCCGATGACGGCGAGGGCCCCGGACGAGGCGTCCAGGGTGACCGCCAGCTCACCGACCGCGGTGAGGGCGGTCGGTTCCCCGGCCGCCGCGGGCAGGGCCGCGACAACGGGCTCGGCGTAGCCGGAGCCCGAGGCGCGAACCGTGGTCAGGGTGCCCTCGTCGCTCGACGTGACCAAGATGGTGCCGTCGTCGGTGACGGCCATCGCTGCGCCCTTGCCCGCCCTGACCTGGGGGTCGGCCGAAGGGTCGATGCCGCCGACGAGCGCCTTGCCCGCCTGCGGATCGAAGCGGGTCGCCCACACGTCGCCGCTGGCGGGGTCGACGCTGGCGAGCGTGCCGCCGCGCATCAGCACCTGGCCACCCGCCGGGATCGAGGCGGTGGCGCCCTCGGACATGGTCAGGTCGGCAGGTTCGATCGCGTAGGCGCGGCTCGCCCGCAGGTTGAGGCCGACGACCCCCGCCCCGTCCTGCACGATGTCGAGGTCGGTGTCCTGCTCGGCGAAGATGGCGCCGTCGAGCTGCCCGATGGGCTTGTTGACGCGACCGAAGTAGCCGCGCTCCGAGGTCGTGACCCAGATGCCGCCGTCGTTGAGATCGGTGCGGTGGGAGCGGAAGCCCTCGGCGGAGACGGCGTAGCCAACGATGGCTCCGGCCGCGATCGCCAGAGCCGCATGGGACGCGATGGCGGCCCGATGCCGCCTCATGAATCCCCGCAGGCGCACCTGCAACCCCCTGGATCGCCAAATCTCTCGCCCGAGCGTAGGCAGTCGCCGGACTACTAACAAGTTCGCGGGATCGTTCCGCAGTCCGGTCGCCGCCTCCACACTATTGTCGGGGCACCGGCACAATGTCGGGGGCTTTTGAGTGTTCTGGCCGGATCGAGGGGGCAGCGTGGTCGTCGAGACCCGGTACGCCGCGGGTGCGGGCGTCCTCCTCGGCACCGACGAACGCTGGCTGCTCCTGACCGACCCCGACGACGAGCAGGTCGTCGAGCGCCTCTGGTCCGCGCTGGGCGACGGGCCGGGAGCCGCGGACCGGGTGCTGGGCATCGTCGAGGCCGCCTTCGGCGGCGACCCCCCGGCCCTGGTCCTCGTCGACCTCACGCCGGGCGCCGACCACACCGTCTCCCTGGGCGCCGGCCGGGTTCGCGTCGAGGGCGCCGCCCGGCTGATCTCGCTCGGCGACGTGGCCACCCAGGCGCCGGGACCGTCGAGGGTGCCGCTACGCCGCTTCCTCGGAGGCGTGGTGGCCGCCCAACGCGCCGAGATCCGTCCCCTGCGGCCCCGGGCCGTGAGCCCCGGCGCCGACCAGAGCCACGACCAGACACGCGGCCGGGCGCCGGACCGGGAGCCTGCCCCGGTCACCGGGCTGATCGACGGCATCCCCCAGGCGATCCTGGAGGCCCGCGGACCAGAGGGTGCGCCGCCGCCACGCCCCCGGCCACTGCGGCCGGTGCGGATCGCCGACACCGGCGAGCCCGACGGCGACCTCGACGAGCGCGGCGTGGGTGCCTCTGCCGAGATCACGGGGAGCCGGGCCGACGAGCTCGCCGAGGAGCACGACGACCACGACGGCTCGACCGTGTTCCGCTCCGGCGGGGCCCAGCACCTGACCTCCTCGACCGGGGAGACCGTGCCGGCCGTGTGGTGTCCCGATGGCCACGTCACACCCCCCGACGCCGCCCTCTGCCGGGTGTGCCGCAAGCAGGTCGCCCCCCAGGCGACGCAGCGAGTGCCGCGGCCGACCCTCGGTGGGCTGCGTCTGCCGACCGGGGAGGTCGTTCCCCTCGACCGTGGCGTCGTGCTCGGCAGACGGCCCGCACCGGTGCCCGGTGCCGGCGACTGGCCGCACCTCGTGCACCTGCCGGCAGAGCACACCTACGTCTCACGCCTGCACGTGCAGATCGAGCTCGACGGATGGCGGGTCCTCGCGCGCGACCTCGGGTCGCGCGGCGGGACCACCCGCAAGGTGCCCGGGCTGGCACCCGAGAAGATGGTCCCCCATGAGCCCTATGTCATCGAGCCCGGCCAGTCGCTGGATCTCGCCGCCGTGTACGAGGTCCGCTACGAGGTCGGGCCGGAGGTCACCTTGTGAGTGACCTGCCCCGGGCGGAGAAGCAGTGAGCGCGCCCCTCATCTCCGGTTACACGTTCGTCGAGCACCTCGGCAGCGGCGGCTTCGCCGACGTGTTCCTCTACGAGCAGGACTGGCCACGCCAACGCGTGGCCGTCAAGGTCGTGCGCCCCGACGTGCCGCTGGACGACCGGGAGAAGGGCTTGTTCGCGGCCGAGGCCAACGCCATGGCGAGGCTCGCCGACCATCCCTACATCGTCTCGGTCATCACGGCCGGCATCACCCACGACTCCGGACGCCCGTTCCTGGTCATGCGCTACTGCCCCCCGCCGGACCTCGGGGTGCGGGTGCGGTCGAACCCGATGGCCCCGATCGACGCGTTGAGCACCGGCATCAAGCTCGCCAGCGCCATCGAGACCGCCCACCGCTCCGGCATCCTGCACCGCGACATCAAGCCGAGCAACGTGCTCGTGACGACGTACCACGAGCCGGCCCTCACCGACTTCGGCATCGCCGGCCACATCCACGACGTCGGGGGTGAGAGCGACGTACGGATCTCCTACCCGTGGTCGCCGCCCGAGATGCTCGACGGGCGCTCCAACGGCACGGTCCACTCCGACGTCTACTCGCTGGGCGCGACGATCTGGCACCTGCTGGTCGGCCGGTCGCCGTTCTCGATCCCGAACGGGGACAACTCCACCCGCGCGCTCTCGGCACGCATCCTGCACGCCGCTCCCCCGGCGACCCAGCGTCCCGACGTGCCGCCGGCGCTCGACCGGCTCCTTCAGCAGTGCCTGGCCAAGAACCCCGCCCACCGGCCGCCGACCGCCCTCGACCTGGCCCGGGCGCTGCAGCGCATCGAGTCCGACGCCGGCTTCCCGCGCACCGCCGTGGCCGTCGAGGGCGACCGCTCCGACACCGCCGTCGCACCCGCCAGGGCAGAGCCCCACGACGACCGCACGGTGATGAAGGCCGTCACGGTCATCTCGGCGTCCGGTCCGCGCCCGCCGGCGCCGGCTGCCTCGGACTCCGAAGACACGCGGCCTCCCGGCAGCCTCGCCTGGGCGCTCGTGGCCGTCATCGCCGTCGCGGCGATCGTCGGCGGGCTGCTCATCAAGGGGGCAGGCGGCCCGGATGAGCCCGACCCGGGGCCCACCGCGCCCAGCACTCCCCTCGACCTCCTGCCCACCGCCGTGGACCAGCCGCCCACGCTGAGCGCCCAGCGCACTCAGCGCGGTGTGCGCTTCCGCTGGGCCGCCCAGGACGCCCAGCCGGGTGACCGCTGGGTGTGGCAGCGCCTCGACACCGAGGAGACCCGCCGGACGACCCGGCAGTCGGCGCTCATCCGGGCCGACGCGAACGTGTGCCTCGAGGTCCGGCTCCAGCGCGACGGCGAGGACTCACCCGTCGCGCAGGCCTGCGGCTGAGACGCTCGGTCAGTCGGCTTCCCCGCCGCGGCGCGGACCGGTGGCTGCGTCCTTCTCCGCCGCGGTCATCTTGCTGGACGACCAGAGGCTGACGACCGCGGTGACGGCGAGCGTGCCGATGATGATGACGAGGGAGAGCCAGATCGGGATGTCGGGCGCCCAGGAGATGTGCTCGCCGCCGTTGATGAAGGGCAGCTCGTTCTCGTGCATGGCGTGCAAGATCAGCTTGATGCCGATGAAGCCCAGCAGCACGGCCAGGCCGAACGACAGGTAGATCAGGCGCTGGAGGAGCCCACCGATGAGGAAGTAGAGCTGGCGCAGCCCCATCAGTGCGAAGACGTTGGCGGTGAACACCAGGTAGGGATCGCGGGTGAGCCCGTAGATGGCCGGGATCGAGTCGAGCGCGAACAGCAGGTCGGTGGTGCCCAGGGTCAGGACCACGAGGAACATGGGCGTGATGAGGCGCTTGCCGTTCTCGCGGACGAAGAGCTTCGTGCCGTGCCACTCCTTGGTGGCGGGCAGGTGGTTCTCCGCGAACTTCACGAGCCGGTTCTCCTCGTACTCGCCCTCGTCCTCGCTGCCTTCCTTGGCGAGCTTCCACGCCGTGTAGAGCAAGAACAGGCCGAAGAGGTAGAACACCCAGCTGAACTGGTTGATCGCTGCAGCACCGACCACGATGAAGATGGCGCGCATGACGAGCGCCAGGACGATGCCGATCATCAGCGCCGTCTGTTGGTACTTACGCGGCACCGCGAAGCTGTTCATGATGATGATGAAGATGAACAGGTTGTCGATCGACAGCGAGTACTCGGTGAGCCAGCCCGCGAAGAACTCCGGGCCGGGATGTGGCGAGTTGGCGTGCGGCGAGGCGAACAGCCACAGGCAGACACCGAACGCGACGGCGAGGCCGATGAAGAAGGCGAGGTGCCTGCTCACCTCGCGCATGGTCGGCTCGTGCGGGCGGCGGGCGATGACCAGCAGGTCGACCAGCAGCAGCCCGACCGTCACGACGATCGTGATGAGCCAGACGGTGGGTGAGGCGACCGAGCCTTCGACGATGGAACTCACGTGCGGCTACTCCTCCGGAGTGGACAGATGCCAGGACGCGGGGCGCGTGCTGGTGCTTGCTCCGGAGGTCTCTTCCACTCGCTCACGACGCATCGAGCGAGCCTATGGCACCGGGCACGGACCGACCGGTCCGTGCCGTACTGACGACACCATCGCGACGGGAATACTCCCCTCCTGACGACCACATGTTCTCACGCTGCCGTCGGCTGGGGCGAACCCGCGCCCGGCCGGGCCGGGAGCCCTCAGCGACCGCCGAACGGGACGCCGAGCTCCTTGAGGCGCTGCTCGCCGCCGTCGAGGGCGGTCAGCACCCAGGTTCCGCGCGGAGTCACGGTGAAGGTGTTCTCGTAGTGCGCCGACATCGACCCGTCGACGGTGACGACCGTCCAGTCGTCCTCGAGGACCTCGGTGTCGTGCTTGCCGAGAGTGATCATCGGCTCGACGGCCAGGGCCAGGCCCGCGACGATGCGGGGGCCGCGACCGGGGCGCCCGAAGTTCGGCACGTTGGGCGGCTGGTGCATCTGCGAGCCGATGCCATGACCGACGTAGTCCTCGAGGATCCCGAAGTCCCCGGCGCCCCGGACGTGCTGCTCGATCGCGTGGGAGATGTCGGTGACGCGCCCGCCCAGCCGTGCGGCGGCGATGCCGCGCCACATCGACTCCTCGGTCACCTCCATGAGCCGGACGACGTCCGCGCCCACGTCACCGACGGCGACCGTGATGGCTGCGTCGCCGTGCCAGCCGGCGACGATGGCGCCACAGTCGATGGAGATCACGTCACCGTCGGTCAGCGCCCGGTCGCCCGGGATGCCGTGCACGACCTCGTCGTTGACCGAGGCGCAGATGGAGCCGGTGAAGCCGTGGTAGCCGAGGAAGGAGGGCGTGCCGCCGCCGGAGCGGATGGCGTCGTCGGCGATCGCGTCGAGCTCACCGGTGGTGATGCCGACCCTGACGGAGGAGCGCATCAGCTCCAGGGTGGTACCGACGAGCAGTCCGGCCACGCGCATCGCGTCGATCTGCTCTGGCGTCTTGATCTCGATGCCGCGGTCGCGCAGGCCCATCAGGTCCCTCTTTCCAGCTCGCATCTCGGTGTTTCGAGCAGTCCCGCACCTGCTGGTCCGGCCAGGGTGTGCGAGCTTCTCGCTCTGCGTGCGTGACGCGCAGGCTCGGTTCGCGCGGGCTCTAGCTCTGTGGAACGACGTCCAGCGCCTCGAAGATGCGCTGGGTGACCTCGTCGACCTCGCCCATGCCGTCGAGCTCGAGCAGGAGGCCGCGCTCCCGGTAGACGCCGATCAGGGGCTCGGTCTGCTCGGTGTAGAGCTCCTGGCGGCGTCGGATGACGTCCTCGGTGTCGTCGGCGCGACCCTCGACCTGGGCGCGCTGGAGGAGCCGCTGCACGATCTCGTCCTGGTCGACCGTGAGCACCACGACGGCGTCGAGGGCATGGCCGGTGAACTTGATCATGCCGTCGAGCTCTTCGACCTGCGCCACGGTGCGCGGGTAGCCGTCGAGCAAGAAGCCGGGCTCGGCGTCGGGCTCGTCGATCCGGTTGCGGACCATGAGGTTGGTGACCTCGTCGGGGACGTACTCCCCCGCGTCCATGAAGTGCTTCGCCTTGATGCCGAGCTCGGTGCCGGCAGAGACGTTGGCGCGGAAGATGTCGCCGGTGGAGATGGCTGGGATGCCGAAGTGCTCGGCGATGAACTTGGCCTGGGTGCCCTTGCCGGCTCCCGGTGGCCCCATGATGATGAGTCGCATTAGCGCAGGAACCCTTCGTAGTTGCGCTGCTGAAGCTGACTCTCGATCTGCTTCACCGTGTCGAGCGCGACGCCCACCATGATCAGGATGGAGGTGCCGCCGAAGGGGAAGTTCTGGCTGGCGCCGATCATCGCGAACGCGATGAGCGGGATCAGCGAGATCAGGCCGAGGTAGAGCGCGCCCGGGAAGGTGATCCTGGACAAGACGTAGGACAGGTAGTCCTCGGTCGGCTTGCCCGCGCGGATGCCGGGAATGAAGCCGCCGTACTTCTTCATGTTGTCGGCCACTTCTTCAGGGTTGAAGGTGATCGACACGTAGAAGTAGGTGAAGAAGATGATCAGCGCGAAGTACACCGCCATGTACAGGGGGTGGTCACCGCCGACCAGGTATCGGTTGACGAACGTGAGCACCGGGTTGGTGCTGCTCTGGTTGAACTGCACGGCCATCGCAGGCAGGTAGAGCAGCGACGACGCGAAGATGACCGGGATGATGCCGGCCTGGTTCACCTTGAGCGGGATGTAGGTGGAGCTGCCGCCGAACATCTTGCGGCCGACCATGCGTCGCGCGTACTGGACCGGGATCCGGCGCTGGGCCTGCTCGATGAAGATGACGCCCGCGATGATGACCAGTCCGATGACCATGACGATGCCGAACACCCACCAGCCGTTGGTCTGCTGGACGCCCCACAGGGCGCTCGGGAAGGTCGCGACCACCTGGGTGAAGATGAGGATCGACATGCCGTTGCCGATGCCGCGGTCGGTGATGAGCTCGCCGAACCACATGATGACGGCGGTGCCCGCGGTCATCGTGATGACCATGATCAGGAACGTCGAGGTGCTGTTGCTGTGCAGCAGCGGCTCCTGGCAACCCTGGAGCAGGTTGCCGGAGCGGGCCAGGGCCACGATGCCGGTGGCCTGGAGGAGCGCGAGGCCCAGGGTCAGGTAGCGGGTGTACTGGGTGATCTTCGCCTGCCCGGCCTGGCCCTCCTTCTTGAGCGCTTCGAGCCGTGGGATGACCACGACGAGCAGCTGCAAGATGATGCTGGCGGTGATGTACGGCATGATCCCGAGCGCGAAGATCGTGAGCTGGAGCAGCGCGCCGCCCGAGAAGAGGTTCACCAGGCTGTACAGCCCGGTGTTCTCGACGTCGGCGAGGCACGACTGAACGTTGGCCACGTTGACTCCGGGCGCAGGCACCTGGGAGCCCAGCCGGAAGACCGTGATGACCAGCAGCACGAACAGCAGCTTGCGCCGCAGGTCCGGCGTGCGGAAAGCGTTGGCAAACGCGCCTAGCACTGGATCCTCTTTCTCATTGGGGCAGTGGTCTTGCCGAGCACAACCACCGTTGGGTCCATCGACACCACTCGTCGTCGACGAGCCGGCATCAAGGCCCGGGGAAGCCTAACAGGAAGCCGCACACCCTCCGACATGCAGCACGGGGTCCGACCTGCCGCGTTCACACGGCTGGACGAACCCCGTACCTACGTCGCTGGGACGATGCCTCAGGCAACCGTCGCAGTGCCGCCGGCGGCCTCGATCTTGCTCTTGGCGGAACCGGAGAACGCGTTGACGCTCACCTGGACCGCAACGGAGATCTCGCCCTGGCCGAGCACCTTGACCGGGTGGCCCTTGCGGACCGCTCCCTTGGCGACCAGACCGTCCACGGTGACTTCGCCACCGTCGGGGAACAGCTCGCCGAGCTTGTCGAGGTTGACGACCTGGAACTCCACCTTGAACGGGTTCCGGAAGCCCTTGAGCTTCGGGAGCCGCATGTGCAGCGGAGTCTGGCCGCCCTCGAAGGTGGCCGGGACCTGGTAGCGGGCCTTGGTGCCCTTGGTGCCGCGACCGGCGGTCTTGCCCTTGGAGCCCTCACCACGACCAACGCGGGTCTTGGCAGTCTTGGCGCCGGGCGCCGGGCGCAGGTGGTGCAGCTTGAGCGTCATGTCAGCTCACTTCCTCGACCGACACCAGGTGACGGACGGTGTGGACCATGCCCCGGATCTCCGGACGGTCCTCCTTGACGACGACGTCACCAATCCGCTTGAGACCGAGCGTACGCAGGGTCTCGCGCTGGTTGGCCTTGCAGCCGATCGTGGACTTCTTCTGCTGGACCTTGAGCTGTGCCATCAGACCGGCACCTCCGCGGCGTGCTCGGCACGCGCCCGCAGGATCGCGGCCGGGGTGACCTGCTCGACGGTGAGGCCACGACGTGCGGCCACCTGCTCGGGCTCTTCCAGCAGCTTCAACGCGGCCACGGTTGCGTGGACGATGTTGATCTGGTTGGAGGAGCCGAGCGACTTGCTCAGGATGTCGTGGATGCCGGCGCACTCCAGAACTGCACGCACCGGACCGCCCGCGATCACACCGGTACCGGGCGCAGCCGGACGCAGCATGACGACGCCTGCGGCCTTCTCACCCTGGACCGGGTGCGGGATCGTGCCCTGGATGCGGGGAACCTTGAAGAATGCCTTCTTCGCCTCCTCGACACCCTTGGCGATCGCCGCGGGGACTTCCTTGGCCTTGCCGTAACCGACGCCGACCATGCCGTCGCCGTCGCCGACGATCACCAGGGCGGTGAAGCTGAAGCGACGACCACCCTTGACGACCTTGGCAACACGGTTGATGGCTACGACTCGCTCGATGTAGACGGACTTTTCAGCGCCGCCACGACCACCGTCGCGCTGGCGACGGTCGCCCGAGCCGCCGCTGCGCTGTCCGCGCTGGGCTCCGCTCATGAGATGTGCTCCATATCTAAGTTCTCTCTCTTGCCGCGTTGACTTGCGATCAGAACGCCAGTCCGCCCTCACGGGCGGCGTCAGCGAGGGCCGCAATGCGGCCGTGGTACTTGTTGCCGGCGCGGTCGAAGACCACGTCCTCGACTCCTGCAGCCTTGGCGCGCTGGGCGACGAGCTCGCCGACCCGCTTTGCCTTGGCAGTCTTGTCGCCCTCCGTGGAGCGCACGTCGGCCTCCATGGTCGAGGCGTAGGCAAGCGTCTGACCGACGAGGTCGTCCACGACCTGTACGGAGATGTGCCTGGCCGACCGGGTGACGACCACGCGCGGGCGCTCGGTCGTACCGAAGATCTTCTTGCGGCCACGCATCTGGCGACGGAGGCGCGACTTGGTGCGCGCCGCCGTGTGCTTGTTGTTTGACAGGGAGATAGCCATCGTTACTTACCGGCCTTTCCGACCTTGCGGCGGATGTGCTCGCCGGAGTAACGCACGCCCTTGCCCTTGTAGGGCTCAGGCTTGCGCAGCTTGCGGATCTTGGCGGCCACCTCACCGACGAGCTGCTTGTCGATGCCGACGACGCCGAGCTTGGTCGGGCCCTCAACGGTGAAGGTGATGCCTTCGGGTGCGTCGAACGTGATCGAGTGCGAGTAGCCGAGCTGGAACTCCAGCTGCGTCGGGCCCTTGGGGAGCACGCGGTAACCCACACCGACGATCTCGAGCTTCTTCTCGTACCCCTCGGTCACGCCCACCACCATGTTGTTGATCAGGGTGCGGGTCAGACCGTGGAGCGAGCGGCTGATGCGGTGATCGTCGGGGCGCTTGACCTCGAGGATCCCGTCCTCACCCTTGTCTACGGTGATCGGGGCGGCGACGGAGTGCGCGAGCGTGCCCTTGGGACCCTTGACGGTCACCATGGAGTTGTCGATCTGCACGTCCACCGCGGCCGGGACCGTGATCGGGAGCTTGCCGATTCGCGACATGTTCTTCTCTCCTTCTCTCTGGTCTCGGATTACCAGACGTAGGCGAGGACTTCCCCACCCACGCCCTTCTTGTTTGCCTGGCGGTCGGTCAGCAGGCCCTGGCTCGTCGAGATGATCGCGACGCCCATTCCGCCGAGGACCTTCGGGAGACCCGTGGCCTTGGCGTAGACCCGGAGGCCGGGCTTGCTGATGCGGCGAACGCCCGCAATGGAGCGCTCGCGGTTGCGGCCGTACTTGAGGGTGATGCTGAGCTTCTTGCCCACTTCACCCTCTGCCGGCTCGGCGACGTCGTAGGAGCTGATGTAGCCCTCCTGCTGGAGGATCTCCGCGACGCCTTCCTTGAGCTTGCTGTACGGCATCGACACATCGTCGTGAAACGCCTGGTTGGCGTTGCGCAGACGCGTGAGCATGTCTGCGATCGGGTCAGTCATCGTCATGGTGTGGTCGTTTCTCTCTTCTGTGGTTTCCCGCCCGGGGGCGAGACCTTCAGCGGTTGTGGTGGTGAGTGATCACCACGAGGACTTGGTGACGCCGGGCAGCTCGCCGCGGTGAGCCATCTCGCGCAGGCAGATGCGGCACAGGCCGAACTTGCGGTAGACGGCCTTGGGACGGCCGCAGCGCTGGCAACGCGTGTAACCGCGCACCGCGAACTTCGGCTTCCGGGCCGCCTTGACCCTGAGTGCAGTCTTCGCCATGTCAGTTCTCCTTGAACGGGAAGCCGAGCTGCTTGAGCAGCGCGCGCCCCTCGTCGTCATTGGTGGCGGTGGTCACGATGGTGATGTCCATGCCACGCGACCGGTCGATCCGGTCCTGGTCGATCTCGTGGAACATGACCTGCTCGGTCAGACCGAACGTGTAGTTGCCCCGGCCGTCGAACTGCTTGGGCGACAGGCCGCGGAAGTCGCGGATTCGCGGCAGTGCGAGGGAGAGCAGGCGGTCGAGGAACTCCCACATGCGGTCGCCGCGCAGCGTGACGTGCGCACCGATCGGCATGCCCTCGCGCAGCTTGAACTGCGCGATGGACTTGCGGGCCTTCGTGACGAACGGCTTCTGACCGGTGATCGCGGTGAGGTCCTTGATGGCCCCTTCGATCAGCTTCGAGTCGCGAGCCGCCTCGCCGACACCCATGTTGACCACGATCTTGGTCAGGCCGGGCACCTGCATGACGTTCTTGATCTCGAACTCGGTCTGCAGCGCGGGGATGATCTCCTCGCGGTAGCGGGACTTGAGTCGAGGCGCGGTGGTGGTCGCGGTGGTGGTCTCAGTCATCAGATGTCCTTCCCGGACTTACGCGAGATCCGGACACTGCGCTGGGCGGTGTACTCGGAACCGTCGGGGCGGCGCTTGGTGACCTCGTCGCGACGGAAGCCGATGCGGGTGACGCCGTCACCCTCGACCAGCATCACGTTGGAGACGTGGATCGGGGCCTCGGCGGTGATGATCCCGCCGGTGGTGCCGGCGCGACCGCCCTGGTTCTGGACCTTGGTGTGCCGCTTGATGCGGTTGACACCCTCGACGAGGACCCGCTGCTCCTCACGGAGCACCTGGATGACCTTGCCTTCGGCGCCCTTGTCCTTGCCTGCGATCACCTTGACGGTGTCGCCCTTCTTGATGCTCACAGAGTTCTTCTTCGGCTTGCTCTGGGGGTTACTCATCACAGCACCTCCGGGGCCAACGAGATGATCTTCATGAACTTCTTCTCGCGCAGCTCACGGCCCACGGGGCCGAAGATGCGGGTGCCTCGCGGCTCGCCATCGCTCTTGAGGATGACGGCAGCGTTCTCGTCGAAGCGGATGTAGGAGCCGTCTGGACGACGACGCTCCTTGACCGTCCGCACGATGACCGCCTTGACGACGTCACCCTTCTTCACGTTGCCACCGGGGATCGCGTCCTTCACGGTGGCGACGATCGTGTCGCCGATGCCGGCGTAGCGACGACCAGAGCCACCGAGAACACGGATGCAAAGGATCTCCTTCGCACCGGTGTTGTCGGCGACCTTGAGTCGCGACTCCTGCTGGATCATTGGTTTCTCCTGGTTGTCGAGCTGGTTCTCGCCGTCCTCCCGGACGGACGAGCCTTGCCGAACTTGTAATGGAAATCGTGGGGCCGGCTGGCCAGGGGATCAGACCCCTGGGTCACTTGGCCTTCTCGAGGACCTCGATGACGCGCCAGCGCTTCGTTGCGGACAGGGGACGGGTCTCCATGATCCGGACCCGGTCGCCGATGCCGCACTCGTTGGTCTCGTCGTGCGCCTTCAGCTTGGACGTGCGCCGCATGACCTTGCCGTAGAGCGCGTGCTTGACGCGGTCCTCGACGGTCACGACGATCGTCTTGTCCATCTTGTCGCTGACGACCAGGCCCTCGCGGACCTTGCGAGCGTTGCGCTGCTCGACCTTCTCGCCATTCTCGTTCTGCGCAGCCTCGCTCATGCGGACGCCTCTTCCTTGCTCGCACCCGGGGTGGACCGGATGCCGAGCTCGCGCTCGCGCACCACGGTGTAGATCCGGGCGATGTCCTTCTTGACCGTGCGGAGTCGGCCGTGGCTCTCCAGCTGGCCGGTGGCCGCCTGGAACCGCAGGTTGAACAGCTCCTCCTTGGACTCGCGAAGCTTCGCCTCGAGGTCGGAGGGGTTCATGTCATCGAGCTCGAATGCGCTCAACTTGTCGCTCATCAGAATTCACCAGCCTCGCGGGAGATGAACCGGCACTTGAGAGGGAGCTTGTGCATCGCGCGGCGCATGGCCTCACGAGCGGTCACCTCGTCAACTCCGGCAAGTTCGAACATGACGCGGCCGGGCTTGACGTTAGCCACCCACCACTCGGGTGAACCCTTACCGGATCCCATGCGGGTCTCGGCAGGCTTCTTGGTCAGCGGTCGGTCCGGGTAGATGTTGATCCAGACCTTTCCGCCTCGCTTGATGTGACGGGTCATGGCGATACGTGCCGACTCGATCTGCCGGTTGGTCACGTAGGAGCCTTCGAGCGCCTGGATACCGAAGTCGCCGAAGGCGAGCTTCGTCCCACCCTTGGCGGCACCGGTCCGGTTGGGGTGGTGCTGCTTGCGGTGCTTGACACGACGGGGCATCAACATTGGTCAGGCCTCCCCATTGCTCGAAGTGGTCGCAGCCTCGGCAACCGGGGCGTCGGTCGCTGCCGGAGCAGCGGCCTCGGCGGGCGCGTCGGTGCGAGGGGCAGTGGTGGCGCGGTCTCCGCGCGTGCCACGGCTCGGGCGCTCGCCGCCGCGGCTGGGGCGTCCGCCGCCGGCGCCGCCGGCGCCGCCGGCACCGCCGCGACCCGGCGCACCGGCGCGGGCAGCCTGCTGGGCCTGACGCTCGGCGCGGGTTGCGGCAACCTCACCCTTGTAGATCCAGACCTTCACGCCGATCCGGCCGAAGGTCGTCTTGGCCTCGTAGAAGCCGTAGTCGATGTCGGCACGAAGGGTGTGCAGCGGCACGCGGCCCTCACGGTAGAACTCCGTGCGGGACATCTCGGCGCCGTTGAGACGACCCGAGCACTGGATCCGGATGCCCTTGGCACCGGAGCGCATCGAGGTCTGCATCGCCTTGCGCATGGCCCGACGGAACTGCACACGACCGGTCAGCTGCTCGGCGACGCCCTGGGCAACGAGCTGCGCGTCGATCTCGGGGCTCTTGACCTCGAGGATGTTCAGCTGGACCTGCTTGCCGGTGAGCTTCTCGAGCTCGCCGCGGATGCGGTCGGCCTCGGCGCCACGGCGACCGATGACGATGCCCGGACGCGCGGTGTGGATGTCCACGCGCACGCGGTCACGGGTGCGCTCGATCTCGACCTTGGAGATGCCGGCGCGTTCCATGCCCTTGGAGAGCAGCTTGCGGATCGCGACGTCCTCGCCGACGTACGCCTTGTAGAGCTTGTCGGCGTACCAACGGCTCTTGTGGTCGGTGGAGATGCCCAGGCGGAAGCCATTCGGGTTGATCTTCTGGCCCATCAGGCGGTCCGTCCCTTCTTCTCGGTCTTCTGCACGGCGACGACATCAGCCGGCTGAACGACCAGGGTGATGTGGCTGGTGCGCTTGTTGATTCGCGTGGCGCGGCCCTGTGCTCGCGGACGCCACCGCTTCATCGTGGGACCCTCGTCGACACGGGCGACGGAGACGACCAGGCTGTTCGCGGAGAGGCCTTCAGTGCCCTCTGCGTTCGCGATCGCGCTCTCCAGCACCTTGTAGACGGTCTCGGACGCGGACTGCGGTGCGAACTGCAGCAGCGCCAGGGCGTCGTCGACTGCCATGCCGCGGACCATGTCCACGACGCGGCGGGCCTTCATCGGGGTGATGCGTACGTAACGCGCGGTCGCGAAGGAACCCGGCTGGTCACCCAGCAGGGACTCGCGGCGGGCGCTGGTGCGTCGGCGCTCTTCGACACTCATCGACGACGTCCCTTCCGGTCTTCCTTCACGTGCCCGCGGTAGGTGCGGGTGGGAGCGAATTCACCGAGCTTGTGGCCGACCATCGAGTCGGTCACGAAGACGGGAACATGCTTGCGACCGTCGTGCACGGCGATGGTGTGACCGATCATGTCGGGCACGATCATCGACCGGCGAGACCAGGTCTTGATGACGTTGTGGCTGCCCTTCGCGTTCTCGGCGTCCACCTTCTTCTGAAGGTGGTCATCGATGAAGGGGCCCTTCTTCAGGCTGCGAGGCATTGTCGGTTACTTCCTACCCTTGCCGGACTTGCGACGACGGATGATCTGGGAGTCGCTGGCCTTGCGCTTGCGCGTACGGCCCTCGGGCTTGCCCCAGGGGGACACCGGGTGACGTCCACCGGACGTCTTGCCCTCACCACCACCGTGCGGGTGGTCGACCGGGTTCATGACGACACCGCGGACGGTCGGGCGCTTGCCCTTCCAGCGCATGCGGCCGGCCTTGCCCCAGTTGATGTTCGACTGCTCGGCGTTGCCGACCTCACCGACGGTGGCGCGGCAGCGCACGTCGACGAAGCGCATCTCGCCGGACGGCATGCGCAGCGTTGCGCGCGAGCCCTCCTTGGCGACCAGCTGACCCGAGATGCCCGCGGAGCGAGCGATCTTGGCGCCGCCACCGGGACGCAGCTCCACACAGTGGATGGTCGTACCGACGGGGATGTTGCGCAGCGGCAGGTTGTTGCCGGGCTTGATGTCGGCGTTGGGGCCGGACTCCACGGGCGTGCCCTGGGTCAGGTCCTTCGGCGCGATGATGTAGCGCTTCTCGCCATCGGCGTAGTGCAGCAGCGCGATGCGAGCGGTGCGGTTGGGGTCGTACTCGATGTGAGCGACCTTGGCCGGCACGCCGTCCTTGTCGTAGCGACGGAAGTCGATGACGCGGTAGGCACGCTTGTGACCGCCACCCTGGTGCCGGGTGGTGATCCGGCCCTGGTTGTTGCGGCCGCCCTTCTTGGGCAGCGGGCGCGTCAGCGACTTCTCCGGCGTGGTCCGGGTGATCTCGACGAAGTCAGCCACGGACGAGCCACGACGGCCCGGGGTGGTCGGCTTGTACTTGCGGATTGCCATATCAGTTCCTATTCAGCCCGGTCAGGAGACCGGACCTCCGAAGATGTCGATGCGGTGACCCTCAGCGAGGCTGACGATGGCGCGCTTGGTGTCCTTGCGCTTGCCCAGGCCCGTACGGGTCCGACGCGTCTTGCCGATGCGGTTGATCGTGTTGACCGACGTCACCTTGACGTTGAACACCTTCTCGACCGCGATCTTGATCTCGGTCTTGTTGGCGTCCGGACGAACGATGAAGGTGTACTTGTTGGCGTCGAGGAGGCTGTAGCTCTTCTCGGACACGACCGGCGCAAGCAGGATGTCGCGGTGGTCCTTGTGCAGGGTGCTCACTTGTCGCCCTCCTTCTTGGTGCCGGCCTTGGTGAAGCCAGCGGCCTCGGCATCGGCGGCGGACTTGAACCAGAACTCGGCGTCCGTGGCGTCGTACCACTGGCCGTCGGGCTCGTGGTAGAGACCGGAGTCGGCGTTGCCCTTGACGTCGTAGCCCTTGGGAGCGTTGCCGCTCTTGAGGGGGGCCTTGGCGCCCTGGGGCAGCTCGGCCTTCGCCTCGGCGTCGTCGGTGTCCACCGCGGCGACCGCGGCAGGCTCGACGGGCTCGCTCGCGGCGGCCGTGGCAGGAGCCTCGGCGGACGTGGGCAGCTTGGCGGGACGGTCGGACGAGCCGGCGGTCCTCGAGATGAAGGCGTCGTACGAGCCCTGGGTGAAGACCACGTCGTCGCTCGCGAGGACGTCGTAGGTGTTGAGCTGGTCGACGGCCACCAGGTGGACCTGCTGCGCGTTGCGCAGCGAGAGCCAGGTGACGGTGTCGGTGCGCTCGAGCACGACGAGGTAGCGGACCCGGTCGCTCAGGCCGGCCAGCGAGGCCAGCGCCACCTTGGTGGAGATCTTGTCAGCCACCAGGGAGTCGACCACGTGGATGCGGCCGTCGCGGGCCCGGTCGGAGAGGGCGCCACGCAGGGCAGCGGCCTTCATCTTCTTGGGGGTGCGCTCGCTGTAGTCGCGGGGCTTGGGGCCGTGCACGATGCCACCACCGGCGAACTGGGGTGCGCGGGTCGAGCCCTGACGGGCGCGGCCGGTGCCCTTCTGCTTGTGGGGCTTGCGGCCACCGCCGCGAACCTCGCCGCGGCGCTTGGTGCTGTGCGTGCCCTGGCGGGCAGCGGCCTGCTGGGCCACGACGACCTGGTGGATCAGCGGGATGTTGATCTCGACGCCGAAGATCTCGGCGGGGAGGTCGACCTTGAGGGTCTTGGTAGCCATGCTCAGACCTCCTGCGTCTTCTTGGCGGCGGAGCGCAGCACCACGAGTCCACCCTTGGGGCCGGGGACGGCACCCTTGAGGAGGATCAGGCCCTTGTCGGCGTCGACGGCGTGCACGGTGACGTTCTGGGTGGTGACGGTGTCACTGCCCATCCGGCCGGCCATGCGGGTGCCCTTGAAGACGCGACCCGGGGTGGCGCAGGCGCCGATCGATCCGGGCTTGCGGTGGTTGCGGTGGGCACCGTGGGAGGCACCGACGCCGTGGAAGCCGTGACGCTTCATGACGCCGGCGAAGCCCTTGCCCTTGCTGGTGCCGGTGATGTCGATCTCGTCACCGGCGGCGAACAGCTCGGCGCTGAGCTCCTGGCCGATGGAGTACGACGCGGCGTCGGCGGTGCGGATCTCGGCCAGGTGGCGGCGCGGGGTGACCCCGGCCTTGGCGAAGTGACCGGCCGACGGCTTGGTGACCTTGCGGCCGTCGATCTCGCCGAACCCGACCTGGATGGCGTTGTAGCCGTCGGTCTCGGGCTGGCGGACCTGGGTGACCACATTGGTGGTCGCCGCGATCACGGTCACGGGGACGATCTTGTTGTTCTCGTCCCACATCTGAGTCATGCCGAGCTTGGTGCCCAGCAGACCCTTCACATTGCGTTCGAAAGTGGCAGTCATGTCAACAACCTCAGAGCTTGATCTCGATGTCGACACCGGCAGGCAGGTCGAGGCGCATCAGGGAGTCGACCGTCTTCGGCGTCGGGTCGATGATGTCGATGAGGCGCTTGTGGGTGCGCATCTCGAAGTGCTCGCGCGAGTCCTTGTACTTGTGCGGCGAGCGGATGACGCAGTACACGTTCTTCTCGGTCGGCAGCGGCACGGGGCCGGCGACCTTGGCACCCGTGCGGGTGACGGTGTCCACGATCTTGCGCGCCGAGGTGTCGATCACCTCGTGGTCATAGGCCTTGAGCCTGATGCGGATCTTCTGTCCCGCCATAGGTAGCTCGTCCTCTTCGATCTCGTACCGCCGGCTCGGCCGGTGGTACCGCGTGCTGGTCTGTCTCGATACGTCCTCGGGTGAGGCCGTCCCGCCTGTCTCTCCGCCGCACTGGCCCACCCCCGAGGTCGGGCGTGTCGCGCAATTCGCGCGACATGGGACCGAAGGTTCTGACTCTTGATGTGTGGCGCCCGACGGTTCGTCGGGCTGATCGGGTCTCCGTGTCAGGTGCGGCCGCACGCCAGCACTGATCGATCCGGAGACGCGATTCAGTGGTCAAGGTTGGTGTGGCACACCCCGGCGACCCGCCGGAGCAACCTGGATATCTTGACAGAGGTCCACGCACTACGCCAAATCGGTTCGTGCCCGACCCGGTCAGCCGCCCTGGACGAAGGCGAGCACGCGCTCACCGGCGGCGACCACCGGGCCGTCGGCGGCGGTCAGCAGCTCGTAGCCGTGGCCGTCTCCGCCGTCCAGGAACTCCGCACCCGCACCCCGGGCCAGGGCGCGCGCCGCGGCGTACTCGAGGACGGGCACCAAGACGGGCAGCAGGACAGGCAGCAGGACAGGCAGCAGGACAGGGGTGGGGAGGACCCCGGACCCGCGCATGGGAGGGAGGCCAGCCGGACGCGACCGGTCTCGCGTACGGAAGTCGCGGTGTCTGCGAGGATGGGCGCCGCAGTTGTCCGGGCGGGCTTTTTGGGGGGTCACTCATGTCGGATCAGGGCGAGTTCCCGCCCCCGGGACACGGCACCGGCTCGCCGCCGCACGGCCAGCCGCTCCACCCCGCGCCGGGCCAGTGGCAGGAACCCGCGTCCTATCCGCCGCCACCCGGCTGGCGACCCCCCGGCCAGGCCCCGATGGGCGCGGCGCACAAGCCGGGCGCGTTGCCCCTGCGGCCGCTCGGGCTGTCCGACATGTTCGACGCGACGTTCAAGATCATCCGCTTCAACCCGAAGGCGACCGTCGGATCGGCGGTCCTCGTGGCCGCCATCTCGATGTCGATCCCGGTGCTCATCACCGCCGCCCTCAGCATCGGGCTGGACCTCTCCCTCGACGCGTCGTCCAGCGGCGAGGTCAGCACGGCCGAGATCGCGGGCTTCATCGGGGCGATCGGCTCGTTGGTGATCGGCGGCTTCCTGCAGTCGATCGGCCTGATCCTGGTCACCGGCATGATCGCCCGCGTCTGCGCGGCCGCTGCCATCGGCCGGCGACTGGGCCTGGTCGAGGCCTGGGGCGAGACCCGGGGCCGGCGTTGGAAGCTGATCGGCCTGACCCTCCTGCTCGCGCTCATGCTGATCGTGGCCATCAGCGCCTACGCCGCGGTGTGGGTGGCGGTCGTGCTGCTCTCGCAGGAGGTGTGGCAGATGATCGTGTTCGGGCTCGTGAGCGTGCCGGTCTTCGCGGCCTTCATGGCCTGGTTCTGGATCCGCGTCTACTACCTCCCGGTCCCGGCCCTGATGCTCGAGGACGTCGGCATCCGGGGCGCGGTCGGTCGCGGCTTCGCCCTGACCCGCCACCAGTTCTGGCGCACGTTCGGGATCGCGCTGCTCACCGTGTTCGTGGCGCAGATCGCCGGCAGCATCCTCTCGCTGCCCATCTCGTTCCTGGGCCAGGGGGCGCTCGCGGCCGGCGCTCCGACCGAGTCCGCGCTCTTCCTCCTCGTGCTGAGCCAGGCCGCCAGCTCGGTGGTGGCAGCCGCCTTCGTGTCGCCGTTCACCGCGACGATGGTCTCCTTGCAGTACCTCGACCAGCGGATGCGCAAGGAGGCGTACGACGTCGAGCTGATGACCCGGGCCGGGATCCGCGTCTCGTGATCTCCGCCCTGCTGACCGCGCCGCTCGACCCCTCGCCGGACGAGGCGCGGTCGTGGCTGCGCCGAGAGCTCGTCCGGCCGGAGTACAACGAGCAGGACCTCCTCAACCGCCTGGTCGCCTGGCTCGAGCGGGTCATCAACGGCGGGCTCGACGCCGCCTCCCGGGTGCCGCCGCTGTCGACGTTCGTGGCCATGCTCGTGCTGCTCCTCCTCGTGCTCGGCCTGGTCTGGCTGCTCAGCAGGGCCGGCCGGTCACCCACGGGCGCACCGGCTGCCGGTCCCCTGCTGTCGGACGAGCGCATCACCGCAGCGCAGCTGCGTGCGCGGGCCGAGGCAGCCCTGGCCGGCGATCGGCCCGACGACGCCCTCGTCGACGGGTTCCGCGCGCTCGCAGTCCGCCAGATCGAGCGCGGCCTGCTGTCCGAGTCGCCCGGCGCCACCGCGCACGAGGTGGCCGGCGACCTCGGGCTCGCCGTACCCGACCTGGCTGCGCGACTCCAAGGCGCCGGCGTCCTGTTCGACCTCGTCCGGTACGGCGGCCGGCCGGCCACGCGCGACCAGGCCGGCTCCGTGCTGGCGCTCGACGACGACCTGGCGGGTGTGCGTTGACCGGCTCACGGTGGGAGCGCCACCGGTCGACGGTCCTCATCGTGGGTGGCCTGCTGGCCGCGCTCCTCGTGGTGGTGTGGCTCGGCACCCCGGGCAACCGCACCTCCGCCCGCCTCGACCCGGACAACCCCGGCACCGACGGGGCTCGTGCGCTGGCGCGAGTGTTGGACGACCAGGACATCGACGTCCGCATCGTGCGCAGCGCCGACGACCTCGACGGGGCTGACGTCGACGGCGGCACGACCGTGCTCGTCACGTCCAGCGAGCAGCTCGGCGAGAGCACGGCGCGGCGGCTGCTCGACCACGCCTCCCCGGGCCAGCTCGTGGTGGTCGAGCCCGGCATCCTCGCGGTCGAGGCCCTGGGTTTCACCCAGCTGCCGACGAGGGTCTCGCCCGGCGGCGCCGTCGGTGCCGGCTGCGACGAGCCCGCGCTGCGCGACCTCGAGATCCTCGTCGACAGCGGACTGGCGTTCGGGGGCAGCGGCTGCTTCCCGACGGCCGACGGCCGGCTGCTGGCCCGGCCGGCCGCCCGGGTGGCGCTGCTGGGAGCGGGCGACATCCTCACCAACGACCAGGTCCTGCGGGCCGACAACGCCGCCGTGGCGCTACGGCTGCTGGGCGAGCGGCCGCGGCTGGTCTGGTACGTGCCGAGCTTCGCCGACCTGGTCGGCGACGACGGCGTCAGCGTCCGCAGCCTGCTGCCCCCCTTCCTGATCCCCGCCCTCTGGCTGCTCGGGCTCGCGACCGTGGCGCTGATGTTCTGGCGCGGCCGACGGCTCGGCCCGCTCGCCACCGAGCCGCTGCCCGTGGTGGTGAAGGCGATCGAGACCACGCAGAGCAGAGGCCGGCTCTATCGCCGGGTCGGAGACCGAGCGCACGCAGCGACCTCGCTGCGCCGAGCCGCACGGCGGGCGGCGCAGAGCGCGTTGCGGCTGCCGGCGGACGACCTCGCCGTCCTCGTGCCGGCGGTGTCCGCCCACACCGGGCGACACCCCGACGACCTGACCCGACTGCTCGCCGACACCGCGCCCGTCCCCGCCACCGACTCCGACCTGATCCACCTGGCCAGCGAGCTGGCCGCACTCGACAGAGAGGTTCGTCGCACATGACACAGACCCCGCAGGAACCCGTCGGCCAGGCACCGCCGGCCGTCGAGGCGCGCGAGCGACTGGCCGCCGTACGAGCCGAGGTGGGCAAGGTCGTCGTCGGCCAGGAGGCCGCCGTGTCGGGACTTCTCGTCGCCCTGCTCACCGGTGGGCACGTGCTGATGGAGGGTGTGCCCGGCGTGGCCAAGACGTTGCTCGTGCGTGCGCTCGCGGCGTCGCTCGACGTGGAGACGCGGCGCGTGCAGTTCACGCCCGACCTGATGCCCGGCGACATCACCGGCTCGATGGTGATCGAGGGGAGCCGGGGCGAGCTCAGCTTCCGGGAGGGCCCGCTGTTCACCAACCTGCTGCTCGCCGACGAGATCAACCGGACGCCCCCCAAGACGCAGTCCGCACTGCTGGAGGCGATGGAGGAGGGCCAGGTGTCGGTGGACGGCGTGTCGCGGCCGCTGCCCCGGCCATTTCTTGTCGCGGCGACACAGAACCCTGTGGAGTACGAGGGCACCTACCCGCTGCCCGAGGCCCAGCTCGACCGGTTCCTGCTCAAGGTGGTGCTGCCGGTGCCCCAACGCGACGACGAGCTGGAGATCCTGACCAGGCACGCGGCCGGCTTCGACCCGCGCGACCTGGCCGCGGCCGGTGTCTCCGCGGTCGCGGGACCCGCTGACATCATCGCGGGTCAGGTCGCCTGCCGCGGCGTACAGGTGTCGCCCGAGGTCGTCGCCTACGTCGTCGACATCGCCCGGGCGACGCGACAGTCACCGTCGTTGTCGCTCGGAGTGTCGCCGCGCGGGGCGACCGCGCTGCTGCGTGCCGCACGGGCGTGGGCGTGGCTGACCGGCCGCGACTTCGTGACGCCCGACGACGTGAAGGCCCTGGCGCACGCCGCGCTCGTGCACCGGCTGGGGCTGCGCCCCGAGGCCGAGCTCGAGGGCGTCGACGTGAGCGCCGTCCTGTCGTCGGCACTGGGCTCGGTGCCGGTCCCCCGATGACCCGGCACAGCTGATGGCGATCACCGGGCGGGTGCCCGTGCTGCTCCTCCTGGGCCTGGTGCCGGTGGTGCTGCGCCCCGGCATGGGCACGGTGTGGCTGTGGCTGCTCGCCGTGCTCGTGCTGGTCCTGACCGACTGGGCGCTCGCACCACCGTCGCGCGCGCTGACGGTGCGGCGACGACCGCCCGGCACGGTGCGGCAGGGCACGCCGGCGGTGTCCGAGCTTGCCCTGTCGACCGAGACGGGTCGCACGCTGCGGGCGACGGTGCGCGACGCCTGGCAGCCCAGCGCCGGAGCGTCTGCGAATCGGCACACGGTGCGCGTGACGCGGGCTGCGGGCACGCAGGTGACCACGCCGCTCCTACCCGTACGGCGCGGAGACCTGCACGCGAGCGGAGTGACCGTGCGTTGCGTCGGTCCGCTCGGCCTGGCGGCCCGCCAGGCCACCCTCGACGTGCCCGGCACGGTCAGGTCCCTGCCGCCGTTCGACTCGCGCAAGCACCTGCCGTCCCGGCTCGCCCGGCTGCGTGACCTGGACGGCCGCTCGGCAGTGCGGGTGCGCGGGCAGGGCACGGAGTTCGACTCGCTGCGTGAGTACGTGCGCGGTGACGACGTCCGTTCGATCGACTGGCGCGCCTCGGCTCGCAACCGCACCGTGGTCGTGCGTACCTGGCAGCCGGAGCGCGACCGGCGCGTCGTGCTGGTGCTCGACACCTCCCGCACGTCCGCGGGCCGGGTCGAGGATGTGCCGCGCATCGACTCGGCGATGGACGCAGCACTGCTCCTGGCCGCGCTCGCTGCTCGCGCCGGCGACCGCATCGACTTCGTGGCCGGCGACCGGCAGATCCGCACCCGGCTCCGCTCGACCGGCGCCCGTGACGTAGCGGTCACCCTGCAGGAGGCGATGGCCGACCTCGAGCCGGTGATCGCCGAGGCCGACTGGACCGCACTGGCCGGGGCCGTCACGGCCATGGGCCGACAGCGCGCACTCGTCGTGCTCCTCACCCCGCTGGAGCCGACGGCGATCGAGGAGGGCCTGCTGCCGGTGCTGCCGACCCTGATCCGGCACCATCGCGTGGTCGTCGCTTCCGTGCAGGACCCCGCGCTCGCCGCGATGGCGGCGCGGCACTCCGACACAGCCGAGGTGTACGACGCGGCAGCCGCCCAGCAGGTGCTCGCCCAGCGCAGCCGGACCGGAGACCTCCTGCGCGCCCTCGGCGTCGACGTGGTCGACGCGCCGGCCCACGCCCTGCCGCCTGCGCTCGCCGACCACTACCTCGCCCTCAAGGCGCGGGGACTGCTCTAGCCGTCGCTCCGACCCTGGAGCTCCTCGCGGGGTGGCTGCGGCGCCTGCCGCCCGAGCTCACCGCCGATGCGGCCGCCGAAGGGCCGGCCGTGGTCGGCGTACTCCGCGCGCGCGTAGGTGAAGGTGTGCTCGCCCATCTCCACCCGGGAACCGGTGCGCAGGATCTGCGCGACCACCGGGGCACCGTGCACGCGGGTCACACCCCCGACGGCGTGCACCACCCATTCGTCGGCTTCGTCGTGGCTCAGCCGGGCGTGCACGGGCGCCAGCCCGGGCAGGGTCACGTCACAGGTCTCCGCCGAGCCGATCGTCAGACCGTCGCGCAGCCAGTAGTACGGCTGCCACGTGCCGGGCAGCAGCGGTCCACGAGCGTGGACCAGGTGCGCCTGGCCACCGCGAGCCGGGTCGTGCGTCGTGGTGACCGCACGACGCGGTCGCCGCTGCATGGTGGGGGCGATCGGCCACAGGGTCGCCGCGGGCGCCAGTCCGGAGTCGGGCAGCACCGGCGTCGTACGGCGCGCTCGGGAGCGGCCGGAGGTCCACGCGCCGCGCAGGCCGCCCAGGCGGATCCGCCGGGTGCCGGTGACGCGGCGCTGCCACCAGGGTGCGGAGACCGCGCCGATGGTCACCAGATGGCTCCCCTCGTGCACGACGCTCAGCCGGACGCCCTGGGAGGCGAGCCCCTCAGCCAGCGCGCGGATGGCGTGCGCGTCACCGCTCCCGGCGAAGGCGCCGGGGTCGTCGACCTCCATGGTGAGCCAGTTGCCGCCTCCGGTCAGCCGACAGTGGATCGTCGCCCCGCCGGGGCGCTCGATCTCGAGGGAGAGGTCGGCATCGACGAGCAGGCTCATGCCCCGCTACGCTCCGTCACCGCCGGCGAGCGGTGCTCGCTCGTGGTCACCGTCAGGGTGCCGTTGAGCTTCCACGTGGCGCGCGGGGCCTGGGCCCCGGTGTCACGCGGCACCTCGACGGACATGTCCTCGAACGAGTAGTGGATCGCTGCCTCCCGTCCGGTGAGGAAGCTCCACATCCGCGCACCCAGATCGGTCCAGTCGACCACCTGGTTGTCGGTGCCTGCCATCGGTCCGCCGTTGCCTGCCATGATTCCTCCGAAATAGTTGTTGCTGCGACTTCCTCAACAACGTGTTGAGGTTCTATGGTTACATCATGAACACCTTGTCTAAGATTGCGCAAGACCCTGACGTCGACCAATCCGGACTCACCATCGGCGCCCTCGCCGAGCGCACCGGCCTGAGTCCGGCCACCATCCGCGCCTGGGAGCAACGGCACGGCTTCCCGGTGCCCGCCCGCCTCGACAGCGGTCACCGTCGATACTCCGAGTCGGCCGTCGACGAGGTGCTGGCTGTGCTGAGACGCCGGGAGGCCGGCGTACGCCTCGACGTCGCCATCGCGGAGGCGACCCGGGCCACGGCCGGCCTGGCACCCGAGTCGCCGTCGATCTTCGCCACGTTGCGCCGCAACCATCCGCACCTGGCTACCCACCGGCTGAAGAAGTCGACGCTTCTGGCGCTCTCCTGGGCGATCGAGGACGAGTTCTGCGCCCGGGCAGAGCGGGCCCACATCTTCGGCGCCTTCCAGTCGACCACCCACTGGGCCCAGGCCAGCGAGCGGTGGTCCGAGCTCGCCCGGGTGTCGAGGTCGGCCTTCGCCTTCGCCGACTTCGACGCGCCGTCCACCGACAGCAACCCGGTGCTGGTGCCCCTCGACGAGGACGCGCCGATGCGCCGGGAGTGGGCAGTGGTGTGCGACTCGCTCGACCTACCCGTGGCCCTGACCGCGTGGGAGGTGCCGCTCCAACGGCAGGTGGCCGACCGGGACCGGGTCTTCGAGTCGATGTGGACCGTCGAGCCCGGTGCCGTCCGCGACGCGGCCCGGGCGTGTGCCCAGGTAGCCGCCGGCGCGGCTCCTGAGCAGGCCGCGCCGGTGCTCTACGACCTGGCCGCCCAGCCGGCGCCCGGCCTCGCCGACCTCGGGTCGGTGACCGCGATGTTCAACCGGGTCGTCGGCTACGTCGACCGGTTCGGGGGCTGACATGGACTCCACCGACGTCGTCGTGATCGGGGCCGGGCTCGCCGGCCTCCAGTGCGCCCGCAGGCTGGTCGCCGCGGGCCGGGACGTCCGGGTGCTCGAGGCCTCCGACCAGGTGGGCGGTCGCATCCGGACCGACGAGGTCGACGGGTTCCTGGTCGACCGGGGGTTCCAGCTGCTGAACCCCGCTTACCCGGCCGTACGCCGCCTCGTCGACGTCGACGCCCTGTCGCTGCAAGCCTTCGGAGCCGGCGTCTCCGCGCGGTTCGAAGACGGACCCAGGGTGCTCGGCCATCCGCTGCGCCGGCCCGGGTCCATCGCGTCGACCACCCAGGCGGTCTGGAACCGCCCGGGTGAGCTGGTGGCCGTCGCCCGGTGGGCGGCGCCCCTGCTCCGGCCGTCCCGCCGGCGCGGCCGGCTGGCCGAGCGCCTCGAGCGCGAGGTCGAGGGCACCCTGCGCGAGTCCCTCGACCGCGCCGGGCTCGACGGCCGGTTGCGGCGCGTGCTCGACAGCTTCCTGGCCGGCGTCGTGCTCGACGACGAGGGCACCACCCCGGCGGCGTTCGCGCTGCTCCTCGCCCGGGCCTTCGCCGCGGGCGTGCCCGGCCTGCCCACCGACGGCATGCAGGCCCTGCCCCGTCAGCTCGCCGCAGGGCTCGTGGGGCGCGTGAGCTTCGGTCAGCGGGTCGGGGCGATCGACAAGCGCTCCGTCGGCTACGCGCTGGCCGTCGGCGACGGGCCCCTGCTCTGCCGGCACGTGGTGGTCGCCACCGGCCCGCGAGAGGCGGCCGCGCTGACGGGCGCCGGCAGTCGCGACACCCGCGGCGTCGTGACCCAGTGGTTCGCGACCGACGAACTGCCCACGCAGTCCGACCTGCTGCACGTCGACGCACGGCCGCGCTCGACCGGTCCAGTCATCAACACCGCGGTCGTGTCCAACGCGGCGCCGTCCTACTCCCCCGCCGGCCAGCACCTCGTCCAGGCCTCGGCGCTGCTCCCCAGGGGCGCCCGGTCACCGAGCGCCAATGACATGGCACGTCACGCCGCCGAGCTCCTCGGGACGTCGCGGGCCGGGTGGCAGACCGTCGCCCGGCACGAGATCCCGGACGCCCTCCCCGCGCAGCAGAGCCCGTTCACCGAGCGGCTGCCGGTCGTCGTCGACGACGGGGTCGTGGTGTGCGGCGACCATCGCGACACGGCCTCGATCCAGGGTGCGCTGGTCAGTGGCGAGCGCGCGGCCAGCGCCCTGCTCGAAGCCCCGCGACCGTCCACCGGATCGGCCCGGGCGCACCGTCGCGGCAAGCCTCGGGGCGGTCACGCCTGGCTGGCCGGGAGATCCTCGAGCAGCGCGGCGTCGACGTCGCCGGTGACCCCGCGACGGTAGGCCGCCCGGCCGGGGCCGAACACGTAGGCGAGGAACACCAGCTCAGCCAGGAGGCCGATGCCGACCCGCACCCAGGTCGGCAGCCCGGACGGGGTCACGAACGCCTCGATGACACCGCTGACCAGCAGCACGGCGACCAGTCCCAGGGCGACCGTGCCGGCGGTGCGACCTTCGCGCCCCAGCGACTGGGTGCGGGTCAGCGACCCTGGCTCGACCCACGACCAGAACAGCCGAAGGCCCACGCCCCCCGCGACGAAGACGGCAGTGAGCTCGAGCAGTCCGTGCGGGAGGATGAGTCCCCAGAAGTGCCCCGCGTGTCCCTGCCTGGTCATGATCGAGCCGATCACCGCCAGGTTGGCGACGTTCTGGAACAGCAGGTAGACCACCGGCGCGCCGAGGGCGCCGAGCGCGATGCACAGAGCCGCGACCCAGGCGTTGTTGATCCAGACCTGGGCCGCGAAGTGCGACGCGGCGTACTGGCTGTAGTAGCCCTCGAAGTCCTCGTTGACCAGCTGGTCGATCTCGTCCGGGGTCAGCAGGCCCTGCTCGACGGCCGGGTGCCCGAGCAGCCACCACATCATCACCGCCACCACCGCGACGTTGACGGCGAAGGTGCCGATCCACCACCGGCGCAGCCGGTACAGCGCGGCGGGGAAGCGCTCGGCGAAGAAGCCGGCGACTCCGCTCCAGGTCGTCGACCGGGTGCCGGCCGACTTGTTGCGGGCCCGCGACAGCAGCACCGAGAGGTAGGCGACCAGCTGGGCGTCGGGCGCCGACGTGCGCACGACCGAGAGGTGGGTGGCCACGCGCTGGTAGTGGTCGACGAGCTCGTCGCTCTCGGGCCCGGACAGCCGCCGGGTGGCGGTCAGCTCCTCGAGCCGGCGCCACTCGTGGTGGTGTGCCATCACGTAGGCGTCGAGGTCCACGCCGTCACCCTATGCTGGCCCGCGATGGCCGACCACGATCACGCCGCGTACGCCGCGCTGACCACCGACGACCTCGTCATCGGCGAGGCCGTCGCGCTCGACCTGCCCGCGGCCAGCCTGGGCTCGCGCATGGTCTCAGGCCTGATCGACGTGACCGTCACCGCCATCTTGCTGGTCTTCATCATCTTCACGTTCACGCTGGCCGCTCTGCAGACCGACGACGCCCTGCTCCAGGTCGCCTTGATCGGCACCATGGTGACGGTGTTCCTGGTGGTGCCGACGACCGTCGAGACGCTCACTCGCGGCAAGTCGCTCGGCAAGCTGGCGATGGGCCTGCGCACCGTGCGCGACGACGCCGGGCCGATCTCGTTCCAGCACGCCTTCGTGCGGTCGCTGGTCGGGTTCGTCGAGATCTACGCGTTCTCGGGCGCTCCGGCCTTCTTCTCCGCCCTGCTGAGCTCGCGGGGCAAGCGGCTGGGCGACTTCGCCGCCGGCACGTACGTCGTCCGCGACCGGGTGCGCCTGAGCCTGCCGCACCCTGCCGGCATGCCGCCCGACCTGAGGCACTGGGCGCAGACCGCCGACATCGCCGCGCTGCCTCCCCGGCTGGCCCTCGGCATCCGGCAGTTCCTCGCGCGCGCGCCGCAGATCGACCCGGCGACCCGGCTGAGCCTCGGCACCCGGCTGGCGACCGAGACCAGCAAGCACGTCGCCCCGGCGCCGCCTGCGCACACCCCGCCCGAGGCGTTCCTCGCCGCCGTGATCGCCGCCCGGCGCGAACGCGACACCGCTCGCCTCTCCCGCGAGGAGTCGCTGCGCCGTCGCCTGACCGGGAGCCGGTGACCGCACACGATGTCGCCGGGTCCGGGCCGCTTCGGCAGCCGCCGGCCCGTGCGACCATGCCAGGCATGATCGATCCGCTGCCACTGTGGGACTTCGACGACCCGGCCGCCTCGGAGGCCGCCTTCCGCGACGCCGGGGCCCGCGCCTCCGGCGAGGAGGCCGCGGAGTGGCTGACCCAGGTCGCCCGCGCACTCGGGCTCCAGGAGCAGTACGACGCGGGACACGCGGTCCTCGACGGGGTGGTCGCCGGCTCCTCCGCCGGCTCCCCCGTCGTGGGCATCCGGGTCGCCCTCGAACGCGGCCGTCTGCTGCGGTCGGCCGGTGCGGTCGACGCGGCCCGGCCGCACTTCGATCAGGCGGTCGCCCTGGCCATGGCCTGCGGCGCGCAGGCCCTGGAGATCGACGCCCTCCACATGGTGGCGCTGGCCGCCCCGGACGGCGAGCGGCTGGCGCGCAACGTCCAGGCGCTCACCGCAGCCCGGGCCGCGACCGACCAGGCGGCTCGCGACTGGGACGCGGCGCTGCTCACCAACATCGGCATGGTCCACGCCGATGCAGGCGACTTCGGGGCGGCGCTCACGACGTTCGAGGAGGCCCTGACGGCCTGTCGGCGCATCGGCCAGGACGGCCGCACCCGGGTCGCCCGCTGGATGGTGGCCTGGTCGCTTCGCCACCTCGGTCGCACCGACGAGGCGCTCGCCATGCAGCTCGAGCTGAAGGGTGAGCTCGACCAGGTGGGCGAGGTCGACCCGTACGTCGACGAGGAGATCGGCCTCCTCACCCGCTGACCCGCGGCGTACCGTGGAACCGTGCTCCTGGGCATCCTGGTGGTGTTGGCGTGCACCGCGATGTTCGCCGCGGTGCTCTTTGCGGTGCTCTACTCGACCTTGATCCTCCAGACCCTGGTCCGCCTCGGCCGGGCGTGGCACGTCGTGCCGAGCCCGCCACCGGTCGCGCCCGGTCCCCCGATCGGCGTCCTGTCCGCAGACCTGCGTCGACTGCGCACCGAGACCCTCAATCCCGCGCCCGGCCTGCCCCAGGTGCGCCGGGTCGCCACCCTGGCGGCGTACGACGACGCCCTCGTCGACGCGTGTGCCGCGCTCGGGCTGCCCGACACCCTCACCGCCCTGCCGCCGGGCACCGACCGCGATGCTGAGCGGCTGCGCGTCGAGTGGCTGCTGCACGAGCAGGGTCTCGACGTCGCCTGACCCGGGTCCGGGCTAGCGCCGGTGGTACGCCAGGTCGGTGATGGCGCGGCCGACCTCGGTGCCCTTGCGCTCGAACTTGGTCACCGGGCGCTCGTCCCAGCGCTCCACCACACCGCCGGTCAGGGCCGGCTCGGCGTCCAGCACGGCGCGCATCTGGTCGGCGTAGTCCGCCCAGTCGGTGGCCAGCCGCCACTGCGCACCCGGCGCCAGCCGCGAGGCCGCCACCGCAGCGAAGTCGTGGTCGACCAGGCGGCGCTTGTGGTGCTTGGTCTTCGGCCACGGATCTGGGAAGAACGTCCAGAGCGCCGCGAGCGCCGACTCGGCCACCACGTGCTCGAGCATCCAGCCGGCGTCGACCGAGCAGAAACGCACGTTGGTGGCCCCCGCCTTCGCGACCTCGGCCAGGCTGGCAGCGATGCCCGGCGTCCACACCTCCAGCGCCAGCACGTCGTGGTCCGGTCGAGCGGCGGCGAGCACGCCGGTGGCCTCGCCGACGCCGGGGCCGATCTCCACGATCAGGGGCGCCTCGCGACCGAACCACCGGGCGAGCGAGAAGTCGGCCTCGTCGACCGCCTCGTCGGGGATCACCCAGGCCTCCGAGTGGGCGTCCCACGCCTCCTGCTGGCTGGGCGTGAAACGACTGCCGCGCCGGGAGTAGGACAGCACCTCCCGCATCCGTCGCCCGTCGGTGGTGAGCTTCTGGTGCGGGCGGGCCGGGCGGACGTGCGTCATGCCGCAATTGTCCCATCGGGGTGCCGTTGCGGACGACTCAGCGCGACCACCGGGCGGCTGGGCTCGACCGACCGAAATCACACGAGCCCCGGACCACAGGGGTCCGGGGCTCGCGAGTGGATCAGTTGATCAGGTCAGTCGATCACTTGGTGATCTTGGTGACCCGACCGGCGCCGACGGTGCGGCCACCCTCGCGGATGGCGAAGCGCAGGCCCTCGTCCATGGCGATCGGCTGGATCAGCTCGACCGACATCTCCGTGTTGTCGCCGGGCATGACCATCTCGGTGCCCTCGGGGAGGGTAACGACGCCGGTCACGTCCGTGGTGCGGAAGTAGAACTGCGGGCGGTAGTTGTTGAAGAACGGCGTGTGACGGCCACCCTCCTCCTTCGAGAGGATGTAGACGCTCGCCTCGAAGTTGGTGTGCGGGGTGGTCGTGCCGGGCTTGATGACAACCATGCCGCGCTCGACGTCCTCGCGCTTGGTGCCGCGAAGCAGCAGTCCGACGTTCTCGCCGGCCTGGCCCTCGTCGAGGAGCTTGCGGAACATCTCGACCGCGGTGACCGTGGTCTTCTGCGAGCCCTCGCGGATGCCGATGATCTCGACCTCCTCGTTGACCTTCACGACGCCACGCTCGATGCGACCGGTGATGACCGTGCCACGACCCGTGATGGTGAAGACGTCCTCGACAGGCATGAGGAACGGCTTGTCCATCTCGCGCGCCGGGGTCGGGATGTGGTCGTCGACCGCCTGCATGAGCTCGGCCACCGACTCGCCCCACTTGGCGTCCCCGGCCAGCGCCGGAGCAGCTGCCACGCGGATCACGGGGATCTCGTCGCCGTCGAACTCGTACTCGCTGAGGAGCTCGCGCACCTCCATCTCGACGAGCTCGATGAGCTCCTCGTCGTCGACCATGTCGCACTTGTTGAGCGCCACGACCAGGGCCGGCACGCCGACCTGGCGGGCGAGCAGCACGTGCTCACGCGTCTGCGGCATCGGACCGTCGGTGGCGGCGACCACGAGGATCGCGCCGTCCATCTGGGCAGCACCGGTGATCATGTTCTTGATGTAGTCCGCGTGACCCGGGCAGTCGACGTGCGCGTAGTGCCGCACCTCGGTCTGGTACTCGACGTGCGCGATGGAGATGGTGATGCCGCGCTGACGCTCTTCGGGCGCCTTGTCGATCTGGTCGAAGGCCGAGGCCTCGTTCAGGGTCGGGTACTTGTCGTGCAGCACCTTGGTGATCGCCGCGGTCAGCGTCGTCTTCCCGTGGTCGATGTGACCGATGGTGCCGATGTTGACGTGCGGCTTGGTCCGCTCGAACTTCGCCTTAGCCACTGGGGCTCCTCCTGGTTTGGGTTGTTACTTGACTCGTGGGTGATGGATGGTGCAACTGCCGAGGATCCGGGGCGAACTACTCGCCGCGGACCTTCTTGATGATCTCGTCGGCGATGTTCGTGGGAACCTCGGCGTACGAGTCGAACTCCATCGAGTACGACGCCTGACCGGAGGTCTTGGACCTCAGGTCGCCAACGTACCCGAACATCTCTGAGAGCGGCACGAGGGCGTCGATGACCATGTCACCGTGACGCTCCTCCTGGTTCTGGATCTGGCCGCGCCGGCTGTTGATGTCGCCGATGACCGTGCCCAGGAAGGACTCCGGGGTGGTCACCTCGACGGCGAACATCGGCTCGAGGAGGACCGGCTTCGCCATGCGAGCGGCCTCCTTGAACGCCTGGTTGCCGGCGATCTTGAACGCGAGCTCGGACGAGTCGACGTCGTGGTAGGCGCCGTCCTCGAGGGAGAACTTCACGTCGACCATGGGGTACCCGGCGAGCACGCCGAACTCCATGGCGTCCTGGCCACCCTGGTCGACCGAAGGGATGTACTCCTTCGGGATCCGGCCACCGCTGACGTTGTTGACGAACTCGTAGCCGCCGCCGGTGCCGGTCTCGGGGTCGATGTTGGGACCGAGCGAGATGACGACCTTGGCGAACTGGCCGGAGCCACCGGTCTGCTTCTTGTGGGTGTAGCTGTGCTTGGTGACCTCCTTGCGGAGCGTCTCGCGGTAGGCGACCTGCGGCTTGCCGACGGTGGCCTCGACGCGGAACTCGCGCTTCATCCGGTCGACGAGGATCTCGAGGTGGAGCTCGCCCATGCCGGCGATGATCGTCTGGCCGGTCTCTTCGTCGGCCTTGACCGTGAAGGTCGGGTCCTCGTCGGAGAGGCGCTGGATCGCGGTGCCCAGCTTCTCCTGGTCGCTCTTGGTCTTGGGCTCGATCGCGACCTCGATCACCGGGGCCGGGAACGTCATCGACTCGAGGATCACCGGGTGCTGCGGGTCGGACAGGGTGTGTCCGGTCTTGGTGTCCTTGAGGCCCATGACGGCCACGATCTGGCCGGCGCCGACCGACGCGATCTCCTCACGCTTGTTGGCGTGCATCTGGTAGACCTTGCCGATCCGCTCCTTGCGGCCGTTGACCGAGTTGACCACGGTCGCGCCGGCCGCGAGCTTGCCGGAGTAGACGCGCACGTAGATCAGCTTGCCGAGGTGCGGGTCGGTGGCGATCTTGTAGGCCAGGCCCGAGAACGGCTCGTCGTCGGAGGGGAGGCGCTTGACCTCTTCGTTCTCGTCCTTGACCGAGTGACCGACGATCGCGTCGATGTCGAGGGGGGACGGGAGGTACTTGACGACGGCGTCGAGCAGGGGCTGGACGCCCTTGTTCTTGAACGCGGTGCCGCACAGGACCGGGTTGACCTTGTCGGCGAGCGTGGCGCGACGGATCGCGGCCTCCAGCTCCTCGACGCCGAAGTCGCCCTCTTCGAGGTACTTCTCCATGATGACGTCGTCGGCCTCGGCCAGCGTCTCGAGCAGCTTGATGCGGTACTCGGCGGCCTGCTCGGCGAGATCGGCGGGGATCTCCTCGATCGCGTAGTCCTCACCCATGGTCGTCTCGCCGCGCCAGACCAGCGCGCGCATGCCGACCAGGTCGACGACGCCGATGAAGTCGCCCTCGGCGCCGATCGGGAGCTGGAGGACCAGCGGGGTGGAGTTCAGGCGGTCGACCATCATGTTGACGCAGTTGAAGAAGTCGGCACCGGTGCGGTCCAGCTTGTTCACGAAGCACATCCGCGGGACGGAGTACTTGTTGGCCTGGCGCCACACGGTCATCGTCTGCGGCTCGACACCGGCGACACCGTCGAAGACCGCGACCGCGCCGTCGAGGACGCGCAGCGAGCGCTCGACCTCGGCGGTGAAGTCGACGTGCCCGGGGGTGTCGATGATGTTGATCTGGTGGTCCTTCCACCAGCAGGTCGTCGCGGCGGACGTGATCGTGATGCCGCGCTCCTGCTCCTGCTCCATCCAGTCCATGACGGCAGCGCCGTCGTGGACCTCACCGATCTTGTAGGAGATACCGGTGTAGAAGAGGATGCGCTCGGTGGTGGTGGTCTTGCCGGCGTCGATGTGCGCCATGATGCCGATGTTGCGAACCTTGTTCAGGTCGGTCGTGATGTCGACAGCCACAGGTCAGTCTCAGTCCCTCGAAGTAGTGGGGCGGTGGGAGGAGCACGCCGCGGTCTGCGGCGTGCTCCACACGTCACCAGCGGTAGTGGGCGAAGGCCTTGTTCGACTCGGCCATCTTGTGGGTGTCCTCGCGCTTCTTCACAGCGGCGCCGAGGCCGTTGCTCGCGTCGAGGATCTCGTTCATGAGGCGCTCGGCCATGGTCTTCTCGCGGCGGTCGGCGGCGTAGCCGACGAGCCAGCGGAGGGCCAGGGTCGTGCTGCGGTTGGGCTTGACCTCGATCGGGACCTGGTAGGTCGCGCCACCGACACGGCGGGACTTGACCTCGATCGACGGCTTCACGTTGTCGAGACCACGCTTGAGCGTGACGACCGGGTCGGTGCCGGTCTTCTCGCGGCAGCCCTCGAGCGCGGTGTAGACGATGCGCTGAGCAACCTGCTTCTTGCCGTCCTGGAGGACCTTGCTGACGAGCTGGGTGACGATCTGCGACCCGTAAACGGGGTCGACGTCGATCGGACGCTTCGGTGCGGGACCCTTGCGCGGCATATCAGCTCTTCTCCTTCTTGGCGCCGTAGCGGCTGCGAGCCTGCTTACGGTTCTTGACGCCCTGGGTGTCGAGGGTGCCGCGGATGATCTTGTAGCGGACACCGGGAAGGTCCTTCACCCGGCCACCGCGAACGAGCACGATGGAGTGCTCCTGGAGGTTGTGGCCCACGCCCGGGATGTACGCCGTGACCTCGACGCCGCTCGACAGGCGCACGCGGGCGACCTTGCGGAGAGCGGAGTTCGGCTTCTTCGGGGTGGTGGTGTAGACGCGGGTACAGACACCGCGTCGCTGGGGCGAACCCTTGAGGGCAGGCGTCTTGTTCTTCGACACCTTGTCCTGACGGCCCTTGCGGACCAACTGCTGAATGGTGGGCACCTGGTGGTTCCCTTTCAGTGTGCTGTCACGGTCCGGCACGGTGCCGGACACGGTCATGTTTCGAGTGTTGCGATGTGCCAAGTGAGCGGCGGCTACTGAGGGCACGCCGGAAATGTCTGGTCACCCAGACACGAGGATCGAGATTACCCGTCGCGCCAGAGGCGGTCAAAACGCCGGACCCGGCCTCACGCGGTCAGCTGCACGCGCTCCTCGGTCGGCCCGATCTCGGCGCTCCCGCGCAGCGCCTCGGCGATGGTCTGGCCGGACGCCCGCAGGTAGACGACAAAGGCCACGGCGACCCCGACGATGACCAGCACGCCTCCCACGATCAGGCACCAGCGGGCGCCGTACGTCTCGCCGATCCAGCCGATCACCGGAGACCCCAGCGGGGTGCCGCCCATGACGATCGTCATGTAGATCGCCATCACCCGGCCGCGGATCACGGGGTCCGACTCGAGCTGCAGGGTCGCGTTGGCGGAGTTGAGCAGGGTGATCGTGCACAGGCCGATGAGCGGGGCGAACAGCGCGAACGTGAGGTACGACGGGAGCAACCCCGCGACGATCTCGGTGACGCCGAAGCCCAGGGCGGCCGCCACCAGCAGCCGCATCCGGATGCGGACCCGGCGGGCGGCGAGCAGCGCGCCGGCGAGCGAGCCGACCGCCATGGCCGAGCCGAGCACGCCGAACTCCCCCGCGCCCTTGTCGAACACCTCGGTAGCCATCAGGGCCGAGGTGATCTGGAAGTTCATGCCGAAGGTGCCGGCGAAGAACACGATCACCAAGATCATCATCATCTTGGGCTGGCTGCGGATGTAGGCCACTCCCTCCCGCAGCATCCCCTTGCTGGCCCCGGTGAGGCGGTCGGGGGTGTTGAGCTCGGCGGTGTCCATCCGCTGGAGCTGGCCGATCACCGCGAGGTAGGACGCCGCGTTGATCAAGATCACCCAGCCGGAGGCGACCATGCCGTCGCCGAGCGCACCGATCATCAGGCCGGCGAGCCCCGGGCCCATGATCCGAGCGATGTTGAAGGTCGCCGAGTTGAGACCGACGGCGTTGCTCAGGTCCTCGGGACCGACCATCTCGGACACGAAGGACTGCCGGGCCGGGCCGTCGAACGCCGCCCCGACACCGAAGGCCAGGGCGAGGACGTAGACGTGCCACGTCTGGGCGGCACCGAGCACGGCTACCAGGCCAAGGGCCAGGGACGCGACGGCCATCGTCGCCTGGGTGAGCTGGAGCAACCGGCGCTTCGAGAAGCGGTCGGCGACCACGCCGGCGTACGGCGAGAGCAGCAGGACGGGCAGGAACTGGAGGCCCGTCGTGATGCCGAGCTCGGTGCCGCCGTTGCCGGCGATCGAGAGCACCAGCCAGTCCTGCGCGACCCGCATCATCCAGGTGCCGGTGTTCGACACGATGCTGCCGGCCAGGTAGAGCCGGTAGTTGTGGTTGCGCAGCGAGCGGAATGTGGGACTCAAGTGGTCGTGATCAGTCTTCCTGCGCCAGTCGTTGGAGGATCGGGGTCGCCAGGCGCAGGGCGGCTCGTTCGTCGGGGGTCAGCGCGGTCAGCTTCAGGGTCAGCCAGGCGTCTCGCCGGTCCCGGTCGGCCAGGACGGTCGCCCGGCCGGTCTCGGTCAGCTCGACCACGACCTGGCGGCCGTCGAGCTCGTGCGGACGGCGTAGGACGTAGCCGGCGGCCTCCAGAGAGGTGACGGCGCGGGTCATCGAGGGCGGCTGCACCTTCTCGGCTGCGGCCAGCTCACCGATTGGCAGGTCGCCGTGGCGGTAGAGGCACCCGAGCACGGCCATCTGACCGAGGCTCAGCTCGTTGTCCGGGTGGCGCTCGTTGGCCAACCTGCGACGCAGGCGCATCACCGACAGGCGAAGCTCGGCAGCGAGCCCTGCACTGGTGCGGGCAACCTTCTCGACCGTAGGCATGATACTTAGCCTAACTCAGTACCTCTGCTAAGCATTCCCCGGCCGGGTCGCCCCCGGCCCACGGCCGGCCGGTCAGCTGAGCCAGGAGCTGAGCGGCGAGATCGCGAAGTAGACGACGAACATCGAGGCGACCACCCACATGAGCGGGTGCACCGCCGCGAACTTGCCCCGGACGACCTTGATCAGCACGAAGGCCAGGAAGCCGGCGCCGATGCCGGCGGAGATGGAGTAGGTGAAGGGCATCAGCACGATCGTCAGGAACGCCGGGATCGCGATCTCGAGGTCGTCCCAGTCGATGCCCTTGACCTGCTGCATCATCAGGAAGCCGACGAGCACGAGGGCCGGGACCGCGGCCTCGTTGGGAATGACCTGCACCAGTGGTGCGAAGAGGGTGGCCAGCAGGAACAGCAGGCCGGTGACGACCGAGGCGAGGCCGGTGCGGGCGCCCTCGCCGACGCCGGAGGCCGACTCGATGTACGACGTGTTGCTCGAGACGCTGGCCGCGCCACCGGCGACGGCGGCGAGCGAGTCGACCACCAGGATCCGGCGGATGTTGGGCGGGTTGCCCTCGGCGTCGAGCAGCCCGGCCTCCGCGCCGATGGCGGTCATGGTGCCCATCGTGTCGAAGAAGTCGGCGAGCAGCAGGGTGAAGACGAACAGGCAGACCGTGACCACCCCTGCGTTCTCCCAGGAGCCGAGCAGGCTGAAGTTGCCGAGCAGCTGGAAGTCGGGCGCGTCGACGATCGAGTCGGGGATCGCGGGGACGTTGAGGTTCCAGCCCTTGGGGTTGAAGCCGGCGTCGGTGAACGACGGGCCCACGTCGGCGAGCTTCTCGACGATGATCGCCAGCACGGTCGACACGACGATCGAGATGAGGATCGCGCCCTTGACCCGGGCGACGTACAGGCCGATCACGAGGACCAGGCCGACCACGAAGACGAGCACCGGCCAGCCGGAGAGCTGGCCACCGATGCCGAGCTCGACCGGCACGGGACCGGCTCCGGTGCGGCGCACGAACCCGGCGTCGACGAGACCGATGAGGGCGATGAACAGGCCGATGCCCACGGAGATGGCCACCTTGAGCTGTGCCGGCACGGCCGAGAAGACGGCCTCACGGAAGCCGGTGAGCACCAGGACCAGGATGATCAGGCCCTCCAGCACGACCAGGCCCATGGCGTCGGCCCAGGTCATCTGGCTGGCGATGGAGAAGGTGACGAACGCGTTCAGCCCGAGCCCGGTCGCCAGCGCGAGCGGGTAGTTGGCCACGACGCCCATCAGGATCGTGACCACGCCGGCCACCAGCGCCGTCGCGGCACTGATCGCCGCGAAGTCGCCACCGGCGAGCAGGTCACCGTTCATGTCCTTGCCGGCCAGCAGGATGATCGGGTTGAGCACGATGATGTAGGCCATCGTCAAGAACGTGACGACTCCGCCGCGCATCTCCCGGCTGACGGTCGAGCCCCGGTCGGAGATCTTGAAGAAGCGGTCGAGACCGCCGGACTTGGAGGTAACTGACTGGGTCACGGCCGCATCTTGGCAGAGCCGGGCGCCTGTGCGCACCTGCCGCGTGCCGGCGGACCCGAGCGGTTGCTAGCGTTGGGCTCGTGGAACTGCGCGACGACCAGCCGAAGCAGCACGAGATCGGCAACCGGACCTACATCGTGGCCGATGTGGCGCCCCTCGACGTCGACGGCGTGCGCACCGTCGAGGTGGGCACCGCGCTGTGGCTCCTCGGCTTCTTGGCGCTGCTGCCGTTCTACGGCCGGCTCAGCGACGACGGCCACGTGTGGTGGCTGTGGACGTGCATGGCCGGCTTCGGCCTCGGCCTGTTCGGGCTGGAGTACTGCCGGCGGCGGCGCAAGGCACGCGCCGAGCTGGACGCCGCCTGAGCTTCGGCGCGAGCCTCAGAAGGTCTCGAAGTCGTCGATGCTGAGCGTGTCGAACGCGTGCTCGGCCGACGGCACCGGCTGGTTCTTGCGGCTCAGCTTGACCTCGGAGTGCGCGCCGCAGCCGTGGTCGAACGACACGATCCGGCCGTCGTCGTTGGCGTTGCCGTTGGCGCAGACCCCGAACATCTCCGACAGCGGGCCGGCGATGCGGACCAGGAAGCCACAGGTGGTGCAGGCGGCCGGCGCCGACTTGGCGATCGGCGCCTCGGGGCCGCTGTCGCCGTCGTACCACCGCTGTGCGGCCAGGTCGCGGCCCTCGACGGAGAGCGTGCGGACCCGACCGAGGCCGAGGTCGGCGGCGACCGCCTTGACCTGTGCGTTGCCGTCCGCGTCGTTGCCGACGAGGTAGGTCGGGACCAGGCGCGGGTCCTCGTCCTCGACGGGGAGCAGGTCGCCCGGGGAGAGGTCGCCGGGCTGGAGACGCTGGCTGTAGGGCAGCCAGGTGGGGGCCACGATCGCGTCGGGGCCGGGGAGCAGCACGATCTCGTTGACCGTGACGTCCTTCTGGCGCGGGGCCCGGGCGATGGTGACCGCCCAGCGCCAGCCGAGGTAGCCCGGGCGGGTGCACTCGAAGAAGTGGGTGACGACCTTCTCGGCCTCGATCTCGACCTCGTGGCCGAGGTGCTCGCCGATGTCGGCGGCGGGAGCCTGCTCCAGCAGCACCGAGCGGGCGGTGTCGTTGGCCTTCACCAAGGTGGCGTCTGGCTTGGCGGCGGCGAGTCGGGTCACCGGCCCATCATGACAAATGCCGTGTGGCGCTGTCTCCCCGGGATGGTTCACCCGGCAGGATGGGTGGGTGACGTCCAGCCAGCCGGAGCCCACGCCAGCCGGCGCTGAGCGCGCCAAGGCCGCTGCCCGGGGAGCCGGGCGCGCGGTGGCGACCGCCGCCCGGGTGACCGGCCGCGGCGTCCGGGCCACGGCCCGGGCGACCGGCCGCGCCGGCCGCTTCTCCGCCGTCCAGGCCCGCAGGGCCGCCCGTGCCGAGGGGGCCGGCGACTCCGGTCTCTCCCGGCTGATCGGGCTGCACGCCTTCAACGCCGCCGGTGACGCGGCGGTGGCGATCTCGCTCGCCGGCACCTTGTTCTTCCAGGTCCCGACCGGCGAGGCGCGTGGCCAGGTGGCCCTCTTCCTCGGCCTGACCATGCTGCCGTTCGCGATCGTGGCGCCGCTGATCGGGCCGTTCCTCGACCGGTTCAGCCACGGTCGCCGCTGGGCCATCGGCTCGACGATGGCGATCCGGAGCTTCCTGTGCTGGGTGCTGGGGACTGCGGTCATCACCAACTCGACGTGGATGTTCCCCGCCGCACTGGGCGTGCTCGTCGCGTCCAAGGCGTACGGCGTGACCCGCGCGGCAGCCGTCCCGCGCCTGATCCCGGGGGGCCTGACGCTCGTCAAGGCCAACGCCCGCGTCTCGCTGGCCGGCGTGATCGGCGCGGCGGTGTCGGCGCCGCTCGCCGTGGCGGCGGCGTACGTAGGGCCGGAGTGGTCGCTGCGCTACGCCTTCGCGGTGTTCGTGGTCGCCACGGTCCTGGCGATCCGGCTGCCCGAGAAGGTCGACTCCAGCCAGGGCGAGGGCACACTGGTGCTGCTGCCCAGCGCCGCCGACGCCCAGTCAGCCACGCAGGCGTCGCCGAGCCCCAGCCGCCGCCCGCAGGTGCGGATCCCGTCGGCGGTGGCCTTCGCGTTGCGAGCCAACGCCGGTCCGCGCTGGCTGTCGGGCTTCTTGACGATGTTCATGGCTTTCCTGCTGCGCGAGAACCCGATCGACGGCTGGAAGCCGGAGTACCTCCTCGGCATCGTGATCGGCGCGGCCGGCCTGGGCAACACCCTGGGCATCGCGGTCGCCTCGATGACCCGGCGGATCAGCCCGTCGGTCACGGTCGTCGTGGCCCTGCTGGCGGACGCGGCGATCGCGCTCGTCGCTGCCTTGTTCTACGGGGTGCTCTCACTCGCCCTGCTCGGGCTCACCGCCGGCCTGGCGCAGTCACTGGCGAAGCTGTCCCTCGACTCGACCATCCAGCGCGACGTGCCCACGGGCGTCCAGGCCAGCGCGTTCGCGCGCTCCGACACCACGCTCCAGCTGGCGTGGGTGATCGGCGGCTTCGTCGGCATCGCCATACCCCTGCTGCCCCGGTTGGGACTCGGTGTCGCGGCCGCGGCGCTGACCGCCTGGTCGGCGCTCGTGCTGCTCTCCCGGCGGCGCACCGGCTCCTAGGCCCGAGACGGTGGGGTCAGAGCTCGAGCTCGTCGGCCAGCGCCCGCAGCAGCTTTGCGGTCGGCTTCGCCGTCTTGGGGTCGGGGTGACGACCGTGGCGGTAGCCCTCGCCGACGTTGTCGAGCAACCGGATCAGGTCCTCGACGATGGTGACCATCTCCTCGGGCGACTTGCGCGAGGCGTTGCGCTGGTTGCGCGTGACGGAGGCGGGCGCGTCCAGGACGCGGACCTGCAGCGCCTGGTCGCCGCGACGGCCCTGCGCGATGCCGAACTCGACGCGGGCCCCGTTCTTGAGCACCTTCATGCCCTCGGGGAGCGCGTCGGAGTGCACGTAGACGTCCGGTCCGTCGTCTTGGGACAGGAATCCGAAGCCCTTGTCGGCGTCGAACCACTTCACCTTGCCACTGGGCACTGGTCTGACCTATCTGTCGCGTCGCGTCACGTCGCGACCCGTGTCGCGCGCAGGGGAAGGATATGTGCCGGGGCAACCGGCGGGCCAACGGTTACTCGAGCAGGTCGTCCAGCAGATCGTTGAGGGAGCCGGAGCGGAAGCCGCGGGGGTCGAGGTCCGCCTCGGCGAAACCCTCGGCGAGCACGGCGTCACGCACCGCCCCCGGTAGCGTGCCGGAGCCCAGCGGCCCCGCGAGCAGACCCGCGTCGACCTCGACCGAGGCCCGCTCGCCGAGGTCGCGCACCCGGAGGTCACGGACCGCCAGGCCGGCGGCCTCGAGCACCCGGCGTACGGCGGCCTCGGCACGCTCGATGCGGCCGAGCCGGTGCGGGGTGACCGCGATGCCGTAGGCGACCCGGCTGGAGAGGCAGGCGGCCGCGGGCTTGTCCCAGGTGGGCAGGTCCCAGCGGCGCGAGGCGGAGCGCACCTGGGCCTTGGTGAGTCCGGCGTCGAGCAGCGGCGTGATCGCTCCCCGCTCGGCCGCCGCCCGGATGCCGGGCCGGAAGCCCGCCACCGCGTCGTCGGCGTTGGTGCCGGTCGCGACGTGCCGGAAGCCCTCGCGCTCGGCGATGCCGCCCAGCACCTCGGTCAGCTCGGCCTTGCAGAAGTAGCAGCGGTCACCGGCGTTGGCGACGTAGCCCTCGCGATCCATCTCGTGGGTGGTCGGCGTGACCAGCCGGACACCGAGGGCGGCCGCGAACTCGCGGGCCGGGTCACGCTCGGACTCCGGCAGGGAGTGCGAGTAGCCGGTCGCGGCGATCACCCGGTCGGCTCCGAGCGCCCGCACGGCGGCCGCCAGGAGGAAGGCGCTGTCGGCTCCCCCGCTGTAGGCCACCACGACCGACTCACGGGCGGCCAGGTCGGCGGTCAGGAGGTCGAGGCGGGTGTCGAGCACCTGGTCGTCCAGCCAGGCGGGGAACTGCGTGAGGTCTTCGAGCACGACGTGGGTGCCTGCTGCCAGGAGCTCCTCGCGCGTGCAGCCCCCGGTGAGCACCGAGACACTCGTCGCGCCCGCCGCGAGGGCACCCTCGACGTCGTGGACGTGGTCGCCCACGTAGATCGAGGCGCCCCGCTCGACGAGGACGGCGGCCTTGCCGACACCCCAGACCGTCCCGGCCACGTGGTCGACGTCCAGACCTAGGTGGTCGACGTGGAGCTGGGCGTTCGGTGCGAACTTGCCGGTGACGATGACGACCTGCCCGCCGTGGCGGCGGACGGCGGCGAGGGCGTCGTGGGCGCCCGGGAACGCGGGCACGGTGGTGATGCAGTGGTCGGGGTAGAGCGCCCGGAAGCGGTCGATCGCGGGCGACACCCCCTCGGCCGACAGGTGGGGGGCGAGCAGCGCGTCGAGCGGGGGTCCGAGTCGCGCCGTCATCGCGTCGATCGGGAAGTCCACGCCGAGCTCGGCGCCGAGCACCGTCAGCGTGGCCGCGAAGCCCGGGGCCGTGTCGATGAGCGTCATGTCGAGGTCGAAGCCCACGGTGAGGCGAGCGGGCGTCCTGAGCATGCGCCCAGCGTAGGGGCGGCCTTTGATTCCTCACCAATCCCCTGCGAGCATGATCAGTTCGTCGGCACAATCGACGTCCGAGGCTGAGGGAGAACCATGACGTTGGGCACGACCACCCGCAGGACCGCGTCACGCCGACGCGCGTTCCGGGCTGTCCTGGTGCCGTTGCTCGTCGCCACGCTGGCCGCGTCCACGGTGGCCATCACGACCGCCGCGGCTGCCGACGACGCCGACGTCACCGAGCTCTACCTCGTCACCCTCACCACCCCCGGCTCCTCCTCGCCCGACGCCTCGGCCACGCTCGCCGCGCAGCAGGACGCCGTGCTGTCATCGGTCGCCGCGCCCGCCCCGGTGTACCGCTGGACCACCGCGCTGAACGGCTTCGCGACCCGGCTGACCGCGGAGCAGGCCACGATGCTGACGGCGGACGAGTCCGTGGCGCTCGTCGAGCCGAACACGATCCTCCCCCTCGCGGCAGCCCGACCCGGCCTCTCGTCGACCGCCGCCATGGCCAAGACGGCCGTGATCGCCAAGGCGTCCCGACGCCCTCGCGGCGGAGCCGGCATCGTCGTCGGCATCGTCGACTCCGGCATCGCACCCGACAGCCCGGTCTTCGCCGACGCTCCGTCGCTCGGCCGCGAGCCCGAGCGGTTCGCCGGCGGCTGCTCGACCGGACAGGACTGGACCACCGAGACCTGCAACCGCAAGCTCGTCGGCGCGCGCTGGTACGTCGAGGGCTACGGCCGTGACCGGGTCCGCACCTCCGAGTCACTGTCGCCTCGCGACGTCACCGGTCACGGCACCCAGGTCGCCTCGGTCGCGGCCGGCAACGCCGGCGTCTCCGTGGCCGCCGACGACTGGTCGGGCACGTTCGGCGGCGTGGCCCCCCAGGCCCGCATCGCGGCGTACAAGGCCTGCTGGTCCGCCCCCGACCCCGCCGACGACGGGTGCTCCACCGCCGACCTCGTCACCGCCATCGACGCGGCCACCGCCGACCGGGTCGACGTGCTCAACCTGTCCGTGGCCGGTCCCACCGCCTTCGACACCGTCGAGCGGGCGCTGCTCGGCGCCACCGAGAACGACATCGTCGTCGTCGCCGCGGCCGGCAACGACGCCCGTCACCAGTACGCCGCGCACCCGGCGCCGTGGGTCACCACCGTGGGCGCGCTGGCCGGTTCCATCCGCGCCGGCCGGGTCGCCCTGCAGGGCGGGCCGGAGCTGGAGGGCGCCACCCGCGCGGTCGACCCCAGCGGCCCGGCACGCATCGTCCTCGGCGCCGCCGCGGCTGCGCCCGGTGCCTCCCAGCGTGCAGCCAGCGAGTGCCGACCCGGGTCCCTCGACGCGAGCCTCGTGGCCGGCACCATCGTGGTGTGCCGCCGGGGCGGAACCGCTCGCGTGGAGAAGTCCCAGTCCGTCGAGCACGCCGACGGTGTCGGCATGGTGCTCGTCAACCACGGTCGCGGCACGGTGGCCGACGACTTCCACAGCGTGCCGACGGTGCACCTCGAGGCGCGCCAGGCTCGGGTGCTGCTGCGCTGGCTCCGTCGCCACCCCGATGCCCGCGCCACGTTGCGCCCGCTCGACCGGCCCACCGCCCCGGCTCGGCTGGCGCGCTGGTCGGCACCCGGCGACCCGACCGCGGGCACCGTCAAGCCCGACCTCGTCGCGACCGCCACCGGCGTGCTCGGCGCCGTTCCCTCGTCCAGCGGACGCCGCTGGGACCTGTTCACCGGCACGTCCGCCGCGGCCGCCCAGGTGAGCGGGGTCGCGGCGCTCGTGCGCGCCCGGCACCGGGACTGGACCGCCGACCTGGTGCGCTCGGCCCTCGCCACCACCGCAACGCCCGTGGGCGGCCCCGGCAACGGCCTCGAGCAGGGCGCCGGCCGGAGCACGCCCAAGGTCGCTGCCCGGCCCGGCCTCGCCTTCCCGATCCGGCCCGGGTCGTTCCGCGCCTACCTGTCCGGCGCCCGAGCCGGCGCCGACCTGAACACGCCGTCGATGCTGGTCCAAGGCCACCGGACGGTGGCCCGGACGGTCACCAACGTCAGCAGCAGACCGACGTACTTCTCGTCCCGCGCGGTGGGCTTCACCAATCACGAGGTGACCGTCGAGCCGGCGGCGATGACCCTGCGCCCGGGTCAGTCGGCCAGGTTCACCGTCGAGGTCACCGGCCCCAACGGCCCGCACCGGCTCGACGCCGGCCAGGTCGTGTGGACCAGTGCGCGCGGCACCACGGTGCGCGTGCCCGTCGTCCTCGTGCGCTGAGCCGGGAGCGCTCCGCATGTCGGTGGATCGGTCCGTCATCCGGGTGAAGGCGATGCTGATCGCGACGAACGTGGACCTCACCAGGCACGCCGTCACTCTCAACCCACCCACCGATGAGAACCCCGACGGCTACCACCGCCTGATCGGTGGCGGCGTCGAGCACGGCGAGAGCCATCGCGAGGCGATCGTGCGCGAGGTCGACGAGGAGCTCGGAGCCGCGATCGAGGACCTCGCCTTCGTCGCCGCACTGGAGAGCATCTTCCGGATGGACGGAGTGGTCGGGCACGAGATCGTGTTCTTGTACTCCGGTCGGCTCGAGCCTGCGCCGACCCCGAGCGACGCGACGCTGACGGAGAGCGACGGCAGCATCGTGCCGGTCGTCTGGCGCCCGGTCGACGACGCCGACGAGCACCTGCCGCTCTACCCGGCTCAGGCGGTCCCGTGGATCGACCGCCTCGCGCATCGACGCTGACTGGACCTCCCGACCGCGGTGACACCGGCCACGAGTCCGCGCGCACGGGTCAGACCAGGCCGAGCTCCCGTGCCGACTGCTCGCGCATCTCGACCTTGCGGATCTTGCCGGTGACGGTGATCGGGAAGTCGTCGACCACCTTGACGTAACGCGGCGCCTTGTAGTGCGCGAGCTTCCCGCTGCAGAAGGCACGCACGGCGTCCGCATCGAGCGGGTCGGCGCCGGCCCGCAGCTTGATCCACGCGCACAGCTCCTCGCCGTACCGCTCGTCGGGGACGCCGATGACCTGGACGTCCTCCACGTCGGGGTGGGTGTAGAGGAACTCCTCGATCTCGCGCGGGTAGATGTTCTCGCCACCCCGGATCACCATGTCCTTGATGCGGCCGACGATGGTGCAGTAGCCGTCGTCGCGCATCACCGCGAGGTCGCCGGTGTGCATCCAGCCGTCGGCGTCGATGGCCTCCCGGGTCCTCGCCTCGTCGTCCCAGTAGCCGAGCATCACCGAGTAGCCGCGCGTGCAGAACTCGCCGGTCTCCCCGCGCTCGACCACCTCGCCGGTGGCCGGGTCGACCACCTTGATCTCGACGTGCGGGTGGGCGCGGCCGATGCTCGCCGTACGACGCTCGAGGTCGTCGTCGGAGCGCGTCTGGCACGACACCGGCGACGTCTCGGTCATGCCGTAGGCGATGGCGACCTCCGCCATGTGCATGTCCTCGACACACCGCTTCATGACCTCCACCGGGCAGATCGAGCCGGCCATCACGCCGGTGCGCAGCGACGACAGGTCGTAGGAGTCGAAGTCGGGGTGGTTCTGCATCGCGATGAACATCGTCGGCACGCCGTAGACCCCGGTGCAGCGTTCGTCCTGCACGGCCTGGAGCGTGGTGGCGGCGTCGAAGGCCGACCCGGGGATGACCATCGTCGCGCCGTGGCTGGTGCAGCCGAGGTTGCCCATCACCATGCCGAAGCAGTGGTAGAAGGGCACCGGGATGCAGAGCCGGTCCTCGTGGGTGAAGTTGATCAGCTCGGTGGTGAAGAAGCCGTTGTTGAGGATGTTGCGGTGGCTCAGGGTGGCGCCCTTGGGGTAGCCGGTGGTGCCCGAGGTGTACTGGATGTTGATCGGGTCGTCCGGCCGCAGCCCGGCCGACCGCTCGTCGAGCTCGCCGGTCGGCACGGACCCGGCGCCGGCCAGCAGGTCGTCCCAGTCGGAGGTGCCGATGAAGACGACCTGGGCCAGGTCGGGGCACTGGTCGCGGGTCTCGGCGACCATGGCGCGGTAGTCGCTGGTCTTGTGCGCCTCGGCGCTCACCAGGACCCGCATGCCCGACTGGTTCACGGCGTAGGAGAGCTCGTGTGTGCGGTAGGCGGGGTTGACGTTCACCAGCACCGCGCCGATCTTGGCGGTGGCCAGCTGCACCAGCGTCCACTCGGCGCAGTTCGGCGCCCAGATGCCGATCCGGTCCCCCACGCCGAGCCCGGCGGCCATCAGCGCCCGCGCCAGGAGGTTGACGTCGGCATCGAGCTCGGCCCAGGTCCAGCGTCGTCCGGAGGCCACCTCGACCAGCGCCTCACGGTCGGCGTACGTCGTCGCCGTCCGCTCGAAGTTGCGCCCGATCGTCTCGTCGAGCAGGGCCGGACTGGTCTCTCCCGCGGCGTACGACTCCATGTCGAGAACCTACTGCCCCGCCGCCGGCGCGGACAGCCGCGTCGCCTCCGGCGACCCAGGGCAGGGACGCCGGAGGCGACGGGCCAAGCGATGTCTCAGACCGACGAGTGCGCGTCCCGGACCACCCGGTCGTGGCGCAGCGAGGACCCGCGGGTCTCCTTGGCGAAGAGCACGGCGACGATCGTGATCACCGACGCGATGGCGACGTAGATGCCGACCGCGGTGGTGTTCTTCTCCTCGACGGAGCCGAGCAGCGCCAGGGCGATGATCGGGGCCAGCGCACCGGCGAAGATCGACGCGAGCTGGTAGCCGACCGAGGCACCGGTGTAGCGCACCGACGTGCCGAACAGCTCGGAGAAGAACGCCGCCTGCGGGGCGTACATCATGGAGTGGAAGAACAATCCCACCGCGACGGCCAAGAAGACCTTGCCGGGGGTCATCGCGTCGAGCAGCCCGAAGAACACGAAGCTCCAGACAGCCACGCCGACGGCGCCGGTCAGGTAGAGCGGCCGGCGACCGACGCGGTCGGACAGCGCGCCGAACGCCGGGATCAGGAAGAACTGGAAGCCGGCCGCGATCAGCAGCATCTTGAGGATCATGCTCTTGTCCGCGTCGAGGTACGTGGTCACGTAGCTGATCGAGATGACGGTGAAGATGTAGTAGGAGATGTTCTCCGCCATCCGCATGCCCATGGCGATCAGCACCTCCTTGGGGTACGACTTGATGACCTCGAGGATCGGCATGTGCGAGTCGGCCTGCTTCTTGTCGGCGATCTCCTTCTTCGCCTCGGCGTAGACCGGCGACTCCTCGAGCTGCAGGCGGACGTAGAGGCCGATCAGCACGAGCACGGCCGACAGCAGGAACGGGATGCGCCAGCCCCAGGCCTCGAAGGTCGCGTCGCTCTGCACCGCGGCGAGGACGAACAGCACGCCGGTGGCCATCAGGTTGCCGAGGGGCACGCCGGCCTGCGGCCAGGACGACCAGAACCCACGGTTCTTCTCGTCACCGTGCTCGGCGGCCATGAGCACCGCGCCACCCCACTCGCCGCCCACCGCGAAGCCCTGGAGCAGGCGGCAGACGAGCAGGAGGATGGGAGCTGCGATCCCGATGCTGGCGTACGTCGGCAGCAGGCCGATCGCGAAGGTCGCGACACCCATCATCATCAGCGCGACGACCAGCATCTTCTTGCGGCCCACCCGGTCACCGAAGTGGCCGAACACCACGCCACCCAGCGGGCGCGCGACGAAGCCGAGCGCGTACGTGCCGAACGCCAGCAACGTGGCGGTGACCGGGTCGCTCTCGGGGAAGAACAGGGTGCCGAAGACGAGGGCCGCGGCCGATCCGTAGAGGAAGAAGTCGTACCACTCGACGGCCGTGCCGATGAGGGAGGCGAAGACGACCTTGACGATGCCGGGAGGCGTCTTGCCGGAACCGCTCGCGTCGACTGCGGCGGGCTGACCCGCTGAGCTCGGGAACTGCGTGGACATGACGTGCCTTTCTCGGGGGTTGGGCCTGTCTCGGTGGGTCTTGGTGGAGCAGGTCGTGAGGGTGCCGGCGTTGTGGGTGCCGGCGTAGGCGGCTGTCCGCCCGCAGGAGGGCGGGTGGACCGGCGATCGGGGCCACCGCGTCCGGCCCGACCAGTCGCTCTACGAGCGGGGCGGGTGCACACCGCCGCTCACCACGGCTCGGTGGCCTCCGAGCCGGTGCCGGGCTGATCGCGGGGCTCGGACACGATCACCCACGCTAGGCCACCCACCCGGGGACCGACATGGCCCAGCGACACATACTTCAGCCCTCGATCTGTGCACGCGAGCCATGTTCGGTAGATGATGTGACGCATGGGATTCCTGGAGCTGTTGTACGCCGACGCACCCCGAGCCGACTTCGACCTGCTCGTGGCCGAGGCGGAGCGACAGGCCGCCGCCGGTGACCTGCCGGGCGAGACGGTAGCGAGCCTGCGCCGCGAGCGCGAGCTGGCGCTGCGGCTGCGCGAGGTGATCGCCCGGCACCGCTCCCGCGAGGCCGAGCTGTCGGCGCTCTACGACACCGCGAGCGACCTGACCGCGATCCGGGACGTGGATGCGATCCTCACCGCCATCGTCCGGCGGGCCAGGCAGCTGCTGAACGCCGACATGACCTACCTGTCGCTGAACGACGAGGCCGAGGGCGCGTCGTACATGAAGGTCACCGACGGCGCGCTCACCCAGGAGTTCCGCCGCCTCCGGTTGCCGCTCGGCACCGGCCTGCTCGGGCTGGTCGCGCAGACCGGCGCGCCGTACTTCACCGAGGACTACCAGGCCGACGAGCGCTTCCTGCACCGCGGCTACATCGACCAGGCGGTGGCCGGCGAGCACATCCGCGCCATCCTTGGAGTGCCGTTGATCCTCGACGGACGCGTCATCGGCGCGCTGCTGGCCGTGCACCGCACGGTGCGTCAGTTCCCTGCGGCGGAGGTCTCGCTGCTGACCTCGTTCGCGGCACACGCAGCCGTGGCCCTCGAGAACGCCCGGCTCTTCGCGGAGCTCGACGAGGCCAACGCCACGATGACCGCCCACACCCGCTCGGTCGAGGCGGCCGCCACCGCGCACGACCGCCTCACCGACCTGCTCCTGCAGGGCGGCGGGGTGCCCGAGGTCGCCACGGTGCTGACCGGCATCCTCGACGGCGAGGTGACCGTGCACGCCCCCGGCGGTGAGCTGCTCGCCGGAGACGCCGAGCCCGTGGCCGGCTGGGCGGACGCCGTCGCCGACGCCGTCGCCTCGGGCCGTTCGGTCCCGGTCGACAACGGGTACGTCGCCCCGTCGCTGGCGGGCACGGAGCACCTCGCCACGCTGGTGCTGAGCCGGCCGCGCCGCCCGATGGGCCTGGCCGAGCGACGCACCCTCGAGCGGGCGGCGCTGGTCACGGCCCTGGTGCTGCTCTTCGCCCGGTCGGTGGCCGAGACCGAGGAGCGCCTCGGCGTCGAGCTGCTCGGCGACCTGCTCGACGGCCGCCTCGACGACCCCTCCCGGCTGCGCGAGCGGGCCCGCCGCCAGCGCCTCGACCTCACCGGGGCCGCCGCCCTCTGCGTGGCCGAGGTCGACGGCACCGAGCGGCACACCGCGCTGCGCGCCGCGTCGGCCGCCGTCGCCGGAGCCCACGGGTTGGCCGGTGAGCACGGCGGGCGACTGGTGCTCATCGCGCCCGACGGCGATCCGGCAGAGAGTGGCGAGCGCCTGCGCGAGGCGATCGCCCGCGTCGGCGGCGCGGCCACCGTCGGCGTCGCGCTCGTCGAGAGCGGCACCGACATCGCGTCGTACTCCGCGGGGGTGCGTGAGGCGTACGCCGAGGCCCGGCGCTGCCTCGACACCCTGCTGACCCTCGGCCGTGCCGGCGAGGTCAGCGATGCGACCGGGCTCGGCCTGGCCCGGTTGCTGCTCGGCGACAACGGCCCGGAGCAGCTCGGCTCGTTCCTCGAGGCCACGATCGGCCCGGTGCGGGACTACGACGCCCGCCGGGGCACGGCACTGATCGCGACCCTGGAGGCGTGGTTCGCCAGCGGCGGCAAGCTGAAGTCGGCGGCCGAGCGGCTGCACGTGCACCCCAACACCGTCACCCAGCGGCTGGACCGCATCGACGACCTGCTCGGCGAGTGGCGCGAGCCCGGTCGCAGCCTCGACGTCCAGCTCGCGCTGCGGGTGGCGCGGCTGCACTCGGTGCGGGTCAGCGCTCCCGGCTGACGAGCATCTCGCGGTCGCCGAAGCGCACCGTGTCGCCGTCGATCACGGTGGTCGGCTTGCCGGCGGTGAGCGCCCGGGCGACGCCCTTGCGCAGCAGCATCGAGCCGTTGGTGGAGCCCCGGTCCATCACGACGAGCGCCCCGTCGGGGGCGGGCGCGAACTGCGCGTGCGTCTTGGACAGGGACATGTCGCCCGACGACAGGGGTACGACGTGGCGCACCGGCTCGCCGCCGCGCGCCTCGGGGCGGCGGCCCACCAGGGCCAGCCCCTCGACCACGAACGTCTCGCCGTCGTCGAACGTGACCCGCCAGCGCACCGGCGCCTGTTGGGCGGCGACGGCCGGCTGCTGCGAGGGTCTCGCGCCGCGGACGACCGTGCGGCCGTCGTCGGCCGGTGCGGGCTGGGGCATCGGCGCCGGCGGACCCTGCGGCACCTGTTGCTGGACCGGTTGCTGGACCGGTTGCTGGACCGGTTGCTGGACCGGTTGCTGGACCGGTTGCTGGGGCGGCGCCGCCACGGGGTGCTGGGGCCAGGCGGGCGCCGGCTGGGCGGGTGCAGGCTGGGCGGGCCGCTGGGCTGCGGGCTGCTGGGCTGGGGGCTGCTCCTGCGGCGGCTGGGCGGTCCGGCTCTCGGTGGAGCCGACCTCAGCAGGCCGGGGTGCCGGGTTGGTCGGGGTCGGGGCCGGCCCAGCGACGGGTGCGGGCGCCGGGATCAGCCGCATCGCGGTCAGGTTGACGACGTGCCGCGGCGCCTCCTCCTCGGCCGCGACCGGCGGAGCCGGCCGCACGTCGACCACGATCCCGTGGGAGATGTGGTCGTGCCAGCCGCGGCGCCGGTGTCCACCGTCGGCCAGCGCCGTCCACGCGAGGGTGGCCAGGCCCAGCCCGAACGTCGGCAGCGCGGAGAGCCCGAGCACCAGCGAGCGAAGCAGTGCCCTGCCGAAGCCGATGGGCGTGCCGGTGCCGTGGTGCACGACCCGCAGGCCGACCAGGCTCTTGCCGGGCGACGAGCCGGTGCTGCCGAGCACGAGCGCGGAGCCGAGCGTCATGAGGACGGCGACGCCGGCGACGATGCCCGCCCCGGCCCAGAACCCGCCCTCGCCGAGGAGGATCCAGCAGACGACGGCCGTGGCGGCGTACACGCCCCAGACGATCAGCCGGTCGATCGCGAACGCGTAGAAGCGTCGTTCGAGCTCGGCGACGGGGTAGGTCGGCGGGGCGCCGGTGGGGGGAGCACTCATGTCGTGGGTCTCTGGGGTCAGGGGTTGGTGACCTGGATGGTGACACCGTCGCCGAGGTCGATGATGGCCCCCGGGATGAGGGACGCCGCGATGCCCGGCTGCAGCTCCTCGGGCGGCAGGCCCGGCTGCATCAGCAAGGTGCCGTTGGTCGACCCCAGGTCGGTGGCCACGGACATGCCGTGGTCGACGCCGGAGCCGGGGCGGATCTCCAGGTGTGTGGACGAGATCTCGTGGTTGGGGCTCTGCACGGTCACCAGCCGCGGCTGGTCGGTGGACGTGAAGCGTCGTGCCTCGGGCGCCCGCCCGACCAGGATGGCCCGGTCCACCTCGATGGTCTCACCGCTGGAGAGGATCAGCCTGGCCACCGGACGCGCGGTCACGCTGGGCGCGGGCGGCTGGCCGGGGATGCCGGGCGGCTCGGCGACGACCTCACCCGGAGTGCCGATCGTGGTGTCGCCGTCGTGATCGGCGCCCTCCTCGACCGGGACCCCGACCGTCTGCGGGCCGAGCGCCGCGCCGGCGACGACGACGGGATCGGGCTCCTCGACGACCGGCTCCGGAACCGCGACCTCGACCGGCTCCGCGACCACGGCCTTCAGGGCCTCGGCGGCGGGGGGCGGCTCGGGGGCGGGGAACAGCTCGGTCTCGATCTCGGCCGGTGCGACGGCACTCGAGTCGGGGGCGCTGCCGACCACCGCCCCACCGCCCCAGGTGACCCGGGAGACCCGCACGAGTCCGGCGGTGACCGACGACTCGTCGCCGGTGGAGTCCGTCTCGACCTCGACGGTGATCGCGTCGACCCCGGTCAGCGTGCGCTCGCTCCAGATGGAGCCGGCGCCGGCGACTACCTCGACGGCACCCTCGGACGTGTCGCAGCTGACCCGGCCCTGGCCACGGACCAGGATCCTGGTCGCGTCGCCGGTGCCACCCACCAGCACGAAGTCGGACAGCTCGCGCAGCCCCGAGGAGAGGAGGACGTCGAGGGTCTGGTCGAAGCCGGCACCGTCGTCGACCTGCTCCCACACGGCAGCGACCCTGGCCTTGGCCGTGGCGGGCAGCAGCACCGTCACGTCGGACCCGACCGCGGCGTACCAGGAGCCCGGCAGGTAGGCGCGACGGCTTCCGCCGCCGTCGATGACGCCGTCGCTCATGGCAGGGCTCCCAGCTTCGTCTCGAGACTTTCGCGCTGTCGGACGAGGTCGAACGACTCGTCGGTGACCAATCCCACCACATCGACGACCACGGCCGTCGCGTTGTCGCGACCTCCCGCCGCCAGCGCGGCCTGCACGAGGGCGTCGGCGGCGTCTCGGGGGTCGTCGTTGTCGAGCAGGATGCTCGCGACCCGCTCGTCGCTGATCATGCCCGTCACGCCGTCGCTGCACAGGAGGATGCGCTCGGCGGCGGCGAGGGGCAGCAGGAAGAAGTCGGGCTCGAGCGACTCGAGGGCGGCGCCGAGGGCGCGGGTGATGACGTGCCGCTCCGGGTGCTCGACGGCCTGCGCGGGGGTGATCTCGCCGGCGTCGATCAGCTCCTGGACCACGGAGTGGTCGACGCTGACCTGATCGAGCCGGTCGTCGACGAGCCGGTAGATGCGCGAGTCGCCGAGGTTGGCCAGCAGCCACTTGGGGCCGTTCTCGTCCTCGACGAGCAGCGCCACCACGACCGTCGTACCGGCATGGACGCTTTGACCGGTGCCGGACTGCGCCGTGGCGTAGTCGCGGATCCGGGCCTGGCAGCGGGTCAGCGTGGCGACCACGGCCTCGGCGCCTCCGCGCGGGTCGTAGCCCTCCTCGCTCAGCCTTGCGAACTCCTCGACGACGATCCGGCTGGCCACGTCACCACCCGAGTGGCCGCCCATGCCGTCGGCGACGACGAACAGGGGCGGGGCCACGAGGAACGAGTCCTCGTTGACCTTGCGCACGTGGCCGACGTCGCTGGACGCGCCGTGGTGCAGGTCGACCACCTTCATCGGCTCACCCTGCCGTCCCCGTCGCCATCGTCGCCACGGCCGCGTCCGTGGACCATGCCTCCGGTCGGGAGGCTGACGAGTAGCGTAGGAGAGATGTCTGCCACCGAGCCGGGGACACCCCCACGCACCCTCGCCGACCAGCTGCGCGGGTGGTCGAACGAGCGCCTGGCCGATCTGCTGCGCGCACGTCCCGACCTGGCCACCCCGGCTCCTCACGATTCTGCCCAGCTCGCCTCGCGCGCCGCCACGCGCTCGTCGGTCCTGCGCGCGCTCGACGGCCTCAGCCGACTGGAGCTCTCCGTACTGGATGCCCTGGTGATTGCATCTCAAACCACCCAGGACCAACTTGTTTCACTGGTCCACGCCGACCCGGACGCCGTGCGCGCCGCGACCGACCGGCTGGCCGACCTCGCGCTGATCTGGGGAAGCCCGTCCGGCCTGCGCCCGCTGACCGGTATCGCGGAGGTCCTGCGCGGCACCGAGGCGGCCGGCGTCAGCGGTCTGCGGCCGGTCTCCGCGCACGGCCCCGATGCCGCCACGATCGGCGAGCGCATCGACCGGCTCAGCACCCCGGCCCGCACGATGCTCGAGCACCTGGCCGAGCGTGGCGGCGAAGGCAAGACCGGCGCGGGCCGCCCGCCCGGGCGCCCCGAGGAAGCGACGACACCCGTCGAGGAGCTCCTCGCACACGGGCTGCTCGTCCCCCGGGGCCAGGGCGTGGTGCACCTGCCCGGTGAGGTCGGCCTGGCCCTGCGCGGCGGTCGCACCACCACGTCGCCCGTCGACGACGTACCCACCGTGTCGACGAGCGGTCGCGACCCGGCACTGGTCGACAAGCTCGCGGCCGGCGCGGCCTTCGACGCCGTACGCCGGGTGGAGCTGTTGCTCGACCACTGGGGCCTGGCTCCGCCCGGCGTCCTGCGGGCCGGCGGGTTGGCGGTGCGCGACCTCAAGGCGGCCTCGGGTGAGCTGCACGTCACCCCCGTCGAGGCCGGCCTACTGGTCGAGGTGGCCCACGAGGCCGGGCTGCTGGCGGAGTCGACCGACCCCGACGGCGAGGCCGTGTGGCTGCCGACCGACACCTACGACTCCTGGTCCGCCGGCACGCCGGCGGAGCGCTGGGCGGCGCTCGCCCGCGCCTGGCTGGAGTCACCGCGACTGGCCGGCCTGATCGGCAGCCGGGACAGTGCCGGGAAGACGTGGAACGCGCTCGCCCCCGACCTCTCGAGCACCTTCGCGGCCGAGGCGCGCCGGATGGCGCTCGCCGAGCTCGCCGACCTGCCACCGGGCGCCACGCTCGCGACGGGCACGGGCCTGCCCGGCGTCGTGGCCCGCGTCGCCTGGAAGCGGCCACGTCGGCCGGCCACCCGGGCCGACATGGTGGCGTGGGCGCTCGCCGAGGCCGGCGCGCTCGGCCTCACCGGCTACGACGGCATCTCCAGCGCCGGGCGCCACCTGCTGGCGGGCGACCCCGACGCGGCGGCCGCGGCCCTGGCCCCCCTGCTGCCGGCGCCGGTCGACCACGTGCTGGTGCAGGCCGATCTCACCGCCGTCGCACCCGGCCCGCTCGAGCCCACCCTCTCGCGCACGCTGCACCTGCTGGCCGACGTCGAGTCGCGCGGCGGCGCCACGGTCTACCGCTTCGCGGCGGCGTCGGTGCGGCGTGCCTTCGACGCCGGCTGGTCGGCGGCCGAGGTGCACGAGTTCCTCGCGTCGGTGTCCCGCACTCCCCTGCCCCAGCCGCTGACGTACCTCGTCGACGACGTCGCCCGTACTTTCGGCACCCTGCGCGTCGGGCACGCCGAGGCGTTCCTCCGGGCCGACGACGAGAGCGCCCTCACCGAGCTGATGCACCATCCCAAGGCGAGCACCCTCGGGCTGCGCCGGCTCGCGCCCACGGTGCTGGTGAGCACGGTGCCGGTCGACGTGCTGCTCCCCCGGCTGCGCGAGCTCGGGTCCGCTCCCGTCGTCGAGGCCGCCGACGGCACGGTGCGGGTCGCCCGCCGCGACCTGCAGCGCGCGCGCACCCCGCGGCACCGCCGACCGCCCGCCGTACGGGCCGCACGCGAGACGGCCACGGTCACCGCCGTGGTCACCGCGATCCGGGCCGGCGACCGGGCCAGCGCGTCGCGGCCGTCGCGGCCCGCCGACGCCACCAGCCCCCAGGCCGCCCTGGCCGCGCTGCGGCTGGCGATCGACGACAGCGCCACGGTGCTGATCGGGTACGTCGACAACCACGGCTCGTCGTCGGACCGGCTGGTCGACCCGATGCGCGTCGAGGGCGGACAGCTCACCGCCCACGACCACCGCAGCGACGACACCCGCACTTTCGCGGTCCACCGCATCACCACCGTCCGTCCCGTCGCCGACCCGTAGGCCGCGGCAGCGGTGAGGTGGGGTCGGTCTGCGGCGCCCGGGTCGCCCACCAGCGGTGAGTCAGGGTCGGTCTGCGCTACTGGTCGCCTGCCAGCGGTGAGCCAGAGTCGGTCCCGGCCACCCAAACCGACCCCAAGCCACCGCCGACGCCGCACCCCTCACCCCAGCGGTGAGCCAGAGTCGGTCCCGGCCACCCAAACCGACCCCAAGCCACCGCCGACGCCGCACCCCTCACCCCAGCGGTGAGCCAGAGTCGGTCCCGGCCACCCAAACCGACCCCAAGTCACCGCCGACGCCGCACCCCTCACCCCAGCGGTGAGCCAGAGTCGGCCCCGGCCACCCAAACCGACCCCAAGCCACCGCCCACACCACACCCCCACCGCCAACGCCGCACGCGCACCACCACGCCCCGCCAGCCTTGAGCCGCATCCCACGCCGGTCAGCGGCGTTGAAGATCGACCGTAGACTGGCCGGATGGACTTCTTGAGGTACGCCGAGTCGGCGGCGGCCCTGCTGAACGCCGATGTCGACGACGTCGACGGCCTCGTGACCCACCTGTCCGACCGGCAGTGGTTGCACCCGCAGACCAGTGACCGCGACGTCCTCGTGCTGCGCCGCTTCCAGCGCGACCTGCGGCCGATCTTCGACGCCTCGGACGCCGGCCGCGCCTCCGACGTGGTCTCCGGTCTCAACGGGCTCCTCGGCCAGCACCCGGTCACGCCGATGATCAGCGACCACGACCCCACGCACCTGCACATGCACGTGGCCAACCGCGCGGCGTCCGTCGCCGACCTGCTGATCGGTGAGTCCCTGATGGGGCTGGCCACCTTGGTGTGCGACCTCGGCCCGACCCGGCTCGGCGTCTGCAGTGCGACCAAGTGCGCCAACGTGTACGTCGACACCTCCCCCAACCAGTCCCGCCGCTACTGCTCGGACCGCTGCTCCTCGCGGGCCAACGTCGCGGCCTACCGCGCCCGACAGAAAGCCGCTGCGTCGGCCTGATGACCTCTCCCGACGGCCCCCTCATCGTCCAGTCCGACAAGACGCTGCTCCTCGAGATCGACCACGAGCGCGCACAGGACTGCCGCAAGGCGATCGCCCCCTTCGCCGAGCTCGAGCGCTCGCCCGAGCACATCCACACCTACCGGCTGACCCCGCTCGGGCTCTGGAACGCGCGCGCCGCGGGACACGACGCCGAGCAGGTCGTCGACACCCTGCTGGCGTACTCCCGCTACCCCGTCCCGCACGCGCTGCTCGTCGACATCGCCGAGACGATGGCCCGCTACGGGCGGCTCCGGCTCGAGAAGCACCCCGTGCACGGTCTGGTCCTGGTCTCCACCGACCGTCCGGTGCTGGAGGAGGTGCTGCGCGCCAAGCGCATCCAGGGCATGATCGGCGAGCGCATCGGCGGCGCTGACGGGGACACCGTCGTCGTGCACGCCAGCGAGCGCGGCAACCTCAAGCAGGCGCTGCTCAAGATCGGCTGGCCGGCCGAGGACTTCGCCGGGTACGTCGACGGCGAGGCGCACCCGATCGCGCTCGACGAGAGCGAGTGGCACCTGCGCGACTACCAGCGCGACGCCGCGGACTCGTTCTGGCACGGTGGCTCCGGGGTCGTCGTCCTCCCCTGCGGCGCGGGCAAGACCCTCGTCGGCGCCGCCGCGATGGCGCACGCCGCGGCCACCACGCTGATCCTGGTCACCAACACCGTCAGCGCCCGGCAGTGGAAGGACGAGCTCATCAAGCGCACGTCCCTCACGGCGGAGGAGATCGGCGAGTACTCCGGCTCGGTCAAGGAGGTCCGGCCGGTCACCATCGCGACGTACCAGGTGATGACGACCCGCCGGAAGGGCGTCTACTCGCACCTCGAGCTCTTCGACGCCCGCGACTGGGGCCTGATCATCTACGACGAGGTGCACCTGCTGCCGGCGCCGATCTTCCGGATGACCGCCAATCTCCAGGCCCGCCGCCGCATCGGGCTGACCGCCACCTTGGTGCGCGAGGACGGCCGCGAGGGCGACGTCTTCTCGCTCATCGGTCCCAAGAGGTACGACGCCCCGTGGAAGGACATCGAGGCGCAGGGCTGGATCGCGCCCGCCGACTGCGTCGAGGTCCGCGTCTCGCTGCCCGAGGGTGAGCGGCTCGCCTACGCGACGTCCGAGCCCGAGGAGCGCTACCGGCTGGCGTCCTGCACCCGCCGCAAGCTCGACGTCGTACGCCAGCTGGTCGCCCAGCACGCGGGCCAGCCCACGCTGGTGATCGGCCAGTACATCGACCAGCTCGACGAGCTCGGCGAGGCGCTCGACGCGCCCGTCATCAAGGGCGAGACCCCGGTCAAGGAACGGCAGCGGCTCTTCGAGGCGTTCCGGACCGGCGAGATCGGGCTGCTGGTGGTCAGCAAGGTGGCGAACTTCTCCATCGACCTGCCGTCGGCGGAGGTGGCGATCCAGGTCAGCGGGTCGTTCGGCTCGCGCCAGGAGGAGGCCCAGCGCCTGGGCCGGCTGCTGCGCCCCAAGTCGGAGGGCAAGAGCGCCCACTTCTACACGATCGTGTCCCGCGACACCGTCGACGCGGAGTTCGCCCAGAACCGGCAGCGCTTCCTGGCCGAGCAGGGCTACGCCTACCGGATCGTCGACGCCGACGACATCACGACCGCCTGACCGGCCGACGTACGCTCGCGAGCATGAGGCCGGTGCAGCGGTGGAGCCTGGTCGCCGCGGGCGTGGCGGTGCTGGTCGCCGCGCCCCTCGTCGTGCGAGCACTCCCGGTCGACGACGCCGGCCTCTCCGCGAGCGAGCTGCTCGACCGGGTGCAGGCGGCGCGGGGCCATCCCTACTCCGGGTACGTCGAGACGCGGGGCACGCTGCAGCTGCCGGTCGCGGACCGGTTCACCGACGTCGGCTCGCTGTTCGGCGAGCGCACCCGGATGCGTGTGTGGTGGCGGTCCGCGGACCAGTGGCGGGTCGACAAGCTGCTGCCCAGCGGGGAGGTCGACCTGGTGCACGACGCGCGTGGGACGACCCGGTGGCGCTACCAGCAAGACGACGTGACGCGCAGCGTCGACCCCGACATCCGACTGCCCCGCACCGCCGACCTGGTGCCGCCGGCGGTGGTGAGCCTGCTGCTCGACGACGTGGCCCCCGGCGACGTCGAGCGCCGGCCGGCCCGACGGGTGGCGGGGATCGATGCGCCCGGGCTGCGACTGGCCCCGGCGGCCAGCCAGTCCAGCATCGACCACGTCGACCTGTGGGCGGACCCCGACTCGGGCGTGCCGCTGCGGGTGGAGGTGGTGGCCAAGGGCACGGACACCGCGTCGTTCACCTCGGAGCTCCGTGAGTTCTCCGCGGCCACACCGCCGGAGCGGTCCGTGTCGTTCGAGGCGCCACCGGGGTCCGACGTGTCGTTCGACGACGTGCTCGACATCGCCGACGCGGCCAACCAGTACGCCCCGTTCCTGCCCCCGCGGACCGTCGCCGGTCTCGAGAAGGCACCCCAGGCGGACCGGGCGGTCGGCATCTACGGCACCGGCGTGACCCGGCTGATCACCATCCCGCTGCGCGGACGCGAGGCCGGTCCGCTGCGCGGCCAGCTCGAGCTGACCCCCGGCGTGCGCGTGGTCGCCGAGGGCACGGTGGCCGGCCTCGGCCCCCTCGGTGTGATGCTGACCGGCAGCGGGGACGACGGCGGCTGGCTGGTGGCCGGCACCGTCACCGCAGACACTCTGGTGCTGGCCGCACACGATCTCGCCACCCGCACCGTGGTGGTCCGGAGATGACGCCGCGATGATCCGCACGACCGGGCTCACCAAGAGGTACGGCGCGATCCTCGCCGTCGACGGCATCGACCTGAACGTGCGTGAGGGCGACATCTACGGCTTCCTGGGCGCCAACGGCTCCGGGAAGACGACGACGGTGCGGATGCTGCTGGGCCTGGTGCTCGCCACGTCCGGCACCGCGGAGGTGCTGGGCCAGGAGATGCCCCGCCAGTCGGGCCGGGTGCTGCCGCAGGTCGGCGCGCTGGTCGAGGCACCCGCGGCGTACCCGCGTCTGTCGGGGCGTGCCAACCTGCGCGTGCATGACGCGCTGGGCCGTGAACGGCGTCGTGGACGAGCCGGCCGGGTGGACGACGTCCTCGACCGGGTGGGCCTCGGCGGCGTCGATGAGCGACCGGTGGCGGCGTACTCCCTGGGCATGCGACAGCGGCTCGGGCTCGCCCACGCCCTGCTCGGGAGGCCGCGGCTGCTGGTGCTCGACGAACCGACCAACGGCCTCGACCCGCAGGGCATCCACGAGATCCGCGACCTGCTGCTCGAGCTGCACGCGGGCGGCACGACGATCTTCCTCTCCAGCCACCTGCTGGCCGAGATCGAGCAGCTCGCGACCCGGGTCGGCGTGCTCGACCGCGGCCGGCTGGTCATCGAGCAGGACCTCGCCAGCCTGACCAGGCCCACCGGGCGCACCTACCTGCGCACCCAGGACGTCGAGCTGGCCCGGGCCCTGCTGGACGGCCAGGTCGAGAGCATCGGCGCCGACTCGCTGCTGGTGCGGGTCGACGACGTGGCCGCGCTCAACGCCCTGCTGGTGCGGGGCGGGGTCCGGGTCACCGAGCTGGCTCCGGAGCGGCACACCCTCGAGGACGTCGTCCTGGCCGCCACGGCGGCCGGGTCCGACCGGATCGAACGGGCATGATCCGCGTCGAGCTCCACCAGCTGCTGCGCAGCCGTCGGACGTGGATCACGATCGTGATGATCGACGCGCTGCCGACGCTGGTGGCGGTGCTGCTCGGGCTCACCGACGTCGGGCCGCGGCCCGGCACCGGGCCTGCCTTCCTGTCCGCCGTGCTCACCGACGGCACGCTCTTCCCGCTGGCCGCCATCGCGATCGTGCTGCCGCTGTTCTTGCCGATCGCGGTGGCGATCGTCGCCGGCGAGGCCATCGCGGGCGAGGCGCAGCAGGGCACGCTGCGCTACCTGCTGGTCCGGCCGGTCGGCCGGACCCGCCTTCTCGTCGCCAAGCTGGTGAGCGTGATGGCGTTCGTGATGCTGACGCTCGTGGTGGTGGCCGCCACGGCGTACGTCACGGGGACGCTGCTCCTGGGCGACGCCCCGATCGGCACCACCGCGACGGTCTCCGGTACCACGCTCAGCCAGCAGGAGCTGATCGCCCGGACCCTGCTCGCGCTGGGCTACGCGCTGCTCTCGATGTTCGGGGTCGCGGCGATCGCACTGTGCCTCTCGACCATGGTCGACTCGCCCCTCGGCGCCGCCCTCGGCACGCTCGCGGTCCTCGTGGCGTCCACCCTGCTCCTCACCCTCGACGCCGCCGACTCGATCTCGCCGTTCCTGCCGACGCGCTACTGGCTGGCCTTCGTCGACCTCTTCCGCGATCCGATCCTGTGGCGTGACGTCGTGCGCGGCACGCTGCTGCAGCTCGCGTACGTCGCGGTCTTCCTCGGGATCGGCTGGGCCAACTTCGCCACCAGGGACGTCAAGGACTGACCCTCAGGGAGTGGCGGCGCAGACGCCGTCCCCAGGCAGGGACGGTGTCGCGGTGCCCAGCTCGGCGATCACCGCCGCCATCACTGCAGGCGTGCGCGGCAGGTCGCCGTGCCCGACGACCGCGCCCGCGCAGACCGACTGGACGCTGAACTCCAACGCCCCGGCGAGAGCGGCCGAGGAGGGCGGTACGACCTGGTCGTCGGTCGACCAGATCGACACCCACAGCGGCCCGGCCGGCGTCTCGTCGTCCGCGTTGAGCCGGCGCAGCAGGTCGCTGTCGGGCGCGAGCTGACGGCAGGCCGCGGGGCAGCGGTCCGGCGCGAGGTCGGCGGCCAGGCCGGCCAGGTCGGAGCCGTGGTGCGGCGAACCCAGGGTGAGGACGCGGCGGGCGAGGCTCGCACCGCCGTGGTTGCGCACCCACAGTCGCGCTGTCACGCCGCCGGCGGAGTAGCCGACCACGTCCACCGAGTCGGCGCCGGTGCGCGCCAGCGCACGGTCGACGGCCTCCCCGAGCACACCGGCCTGCTCCTCGAGGTCACCGGTGCCGTCGCCGGCTAGCTGGACCACTGTGGCGTCGCGCCCGGCCCGGGTCAGCGCGAGCGCGAGCACGTCGAGGGCGGTCGTCGAGCCGCCGTACCCGGGGACCAGCAGCACCGGGCCGAGGGTGGCCTGGGAGACCGGGACGGTCGCCTGCTCGCGGGTGACCCACAGTCCGACGCCGATGGCGACCACCACGGCCACACCGGCGGCGGCGAGCAGCGTCATGAAGCGGCGGCGGGCAGGGGACAGGGCGTCGAGCATGCCCCGATCCTTGCGCGCCACGCCAAGGACGCTGGGTTCAGGCGTCGGAGCCGAGCTGGACGTACATCGTGAAGCGGTCGTTGCGGTAGGCCGACCGCGACACCTCGACCGGGCGCTGCCCGACCAGGGCGCGCCGGGCCACGCGCAGCAGCGGGGAGCCCTTGGGCAGCTCGAGCAGCTCGGCCTCCTCGACGGTGGCCACGTCGGAGGTGACGGAGTCCTCGGCCCACGTGGGCCGCAGACCTCGGGCGTCCAGGGCGTCGTAGAGGCTGGTGGGCATGCCGGACTGCAGGAACCCGGGCAGCAGCACCTCGTTGAGGTAGGCGTCCTCGATGCAGATGACCTGTCCGTTGCCGCGTCGCAGCCGCTTCCAGTGGATGACGGCGTCGCCGGGCGAGATGTCGAGCGCACGGGCCACACCGGGGCCGGCCTGCTCGCGGCGGGCGAGCATCGTCTGGGACTCGGGGAGCAGCCCCCGCTGGCGCATGTCCTGGGTGAAGCCGGTCAGCATGCCGACGCGGCGACGCGGCGGAGCGACGAAGGTCCCGCGACCGGGCATCCGCTCGAGCAGCCCTTCGACCACGAGCGCGTCCATCGCCTGGCGAACGGTCATGCGTGCCACACCGAACTGCGCGACCAGCTCACGCTCCGACGGCGCGGGCGTGCCGGGCTCTGCTCCTTCGACGAGCAGGCGGACGTGCTCGCGCACCTGCACGTGCTTCAGCTCGCGCTGCACTGTTCCGGCCGCCTGGGTCATGGCCCCAGAATAGGTCTGGCCGGGCTCATCCGTACCGAGAATCGATGACGTCACGTCCCTGCCCCCCATTCCTTTACTCCCAGGGTGCTACTCACTCCGTCGCGATCGCCGTGAGCACGTCGAGCCGCGCGGCCCGTCGTGCGGGGAGCACCGCGGCCAGCACGCCCACCACCACGGAGACCGCCAAGAACGCCCCGAGCTGGTCCCACGGCACCGAGATGACCTCGAGACCCTCGTCGCGCAGGGCGTACATCATCGCGATTCCGAAGCCGACGCCGAGCACGCTGCCCAGCACCGCACCGAGCACCGCGATCACCACCGACTCAAAGGTGATCATCCGCCGGAGCTGCCTTCGTGACAAGCCCACCGCACGCAGCAGCCCGACCTCGCGGGTGCGCTCGATGACCGAGAGCGCGAGCGTGTTGACGATGCCGAGCACCGCGATGAACAGCGCGAGTCCCAGCAGGGCGAAGATCATCAGCACCAGCTGGTCGATCGGCCCGCGCTGCTCCTCGGCGAACGCCGCCTGGTCCTTCACGGTGACGATCGGGAGCTCGGCGACCACCTCCTCGACGGATGCCTGGACGGCCGGCGAGCGTCGGTCGACGTCGACGACCAGGAAGTTGTCGCGCTCGGGGAAGCCGGCCTGCACCAGCGTCGAGAGCGTCGTCTGGACCGGGAAGCCCACGACGGGGTTGTCGACGAAGGTGCCGACCACCGGGTAGGTCACCTGCTCGCCGTTGAAGGCGATCTCGAAGTCGTCACCGACCGCGAGGTCGTGCTCGTCGGCGTACTCGTCCGACACGAGCACCGTGCCCTGGCGGAGGTCGTCGAGCGACCCGGTGACCATCTCGAGACCGAGCGTGCCGGCCAGCGCGGACCGCTCGGTCGCCCCGACGCCCTGCGGGCCGTCGTCGTCCTCGCCGAAGGCCCAGCGCTGTCGCGCCACCGAGTCCACACCGTCGAGCTCACCCATCCGGTCGCCGATGCGCGACGAGAACGACTGGCCCATCAGGTTGCTGACGACGTAGTCGCCCTTGAAGTTCTGCTCGATCGTCTGGTCGACCGATGCCTTCGCGGAGTCGCCCACGATCGCCATCGTGGCGGCCAGCGCAAGTCCGATCATCAGCGCCGACGCGGTGGCGGTGGTACGCCGCGGGTTGCGCAGGGAGTTCTGGCCGGCCAGGTTGCCGACCGTCCCGAAGACGCGGGCCAGCAGGCGCTGGGCCAGCGACAGGAAGGGTCTGCTCAGGACCGGGCTCGCCGACGCCACACCCAGCAGCACGGCCAGGACCCCGCCGCCGACGAACCAGCCACCGCGACTGACCGAGGTGAACAGTCCGGCGGCCAGTGCACCGCAGCCGGCTGCGATCAGCACCAGCCCGCCGAGGAAGCGGCGGTGCATGGACGTCTCCGGCATCGAGATGTCGTCGCGCAACGCCTGTACCGGCGCGATCCGAGACGTCCGCCGGGCCGGCAGCCACGCGGCTGTCATGGTCACCACGATGCCGATGGCGTACGAGGCCAGGACGGTCCGCGGCGCGAAGATCAGCGGCTGCCCCGACAGGTCGAGCCCGACGCGTCCGAACACGAATCGGATCACCATCGCCAGCAGCACCCCCAGACCGAGCCCGATCGTGGAGCCGAGGATGCCGAGCACCAACGCCTCCAGCAGCACCGAGCGGCTCACCTGCCGCTGCGATGCGCCGAGGGCACGCAGCAGGGCCAGCTCGCGGCTGCGCTGGGCGACCAGGATCGAGAACGTGTTGACGATGAGGAAGGCACCGACCACCAGGGAGATGCCCGCGAAGATCAGCAGGAACGTGGTGATGAACGAGATCGCCTGGAGCAGGGCGCTGGCGTTCTCCTCGGCCGCGTCGTCACCGGCGATCGCCTCCAACCCGTCGGGGAGCCGTTGCGCCACGGTGTCGCGCAGCTCGTCCTGGGAGACGCCGTCAGCGGCGGTCACCCACAGGTCCGTGTAGACGTCCCGGCCGTCGGTGAACAGCCACTGGGCCGTCGCGGTGTCGAAGGCCGCCAGCGTCGCACCGTTGAGCGAGCCGCCCTGCTCGAAGTCGGCGATGCCGACCAGCACCGGGTTGAGCACCGCCTGCGTGCCGGAGGTGACGATGTGCACCCGGTCACCGCGGCTGTAGCCGGCCCGTTCGGCGGTGGAGGCGTCGAGCACGACCTGGTCGCGCCCCATCGGCTCGTCACCGATGATGATGCTGAGACCCTCGAGGCCGTGGCCGGCCGGCGCGTCGGACCAGTTGCCACCGATGCCGGGCGGCCCCTGCCCGCCGACGACCTTGTTCTTGCCGTCGACCACGAAGACGCCGAGGTCGGTGACGTTGCCGTCGACCCTGGCGGCGCCGTCGACGTCTTGCAGGTCTTCGAGCACCGATGCCGGCACCGTGCGGGTCGACGGGCCGTTGCGGAGGTCACCGGCACCCTCGGGCCGGACCACGACGTCGCCGACGGTCGAGGCGAACAGGGCTGTGAAGCTGCGGCTCAACGTGTCGCTGAAGACCAGGGAGCCGGCCACGAAGGCCACACCGAGCACGATCGCGAAGGTGCTCAGCAGCAGCCGGATCTTGCGACCCAGCAGGCTCTTGAGGGCGGCGCGCAGCATCAGTCCGCCACCGGGGCGCTCATGGTCGCCATGACCTCCAGCACCGACTCGCGGTCCGGGTCGCGCAGCTCGTCGACCACGCGACCGTCGGCGAGGAACACCACCCGGTCGGTGTACGCCGCGGCGACGGGGTCGTGGCTGACCATCACGATCGTCTGGCCGTGGTCGTCGACGCTGCTGCGCAGCAGCTCGAGCACCTCGGCGCCCGAGCGGGAGTCGAGGTTGCCGGTCGGCTCGTCGGCGAACACGATGCGCGGCCGGCTCACCAGCGCCCGGGCGATGGCCACCCGCTGCTGCTGACCGCCGGAGAGCTCGTTGGGCTTGTGGTCCAGACGGTCGCCCAGCCCGACGGTCGCGATGACGGAGTCGAACCAGGCGGCGTCGGGCTTGCGCCGGGCGATGGCCAGGGGAAGCACGATGTTCTCGCGCGCGGTCAGCGTCGGCACCAGGTTGAACGACTGGAAGACGAAGCCGACCTCGTCGCGCCGCAGCCGGGTCAGGGCCTTGTCCTTCATCCGGGTGAGCTCCTGCTCGCCGATGAAGACCTGCCCGGACGTGCCGGTGTCGAGGGCGGCGCAGCAGTGCATCAGCGTCGACTTCCCCGACCCGCTCGGGCCCATGATCGCGGTGAACTCGCCGGCGCCGAGGTCGAGCGTCACGTCGTCGAGCGCGACGACCTGGGCCTGCCCCGAGCCGTAGGTCTTGGTCAGGTTGCGAACCCGCGCGGCGGGCAGGGTCTGGGACTCGGAGGGTGTCTGGACTGGTCCCGTCGCGTGCTCGGTCATGCGCCCAGCCTCCCGTGTCGTACCAAGCCCCCGCCATCGGGACTCCCCCCGATGCCTCCCGGGGAACCCCCGAGAGGCTTGTCCTCGAACGGGTGTTCGATATCATGAAGGCGTGGACTTCCAGGGCACCCTGTTCGACGAGGCGCCGGCAACCGACTCGGCCGGCCTGCCGGCGCTAGCGCCCAAGCGCACGCAGTTGTCACGCGGGGCCTGGATCGACGTCGAGCGCAACTGGCTGCCCGGCGCGGACGACGTGTTCGAGGCGCTGGTGCGTGACGTGCCCTGGCGGGCCGAGCGACGGCAGATGTACGACCACGTCGTCGACGTGCCGCGGCTGCTGCACACCTACGCCGCGGGCGAGACCCTGCCGCACCCGGTCCTCGTCGAGGCCCGCGAGTCACTCTCGGCGCACTACCTGCCCGAGCTGGGCGAACCGTTCGTCACCGCGGGCTGCTGCTACTACCGCAACGGCCAGGACTCCGTGGCCTGGCACGGCGACACCATCGGCCGGGGCAGCACGCAGGACACCATGGTCGCGATCGTGTCGGTGGGCGACCCGCGTCGGTTGCACCTGCGCCCCCGCGGGGGCGGCGCGTCCGTCGTCGTCGCGATGGGCCACGGAGACCTGCTGGTGATGGGCGGGTCGTGCCAGCGCACCTGGGAGCACGCCGTGCCGAAGACGGCGCACGCCGGACCGCGGCTGTCGGTCCAGTTCCGGCCGCAGGGCGTGTTCTGACCGGTCAGAACTGCACGGACGGGACCTGCTGCTGTCCCTCGGGTGCGTCGTAGAACTCGCGCTTGTGCACGCTCGCGATGCCGGTGAGGAACATCCACGGGATCGTCTGGGTGAGGTTGTTGAGCGTCGCGACCGCGTCGTTGTAGTACTGCCGGGCGAACGAGAGCTGGTTCTCGGTCTCGGCCAGCTGCTTTTGCAGCTCGAGGAAGTTGGTGTTGGCCTTGAGGTCGGGGTAGGCCTCGGCCACCACGTTGAGTCGGCCGAGCGCACCCATCAGGCCGGCGTCCGCGGCAGCCTTGGCCCCGACGTCGTTGCCGGCGGCGGCCGTCTGCACGTTGGCCCGGGCCCGGGTGACCTCCTCGAGCACGCCCTTCTCGTGGGCGGCGTACCCCTTGACGGTCTCGACCAGGTTGGGGATCAGGTCGGCGCGGCGGGTCAGCTGGACGTCGATGCCGCCGAGCGCCTCCTGGGCACCGATGTCGGCGCGGCGGAGCCTGTTGAACCCGGCGATCACGAACCCGACGAGGGCCACCACCAAGACCACCAGCACGACCAGCACGACCAGCACGGTCATCAGTACCCTTCGTCAGCGGCCCGGACGGGCACGGGGGTCATTGAAGCAGCCACCCTGCTCACCAGGACCCACCTCCCCCGCCGCCGCCACCGCCACCGCCGGAGAAGCCGCCACCGCCACCACTCGACGACGGCTGCTGGGTCGCCTCGTAGGACGAGATGGCGGAGTCGACGGTGGCGGAGAAGTCGCCGACCATCTGCGCCGTCCCGCCACCGGCGTGCGCAGCGAGATAGCCGCCGAAGTACGCCGGCGCCGGCGGCTCGCCACCCGTCTCGGTGCGGAACTTGGCGGCCCACGCGTCGGCACAGCCGAACGCGACCGCCCAGGGCAGGTAGGCGGTGTAGAGCTCCTGACGACCGGCGAACTCGAAGCGCTGCACGCTCGACGGCGTCGACAGCACCCGCTCGAACCCACCGATGCGCGACCAGAGGTCACGCCCCGTGGGGGTGCGCATCGTGGACGCCCCGCGGTACGTCATCGGCAGCCCGCCCACCGCGAACGCCCCGGGCACGAGAGCCATGATGCTCATGCTGAACGGGTTGACCAGCGCCAACGCCACGGCCACGACGGCGGCCGCGCCGACGAGCACCGCGCCACCCGTGCCGAGTCCTGCACTCGTCACCAGTCCCGCAGCCCTGGCCCAGCGCCGGGTACTGGTGGCGTGCTCGGCGACCGCGCTCTGCAGCGTCTTCCCGGCCACGACGTCGGACGTGTCGGTGGTGAACGTGCCACCCGCTGTGACGCCGAGCATCCTGCCCGTCGTCTCAGTCACCTCGCCGAGCCTCGCCCAGGCCGCCGGTCCGCCCACGTCGGTGAGCCGCCACCCGCTGGTGTCGCGGTCCAGGTCGAGCACGCCCTTCTCGGCCGCCTCCATCAGGTTGGCCACGAAGCCCTCGCGCTCGACCCGCTCGCTGAGCAGGTACGCCGCCTCGCCCGGGCCGACACCGTCGGGCGGGGCGTACTGGAGAGGGAACGGCGGCGCCACCTCGCGGGTCCGGCGCGCCAGCAGCAGTGCGCCGAGACCGGCCAGCGCCGAGAGCACCAGGACCGTGGCGAGAACCCACCCGGATCGGCCCAGGACCGGGTCGAAGCGGGCCGCCCACGGAGCCGCGTCGTCGTGGTCGGGCGTCGGGTGCTCCACGCCGGTACGGACCGTGACGGGCGTGCGCGGCTCGAGGTAGCCCGTGCTGACGGTGAGCCGCTCGTCCGCGGTGGAGGCAGCGCACCCGCCGACGGAACCGCTCCCGATGGCACACTGCGCGTCGTCGACCGGGCCGGGCAGCTGGACGGTCAGCGTCGCCTTGTCGATCGACTGCGCCCACCCACTCGGGACGAGGTCCCAGTAGAACTCCGAGTGGTCCGCGTCGGCGCCGGGCAGGAGCACGTCGTCCATGCGGTAGCTCAGCACGTAGGTGTGCTCGCCGGGCTCGATGTAGGAGGAGGCGCTGCCGATGCGCGCGACGTGGAAGCGGCCCTGCTGCTCGGTGAGCATCTCGAAGGGCTCATCGCCGTCGTCGCGGGTCACCGTGACGTCATGCGGCACCCGCCTGGCGTGCGGGTCGTTCGCGTCGGCGACGTCCCAGAACCGGAAGATGCCGTGCCGGTCGACGTACTGCGGGAAGTCGACGGTGATCTTCTCGGTCGCCGTGAGATCGCCGCCGTCGTCGACCACGAACGTCGCCGTGTAGTCGGTGATGTGCGTGGGTTCGTAGCCCTCGTCGCCGCTGGACAGGTCGTAGGTGAGGATCGGGAACGCGACCACCGCGAGGATCGCGAGCAGACCGAGCGCCGGCAGCAGCCGCTTCATGCGCGTGAGCGTAATGGGCCTCAGCCCGCGTAGGCATCCTGGTACAGCTTCTCGAGGTCCTCGGAGTACGCCGCGCTGAACCCGCACAGCGTCACGGTGTCCTCGAAGGCCGTGACCAGGTAGCGACCGTCGAGCTGGAAGTCGACCGCGACCAGCAGCTCCTGGAGCTGCTTGCTCGGCGCCGTGACCGTCACGGTCTCGGTGGGCGTGCCCTTGAACCACGTGGTGGGCGTCAGCGTGACCTGGTCGCCGTCGATCGAGGTGACGGTCCCGTCGAACGCGAGCGTGTTGCCCCGGAGCACCTGCACGTTGGGGACCATGCACTTGGCGTTGCCCGGGTCGCTCGCGACGAGTGCCGTCGTCGAGCCGGGATCGGTCGCAGGGGACTGGCTGGTGGGCGCCTGGGCCGAGGGGGGCTGCACGTCGTCGTCGCCGCTGCGCAGGGCTGCGAAGGACGCACCCGCGACCACGACGACGGCAGCGGCCGCGGCCAGCCAGACGAGGGGGCTGCGGCGCCGGGGTGCCTCGGGGCGGTGCTGCGGGTTCGGGTCGTTGTTGCTCATGGCGTCCTCCAGAAGTCGGGCCAGCTCCTCGGGGGGTGCGGGCGTCAGCCGGGCGGCCGGATCGATCGCGCCCAGCCTGCGGCGCAGCTCGTCCTCGTCGTATCCGTAGTCGTTCACGATGGCCTCCCCTCTGTCCCTTCATGTCCGGCACCGGCACCGGTCTTTCGCAGCTCGTCGAGAAGCTTTCCCTTGGCGCGGTGCAGGCGGATGCTCACGGCGTTCGCGGTCAGGTCGAGCACGACCCCGATCTCGGCCGGCGTCAGCTGCTCCCAGGCCCACAGCCGGACCAGCTCGCGGTCGCGATCGGGCAACCTGTCCAGCGCCTCGGCCAGCTCGACGTCCGTGCCGACCTGGTTCGGGTCGACCGGCTGGGCGGCCAGTCGCGCGGCCACCCTCGTCTGCCGCCGGCGGGCGCGCTCGGCGTTGTGCAGGCAGCCCCGGGTCACGCCGTAGGCCCACGCGATCGCGTTGTCCGGGACGTCGTCGAGGCGTCGCCACAGCACCAGCAGGGTGTCGGACAGGACGTCGTCGACCATGTCCCGGTCGGTACGGCGCACCAGGAACCGGCGCAGCGGCTCGATCACTTCGCGGGCGAGCGCCTCGAACCGCTCCTCTCGTGTCACCCTGCCAACGTAGCGAGCCGCCTGGGTCGGTCGCCCGGTCGGGGCAGCGGCCCGAAGTCCTCGCGACAGGCCTCGGCCGAGCAGGAAGAAAGCACGTTGGCTCTCCGGAACAGCTCGCGCCGCACCCGGCCGTACCTCTTCACGCCGGCCAGGTTGCGCAGCTCGTAGGGGTCGCGGGCGTGGTCGTAGAGCTCGACGAAGCCGGTGCGGTTCCAGCGGACGAACGTGTAGCGGCCCGTGTAGACCCCGCGGAACGTCCAGTCGACGGTGCCCCGCCGGTGGAAGGGGCCGGCCTGGACGAGCGAGGTACGACCGAGGGGCAGGTCGGCGCGCGCCGCGCCCAGCAGCGACACCCCGTCCATCGGCCGGCCCGGCGTCGCGCCGGACATCTCCACCAACGTCGGGGCGAGGTCGATGGTCGACGCGATCTCGGACCGGACCACCCCCGACGCGATCCCGGGGCCGCGCACCAGCAGGGGCACCCGCAACGACTCGCGGTAGGCAAGCACCTTGCCGTTGTAGCGGTGCTCCCCGAGCAGGTAGCCGTTGTCGCTGGTGAAGATCAGGTAGGTGTTGTCGAGCTCGCCGGCGTCGCGCAGGGCCTCGACGGTGGCGGCCACCCCCTCGTCGACCGAGGCCAGCCCACGGATCCGCTGGGTGAACAGGCGCTGCAGGCTCGCCGCACGCTTCCGCTTCTGCTTGCGGATGAGGACCGGCTTGTCCGAGACGTCCTGCTCGTTGTACGACGGCTTGTCGAGCGAGGGCAGCCGCGAAGCGGGGTACAGGTCGGCGTGCCGCGTCGCCGGCGTCGGCGGAGCGGCGCACGTGTCGAGGGGCAGGTTGTCGGTGCACTGGCCGTGCGGCGCGACGTACGACGACCAGATGAAGAAGGGGTCCGGCTCGTCGGCGTACTCCTCGACGAGGGCTACGGTGCGCTGGGCGACGAAGTCGTTGCTGTGCAGGTCGTCGCGGCGCTCCACCAGCGACCCGTCGTCGTACGCGGTCCAGTCGAAGGCCTGGTAGGTGCCACGGGTGAACGGCGTCCAGTGGTCCCAACCGGCCTGCACGCCGTCGCGCTCGGAGTAGAGGTTGAGGTACTTGCCCACGAAGCCGGTCGCGTAGCCCGCGTCGTGCAACCAGCTCGCCACCGTGTTGCCAGGATCTCTGAGCGCGCCGAAGCCGCCGTGCCGGCCGGAGTTGCTGCGTACGCCGTTGTTCTGGGCGTACTGGCCGGTGAGCATCTCGGCCCGGGCCGGGCAGCACAGCGGGTGCGGCGAGATCGCCTGGCCGAACGTCGCACCACCTCCGCCGAGCGCCGCCCGCGTCAGTGGCATCCAGTACAGCTCCGCGAGCGTCTGGTCGTCGGTGGTGATGAGCACGATGTTGGGCCGGTCGTCGGGAGGCTGCGCCTGCACCCGCGGGCCCGTCGGCACGGCCGCCAGCACCGCGGCCAGCACCACGAGGGCTACGGCGGTGCGGACGGTTCCACGAGATGTCTTCATCGGCGCGGTCACCGTACCTGTCCCAACCGCCGCGGACCGGGACTTCGGCGCAACACGCAAACAAGGCCCCCGCCGGAGCGGGGGCCTTGCTGGCAAGCGGTCGAGCAGGTTCAGGCAGGGACGATCAGAAGTCCATGCCGCCCATGCCACCGGAGGGGTCGCCCATCGGGGCGGACTTCTCCGGCTTGTCGGCGACGACAGCCTCGGTGGTGAGGAACAGCGCAGCGATCGAGGCGGCGTTCTGCAGAGCAGAGCGGGTCACCTTGACCGGGTCGTTGATGCCCTCGGCCAGCATGTCGACGTACTCGCCGGTGGCCGCGTTGAGACCGTGGCCCGGCTTGAGGTTGCGCACCTTCTCGGCCACGACGCCGCCCTCGAGGCCGGCGTTGATCGCGATCTGCTTGAGCGGGGCCTCGGTCGCGTAGCGAACGATGTTGGCACCGGTCGCCTCGTCGCCCGTCAGGTCCAGCTTGTCGAACGCGGTGGCCGCAGCCTGCACGAGCGCCACGCCGCCACCGGCGACGATGCCCTCTTCGACGGCCGCCTTGGCGTTGCGAACGGCGTCCTCGATGCGGTGCTTGCGCTCCTTGAGCTCGACCTCGGTGGCCGCGCCGACCTTGATGACCGCAACGCCGCCGGCCAGCTTGGCCAGGCGCTCCTGCAGCTTCTCGCGGTCGTAGTCCGAGTCGGACTTCTCGATCTCGGCGCGGATCTGGTTGACCCGGCCCTCGATCTGGCCGGTGTCGCCGGCACCTTCGACGATGGTGGTCTCGTCCTTGGTGATGACGACCTTGCGGGCCTGGCCGAGGAGCTCGACGCCGGCGTTCTCGAGCTTGAGGCCGACCTCCTCGGAGATGACCGTGCCGCCGGTCAGGATCGCGATGTCCTGGAGCATGGCCTTGCGGCGGTCACCGAAGCCCGGCGCCTTGACGGCGACGGACTTGAAGGTGCCCCGGATCTTGTTGACGACCAGGGTCGACAGCGCCTCGCCGTCGACGTCCTCGGCGATGATCATCAGCGGCTTGCCCGACTGCATGACCTTCTCGAGGAGCGGCAGCAGGTCCTTGACGTTGCTGACCTTGGAGTTGGCGATGAGGACGTAGGGGTCCTCCAGCACGGTCTCCATGCGCTCGGTGTCGGTGACGAAGTAGGCCGAGATGTAGCCCTTGTCGAACCGCATGCCCTCGGTCAGCTCGAGGTCGATGCCGAACGTGTTCGACTCCTCGACGGTGATGACGCCTTCCTTGCCGACCTTGTCCATCGCCTCGGCGATGACGTCTCCGACGGTGGTGTCACCGGCAGAGATCGACGCGGTGGCGGCGATCTGCTCGCGGGTCTCGATCTCCGTCGACATGGCGAGCAGCTGCTCGGTCACGGCGGCGACGGCGGCCTCGATGCCGCGCTTGAGACCCATCGGGTTGGCGCCGGCGGCGACGTTGCGCAGACCCTCGCGGACCATCGCCTGGGCGAGGACGGTCGCGGTGGTCGTGCCGTCACCGGCGACGTCGTCGGTCTTCTTGGCAACTTCCTTGACGAGCTCGGCACCGATCTTCTCGAACGGGTCCTCGAGCTCGATTTCCTTGGCGATGCTCACACCGTCGTTGGTGATGGTGGGCGCGCCCCACTTCTTCTCCAGCACGACGTTGCGGCCCTTGGGACCGAGCGTGACCTTGACGGCGTCTGCGAGCGTGTTCATGCCACGCTCGAGGCCGCGTCGGGCCTCCTCGTTGAAAGCAATCAGCTTCGACATAACTCTTGTGATTCCTTCAGAGTCTGGGGGTGTACGGCGCCTGGTGGGCTGCCCGCGACGGACGGACCTCGACCCCCCGACGGACCCTTCCCGCCGGGCTGGAGAACCTCAACGTCACCAGTGCCGTGTTGTCACTCTCATGGCGAGAGTGCCAGCGTCATGTTTAGCACTCGGACGGGTCGAGTGCAAACACCTCCCAGCGTTCCCGGCCCTCCCGGGCTCTCAGTCGCGCGCGGCGAGCCAGGTCTCGAAGTCGGGGCCGTCGATGATGGCGTCGCCGCGGGGCACCAGGGCGCCGGCCCGGACCAGCTTCTCGGCGTGACCCGGCAGCCACAGCGGGACTGCGACGTAGTGCTTGCCGGCCGCTCGGACGTGGCGGCGTACCTGCCGGACCAAGGTGTCGGGACGCGGACCGGAGAGGCTGACCGTTCGGTCCTCGTCACCGTGGGCCAGGCGGACCAGGTGCTCGGCGACGGTCCGGCTGGCGACGCTCTGCACCGGCTGGATCGGCACCCCCACGACGGGGCCCTTGCGCGCCCACCGCATGAGCTGGCCGCCGAAGTCGTGGAACTGCGTGGCCCTCAGGATCGTCGCGGGCACCTCGCCCGCCCGCGCAGCCTTCTCCTGGGCGAGCTTGGCGGCGAAGTAGCCCCGACCCTCCAGCCCGTCGATGCCGAAGATCGACAGGGTGACGATCCGGCGCACCCCGGCCCGCGCGCCCGCGGCCTGCAGGTTGGTCGCCACGCTCGTGAAGAACGTCGTGGCCACGTCGTGGTCCAGGGACGCCAGGTTGGCGGCGTCGACCACGACCTCGACGCCGGTCAGCGCCTCGTCGAGGCCGGCGCCCGAGGCGGCGTCGACGCCGGTCGCCCGGCTGAGCACCACCACCTCGTCCCCGGCGGCCTCCAGGGCGGTGACTGCCTGGCGACCGGCGAGCCCGGTCCCTCCGACGACGGCGACCTTCATGACGACCCCTCAGATACGTGGATGTTTGGTATCCATGTTCTATCAGAGAACTCGGACATCCCGTAACCTCGTTTCATGCGGATCAGCGAAGGAGTCGAGTGGGCCGCGCACTGCGCCGTCGTCCTCGCCCAGGTCCCAGCCGGCCTGGCCCTCAGCGCGGGCGTGCTGGCGGAGTTCCACGGGGTGCCCAAGCCGTACCTCGCCAAGTCGCTGCAGGCGCTGTCCCGGGCCGGCATCGTGGCGTCGAGCCAGGGCCGCACCGGGGGCTACTCGCTGGCCCGCCCCGCCGGCGAGGTCACCCTGCTCGACATCGTGCTGGCCGTCGACGGCGACCAGACTGCCTTTCGCTGCACCGAGATCCGCCAGCGCGCTCCGCACCCGGCGCCGGCCAGGTGCTTCCGCAGCTCGTGCGCGATCGCCTCGGGCATGTGGCGGGCCGAGCAGGCCTGGCGCGACGAGCTCGCCACGATCCGGCTCGACACGCTGTCGGCCGGGGTCGCCGAGATCGTGCCCGCTGACGTGATGGGGCAGAACGCCGAATGGCTCGCCGCCCGCATCGGCCGCGCCTGACTCAGCGCAGTCGGGCAGCCACCAGGTCGGCGAACGCCTCCGAATTGGCCGGGAGCACGTCGAGGTAGAGGCCGGGCTCGGTGACCTCGAGCTCGCTGACGCACCAGCCCCCGTCCCACTTGAGGAGGTCGACGCGGCCGTAGTCGAGCGGTCGGCCGGTGAAGCCGGCGGCAGCCCGCAGGGCCGCCAGGGCGAGCACCGACTCCGGGCCGGACACCGGCACCTGCGTCGTGCGTCCGCCGAAGTGCTCGTGCACCCGGATCTCGCCGTCGCCGGGCACCTTGTTGACCATCGACACGGCCTCGCCGTCGATGACGAACACCGACGTCTCGCCATCGGTGCGGATGGAGGCGACCAGCGGCTGGGCCAGGACCGCGACGTCGGGAAGGGCGATCGGCTCGCCGCGTCGTACGACACTCACCCCGATGCCGCCGGCGCCCACCCGTGGCTTGACGACGACGTCACCGAACTCGGCCACCGCTGCCTCCAGCTCGCTGGCGGAGGCGACGAGCCGCGTCGGCACGACCGGCACGTCGCCGAGCCGGGCGAGATAGCTCTTGTCGAGGTTCCACCGGAAGACGTCGGCGCCGTTCAGCACAGTCGTCGAGGACTCGATCGCGTCCACCCACGCCAGGAACTCGTCGTGCCGGGTCATGTAGTCCCACGTCGACCGGACCGCGACCAGACGCGCACCGGCCCAGTCGACGGACGGGTCGTCCCACACGGCCCACCGCGCGTCGATGCCGTGCGTCGACAGCGCCGCTTCGAGCGCCTCGTGGCCCGGCTCGCCCTCGGCCCAGTCGCTGCTCGTGGCCAGCAACAGGTCCGTCACCCGTACCGCTCCTTGAGCACGGCGAACTTGTTGCTGCCCTCGACGTTGTTGCCCTTCTCGATCACCACGAGGTTGTGGTAGCAGTGCACCGACCTGACCCAGCGGTCGGTGTACGACGGCTCGTGCGGGTCGACGTACTCCTCGTGGTTGAGGCCGTCGACGAGGTCCTTCACGAGGTCCATCGACGTGCCGCGGGCCCGCGGGTCGGCCTCACCACCCCACTCCGGCCAGTACGACGTCTGGGTGTCCTCGATGGCGTAGATGCCATCGTCGGGCAGCAGCGGGAAGAGCACGCCGAAGCTGGCGCGCACGTGGGCGGGGACGTGCGACCCGTCGTCGATCACCACCTTCGGCCGGTGCTCGGCCATCAGGGCGGTGAGCAGGGCCTCGTCGGTCTGGTCGCCCTGGACGACGGTGATCCGGCCGCCGCTCAGGGCGGTCTTGTCCTCGACGTCGAGCCCGACGACGTGGGCCTTGGGGAAGAACCACTTCCACATCTTGAGAGACGCGCCACCGAGGCTGCGCGTGTAGCCACCGACGCCGAGCTCGAGCAGCGTGAACTCCTCGCCCCGCAGGTGCTCGAGGTGACGCTGGTAGTGCGGGGTGTAGCGGTGGACGCCCCACTTGTCGGTCCCGAACTCGAGGGCCAGCCCGGTCAGGTCCATCGCGAGCAGTCGACGTCGTCGTTCCTTCGGGTTCTCCGGCACCCGGTCAGCCTAGAGCGCCCTGCCCCGAGGTGTCGGGCCGTGGGGACCGAAGGGCAGGTCCCCGGCCTGTCCCAGACGATGACACCCGCGGTCAGTCGGCCAGCTCTTGCGGAGGCCGCCGGTGGCGACCGGCCCGGGTTCTCGATCGTGAGGCGGGACAGCGACTGGGTCCTGGTCGCGCATCGCCTGCCGGGTGCCCGTTCCAGTCGTTCGCTGTGGGGATCAGCGCACTGGCTGCACGATCGCGCCGCCGGTTCGTCAACCTTGGCCCTCGACGGGTACGTGTCCACGACCAGCCGTCCCTGCTCGTCGACCCCGCTCGCGACGGGCGAGAGCTGGGGAAGATGCCCTCCGGCGCGCGCCGACAGCCCCAGGCCGGGCCAGGGTTTGCGCGCGAGTCTTGGGGTTAGTGACGGTTGCAATGGTCACGAACCCCGGGATTCACCGGATATCCGGTGAATCCCGACGGGCGCCCGGCGCGCCGCCCGATCACGAACGTGGCCCGGTGCCTGGACGGACGGACTCCAGCACTGCGGCGCGGTCGACCCGGTCGCTGGTTGCGATGGTGCGTGCCATGACTCCTCTGCGCAGGACGGGTGGGGATCTGAGTACCCGGACAGAGGTGCGGAGGCCCCGCTGCGGCCCACAATCCGCACATGACCACTACCTCCGTGTCTCCGCAGCGGCTGGCCTGGCTCACCGAGGAGGTCGGGGCGTGGCAGGCCTCCGGCCTGGTCGACGCCGACACCGCGACCCACATCCTCGGCGGCTACGCCGCGTCCCGTCGCTTCTCCCTGGCCCGCCTGCTGCTCGGTCTCGGCGCCGCGTTCGTCGGCGTCGGCCTGATCTGGCTGGTCGCCGCGAACCTCGACGCGCTCGCCCCGATGGCGCGCTTCCTCGTGGTCGCGGCGATCTGGCTGGCGCTCCTCGCCGGCGGCGAGGTGCTGGCCGCTCGTGGGCCGTCGCTCCTCGCCGGCGCCGTACGACTGATCGCCGCCTTGGCCTCGGGCGCGGTCCTGTTCCAGGCCGCCCAGAGCCTCCAGGTGCCGGCGTTCGAGCCGCGGCTGGTCGGGCTCTGGGGCGTCGTGGCCCTCGTCCACGCCTATGCCACCCGGGCGCGGGGACCACTGCTGGTCGGGATGTCGGCGCTGTCCGGGTGGGTGCTGTGGCGCGGCCTCCTCGAGGGCGACACGTTCCTGCGCCTCGTGCTGATCCTGCTCGTGACCGGGGTGCTGTCGCTCGCGGTTGCGGCGCTGCACGACCGCTGGCTGCCGAGGTTCGCTGGGCCGTGGCGCGTCGTCGGCGTGGGGTTCACGCTGGTCGGGCTCTTCGTCTCCGCGCTGCCCGACACCGGCGACGTCGAGCTCGGGCCGGCGGCCTTCCTCATCGCGCTCGGGGTCGCGGCGGGCGCCGCAGCCGCCGTCGGGATCCGCGTCGGCACCGCCATGGCTCGGTGGGAGCTGGTCGTCGGGGCCGCCGCCCTGGGCACCGGCACCCTGCTGGCGCTGTGGGAACCCGGCTCGAACGCCGACCGGATCGTCGCCGGCGACCTGCTGCACGCAGCCTTGAGCGTCCTCGCGTACGTCACCCTCGCGGTCGGTGTCGCCGCCCTCGGCACCCTGCGCGACAGCTGGCTGCTGACCGCCATGGCCACCGTCGCCCTGGTCGTCTTCACGACGTTCCAGAGCTTCGCGGTCTTCGCCGCGATCGTCGACGGGGCGTGGCTGTTCCTGCTCGTGGGTCTCGTCTTCCTCTTCACCGGGTTGGTCTTCGACCGCGCCCGGCGCACCCTCGCGTCCGAGCTCTCCGACGAGCCGGCCGGTCCGACAGGAGCCCCGTCATGATCCGCACCATCGCCCTTGTGGTCGCCGTTCAGCTGGCAGCGACCGGCCTCGCCGTGGCTCCCCAGCTCTCCGCCCGGCTCGCCGGTGAGGAGATCCGGCTACGCGTCGAACCACTGGACCCGATCGACCCGTTCCGTGGGGCGTACGTCGCGCTGGCCTACCCGGACCTGCAGCCGGACGGCGAGCTCGACGGCGAGACCGGCGACGTCTACATCACCCTGGTGGACGGTGGCGAGACCATGAGGGCCACCGGCTGGACCCGCTCCCGGCCCGACGGCGGCACCTACCTGACGTGCTCGGACCGCGCATGGCAGATCCGGTGCGGGATCGAGAGCTGGTTCGTGCCGCAGGACGAAGCACAGGCTCTCGAGGACGCCGTCCGCGACGGCGCCGTCGTGGCCACCGTCAAGGTCGACTCGCGTGGCCACGCAGCCATCGTCGGCGTCGAGACGGATTCCTGACGCACGCCTGTCGATCACGGACTGCCTCGTCCGTCATCTCGGTGGAACAATCACCCCACCGAGAGAGGAACCGGCCATGACCGACTACATCCTGCTGATCCCCGGCGACGAGGCCGCCTGGGACGCCAGACCACAGGCCGACCGGGACGCCGTCTTCGACCGGCACCGCGAGTTCGGCGAGGCGCTCGCCGCGCGTGGCCACCAGGTCAAGGCCGGCGCCGAGCTCTCGCCCAGTCATGAGGCGAAGGTCATCACCGGCGATCGCGACGCCGTCGTGGTCACCGACGGTCCGTACACCGAGAGCGCGGAGCAGCTGACCGGCTTCTACCTGATCGAGACCGGCGACCTCGACGACCTGACCAGGTGCGTCGGCATCCTCGCCGAGGGCGAGAAGGGGCTCGAGCTTCGCCGGTGCAACGCATGAGGTTGCTCCTCCTGCTCAACGAGGACGACCCGACGGCCTGGGAACGGGCCACCGAGTCGCAGCGGCAGCTCGTCGTCGACGGCCATGCCGCGTTCGACGCGGCGCTGAGGGAGCGCGGGGCGCTGGTCGTCGGCGAGGCGCTGGCCGGGGCGGCGGGGGCCCGTGGGGTGCGCGACGGAGCGGTGAGCGAGGGTCCGTTCGCGGAGTCCGCCGAGCACCTCGTCGGGTTCTACCTGGTCGACGTGGACTCGATGGAGACGGCGCTGAGCCTCGCGCTGCTGCTCTCGCCGGGCTACACGATCGAGGTCCGACCGGTCACCTCGGTCGAGGGGTACGACGGCTGACCGCATGGAGGATCTCGATCGCGCGTGCCGCGAGGAGTGGGGACGGCTGCTGGCGCTGCTGGTGGCCGGGTTCCGGCGCCTCGACCTGGCCGAGGACGGACTCGCCGACGCTTTCGAGGCGGCCGCCCGGACCTGGCCGCGCGACGGTGTCCCCACCAATCCGCCTGCCTGGCTGCTGACCGCCGCCCGGCGTCGCATCCTCGACCGGCTCCGATCGGAGGCGGTCGCCTGCCGCACCCTGCCGAGGCTCGCCATGGAGTCCGAGCTGACCGAGGAGGCCCAACGTGTGATGGCCGATGACGGCGAGGGCCTGGTCGACGAGCGGCTGCGCCTGGTGCTGCTCTGCGCGCACCCCTCACTGGCGCCCGACGCCGCCGCAGCACTGACCCTCCGGCTGGTCCTCGGCGTCTCGACGCACGACATCGCACGACTGTTCCTGGTCAGCACCCCCACCATGGCGGCCCGGCTGACCCGGGCCCGCAAGCGGCTGGCCGGGGAGTCGTTCGCCGTGCCGACCGGTGCCGAGCTGGTGCGCCGGGTCGCGACCGTGGCCGACATCGCCTACCTGGCCTTCACCGCCGGCTACGCCCCGGGGTCGGGCACCGACGTCGTCCGGGCGGCGGAGGCCGGCGAGGCCATCCGGCTGGTGCGGGTGGTGCGTGGCCTGCTCCCCCGCGGCTTCGCCGGCGCCCCCGACGTCGACGCGCTGCTCGCGCTGATGCTCATGCAGCACGCCCGCCGCGACGCACGCGTGGACGACGGCGCCCTGGTCCTGCTGCCCGACCAGGACCGCACGCGCTGGCACACCGACGAGATCGACGAGGCCATCGAGCTGCTGCGACCGCAGCTGCTGCGCGACTCGACGCCGTACCTGCTGCAGGCGCTGATCGCGGCCGAGCATGCGATCGCCTCCTCTGCGGAGCGGACGGACTGGAGCCGGATCGCCCAGTGGTACGCCGCCCTCGAGGCACTCGCGCCCTCGCCGGTCGTGCGCCTCAACCGGGCGATCGCGGTCGCGGAGGCGGATGGTCCGCTCGTCGGGCTCCGGCTCCTCGACGGGCTCGAGCTGCCGGGACACCGGCTGGCCGGCGCCCGCGCCGAGCTGCTGGCCCGGTCGGGTGACGTGGCGGCCGCCCTCACGTCGTACGACGAGGCGATCGGGCGCTGCGACAACGAGGCCGAGCGCGCCCACCTCCTCGAGCGTCGTGGGATGCTCGCCGCGTCTGCCTGAGGAGGCCGCATGTCCCGGATCCAGGTCAACGGTGCCGAGCTGTACGTCGAGGACACCGGCTGGCCGGCCGGTCGTCCAGACGCCCCAGCGGTCGTGTTCGGCCACGGGTTGCTCATGAGCGGCCGGATGTTCGACGCACAGGTGGCCCGGCTGCGCGGCCGCCACCGGTGCGTGGCGATCGACTGGCGCGGCCAGGGGCGGTCGGCCGCGGCTGCGGACGGCTACGACATGGACACCCTGACCGAGGACGCCGTCGCGGTCATCGGGAAGCTCGGGCTCGGTGCCGTCCACTACGTGGGGCTGTCGATGGGCGGCTTCGTGGGCATCCGGCTGGCCGCCCGCCATCCCGAGCTGGTGCGGTCGCTGACCCTCCTGGACACGAGCGCCGGACCCGAGGACCCGCAGGCGGTGCGCCGCTACCGGCTGCTGGCCCGGGTCTACGGCCTGCTCGGCATCGGCCCGGTGCGCTCGCGGGTGGAGCCGATCATGTTCGGCCGCACGTTCCTCGCCAGCCCCGGCGCGAAGGCCGTTCTCGACTCCTGGGCATCGGACCTCAGGTCCTGCGACCGGGCGGGCATGAAGAAGGCGATCCGGGGCGTGATCGACCGGCCGGCCGTCTTCGACGTCCTCGGGCTGATCACCTCGCCCACCCTCGTGGCGGTCGGGGCCGAGGACGTCGCGACACCGCTCGCGAGGTCCGAGGCGCTCGTCGCAGCGATCGACGGCGCCCGGCTCGAGGTGGTCGCGGGGGCAGGGCACTCCAGCACCATCGAGCAGCCGGACGCCGTGGCGGACCTGGTCGAGGCGTTCATCGCGCAGCCGATCGCCGAACCGGGCTAGGCGAGCCCGTTCTCGATCTCCTGTGTCGTCATGGCGTGGAGCCGGCTCGCCGACCGGTCAGGATCCGCCGGCGACGGCCGGGATCACCGAGATCTGCGTGCCTTCAGGGGTCGCCGTCTCCAGGTTCTCGAGGAAGCGCACGTCGTCGTTGCCGACGTACACGTTCACGAAGCGGCGCAGCTGGCCCGCCTCGTCGAGGATCCGGCCCTTGATGCCGCTGTAGGAGCCGTCGAGGTGGTCGAGCACCTCGGCCAGGTTCGCGCCCTCGGCGCTCACCTCGGACTCCCCGCCGGTGTAGGTGCGCAGGATCGTGGGGATGCGGACGCTCACACTCATGGTGGTCCTCTCAGCTCTGGGTCGGTGCACTCAGGCTATGCCGGTGGCCGCGAACGCGGCGTACGACGGGTCGATGGTCGCCGCCACGGACACGTGCCCGGCCACCGCGTCGAGCGTCTTGAGGCCGTGACCTGTGTTGATCACCACGGTATCGAGGGTGGTGTCGAGCTGGCCGCTCTCGACGAGCTTCTTGAGGACGCCGACCGTCGTGCCGCCGGCCGTCTCGGTGAAGATCCCCTCGGTCCGGGCGAGCAGCACGATGCCCTCGCGCACCTGGTCGTCGGAGATGTCCTCGACGGCGCCGCCGGTCTCGCGGCAGATGTCGAGCACGTAGATCCCGTCGGCCGGGTTGCCGATGGCCAGGCTCTTGGCGATGGTGTCGGGCTTGACCGGGCGGATCGCGTCCACACCGGTCTTGTAGGCGACCGAGACCGGCGAGCAGCCGGTGGCCTGGGCGCCGTACACCTTGTAGGGCTTGTCCTCGACCAGACCGAGCTTGATCAGCTCCTGGAACGCCTTGTGCACCTTGGTGAGCTGCGAGCCCGAGGCGACCGGGATGACGATCTGGTCCGGCAGCCGCCAGCCGAGCTGCTCGGCGATCTCGTAGCCCAGCGTCTTGGAGCCCTCGGCGTAGTAGGGCCGGACGTTGACGTTGACGAACGCCCAGCCGTCCTCCTCGCCGGCGATCTCGGAGGCGAGCCTGTTGACGTCGTCGTAGTTGCCGTTCACGGCGACCAGGGAGTCGGTGTAGATGGCGCTGTTGATCTGCTTGGGCTGCTCGAGGTTGCTCGGGATGAACACGACCGTCTTGATGCCGGCGCGGGCCCCGGCCGCCGCCACCGCGTTGGCGAGGTTGCCGGTGCTGGGACAGGCGAAGACCTTGGCCTTGAACTCGACGGCCGCACTGAGCGCGCACGCGACGACGCGGTCCTTGAACGAGTTGGTGGGGTTGGTGCTGTCGTCCTTCACCCACAGGTTGTCGATGCCGAGCTCGCGGCCGAGGTTGTCGGCCCTGAGGAGGCGGGTGAAGCCGGGCTCCATGTTGGGGCTCTGCTCGATGTCGTCGGGGACCGGCAGCAGCGCCTTGTAGCGCCAGATGTTGGCGGGGCCGGACTCGATCTGCTCGCGCGTGACGGCGGGAAAGTCGTAGGCGATCTCGAGAGGGCCGAAGCACTCCGGACACGCATAGAACGGGCCCAGCTCGACCTGGTGGCTGCACTCGCGGCAGGAGAGGCCGGTGGCGTTGCCGAAGGCCCCTTCGCGCGGGGTGGTGGACGTCTTCTCGACGGTAGGGGCGCTCAAGGAATCCTCCTTCTCATCTTCCCCGTGGCGGACCTCGCCACGGGCCGGAATTAGCACCACTTCCGCAAATGTGGAGGTTCGCGGCGGTTGCCGGGACGTCGACGGGCCGTTCCCTCAGTCCCTCTCGATGAGCTGACGCCAGCGTAGGGGCGCGTCTCACGATGCGCACACCGTGTCCGCATGTTGGTCGGAGGACGGCTGGCCTCAGCGGGCGTCGGCGAGCAGCTGGCGGAAGAGGTCGAGCACGCCGTCGGGGCCCTCGACGACGACGTCGGCGAGGTCGAGCAGCTCGTCGGGGCCCTCGGCGTCGGGGCTGGCGGAGCACACGAGCAGCGTCGCCAGGCCGGCACGGCGGAGCTCGGCCACCGCGGCGAACGCCTCGAGGTCGCCGAGGTCGTCGCCCGCGAAGAGGAACCCCTTGGCGCCCAGCTCGTCGACGAGAGTGTGGACGGCGACGCCCTTGTGCATCCCGCTCGCGCGAACCTCGGCGACGAGCCGGCCGGGCTCGATCATCAAGTCGTTGCGGGCGGCGCAGTCGCGCAGCAGCGGCAGCAGCCGGTCGAAGGCGGCGCGGGCGTCGGGCAGCCGGCGCGTGTGCACGGCCACGGCGAGGCCCTTCTCCTCGACGTACGCCTCGGGGGCGTCGGCGCGGCGAAGAAGGCCCGGCAGCTCGCGCAGGTAGGAGCTCAGCCCGTGCGGCGGGCGAGGGGAGACGACTCGGCGATTGGTCGACGACCAGCGCTCGTTGCCGTACTGACCGAAGAGGAACAGCTCACGGCCGGAGCCGGCCATCCGGATGCCCACCTCGTCGAGCCCGCCCAGGGCGAGCGCCTGGCGCGCCGGGCGGCCGGTGATGACCGCGAGAGCGCGGACGACCTCGGCCAGCTCGACCAGCAGGTCGGGGGCGTCCTCGTGGATGTGGGCCTTGGCCGGGTCGTCGACGATCGGGGCCACCGTGCCGTCGAAGTCGAAGGCGACGACGGTGTCGCCCGCTACGGCGACGATGTCGTCGTAGCGCTCGCGGGCCGCTGCGGAGGTGAACTCCATGGGTTCACTGTGCCACGCGGCTCGGGACCACGGCTCGCGGCCACGGTGGACCCGTGGTCGGTCAGGCTCAGCCGGTGAGAACGACGGTCAGCGCATCGAGGCGCATCGGGTCGACGGCAGGCTGCACCCGGCCGATGCCGAGGTCGAGCGCCAGCAGCTTCGCGGCCGCCTTGAGCCGACCGGGGTAGTAGACCGTAGACGTCGGGACGGTGCCGACCCAGTTGTCGGTGCCGACGACCTGCCACCCGGCGGCGACAGCCTTCTCGGCGGTGGTGCCGGCGAGTCCCTGGATGCCCGAGTTGTTGTAGACCTCGATCATCACCTTGCCGCGCTTGACCGGGGGCTTGGGCGCCTTGGTCGGCTCGGCGCTCGGGGTGGCGACCGGCGCGACCGGATCGCTGGGACCCGACACGATCTCGATGCGTCGCTCGTCGCTCGGCCGGTCGTGCGTGGCGGCGAAGGCGATGCCGGCCATGGCCACCGCGATGATGCTCAGCATCACCAGCGGGGAGGGCACGGCGACGCCGCGCTCGTCGCGTCGGTGCGTCATCACAGCTCGAAGCCGAGGCGGCGAGCCGAGCGCTGACGCTGGCGCTGCGACCGCAGGCGACGGAGCCGGCGGACCAGCAGCGGGTCGGCCTCGAGGGCCTCGTCGCGGTCGATCAGGGCGTTGAGCACCTGGTAGTAGCGGGTGGACGACATGTCGAAGTTGTCGCGCACCGCCTGCTCCTTGGCGCCGGCGTACTTCCACCAGTGGCGCTCGAACTCGAGGATCTCGCGGTCGCGGTCGCTGAGGCCGGCCGACTCCTCGGCCGGGTGGCCCTGGAGGGCCTTGGCAGCGTCCATGTCCGTCTCTCTCCCGTGTGGCTGTCGCGTGACTTGCTGTACCCGGCCCATCGTAGGCGACGAACCACACCAATGTCATTCGACTCGGCGAGTCGCGTGGACACGCGGGTGGTCGACCTGGGGTCAACCTAGAGTCAGGGGTCATGACCACATCCGAGGAGCCGGTCCGCTGGGGCATCCTGGCCACCGGCCGCATCGCCCGTTCGTTCGCCCGCGACCTGCTCGTCACGCCCGGCGCCGTCGTCGCGGCCGTCGGCTCGCGCAGCCAGGGCTCCGCGGACGCCTTCGCCGCGGAGTTCGGCACCCGCGACCGGACCCGCGCCCACGCGTCGTACGACGCGCTGGTCACCGACCCCGAGGTCGACGTCGTCTATCTCGCCACCCCGCACTCGCTGCACCTGGCCGGTGCGCGACTGGCGTTCGAGGCCGGCAAGCACGTGCTCTGCGAGAAGCCGCTCACGCTCAACTCGGCGGAGACCGACGAGATGCTGCGTCTGGCGCGCGAGCACGACCGCTTCCTGATGGAGGCGATGTGGATGGCCTGCCACCCGGTGGTGCGCGCGGTCCGCGACGGGCTGGCCGCAGGCCGGTTCGGCACCCCGCGGTCGCTGCACGCCGACATCGGGTTCCGGGTGGAGGGGCCGCCGAGCGACCGGCTCCTCGACCCCACCCTCGGCGCTGGCGCCCTGCTCGACATGGGCGTCTACCCGCTCACCTTCGCCCACCTCATGCTCGGCGAGGCCGACGTGCTGCGTGCCGTGGCCGGCGTCGACGAGCGCGGCGTCGACCGCGACATCGCGATCGCCGGCCGCTATCGCGGCGGTGCGGTCGCGGCCCTCAGCGCGACGATGACCTCCGACTCGCGTCGTGCGGCCTGGATCGCCACCGACCTCGGCCGCATCGAGCTCACCGGGCCGTTCCACCACCCCGACGGCGCGACCTGGCTGCCGACGGACGGCGCCGCCGAGGAGGTCCACGGCCTCGAGCCGTTGCTCGGCGGCGGGCTGGGCAACGAGGCCGCCGAGGTCATGCGGTGCGTGCGCGCCGGACTGCGCGAGAGCCCGTTGGTCCCGCACGAGCAGACCGTGACCCTGATGCGACAGATGGACGAGCTGCGAGACCAGATCGGCGTGCGGTATCCGTCGGAGGTCGGCCAGGTCACTTCCGACTAGGGTGTGCGGGTGACCTCATCCGGGAAGGCCGACCTCGTCATCGTCGCGAACCGGCTGCCCGTCGACCGGGTCGAAGACCCGGACGGCGGTCCCGGGTGGCGGCGCTCCCCCGGCGGTCTCGTCAGCGCGCTCGAGCCGGTGCTGCGAGCCAACGACGGGGCCTGGATCGGCTGGCCCGGCGGCACCGAGGTGGACCTCGAGCCGTTCGTCGAGGACGGCATGTCCCTGGTGCCGGTGCACCTCAGCGCCCGGGAGATCGAGGAGTTCTACGAGGGCTTCTCCAACAGCACGCTGTGGCCGCTGTACCACGACGTGGTGGCCAAGCCGGAGTTCCACCGCGAGTGGTGGGACTCCTACGTCACGGTCAACGAGCGCTTCGCCGCGAAGGCCGCCGAGGTCGCGGCCGAGGACGCCACGGTCTGGGTGCACGACTACCAGCTGCAGCTGGTGCCGCAGCTGCTGCGCGAGCTGCGACCGGACCTGCGCATCGGGTTCTACCTGCACATCCCGTTCCCACCGGGCGAGCTGTTCCAGCAGCTCCCGTGGCGACGCCAGATCCTCGAGGGGCTGCTCGGCGCCGACGTCGTCGGCTTCCAGCTCGCGGGCGGCGCCCAGAACTTCATCCGGCTGGTCCGCCAGCGCGTCGGTCACAAGACGCACCGCGACCTGGTCTACCTGCCCGACGAGCGCACGGTGCGCGCCGCGGCGTACCCCATCTCGATCGACTCGGCGGGCTTCGAGGAGCTCGCCCGGTCCGACGCGGTCGGGGAGCGCGCGGCCGAGATCCGCCTCGCGCTCGGCAACCCGACCAAGATCTTCATGGGCATCGACCGGCTCGACTACACCAAGGGCATCCTGGCCCGGCTGCGTGCCTTCAGCGAGCTGATCGCCGACGGCGAGCTCGACGTCGAGGACACCGTGTTCGTCCAGGTGGCCACGCCGTCGCGCGAGCGAGTCGACCAGTACATCGTGATCCGTGAGGAGATCGAGCAGCTGGTCGGCCGCGTCAACGGCGACCTCGGGCGCATCGGGCGCCCGGCGATCTCCTACCTGCACTCCTCCTACCCGCGCGAGGAGATGGCCGCGCTCTACCGCGCCGCCGACGTCATGGTCGTCACGCCCTACCGAGACGGCATGAACCTCGTGGCCAAGGAGTACATCGCCTGCCGGTACGACGGCGACGGCGCGCTGGTGCTCTCGGAGTTCGCCGGGGCGGCCAACGAGCTGCGCCAGGCCTGGCTGGTCAACCCCTACGACATCAACGGGATGAAGAAGGCCCTGCTCGACGCGCACCACTCGACCGACAAGGACCGCACCAAGCGGATGAAGGCGATGCGCAAGACCATCGTCGAGAACGACGTGAACGTGTGGGCCGACTCGTTCCTCCAGGAGCTCTCGCGGGTCCGGGAGTCGCACGGCAAGCCGCTGCGTCCCGCCCGGCGCTCCTGAGCCACCCTGACCGACGGCCCTGGCACGCCGGCGACGGGTGGGCGCGTATCTTTCGACCTATGGATCTGATCCCGAAGCCCGATCAGGTCGTGTCGGCGGCGAGCAACCTCGCCCACATGCTCGCCTACGGCGGGCTGGCCGACCTGCGGCCGATGCCCCGGACGCTGATCGACGACGGCACGCTGCGCGAGGTCTACCACTACCGGCCCGCCGCGCACGCCGTCGAGACCGGCGACCCCGTGCTGCTGGTGACGCCACTGGCGGCGCCCTCACTGTGCTTCGACCTGCGGCGGGACTGCTCGCTGGTCGAGCACCTCGTCGCCGGCGGCCGGCCGACGTACCTCGTGGAGTACGGGCAGGTCTCGTTCAAGGACCGCAGCCTGGGCATGGAGCCGTGGATCGACGAGGTGGTGCCGGCCGCGATCCGCGCCGTCTCGGCGCACGCCGGCGGGCGACCCGTGCACGTGGTCGGCTGGAGCCTGGGCGGCATCTTCACGCTGCTCGCCGCCGCCGCCCAGCCGGACCTGCCGATCGCCTCGGTGAGCCTGGTGGGTGCGCCGCTCGACACGTCGAAGGTGCCGATCATCGCGCCCGTGCGACCGCTGCTGAACCTCGGCGGTGAGGGCCGCGGCCTGATCACCCGCGCCTACCAGGCCATGGGTGGAGCACCCCAGCCGCTGGTGCGGTGGGCCTTCCAGCTCTCGTCGTTCAACAAGCTGGTGGGCAAGCCACTGGCGCTCGCCACCCGCCTCGACGACCGCGACTTCCTCGCCCAGGTGGAGGCGGTCGACCGGTTCTCGTCGAGGATGACGGCCTACCCCGGGCGCACGTTCGGGCAGCTCTACCACCGGTTCATCAAGGCCAACGGCCTGGTCGGCGGCAGCTTCGAGCTCGACGGCCGCACCATCTCGCTTTCGGCGATCACCGCCCCGGTGCTGGTGTTCGGCGGCGCCAACGACTCCATCGCGCCGATCGCGGCCGTCCGTGTCGTGCTGCCCCTGCTCACCGGCTCGCGGGAGACCCGCTTCGAGGTCGTGCCGGGTGGCCACCTCGGCATGCTGACCGGCCGGGCTGCGCGCGCGACGACCTGGCAGGTGCTCGACGAGTGGGTCGAGCAGTGGTCCACCACCCCGGTCGCGGCGGACCCCGTCAAGAAGGCCCGGAAGAAGCCGGCCGCGAAGAAGCCGGCCGCCAAGAAGGCAGGCGCGAAGAAGGTGGCGGCGGTCAAGAAGGCCCCGGCCAAGAAGCCGGCCGCGAAGAAGGCCACCGCCACGCGAGCGCCGGCCAAGAAGACCACTGCCAAGACCACTGCCAAGAAGGTCGCGGCCCCGACCGACCAGGCCGGCAGCGCGATCGGGATCAACCCGCGGCGGCGCTACGGGTCGGACGGCTCGCGCTCCCTGGCGCGCTGACGACCGGTCCCCGCCACCGGACCCGGCGCGCGGTCTGCGCGATTCGCCGGACCTCGGCCCGCGGGCTCGTTACGCTCGGCCCTCCTCCCCCTCGGACATCCAGGAGAACCCATGCTTCCGCTCGCGAGCCGTCGCGCCCTGCTGGGCGGCATGATGTGCGGCGCCGCCTCCAGCCTGGTGCCGCTGCAAGCGCCGCGGGTGGCCGGCGCGAGCCCGGCACGCGCCGTACGCCGTCCGAACATCCTGGTCATCTCCATCGACGACCTGGGGTGGCGCGAGCTGGGCAGCTACGGCCACGAGTTCAACGAGACGCCCGAGATCGACCGGCTCGCGGCCGAGGGCATGCGCTTCACCAACGCGTACGCCGCGGCGCCGCTGTGCTCGCCGACGCGCGCGGCGCTCGTGACCGGGCTGTACCCGGCCCGGGTCGGGGTCAGCGACTACCTGCGTCACGAGCAGGCGCCGGGCTCGCACTTCCTCCCCCCGGCCACCCGCAGCATCGCCGACGTGCTCCGGGGGTCGGGCTACACCAGCGGGCTCATCGGCAAGTGGCACCTGACCGACGACTACAGCGGGAGGTACCGCACCCGTCGTGCCAACCCGTACGCCCTCGGCTTCGACACGGTGCGGGCCAGCGAGACCCGCTACATCGCCTCCGGCGACTACGTGGCGCCGTACCGGTTCATGCCCGGGCTCGGCGCCCCCCGTGGCGAGTACCTCACCGACCGGATCACCCGCGAGACCACTCGCTACCTCGGCGCCCACCGGGACCAGCCGTTCTTCCTGCACGTCTCCAACTTCGCGGTGCACACGCGTCTGGAGGGCAGGCCCGAGCTGCTCGCGAAGTACCGCGCCAAGGCCGGCGCCAACAAGCCCGGCAACTCGCCGGTGCTCGCGGCGATGCTGGAGAGCGTCGACCAGCAGGTCGGCCAGATCGTGCGGAGGCTCGAGGAGCTGGGCCTGAGCGAGAACACGTTGCTGATGGTCACCTCCGACAACGGCGCGCCGCGGCACGAGGCCAACCGGCCGTTGCGCGGCGGCAAGGGGCAGCTCTACGAGGGCGGCCTCCGGGTCCCGCTCATCGCGCACTGGCCCGGCACCGTGCCGGCCGGACGCGAGGACGACACGATGACCAGCACCATCGACCTGCTGCCCACGGCGGTCGAGCTCGCCGGCCGGCGGCCACCGCGCAAGGTCGACGGCGTCAGCATCGCCCCGGTGCTGACCGGGACCGGGCGGCTCGACCGCGACACGCTCTTCTGGGTGCACCGCCCGGGGTTCCGGCGCGCCGAGACCCGGGCCGCCGTGCGGGTCGGCGACCTGAAGCTGATCCGCCAGCACGGCCGCAGCGAGCTGTACGACCTCGCGGCGGATCCCGGTGAGGCCCGCAACCTGGCGGGCCGCAACCCCAAGACCGTGAAGGGTCTGAAGCGGCGCCTCAAGGCACACCTGCGAGACGTCGACGCAGGCAGCAGGTGACCCGGACGGACGTGCTCCCTCGCGGGGTGCGTTTCGGCTACGGCTCGGGCTCGGTGGCGACGGGCGCGTTCGGCACGGTGCCCGGCCTGATGCTGCTGCCCTACCTCACCGACACGCTCGGCATCGCCGCCCTGTGGGCCGGTCTGATCGTCTTCGCCCCCAAGGCGTGGGACGTCGTCCTCAACCCGATCGCCGGCCGCATCAGCGACCGCACCGAGGACCCGCGTGGGCCGCGCCGCCCCTGGCTGCTGCGCGCCGGCCTGCTGCTGGCGGCGTCCTTCGCGCTGATCTTCGCCGCCCCGGACTTCGGGTCGGCGTGGCTGGGCGCCCTGTGGGTGCTGGTGTTCTTCCTCGCCTGCGCCACGGCGTACGCCTTCTTCCAGGTGCCGTACGTCGCGATGCCCGCCGAGATGACCTCGTCGTACGACGAGCGCACGCGACTGATGACGTGGCGGGTCGCGATCCTCGCGTTCACGATCATGCTCGCGGGCGCGTCCGCCCCGCTGATCCGCGACGGCATCGGTGGCCGAGGCGGCTACCGCGCGATGGGCGTCGTGATGGCGCTGGTGATCGCGGTGGGGGTCGTCGCCGCGTACGCCGGGACCCGGCGTGCCCCCGTCGGCACCGTCTCGGCGGGCGCGGGGTCGTTGCGCGAGCAGCTGCGGGTGGTGGCCGCGGCGCGCGACTTCCGGCTGCTGCTGACGACGTTCGTGATGCAGGCGCTCGCCACGGGCTGCATGCTGGCGGGCGTCGACTACCTCGCCTCGGACGTCCTCGGCCGGTCGGGTGCGAGCACGATCCTCTTCGTCTGCTTCGTCGGGCCGGCGCTGGTGCTGACCCCGGTGTGGGCTCGCGTCGGCACCCGGCTGGGCAAGAAGCGCGGCTACCTGATCGCCTCCGTGGTGCTCGCCGCCGGTGCGCTCCTGGCGGTGTTCGCCCGCACCGCGCCGCCGGCGGTCGTGTTCGCCGCGACCGCCCTCGTGGGCGTGGGCTACGCCGGCTGCCAGGTGTTCCCGATGGCGATGCTGCCCGACGCCGCGGCGGTCGACGCGCGTCGTACGGGCAGCACCCGGACCGGTGTCTACACCGGCGTGTGGACCGCGGGCGAGACCCTCGGCCTCGCGCTCGGGCCCGGGGTCTTCGCGGTGGTGCTCGCCATCGGCGGCTACCGCTCCTCGACGTCGGGCGGCGTGGCGCAGCCCGACTCGGCGCTGACAGCCATCACGCTGGGCTTCTCGGTGCTGCCGGCCGTGCTCACCGTGCTCAGCCTGTGGTGGCTCACCCGGTACTCGCTCGATGCCGCTCAGGTGGATGTGGAGGTGGACGCATGACCGATCCGTTGGTGCGCCTGCGGGAGATGCAGCAGGCCGACCTGCCGGTGCACGGCGGCCGGACGCTGGCCTACGTCTACGACTCCGGCGACTCCGAGGTCGCCCGGGTCGGGAGCGCGGCGGTGGCGGCCTATGCCGCGTCGAACGGCCTCGACCCCACCGCGTTCCCGAGCCTGCTGCGGATGGAGAACGAGCTCGTGGGCTTCGCGTGCGGGCTCCTGGACGCACCAGCGACCGCGGTCGGGTCGGTCACCTCGGGCGGCACCGAGTCGGTGCTGCTGGCCGTGCAGGCGGCGCGCGACAGCCGGCCGGCGGTCACGGCTCCCAGCATGGTGATCCCGTCGACCGCGCACGCCGCGTTCCACAAGGCCGCGCACTACTTCGGCGTCCGTGCCGTGGTGGTGCCGGTCGGCGCCGACTTCCGCGCCGACGCGGCCGCGATGGCCGCCGCCATCGACGACAGCACCGTGCTCGTGGTGGCCTCCGCACCGTCGTACGCGCACGGGGTCGTCGACCCGGTCACCGAGATCGCCGCTGCCGCGGACGCCGCCGGCGTCCGCTGCCACGTCGACGCGTGCATCGGCGGCTGGGTGCTGCCGTACGCCGCCCGGCTGGGGCGCCCGGTGCCGGCCTGGACGTTCGCGGTCGACGGCGTCACGTCGATCTCGGTCGACACCCACAAGTACGCCTACGCGCCGAAGGGCACGTCCCTGCTCCTGCACCGCTCACCGGCCCTGCGCAGGGCGCAGTTCTTCGCGTCGGCCGCGTGGCCCGGCTACACGATGCTGAACTCCACGATGCAGTCGACCAAGTCCGGCGGCCCGCTGGCCGGGGCGTGGGCGGTGCTCCAGACGATCGGCGACGACGGCTACCTGCGGCTCGCCCGCGAGGTGTTCAGCGCGGTCGACCAGGTGTCGGCCGGTCTGGAGTCCCTGCCCGGCCTGCGGGTCGTCGTGCCGCCGGACTCGACGCTGCTCGCCGTGGCCACCGACGCCACGTGCGACCCGTTCACGGTGACCGACGAGATGCTGACACGTGGTTGGTACGTCCAGCCGCAGCTCGCCCACGGCGGCGCCCCCGCGACCATCCACCTGTCGGTCAGCGCGGCGACGCTCCCCCACGTCGAGTCGCTCCTGACGGCGTTGCGGCAGTCGGTCGCGGCCGCGACGTCGGCCGGACCGGTCGGCGTCGACCCGGACGTGGTGGCGTTCATCGAGGCGCTCGATCCCGCGACGCTGACCGACGCCGACTTCGACGGGCTCCTCGCGGCGTCGGGCCTGGTGGGCGAGGACGCCGACGGCGACCTGGCGCTGCCGGAGCGGATGGCGCCGGTCAACGCGATGCTCGACGTCGCCTCGCCGGCGATGCGGGAGGCACTGCTGGTGGCCTTCCTGGACCGGCTCTCGCGGCCGGTGCGCTGAGCAGGGCCTCAGTCAAGCCCTCTCTGAGCCAGCCACCTCTTCGCAGCGGTCTTCGAGGCCCGGGCCAGCCAGGCGTCCTGCACCACCTCGGTGATCTCGTCGACGTCCAGCAGACCGAGGTGGGCCTCGCGCAGCAGCACCGAGGGATGGCCGACGAAGTGCGGCGTCGTGAAGTACGGCGACGAGTCGTCGTCCACGAACGCGTGCTTGACCTCCTCCGACTCGACCCAGAAGACGATCACGTCGGCGTACCGCTCGCCCGTCTCGGGGTCGAGCGCATCGGGGCGGGGGCCGCGGAAGAAGACGAAGCTGCGGCCGGAGACCTGGTAGACGACGCGGCCGCCCTCGGCCGGCTTCACGCCGGGCAGGGCGCGCGCGACGGCGTGGATGTCGTCGACCTTCGCACGGCGGGCCACGGGTCGACCCTAGTGGTGCGTCTGGCCGAGGGACCGGGGTTGGCCCGGCCCGGTGGCAGACTCGCGGCCATGGGAGCGCTGGCAGCACTGGTCGAGCGTGGGCTGGTCGCCCCCGACTGGGCCGAGGCGCTCGCGCCGGTCGACGAGCAGATCGCGGCGATGGGCCGGTTCCTGCGCGAGGAGCTGGCGGCCGGCCGGGCCTACCTGCCGGCCGGGGACGACGTGCTCAAGGCGTTCGTGCGGCCGCTGGCCGACGTACGCGTGCTGGTGGTCGGACAGGACCCCTACCCGACGCCGGGACACCCGATCGGGCTGAGCTTCGCGGTGGCGCCCGACGTGCGACCGGTGCCGAGGTCGCTGGCCAACATCTACGCCGAGCTGCGCACTGACCTGGCGATCGAGACGCCGGACCACGGAGACCTCACCGGCTGGGCCGACCAGGGCGTGATGCTGCTCAACCGGGTGCTGACGGTCCGACCCGGCGAGGCCGCCTCCCATCGCGGCCGCGGCTGGGAGCAGGTGACCGAGTGCGCGATCACCGCCCTGGCGCGCCGCGGCGGGCCGTGCGCGGCGATCCTGTGGGGCCGGGACGCCCAGTCGCTCAAGCCGATGCTGGGGGCGGTCCCGTGGGTGGAGTCGGCGCACCCGTCGCCACTGTCGGCGCGCCGCGGGTTCTTCGGCTCGAGGCCGTTCAGCCGGGTCGACCGGTTGCTGACCGATCAGGGCGGCTCACCCGTCGACTGGCGGCTCCGGGACGAGGGCCAAACCAGAGGAAGTTGAAACCCGGACTATCATGGGGCGCATGACCGCCCGCATGCCTGCCCTGTACCTCGGCCACGGGGCGCCGCCGCTGCTCGACGACCCGACCTGGTCCGGAGAGCTGGCCGCCCTGGCCGGCGACCTCCCCCGCCCGACCGCGATCCTGATCGTCAGCGCGCACTGGGAGTCGGCACCGGTCAGCCTCACCGCCAACGGTGCGCCGCTGGTCTACGACTTCGGCGGCTTCGACGCGAAGTACTACCGGATGACCTACGCGACGCCCGACTCCACGGCGCTCGCCGCCCGGGTCGCCGCGATGATGCCGGACACCGAGCCGGTGCACCAGCACGCGTCCCGCGGCCTCGACCACGGTGCGTGGGTGCCGCTGCGGATCATGTACCCCGACGCCGACATCCCGGTGCTCCAGATGTCGCTGCCCACCGACGACCCGGTCCGCCTGATGAGGCTCGGCGAGAGACTGCGCCCGCTGCGCGACGAGGGCGTGCTGATCATCGGCTCCGGCTTCCTGACCCACGGCCTGCCCTTCCTCACCGACTTCCGCCTCGACGCCGCGGCACCGGGCTGGTCGACGGAGTTCGACGCCTGGGCCGGCGAAGCGCTCGCGCGCGGCGACATCGACGCGCTCGCGTCGTACCGGTCGTCGGCTCCGGGGATGCCGTACGCGCACCCGACGGTGGAGCACTACACGCCCCTGTTCGTCACGCTGGGTGCGGCCACCGATCCCGAGACACCCGGCAGCCAGGTCATCGACGGCTTCTGGATGGGCCTCTCGAAGCGCTCGCTCCAGGTCGCGTGAGCCGGCTCAGCGGAGGACGGAGCGGGTGAGCGTCGGCTTCGCGCGACGCCCGAGGTAGAAGATGCCCGGAACCGTCTCGAACCCGTCGCTGGGATTCATGCGCAGGGTCGAGTCGATGATCCTCAGGTGTCCGCTGCGGTCGTTGGAGACGAAGAAGATCGCCCCGCCACCCTCCCGGGCGTGGTTGCCCACCATCTGGGTGTCACGGACGACGACGTCGAAGTCGTTGCCGTCTGCGTAGACGGCCGCGCCACTGCCACCGCCGGGCGTCCCGGACCGGGCCGGGTTGGCGCCGGAGCCGGTGGCCACGTTGTCGGTGAAGACGCTGTCGGTGATGAGCCACGAGACGGCGATGCTGCTGAGCCCCGCGCCGTTGCTGCAGCGCCCGCGGCGGAAGGTGCTGCGATCGACCGACACCGGACGGTCGCGCCACTGGTCGAGGGCCCGGACGGCGCCGCCGCCGACGTCCGGCCCGGACGCCTTGCACCGGTTACGGACGAACGCGGTGTGCACGATGTCGAGCTGACCGCCCCGGGCGTAGATCGCGCCGCCGCTTCCGGTCTCGTCGTCGGACCCGGTCGCCCTGCCACCCTTGAGGGTGAGGTCCTTGACGACGAGCCGGGGGAACCGCTGGTCGTTGCAGTGGTCGGTCGTCCAGGTCTGCCGCTGGTCGCAGGTGTTCTGGTAGAGGATCCGGCGCTTGCCGAGACCGTCCAGGGTCACCCGTCCGCCACCGTCGATGCGTACGACGCGGCTCGTGTTGACCACCTTCGCGGTGGCCCTCATCCTGATCCTCTTCGGCGCTGGTCCGCAGTCGAACCTGATGGACCCGCCCTTCGCCACCGCCCTGACGACAGCCGCGGAGGTGCAGCTCGACGGGGTGCCGTCGCCGATCACGCGGGTGGCGAGCCGGGCCTCCGCAGCCGGCGTACCCGCCTGGACGGCGGGCCCGACGGTGACGGCGACCCCGAGTGCAGTGACCAGGGCGGCGGCAAGGGCGGTGAGTGCGCGCATCCGGGCCAGCGTAGGGCCCGGATCCTGCATGGGAGGATGCCGCGGTGAAGATCTTGTCGATCCAGTCCTCGGTCGCCTACGGCCACGTCGGCAACTCCGCCGCCGTCTTCCCGCTCCAGCGCCTGGGCCACGAGGTCTGGCCGGTCTTCACCGTGCACTTCTCCAACCACACCGGGTACGGCGAGTGGAGGGGTCCGCTGCTCTCCCCCGACGACGTCCGCGACGTCATCGTCGGCATCGAGGAGCGCGGCGTGCTGGGCGAGGTCGACGTGGTGCTCTCGGGCTACCAGGGCGGCGCCGGCATCGCCGAGGTGGTCCTCGACGCGGTGGCCCGCGTCAAGGCGGCCAACCCGCGGGCGACGTACACCTGCGACCCGGTGATGGGGAACGCCAAGTCTGGCTGCTTCGTCGACCCGGCGATCCCGCCGCTGCTCCGCGAGCGGGTGGTGCCGAAGGCCGACGTGATCACGCCCAACCAGTTCGAGCTCGGCTTCCTCACCGACACCCACCCCGACACGCTGAAGTCGACGCTGGCCTCGGCCCGCAAGGCGATGGCGATGGGGCCGTCGACCGTGCTCGTCACGTCGGTGCAGCGTCCCGACCGTCCCGCCGACACCATCGAGACGATGGCGGTCACCGCCGACGGCGCGTGGAGCGTGCAGACGCCGTACCTGCCCTTCAAGGCCAACGGGTCCGGCGACGTCACCGCCGCCCTGTTCACCGCGCACCTGCACGTCACCGGCTCGGCCGCCGAGGCGCTCGCGCGCACCTGCTCGAGCGTCTTCGACCTGCTGCAGAACACCCTCGACTCCGGCGAGCGCGAGCTGCGGCTGATCGCCTCGCAGGACACGTTCGCGACGCCGCGCATGCAGTTCGAGGTCACCCAGGTGCGGTGAAGTGCCACGCGGTCAGGCAGACCTTGTCGTCGCGCACGGCGCTCGCTGCCTGCGGCACCCAGCGGTGGAGCTGCCAGATGCTCATCGGCACCCCCGGCGTCGGTAGCTCCGGCTCGCCCTCCTCCTCGTCGGGAGGCACCTCGGCCCGGAGCTCCTCGCACCCGCGCACGGTGAACCCGGCAGCCAGCGCCGCACGCAGGTAGTCGCCGGTCGAGTGGTCCCACTCCTGCAGGTAACCGATGTTGCCGTGGGCGTCGTGCACCGGCAGCGGGGAGAGCCGGGAACCGACGAAGTAGCCCGCCATCGAGCACATCAGCAGGTGCGCGCCCGGCCGAAGGATCCGTGCTGCTTCGGTGAAGACCGGTCCGAGGTTCTGGACGTGGTTGATCGCCAGGGCGTTGACCATGACGTCGGCGCTCGCACCTGCAACCGGCATCGAGGTGACGTCGGCGACGCCGAACTGCGCTGCGGGGACCTTCGCCCGGGCCACGTCGAGCATGCCCGGCGAGACGTCGTACCCCAGGACCCGGTGGCCGCGCGCGGCCAGGTGCTCGGCATAGCGGCCGGTGCCGCACATGGCATCGACCGCGTCGCCGGCCGGGATGGTGTCGAGGATGGGCAGGAGAGCCGCTTCGTCGATGGCGAAGAACGGGTTCTCGGGGTCGTCGTAGAACGGCGCCCAGCCGTCGTAACCCGCGGCCATGGAGATCACTTCGAGGTCGACGCCGTCACCGAGGGCCTCGGACTGGTCGAGGAGGTGGCGGATCTCGGCGATGCGGGCCTGGATGAAGTCGCGGTCGTGCTCCCCGGCGTAGGCGCGCATCAGCGCGACGCCCTCGATGCCGAGAAGGTAGGCGAGCGGGTGCTGGTGGATCCTGGTGTGTGACGACATGCGCTGCCTCTCGTGAGCGGGTGGCGCTGCGGCACGCCACCGGAGCCGGCCCTGCCATCGGGCAGCGGCCGCTGTCCACGGGGTGGGTGCGGGTCAGCTCACGATCACGCCGTCACCCTCGCAGCGCCGGGGTGGACCGTCAACGGGTTACCGAGCGCACGTGGGATCGCGTCGGCGGGAACAGGCACCAACGCGTCGGCACCCCCTGCGTCAGGCGTGGCGTCTCGCTCGGGAGGCCATTTGTGCCTGTTGCGGTCGACACCAACAAGGGTGGAGCCGGTGACAGGAGTCGAACCCGCGACATCCTCTTTACAAGAGAGGCGCTCTACCAACTGAGCTACACCGGCATGCGCCGAGACGGCGCGCGCACATGCTATTCGACGCCCGTCGTGTCGTGCGGTGCCAGTGCTCGACGATCCCCACCACGACTGCTCCGCGGGGTACGTCCGCCTCAGCGCGCACCCCAAGGGACTGACTTCGCCGGGTTTCCCCGGCTAAGCGGGGAATCCCGACCAGGATGACGCGAGAAGCACCGTCCGCCACCGAGATCAGGTGCTTTTGACGTCGCGACCGTGCTGCCTGATCGCCGGCGGACTACTCCTCGGTGGTGATCGCCTCGTCCGGACGCCGGGCGAGCACGTGCTCGATGTAGTCCCTTGCCGTCTCGTGGATGCCGATCTCGTGCCCGGCCCGCTCGGAGAGATACCACCGGTGCACCAGGATCTCGTGGTAGATCTCCGCGGGCTCGAGCTTGGTGCGTGCGTACGGCGGGATCATCGCCATGATCGGCTCGTAGATCTGGGTCATCCACCGGTTGGCGACCAGGTGCTTGTCCTCGCGGCCGAGGTCGAAGTGCGCGGTGAACGACGCGAGGTCGTTGAGCAGTCGCCGGGCCTGGTTGTCCTCGACGTTCATGCCGGTCAGTGCCTGCAGCTCCCGCCGGTGGTGACCGAGCTCGACGACCTTGGGCTGGATGCGCACGCTGTCGCCGTCGAAGTCGGTGACGATGTCGATCTCCTCGATGTCGAAGCCGAGGTCGTTGAGCCGCTCCACGCGCTGCTCGATGCGCCACATCTCCTGCGCCGAGAACTCCTCCTCCGACGTGAGCTCGCTCCAGAGCAGCTCGTAGCGCTCGCGGAGGTAATCGACGATCTGGAGCCCCGAGGAGTCGGTCTCGACGGCCCCGCTGGCCTGGAGGTCGAGGAGCTCGGCGAACACGTTCTCGCAGCCCACCGTGACGTCGTACTCGCGCATCTGGGGGCTGACCTCGTCGCGCAGCTCGCCGGTCTCCGCGTCGACCAGGTAGGCCGCGAACTCGCCGGCGTTGCGGCGGAAGAGCACGTTGGACAGGGACACGTCACCCCAGTAGAAGCCGGCCAGGTGCAGCCGCACCAGCAGCACCACGATCGCGTCGACCAGGGTCGGCAGGTTCTCGGCGGTCAGGCCGTGCGAGAACAGGCTGCGGTAGGGCAGGGAGAACTGCAGGTGGTGGGTGATCAGGGCGGCGGGCAGCTCCTGACCGGAGGCGTCGACGCGGCCGGCGACGACGCCGTGCGCGACCACGGCCGGCAGGCCGAGGCGCTGCATGTCGCGCAGCGTGGCGTACTCGCGGAACGCGATCGGCTCGTTCGTCTCCTTGACCGCGTAGGTGTGCGCGCCCAGCCGGATGATGCGTACGACGTGCCGCGAGAGCCCGCGCGGGAGGGGGACGACGTACTCGTCGGTCCACTCCTCCAGCGGCGTCGACCACGGGAGGGTGAGGATCGCCGGGTCGGGGCGGCTGGCCACGATGCGCAGGGCCATGGGCGCAGGCTAGCCCTGTTGGCGCCCACTGGCCCTAGATTGGCGCCGTGCAGACCCGCCTCCTCACCGCCGACGACCTGCCGCAGATGACGGCGCTCAGCCTGGAGGCGTTCGGTGCGTGGCCGGCCGACACGCCCGCCCCCGACCCGGCGGCCTACCCGCCGCCCGGTCGGCACAACTGGGGCACCTTCGACGAAGGGACCCTGGTGGCGCGGGTGATGGCGCGCGAGTACCACTCCTGGTTCCACGGCGTCGAGGTCGCGACGGGCGGCATCGCCGGGGTCGCCGTACGCGCCGAGTCACGAGGGCAGGGGTTGCTCGACGACCTGTTCCGCGTCGTCCTCGACGAGGGGCTGCGCGAGCGCGGCGAGGTGATCTCCACCCTCTTCCCGACCGCGCCCGGCATCTACCGCCGGTTCGGCTACGAGCTGATCTCGTCGTACGACACCATCGAGCTCCCCACGGTGGCACTGTCGGCCGTCCAACCGGCAGCGGGCGTCACGCTGCGCCGGGCGAGCGCAGCGGACCTCGATGCGGTACGCACCGTGTACGACGCGTGGGCCACCGCCCACAACGGCCCGCTCTCCCGCCGCGGCCCGTCGTTCGCCGCCACCGCGCAGGAGATCGTCGACGCCTTCACCGGCGTGACCCTGGCGTGTGGCGACGACGGCTCGGTGCTCGGCTACTGCTCGTGGCAGCGCGGCGCCGGCTACGACGAGCACGCCACCATCGAGGTCACCGACCTGCTGGGGTCGACGCCCGACGCGTTGCGGGCCCTGCTGCGCATGCTCGGGTCCTTCGCGACGGTGACCGGGCGGGTGCGCCTCGAGACGTCGGGCCTCGACGCGATCCGGCTGCTGGTGCCGTCACTGCCCCGGCCGGTCCCCGGTGGGCACGCCTACATGCTGCGCGTGCACGACGTCGTCGGGGCGTGCACCGGGCTGTCGCTGCCCGAGGGCGGGCCGGTGCGCTTCTCGGTCGAGGGTGACCTGCTGAGGACGATGGACGGCACCTACGAGGTCACCGGCGGCACGTCGCGGTGCCTCCGGGTCGACCCACCGACGGACCGGTCTTCAGCCCCCGAGGGCTTGCCCTCGCCTACGCCGGGGCGGCTTCGTGCGCGACGATCCGGGTCGCCGGGCTGCTCACCGGCCCGGCGACGTACGACGGGGCGATCGACGCGATGTTCGGCGCCCGGGAGCCACACATCCGCGACTACTTCTAGTTGCTGGTCTCGGACTCGGGCTCGGCGTCGGGCTCGGCATCGAGGAGCGGGATCGGCGTCCACTCGCCCACCACCAGGTCGCCGTTGGTGCGCACCAGCACGCTCTGGATGCCGGTCGGCCGGCCCTCGGAGTAGGTGATCAGGGCGACGGAGGCGTCGCGGCGCGGCTTGCTGCCGACGGCGATCGCGTACGCCGCCCCGCCGGTGGTGCCCATCGTGTAGGTCCAGCCGGTGCTGCCGTCCTCGCCGATCACCTCGGTGGGGCCGACCTCGACGTGCAGGTGGCCACCGACGACCAGGTCGACGCACCCGCGGGCCAGGGCCTCCTTGCCGAGGTTGGCGTCGTGCACGAGCATCGTCGCGACCCGTTCGTCCGCGGCGCAGGCCGCGTCGGCGAGCCGGTCGCCGACGTCGCTGAACGACAGTCCGCTCTCGTCGCGCCAGTTGCCGAGGCCGCTCGAGCGCGGGTCGTCGACGCCCAGCAGCGTGATGCCGCCCGGGCCGTCGATGATCTCTCCGTCGAACGTCTTCCAGCCGAGGTCCTTGAGGTAGCGGCTCACGAACGTGCCGTTGTCGTGGTTGCCCGCCACCGCCCATCGGTCGAGGTCGCCGAACGCGTCGTCGAGGGAGTCCAGCGAGAAGGCCTCCCACGCCTCGCCCGACGAGGTGTCGTCACCCGCGTCGAACACCGCGGTCGCGCCGGCGGCGTCGCTGATCGCTCGGGCGACCTTGTCCATGCCGATGTTGTCGTGCCGGTCGGACACCAGGGTGACGACGGTCTCGCCGTCCTCGGGCTCGCGCAGCTCCAGGTCAGCCGCGGCGGTGGCGGCCGCGACGTAGAACGCCTTGCTCTTGTCGTAGGTCGACAGCGCGCTCTCGACGAGCCGCTTCGACTCGGTGGTGGTCGCATCGACGCGGATCTCGACACCGTCGGCCTCGGGGGGCAGCGGCACGTCGTCACCGAGGTACTCCCCCAGCGGCACCCACTCCCGGGCCTCGTCGACCGATTCGTCGGCCCGCTCCCAGGGCTGCCAGAGGGCGACACCGATGAGCAGGAGCGCCAGCGCCCCGACCAGCGTCTTCAGCCGCAGGTGCCGCAGGCCGAGCAGCAGCTCGCGCCGTCTGACCCGACCGATCAGGAAGTACAGCGCGATGACCAGACAACCCGCGGCCGCTCCCCGCAGGACGGCGGCGACCGCCATGTCGACGACGAGCTCCTGCGCCTTCGCGATCTGGGCATCCGGCTCGGCCGCGATCACGGCGTACCGTTCGAACAGCTCCTTCAGCGACCCCGCCTCGGTCTTGCCGAGGTCGATCCGGACGCCGATCTCTCCGCTGGTCGCGATCCGGAAGTCCGGCAGCACCGGACCCGTCGACAGCAACGCGTGGTTGTCGAGCGTCGGTCGGAGCAGGGCGTCGTGGCTGGCCAGCACGGTCGCGCGACTGCTGGTCAAGAACAGCGTCGACGCCGTAGCCACCGTCACCACCAGCCACACTGCGGCCAGGCTCAGCCAGCGCAGCGCGGAGGTGGGCCGGGGGCGGCGCATCGCGGGTCTCAGCGGTTGGCTCGCGCCTGCGAGACGGCGTACAGGGTGACCGAGGCGGCGACCCCGGCGTTGAGGGACTCGAGCTGGTTGGCCATCGGGATGCTGACGAGCTGGTCGCAGGTCTCCGCGACGAGGCGCGAGAGTCCGTCGCCCTCGGAGCCGACGACGATGACCAGGGGTACGTCGAACAGGCCGCCCTCGGACACGAGCTCGGGCAGCGTGACGTCGCCGTCGGCCGCCAGGCCGACGACCATGCACCCGGCCGACTGGTAGGCCTTGAGCTGCCGGACCAGGTTGACCGTCTGGGCGATGGGGGTCCGCGCGGCGGCACCGGCCGACGTCTTCCAGGCCGAGGCGGTCATGCCCGCTGCGCGGCGCTCCGGGATCAGCACGCCGTGCGCACCGAAGCCCGAGGCAGATCGCACCACGGCGCCGAGGTTGCGCGGGTCGGTGACCGAGTCGAGGGCCACGATCAACGCCATCTCGCCACTGCCGGCAGCGGTGAGCAGGTCGTCGGGGTGGGCGTACTCGTAGGACGGGATGCGGGCGGCGAGACCCTGGTGGACGGCGCCGCCGGTCATCTTGTCGAGCTCGTTCTTGGTGACCTCGAGCAGGGAGAGGCCGCGCTCGGCGGCCAGCTTGAACGCCTCCCGGAGCCGGGCGTCGCGCTCGGCGCCCTCGGCGACGTAGATGCCGGTCACCGGGATGCCGGCGCGCAGCGCCTCGACGACGGAGTTGCGACCGGCGACCCACTCGGCCTCGGTGCTCTTCGCACTGCGCCGCTTGGGACGCGCCTGCTCGGCGCGGTCGGTCTTCTCGTTGGACTTGTAGACCTTGTGGTTGGGGCGGTCCTTGGCCTTCGGGGTCGGGCCACGGCCCTCGAGGCCGCGCTTCACGCGACCGCCCGAGCCCACGGTCGGGCCCTTGCCGGTCTTGCGGATCGCGCCCTTGCGGGAAGAATTACCTGGCATCAGATGCTCCATTGGGGGCCGTTGGGGGTGTCCTCGATGTCGATGCCGGCGGCCACGATCTGGTCGCGGATGGCGTCGGCGGTGGCGAAGTCCTTCGCCGCCCGCGCCTCGGCGCGTCGTTCGAGGAGGCCGGCGACGAGGACGTCGACGGCCTGGGTGAGCTTGTCGGTGTCGGCGGAGGAAGCGGTCGCCCAGGCCGGGTCGTGCGGGTGGAGTCCGAGAACGTCGAGCATGGCCAGCACCGCGGTGGCCTGCTCGGCGGCGTCGTGGCCGGCCGCGAGCTGCTTGTTCCCCTCACGAACGGTGTCGTGCACGACCGCGATCGCGGCCGGCGTGCCGAGGTCGTCGTTCATGGCGGCCACGAACGCCTGGGGCAGCTGCCCGTCGGCGGGTCGCGAGGATCCGAGACCACCACGCTCGAGGAATGTCTCGATGCGCCGGAACCCGGTCGCCGCTTCCTCCAGGGCCTCGAAGCTGAACTCCACGTGGCTGCGGTAGTGGGCGGCCACGAGGTAGTAGCGCAGCTCGATCCCGCGGAAGCGCTCCAGCACGGCCGGGATCATCAGCGAGTTGCCGAGGCTCTTGCTCATCTTCTCGCCGGCCGTGGTGATCCACGCGTTGTGCATCCAGTACGACGCGAAGCCGTGGCCGGCGGCGCGCGACTGGGCCTGCTCGTTCTCGTGGTGCGGGAAGCGCAGGTCGACACCGCCGCCGTGGATGTCGAAGGCCGTGCCGAGGTACTTCTCGGCCATCGCCGAGCACTCGATGTGCCAGCCCGGACGCCCGGGGCCCCACGGCGAGGGCCAGGCCGCGGTCGCGGGCTCGGTCTCCTTCTTCCACGACTTCCACAGCGCGAAGTCGCGCGGGTCGCGCTTGCCCCGGGGGTCCGCGTCGGACGCCGACTCCATGTCGTCGATGCCCTGCCGCGTCAGCTCGCCGTAAGTCGGCCAGGAGCGCACGTCGAAGTAGACGTCACCGGACCCGTCCTCCGCGGCGTACGCGTGCCCGCGGGTGATGAGCTGCCCGATCATCTCGATCATCTCGGGGATGTGGGCGGTCGCGGCCGGCTCGTAGGTCGGCGGCGCGACGTTGAGCGCGGCGTACGCCCGGTCGAGCTCGCGGTGCATGGCGTAGGCGAGGTTGTACCAGGGGCGGCCCTGCTCGGCGGCCTTCGCGAGGATCTTGTCGTCGATGTCGGTGATGTTGCGGATGAACGTCACGTCGTAGCCCAGCACCCGCAGCCAGCGCTGGAGGACGTCGAAGTTGACCCCGGAGCGCACGTGCCCGATGTGCGGCTCGCTCTGCACCGTCAGGCCGCACACGTAGAGACCCGCCCTCCCCTCCTCGAGGGGGACGAAGTCACGGACCTCGCGGGTCGCGGTGTCGTGGAGCCTGAAGTTCACCAGCCCATCCTAGAGGCGGCCACGACGGCACCCTGCATCCCCGAATCGCGGGACGAATGGGGCTGATGTGACCTACCTTCGTCGGGTGACCCGCCGCCCCCTCACCTTCCTGCTGGCCGTGCTGGTCGTGCCTGCGCTGACCGTTCCGCTCGCCGCCTCGGCGGCCCCGACCCGCGTCGAGGACCGGCAGATCTCCCGCACCTCCTGGACCTCCGGCGTCCAGCTGCGCTCCGGCGCGGGCGTCGGCGTCAAGGTCGCGAACGGCTCGCTGCGGCTCAAGAAGCCGACCGGGCGGCGCACCTACCTGGGCACGGTACGAGACCGGCAGCTGGACCTCGGCCTGGGTCGAGCCCGGGTTCGCCCTCACCGAGCTGATCGCGTCCTGGCAGGCGACCACGCCCGGTCGGAGCTGGGTCGAGGTCAAGGCCCGGGTCCGGACCTCGACCGTCACCTCGTCGTGGGACGTGCTGGGCCGGTGGACCTCCGGTGAGGCCATTCGTCGCACCTCCGCCGGCACCCAGGCCGACGACCTGGCCCGCGTCGCCGTCGACACGCTCAAGACGGCCGGGGCCAGCGGCTGGCAGCTGAAGGTCACGCTGCTCCGGGCCCCCGGATCGGGCGCTGCGGTCACCCTCGACCGGGTCGGCGCGGTCGCCTCGCGGCTGCCCGTCACCGACGACGTACCGACCTCCGCGCCGGGACCGGGCGTGGGCACCACGCTCGCCGTGCCGGCGTACTCGCAGATGGTGCACGCCGGCCACTCCCCCCAGTGGGGCGGCGGCGGCGAGGCCTGGTGCTCGCCGACCTCGGTCGCGATGGTGCTCGGCTACCGCGGCGCGACCCCCGCGGCCGCCGCGGGCTACGCGGGTCCGGGGCACCGTGACCCGATGGTGGACTACGCCGCGCGGATGACCTACGACCACGGCTACGACGGCACCGGCAACTGGGCCTTCAACACCGCCTACGCCGGCCAGTTCGTGCCCGAGTCGTACGTGACGCGGTTGCGCAGCCTGCGGGAGGCCGAGGACTACATCGCGGCCGGCACCCCGCTCGTGGTGTCGGTGGCCTTCGGCCCCGGCGAGCTCACCGGGGCCCCCATCTCGTCGACGCCGGGACACCTGATGGTGATCGTGGGCTTCACGGCGAACGGTGACGTGGTGGTCAACGACCCCGCGGCTCCCACGGACGCGAGCGTGCGGCGTACCTACAAGCGCGCGCAGTTCGAGGACGCCTGGATCCCGACGTCCGGCGGCACGGCGTACGTCATCCGCTGACGGGCTAGGCGTCCACCACGGTGAAGTCCACGCCGTGCCAGCCCTCGGAGCCGTTGGGCAGGACGTCGACCAGGGCGCTGCTCTGCACGAACCCGGTCTTGTCGGTGGCGCGGACCCGCACGATCCGGTCGCCCGGGGTGACCGGCACGGTCGCGGCCCACTGCACCCAGGTGTCGTCGGTGCCGGGGTCGGCGAGCTCGGCGGTCGTCCAGGCACCGCCGTCGAGCGCGACCTCGACCTTCGCGACGCCGGTGTGCTGCGCCCAGGCGATGCCGCCCACGCGCAGGTCGCCGGCGGGCACGTCGGCCCCGGACTGGGGTACGTCGATGCGTGAGGACAGCTTGACCGGCCCCTGCTCGGACCAGCCGCGGTCGGTCCAGTAGGCGGTGAAGTCGCTGAACCTCGTGACCTCGAGGTCGACGACCCACTTGCAGGCCGACACGTAGCCGTAGAGGCCGGGCACGATCGTGCGCACCGGGAACCCGTGCTCGAAGGGCAGCGGCCGGCCGTTCATCGCGACGGCCAGCATCGCGTCGCGGTCGTCGGTGAGCGCGGTGAGCGGCGTGCCGCAGGTCCAGCCGTCGTCACTGGTCTGGAGCACGGCGTCGGCGCCGGCCTGGACACCCACCTCCTCAAGCAGCGCGGCCACCCGGACCCCGCTCCACCACGCATTGCCGATCAGCGGGCCACCGACCGGGTTGGAGACGCAGTTGAGGGTCACCCACGCCTCGGTCAGGTCCCGCTCGAGGAGGTCGGAGAAGGTCAGCGTCAGCTCGCGGTCGACCAGCCCGTGGATGCGGAGCCTCCAGTCGCTCGCGGTGATCGTGGGCACCGCGATCGTGGTGTCGATGAGGTAGAAGTCCTCGGGAAGGGTGCGCCACGGCGTGATGCCGTCGACGCCGATGCGGACCCTGGCCGGAGGCTCACGGCGGGAGACGCCTGGCAGCCGCAGCAGCCGGCGGCTCTCCTCCACCCTCCGCTTGCCGGCACCCACGAAACGGCCGAGTACGGCGACCACCGCGGCGCCGGCCCCGATGCCGGCGGCCAGGGTGAGGAACCGGCGGCGGCCGTCGCCGTCGGAGCCGACCGGGGGCGTGACGCGACGGCCGAGCAGGTCGAGGCAGACCACCCAGGTGACGAAGCCGACGACCACCGGCAGCGCATCGGTGGCCCGCGCCCCCGGCTGGGACAGCACGGCGAAGAGGCCGAAGCCGGCCAGGGCCAGCCAGGCGAGCAGCGACGAACGCCACGACCTCGAGCCCAGCCAGCCGATGATGACGAAGGCCAGGCAGGTCAGCGCGATCACCGACGAGACGAGCACGGGCTTGTCGGCGTAGCCGAGGAGCGCGATGGCGCGTTCGACGAGCGGCCCCGGCGTCACCTTCACGACCAGCTCGGCCACGGCCACGACCGGCGACTCCCGGATCGTGAGGACGAGGGCGGCGGCGTAGCTCGTCGCCAGGCCGGCCAGGCCGGAAACCAGCCCGGCCAGGGCCCACCTGCGAGATGCCGTCATGGCTCAAGTGTGACTCAGGCATGATCAGGTCGTGACCGAGAACCCCGCGCAGTCCCTGCCCCGCACGGGCGTGGGCACCGACGTACACCGTCTCGTCGAGGGCGCGGACCTCCATCTGGCCGGCCTGGCCTGGCCCGACGAGCCCTTCGGGCTCGAGGGCCACTCCGATGCCGACGTGGCTGCCCACGCGGCCTGCGACGCGCTCCTGTCGGCGGCCGGGATCGGCGACCTGGGCAGCAACTTCGGCACGTCCGAGCCGCAATGGGCGGGTGCCTCCGGCGCCGCACTTCTCGGCGAGACGGCCCGGCGGGTGCGAGCGGCCGGCTTCGAGATCGGCAACGTCGCGATCCAGGTCATCGGCAACCGCCCCCGCCTCGGCCCGCGCCGTACCGAGGCCGAGGCCGCGCTGTCGGCAGCGGTCGGCGCACCGGTGTCGGTCTCGGCCACCACGACCGACGGGCTCGGTCTGACCGGTCGGGGCGAGGGCATCGCCGCCATCGCCACCGCGCTGGTGGCGGCCCGCTAGTACCCGCCGGGCCCAGCGCCCTTTGAGCGGTGAGTCAGGGTCGCTTTCACACCGTCAGACCGACCTCAGCTCACCGCCGCCAGAGCCGGCGCCCCGGCCGGGGCCCCTCAGCGGTGAGCCAGGGTCGCTTTCACACGGGCTGACCGACCCCAGCTCACCGCCGCCACGGCCGGGCGCCACTCAGCGGTGAGCCAGGGTCGCTTTCACACCCGCTCAGACCGACCCCAGCTCACCGCCGCCCCAGCCGTGCGCCCCTCAGCGGTGAGCCAGGGTCGCTCACACCCACCCAGACCGACCCCAACTCACCGCCACCACAGCCGACGCCCCTCAGCGGTGAGCCAGGGTCGCTCACACCCACCCAGACCGACCCCCACTCACCGCCACCCCAGCCGACCGGTCGCGCAGAAGACCGCCGACCTGACCCGGGACAAGGTCCTCGCGCCGGCCTCGTTGCGCACTCGGCCGGCCGGCTGAGCCGGCTGAGCCGGCGAGAGGGTTCACACCCAGCGCGGCCGGAATGGCGGGGCTAGGCTCGCCCGGTGCCTCTCCCTCCGCCCCGCACCGACACGGGTTCCCGCCGGCCGACGCCGCGGGCCGCGGTCGTCATGCTCGCGGCGGGCGAGGGCCGGCGCAGCGGCCACGACACCAACAAGGTGCTGCTCCCGTTGGCCGGGCGCCGGGTGTTCACCTGGTCGATCCGGTGGGCGCGTGAGCTGTCCGCGGTGACCCACACCGTGATCGTGATCCGCGAGCAGGACCGGGACATCGTGCTGGCCGCCATCGACCGCGAGGTCGGTCCCCCCGATGTCTCCGTCGTCATCGGCGGCGACACCCGGCACAGCTCGGAGTGGCAGGCGCTGCAGGCCCTGGCGCCCGCGATCGAGGCCGGCGAGATCGACGTCGTGGTGATCCACGACGCCGCACGCCCGCTCGCCGGCACGGCGATGTTCGCCTCCGTCATCGACACCGCGACGGCGTACGGCGGCGCGATCCCGGTGCGCAACCAGGGCGACCTCGTCGCACTCGACGGTGGGGAGCAGCCCCCCGACCGGGTCGTGGCCGTGCAGACACCGCAGGCGTTCCTGGCCCTGCCCCTGCTGGAGGCCTACCGCCTCGCCGAGGCGGACGGCTTCGTCGGCACCGACACCGCGAGCTGCATGGAGGCCTACACCGACGTCCCGGTGCTGTGCGTCGCGGGCGACGCCGGCAACATCAAGATCACCTTTCCCGAGGACCTGTCCCTGGCCGAGCGTCTGCTCGCCAAGGCGGACTGGGACCTCTCGGAGCAGGGGCCGCCCCACCGAAGCCAGTCCGCGATGGCCCACGGACAAGACCTGCGGCCCCACGGGGAACACGCCTGAGGGTGGAGTTCTTCAGGGAGTTCCGAGACCTGCTGCGTCGGTGACGACTTGAGGGGCACCGGCTCCCCGCCGCACCCGGCGGGCGAGCTCGTCGACGCACTCGAGCAGGTTGACCGCCGACGCGTCGTCGACCCGGCGCGCCAGCGACGGTGCGCGCACCATCTCGACCTCGCCGCGGTCACGCAGCCAGGCGACCAGCCGCGAGAAGTCGTGGATGGGTGGCGCGTCACCCGAGGCCGCGGCGGCGGTCAGGACGCCGGGAGACACGACGACGGGCGAGACCAGCGCGGCGAGCCCCTCGCGGTCGATCGTCCCCTGGATGCGCTCGGCCACCACGGTCTTGACGGTGTCGGTCACCGGTCGATAGGCCACCCGCGAGACCAGCGGCCGCGCGGCCGCGTCACGCCGTACGTCGCGCAGGAACTCCGCCGACGTCAGCGGGCACAGCGCGTCGTGCACGAGCAGGCCGGTGGAGGCGTCGCGGACCCGGCCCCACCACGCGTCGCCGGCGACCACCTCGGCGCGCAGACCGGCTCGGCCCACCTCGCGCGCCACCCGGGGCAGCTCCGGCTCGTCGACGGCCACCACGATCTCCGCCGCACCGGAGGCCGCCAGCGCCTCCAGGGCGTGCAGGTAGAGGGGCCGACGATGCAGCAGGGAGAAGGGCAGCCGGCCACCACCCAGCATGGCCAGGACTGCCGGCATGCCGCTGCTCATGTGGCCTCGGGGCGCGTGAGCGCCTCGAGCCGGGCCAGGTCGGCGACCGACGACACCCGCGCGGCGCTGACCGGAGCCAGCACCCGCTCCAGCGCGAAGCGCGCCTCCAGGAGCTCCACCAGCCGGGCGAAGTCGAGGGACGGCAGCTCGGTCAGGGCAGCGACGACCGGTGCGGGAAGCACCACGGGCGAGAGCACCGCGCCCTCCTCGTCGACGCCCACCACGACCGAGCCGCTCTCCACCGAACGGTGCAGGCAGTCGGTGATGAACCGGGCCGGGGTCATCGGGCACAGCGCATCGTGCAGCACGAACGGCTCGTCGCTGTCGACGAGGCCCGCCCACTGGGTGCCCAGGTCGACCGCGCTCACGCCCGAGGCCCCCAGCGCCCAGGCGGCACACGCCACGAGGGCCTCACCGTGGATGAGCTCGAAAGGCAGCGTGCCGCGACCCTCCTCGACGATGGTGCCGAGGGCGGGAGTGGCGTCAGGGTCGTCGATCATCATCTCGGGGCCAACGGTATCCAGACATGGCACGACCCCCGACACAGGACGCGTGTCGGGGGTCGAGCAGAAGTCGAGCTCAGGAGGCGAGGACCTCGTCGAGGATCGCCTCGGCCTTGTCCTCGTTGGTCTGCTCGGCCAGCGCAAGCTCGGAGACGAGGATCTGGCGCGCCTTGGCCAGCATCCGCTTCTCACCCGCGGACAGCCCGCGGTCACGCTCACGACGCCACAGGTCGCGGACGACCTCGGAGACCTTCATGACGTCGCCGCTGTGCAGCTTCTCGAGGTTGGCCTTGTAGCGGCGCGACCAGTTGGTCGGCTCCTCCACATGGGCGGCCCGGAGGACGTCGAACACGCGGTCGAGGCCTTCCTTGTCCACGACGTCGCGGACGCCGACAAGATCGAGGTTGCAGGCCGGGACGCGTACGACCAGGTCCTGCTGAGCGACAATCCGAAGAACGAGGTACTCCCGGTCCTCCCCCTTGATGGTCCGCATCTCGATGTCCTCGATGATGGCAGCCCCGTGATTCGGGTAAACAACCGTTTCGCCGACGGTGAAAGTCATATGTTCGGTACCCCTTCCTAGACCCCCATTCTAACACGTCCTCGAATGGCCGCTTCCCTCGTTTCCGCAGGTCAGAGGCCCACTGCGGGCTTGACAGAACATGTGTTCGTGTGGTGGCGGCCACGCTCGGAGGCCCGACTCGTCCGCCCGGGGCACCGGATGTGCCGCCCCCGGGCCTCGGAGCCGCGATACTTCCGCACATGCTTGGTCGGTCCCTCCCGGTGCTGCTGCTGCGCGCCGCCCACCCTCGTCAGGCTGTCCTGACCGCGGTCGGCGTCGCGGTCGCGGCGGCGCTCTCGGGCCGTGCCGTGCGGGAGGTCCTGCTCGTCCTGGGCACCGTCCTGGTCGGTCAGGCGATCGTCGGCTGGCACCACGACATCGTCGACCGGGTCCGCGACGCCCGGCACGAGACACCCGGCAAGCCGGTCGGCGAGGGCGTCCTCGAGCCGGGCACGGTCTGGTTCGCCATCACCTGCGCCGTCCTGCTCCTCATCCCCCTCTCAGTCGGCTCGGGCGTGACCGCCGGCGCGACGTACCTGCTGGTGGTGCTGATCGGCCTCGTGGGCAACGTGGCGCTGCGCAAGGGCTGGTTGTCGTGGCTGCCGTGGGCGGCCGGCTACGCGCTCTACCCGGCGTACCTCGCCTACGGCGGTTGGGGCGGCTCCGGGTCCGACACCCCGCCGGAGATCGCCATCACCGTCTTGGCGGCGCTGCTGGGGGTGGGCGTCCACCTGCTGCGCTCGCTGCCCGGGCTCGTCGTGGACAACCAGGACGGCTACCGCTCACTGCCGCTGCGCCTGGCCCTGAGGACCGGGGCGACCCGGCTCCTCGTGGCCAGTTGCGCGTACGTCGCCCTGGTGCTCGTCGCGCTGCTGGTGGTGGCGGCTCAAGTCGGGCTGGCCCAGCAGCCCTGACGAAGCCGGACGGCGCTAGGCTGTCGATGCGCCCGACCCCCGCTGACCCTGACCCGCGAAGGCCACCGCATGCAGCTCCGAAAGCACTCCCGTCCCCGCTCCCTCGCCGGGGCGCTCCTGCTCGCCGCCGCGGTGTCGACGTCGTGCGGATTCAACCTGGCGACCGACCGCGACTACACCCCCGCCAACGGCGCCAACGAGCGCGGCGGGGTCGTCGACGTGCTGGCCGCCACCGTCGTCAGCGCCGAGGAGGGCACCGGGGTGTTCATCGCCTCGCTGTCCAACAACTCCCAGACCGAGACGTTCCAGCTCGAGGGCCTGACCAGCAACGACCAGGAGGAGCTCGCGGCCGGCAACGTGACGCCGATCGAGATCGCACCCGCGGCGCTGGTCAACCTGGCCCTCACCGAGACCCCGATCGAGGTGACCGGGGCCTTCGAGGCCGGCGACTACGTGCAGGTCAACCTGTCCTTCAGCAACGGGGAGACAGCGAACATGGAGGTGCCCGTGGTCCACAACTGCGGCATCTACAACGACGTCGCCGGCCTGCCTGCCGGTCCCGATGAGTGCGCCGTCGCCGAGCCCGTCGAACACGGAGAGTGACCATGACCCACACCCTCGTGCTGCTCCGCCACGGCGAGAGCGACTGGAACGCCAAGAACCTCTTCACCGGATGGGTCGACGTCGACCTCACCGACAAGGGCCGCGCCGAGGCGGTGGACGGCGGCCGGCAGCTCGTCGAGGCCGGCATCCTGCCCGACGTCGTACACACCTCGCTGCAGAGGCGGGCGATCACCACCGCCAACCTCGCGCTGGACGCCGCGGACCGGCACTGGATCCCGGTGCGACGCAGCTGGCGCCTCAACGAGCGCCACTACGGCGCACTGCAGGGCAAGGACAAGAAGCAGACGCTGGAGCAGTACGGCGAGGAGCAGTTCATGACCTGGCGCCGCAGCTTCGACGTGCCCCCGCCGCCGCTCGACGACGACGACGAGTTCTCGCAGGCCGGCGACCCGCGCTACGCCGACCTCGGCGCCGACCTGCCCCGCACCGAGTGCCTCAAGGACGTCATCGCCCGGCTGCTCCCCTACTGGGAGTCCGACGTGACGGCCGACCTGCGCGCCGGGCACACCGTGCTCGTGGCCGCCCACGGCAACAGCCTGCGCGGGATCGTGAAGCACCTCGACGGCATCAGCGACGAGGACATCGCCGGGCTCAACATCCCCACCGGCATGCCGCTGGTCTACGAGCTCGGCGACGACCTCATGCCGACGGGCGCCGGCGGTCGCTACCTCGACCCCGAGGCGGCCGCCGCGGCCGCCGCCGCGGTCGCCAACCAGGGTCGCTGAGCAGGAGCGAGCGTCAGGCGTCGATCTCGCGCGGCGCCCGGCCGGTGACCACGAAGACCACCCGGTTCGCGATGGACACCGCGTGGTCGGCGATCCGCTCGTAGTAGCGACCCAGCAGGGCCGCGTCGATGGCGGCCTCGACACCGTGCGACCAGTCGTCGGCCAGCAGCGTCACGAAGCTCTCCCGGCGCAGCCGGTCGATCTCCTCGTCGTCCTTGTGGAGGTCGAGGGCGGCGTCGACGTCGCGCAGGGCGATGATCGCGGTCGTCCGGCGGACCATCGCCTCGGCGACCTCGGCCATCCGCTCGATGCTCGGCCGGATCTGCTCGGGCACGGCGATGTTGGGCACCCGGAGCCGCGCGATCTTCGCGACGTGCACCGAGAGGTCGCCCATCCGCTCGAGCTCGGTCACCATCCGCAGACCGGCCACCACGATCCGGAGGTCGCCGGCGACGGGCGCCTGGAGCGACAGCATCTGGAACGCGTCCTCCTCCACCCGCTCGCGGGCTCGGTCGATGTCGACGTCGGCGGAGATGACCTGCTCGGCCAGGGCGGCGTCGGCGGTGAGAAGGGCACGGGTCGCACGCTCGACAGCGGTCTCCACGAGGCGGCCGATGGCGGCAAGGTCCTCGAAGATCCCGTCGAGCTGGTCATGGAAGGCATCACGCATGACAGGGACTGTACGGAGGTCGGATGTCCAGACGGCGATGACGCGTGAACGACGGGTGAACAGTTGTTGCCCGGCGCTCCAGTGGCCGACCCGGGGTCGGTGCCGCCGTACGCTGGACCCGTGGATCCGACGACCCAGGCCTCCCTGGCCGCCGTCATCGGCGTAGTCGTCGGTGCCGTCTCCGTGCTCGCCTGGCACATCAGCGACCGCCAACAGCAGCAGAGCTCCGCGCCCGAGGAGCCCGTCGTGCCGGCGGGCGTGGCGACCGTGCTCTCGGTGCTGCGCAGCAGCGCGGTGGTCGTCGACGAGGGTGACGTCGTGCTCAAGGCCTCCGCCCCGGCGTACGCGTTCGGCCTCGTCCGCGGCAACGAGCTGGCCATCGAGGACCTCGCCGAGCTGGTCCGCCAGGTCCGCAGGGACGGCCAGATCCGCGAGACCGAGCTGACCCTCTCCCGCGACCGCTCCTCCCCCCGCACGGTCACCGCCCGGGTCGCGCCCCTCGGCTCCCGGCTGGTGCTGGCGCTGGTCGAGGACCGCACCCGCGAACGCCGGGTCGAGGCCGTACGCCGTGACTTCGTGGCCAACGTCAGCCACGAGCTGAAGACCCCGGTCGGTGCGATCCGGCTGCTGTCCGAGGCAGTGGCCGACGCGGCAGAGGACCCCGAGGCCGTCAAGCGGTTCGCCGGCCGGATGCTCACCGAGAGCGACCGCCTGACCCGGCTCGTCCAGCAGATCATCGAGCTCTCGCGGCTGCAGGGCGACGACTCCCTCGAGACACCGGCGCGGGTGAGGATCGACGGGGTGATCGCGATCGCCGTCGACACCAGCGCCATCGAGGCGCGGGCCAAGCGCATCAACCTGATCACCGGCGGGGACGCCGACCTGCTCGTCTACGGCAGCGACGAGCAGATCACCGCGGCCATCAGCAACCTGGTCGCCAACGCGGTCGCCTACTCCGGCGAGGGTTCGAGCGTGGTCGTCACCACGCGCGGCACCGACACGGCCGTCGAGGTCTCCGTGATCGACCAGGGCATCGGCATCCCGTCCTCCGAGATCGACCGGATCTTCGAGCGGTTCTACCGGGTCGACCCGGCACGCCACCGCTCCACCGGTGGCACGGGCCTCGGCCTCTCGATCGTCAAGCACGTCGCGGCCACGCACGGTGGCGAGGTCACCGTGTGGTCGGTCGAGGGCCAGGGCTCGACGTTCACCCTGAGCCTGCCCCGCAGCCTGCCAAGCACCACCGACACCACCGAGCCCACCGAGCCCGCCACGCAGAGCACCCAGGAGGTACGCCGGTGACCCGGGTACTCGTTGTCGAGGACGAAGAGAGCTACAGCGACGCGCTCGCCTACATGCTGCGCAAGGAGGGGTTCGAGGTCGCGATCGCGGCCGACGGCCACGCCGCGCTGAGCGAGTTCGACCGCAACGGCGCCGACATCGTGCTCCTCGACCTGATGCTTCCGGGCATCCCCGGCACCGAGGTGTGCCGCCAGATCCGCGCGACGTCGAACGTCCCGGTGATCATGGTGTCGGCCAAGGACGACGAGGTCGACAAGGTCGTCGGGCTCGAGCTCGGCGCCGACGACTACGTCACCAAGCCGTACTCCCCCCGCGAGCTCGTCGCCCGCATCCGCGCCGTCCTCCGCCGGGGCCACGAGCCAGACCTGCTGCCCGACACGCTCGAGGCGGGCCCGGTCCGGATGGACGTCGAGCGGCACGTCGTGACGGTCGGGGGGAGCGAGCAGCGACTGCCTCTCAAGGAGTTCGAGCTGCTGGAGATGTTCCTGCGCAACCCCGGCCGCGTGCTGACCCGCGGCCAGCTGATCGACCGGGTGTGGGGCTCTGACTACGTCGGCGACACCAAGACCCTCGACGTCCACGTGAAGCGGCTGCGCGCCAAGCTCGAGCCTGATCCGTCGGAGCCGCGGTACCTCGTCACCGTCCGCGGCCTCGGCTACAAGCTGGACCTCTGAGCGACACCGGGTTCGACGTCGGAAAGTCGCTGGTCCTCGACCGAAATCCAGGCGTCTGATGTCGGCGGGAGCGTCTACCGTTCGGGAGTGACATCGCAGAGGACCCAGACCCGCCAGCCCGCCGCACCCGACCGGTCGCCGGTGTCGCCCTGGAAGCCGCTCGCGGCGGTCACGTTCACCCTGCTGATGTGGGCCTCGGCCTTCGTCGCGATCCGACACCTGGGCCGCGACGTGCCCCCCGGGGCGCTGTCGCTCGGGCGGCTCCTGGTGGCCGTGGTGGCGCTCGGGGTGATGCTGCGGTTCCAGCGCGTCCGGCGCTGGCCCACCCGGCGCGAGTGGCCGCTGATCGTGCTCGGCGGGACGGCCTGGATCGGCATCTACAACCTCACGCTCAACGAGGCAGAGCGCCGCATCGACGCCGGCACTGCCGCGCTCATCGTGCAGATCGGTCCGATCCTGGTGGCCCTGTTCGCCACCGTCTTCCTCGGCGAGCGGCTGACCCGCTGGCTGCTGGCCGGCCTGGCCGTCGGCTTCGCCGGCGTCGTGGTGATCGGCCGGGTTTCCTCGACCAGCGACAACGGAGACCTGGTCGGGGTGGTGCTCGCGGTGGTCGCGGCGGTGACGTTCGCCGTGGGCGTGATCACCCAGAAGAAGCTGCTGGGCGCGATGAGCGCCCTCGAGATGACGTTCTGGTACTACGTCGTGGGTGCGGTCGTCTGCCTGCCCTGGGCCGGCGAGCTGGTCGACGTGGCCGGCACGACGAGCCTCGCCAACCTGGGCTGGATCGTGTTCCTGGGCGTCTTCCCCTCAGCGATCGCGTTCACCACCTGGGCCTACGCGCTCTCCCACTCCGACGCCGGGAAGTTCGCGATGACCACGTTCCTGGTCCCGTTCATCACCACCCTGATCGCGTGGCTGGCGCTCGGCGAGGTGCCGCCCGCCCTGGCGTTCGGCGGCGGGGTGCTGTGCATCGTCGGCGTGCTGCTGACGCGTCGGACCACCCGGCCGGCGACGCAGGTCCCCGAGTGCCCCGGCCCGGTCGAGGTGCAGGTCCCAGGCGCTCGGCCATGATGTGCCCATGGAGATCCTCGCGCACGTCCTGATCGGGCTCGTCGCAGCACTGCACGCCTATTTCCTCGTGCTCGAGATGTTCCTCTGGGAGACGCCCACCGGTCGCAAGGCGTTCGGCCTCCAGCCTGAGTTCGCTGCCCAGTCGAGGACGTTGGCCGCCAACCAGGGCCTCTACAACGGGTTCCTCGTCGCCGGCCTGGTCTGGGGAGTGGTCGCCGACCGGTTCGACGTGAAGGTGTTCTTCCTCGTCTGCGTCGTCGTGGCCGGGCTCTACGGCGGTGCCACCGTCAGCCGTCGCATCCTGCTCATCCAGGCGCTGCCCGCAGCGCTGGCCCTGCTGGCGCTGTTCGTCAGTCGCTGACCGCGGCGGCGTCCGCGTCGGCGTCGGAGGGCCGCAACGCGGTGAACGCCTCGAGGTTCTTCGTCGACTCGCCCCGCGAGAGCCGCCACTCCCACTCCTTGCGGATGGAGGAGGCGAAACCGAGCTCGAGGATCGCGTTGAACGACTCGTCGGCGTGAGCGAGCACCGAGCCCAGCAGCCGGTCGAGCTCCTCGGCGTTCACCATCGACAACGGCAGCCGGGCGTCGAGGTAGATGTCACCGAGGTGGTCGACCGCGAACGCCACGGCGTACATCTTGAGGTTGCGCTCGAGCAGCCAGCGGTAGACGCGGGCATGGTTCTCGTCGGGGTTGCGGCAGACGAACGCGTGTACGCCGAGAGCGTGCGGTCCGACGTCGAGTCGAACCGCCGTCTGCAGCTTGCGCTCGCCGGGCAGGGTGAGGGAGAAGGACCCGGGCGAGGCCTCGGTGAACTCGATCTCCGCCGCGGTCAGGAAGTCGCGCACGACCTCTGCGCTCATGCGCTGGCCTCGACCCGCATCAGCGCCGCGGCACGCTTGTAGACCTCGAGCGTCCGCTCGGCGGTGCGCTCCCAGGCGAAGAGCCGGGCCTGCTCGGTCGCACCCACCGAGAGTCGCGAGCGCAGGCCGTCGTCGCGGATGATCGAGCCCAGTGCGGCCGCCCAGTCGCGGGCCTCGTGACCCTCCACCAGCAGTCCGCTGCGGCCGTCGGCCACGACCGTGGTCAGCCCGCCGACGGCGGCCGCCACGACCGGGGTGCCGGTGGCCTGGGCCTCGGCCGCCACCAGCCCGAAGGACTCGTTGTACGACGGCACCGCCACGAGAGTCGCGGCCGCGCACCAGGTGGCCAGGTCGGCCTGAGCGACGGGAGGCACGAACCGGACGACGTCCTCGAGGCCCAGCTCCGCGGCGAGAAGGGCGAGCGACTCCGGGTGGTCGAGGCCGCTGCCGGAAGGCCCACCGACGATCGGCACGACCAGGCGCGAGCGCAGGGACGGGTCCTCCTCGAGCAGCACGGCGACCGCGCGCAGCAAGACGTCGGGCGCCTTGAGGGGCTGGATCCGGCCCGCGAAGAGAAGGACGTGGGCGTCCTCGGGCAGGCCGACCATCCGGCGGGCCTCTGCCTGGTCGCGCTGGCGGAACACGTCCAGGTCCACGCCCGGGTGCACGATCTCCACGCGGTCGGGGACCGCGTCGTAGAGGTCGACGAGCTGGCGGGCCTCGATGTCGGTGTTGGCGATGAGCATGTCGGCGGCCTCGACGACCTGCTGCTCGCCGATCAGGCGGGCGAGGGGCTCGGGACTGTCGCCCTCGGCGAGCGCGGCGTTCTTGACCTTGGCCATCGTGTGCATCGAGTGCACGAGCGGCACGCCCCAGCGGTCGCGGGCGAGGGCACCGACCTGGCCGCTGAGCCAGTAGTGGGAGTGGACGGCGTCGTAGTGACCGATCGGATGGGCCGCCTCGGTGCGCAGCACCTCGCGGGCGAAGACGCACAGCTGGCCGGGCAGCTCGGCCTTGGTCAGCCCCTCGAAGGGCCCCGCGTTGATGTGCCGCACGAGCACCCCCTCGGACGCCTCGACGACCTCGGGGAGCGTCGACGACGTGGCGCGCGTGAAGATGTCGACCGCGATGCCGCGAGCGGCGAGCCGACGCGACAGCTCGATCACGTAGACGTTCATGCCGCCGGCATCACCGATGCCCGGCTGGTCGAGCGGGGAGGTGTGGAGGCTGATCATCGCCACCCGGCCGCGCCACTGCGTCGCCTGTCGTGTCACCGCTGCCCCTTCGTCGATCGGTCCAAAGGACCACAACCGCGAAGAGGGTCGATGGATTCCCGAGGCCCTGCCCGAACGTCAGCGGGCATGTGCGCCAGCGGGCCGCTTCGGAGCACGAGCCCGCCCGCTCGAGAGGACGAGGAGCCCGACGACGACCGCCACGATCCCGGTGGCGCCGTCGAACGCCTGCGCTTCCCCGGCCGGCCTGAAGACCTCGACGACCGACCACACCAGACCGGCGGCGCCCACCCCGGCGACGGCGCGCAACCAGGGGGTGTCGCGCTTGACGAGGCCGGCCCCGGCGATCACCAGGCCGGCCCCGAGCAGGGCCAGGCCGGCGTACCGCGCCACCCCGGTCACCGAGGGCGACAGGGCCAGGAGCCATCGCGCGGCCCAGACCGCGCCGCCGGCCGACCAACAGAGGCCGGCGATATGACGTGAGGTCATGTCTTCCTTCTCATCCGGTCCGGGGCGGCACACAGTGTGCCAGCCCGGGGGCCCGGGGAGAAGTGGCCGCCGAGGCTCAGCCGGTCGGCTGGGTGCCCTGGTGGAACCGTTGGACCCAGCGGCCCGCGTGACGCACCCACAGGGACGAGCGCAGCGCAGTCGTGTCCTCGGAGTGACTGCTCCACAACAGCAAGATGACGTCGTCGGAGACGCGCTGCACGTCGATCAGCTCGAGGCTGGTCGACCCGATCGGTCCGATCTCGGCGAGGATCTCGTCTCGGCTCCACAGTCGACCGGAGGCACCGATCTCCTGCCACTGGGGGTGCAGGAGGGCCGCGACCGACACCGCGTCCGCGCGGACCTCGTCGGCGAGCAGGGAGCGTTCGAGTCCGATCACGGTCTCCTCGGGCGTCTCGGCCGGGTCGGCGCTCTCGAGGTCGGCGAACAGGTCGGGCTCCTCATCGATCTGGCCGGGCGTGGCGGCCGGGTGGGTGACCCGTGCACCGGCGAAACCCGGCCCGGGGTCGGGCGCGGCCCCGGACTTCCACGCGGTGGCCGCGCCGTTGGCGAGCCGGTCCGCCTCCTCGTTGAGCGGATGACCGGCGTGCCCCTTGACCCACTCGAAGACGACGCGACGGCCCTGCATGGCCTCGTCGAGCGCCTTCATCAGCTCGATGTTCATGACGGGCTTGCCGTCACCCTTCTTCCAGCCGCGCCGCTTCCATCCGGGCATCCACTTGGTGATCGAGTTGATGACGTAGGTGCTGTCACACACGATGTGCAGCTCGTCGTCGAGGTGCGCGGTCTGCTGGAGCAGGTCCAGCACGGCCATCAGCTCGCCCATGTTGTTGGTGCCGTTGGTCCAGCCACCGCACGCCCAGTGCTCGTCGTCGCAGTACCACCCCCAACCGGCTGGTCCGGGGTTGCCCAGGGCGGAGCCGTCAGCGGCCGCAGTGATCGTCACCCGCGAGATCCTGCCATCATGACGCCATGACTCCTGCTGAGGACTCCCGTCGGGTCGCCGTCGTCACCGGGGCGAGCAGCGGCATCGGCGCAGCGACCGCCAGGGCCCTGGCCGGCGTGGGGTTCCGCGTGGTCTGCGCGGCACGTCGTACGGACCGCATCGAGGCGCTGGCCGCCGAGGTCGACGGCGTCGCGGTCGCCTGCGACGTGACCTCCGCCGACTCGGTGGCAGGCCTCGTCGGCGCGCTCGACGGACCGGTGCACGTCCTGGTCAACAACGCCGGTGGCGCGTTCGGGTCCGACGAGATCGCCACGGCAGACCCCGAGCAGTGGCAGGCGATGTACGACGTCAACGTGATCGGCCTGCTGCGCGTCACCCAGGCCCTGCTGCCGGCGCTGCGCGCGTCGGGCGACGCCGTGATCATCAACATGGGCTCGACGGCCGGCCGCGTCGCCTATGAGGGCGGCGCGGGCTACACCGCCGCCAAGCACGGCACCCAGGTCGTCACCGAGACGCTCCGCCTCGAGCTGTGCGGCGAGCCGATCCGGGTCAGCGAGGTCGCGCCGGGGATGGTGCAGACCGACGAGTTCGCGCTCGTCCGCTTCGGGGGCGACCAGGCCAGGGCCGACGCCGTGTACGACGGCGTGCCCGGCCCGCTCGTGGCGGAGGACGTCGCCGACGCCGTCGCCTGGATCGCCACCCGCCCCTCGCACGTCAACATCGACGAGCTGGTGCTCCGCCCGCGGGCCCAGGCAGCCCAGCACAAGGTCCACAGGCTGTAGCGCTCTGCGCGGTCACTCGCGGAGGTGGCAGACTTCCCACTGTGCAGACCATCGGACTCATCGGCGGCATGAGCTGGGAATCCAGCCTCGTCTACTACCGCGACCTCAACGTCGGCGTGCAGGAACGGCTCGGTGGCCTCTCGTCGCCGAAGATCGTCCTGAGCACCGTGGACTTCGCCGAGGTGACCGACCTCGAGGACCACGATCACTGGGACCAGGTCGGCACGCTGCTCAGTGAGGCGGCCCAGGGCGTCGAGCGCGCCGGTGCCGACTTCCTGCTGCTGTGCACGACGACGTTCCACAAGGTCGCCGACCAGGTCTCCGCCTCCGTCGACATCCCGCTGCTGCACCTCGCCGACGTCGTCGCCGAGGCGTGCCGTGCGGCGGGCGTCGAGAAGGTCGCGTTCCTCGGCACCACGGTCGCCATGAACGACCCGTTCTTCATCAACCGCATCTCCGAGGGCGGGCCCGAGGTCATCGTCCCCGACGCCGTGCACCACGAGTGGCTCAACACCGCGATCTACGAGGAGCTCGTGCACGGTCGCGTGGTGGACAAGACCCGGCGCCGGGTCGTCGCGCTCATCGACGAGATGTGGGACGCGGGCGCCGGGGGCGTGCTGCTCGGTTGCACCGAGCTCGAGCTGCTCGTCCGCCAGGCCGACAGCGAGGTCCCACTGTTCCCCTGCACGACGCTGCACGTGCGCGCCGCGCTCGATCGCGCCCTGCCCTGATCCTCGCCGCTGGTCGCTGCCCGGTCACGTCGACCTGACGACCGGGCTTCAGGTGGCGTTCGGGATCGACACCACGGCCAGCCGGCCCGAGCCGTAGCCCTCGATGCGGAGCATGACGTCCTCGCGCGCCCCCAGAGTGCCGGCGATGGCAGCCAGCTCCGCCGGCAGCTCGTCGTGCGGGCTGTAGGCACGCTCGAGGCGCTGGTGGAGCCCGCTGGCCTCGCTGATGGGGGACGAGAGCACGTTGAGGACCTCGGTGACGTTGTCCATGAGGTTCGCCGGCATCACCCGGTCCTCGATCGCGATCCTCGCGCCGACGACCGGCACGAGCGCCAGCGCGGCGCCGGCGTACGCGACGAGCGAGAAGTCCATCAGGACCACCGCTGACAGGCGGCCACGGTCCTCCACGTAGACCCCGAGCCCGGGCGGCGGGACGACGTCGGCGCCCAACGGCTCGAAGGCGTCGCCGATGGTGACCGAGCGGTCCAGGAGACCTTCGAACACGTCCTTGATGGCCTTGCGGTCCGGCAGCTGCATGTCGAGGACTCCTCGGCTCTGCGGGTCAGACCAGAACCGCGCCGAGCGCGTCCTGGAAGACGTCGGGGGTGAAGGGCTTGGCGATCACGAACATCGCACCGGCCGCCCTGGCGACGTGGCGCATGTCGTCGGACCCCTCCGAGGTGATGAAGCCGAACGGCACCGCGTTTCCGCCGGCGCGCAACGCGTGCAGCAGCTGGATGCCGTTCATGTTGGGCATGTTCCAGTCGGAGAGCACCATGTCGGGGCACTCGCTGAGGACCTTGGCGAGCGCGTCGACACCGTCCTCGGCCTCGACGAAGTCGTGGTGGCCCAGGCCGGCCTGGCGCAGGGTGCGCAGCACGATCTGTCGCATCACACGGCTGTCGTCGGCGATGAGGACCTTCATTGCGGTGAATCCGTTCGTGTCTTGAGGGCTGACCCGATCGGGTCAGCGGGCGGTTTCGACCGAAATCAGGACCGGGTCATCGTGCCACGACAACGTCAGCTGGACGTGCCCTTCGACCAGCTCGGGCGACGTTCGCTGGAAGACGCGGGGCATGCTCAGGGACGACGAGCCGGCCAGGGCGCCCTTGAGGTTGCCGGCGAGGACGTTGAGCACCTCACCGATCGCGTCGTCGACGTCGTCTCTCACGGGGTCGGGCTCGGACGGGTCCTCCACGCTGAGCAGTGAGCGCGAGATCGACACCGCGGCCGAGTCCGCGCACCACAGTCGGACGGTGCCCGTGCAGTCGCCCGTCAGGTCGATCTCCGCCTGCACCCCGGCGAGGCCCCGGGGCCACGACGTCACCCACGGCAGCACGGGGCGGTACAGCATCGACGTCCACACCTGTCCGACGACGGCAACAAGCAGGGCCTCGTCGGGTGCGACCATGGTCGGCATCTCAGGCCTCCACTCGGACGTCGTCCGGGAGAAGGCCGAGGAACTCGAGCTTCTGGCGCATGTCGTTGGCGTCGAACGGCTTGGTGAGGTACTCGTGGGCACCGGCGGCGAGCGCCCGCACGATCTGGTCCTGCTCGCTCTCGGTGGTCACCATCATCAACGTGACGCCCCGGAACTCGGGCCGCTTGCGCACCCGACTCACGAAGGTCAGGCCGTCCATGACCGGCATGTTCCAGTCGATGCAGGCGAGCTCGGGCAGCTCGTCTTGCCCCTCGAGGAGGTCCAGGGCCTCCTGGCCGTCGCCTGCCTCGAGGATCTCGAACCCTATGTTGGACAAGATGTTGCCGACGATGCGGCGCATCGTGCGGGAGTCGTCAATTACCAGGGCACGCATGAGCGGTCTTCCTCTCGGATCCGATACAACGGTGAACGGCCGGCGGCCTCTCGCTCCCAGCCGTCGTCGACGCCCCGAGTCATCTCGGCCCCACCCAGGAAAAGGTAGCCGTCGGGCGCGGTGACCTGACGGACCCGGCGCAAGATGTCGCGCTTGGTCTCGAGGTCGAAGTAGATGAGGACGTTGCGCACGAACACGATGTCGAAGGTCCCCAGCAAGGTGTACGGGCGTAGCAGGTTGTGCTGGCGGAAGTCGACGCTCGAGCGCAGCTCGGGGCTGATGCGCCAGGTCAGTCCCTCGCGCTGGAAGTGCCGGACCAGCAGCGGTGCCGGGAGACCCCGGTTCACCTCGAGCTGGGAGTACTCCCCAGCGCGGCCGCGCTGGACCATCTCCTCCGACAGGTCGGTGGCGACGATCGTGACGTCCCAGTCGGCCAGCAACGGCGAGTCGAGCAGCGTCATGGCCACGCTGTACGGCTCCTGACCACTGGAGCACGCGGCACTCCAGATCCGGATGGACTTGTCCGGCCGGGTCTTGGCCAGCATCGGCAGCACGGTGTCGCGCAGCGCGACGAACGGGTCGGTGTCGCGGAACCAGGACGTCTCGTTGGTGGTCAGCGCCTCCACGACGGCGGTCAGGGCCAGCGGCTGCCGTCGCCTGGCGACGTCGGCGACGTACGACGTGACGTCGGTGTGACCGGCGGCCCGGGCCAACGGCAGCAACCGCGACTCCACGAGGTACTCCTTGCCGTCGTCGAGCACGATCGCGCTCTCGGCGCGGACCAGCTTGCGCACGAACTCGAACTCACGGGGACCCATGCTCATGGCGCCACCACCGCAGCGACCAGCTCGGCGGCAGGGACGCCGGGTCGGGCCAGCCGTGCTGCGAGCTCGGCTGCGATCAGCGGCAACGGCAGGACCATCTCGGCCAGGCCGGCGTTGACGACGGCGCCGGGCATTCCCCACACCACCGAGGTCGCCCTGTCCTGGGCGATGACACTGCCACCGCGCTGGGCGATGAGCTCGGCGCCACGCTCTCCATCCTGACCCATGCCGGTCAGCACCACACCGAGCACCGCGGGCCCGGCGGCTGCGACGGCGCTGCGGAACAGCACGTCGACGGAGGGGCGGCAGTAGTTCTCGGGTTGCCCCTGCGTCACCTTGGCCACGAATCCTCCCTGCCTCGACACGATCTCGAGGTGGTGGTCGCCCGGCGCGATCGCGATCTGACCGGGTCCGAGCGGCTGGTCGTCCTCGACCTCGGTGACCTCCCATGCGCACGCTCGCGCGAGGCGCGCAGCGAACTGCCGGGTGAACACCGGCGGCATGTGCTGCACGACCGCGATCGGCACCGGCAGCAGCGGCAGGGCGGCGAAGAGGGTGGTGAGAGCCTCGGGACCGCCCGTGGAGCTGCCGATCACCAGCAGCCGGTAGCCCTCGGTGACCGAACGCCTCCCGACGACCGGGCGGTCGACAGGCGGCGTTCGCGGGGTCGGTTCGACCACCGACGAGCCGATGAGCCCCAGCGGCACGAGCGACCTGATGCGCGGGATGAGCGCGTCGCGGACCAGCTCCATGGAGCGGTTCACGCTTCCCACGTTGGCCGGCTTCGTGACGTAGTCGGTCGCTCCGGCGGCCAACGCGTCGAGCGTGGCGACGGCGCCTCGTTCGGTCATGGTGCTGAACATGATGATCGGCAACCTGCACCCGGAGGCCCGTAGCGTCCGCACGGCCTCGATGCCGTCCATCTCCGGCATCTCGATGTCCATGGTGATCAGGTCGGGCTTCAGCGACTCGACCTTGTACAGCGCGGCGCGGCCGTTGACCGCGGTGCCGACGACTTCGATGTCGGGGTCGTCCTGCAGCAGGTCGGTGACCAGCCTCCGGATGACCACGGAGTCGTCGACGACCAGGACGCGGATCGACATCGAAGTCCTCACTGTGCGGGAGGGCCCCCCGATTGAGCGACCTCACACCCGATCGGCAAGGGACCGGACGACCTGAGCAATTCAGGCGTGGAGAAGTCGCCAGGGGCGCAGAAGGACGTCCGTCTCGGCCGAGGGCAGCAGGTCGTCGACCAAGTGCGCCTGCAGCACCCCGGCGAGGGCGTTCCACCCGCCGTACGCCGCGTCGGAGGCGGTGAACCCGCCCGCGTGGAAGGCGATCACGCCGAGCAGTTGCACGTCGGCGGCGAGGCGCAGGCGCTCCGACAGCGACACCGCCCACGTCGCGCGGTGCATGGCCGGCGCCCACCGGGCCGACCTCGGACGAACCTCGTCGACGACTCGGCGCCACGAGGTGCGCAGGTCCTCGTCGGCCGCGGAGACGGCTTGCAGCACCGCGGTCACGGCGGGAGCGGCCGCGACCTCGAGACACCTGCTCGCCCGGACCGCGCTGGCACGGAACGGCGCGGTCATCTCCGACCACAGGGCGGGGTGTGCCGGTTCGCGGAGGTACTCGGCGACCGCGGCGTCGGAGAGCACGTCGGCCGCGTCGGCAGCGACCGGGTCCTGCACCGCCATCGAGCCGCTGCGCAGCCAGGTCCAGTCGAGGATCTCGTGCCTGACCAGGTGGTCGAGCCCGGCGACGTCCCCGAGCATGCCGTTCTCGAGGCGACGCAGCGTCTGCACCTGCCCGAGCGCGGCCTCGTCGACAGCTCGACCGGCATGGGGCAGCACGTCGGCCAGGGCCTCGCGCTCGACCAGGGCCGCGTCGATCGCGGCGTGTCGGTGCCGGCGGGCCTGCGGCCCCGGGTGGGCGGCCGCCAGCCGGTCGAGCTGGGCAGGACCACCGGCCAGGGCGGCGCGCAGCACGTCGGCGACCGCTGCGCCGTGCGGGAGCCGGGCCAGGTCGAAGCCGATGGTGGTGGCGCCCACGACGGAGTAGCGCATCGTCGCTCCTCCCCGCGGTGGCGGCGTCATCGCGAGACGACGAAGCCGGTGGCACCCGCAAGGATGCCACCGGCGCCGGCGCTCGTCTTCCCCAGATCAGGCGTAGTGGAAGCGACCCACCTCGGCGCGCAGCTCGGTCGACATCCGTGCCAGCTCGTTGATCGCGGCCAGCGTCTGGGCCACCGACTGCGTGGTGCTGTCGGCTGCCGCCGCGACCCCGGCGATGTTGCTGGCGATCTCTCCCGAGCCCGCCGAGGCCTCGGCGACGTTCCTGCTCATCTCGCTGGTGGTGGCGGTCTGCTCCTCGACCGCGGAGGCGATGGTGAGCTGGTAGTCGTTGATGGAGTTGATGATGGTGGCGATCTCGCGGATCGCCTCGACGGCGCCGCCGGTGTCGCACTGGATCGTCTCGACCCGGCGAGCGATGTCCTCGGTGGCGTTGGCGGTCTCCCGGGCCAGCTCCTTGACCTCGTTGGCGACGACCGCGAAACCCTTGCCGGCATCGCCGGCCCGGGCAGCCTCGATGGTCGCGTTCAGGGCCAGCAGGTTGGTCTGCTCCGCGATGGAGGTGATCACCTTGACGACGTTGCCGATCTCCTGGCTCGAGGTGCCGAGCTTGGCGACGGCGTCGTTGGTGGAGTCGACCATGTGGACGGCCTGCGAGGCGACCCGCGCGGCCTCGTTGGCGGAGTAGGCGATCTCGCGGATCGAGGCCCCCATCTGCTCGGCGCCCGTGGCCACGGTCTGCACGTTGCGCGAGATCTCCTCCGAGGCGCCCGCGACGAGGCTGGCCTGGCTCGACGTCTCCTCGGCTCCAGCCGAGATCTGCTGCGATGTCGCCGACAGCTGCTCGGAGGCTGCGGCGACGGCATCGGCCGACACCGTGACCGCGGAGACGATCTGGCCGACGGATGCGACGGAGTTGTTGAGCGCTCGCTCCAGCTGGCCGAGCTCGGCCGTCGAGACTTCGGGCACGCGTCGTGAGAGGTCTCCGCCGGCGAAGGCCTCGAGCGCACGGATCGAGCGACGGAGCGGAATGATGATGCTGCGAGCGATGACGACGGCTGCGCCGGTGAGCACCGCCATGCCGGCCAGCGCCATCAGAAGCGTCAGCAGGCGCACCTTCGCGCTCAGCGAGCCGGAGGCGCTCTCGAGCGCGGCGAAGTGGTCGGTCAGGGTCTCCTCGGCGGCCGCGACGGCCATGTCCGTGGCTTCGTTCGCCGTCTCGATGTCCCCCATGCTGGCCCGGGCCTCGGCCGGGTCGGTCTCGACGAGGTCGATGAAGGCCTCGATCTCGGCGACATACGTGTCGAAGTCTCCGGCCAGCGTCCTGATCGCCTCCAGGTCGACCTGGTCGAGAGAGCCCGCGTCGGCGTCGATGCCGTCGATCAGCTCCTCGACGCTCGTCTCGTCCGCCTTCACGCTGGCGCGGACCTGGGTCAGGTCCTCGCCGACCAGGGCAGTCAGCGCCGACGCCTTGATCTCGCCGGCCAGGGTGTCGAGCTCGAGAACGGTGGCCCACACCCGGCTCGCATCGAGGAAGTCGTCGGTGTTCGACGCCAGCCGGCTCTGCCCGCTCAGCGCCGTCAGCGTGATCGCCGCTGCGGTGACCCCGCCGACGGTCGCGATAGCGGTCAGGCGTCGGCCGACACTCCAGGTGATGGGTGACTTCATGATGTCCGTTTCGTGATCAGGCAGCGACGGCGCGGTCGACGTCGAGCGCGAGGAGCAGTGTGTGGTCGAGCTTGTAGGCCCCGAGCAGCAGCTCTCGGGAGGTGTCGTGGAGGTTGTCGGGAAGCGCCTCGAACTGGTCGTCCTCGACGTCGACGACGGCGCCGATGGTGTCGACCAGCAGCGCGACCGACTCCCCCTCGACCCGGATCACCACCAGCATCTGGTCGGGCTCCGCGGCGTACGGCGGCAGGCCCAGCTGCTCGCGGAGGTCGAGCGCGCTCAGCACCTGGCCGCGCAGGTTGATCAGGCCGGCCAGCGTCGACGTCGCGAGCGGGATGCGCGTGCGCGGCAGCCCGCGCAGCACCTCCTGCACGAACTCGACACGGACGCCGTACAACCTCGCGTCGAGGCTGAAGGTGACGAAGCGGGTGGTCACACCGCCTCCTGCACGACGGCCTCGAAGGCCGAGCCGCGGCCCGACCAGGTGCCGTACGACTCGGGCTCCACGCCCTGCGCACCGGCGTAGAAGTTGGGGTCGGCTGCGAGGACGGCGTCGCGTACGTCGAGCACCTCGACGACGCGCTTGCGGATCAGCACCGAGCCCAGCAGGCCGCTGTCGGCGACGTCACGGTCGACGTCGACCTCCTCGTCGACGATGTCGACGATCTCGTCCACCACGATCGCGAGGCTTCGGCCGCCCGAGGTGTAGATGATGACCACGAGGTCCTTGCCTTCTGCCTCGCCCTCGTCATCGGCCTCGACGCCGAGGTGCCGGCCGAGCCGGAGCAGCGGCAGGATGTCGCCGCGGTACTGCACGACCTCGCGACTGCCCACGGCCTCGACAGCCGCACGCGGGATCCGTTCGAGGCGGGTGACCGACGACAGCGCGATGGCGACGCGACGGCCTCCGCCGATGCCGGCGACGAGCAGACGGGAGGGCTCGACGGCGGCAGCCACGACCACCTGGGCCCGCTCAGGGGCTCGGTCGAGGCTCTCGGCGGTGAGGGCCCGTCGAGCCAGCGCCGGTATGTCGAGGATCAGGGCCACCCGCCCGTCACCCAAGATGGTGGCGCCGGAGTAGGTGCCGAGCGCCTTCAGTCGCGAACCCAGCGGCTTGACGACGATGTCCTCGGTGGACAGGACGCGGTCGATGACCAACCCGAAGCGTCTGCCCTCCGCCTGCAGCACCGCGATCAGCACCTCGCAGTCGGTGCGGGCGGACTCGACGCCGAGCACGCTCGCCAGGTTCACGAGCGGGAGCAGGCTGCCGCGCAGCCGGTAGACCGGGGCGCCGTTGACGTTCTCGGCCGACCCGAAGGACTTGTCGGCGACGAGGGACACGAGCTCGAGGAGGTTGGCCTGTCCGATGGCGTAGGTGTCGCCCGCACACTCGACGGTCAGCGCCGGGACGATCGCCAGCGTCAGCGGGACCCGGAGCCGGCACGTCGTCCCGCGACCCAGCACCGACTCGATCTCGATCGTGCCGCCGATGCTCTCGATGTTCGTCTTGACGACGTCCATGCCGACACCGCGGCCCGAGACGTTGGTGACCGCCGCGGCCATCGAGAAGCCGGGGGTGAAGATCAGCTGGAGGATGTCTGCGTCGCTCATCAGCGCGATCTGGTCCGGCGTACGCAGGCCCTTGTCCAGGGCCTTGGCCGCCACCCGGGCGGGGTCGATGCCGGCACCGTCGTCACAGACCTCGACGACGACCTGGCCGCCCTCGTGCCGGGCACGGAGACTCACCAGGCCCGCCCCCGACTTGCCGGCGCGCACGCGCTCGGACGCCGACTCCAGTCCGTGGTCGACCGCGTTGCGGACCAGGTGCGTCAAGGGGTCCTTCACGGACTCGAGCAGCGACCGGTCGAGCTCGGTCTCGCGGCCGACCATCGCGAGCTCGACCTGCTTGCCGCAGGCGGCGCCCAGGTCACGCACGACGCGAGGCAGCTTGGCCCAGAGGTGGTCGATGGGCTGCATGCGCGTCCGCATGACGGCTTCTTGCAGCTCGGTCGCGATCAGGTTGAGGCGCTGCGCGGTGCGGACGAGCTCGGGGTCCTGCTGGCCGGAGGCCTGCCGGACGACCTGGTTGCGGGTGAGCACCAGCTCACCGACCTGGCGCATCAGGCTGTCGAGCAGGTCGACGTCGACGCGGATCGACGAGTCCGCGATGGCGCGCCGCGCGACCTCGTCGCCGGGCGCGGCTTGGCTGACGCCATCGGGAGCCGGCTCGACCGGGCTCGCCGCTTCGGGGACGGCGACGGGAGCGGGGACGGGGACGGGGAGCGGAACGGGCGATTCTGCGACGACCTGCGGCGCAGGACCCTCCAGGACGTCGGTGATCTGGGCGACCACCGTGGCCACGTCCACCGATCCCTCGGTGCCGTCGCGCTCGATGGCTGCCAGCAGGTCGCGCACCCGGTCGACCATCGCCAGCAGCAGGTCGGTGGTCTCGGGTGTCATCGTCAGCTTCTGGTCACGCAGGCGCGCGAGCAGGTTCTCGCCGACGTGGGTGACCGCCTCGAGCTGGCCGTAGGCCAGGAAGCCGCTGGTGCCCTTGATCGTGTGGATGGTGCGGAAGATGCTCCCGAGCAGGTCGCGCGAGCCGGGGTTCCGCTCGAGCTCCACGAGGTCGCGGTCCAGCTGATCGAGGTTCTCGTGGCTCTCCACGAGAAACTCCGAGACGATCTCTGCCATCTCGTCGAACTCGTCCATCGGGGCCCTTCCCTGAAGCGTCGACACTGGACCATCGACAGGCATCGGGCCGACCTGAGCGAAAACTCAGCGCAACGGGGCCTCCTCGCTCGAGGAGAGCACCACCTCGGCCAGCCGCTGCAACCGCGAGGTGAGGTGGTGCTCGGGCAGCGCGACCGGATCGGCGCCGCAGATCTCGAACGTGTAGGTGAACATGTCGGGCTTGGGCAGCGCGGGCTTGAGCCCGCGCATGTCCAGCCCCGTGACCAGGTCCCGCACCTCGGGCGCCCGCGGATCCGCGCCGTCGAGGTCGACCGCGCCGGTGGTGGTGCGGCCGGCGAAGCCTCCTGACCGCCGGACCGCGACGGTGCCCGTCGGTCGGGACGGTGCGGACACCGGATCGGCGGCCGGAGACGGGGCGGCGGTGTCGACCCCGACGTCGAGCCAGGCCTGGCGGACCGCCGCGGCGTGCCCACCGGCGGCGGCGACGGTGGCGGCCGCGAAGGCCCCGAAGTCGGCGTCGGCGTCGAGGGTGCCGGAGACGAGGGCGGCGTACCAGATCTGGCCGGCGCCGGCCCAGGCCGTGCCGCCGATGGCGACCGCGGCGCGCTGGAAGGCCCGGTTGGGGATCCCTGAGTTGAGGTGCACGCCGCCGTTGTCGTCGGTGGTGACGACGAAGTCGTCCCAGTGGCCGACCTGCGGGTCCCGGCCGATCACCGGGTCGTCGTAGGCCGTGCCGGGCGCGGCCATGTCGCGCAGCGCCCGCGCCCGCACGCCCGGCAGGAAGAGCCCCTGACCGATCAGCCAGTCGGCCTGGTCGACGGTCTGACCGAGCACCCACTGCTTGAGGCAGGAGGCGAAGACGTCGGAGACCGACTCGTTGAGCGCGCCCGACTGGCCTGCGTAGGTCAGTCCCGCGGTCTTCTCGGTCACCGCGTGCGTGAACTCGTGGGCCAGCACGTCCACCGCCTTGGTGAACCGGTCGAAGACCTCCCCGTCGCCGTCGCCGAAGACCAGGTGCGCGCCGTCCCAGAAGGCGTTGTCGTAGTCCTTCTCGTAGTGCACGGTGAGGGAGACGCCGGTGCCGCGATCGTCGTACGACGACCGGCCGAACGCCTCCGCGAAGAGAGCCAGCGTGGCGGCGATGCCTTCGGCCACCTCGTCGACAGCGGCGTCGCCCACCTCGGGCTCGCCGGCGGCGCGGACCGGACGCCCCGGCAGCCCGGTGCCGTGGTCGGCGGTGTGCACCAGCCAGGCGCCGTCGATGGCCGGCGGGGCCACCCTCCCGGCCGCGCGGCGCCCGCGCACGCCGGCGTCGACGCGCAGGGTGTGGGTGCAGGTCCCGGCGCTCGGATGCCCGGACTCGGCGATGCGGCGCAGGAGGTACGGCGGCACGAACTGGCAGGTCATGTCCCCAGTCCTACCCGAGCCCACCGACGCCGCGTAAGGGACCTTCGGACGACTTTCAGGCGGAGACGCGCGACCTGGTCCGCTCGCCCGGGGCCGGTGACGAATCGGAGCCGCGACCGATCCGGGCCTAGAATGGGTCGCTGCCCGCTCGGGCAGCACCTCCGTCAGAAAGCGATGCCGCACACCCATGTCCACCACACGTTCAGACCTGCGCAACGTAGCGATCGTTGCTCACGTCGACCACGGCAAGACCACCCTGGTCGACGCGATGCTCCGCCAGGCCGGCGCCTTCACGGCCCACCAGGCCGAGAGCGTCGCCGAGCGGGTCATGGACTCCGGCGACCTCGAGCGCGAGAAGGGCATCACGATCCTCGCGAAGAACACCGCGGTGCACTACGAGGGTCCCGCCGGTGGCGGCATGCCGATGGTGATCAACATCATCGACACCCCCGGCCACGCCGACTTCGGTGGCGAGGTCGAGCGCGGCCTGTCGATGGTCGACGGCATCGTGCTGCTCGTGGACGCGTCCGAGGGGCCGCTCCCCCAGACCCGCTTCGTGCTCCGCAAGGCGCTCAACGCCGACATGCCGGTGATCCTGGTCGTCAACAAGACCGACCGCAGCGACGCCCGCATCGCCGAGGTCGTCGACGAGACCTACGAGCTCTTCATGGACCTCCTCGACGACAGCCACAGCCAAGACGCCCTCGACTTCCCCGTCGTCTACGCCTCGGGCCGGGCCGGCATCGCCAGCCTCGTCGCGCCCGAGAACGGCACCATGCCGGAGGGCAGCGACCTCGAGCCGCTGTTCAAGACGATCCTCGAGACCATCCCGGCACCCGTCTACACCGAGGGCGCGCCGCTGCAGGCCCACGTCACCAACCTCGACGCGTCGCCGTTCCTCGGCCGTCTCGCGCTGGTCCGGGTCCACGAGGGCACCCTCAACAAGGGACAGACCGTCGCCTGGATGCGCCGTGACGGCACCACCAAGAACGTCAAGATCACCGAGCTGCTGATCACCGAGGGCCTCGAGCGCAAGCCGGGCGAGACTGCCGGGCCCGGCGACATCGTCGCCGTCGCCGGCATCCCCGAGATCACCATCGGCGAGACCCTGGCCGACGCCGAGAACCCCGTCGCACTGCCGCTCATCCACGTCGACGAGCCGGCCATCTCGATGACGATCGGCACCAACACCTCGCCGCTCGTCGGTCGCGTCAAGGGCGGCAAGGTCACCGCACGCCTGGTCAAGGACCGCCTCGACGCCGAGCTTGTCGGCAACGTGTCGCTGCGCATCCTCCCGACCGAGCGCCCCGACGCCTGGGAGGTGCAGGGCCGCGGCGAGCTGGCGCTGGCCATCCTGGTCGAGCAGATGCGCCGCGAGGGCTTCGAGCTCACCGTCGGCAAGCCGCAGGTGGTGACCCGCGAGGTCAACGGCAAGGTCCACGAGCCGTTCGAGCGGCTCACCATCGATGCCCCCGAGGAGTACCTCGGGACGATCACCGAGCTGCTCGCGTCCCGAAAGGGCCGCATGGAGTCGATGACCAACCACGGCACCGGCTGGGTCCGCATGGAGTTCCTGGTGCCGGCGCGCGGCCTGATCGGCTTCCGCACCGAGTTCCTCACCGACACCCGCGGCACCGGCATCGCGCACGGCATCTCCGAGGGCTACGAGCCGTGGGCCGGCGAGATCCGCTCGCGGACCAACGGCTCGCTGGTGGCCGACCGCAAGGGTGCCTCGACGGCGTACGCCATGACCAACCTTCAGGAGCGCGGGATCATGTTCGTCGAGCCGGCGACCGAGGTCTACGAGGGCATGATCATCGGCGAGAACTCCCGCGCCGACGACATGGACGTCAACATCACCAAGGAGAAGCAGCAGACCAACATCCGGTCCGCGACCTCCGACAACTTCGAGAAGCTGATCCCGCCGCGCCACCTGTCGCTCGAGCAGTGCCTGGAGTTCTGCCGCGACGACGAGTGTGTCGAGGTCACCCCCGACGCGGTCCGCATCCGCAAGGTCGTCCTCGACGCCAACGCCCGCGCCAAGACCGCGTCCCACGCCCGCAAGTCGGCCAAGTGACCCCTCGGGTCCTGTTCCGCCGGGTCGCGATCGCCGAGGCCGTCACCTGGGCGCTCCTGCTGGTCGGGATGTTCTTGAAGTACGTCACCGACACCACCGAGCTCGGCGTCCGCGTCTTCGGGATGGTGCACGGTGTCGTCTTCGTCGCCTACTGCCTGGTCACGCTGGTCGTCTGGGTCGACCAGCGCTGGTCGGCCGGGCGCGGAGTGCTCGGGCTGGCGGCCGCCGTGCCGCCGTTCGCGACCGTCGCGTTCGATGTGTACGCCGAGAGGCGCGGGCTGCTGTCCGCCGACTGGCGGCTGATGTCGGCGGAGCCGTCGTCGCCCGCCGAGCGGATCGTGTCGTGGCTGGTGCGCAACCCGCTGCGCGGCGCGCTCGCCGGCGCCGCCGCGGTCGCGCTGCTCACCGGCGCGGCCCTGGTCGTCGGCCCGCCCGCCTGATCGTCGCCGCCTGAACGGCTCGTGGCGGGGGCTCCGACCCGGAGCTACGGTGTCGGCGTGGATCAAGCGGAGCTGGACACTCGCATCCAGGCCTACTACTCGCAGCACTTCGCCGAGGCGGACCGGCTCACCGGTCGCTCCGCCCAGGGACGCCTCGAGTTCGAGCGCGTCCAGGACCTGATCGCCGCTCGCGTCGCACCGGGGTCTCGCATCCTCGACATCGGCGGGGCGACGGGAGTGCACGCCGCGCCGTTGGCGGCACTGGGCCACCAGGTCGTGCTGCTGGACCCGGTGGCCGCCCAGGTGCGGGAGGCGGCCCGGCACGAGACGTTCGAGGCCGTCGTCGGAGATGCCCGGGCCCTGGGCTTCGAGGACGACTCGTTCGATGTGGCGCTCCTGTTCGGACCGCTCTACCACCTGGCGGGACGCGAGGACCGGCTGCTGGCCCTGGCCGAGGCCCGGCGCGTGGTGCGCCCCGGCGGCTGGGTCTTCGCGGCGACCATTCCGCGCTTCTCCCGCCATGCCGTGATGTCGCTGGCCGAGGCCGTCCCCCACCCCTACCCCTCGGACTGGATCTCGCTGCTCGAGCACGGGGACGCGCCCACCTGGGGTCGCTTCCCGGGTGCGCACTTCCACACCGCTGAGGAGCTGGAGGGGGAGCTCGCGCAGGCCGGTCTGGTGAACGTCAGCGTCTGCGCCGTCGAGGGGCCGGCCGGTCTCGCCCTCGAGCAGCTTCGCGAGGTCGACGAGGACCTGCACGACGCCGCGCTGCGGATCGTGCGGGCCGTGGGACACCTGCCGGGCGTCCGGGACATGACCAACCACATGATGGGCATCGCGCAGACGGGCTAGCTACAGCTAGCCCGGTCCAGGAGGCGACCTCGGTCAGCCGGGAACGCGAACCGTGCGCAGCTGCGGGGACAGCACGGCGAGGCCCAGCAGCGGGAGCGCGGCCAGCACGGCCAGGCTGAGCGGCAGGCCGACGACCTCTCCGAGGCCACCGACCACGGCGGACCCGACGCTGCCGCCCACCAGGAAGAACAACGTGGCGACTCCGAGCGCCACGCCCCGCACCTCGTCCTCGACGGCGTCGCCGACGGCGGCGCTGAGGGCCGGCTGGCCGACGCCGAAGATGACCGTCACCACCGCCACCACGAACCCGAGCAGCGGCGCGGAGACGATCTGCGCGCCGAGCGACGCCAGCAGCAGCGCCACGCTGGCGCCGACGGCGGCTCCGGCGATCGCGACGGCCGGGCCGACCCGGTCGATGAGGGGACCTGCGAACCGCGGAACGAAGAGGGCAACGACCGCGCTGGGCACGAGCAGCAGGCCGACCTGCCAGGGCTCCCAGCCGTCGGCGACCAGCACCGCCGGCACGCCGATCAGCAGCGCGAACCAGGACGCCGGGATGGCCGACGCCGCGATGGCGCTGCGGACCACGGCCGGGTTGCGGACAACGCTCACCGGCAGGAACCCGTGCGGGCGTCGACGCACCCACCACGCGACCGCCGGAGCACCGAAGACCATCAGGAAGACGCCGACCAGGGCGACCACGAGGCCCGTGGAGGGCGACTGCACGAGCAGCACCAGGCCGGCGGCGGTCGCCGCCACGAGCACGGCGCCGAGGACGTCGAGGCTGGCACCGGTGCCCGCACCGGTGAGCTCGCGCCAGATCAGCGGCAGCACCAGGGCGCCGAGGATCGGCAGCGCCATCACGGCCCGCCAGCCGAAGGCGTGCTCAACGATGCCGCCCACGAGCGGGCCCAGGCAGCTGACGGCGGCGGCCGTCGCGGCGAGCCTGCCCAGCGCCAGGCCGCGGACCGGGCCGGCGTACCTCGCACTCAGGACGGCGACGCCGAGTGTCGGGACGGCGGCGGCGCCCGCCCCCTGCAGCAGCCGGGCGACCAGCAGCACGCCGTACGTCGGCGCGAAGGCCGCGACCAGGGCGCCACCGGTCATCAGGCCGATGCCGACCAGCAGCGGGATGCGCACGCCGACCAGGTCGGACACCCGCCCGTAGACGGCCGTGGTCACCGCCAGCATCAGCGTGTAGAGGCTGATCGTCCAGGTGGCCGAGCCGACGCCGATGCCGAAGTCGGCACCGATCAGGGGCAGCGCGATCGCGGCGGAGGAGGAGCCCATGCCGGCGAGCCCGAACAGGAGTCCGAGCAGGATCGACAGGCGGCGGGATTCGGCAAGCATCGTGGGCTCAACTCCGACCTGGCCCTCCGCATTCCGCCCGGTGCGTCGCGCGCCCTAGGCTGAAGCACCATGACTGCCAGCCGCGTCCTCCCCACCGACGAAGCCACCGACCTGCTCAAGCTGGTGCGCGACCTCGCCACCAACGAGCTCGCGCCGCGTTCCGCCGACGCGGAGGCGACCGAGACCTTCCCCCGCGACGTCTTCCGGATGCTCGGCGAGGTGGGCGTGCTCGGGCTCCCCTACGACGAGGAGTACGGCGGCGGCGGGCAGCCCTACGAGGTCTACCTCCAGGTCCTCGAGGAGCTCGGCGCCGTGTGGTCGAGCGTCGGCGTCGGCACCAGCGTGCACGCCCTCTCGTGCTTCGGTCTGGTCAACTTCGGCACCGACGAGCAGAAGAAGCAGTGGCTGCCCGACATGCTCGGCGGCCGGCTGCTCGGCGCCTACTGCCTCTCCGAGCCGCACGCCGGGTCCGACCCGGCGGCGATGAAGGCCACGGCCAGGCTCGACGGCGACCACTACGTGCTCAACGGCGCGAAGGCGTGGACCACCCACGGCGGCCAGGCCGACTTCTACAAGGTGATGGCCCGCACCTCCGACGACCGCAACGGGATCTCCTGCTTCCTGGTGCCGGCCGACACCGAGGGCCTCACCGCCGACAACCCCGAGAAGAAGATGGGCCTGACCGGCTCGACCACGGCCACCATGTTGTTCAGCAACGTGCGGGTGCCCGTCGAGCGTCGGCTCGGCGCTGAGGGCGACGGCCTCAAGATCGCCCTGGCCGGCCTCGACTCCGGCCGCCTCGGCATCGCCGCGGTCGCCAACGGGCTCGCCCAGGGCGCGCTCGACAAGGCGGTCGCCTACGCCCAGGAGCGGCAGACGTTCGGGCAGCGCATCATCGACCACCAGGGCCTCGCGTTCGTGCTGGCCGACATGGAGGCCGCGGTGCAGAGCGCGCGCGCGATGACGCTGCACGCCGCACGCCTCAAGGACCGCGGGCTGCCGTTCTCCCGCGAGGCCAGCATCGCCAAGCTGGTGGCCACCGACAACGCCATGAAGGTCACCACCGACGCCGTGCAGGTCCTCGGCGGGTACGGCTACACCAAGGACTTCCCCGTCGAGCGGTACATGCGCGAGGCCAAGGTCATGCAGATCTTCGAGGGCACCAACCAGATCCAGCGGATGGTCATCGGCCGGTCCCTCGACAAGGGCGGCGCGGGCACCATCACCCACGCCTAGAGACGCGCTGTCGTCGGCCACCCGACCCACCGCTAGCGGTGATGTCCGCGCACCTGCTGCGTGCCACCGTGGAGCCATGACCAAGAAGATCGCATTCCTGACCGCGTCGGAGGGCATCGAGAGGGTCGAGCTGACCGAGCCCTGGCAGGCGCTCGAGCAAGCCGGCCACACCGCCGTGCTGCTCTCTCCGGAGCCCGGCGAGGTGCAGACCTTCGACCACCTCGACAAGGCGGAGACCTGGCCGGTCGACCTGAAGGTGGCCGACGCCACGGTCGACGACTACGACGCCCTCGTGCTGCCCGGTGGCGTCGCCAACCCCGACGCGTTGCGCACCGACGCCGACGCGGTGCGGTTCGTCAAGGACTTCGTGGCGTCCGGAAAGCCGGTCGCGGCCATCTGTCACGCGTCCTGGACCCTGGTCGAGGCAGGGGTCCTCGACGGCCGACGACTGACGTCCTGGCCCAGCCTGCAGACCGACATCCGCAACGCCGGCGGCACCTGGGTCGACGAGGAGGTCGTCACCGACGGCAACCTCATCTCCAGCCGCAACCCGGGCGACCTCCCGGCGTTCAACCGGGCGCTGCTCGAAGCCCTGGGGTGAGGCTCAGCCGGTGACCCGCCAGCGCCCGAGCAGCGTGCCGGCTTCCTCGAGCAGCAGGGTGGGTGCCAGCGGTACGTCGATCTCCGAGCCCACCACGATCCGCAGCCCGCCGCCGCCGACCGCGCGGGGCACGACGGTGACGCAGAGCTCGTCGGCCACGCCCTCGGCCAGCAGGTGGTGCAGCAGCTGGGGGCCGCCCTCGGACAGCAGCTCGGTGAACCCACGGTCGTACAGCGCCGCCTTGAGGATGGTCAGGTCCACCGAGTAGGTCCCGAGGACCATCACGTTCGCCGCCCCCAGCAGCGCGCGCGCCTCGGTCAGCGCCGGTGCGCCCTCGGTGGTCGCCATCAGCACTCGGCCGGGCTCGGCGCCCCGGAGCAGCGGCGGCACCTGCGCGGAGCGGCTCACGACGACCAGCGGCACGGCGGTGGGTCGATACCCCTCGGTGCGCAGCGTGCCGGCGCCCACGACGACGCAGTCGGCGACCCGGCGCAGCGCGTCGAACACCCGCTTGTCGGCCGGGTTGTTGATGCCGCCGCTCTTGCCGTCCTCGCCCTGGGCGGCACCGTCGAGGGTGCTCACCATGTTCACGCGCAGCCACGGCCCCACATGGTCGAAGGGTCGCGCGTAGAGAGCCTCAAGGTTGGCGTCGGACACCTCGCTGCCGGGGTCGTCACCCATCAGGACGCGCATGTCCACCTCGCCACCCAGTAGGCGACCCCGTAGGGAGCGTCGAAGTAGTCGACCTGTGCCTGCTCGACGGTGAGCCCCGCCAGCACGCTCAGCCCCGCGATGCCGCTGGCCCAGAGCTCGGCGGCCAGCGTCGGGTCGAGAGCAGCCAGGGCGTCGGTGTCTCCCGCGGTCAGGGCGGCACCCAGGGCGTCGTCGAACGCGATCGCCCGGTCGTCGAGGTGACCCGGTGCCTTCTCGGTGCGCTTGGCCGACCCGTTCGCCATCACCAGCACCGGGTCGTCCGCCGCTGCCCGGGCCCCGACCCGGTGTGGCGCGGACGACTCGAGCAGATAGCCGGCGATGCGTTCGGCCTGGGCGTCCGGGGCCACGATCCGTACGCCGCCGGCGCCCTCCCCGAGCCACGAGACCGCGGACCCGGCCGCGGCTCGGAGCTCGACGACGGGATCCTCGCGGCCGGCGTACTCGGGCAGCAGGGCGAGCACGGGCGGCACGATCACGACTCTCACTGGAGCCCCCGGATCGCGCGTCGGGGAGGTCGCCGACCGGCGATGGCGTCGACCATGTCGATGACCTGGCGGGTCTCGGTGACCTCGTGCACGCGGTAGATGCGGGCGCCGGCGAGGGCGCAGACGGCGGTGGCGGCGAGGGTGCCGGTCAGCCGTTCGCCCACGGGCACGTCGAGGGTCTCGCCGACGAAGTCCTTGTTGGACAGCGACACCAGCACGGGCCAGCCGGTGGCGACCAGCTCGCCCAGCCGGCGAGTGACCTCGAGCGAGTGGAAGGTGTTCTTGCCGAAGTCGTGGGCGGGGTCGATCACGATCGACTCCCGGCGCACGCCGGCTGCCAACGCCCGCTCCGCGTAGGCGACGGTGTCGTGGATGGCGGAGGCCACCACGTCGTCGTACTCCACGCGGTAGGGGCGGGTGCGGGGGGTCGCCCCGCCGGTGTGGGTGCAGATGAGCGCGGCGCCGTGCTCGGCCGCCGCGTCCACCAGCCCGGGGTCGGCACCGCCCCAGGCGTCGTTGAGGACGTCGGCGCCCTCGGCGCACACCACCCGACCCACCTCGGCGCGCCAGGTGTCGACGGAGATGACGAGGTCGGGGTACGCCGAGCGCACCCGCCCCACGAAGGAGGCGACCCGCCGGATCTCCTCGGCGGCATCGATCTCGATGCCAGGAGCGGCCTTGATGCCGCCGATGTCGACGATCTCGGCGCCCTGGTCGACGACCTGGGCGACGCGGTCGAAGGCCTTGTCCTCCGCCCAGGTGGCGCCCTTGTCGTAGAAGGAGTCGGGCGTCCGGTTGACGATGGCCATCAGCAGCGTGGCCTCGTCGGCGAACGAGTGCCGGCCGAGAACGAGTGTCACCTGAGCTCCTCCGCCGGCGGCCGTTCGAGTGTGGGCACCATCATGTCGACCGGCTCCGCCCGCGCGCCGTCGGGGTGGAACTGGCGCAGCCTGACGGCTCCGCCCACGGGGTCCTCGCGCTCGAGCCCGGCCCGCCCGAGCGCCGCCGCCAGGATCTGCGTCGACATCCCGCCCAGGTCGCGCAGCGCCTGGTGGCGGTGCGCGCGACGGCCGAGGTCGACCTGGGCGAGGGCGCGCTCGCCCCGGCTGCGGACCGTGTCGACCACCGCGGCCAGCTCGACGGCGTACCCGGTCGGGACGGCGAGGGAGGCGAACAGCTCGCGCCGGATCGCCCACTCGCCCGCCAGCGGCTGCACGAGGCCGGCCAGCTCGGGGAAGAGCAGCGCGAGGAGCGGCCGGGCCACCAGCTCGGTCACCCGGCCGCCCTCGAAGGCAGCCGCCGGGTCGTCGCCGAACGGGCGCTCGTAGAAGCCCTTGACCAGCTGCGACTCGGGGTCGGTGAGGAGCGGTCCCAGCAGGCCCGGGACGAAGTGGGTGTCCCAGTCCAGCAGGTCGGCGTCCATGAAGACCACGATGTCGCCGGTCGTGACGAACTGCGACTTCCACATCGCCTCGCCCTTGCCCGGGTGTGAGCCCAGGTCGGGCCGGATCGCCGCGGAGCGGTGCACGACGGCACCGGCGTCCTCGGCCACGGCATAGGTCTGGTCGGTCGAGTCGGAGTCGATGACGACGATCTCGTCGAGCAGGGCGAAGGTGTCCATCAGCGCACCGCGCACGCGCGTGACCACGGCACCGACGGTGGCCGCCTCGTTTCGTGCGGGCACCACGAGGCTGACCCGCGTCGGCCCCTTGGCGGCCACCAGGTCGGCCAGGACCCAGTCGTCCCAGTGGTACGTCGCGATCATCGTGGCGACCCTAGCCGGAGCGCGGAAAGGCGTCGGGGCCGGACGTGGTCCGGCCCCGACCTCTCTCAGTCCTTGCTCTTGACCGCGAGCAGGAAGGTCACGTCGGCGGCCTCGGTGCGGGCGTCGCCGAGGTACCTCACGGTGAACTCGTGGGTCCCCTTCTTCAGCTTGGGCAAGACGACATCACCTGTACCGTTCTGCAGGCTCACCTCCTGGGAGAAGCCTTCGCCGCTGAGGGTGACGCGCACCGTCCCGGTGGGGGTGTAGCCGTCGGCCTCGACCTTGATCGAGAGCCGCCCGTCCTTCTTGCCCTTCTCGGCGTCGCTGTCGGCCTTGACCGTCAGGCGCGCCTCCTGCTTCTTCACCGTGAGACCCACCGTCGAGGTGGCCGTCTGCATGGTGTCGCTGCCGGAGTAGCGCACCTCGATGGCCTTCGAGCCGACCGTGCTGAACGGGCCGACCGACAGCGTCGCCGTGCCGTTGACCAGGTTGGCCTGGGCGAGGAGCTGGCCGCCGAGGTAGGCGCCCACGGTGCCCCACGGCACGCCACCCGGCGAGCTCGCGCTCACAGAGATGGTGGCCCGGCCGGTGACGACCGCGACAGTGCTCGGCGACACGGAGGTCGAGAGGGCCACCGCTGCCTTGGTGACGGTGACCGTGACCGAGCCCGCCGACGCCTGGTGCGTCGCGTCGCCGGCATAGGTCAGCGTCACCTGGTGGGTGCCGACCGGCAGGGAGCCGGCCGGGATGGCGACCGTGGCCTGGCCACCGGACAGCGTGCCCGATCCGAGCACGTTGCCGTCCGAAGATGCCTCGACGGTGCCGGTGGCAGCCGACGGGATGACGGTGACCTGCACCGAACCCGACGTACCGCTCACGATCGGCTCGGCAGTGCCGCTCACCTGGCTGGACCTCTTGGTCACCGTGACGGTCACCGTGCCCGTCGAACCCTCGTGCGTGGCGTCACCCGAGTACACCAGCGTCAGGTCGTGCGAGCCGACCCCGAGCGAGCCGGCCGGGATGACCACCGACGTGGCGCCACCCGACAGCGTGCCCGTGCCCAGGACCGCCGAACCGTCCTTGACCTCCACCGTGCCGGTCGAAGCACTCGGCGTCACCGTCACGTCGACCGATCCAGCGGACCCGGTCACGATCTCGTCAGCGCTGCCCGTGGTCTCGGTCGGGACGGCGAGGGGACCCTCCGTCGCCACCGGGACGGTGACGACGGTGCCGGTGGTCAGCCCGGTCACGACGAACTTCGTGGTGCCGGTGGACACTCCCTCGGGCACGGTCACCGAGACCGACGCCGTGCCGGCCTCGTCGGTCGGCACCTCGAGGCGGGTGTTGTCCACCGCGAACGTGCCGAGGTCGGTGCCGCCGACCGAGACGCGCACCTGGCTGTCCTGGACGTCCCCGACCGCCGTGAAGGCGAGCGACGAGAGGTCGAAGGCCAGGGTGTCGCCCGCGGCGTACGTCGCCGGCGCGGAGGCCGGGAACTTCACCCCGACCGCCCGCTGGGAGGCGTCGACGGGCACCGGACCGGAGTAGCCCTTGGTGTAGTCGACCATCTCCTGCAGGTCGGACTTGCCGGTGTCCTGCTTCTGCGTCGCCGCGGCGAAGCCGAAGAAGTTGTCACCGGTGCCGGAGGCGAGGAACGAGTTCGCCGTGACCGAGTACGACGTCGCGTCGCCGAGCTTCGCGCCGTCGAGCCACATCCCGGTGATCCGGTCGCCCTCGGTGAGCGTCGGGTCGTAGGTGTAGGTGAAGCCCGCAGACGCGCCCAGCCGCAGGAACGGGCGCGACGGGATGTTGCCCTGCGGGTCTCGCTGCCACTGCTGCTCCAGGATCGTCTTGAGCTGGGCACCGGTGAGCTGCATGTTGACGAGCGTGTTGGCGAACGGTTGCACGTTGGCGGCCTGCCGGAACGTCAGCGCGGCCGGGTAGTCGGGGTTCGGCGTGCCGACCATGTCGGCGCGCAGACCACCCGGGTTCATGAACGCGATGTCCGCGTCGGTCGCCGACCGCTGCACCTCGGCGACGAGGTTGCCCAGCGTCGACTCGCCACCACGGTTCTCGGAGGTGCCCGAAGCGGCTGCCACGTCGGTGCGCAGGGCCCGCTTGAACGGTCCGGCGACGGCACCGACCTCCTGCGCGCCGAGCACGTCGGCCTTCGCCTTGGCGTCGTCGACGATGGCCTGCGTGGCCGGGTCGTTGGCGAACGTCTTGATGTCGAGGACCGCCTGGTCGATGTCGACGAGGTCGTGGCTGGTCGGGTCGAACTCGAAGATGAGCTGGTTGAGGTTGGAGCCGTACTGGCCCGCCGACACGACCGGTCGCTCGGTCACGGCGCGACCCTCGGTGACCCATGCGGGCACCGACACCTGGTGGTTGTAGGCCAGGTGGGTGTGACCCGAGATGATCGCGTCGATGTTCGCGTCGGCGCCGGCCACGATCTTGCCGAACGTCGAGTTGTCGGTGACCGAGGACTTCGCCGTGGTGGCGGCACCCTCGTGCACCAGCAGGACGATCAGGTCGGCACCGTCGGCCTCGAGCTGGTCGGCAGCGGTGTTGACCGAGCTGACGATGGGCGCCACGAAGATGTCGACGAGGCCGTCACCGGCGACCAGGGACGGAAGGTCCTCGGTCACGGCGCCGACGAAGCCGACCTCGATCTCGTTGGCCTCGCCCGCGTTGAAGGTCTTCGTCCACGTCTCCGGCAGGGCCGGCTCAGCGTGGTTGGCGGCCTTGCGGATGTTGGCTCCGAGGTAGGCCCATTCGGCGCCGCCCTCGGGGTTGGTGGTGGCGTCGTACGGCGCCATCACCCGGTCGACCAGGTCGTCGTACCCGGCGTCGAACTCGTGGTTGCCCACCGAGGAGACCTCGAGGCCGGCCTCGTTCAGAGCATCGAGGGTCGGCAGGTCGTGCTGGATGAAGGACTCGAAGGTCGAGCCACCGATCAGGTCACCCGCAGCAGCGAAGACGGTGTCGGGGTTGTCGGCGCGCAGCGACTTCACGGCACCCGCGAGCGCGGCTGCGCCGGCCTCGGTGCCGCCCGGGTTCTCGAGCAGGCGACCGTGGAAGTCGTTGGTGCCGAGGATCTGGATCTCGTCGTTCTGGGTGGCCGTCACCGCGGGCAGGTCGAGCCCGATGATCTCCGGGTTGTGGTCGGAGGCGCGGTACTGGTCGGCGGCGTACAGGTTGGCCAGGTTGGAGTTGTAGCGGCTGTACTCGTAGTAGACCGGCTCGTTGGCGTTGATCTGGTAGACGTCGGCGCCGGTGACCAGCTCGACGGCCGCCTCGTTGGCGAACACGTGGTCCAGCGACCCGGCGAAGCCGCCGAAGGCGTAGGTCAGGTCGTCGTTGGTCGCGGACGAGAAGTCGGAGGAGAGCTCCTCGTAGCCACCTGCCTCGATGACCTTGACCGGGTCCTCCTGGCTGTAGGCGTTGAAGTCGCCGGCCAGGAACACGGCCTCGATGCCGAGGTCGGACTTGTACTGGTCGGCGAAGGCCACCAGGGCCGCGGACTGGCGCTTGCGGTCGCCGTTGTAGAACCCGGCACCGTCGCCCTGGTCGTCGTTGTCGCCGGTGGCCGGGCCACCCTTGGACTTGAAGTGGTTGACGATGACGCCGAAGGCGTCCTCACGGGGAGCACCCTTGGCCTTGAACGCCTGGGCGAGGGGCTCGCGGGCGTTGCGGAACGGCGTGGAGTTGATCAGGATCTTGGACTGACCCTGCGTCTGGATGGTCTCGGGGTCGTAGATGAACGCCGAGCGGATGGCGTCCTGCTCGGTCACGGTCGGTTGGCCGCCGGGCGGCGGCGTGGCCGCGAAGGCCCAACGGACCGGCGCGCCCGGGTGGCTGCTCGCCCAGTCGTCGTTGAGCGCGGCAACGAGCGCCTTGAGCGCGTCGTCGCGGTCGGCCTCACCGAGCTTGATGGAGTTCTCGACCTCCTCCAGGCCCATGATGTCGACGTCCATGGTGTTGATGGCGCGCACGATCTTGGTCTGCTGCCGCAGGAGGTTCACGTCGTTGGCAGCGCCTCGCGGGCCGGGCAGGAAGGCCGTCGACCCCGGGGTCGGGTCGGGCTGCTGGCAGGTGTTGTTGGTGATCCGGGCGCCTTCGCGGTCCGTGTAGTAGCTGCAGGTACGACTGCCGCCGGAGGCGACGTACGCCTCGCCGGTGGTGTTGAAGTAGTTCAGGACGTTGAACGTCGCGATCTTGACGTCACCGCCGACGTCCTCGGGCGTGAGCGGCCGGTTCTGGCCGATGCTGACCTGCGACTCGCCGTCGTCACCGGCCGGGATGCGCGACTGCGGCTGCAGGCGCCAGAACGAGTTGCGGTAGTCGAAGACCACCGGCTTGATGAACGTGACCGGGGCGCTCATGCGCACGGTGTGGGTGGGCGTGAGCCACGGGAACCTCTGCACGTCCTCGACAGCGGAGCTGACGTAGTCGACATCCGCACCGTCGTCGAGGACGACGAGGTGGGCGTTGTTGTACTTCACCCGGTTGGCCAGCGCGACCGGGTTCTCGGTCGGGTTGGCCACCTGGGTCGGCGAGATGAGCGGCAGCGTGGAGTTGGCGGCCAGGCCGATCTCGCCGGCCATCGCGAAGCCGGCCGGGGTGGCCTGCGTGAACGGGCTGCCGTCGTAGGAGTCGGTCACGGTGTACGGCGCGGTGGGGAGGAAGAGCTCACCCTCGTGCTTCTCGCGCTCGGCCTCCAGGCTGTCGCTCTCGAGGCACGATCCGCCGGGGAGCTCGCAGTCGGTGCCGGGCAGGACGATGCCGGGCTTGACGGCCTCGGCGGGAGTGGCGGCGACCTGGCTGAAGTTGGCCGCGTTGGTGGCGGTCAGCTCGGTCATGCCGCGGAACTCGCTCACCTTGGCACTGGTCAGGGTGACCTTGTTGCCGACAACCGCGTTGATGGTCGAGGACCCGGTGTAGACGAAGATGCCGTCGGAGGCGTTGGGCGTGGCGTCGGCAGCCGGGTCGTAGCCCGGGGTCTGCAGGTAGAAGCCCTGGAGCCCGCCACCGTCGGAGGCGGGGTACGACGCCGTGACGATGCCGGTCACGTTGACGTTGGCGCCGGGCAGCGGGGTGGTCGGGCCGGTCCCCTGGATCTCGGGGATCGTCTTGACGGGGATGACCTGGGCGGCGTCGGGAGTCGGCGTGTCGGTCTCGATGTCGGCGGCGTTGTCGTCGGTGTCCACAGCTCCGGAGAGGCGCTGCAGGGACGTGGTGACTCCCAGGGCCGTTGCGTCCGCGGCGCCCTTCTCGAAGACGTTGCTGTTGCCCCAGCCGACCAGGTCGGCGGCGTACTGATCCGGCGCGAAGACGCCTGTGCCGGGGTCGACGCCGGTGGCGGACCTCGCGAGCAGCAACGTGCCGCCCGCGCTGGAGAGCTCGGTGGTTCCGGCGGTGTCGATGCCCGGCACCGGGACGCCCTCGGCGCCGCCCGCGCCGAGGCGCACGATGTGACGAGCGTTGTTGGCCAGGGTGCCGGCCAGCGCGACAGCGACCTCAGCGGCACCGGTGGCGCCCGGCGCGCGGTACTGCAGGGTCAGGTCGGCCAGATTGACGGTACCGCCGGAGGTGTTGACCAGCTCGACGAAGTCGTGGTCGTAGGTCGCGCCGGTGGCGCCGCCGTCGGTGTAGACCTCGGCGATCTTGACCCGGGGGGCGGTGCAGTCGCAGGCCTGCGGGGTGAACGTGCCGTTGATCGTGAAGTCGCTCAGGTTGTTGTCGTTGTCCCTCGGAGGTGTCCCGTTGCGCTTGGCCGACGTGCTCGCGGACGTCGCGCCGGTGCGGGTGCCCTCGTAGCTCGTGGCCGACGTGCCGAAGCCGAGGAAGTCGATGACCTTGCCGGCGGAGTAGTCGATCGTGCCGAAGGTGGGACCGGCGACGGTCGCGCCGGCCGGGGTGATGGGGTCGATGCCCGTGGCGGAGTCGGCGAGGAAGATCTGGCCGGCGGTCGCACCGAGGGACAGGTTGGAGATCGCGTCGGGAACGACGGGAAGCGCCGCCCCCGTCGTGCCACCGCTGCCCTTGACGAGGAAGTACGACCCCGCGGGCACCGAGAGGTTCGGCAGCGCGAAGGTGTTGCTGGAGCTCGCTGCACCCACGCCGGCGGCGGAGCGGTACTGCAGGCTCTTGCCCTGCAGGCTGATCGGTGCGGCGGAGGCGTTGTAGAGCTCGACGTAGTCGGTGTTGTAGAAGGCGCCCGCGTTGCCGCCACCGGGGTTGACCTCGGTGATCATCAGGCCGGTGCTCGGGACCGCCTGCGCCGGGGCGACGAAGCCCAGGGCCAGAGGTGCGGCGACGAGACCGAGCAGGGCGGCAGCGGCGCTGCCGCGGCGTACGACCGAGCGAAGGCGTGAAGCAGTGGTGAAAGAGGACACAGGGGGCCTTTCGGGCACGCGAGCACGCGAGAACGCTCAGGGGGGGACCAGCAGCCGTCACGCCACGTCCCTGCGGGGACGGTGAGCGGGGGGCTCGCAAAGTCTCGGGTAGCCGCGGCGAAATGCCTATGGTCATGAGGTGCCAATTCCGGCGAGCCGGATCTGTGCAGTCACGACAGGTGCCGGCGAACGCCCCTGACCAGTCCCGCGGCGTACGTAGCCCGACCGCGCCTGCTGGTCATCCGGCGGGCCTCGGCGCGGTTGCGCATGTTGCCCAGCTCGACCATCACGACCGGCATCCGGGACAGGTTGAGCGTGGCGAGATCGCCGCGCACGTCGATGCCGTCGCCACCGGCGACGTAGTTGGCCACCGGAAGCCCCGTTCGCTTCAGCCCGCGCACCATGTCGCGAGCCAGCACGGCCGACTCGGGTGCGATGCCGGCAGTTCGACCTGGACGCGACGTCGGCGCGATGACGTGGAAGCCGCGGGCCCCCGCGACGTACGACCCGTCGGCGTGGATGCTGATCTTCAGGTCCGCGTCGAGGTCGTTTCCCGCCCGGCCACGATCGTCCACGCAGGGCCCCCAGCGGTCCTGGCGGTTGGAGGTGCGGACCATGACGACCCGCGCGCCCAGGTCGCGCAGCCGTGCGCGCACCAGGCGGGTGACCTGCCAGGCGAACGTCGCCTCGGGGTAGCCGCCGTTGGTCGACGTGCCGGTCGTGTTGCAGGGCTTGCTGAACCCGCCCGCGGGCACCGGCCGGTTGATCTTGCGCGGGTAGTTGTGGTTGCCGAGCTGGTGGCCCGCGTCCAGCACGACGGTCCGCCCGGTGAGCGGTCGTTCGACCGGTCGTGGAGCTGGTCCGGCACCGGTCTCGGCGCCGGCGGGCACCGCCATCAGCGAGACGGCGAGGGCGAGGGCCGCGATCATTCGTAGCCCAGGATCTCCTGGCGCTTCTCGCCCCAGGCGAGCGCCGAGGCGATGGCGTCGTCGAGGTCGAGCTCGGTGTGCCAGCCGAGCAGCTCGGCTGACCGGTCGACGTTGGCGAAGGCTCCGATGGCGTCGCCCGGACGCGGCGGCGCCTCGCGCAGGGGCACGGTCTGGCCGGAGACGCGCTCGAACGACGCGATCAGCTCGCGCACCGTGACCCCGTCACCGCGGCCGAGGTTGATGATCGTCGACGGCGCGTCGACCTTCGCCAGCACGTCGTCGAACCTCTCCACGGCACGCACGTGGGCCCGGGCGAGGTCCCAGACGTGGATGTAGTCGCGCAGCCCCGTGCCGTCGCGCGTCGGGTGCTCGGTGCCGGTGATCGTGAAGGCGTCCTTGATGCCGCGCGCGGCCATCACGAGCTGCCCGATGACGTGCGAGGGCTCCTTGGCGTAGATGCCCGTCTCGAGGTCCGGGTCGGAACCCATCGGGTTGAAGTAGCGCAGGATGATCGCGCGCAGGTCGGTCGCCGCGGCCATGTCCTGGAGGATCATCTCCATCATCAGCTTGGTGCGCGCGTAGGGCGACGTGGGTGCGAGCGGGTCGGTCTCGAGCACCTCGAAGTCGTCCTTGAGCCCGTACAGCGATCCCGAGCTGGAGAAGACCACCCGCGGCTTGCCGAGCGCCCGCAGCTCGTCGAAGAGCTCCAACGACTTGGCGACGTTGTCGCGGTAGTACTCGTACGGGAGCTCGACGGACTCGGGTACGACGATCCGCGCTGCCATGTGGATCGTGGCCTCGATGTCGGGGTGCTCGGCCATGATCCGCCGCAGCAGCTCGCGGTCGCCGATGTCGCCCTCGTAGAAGATCCGGTCCTGCACGAACGCCAGCGGGCCGACGAGCAGGGAGTCGAGGATGACCGGGGTGTGACCGGCCTCCTCGAGCGCCTTCGCGGTGATCGAACCGATGTAGCCGGCGCCGCCGGTGACCATGACCTTCATGCGATGCACCCTAACCAAGGCTGCACCGAGACGTCATAGGGGACGGCCGGCACCCGACTGGGCTAGCCTGCTCGGGTGAGCAGCACTCGGGTGGAGGCATCACGGGTCGTGGCGGCAGCGCCCGACCGCGTCTTCGACACGCTCTTCACCGCCCCGCGGGAGGTCGTGTTCGCCCGCCGGTTCGCTGCGTTCCCGCCCATCAGCGAGGTGCGCGACCAAGAGGGTCGGTGGGACACCGTCGGCCAGACGCGCACGCTCGTCCTCGGCGACGGCGGCACCATGCACGAGACGCTCGTCGCGGTCGACCGGCCGCACAGCTTCGCCTACATGCTCGACGACTTCCACGGCCGGCTGCGCCCGTTCGTGCGCAGGGTCGAGGGGGTCTGGACGGTCACGCCCGAGGGCGACGGCAGCCGCATCACCTGGGCCTGGACCGTGCATCCCGCCGGGCCGCCCGGCCGGCTCACGATGAACGTCATCGCCAAGATGTGGCGCGGCTACGCCGAGCGCGCCCTGGAGAACGTCGAGGCGATCGTCACCGCCTGACACAATCGCGGACATGCCCAGCACCCAGCCCAGCGCGCTCATCACGGGCATCACCGGCCAGGACGGCCTCTACCTCGCCGAGCTGCTGCTCGCCAAGGGCTACGAGGTGCACGGCGTGATCCGCGGCCAGAACAACCCGCGCCGCGAGCTGGTCGAGGAGCTGGTGCCCGACGTCCACCTCCACAACGGCGACCTCACCGACATGTCGAGCCTCCTGCGCGCGCTGGACAGGGCGGAGCCCGACGAGGTCTACAACCTGGGCGCGATCTCGTTCGTGGCCTACTCGTGGGAGAACGCCGCCGTCACCGCGGACGTCACCGCCAAGGGAGTGCTGACGATGCTCGAGGCCGTGCGGCTGCACGCGGGCGACGACCCGGGCTCGGTGCGCTTCTACCAGGCCTCGAGCTCGGAGATGTTCGGCTCGGTGCCCGAGTGGCCCCAGCACGAGCGCACACTGCTGTGGCCTCGCTCGCCGTACGGCGTGAGCAAGGTCTTCGGCCACTACATGACCATCAACTACCGCGAGTCCTACGGCATGCACGCCTCCTCGGGCATCCTGTTCAACCACGAGTCACCGCGGCGGGGCGAGGAGTTCGTGACCCGCAAGGTCAGCAAGGCCGTGGCCGCGATCAGCCTGGGCCTGGCCGACGAGCTGGTGCTCGGCAACCTCGATGCCCAGCGGGACTGGGGGTTCGCGGGCGACTACGTCGAGGCGATGTGGCTGATGCTCCAGCAGGAGCAGGCCGACGACTACGTCATCGCCACCGGCGTGACCCACTCGATCCGGCACCTCGTGGACGTGGCCTTCCGTCAGATCGGCGTCGACGACTGGAGCGGGCACGTGCGACAGGACCCGCGGCTCATCAGGCCGGCGGAGGTCGACCGGCTCGTGGGCGACGCGACCAAGGCCCGCGAGGTGCTCGGCTGGAAGCCGCGCGTCGGGTTCGACGAGCTGGTCGCGATGATGGTCGACGCCGACATCGCAGCGCTCAAGGCCGGCTGGTGACGCTCGCGTTCGTCACGGGGATCGGCGGCCAGGACGGCAGCTACCTCGCCGAGCGGTTGGTCGCCGACGGGGTCGAGGTGCACGCCCTGGCCCGGCCCTCCGACGGGCCGCCACCGCACTGCCCTGCCGCCGTCACCCTGCACGCCGGCGACCTCACCGACCACGAGGCGGTGCGCGGGCTGCTGCTGGAGCTTGCTCCCGACGAGGTCTACAACCTGGCCGCCATCAGCTCGGTCGCCCAGAGCTGGCAGGAGCCCGAGGCGGTACGCCGCGTCAACGGCGCCGCGGCCATCGAGCTGATGGCGTCGGCGTACGCCGCGATGGAGGCCGTCGGCCGCCCGGTGCGGTTCGTGCAGGCGTCGTCCGCCGAGATCTTCGGTGCGCCGACGACGAGTCCGCAGGACGAGGCGACGCCCCTGGCCCCCACCAACCCGTACGGCGAGTCGAAGGCCGCAGCGCACCGAGCACTCGACGGGTGGCGAGCACGCGGGCTGCCGGCGATCGGCGCGATCCTCTACAACCACGAGTCCCCACGCCGGCCGCAGCGCTTCGTCACCCGCAAGATCACCTCCGGCGTCGCCGACATCGTGCACGGGCGCGCCGAGACGCTCGTCCTCGGCAACCTCGACGCCGCCCGCGACTGGGGCTGGGCTCCGGACCACGTCGATGCGATGGTGCGCGCCGCACGCCACCCGGTCGCGCAGGACTACGTGGTGGCGACCGGCGAGAGCCGCCCGGTCCGGGAGTTCGCGGCGGCGGCCTTCGCGCACGCCGGCATCGACGACTGGGAACGGCACGTCCGCGTGGACACGTCCCTCACCAGGCCGACCGATGCGGCCGACCTGCGCGGCGACAGCACCCGCGCCCGTCGCGACCTGGGCTGGCAGCCCACCATGACGTTCGCCGACGTGGTGGCCGCCATGGTCGACGCGGACCTCAGTGGTCGTTGAGCAGGCCGAGCAGGTACTCGCCGTACCCGCTCTTGCGGAGCGGCTCGGCGCGCGCGGTCAGCTCGGAGTCGGACAGGAAGCCCATCCGCCAGGCCACCTCCTCGGGGGCGCCGATCTTGGTGCCCTGCCGGCCCTCGATGGTGCGCACGAAGTTGGAGGCGTCGTTGAGGGAGTCGAAGGTGCCGGTGTCGAGCCAGGCCGTGCCGCGGGGCAGCACCTCGACCTGGAGCCGGCCGGCCTCGAGGTAGCGGCGGTTGAGGTCGGTGATCTCGAGCTCGCCACGTGCAGACGGCCTGAGCTCCTCGGCGAAGCCCACGACGTCGTTGTCGTAGAAGTACAGACCGGGGACGGCGTACTGGCTCTTGGGCTTCTCCGGCTTCTCCTCCAGCGAGATGGCGCGGCCCTCGGCGTCGAACTCGACCACGCCGTAGGCGGTCGGGTCGGACACGTGGTAGCCGAACACCGCGGCACCGTCGATGTCGGCGAAGCTGCGCAGCTGGGTGCCGAGGCCGGTGCCGTAGAAGATGTTGTCCCCCAGCACCAGACCGACCTTCTCGCCGCCGATGTGGTCGGCACCGATGAGGAACGCCTGCGCCAGCCCGTCGGGACTCGCCTGCACGGCGAACGTGAGGTCGATGCCGAACTGGGAACCGTCGCCCAGCAGCCGCCGGAAGGCGTCGGCCTCGTGCGGCGTGGTGATGATCAGCACCTCGCGGATCCCGGCCAGCATCAGCGTCGAGAGCGGGTAGTAGATCATCGGCTTGTCGTAGACGGGCACCAGCTGCTTGCTGATCCCCTGAGTGATCGGGTGCAGTCTGGAGCCGGTCCCCCCGGCGAGAATGATGCCGCGCATGGTGCGCAGCCTAGGGGGTGCGGTTTTCGGCGACCGGATTCCCGACACCTCGGCACCCCGAGGAGCCGCACCGAGCAGACCGGCACCACCGCCTAGACTCCGCCGCATGCAGCGAATTCTCGTGACCGGCGGCGCCGGGTTCATCGGATCCAACTTCGTCCACCACCTGGTGCGCGAGACCGACGTCAGCATCACCGTGCTGGACAAGATGACCTACGCCGCGAGCCGCGAGGCCCTCGAGGGCCTCCCCACCGACCGGGTCGTGCTGGTCGAGGGAGACGTCGCCGACGAGTCCGTCGTGGAGCCGCTCGTCGCGCAGCACGACGCGGTCGTCCACTACGCGGCGGAGTCGCACAACGACAACTCGCTCGACGACCCGAGCCCCTTCATCCGCACCAACCTGATCGGCACGTTCACCATCCTCGAGGCGGTGCGCAAGCACGACGTACGCCTCCACCACATCTCCACCGACGAGGTCTACGGCGACCTCGAGCTCGATGACCCCAAGCGGTTCACCGAGGACACGCCGTACAACCCGAGCAGCCCGTACTCCGCCTCCAAGGCCGGGTCCGACCACCTGGTGCGCGCGTGGGTGCGCTCGTTCGGCGTGCGCGCGACGGTCTCCAACTGCTCCAACAACTACGGCCCGTGGCAGCACATCGAGAAGTTCATCCCCCGGCAGATCACCGAGGTGCTCGACGGCCGCCGGCCCAAGCTCTACGGCAGCGGGGAGAACGTCCGCGACTGGATCCACGCCGAGGACCACTCGAGCGCCGTGTGGACGATCCTCAACGACGGCAAGATCGGCGAGACCTACCTCATCGGAGCAGACGGCGAGAAGAACAACCTCGAGGTGGTCCGCCTGATCCTCACCCTGATGGGCCGCCCGGCCGACGACTTCGAGCACGTCAACGACCGCGTCGGCCACGACATGCGCTACGCCATCGAGTCGGGCAAGCTGCGCGCCGAGCTCGGCTGGCGGCCACGCTTCGAGGACTTCGAGTCCGGCCTCGCCGACACCATCGCGTGGTACACCGACCACGAGGACTGGTGGCGCCCCGCCAAGCAGGCCACCGAGGCGTCGTACGCCGCGAAGGGCATGTGACCGTGGCTCTTCCGTCCCTGGAGACCACCCCGATCCCCGGCCTGCTGGTCGTCCGTCTCGACCTCCGCGAGGACCCCCGCGGCTCCTTCAAGGAGAACTGGCAGCGCCAGAAGATGCTCGACATCGGGCTGCCCGACTTCGGTCCGGTGCAGAACAACGTCTCGTTCAACACCGACCGGGGCGTCACGCGCGGCATCCACACCGAGCCGTGGGACAAGTTCATCTCGCTCGCGACCGGGCGGATCTTCGGCGCCTGGGTCGACATGCGTAAGGGCGACTCCTTCGGCGCGACGTTCACCCTCGAGATGGACACCTCGGTGGCGGTGTTCGTGCCCCGCGGGGTCGGCAACTCCTACCAGACCCTCGAGGACCGCACGGCGTACACCTACCTCGTCAACCAGCACTGGCGTCCTGGCATCACCTACCCGGCGCTCGCCCTCGACGACCCCACGGTCGCGATCGCCTGGCCGATCCCGCTGGCCGAGGCGATCGTGTCCGAGAAGGACCAGCAGAACCCGCGACTCGACCCCGCGACCGCCATCGCGCGGCAGCGGACGCTGATCATCGGGGCCAAGGGCCAGCTGGGTCGCGCTCTGAACGTCGACTTCCCGGACGCCGACCTCGTCGACCTCGACGAGCTCGACATGACCGACGCCGACGCGGTGGCCGCGTGGCCGTGGCGCGACCACGAGCTCGTGCTCAACGCCGCGGCGTACACCGCGGTCGACGCCGCCGAGACCCCCGAGGGCCGGGTGGCGGCCTGGGCGGCCAACGCGAGCGTGCCGGCGACCCTGGCGCGGCTGTCGGCCGAGCACGGCTTCACCCTCGTCCACTACTCGTCGGAGTACGTCTTCGACGGCACCGCCCCCCTCGACCCGGGCCACACCGAGGACGAGCCGCTCTCCCCGCTCGGCGTCTACGCCCAGACCAAGGCGGCCGGTGACATCGCCGTCGGCCTGGCGCCGAGGCACTACCTGATGCGCACCTCGTGGGTCATCGGCGACGGCAAGAACTTCGTCCGCACCATGCAGACCCTGGCCGGCAACGGCGTCGCGCCCAGCGTGGTCAGTGACCAGGTGGGCCGGCTGACGTTCACCGGGGAGCTCTCCCGGGCGACGCGGCACCTCCTGGACACGCGAGCCGACTACGGCACCTACAACGTCTCGAACGGCGGTCCGGCCACCTCGTGGTCCGACATCGCGAAGCGGGTCTTCGAGCTCTCCGGCCGCAGCGCGGACGACGTGTCGGAGACGACCGCCGAGGAGTACGCCGCGGGCAAGACGCTCGCGCCACGCCCTCTGCACAGCACGATGGACCTGGCCAAGATCCGGGCCACCGGTTTCGACCCGGAGGACGCCTTCGTGGCGCTGGAGCGCTACTGCGCGCAGACCTCGGCGTCCTCGCGACCGTAGTCGTCCTGAAGGCGGCAGATGTCGTCCTCCCCGGTGTAGTCGCCGCGCTGGACCTCGATGATCACGAGCTCCTCGGAGCCGAGGTTGGCGATGCGGTGCGCGGCGCCCCGGTCGACGTCCACCGAGTGCCCCGGGCCGGCGACGATGGTCTCGCCGTCGATCACGCAGGTGGCCACACCGAAGATCACCACCCAGTGCTCGGAGCGGTGCTCGTGGGTCTGGTACGACAACCGCTCACCGGACTTCACGTGGATGCGCTTGACCTTGTAGCCGGTGCCCTCGTCGATCACGTGCCACGAGCCCCACGGACGGTCTTCGGAGTCTCCGCTCATCACTTTCCCTTCGCTGCCGAGGACCCGAACCTATCGCCGGCGGCGGCCTGTCTCAGCGCAGGGTCACTTGGGGCAGGGTCACTGGGGCCTGGTCACCTGGGCCGGGTCACCTGGGACAGGGCGGGCCGCACGTCGGCCAGGTAGACGAAGGCGGCGATGGTGAACGCCAGCGAGATGAGGCTGATCGGCGAGGAGCTCAACATGATCAGCTGGGCCGCGAAGCCCACGCCGAGCAGGATCGTCCAGCCCGGCTTCGTCAGCTTGCCGGCGGCCTCGTAGGCCGGGGCGCTGAACAGCAGCGCGCTGATCAGGGCGAACCCCTTCACCGCCAGCATCACCAGCAGCACGACGAGGTAGACCCACCCTTGGAGATCGAACACAGTCACAGGGATCAGCCTACGTGGCCGCCGGCCAGGACTCGACCGCGCCGGCTCCCACGACGAACGGACCCCCGGCCACAAGTGGCCGGGGGTCCGTTGGATTCAGAACAGCGCGAGCTGCTCGTCGTCGTTGGCTCTTCAGTCGCCGACCTTCTGGGCGGCGTCCACGACGGCCTCGACGGCGTCGGTCGCGGTCTTCGTCGCGGTGGTGACGGTGGCCTTCGCAGACGACTTGGTCGCGGCGGCCTTCTTCTTGGTGGCCGGGGTGACCTTCTTGGCCGACGCCTTGCGGGCGGTGGCGGTCTTGGTGGCCTGGGTCTTCGTGGTCTTCGCCTTGGCCACGGTGGTCTTGGCGGACGAGGCGGTCGCGACGGTCGACTCCTGCTTGCGGATCCGGCCGACGAGGCTCTGGCCACGCGTGACGAGGTCGCCGTACACCGCGGTGTTCTCGCTCACCATCTCGGAGACGCGGGCCTGCACCTTGGCGGGGACGCTCTTGGCGTCGTTCTGCAGCTCCGCGACGCGGGCCTCGACGGCCTTGCGGCGGGCCTTGGCGTCATTGGTGACGGTGTCGACGCGAGCCGAGAGAATCGTCACGGCCTGCTCGCGCAGGGCCTTCGGGTCGAGGTCGATCTGGGTGACCGACTTCTGGGCGGTCGCGACGAGGTCGCGGACGACCTCGACGGCGAGGTCGTTGGCGCCGACACCGGCGTAGAAGGCGCGGGTCGCTTCGTTCTTGACGTCGAACTTGGCCTTGGCCATGAGGTTCTCCTCTGAGTTGGGGTGATCAGCTGTTGTCGTCGGCAACGTGTTCGGCGGCCCGGTTGAGGGCGACGAACGACGCGTGGACGTCGAGCAGGGACTGCTTCTGGCGCTCGGTGAGCCCGGCGTCGCCGAGGATCGCGAGCTCCACCGCAGCGGCGCCGCTCCGCGGAGGGCTGTCGTCGGGGCTGACGATGCCCGCCCGGACGTAGAGCTGTTCGGCGGAGATGCGCAGTGCCTTGGCGATCTGCTGCAGGACCTCGGCGGAGGGCTTGCGCAGGCCGCGCTCGATCTGGCTCAGGTAGGGGTTGGACACGCCCGCGAGATCGGCGAGCTGCCGCAGGGAGAGGCGCGCCTTGACACGCTGCTCCTTGAGGTAGTCGCCGAGATCCTCGACCGACTTGCCGACCTTGCCCTTTGCCATGTCCCCATAGTGCTAACTCCTGCTAGCAAAATGCAAACTGAGCAAGCGTGAAGCGGGTCACATCGCCCTTGTAACGCCCCGTTATTCCTTCTTCCCACCCCGTATATCGGGGTGGAACATGAAATAACGGAGCGTTACAAGCGTCAGAAGGTGGCGCGGATCTCGCCGACCGGCAGCCCACCACCGAGCAGCGTCAGCTGGCCGGTACGGCGGACGGCGTCGGCGTCCACGCCCTCGTCGTCGAGGACGCCGCTGCGGGCCAGCAGCGCGGCCATCAGCACCGGGCGCACCCTGGGTGCGCCGTCGTCGGTCTTGAGCGCGAACGCGCGCCCGTCGGGCAGCGCGACGGCGTAGCAGGACTCCGCACCGGCCTTGCCGATCGCGCCCGGGACCGCGGTGAGGAGGGCGAGCTCGTCGCGCGTGCTGCCCGAGACGTACGCCGGGTGCGTGCGGATCGCGTCGGCGACGCGGCGCTCGGCACCCGACTCGGCCACCGCCAGCGCCCGGAACGCGCGCGCCAGGCCGGTCAGCGAGGTGGAGAGCAACGGCGCACCACAGCCGTCGACGGCCACGACGGCGACGTCCTCGCCGGTGAGCTCGGCGAACGTGCGCACCGTCGCCTGCTGCAGCGGGTGGCCGGGCTCGCGGTAGGTCGTGATGTCCCAGCCGTTGATCACGCAGGTCGCGAGCATCGAGGCGTGCTTGCCCGAGCAGTTCATCAGGATCGGCGACTTCGTCCCACCCGCACGGATCACGGCCTCGCGGGCCGCGTCGTCGAGCGGGTAGTCGGGCGGCGTCTGCAGCGCCGACTCGTCGAGTCCGGCGGAGGCGAGGATGCGGCGCACGCCCTCGATGTGGAACGGCTCACCCGAGTGCGACGCACAGGTCAGGGCGAGCAGCTCCGGCGGCAGGTCGAGTCCGAGCCGGACCATCGCCAGCGCCTGGAGCGGCTTGTTGCACGAGCGCGGGAGCATCGGCGCCGCGATCTGGCCCACCGACCAGGCGACCCGACCGGTCGTGTCGAGCGCGACCAGCGAGCCGTAGTGGTGGCCCTCGACGAACCCGGATCGGACGATCTCGGCGACGACGGGGGCGGGGGGCGCGGCGACAGCAGACATGGTGCGCAGGCTATTCGAACCCCGGATGGCAGGATGACGCCCGTGTCATCCTCCCCCGCGATCCCCCGGCCGGTCCCGCAGCACTGCCCCACCCAGACGGAGCTCGACGACCTCGAGCTGCTCACGTCGGGGGCCCTGGCTCCGACCAACGCCTTCAACGAGTGGGGCAGCCCGGTCACCCTGACGCTGCCCGAGGACCTGGCCGGCGCCGAGACCGTCGAGCTGGTCGACCCCGAGGGCCTGCCGCTGGCTCGGGTCACTCCGGCCACCGGCGCGGTCGAGTCGCTCACGCCTGCCCAGCACGGCGCCTTCCGCCGGCTGCACCTCTCCCCGGAGCAGGTGCGCCAGCGGTACGCCGGCGCCACCTTCGTGCCGGTCGACGACGCGCTGACCACCGGCCAGATCGACGACCTCGCCGAGCTCGACCGCGTCGTGCTCCTGACGTACGCCGGCCACGGCACGTCCGCCCTCTCCCCGGTGGGCCTCGTGCGAGCCACCCTGGCCGCCGCCCGGAGGCTGAACGACGCCCACGTGGTCGTCGTACCCGTGGCGGCGCACGGCGAGGCCACCGCGGACCACGCCCTGGGGGTGCGGGTGGCCGACAACTACGCCGCCGGCGACCCGGTGCACGCTCTGCACGAGCCCAACGACGCCGACAGCTGGCCCGCTGACATCGCCGAGGTCGTGGCCCACGACCGGCCCGGTCCCGGCGAGCAGGGGTTGGTCGTCTTCTTCACCGGCCTCTCCGGCAGCGGCAAGTCGACCCTCGCGCAGGCCCTGATCGACCTCATCCACGAGCAGGGCGAGCGCACGGTGACGAGCCTCGACGGGGACGTCGTACGCCGCAACCTGTCGGCCGGGCTGACGTTCTCCAAGACCGACCGCGAGACCAACATCCGCCGCATCGGCTGGGTGGCCGCCGAGATCTCGCGACACGGCGGGGTGGCCGTGTGCAGCCCGATCGCGCCCTTCGACGAGACGCGCCGTCACGTCGAGCAGCTGGTCGAGGACGCCGGTGGCGCCTTCTTCCTCGTGCACGTGGCCACGCCGCTCGAGGAGTGCGAGCGCCGCGACCGCAAGGGCCTCTACGCCAAGGCCCGCGCCGGCGAGATCCCCGAGTTCACGGGCATCTCGTCGCCCTACGAGGAGCCCGAGGACCCTGCCGCGCGCGTCGACACCACCGGCCGCAGCATCGAGGCCGCCCTGGACGACGTGCTCGCCGGCCTGCGCGAGCGCGGCCACCTCGACCTGACTCTCACTGACACCGAGGACGCCTGATGGACTGGCTCACCACGACCTTCCTGTCGATCCTGGCGGCCGGCTTCTTCGTCGGGACCGTCGTCGGCCTCACCGGCATGGGCGGCGGCGCGCTGATGACCCCCGCGCTGATCTTCCTCGGCGTGGGCGACGCCGCCACGGTGGTCACGGCCGACCTCACGGCGGCCGCGATCTACAAGACCGGCGGCGCGATCGTGCACAAGCGCGAGGGCTCGCCCAACATGGCGCTGGCCAAGTGGCTCGTGATCGGGTCGGTGCCGATGGCCCTGCTCGGCCCCCTCCTCATCTCCTGGTTGGCCGATCCAGGCTCGCTCGACAAGGTGCTCAAGCTCTGCATCGGCTTCGCCCTGCTGCTGGCAGCGCTGACCTATGCCTTGCGTCTCTACGTCAACCTCCTGCGCGTGCGCGGCGGCGGCGGGGGTGGCGACGAGCACCCGAAGGTGCGGCCGATCCCGACCCTGCTCGTCGGCGCACTCGGCGGCCTGCTCGTGGGCATCACCAGCGTCGGCTCCGGCTCGGTCATCATGATCGCGCTGCTGATGCTCTACCCCGGCCTCTCGGCCGTCCGGCTGGTCGGCACCGACCTGGTGCAGGCCGTGCCGCTCGTGATGGCGGCAGCGATCTCCAACATCGCCCTGCACGGCCTCGACTGGGGCGTGACGATCCCCCTCGTCATCGGCTCCGTGCCCGGCACGATCCTGGGTTCGCTGGTCGCCCCGCGGGTGCCGCAGTCGTTCATCCGGCGCGGCATCGTGGTCGTCCTCACCATGTCCGGGATAGCGCTGCTGGACAAGGCCGGCTGGGGGCCGCTCGGGGCCGGCGAGGACGACACGCACCCCATCCTGATCGCCGGAGTCGGGGTGGCGACCCTCGTCCTGGTGCCGCTCGTGTGGGGTCTGATCAGGCGGTCGACGGGGCTCCCGATGTTCGGTTCGCCCACCGTGGCCGAGCTGGAGGATCCGTCCTATCGACCAGGACTGATCGGCATGAAGAAGACCGACGACACGTAGCCAGGAAACCGCCGGTTCTCGCCTCGGCCCTCCCCACGGATAGCATGTCGGTTGCCATTCCGAGGAGAGGTCCCCCGTCAGTCATGACCCAAACGCATGCCGACTACCAGCTGAGTCAGCTCGACCAGCTCGAAGCGGAGTCGATCCACATCTTCCGTGAGGTCGCTGCAGAGTTCGAGAAGCCCGTCTTGATGTTCTCGGGAGGCAAGGACTCCATCGTCATGCTCCGCCTGGCGGAGAAGGCGTTCTACCCTGCGAAGATCCCGTTCCCGGTGCTCCAGGTGGACAACGGCTTCGACTTCCCCGAGGTGCTCACGTGCCGTGACACGTGGGTCAACCGCCTCGGCGTACGCCTGGTGGTCGCCTCGGTCGACGACGACATCGCGAGCGGCGTGATCGTCGACGACGGCAAGACCAGCCGCAACCGGATGCAGATCGGCAGCCTGCTCAACGCCATCGAGGTCGAGGGCTTCACCGCCGCCTTCGGTGGTGGTCGCCGCGACGAGGAGAAGGCCCGCGCCAAGGAGCGTGTCTACTCCCACCGCGACGAGTTCGGGCAGTGGGACCCCAAGATGCAGCGTCCCGAGGTGTGGAGCCTGTACAACGGCCGCATCCACGAGGGCGAGCACATGCGGATCTTCCCGCTGTCCAACTGGACCGAGCTCGACATCTGGCACTACATCGACCGGGAGCAGATCGAGATCCCGACGATCTACTTCTCCCACCAGCGCGACGTCATCTCCCGTGACGGCATGCTGCTCTCGGCCTCCGACGCGGTCCAGCCGCGCGGCAACGAGACGGTCTCGAACATGACCGTGCGCTTCCGCACCGTCGGCGACATGACCCTCACCGGCTGTGTCGAGAGCGAGGCCGCGACGACCGCCGAGATCATCGCCGAGGTCGCCATCGCCCGGGTGACCGAGCGCGGCGCCACCCGCGGTGACGACCGTTTCTCCGAGGCGGCCATGGAAGACCGCAAGAAGGAAGGCTACTTCTGATGGCTGACGACACCCTCCAGCAGATGGAGCAGATGGATCTGCTCCGCTTCGCCACCGCCGGCTCCGTCGACGACGGCAAGTCCACCCTCATCGGGCGGCTCCTGCTCGACTCCAAGTCGATCTTCGAGGACCAGCTCGAGTCGGTCGAGTCGACCAGCCGCGACAAGGGCTACGACTACACCGACCTCGCGCTGCTCACCGACGGCCTGCGTTCCGAGCGCGAGCAGGGCATCACCATCGACGTGGCCTACCGCTACTTCGCGACACCTCGGCGCAAGTTCATCATCGCCGACACCCCGGGTCACGTGCAGTACACCCGCAACATGGTCACCGGCGCCTCCACGGCCGACCTCGGCCTGGTCCTCGTCGACGCCCGCCAGGGCCTCACCGAGCAGTCCCGCCGGCACGCGGTGATCCTCTCGCTGCTGCGGGTCCCCCACCTCGTCCTGTGCGTGAACAAGATGGACCTCGTCGACTTCTCCCAGGAGGTCTACGAGCGGATCCACAAGGAGTTCACGCAGTTCGCCACGAAGCTCAACATCCCGGACCTCGAGGTCATCCCGATCTCGGCGCTCCAGGGCGACAACGTGGTCAACCGCTCCGAGCAGATGTCGTGGTACTCCGGCCCGACGCTGATGCACCACCTCGAGCACATCCACGTGGCCTCCGACCGTGACCTCGTCGACGTCCGCCTCCCGGTCCAGTACGTCATCCGGCCGAAGTCCGACGCCCACCACGACTACCGCGGCTACGCCGGGCAGGTGGCCGGCGGCGTCCTCAAGAAGGGCGACGAGGTCGTCGTGCTCCCCTCGGGCATGACGTCGAAGATCGAGGCCATCGACATGTTCGACAAGGAGATCGACGAGGCGTTCCCGCCGATGTCGGTCACCGTGCGCCTCGAGGACGACGTCGACGTCTCGCGCGGCGACATGATCGCGCGGGCCAACAACGCCCCGCAGCCGAGCCAGGACATCGACGCGATGATCTGCTGGATGACCAACGAGCCGCTGCGCCCGCGCCAGAAGCTCGCCATCAAGCACACCACCCGCACGGCGCGCGCGATGGTCAAGGACGTCCAGTACCGCCTCGACATCAACACCCTGCACCGTGACCAGGACACCAAGGAGATCGGTCTCAACGAGATCGGCCGCGTCCAGCTTCGCACCACCGTGCCGCTGCTGTGCGACCCGTACTCGAAGAACCGCACCACCGGCTCGTTCATCCTGATCGACGAGGCCACGGGCGTCACCGTCGGCGCGGGAATGATCAACTCGGCTTCCTGAGCTGCCGTCGAGCGAAGGTCGAGACCACCGTCGGGTGGCCTCGACCTTCGCTCATTTCGGACCTCAGGCGCGCGTCGCGGTGACCAGCAGGTACTCCCAGTCCATCCGGTACCCCGCCGCGGTGTCGCGGCCGAAGCGCCCGGCCAGCTCGATGAGCTCCCGGTCAAGGGCGGCGATCCGGTCCTCGTCGCCGCCCAGACCCGTGTACGCCGCGATGGTCGGGCCGTACTTCGCCTTGAAGAAGTCCAAGAACCCCGATGCGCCGTCGAAGCAGTCGACCTCGAGCACGCCGGTGCTCGCCGTCAGCTCGCTCGCGCCGTCACCCAGCAGGTCGCGGACGTGGTCTACGTCGCCCCACAGCGGGGGCGGCTGGCTGCCGGGCGGAGGTGGCGCGGCGGCGTACGGCCGCATGGTCGCGAACATCTGGCCGATGAAGCCCGCCGGGGTCCAGCTGAGCAGGCCGATGGTCCCGCCGGGCCGAGTCACCCGCAGCAGCTCCGCGGCGGACGCCTCGTGGTGCGGGGCGAACATGACCCCGACGCACGACATCACGACGTCGAACTCCGCGTCGGCGCACGGCAGCGCCTCGGCGTCGCCCACCTGCCACGTCAGGTCGACACCCTGCGCCTGCGCAGTGGCGCGGCCGCGGTCGAGCAGCTCGGGGGTGAGGTCGGTGGCCAGGACTGACGCGCCGGTGCGGGCGGCGGGAATGGCCGCGTTGCCCGCTCCGGCAGCGACGTCGAGCACGCGCTGGCCCTCGGACACCCCGCAGGCCGAGACGAGCACGGGGCCGAGGGTCGGGATGACTTCGCTGGCGACGTCGGTGTAGTCGCCCAGCGCCCACATCGTGGCGTGGCGCTGCTTGAGGGATCGGTCTTCGTCGGTCTGGGTGAGGGTCGTCATGGGACAACGGTGGCCCCCGGACGAGCCCCCCGGCATCGGTGCCACCACCCATTCACTGCAGCCACGGACCGCACCCGATGGCGGCTGGCACGCAGTCTCACCCGGCCAGGAACCTCGCCACGGCGGCGGTCCGGGCGGTCCGGCCCTCGAAGCCGAGCTTGGCGTAGATGTTGTGGAGGTGGCGCTCGACGGTGCGGTCGCTGAGCGTCAGCCGCTCGGCGATGGCGGCGTTGCCGAGGCCATCGGCCGCCAGCACCAGCACCTCGGTCTCCCGCGGCGAGAGCCCCGCGAGCACCCGCGTCGTCGTCGGCTCCACGTCCGGGGCGAGGAAGGCGCGGAGCTCGGCGACGTAGACCCCCCAGGCCGGCTCATCGTCCAGCAGGATGTGGTTGTCGCTCTGGAGCGCGACCAGCCGCGCTCCCCGGATCTCGGAGGCGAGGTAGCGCGCCTCGGCGAAGTCGTTCATCCGGTCGCCGAGGGCATGGATGACCAGTGTCGGCATCGTCACCTGCGGCAGCAGCGCTGAGGCGTCCGCGACGTTGCGCTCGCGTCGGGAGACCAGCGCCGTCTCGGCATCGACCGCCATGCGCTGGAGCTCGTCGAGCCACACCCGCTGCTCCTCGGTGGCGCCCGGGATCATCATCGAGGTGAACACGCGACGGAACTCCGACTCCGGGCGCCCCCAGCCCACCTTGATCAGCGCCTCGAACGCGTGGTCGAGCTCGATGTCGTCCGGGGTCTCCTCGCGCCGGGCACCGGCGTAGCTGCCGTAGAACACCATCCTCGACACCCGCTCGCGGTGGCGGGCGGCGTAGGCGATCGCCACCGGACCCCCCTGCGCCATCGCGAACAGCGAGAACTCGCCGAGGCCGGCGGCGTCGACCACCGCCTCGAGGTCACCGAGCCGGGCCTCGAGCGAGAAGTCGGCGACGTTGCGATCGGACAGCCCGTGCCCGCGCTCGTCGTAGCGGATGACGGTGCGATAGCTGCTCCACTCGGCCAGGTGGTGCCGCCAGACCGGCGACACCCAGTCGTGCTGGAGGTGGCTCAGCCAGCAGGAGTCGACCACCAGCGGAGGTCCGGATCCGTGCACGGCGTAGGCGATCCGTACGCCGTCCGGGGCGCGCGCGAACCGGATCTCCTGTTGAGACGCCGAGTGGCGCTCCCCACCCATTCCTGGATGGTAGACCTCAGCCGACGCCAAGGAGCGTGCGCGCCTCGTCGGGGGTCATCGGCGTGCGCTGCGCGACCCGGCCGAGCTCGACGGCACGCTCGACGAGCTGGCGGTTGCTCTCGACGGGCACGCCACGGCTGATCGTCAGCACGTCCTCCATGCCCACCCGCAGGTGGCCGCCCTTCGAGAGCGCGGCCAGCGCGACCGGGAGCGTCGAGCGACCGATGCCGGTGGCCGACCACGAGGTCACCTCGGCGGGCAGGTCGCGGACCGAGGCGACCAGCGCGTCAGCCGTGCCGTTCATGCCGCCCGGGACGCCCATCACCAGGTCGCAGTGCACCTTGCCGCCCGCGGGCAGGCCGTACTTCGCGAGCAACCGGGTCAGCGCGTGCACCTGGCCGAGGTCGAAGAGCTCGAACTCCGGCACGATCCCGCGCTCCTGGCTGAGCTGGTAGAGCTCGCACACGAACGGCCACGGGTTGGAGAAGACGTCGTCGCCGAAGTTGGTGGTGCCCATCGTCAGGCTGCACGAGTCGGGCTCCGCGTCGAGCACCTTGAGCCGGTTGTCGAGCGGGTCGTGCACCGAGCCGCCGGTGGAGAGCTGCACGACGAGCCCGGTGCTCTGCTTGAGCGCGGCGACGGTCTCCTGCAGCCGGCCCAGGTCGAGCGTGGGCGCGTGCTCGCCGTCGCGGATGTGCACGTGGATCATCGCCGCCCCGGCGGCCTCGCACTCGATCGCGGTGGCGACCAGCTCGTCGAGCGTGGTGGGCAGCTGGGGGCAGTCGACCTTGGTCGTCTCGGCGCCGGTCGGCGCGACGGTCACAAGCAGGCGGTCGGCGGGTACGTCGGGCATGGGCGTCATGCTCTCAGAGATTGCGGTGCCCCAGAATGTCGGGATGCGTGCCGTCGTACAGCGAGTCCTCTCCGCCCGGGTCACCATCGACGAGGCGGTCGCCGGCGAGATCGGCGCCGGGCTGCTCGTGTACCTCGGCATCACCCACACCGACGGCCCTGACGAGGTCGACTGGCTGGCCCGCAAGGTCTGGGACCTGCGCATCCTGCGCGACGAGCAGTCCGCCTCCGACGTCGGCGCCCCGATCCTCGTCGTCAGCCAGTTCACGCTGTACGGCGACGCCCGCAAGGGCCGCCGGCCGACCTGGCAGGCAGCGGCGCCGGGCGAGGCGAGCGAGCCGCTCTACGCGGCGTACTGCGCGGCGCTACGGGCGCTCGGCGCGCACGTCGAGGAAGGTCGCTTCGGCGCGGCCATGCAGGTGGAGTCCGTCAACGACGGCCCGTTCACCGTCCTGCTCGAGCGGTAGCCCGTCAGCGGACCTCGAACCCCCGCTCCCCGAGCGGCTCCTCGTCGGTGACCTCAACACTGTCCACGGCGGCGAAGGGTGGACCGACGCGGCACCACTCGACCATCGCCACGACGTCCGCGGGCTCGCCCTCGAAAACGGCCGCGACGGAGCCGTCCGGCTCGTTGGACACCCAGCCGGCCACCTGGTGCCCGGCCGCCTCCTGGGCGCACGAGGCGCGGAAGAAGACACCTTGTACGCGGCCTCGGACGACCACCCGGGAGCGAGTCATCGGTCCAGCGTAGATCGAGGCCCCGCTCCCGGCGACGGGAGCGGGGCCTCATTCGGGCCGGCGTCGTGTCAGATCGCGACGGTGACCTCGACGACACTGCCCACGGCCGCGGTCACGACCGTGTCCACGGTCTCGGCCAACGGGGCGAGGGTGCGCAGCGTCCACTCACCCTCGCCCGCGAAGAAGCGGAAGTGCCCGGTGGCCGAGGTGGGCACCTCGGCGGTGAACTCGCCGGTGCGGTCGAGGAGCCGGACGTACGCCGACGACACCGCCTCGCCGTCACGGGTCACCTGGCCCTGGATGACCGCCTCCTTGGCGACGTTGACGCCGTCCAGCGAGAGGCCGCCCTCGGTCGCGCCGCACATCAGGCCCGCACCTCGTCGGCAGAGCCCGGCTCGTCGCCGAGGGCGACGGGGACGCCGACCAGGGAGCCGTACTCGGTCCAGGAGCCGTCGTAGTTCTTGACGTTCTGGTGTCCGAGGAGCTCGCGGAGCACGAACCAGGTCAGCGACGAGCGCTCCCCGATCCGGCACAGCGCGATGGTGTCCTTGGAGTCGTCGATGCCCACCCCGGCGTAGAGCGCCTTCAGCTCGTCGTCGCTCTTGAACGTGCCGTCGTCGTTGGCGTTCTTGCTCCACGGCACGTTCAGTGACGTCGGGACGTGGCCGGCGCGCTGCGCCTGCTCCTGCGGCAGGTGGGCCGGGGCGAGCAGCCGGCCGGCGTACTCGTCGGGGCTGCGCACGTCGATGAGGTTCTTGACGCCGATCGCCGCGATCGTCTCGTCGCGGAAGGCGCGGATCGAGTGGTCCTGCTCCTGGGCGGTGTACGACGTCGTCGCCCGCTCCGGCAGCTCGTCGGTCAGCACGCGGGAGTCGAGCTCCCACTTCTTGCGGCCGCCGTCCATCAGCTTCACGTCCTGGTGGCCGTAGAGCTTGAAGTACCAGAAGGCGTAGGCGGCGAACCAGTTGTTGTTGCCGCCGTAGAGCACCACGGTGTCGTCGTTGGCGACGCCGCGGCTCGAGAGGAGCTCCTCGAACTGCGCCTTGCCGATGAAGTCACGACGCACCTGGTCCTGGAGGTCGGTGGTCCAGTCGAGCTTGATGGCGCCACGGAGGTGGCCCTTGTCGTAGGAGGTGGTGTCCTCGTCGACCTCGATGACGACGATGCCGTCGGTCTCGAGGTTGTCCTCCACCCACTGGGTGGAGACGAGTGCGGATTCGCGGCTCATGGTGATCTCTTTTCTGTGCGGTCAGCGGGTGGTGGCGTCGCGGGAGAGCACCCGGGCGCCGACGAGGTAGAGCTCGCAGCCGAGGCAGAAGCCGAAGGCCGCGTTGAGCAGGGCAGCGGCCAGCGCGAACCCGGTCGCCACCAGGCCGAGGGTGGTCGCACCGAGCAGGAACCCGAGCAGGGCGACGACGGCGAAGCCGAGGCCGACCCCTTGGGCGAATCGCGGCGGACGCGGGTCCTCGAGGTGTGTCGGCGGCGCGAGGCGGGGCCGGACGAGCGTGCGGAAGACCAGTGCGTACGGCGTGTGCTGCACGCCGAGGACGGCCCCGATGCCGAAGACCACTGCCTGGGCGGCGATCAGCGCGGTGGCGATCGGCCCCGGCGAGAGCAGCAGCACCGCTGCGAGCACCACCGTGGTCATGCCGGCCGCGATCTGGGGCCCGCGGGGGTCGATCCCGGCCGGAGTCGTGGGTGACTCGACGGTGGTCGTGTTGAGCGTCTGCTGGGTCATGGCTGTCTCCTGATGTCCTGCGCGGGAAGGCGGCGGCACGAGCGCACGACTCCACCAAAGTCACCTGGGTGACTGGACAAGAGGATGGTTACGAGTGCGCGCCCGTCAGGACATTCGACACAGCGACGAGCGCGTGCGGCAGTGGTCCACTGCGCGGCGGCGGGTCAGCAGGGTCGAGGACATGACCGGAACAGTAGGGGAGGCGGCGCCCCGCACCCAGCCCGCATCTCGAATTGTGGACGTGCTGTCCATATCGTGGTCACCCGACCCGTGCGAGAGCGGTGAGCACCTGGCTCCGCGTCGGCGCGCCGGCGGCCCGGGTCACCTCGGCGCCCGCGGCATCGAGCACGAGCGTCGTGGGGGTGCGGAGCACGCCGATGCTGCGGACCAGCTCGAGGTGCTGCTCGGCGTCGACCTCCACGTGCGTGACGCCCGGCACCGTGCCCGCGATATCGGCCAGGACGACCCGGGTGGTTCGGCACGGCGCGCAGAACGCGCTGGAGAACTGCAGCAGGGTGGCCCGCTCGCCGAGCCGGTCGGCGTACGGCGTGGAGTCCAGCAGGCTGACCACTGTCGCGGGCCCGTCGCCGGCTGCGTTCTCGGCGGCTTCGGTCTCGACACGGGGCCTGTTCAGACCAGGCCTATCGAGACCGGGCCTATTGAGACCGGGCCCATTGAGACCGGGCCTCTCGGCGCCGCGGACGCGATGGGTGCCCCGGAACCTGCCGTCGACCAGCAGCCGCCAGCACCCGAAGGCGACGGCGAGCAGGACGGCGCCTGCAAGCACCCATTGACCTGTCGACATGTCAGACCCAACAACGGCGGCCGCCGTCCCCATTCCCACGGGCGTGACGAGGGCCCCGGCGATCAAGGTCGCCGGGGCCCCGCAGGTGTTCAGGTCACACGCTCAGCGCTTGACCTTCTTGGTCATCTCGGTCGAGCCCGCCTTGCCCTTGCCCTTGAAGACGACCTGGAGCTTGTCCTTGGCCTTGTCCTTCTTGAGCTTGGCGAGCGAGACGGTGGCCTTGCCCTTCTTGACCTTGGCCTTGCCGACCTTCTTGAGCTTGAGCTCGCCGTTGTTCTTCACGCCGACGATCTCCTTGACGGTGACCGACCCCGAGACCTTCTTGGTCTTGAGACCCTTCACCTTCACCTTGACGGCCAGCGACTTGCCCTGCGCCTTGGCCTTCACCTTCGGCTTGAGCCCGACCTTCTGGGTCGAGGTGCTCGTGGCCGAGGCCTTGAGCACGCGGTTCTGGTTGGTGACGCGGACCATCAGCTTCTTGCCGATCAGCGATGCGGTCGGCACGAAGGTCTGGCCGGTGCCGACGACCGCGCCGCCCGCGAGCCACTCGTAGGTGAACTTCGAGCCCGCTTCCTGGTTCCAGCGGCCGTTGTCGGCGGTGATGGCCGAGCCGACCCACGGGTAGTCCGAGGTCGAGGGACGCTCGACGGCCTTGAGGACGTTGCCGAGGGCGGCGTTGACGCCGCCGGTGAGCGCGTCGGTCTTGACGGTGACGGTCTTGGCGTCCGCGACGAGCGCGTTGTCCCACCACTGCGACACGTGCTCGCCCTCACCGAAGAGCACCTTGTAGCTGCCCGGGACCAGGTCGCGGGTCTCGTAGGTCCCGTCGGTCTTCACGTCGGCGTAGGCGTACTCGCGGCCGTCGGCGCTGTAGAAGACGGCGTACGCGTCCGCCACGGAGAGTCCCGCCTCGCTGGTCACGGTGCCTGCGATGCCGCCGTAGTACTCCATCGACATGTTGACCCCACCGACCGGTGCGGACGAGGTGGTCACGACGGCCGCGTTCTCGTAGGTGGTCGAGTCGCCGAACCAGGTGGTGCGGGCACCGAAGGTGTCGTCCTCGCGCTCGCCGAAGCCGCTCGCGGCGACCTTGAACTGGGTCTCGTTGGGCACCTGCTCGAGCGTGGTGAAGGAGTAGATGCCCGCACGGTTGGTGTGGGTCTGCTCGACGTAGATCCGGTCGTCCGGGTCGGCCGGCGTGTTGTACGCCGCGACGTTGACGCCCGCGATCGGAGCGCCGGAGGAGTCGAGCACCGCACCCGTGATGTCGACGGGCGAATCGGGAGCGACGACCGGCGCCGGCGCCAGAGCGACCGTGGGAAGCCCCACCGGCGTGTCCTTGGCCACCGCGACCGGAGTCGCTGCCGCCTCGGTGGCGACGTTGTTGTAGTACTCGTCGACGTACTCGTCGAGGTTGTCGACGAAGTGCAGCGAGTAGCTGCCGGCCGCCAGGCCCTCGACGTGGTAGGTGCCGGTCTTGTCCGTGCGGTCGACCTCGGTCTGTCCGGTGGTCGTCTCCTCGGCGATGACCGTGACGAGCTCCAGGGGCGCCCCGGCGTCACTGGTCACGACGCCGTTGATCGAGCCGCCGGCGGTCAGGACGACGGCACCGACGTTGACGCCGCCGCTGGCGGCGGTGACGACGTCGGCGGTGGCCAGGGTCGGCTTGTCGTTGTAGAACTCGGTGGCGAAGTCATCGGCCGAGAACTCGAGCTTCACGTTGGAAGTGCTGACGGGGAGGGTGAAGACACCCTTCTCGTCGGTGCTCGACGTGCCCGCGAAGCCGTTGGTGACAGCGTTGGTGGCCCTGACGGAGGCGTCGGACACCGGCCTGCCGGCGGTGTCGGTGACGGTGCCGGTCACGTACGGCTGGCGGTCGATGGTCCACGGCTGGAGGGCTACACCGGCGCCGCCGACTGCGACGACATCGGCGGTGGCGAGCTCGGCCCTGTTGAGATAGAACTCGCCGGCCAGCTCGGGGTCGTAGGGCTCGAACTCGAACTTGTAGGAGCCCGCGGGCAGCGCGAGGCCGATGTGGCCGTTGCCGACGTAGTCGCTGGTGAAGTAGCTGTCATCTGCTTCGTAGACGGTCAGCAGGCCCTGGGCCGGGTTGCCGGCCGCGTCGACCACGCTCCCGGAGACGTTGTCCACTGCATGGGCCGGGGCCACGAGCCCCATGGTGAGTGCGCCACCGGCGAGCGCCGTGAGCGCCCCCAGTGAGGTCAGGCGACGAATCCCCCGTCGCAGTTCGTGCTTGATCACAAGCTCCACCTTTCGCGTGCACGTGCACGCGCTTCCGGACGGCGGTGTCGACCCCCGTCGCTTGACATGTCACTGGAGAAGACTCCAACCAGCGCGATTAGGTTGCGTCAGACACGCAGATTTCTGGAGTTTTTTTCGACGGAGGTGGCTGCGCCCGTCAGCCGCCGGCGAAGGGCGGCAGGAACTCGACTGTCTCGCCGGGCTCGACGACGACGTCCTCGGGGTCGCGAGCCCCGACCGGTCGGTCCCCGACGAGGACCGCGCAGACGTCGAGGACTCGCGACAGCTGGGGCGCGGGACGTGCGCTCGTCACCAGCCCGATCACCTCGCGCAGCGTCACCGGCCCGTCGACGGCGAACGTGTCGGAGTCGGCGCCGGCCGCCGAACGGGCGGCCGCCCAGTAGTGCACGGTGACCGTCGTGGCGGTCTCAGCAGACGTCGGTCGGTCGGGAGTGGTGCTCATGGATAGATATCCTTGCCTATCCGCCCGGCCGCGAGGAGGCCCGCATGAGCACCCTGCTGATGCTCACGAGCGCCCTCCAGTCGTCTGCCGAGGTGCTGCCCGGCCTGGGACTGCTCAATCACCTGGTCCGGGTCCTGCCAGCCGAGGGCAGCGCGCTGCTCGACGCACCCGACGCCGACCTGCTCCTCGTCGACGGCCGCCAGGAGCTGGCGCACGCCCGCGACCTGTGTCGGCTGATCCGCACCACGGGGACCGACGTACCCGTGCTCCTCATCGTGACCGAGGGCGGACTGGGAGTCGTCCAGCACGACTGGGGCATGGACGACGTCGTGCTGCACACGTGCGGCCCCGCCGAGCTCGAGGCCAGGGTCAAGCTGGCCATCGGCCGGTTGAGTGCGCGGCGCGAGGCCGACGACCCCGAGTCGCACGTGATCCGCACCGGCGAGGTCGTGGTCGACGACGCGTCGTACACCGCCAAGGTCAGCGGCCGCACCCTCGACCTGACGTTCAAGGAGTTCGAGCTCCTGAAGTACCTCGCCCAGCACCCGGGCCGGGTCTTCTCCCGCCAGCAGCTGCTGCAGGAGGTGTGGGGCTACGACTACTTCGGCGGCACCCGGACCGTCGACGTGCACGTACGCCGCCTGCGGGCCAAGCTCGGTCCCGAGAACGAGACCCTGATCGGCACCGTCCGCAACGTCGGCTACCGGTTCGTGCTGCGTGCCCAGGAGTCCGGGGCCGGCAGCACCCAGGACGCCGGCGCGGCGGCCGACCGCCAGAGCTCCGACGCCTGACATGGATCTGTCGCGAATCACCGAGGTCTCCGCTGCGGCCGCGGCAGCCGACGGGGCCGAGCCGCTCGACGAGGCTCTCTGGCTCGCGCTGCGGCACGACGCAGCGGGCGTCGCCGTACACGAGGACGACGGTGGGTTCGCGCTCGTGCACGCCGGCGAGCTGGCCGTGGTCGTCGCTCCCGAACGGCGTCGGGCGGGCGTGGGCGGCCGACTCGTCGCCACTGCCCTCACCGGATTCGAGGGACCGCTGCGCGCGTGGTCGCACGGCGGGCACCCCGGCGCCGCGGCACTGGCCGCACGGCACGGCTTCGCCCGCGTCCGGGACCTCTGGGTGATGCGGAGAGCGACGACCCTGCCGCTGCCGCGCCGGCGCGAGCTGCCCGGCATCACCGTCCGCAGCTACCGCGAGGAGGACGCCGCGGAGATCGTCCGGGTCAACGCGGCCGCGTTCGCGGACCACCCCGAGCAGGGGGCGATGGACGCCGACAACCTCGCCACCCGGATGGCCGAGCCGTGGTTCGACCCTGCGGGGCTGCTGGTCGCCACCGAGGGTGCCCGCCTGCTGGGCTTCCACTGGACCAAGCAGCACTCCCCCGAGCTGGGTGAGGTGTACGTCGTCGGCATCGACCCCGCGGCCCAGGGCAGGGGCCTGGGCAAGGCGCTCACGCTGGCGGGCCTCGAGCACCTGGCCGGCGCCGGCGTCGCGTCGGTCCTGCTCTACGTCGAGTCCGACAACGCACCCGCGCTCGCGGTCTACTCCGGCCTCGGCTTCACCCACGCCGACTCCGACACCCACGTGATGTACGCCCGTTGAGTCGCGCCTCCGTACCCGTTGACTTGCGCCTGCGTACCTGACGAGTTGCGCCCCCGTCCCCCGTTGCGGTGCGGGCGGCGCAACTCAACGGTGCGGGAGGCGCAACTCAACGGTGCGGGAGGCGCAACTCAACGGAGCTTGGGCCGGACGTGCAGGCCGATCTCCGGATCTACGACGGCCTCCTGGGCGGCCGGCATGCCGTCGACCTCGAGGGTCGCGTCGACCGGCACGTTGCGCTTGACCAGGGCCAGCGCGATCGGGCCGAGCTCGTGGTGCCGGGCACTCGAGCCGACGAAGCCGACGACCTTGTCACCGTTGAGCACGTCGCTGCCCACGGGCGGCAGCCGGTTCTCCGACCCGTCGAGGTGGAGGAGCGTCAGCCGGCGCGGCGGGCGACCGAGGGTGTGCACCCGCGCGACCGTCTCCTGCCCGCGGTAGCAGCCCTTGTCGAGGTGTACGGCGACCGGGATCGCGCCGACCTCGTTGGGAATGGTCCGGTGGTCGGTGTCGATGCCGTAGCGGACCTCGCCGCGTTCGATGCGCAGCGCCTCGAACGCCCAGAAGCCGCACGCCGGCCCGGCCGCAGCGGCGTACTCGGTCAGCCGCGCGCGGGGTACGAACTCGTAGCGTCCGCCCCGCCAGGCGGTCGCGAGCTCGGCGGTGACCCCCTCGACCTCGACGCGCATCATGAAGCGCATCCTGGTCAGGAACTCCACCGCCGCGGCCGCGGCACCGGGCTCCATGTGCGCCGTGAACGACTCGCCGTCGTCGACGCCGGTGAAGGCGTGCTCGACGTGGCCCTGCGGGCTCAGGATCAGCGCCTGGGTCCAGGTGCCCGGCGCGAGGTCGGTCAGGTGCTGGGTGGTCAGCGAGTGCAGCCAGGTGAGCCGGTCCACGCCGGACACGCGGATGACGTCGCGGTGCGACAGGTCGACGAAGCCGTCGCCTCGGACGAGGGTGCGCTGCTCGCCGTTGAAGGAGCCGTAGTGGGCAGCGACGGGTGCGTCGATGCCGTCTCCGGCGACGGCGCCGGGCAGGTCGAGCAGCGGGCTAGCCATGGGAGTGGTCCTCGGGGTGGGGGTCGGCGGATGGGGCGCAGGTCTCACAGTGCCCGAACACCGCGAGGTGTCCGAGGTCGATCACGAAACCGTGATCGGCACGCAGGGTCTCGACCAGGGGCGCGGCCACATCTGGTGCAACCGACCGGACCCGGTGGCAATTCCGGCAGACGAGGTGGAAGTGCGCCGGACCCGAGGTCGAGTGGTACGTCGGGGCGCGGTCGCTCAGGTGCGTGTGCCGCACCAGCCCCAGCTCCTCCAGCACCTCGAGCGTGCGGTAGACCGTGGACGCGTTCACCGCGGACGACTGGTGCCGGACGTGGGCCAGCACCTCGTCGGGAGTCGAGTGACCGAGGTGCTCGACCGCCTGCAGGATCAGCTGACGCTGGGCGGTCAGGCGGTAGCCGCTGCCCCGCAGCCGGTCTGCCAGGTCGTCACTCATCAGGCCCGCTGGAGCCTGGCCCACAGGTGGGACTGCAGCGTCTGGCCCATGGCGGCCATGTCGTAGGCGTACAGCAGGTCGCCCTCCACGTTGCCGTAGAGCCGGGTGCCCCCGACGTACTCCTTGGCACTGGCGGTCCGGACCACGGCGTCGGTGGTGAGCTGGAGCTTGCCACCCTCGGCGTCGCCGTACCAGGTCTCGACGAAGCCGGTGTTGTGGGTCAGCAGGAACTCGACCTTGCCGGGCTCGGGACACCGCAGGAAACCGGTCTCGATGGCCGCGTCGCGAACCTTCTCGCCGGCCTCGTCGATGATCTCGGCGCGCGCCATGTAGTGGAAGAACGGGCGGCCGTCATGGGTGAAGATCAGCTCCTGCCGGAACTCGAACGGCTCGATCGTCGGGTAGTCACCGCGGCCGTTGCCGCGCCAGGTGCCCAGCATCCAGGCGATCGGGCCGCAGTTGGGGTGCAGGTTGTCAGGGAGCTCGAACGCCATGCCAGGCAGTTTAGTGTGAGCCCATGTCGCGCCCACTCGTCGTCAAGGTCACCTGCGGCACCGAGGCCCCCGAGCGGTGCAACCAGGGGTTCACCGTCGCCGCCTCCGCCGTCGCCTCGGGCGCCCAGGTGTCGTTGTGGCTGACCGGGGACGCGGCGTGGCTCGGGGTGCCCGGCCGCGCCGAGCAGTTCGAGCTCGACCTCGCCCCTCCGCTGGCCCAGCTGCGCGACGCCGTGCTCGCCGGTGGCCGGCTGACGGTGTGCTCCCAGTGCGCCGCGCGCCGCGGGATCGCCCAGGAGGACCTGGTCCCGGGTGCGGTCATCGCCGGCGCCGCGTCGTTCGCCGAGGAGATCCTCCAGCCCGAGGTGCAGGCACTCGTCTACTGAACCGGCGGACCGACGCCCGCTGTTCCCCAGGGTTTGCCAGACTGAGGCCATGTCCACGCTGCCAGCCACCGATCAGAGCTCCCTGCCGGCCACTGTCGGCGTGGTCAGTGACGAAGGGCCGCCGCAGGCCGACCCCTTCGGCCACCCGCACGACACGTTCGAGGTGGAGCCGCCGTACGTCCCCGACGAGGCGCAGCTCGCCGCCGTCGAGAAGTACGACGACCGGTTCCTCGACCGCGAGCTCTCGTGGCTCCGCTTCAACCAGCGGGTGCTCGAGCTGGCCGAGGACGACTCGCTGCCGTTGCTGGAGCGAGCCCGGTTCCTGGCCATCTTCAGCAGCAACCTCGACGAGTTCTTCATGGTCCGCGTGGCCGGACTCAAGCGCCGGATAGCAGCGGGGGTCGCCGTGCGCGCGGCGTCGGGGATGCTGCCTCGCGCGGTGCTCGAGAGCATCTGGACGACCACCCGGGAGCTGATGGAGCGCCAGTCCCTGGTGTTCCGCAACGTCGTCCAGCCGGAGCTGCGCGAGGAGGGCATCGAGCTGCTCCGTTGGGACGAGCTCGACCGGGACGAGCAGAAGCTCTGCAAGCGGCTCTTCAAGGAGCGGATGTTCCCCGTCCTGACGCCCCTCTCGGTCGACCCGGCGCACCCCTTCCCCTACATCTCCGGGCTCTCCCTCAACCTCGCCGTCCTGATCCGGCACCCGAAGCTGGGCACCGAGCACTTCGCCAGGGTCAAGGTGCCGCCGATCTTCAACCGTTTCGTCCCGGTGGGCAACCAGCGCTTCGTCCCGCTCGAGGACGTCATCGGCGAGCACCTCAAGCGACTCTTCCCCGGCATGGACGTCATTGCCGCCCACTCGTTCCGGGTCACCCGCAACGAGGACCTCGAGGTGGAGGAGGACGACGCGGAGAACCTCCTCAAGGCGCTGGAGAAGGAGCTTCTGCGCCGCAAGTTCGGTCCCCCGGTGCGGCTCGAGGTCGAGGAGTCCATCGACCCGAAGGTGCTCGACCTGCTCGTCTCCGAGCTCGGCGTCTCGGCCGGCGAGGTCTTCAAGCTCGCCGGCCCGCTCGACCTCACCGGCCTGCACGGCATCGCCGACCTGCCGCGCGAGGACCTCCAGTACCCCGCGTTCGTGCCGTCCACGCACCCCCTGCTCGCCGAGGTGGAGAGCTCGTCGCCGGTCGACGTCTTCGAGGCGACCCGCAAGCACAACGTCCTGCTCCACCACCCGTACGACTCGTTCGCCACGTCGGTCCAGCGCTTCCTGGAGCAGGCGGCGGCCGACCCGCACGTGCTGGCCATCAAGCAGACGCTCTACCGGACCTCAGGCGACTCGCCGATCATCGACGCCCTCGTCGACGCCGCCGAGGCGGGCAAGCAGGTCTTGGTCATCGTCGAGATCAAGGCACGCTTCGACGAGACGAACAACATCCGGTGGGCTCGCAAGCTCGAGCACGCCGGCTGCCACGTCGTCTACGGCCTGGTGGGCCTGAAGACCCACTGCAAGCTCTCGATGGTGGTGCGCGACGAGCCCGAGGGCATCCGCCGCTACACCCACATCGGCACCGGCAACTACAACCCGAAGACGGCCCGCCTCTACGAGGACCTCGGCCTGCTCACCGCCGACGAGGTGATCGGCGAGGACGTCGCCCACCTGTTCAACAACCTCTCGGGCATCAGCCGCAACGCCACCTACAACACGCTGCTGGTCGCGCCCGACAACGTGCGTATGGGTCTGGTCGACCAGATCCGCCAGGAGATCGCCCACCACCAGGCCGGCCGCCCGGCGCGGATCCGCTTCAAGGCCAACTCCGTGGTCGACGAGGCCATCATGGACGCGCTGTACCTCGCCTCGCAGGCCGGAGTGCCGGTGCAGCTCCTGGTGCGCGGCATCTGCGCGATGCGTCCCGGCGTACCCGGGCTCTCCGACACGATCGAGATCCGCTCCGTGCTCGGCCGGTTCCTCGAGCACAGCCGGGTCTTCTGGTTCGACAACGGCGGCGAGCCGGCCGCCTGGATCGGCTCGGCCGACATGATGCACCGCAACCTCGACCGCCGCGTCGAGGTGCTTGTCCGGCTGCCCGCGGGGGACGACACCGCTCGGGTCGGGTCGATCCTCGACCTGGCGTTCGACCCGACCACGGTGGCCTGGGATCTCGATTCGGACGGCGCATGGCACCGCAACGACGGCGACGTGCACCTCCACCAGGCCATCATCGAGCGGCAGCGCCGGAGGCGTTGAGGCTCGGACTTGTGCTCCGGCGAGGATCAGGCCCTAGCATGTGTCGCGTTCCGATCCTCCTCCTCAGGAGTTCCCCGTGCGTTTTAAGTTTCGCCCTGTCGACGGCTCGTTCTACGAGCTGTTCGCCGAATTCGGGAACCACCTCGTCACCGGCGCGGATCTGCTCGCGCAGATGCTCGCCGACGGCGACGAACGCGAGGAGATCGCTCGCAAGATGCGAGCTGCCGAGCACGCAGCCGACGAGACCACCCACGCCATCGTCAAGCGGGTCAACAGCACCTTCGTGACCCCGTTCGACCGCGAGGACATCTACTCGCTCGCATCCGGCCTCGACGACATCATGGACATGATGGACGAGGCGGTGGACCTGATCTTGCTGTACGAGGTCAAGCACCTGCCCGCCGAGCTGTCCAACCAGGTCGAGGTGCTCCAACGCTGCGCCGAGCTCACCGCCGAGGCGATGCCGCGGCTGAAGACGATGAGCTCCCTCGAGGAGTACTGGATCGAGATCAACCGCCTAGAGAACGCCGGCGACAAGAGCTACCGCCGCATCCTGGCCAACCTGTTCAGCGGCGACTTCAAGGCCATCGAGGTGTTGAAGCTCAAGGACATCGTGATCTCGCTCGAAGGCGCCATCGATGCGTTCGAGAAGGTCGCGAACACGGTGGAGCAGATCGCGGTCAAGGAGTCCTGACCCGTGGACCTCGCGATCATCATCGCGGTCGTCGTCGTCGCCCTGGTGTTCGACTACACCAACGGATTCCATGACGCGGCCAACGCCATCGCCACCTCGGTGTCGACCCGGGCGCTGACCCCTCGCGTCGCCCTGGCCATGGCGGCCGTCATGAACTTCGTCGGGGCGTTCCTCGGCCAGAAGGTCGCCGGGACGGTCGCCGACACGATCGCGCCGCCGTCAGGCACCCACGGACTGACCATCGTGATGGCCGGCCTCCTCGGCGCCATCGCCTGGAACCTCATCACGTGGTACTTCGGCCTGCCCTCGTCGTCCTCGCACGCCCTGATCGGTGGCCTCGTCGGCGCCGCGATCGCGTCCGGCACCCTGGTCCACTGGACCACCGTGATCGACAAGGTCGTCATCCCGATGGTGCTCTCGCCGCTGGTGGCGTTCGGCCTCGGCTTCGCGCTCATGGTCGCGATCATGTGGGCCTTCCGACGGGTCAGCCCCAGCAAGGCCAACCGCGGCTTCCGCGTGGCCCAGACCATCTCCGCCGCCGCCATGGCCCTCGGCCACGGTCTCCAGGACGCCCAGAAGACGATGGGCGTCATCTTCCTCGCCCTGCTCACCGGCGGGTACGTCGGCGCCTCCGACGACCTCCCGATCTGGGTGATCGTCGCGGCCGCCACCGCCATCTCCCTCGGCACCTGGTCGGGCGGCTGGCGCATCATGCGCACGCTCGGGCGCCGGATCATCCACCTCGACCCGCCCCGTGGGTTCGCCGCCGAGTCGATCGCGGCCTCGGTCCTGTACACCACGGCGTACGTCTTCGAGGCGCCGATCTCGACGACGCACACCATCACCTCCGCGGTGATGGGAGTCGGTGCCACCAAGCGGCTCTCGGCGGTGCGCTGGGGCGTCGCGCGGTCGATCCTCACCGCATGGGTGCTGACCTTCCCGATGGCCGGCGCGATGGCCGCCCTCTGCTACTTCGCGGCGCACTTCGTCTTCCAGCTGCCCTGACGGGTCTTGCCGGACCCGGCAGCACTCAGCCGAAGCGGCCGGAGATGTAGGCCTCGGTCGACGAGTTGTCGGGGTTGGCGAACATCTTCTGGGTGGAGTTGAACTCGACCAGGTGCCCCGGCTCGCCGGTGGCCTTGAGGTTGAAGAAGCCGGTGTCGTCGGAGACCCGGGCCGCCTGCTGCATGTTGTGGGTCACGATGACGATCGTGTAGTCCTCCTTGAGCTCGTGGATCAGGTCCTCGATCGCCGACGTCGAGATCGGGTCGAGGGCCGAGCACGGCTCGTCCATCAGCAGCACCTGCGGCTCCACGGCGATGGCCCGCGCGATGCACAGCCGCTGCTGCTGCCCACCGGAGAGACCCATGCCCGGCTTGCCGAGCCGGTCCTTGACCTCGGTCCACAGGTTCGCGCGGCGCAGCGACTTCTCGACCACGTCGTCCTGCTCGGACTTCGGCATCCGCTTGGAGTTGAGCTTGTTGCCGGCCAGCACGTTGTCGTAGATCGACATCGTCGGGAACGGGTTCGGTCGCTGGAAGACCATGCCGATCTGCCGGCGTACGGCGACGGGGTCGACCTGCGGGTCGTACAGCGACTGCCCCTCGACGATCACCTTGCCCTCGACCCGCGCACCCGGGATGACCTCGTGCATCCGGTTCAGCGAGCGCAGGAAGGTCGACTTCCCGCAGCCGGACGGCCCGATGAAGGCGGTCACCGACTTCGCCTTGATGGTCATGTTGACGCCCTCCACCGCGAGGAAGTCCCCGTAGTAGATGTTGAGGTCACTGATGTCGATGCTCTTGGCCATTGTGTTGATTCCTTACTAGCCGGGCTCAGCGACCGCTGGGCGGCGCGAAGATCTTTCCGATGATGCGGGCGATGAGATTGAGGGCCATGACGATCACGATCAGCACCAGGGCGGCGCCCCACGCGATCGCGATGCCGGGCGCCGGGCCGCCGTCGGGCGGCGGGATGCCCGGGTTGGACACCTGGGTGTAGATCAGCACGGGCAGCGTCGTCATCCGCTCGCTGAAGACGTTCCAGTTGGTGCGGGTCGTCAGGCCCGCGATCAGCAGCAGCGGCGCGGTCTCACCGACCACCCGGGCCGTGGCGAGGGTGACGCCGGTGACGATGCCGCCCAGCGCGGTGGGCAGCACGACCTTGGCGATGGTGCGCCACTTCGGCACCCCCAGCGCGTACGACGCCTCGCGGAGCTCGTCGGGGACCAGCCGCAGCATCTCCTCGGTGGACCGGACGACCACGGGGATCATCAGCAGCGCCAGCGCGACGGAGCCGCCGAAGCCCAGGCGCGTGGACGGCCCGAAGATCAGTGTGAACAGGGCGAACGCGAACAGGCCGGCCACGATCGAGGGGATGCCGGTCATGACGTCGACCAGGAACGTGATCGCGCTCGCCAGTCGCGAGCCCTTGCCGTACTCGATCAGGTAGATCGCGGTGAAGACGCCGACCGGGATCGAGATGAGCGCGGCGAACAGCGTGATCAGCAACGTGCCGATCAGCGCGTGGTAGATGCCGACCGGCTGGGAGAGGTCGGTGCGGAAGAACGAGAACGTCAAGAAGGTGCCGTCGATGCGCGGGGCCCCCCGGGCGATCACGGTCCAGATCAGCGACACGAGCGGCACGACGGCGACGAGGAACGCCCCCCAGATCACCGAGGTCATCAACCGGTCGACGGCGGAACGACGGTTCTCGATGATCAACGACCACAGCGGCATCGCGACGACGTAGACCGGGCCAGCGACCATCGCCCAGGCGACCGGGCCCCAGCCGAGGAGCACGGCGGCGAGACCCGAGACGGCCGCGGCCAGCACGCCGACGATCGCCGGCGCGTGGCGCGGCAGCCGCGGGTGCACCATCGGCTCCGAGGCGCGGGAGGTGGCCTCGACCAGATCGACGGCGTTCATCGCGCCATCCTTCGCTGGTGGCGGCTGACGACCCAGCGCGCGGCGAAGTTGACCAGGAACGTGAGCAGGAACAGCGCCAGGCCGGTGGCGATCAGCACCGACAGCTTGGCCGGGGTGTTCTCCTTGTAGCTGGTGGCGATGTTCGAGGCGATCGAGGCCGGGTTGCTCGACGAGATCAGGTTGAGAGAGATCCCGCCTCCCGCGGACAGCACCATGGCGACCGCCATCGTCTCACCGAGTGCCCGGCCGAGGCCGAGCATGACCGCCGAGACCATGCCCGAACGGGCGTAGGGGAACACCGCCATCCGGATCATCTCCCAGCGGGTGGCGCCCAGCGCGAGGGCGGCCTCCTCGTGCAGCCGAGGAGTCTGCGCGAACACCTCGCGGGAGATCGCCGAGATGATCGGCAGGATCATGATCGCCAGCACGATGCCGGCCGTCAGGATGGTGCGGCCGGTGGCCGACGCCGGGCCCGCGAAGAACGGCAACCACGAGGCGTGCGTGGCCAGCCAGTCGTAGACCGGGACGAGCCTGGGGGCCAGCACGGTGATGCCCCAGAGACCGAAGACGACCGAGGGCACGGCGGCGAGCAGGTCGACGACGTACGCGACCGGCGTCGCGACCTTGCGTGGCGCGTAGTGGCTGATGACCAGGGCGATGCCCAGGGCCAGGGGCACGGCGATGATCAGCGCGATGATCGAGGCCAGCACGGTGCCGAAGAGCAGTGGGCCGACGTAGCCGAGGAAGCTCGTGGCGCGCGGTCCGTAGACCGACGCCTGCTGGCTCAGGCCGGGCCACCCCTGGATGAGGAGGAACACGAACACGGCAGCCAGCGCGAACAGGATCGTGATTCCCGCGGTCCGGGACAGGCCTTCGAAGACGCGGTCCCCGATGCGCGCCCTCGCCGTCCCGGCTTCGGGTTCTGTGGGGATGAGCGTTGTGGTCACCGGTGGGTCCTCGGGTCCTGGTCGGGCGGGGGGATGCTCAGTGCGGCGGGCCGGAGGCCGGCCCGCCGCACTCGGAGCTCTTCAGCGAGCAGTCTTCGACCCAGCTCACTTGGCGGAGATCGCGTCCACGATGGTCTGGGCGCGTTCGGCGACCGACGGGTCGAGCGGGGCCGAGCCGGCGTTCTGCGCGGCAGCGGCCTGGCCCGCTTCGGAGACAGCGTAGGACAGGTACCCCTTGACCAGGGCAGCCTCGTCGGCCGACTCGTAGGTCTGGCAGGCCATCAGGTAGGACAGCAGCACGACCGGGTAGGCGCCGGGCTCGGTGGTCTCACGGTCCAGGTCGACCGCCATGTCGACCTCCGCGCGACCCTCGACCGCCGGTGAGACGGCGACGACGGTGGCGGCGCCCTCGGCGGACGGCGCGACGTACTCGTCGCCGACCTTGACGCTGACCAGCGAGAGGCCGCCGGCCTGGCTCTCGTCGGCGTAGCCGATCGTGCCCTGCCCCTGCGTCACCGCGGTGATGACTCCCGACGTGCCGTCGGCAGCCTCGCCACCCTGGACCGGGAAGGCGTCCTCGGCCTCGTAGCTCCAGGCCCCCTCGCCTGCCTTGCCGAGGTAGTCGGTGAAGTTCTTGGTGGTGCCCGAGTCGTCGGCGCGGTGGACCGGGGTGATGGCCTGGTCCGGGAGGTCCACGCCGTCGTTCTCAGCCGCGATGGCCGGGTCGTTCCACTGGGTGACCTTGCCGTCGAAGATCTGGGCGATCGTCTTGGCCGAGAGGTTGAGCGAGTCGACGCCGTCGAGGTTGAAGACGACCGCGATCGGCGACACGTACGCCGGGATCTCGATCGGGTCCTCGCCGCCGCAGCGCTCCTTGGCGGCCGTGAGCTCGCCCTCGTCGTCGCTGAGGTAGGAGTCGGAGCCGGCGAAGCTGACACCGGCGCTGATGAAGTTGGTGCGGCCGTCACCGGAGCCGACGGGGTCGTAGGTGATGGTGACGCCGTCGTTGAGGCCCTGGAAGCCGGTCGCCCAGGCCTCCTGCGCCTTCTCCTGGGCGGAGGAGCCCGCGCCGGAGAGCGTTCCGCTCAGCGAGACGCTGCCGGTGTCGCCCGAACCGGTTGTGTCGCCGGACTCGTTGGCTGCGGCGCAGGCGGACAGGGCCAGGGCCAGAACAGCCACGCCCGGCACGAGCACCCGGCGGATGGAAGTGGTGTTCACTTCGGAATCTCCTGAAGATCGAGTAGAGGCTGACATCAGGAAGTCTGCGGAGCGCAGGTGTCCGGCGTCGTGGGCGCCGGTGAACGAGCGGTGAACTCGAATCGCCCATCCGGCGACGCTCAGCCGTGGACGAGACGACCATCACATGAACGAGCCCGGCCGGGGCCTCACGTGAGCGCGTGCTCCTCCGTCGCGACGACCCGCCCCTTGCGGTGGTGGACGACGAGCAGCGCCGCGGGCTCGAGCTTGGTCTCGTCGACGCCGATGGCGTCGCAGACGGCCGGCAGCACCGGCCGGTGGGTGCACAGCAACGCGCCCTCCTTGGCGTGGAGCAGCTCGTCGACGAGCTCGAGCACGCCGTCCGCGCTCGCGTCCTCCTCGCTGAGCCCGTCGTGGGTGGTGAGCGGCCAGCCGGTCGACTCGGCGTACGGCGTCACGGTCTCGACGCAGCGCAGGCTGCTGCTCGACGCGAGGACCGAGAGGTCGTAGGCAGCCAGCAGGGGAACCAGGCGCTCGGCCTGCGTCGTCCCGGTCCGCAGCAGCGGGCGCAGCCGGTCGTCACGCCGCCAGGCCTTGCGAGAGCGCGCCAACCCGTGCCTCAGCACCACGAGGGCGTGGGAGTTGCGGCGCAGCGGTCGGGCCTGGACCAGCGTGTCGCGGTCGTAGGGGTACGTCAGGCGGGCCGAGGCCTCCGCCCACGGCAACCAGGCCAGCTCGTCGATCTCGTCGTTGGCGAGGTAGCCGCTGATGTCGTCGGAGCCGACGGCCCGGGCCATCCAGTAGTGCACGGTCTTCATGCGCTTGCCGGTCGGGTAGTGCTGGCTGTCCAGCCGCGGTCCCAGCCGCACGTGCAGCCCGGTCTCCTCGGCGACCTCGCGCACGGCGGTGGCCAGGATGTGCTCGCCACGGTCGCGCTTGCCCTTGGGGAACGACCAGTCGTCGTACCTGGGCCGGTGGACGAGCAACACCTCTCCCCCACGGCGGGTCACAACGGCACCAGCGGCGACGACGTCGTACGGCATGGAAGTAGTCTCACACCACTTCCCGCTCGCCCAGGAGTCCGCCCATGCGTCGTGCGCTCGTGCTCCTCCTCGCCGGAGGCGTGCTGGCGACCTCGGTGGGCGCGCTCGTGTGGTGGCGGACCGAGCACGGCACGACGTTCGAGAAGGCGGTGGCCCTGGCGCCCGCCGGCACCGAGCGGATCTCGTGGGTCGACTGGCGCGTGGTGCGCCGCGAGCTCGGCTCCGGGGTGTCCTCGGCGTCGTCACCGGACGAGCTCGCCGGCTTCCTCGACGACGCGTTCGAGCGCGACCTCAGCTCCACCTCGGCGCTCGGCCAGTCGGCGGTGGCGATGCAGGCCAGGTTCGGGATCTCGCCGGCCTCGGTGGACTGGGAGATGTTCGCGCAGTCGTCCGACGGAGCCGTCGAGGTCCTCAAGGTGCCCGAGTCCTTCGACTTCGATGCCTTCGCCGACCGTCTCGCCGACCTCGGCTTCACCGAGCCGAAGTCCCACGACCAGGTCTGGGAGGGCGGCGGCGACCTGCTGGCCCGCATCGACCCCACGCTGACCCCCGAGCTCCAGCACTTCGCCCTCGACAAGGGCGAGCGACTGATCCGCACCTCCGACACGGTCTCCTACCTCGAGACGGCGCTCGCGGCCGACCGCACCGACGACCTCGACGGGGTGGTGTCGGAGACGGGCTCTCCGCTGGCGGCGTCGGTCTATGCAGGTGACTACGCCTGCTCGCAGCTGACGATGTCGCAGGCCGACGAGACGGACCAGGCGCAGGGGGACGCGCTCATCGCCGCCGCCGGGGAGGTGTCGCCGCTCACCGGCTTCGCGATGTCGGTCCAGCTCGACGGGGACCTCCGGGTCGCCCTCTCCTTCGAGACCGACGAACAGGCCCGAGCCAACGCCGACAGCCGGGCGCTGCTCGCGTCCGGACCGGCGCCGGGGCAGGGCGGGAGCTTCACCGACCGGTTCGCGGTGGTCGCCACGCGGGCCACCGGACGGGTCGTCGTCCTCGATCTCGCGCCGGCAGACGGCGCGTACGTGCTCTCGGACCTCTCGTCGGGTCCGGTGCTCTTCGCCACCTGCTGAGGGCGGCGGGCGGGTCAGCTGCGCTGTTTGGGCACGGGTGTGACACCGAGGAGTCGATCGATCTCCTCAGTGCTCAGGCGCTCGTCACACTCGCTCGCCGCGATGATCAACGTCGTGGTGAGCTCGACCTCCCCAAGCAGGTCGCCGTCCTCGAGCGTTACGTCGAACTGATCGTGCACGTAACCCTCCCTTTCAGACACGTGTACAGATCAACCATGCCCTGTTGGTTCGAGGTTAAACATCCCTACCAAGGAAATTGACCCAAACGTGCCGTGGCACGCCACCCAGGTGGGCTCTGGACAAGCCAGAGACGCAACGAAGCCCCACCCGAGAGGGTGGGGCTTCGTTGTCTTTAGAAAGTCACGGACAGGTGCTGTCCGAGGCGATCCGCACGATCAGATCGCGCGGACGTTCTCCGCCTGGGGGCCCTTGGGGCCCTGGGTGACGTCGAACTCAACCTTCTGGTTCTCGTCGAGGGACTTGTAGCCCTGCGACTGAATCGCCGAGTAGTGCACGAAAACGTCGTCGCCGCCGTCCTCCTGCGCAATGAAGCCGAAACCCTTCTCGGCGTTGAACCACTTCACGGTGCCTTGAGCCATTGCTGGTTACTCCTGTTATCGGGCGAAAGATCATCACTTCGACGACCCCGCATCAGATGCGGTGACACGTCGCTCCGACCCAAGAGTCGTACCCATGAGAAGAAACGCCGTTGGATCACAAACTCCGCGGGCGTCAGACCACTTGGAACTTGCACCTGTTGCATCAGCAACAGTACCAACCATTCCCGGAATCGCTACGTCCTGACCGACGTGATCTCACCGCGGAGCGTGAACAGGCGTAAAACAGGGCCCTCAGATGGCTGAAATCGACCCCTCGGCGCGTTCGAGACGCGCCAAACCCCGCACCACGCCGTCCTGGCCGTGGCGCCGTACGGCCAAGGTGGCGAGCACCGCGACGACCGGATCGAGCACTTCGGCGGCGAACTCGGGCGTCGGCCGGCCGATGCTCGCGGCCAGGTCGTCGGCGTGCACGACGATCTCCAACAGCCGGCAGACCAGGAAGTCGTCGAGCCGCAGGGCGCAGTCCTGCCACGGGACGTAGGTCGCCGGGGCAGCCGCAGCGATCGCGGTCGCCAGCTCGCCGCGCGACTGCTCCAAGATGGCGGCCGAGTGCAGGGGGCCGCCGGCCGACATCGCGTTGAACTCGTCGCGGATGGAGGTGTTCTCGATGCTGTCGACCGCGGCATGGAGCCAGTCCACGCGGTCGAAGTAGTCCGACAGCGACAGCGTCTCCGCCTCGGGCGGTGCGTCGGCCCGCAGGAACTCGACCGCGCACTCGGGCTGGCTCACCAGGTGTCGGACCAGGCCGCCCACGGTCATGCCGGGCAGCACCGACTCGCCGTCCCAGCCCGCCGCGACCTCCCGGGCGCCGACGAGGTCGACGAGCTGATCGACGGCATGGACGACGGCGGCGTGGTCGAGGACACCCGAGAAGGTCAGTGACATGCGGCGAGGGTAGGACAGGTTCCGGATGACCGGCGTCCGGATGCGGGGCGGGAGATCAGCTAACGCGGTCCCCCGCCTCACAGCTGTCGAATCTGTCCTGGATCGTTGACCCGCACCTAGATGACCTGGCCGCCTGGATCGGTGAGCGCGCCCAAGCCGTACCCCTTCCGTCACACTGCCTGCCAGTGGTGTGATTGAGGTTGCGAGGGAGCCGCACGACCCTGGGGGCACCATGGCGACGCACGAGACCACCAACTCCGACAGGCTCGCGCCCCTCGACGTCGCGCCCTTCGACCCGGCAGGCGCCCGGCACCTGTACGCCGACCGGGCGGAGCAGTTGTACCGGCGGGCGCTGGTGTTGCGCATGCTGGTGCTCGGGTTCTCGGCGATCGCGGTGCTCCCCGACAGCGCCCTCATCGCCGGCCTGCCAGACGATGCGTACGCCCTGGTCACCAGCGTTGCGGGACTAGGCGCGACGGCGGCGTTCCTCGTGCTCAAGAGCACTCGGCTCGTTGAGTCCATGAACCAGGCCAACGACAACGTCGCCTACCTGGACAGCCGGCGCGCCGAGCTGCTCGTGGCGGACGGCCTCACCCGGCGTCGCATCCATGACGAGATCCAGACGGAACTCGCGACCCGGGCCGCAACGCACCGGCGCGGCGTGCTCGAGGGCCTCGGCGGACCCGGCACCCCGGGGACGCAGGAGCCCTAGTGAGCGGCTGCTTCGGCCTCGTCGGCGTCGACCGGGACGGCCCGGTCGTAGCGGGGGTGCGCGGCAAGCTCGGAGAGCACACGGCAGTGCCGATGCCGAGGGGCACGCTCCTGATGATGCCGAGTGCCGAGTTCCTCGCCGAGCTCGACCTCTTCTGCGACACCATTCGTGCGAACCCGACACTCCGCTACGTGCTCACGGTCGGCGACTTCAACGACGGCGACCTGCCGTTCTACTACGACCTCTACTGCGACTTCGGGGCGCGTGCGCTCGAGGGCGAGGTGCTGCTGTGTCCCGAGGTCTGCGCGCGTCTGGACGGCGAGGTCCGGGTTCTGGCCTCCGTCGACTACCACCCGATGGTCTCCGGAGTGCTGCCCGGGATGAACACCATCGAGACGCCGTTCGGCACGCTGGACAGCTGGGCGCTGTGGTACTCGGGCCGCAGCAGCTACGTGCTCGACCGCTCGCCACGGTTCGAGGGCATGACCGGCCCGGGCGAGGTGCACGGCTACTGGCTCACCGACCAGGGGTTCACGTACCTCGCCACGCAGGCGACCACGATCCGCGCCAACCGGACCCCGTCGCGCCGCATCGTGCTCTACACCGCTGTGGACACCCGGTCCGAGCTGTTCTTGAGGCTCATGTCGGCGTTCGAGGCGGTCGGTGTCGAGCTCGTCTTCGTGTTCGAGGACGACGCGCGCGATTTCGCTACGGCCAACGGCCTGGCCGACGTCGACCTCTACGGCCGCTCAGGCGATCACTCGTTCGTCTCGCAGGGTGTTCGTGAGTACGTCAGCGACGACCCGGCGGTCGCCCTGGCGATCAGCCAGATGCAGGAACAGCTGATGGCGGCCAAGCACCCCGCGCGCGGCCTCGCCGAGCTCCTCGACCGCCAGTACCCGGACATCGACAGGGCGGCTCGTGCGGCGATCGAGCAGGCAGGCGCGACGGCCCGGGACCTTCTCGCGGAGTTCACCGCCCACCCCGAGCGCGAGCGGGCCGTGCTCTTGCCGTCGTACGCCGAGCGCTGGCGGGCCCTGTGCGCCGCGTGAATCACGGCGACGCCGTCGCCGGGGTCGGGGCCGGGGGCGCCAACGAGACCTGCGCACGCAGCGCCGACGGTGGGCCGGAGCCGTACGGGTACGCCGTGGACCACCTCCTGGGAGCGCTGCGGGCGCTGCCGTTCGCAGTGCACAGGTGGCGCTCCCTGCGCGGCATCGAGGTCGACGCGCCGTCGCCGGAGGCAGAGCCCTACGTACGCACTCTGCGCCGTGACGGCGTGGTGCTGGTGCCCGCCCTGCTGCCCCCCGAGACGATGGCAGCGCTGCGGGAGGCGGTGCCGCCGCAGGAGGCTTTCACGGAGTCCCCGGAGGGCGACCGCGCCTACATGCTCCCTGACGCCCACCGCGTGCCAGGGCTGCAACCGTTCTTCGAGCACCCACTGGTCACCGACATCGCGCGCTCGTACCTGTCCCGGGACGCCGTGAGCCTGCGCCGTACGGTCGGGCTCAAGACCGTGGTCGGCGAACTGCCGTCGTGGGAGCTGAACTACCACATGGACACGTGGAAGCCTCGACTCAAGGTCTTCCTCTTCCTCGAGGACGTCACATCGCTCACAGCGCCGATGGTCTACCTACGTGGCAGCCACCAGGGCCTTTGGCGGCTCTGGACGGAGGAGCGGATCGCGCGCCTCTACCGCACCGGCGCCGATGGCTTCGCCACCCAGGACCGGGACTTCTGGCACCTGGGCTCGTTCTGGAGGCACGAAGTGCGGCAGCTGCGCAACGACCACGGCTTCACCGAGCTCGAGTGCGTCGGACCGGCCGGAACCGCCCTCGTCTTCGACGGTCGCGGCCTGCACCACGCGACGCCCCTGCGCGCAGGGCGCCGCCTCATCCTCACGAACTACTTCATCCACCAGGGGGCCCACACATGACCCCCGGCACGTCGACCGTCGGTCGAACGCGCACGAGCGACCGGGCCGAGCTACGAGCGAGTTCGTCCCGGAAGCCGACTGGTGAGTGACCATGGACCGATGACAACGCCGCGGCCGATCATCGATGCCGTGGTGCGGTCGGTGTGCGGCCGGTCGGTCGAACGGCTGGTCCCACTGACCGGCGGCGGCATGAACGAGACTTACCGCGCCGCTTTTCCGGACGGGACGGCCGTGATCGCCCGGCTCGCACGCCGGCCGCAACCGTGGTTCACCGAAGAGGCACACCTCATGGCGCAGGCGCGCGACCTCGGCGTGCCGACACCCGAGGTGCTGGGCGTCGGGCACCTGGAGCACGACGGCGAGCTGCTGTCGTTCTCGATCCAGCGGTGCCTGCCCGGGCGTTCGCTCGACCAGCTCGTGGGTGAGCTGCCGCACTCGGACCTGGAGCGGCTCGTCGTCGACGGTGGCGAGCTGCTGGCAAGGATCCACAGCGCCGTCCCCGACCGCGGTGTCCGACATCGGCTGCGGCTGCCCGAGGACACCGCCGTGGCCAGGGTGGTGCGCATCGTCGACGAGGCACTCGGGGCGGATGCGGCCCGCTTCGTCGAGCAGGGCGCCGAGCTCCTGCGCGAGGTGGTGACGTCACGTCCGGCGGCGACGCTCTCGCTGGCCCAGGGTGACTTCCTGCCCAAGAACCTCCTGGTCGACAACGCCGCGATCGTCGGCGTCATCGACTGGGAGTTCGCCGGCCCGGCGCCAGCGGCCTTCGACCTCGCGCGGTGGGAGGTGTCGGCAGGCGCCCCGTGGCACGACCGTTCGGACCTGTTGCGCCGCGGGTACGTACGAGTTGCCGATCCCGAACGAGCCGCGGCCGGCTTGGTGCCGGCCTTCGCCGTCGACTGGGCGCTCGAGAAGCTCGGCTGGAAGAACCCCGCATCGCCGGCGCAGTTCCAGCGCTGCGTCGACGTCATCGCCCACTACACCGCTCCTTCACGGTCTCGAGGGTGAATCCGCTCGGGCTCGCTCGAGTCCATGGCGATCCGCGCTCGGGACGAGGGGGCCTAGGTTCGCCCGGGGCGTGAGCGCCAAGCGAGAACGGTCGTCACCGCCGACACCGGCGTCCAGATCGCGCGTTCGACCGGCGAGCCGGATGCGGCGTTGACGAGCGCTCCGACGCCCATGAACACGCTCAGGGTCGTGAAGGCGCGGGTCCGCGCCTGGGATGAGCCGCTGCCGCGAAGCACGAGGACCGCGCTGGTGCCATAGCCCAGTGCGGCGAGGCCGCTGATCGCGCGCAGGTGGTCGGGCAGCCTGCCCGGGCTGGTCCCTCCGTAGGCCGCCCGCCCCCACGGCGCACCGGCAGCCAGGGCGATCTGGAAGGCGCCAACGGCAGCGAGCGCAGCGGCCGTGGCTCGCTCGGCACGACTTGTCGTTCCCACCCTCGAAGCCTACCGACGTCGCCGCTCGTGACTGGGGTGGAGAACCGGCAACGCCGACCGACCCGCCTCCACGTCAGTGGGGAAGTCCCTCGAGGATCGCCAGGTCGCGCTCGGCGTACGTCCGGTGCCGCCACTCCTCGTTGAGCACGATCGACAGGCACTGCTTCACGGGAAACGGACGAGGCGGGGGCCAACCGTCGTCGTCCGGCGGCGTGGTCTCGGCGGCGAGCGCCTCCTCGGTGAGGCCGTCGAGCACGCGGCGTACGTCGGCCTGCCGGGTGCGCCGGAGCTCGAGGACCTCGTCCAGGGACGGCCGGGCCGAGCGGTCACGCGGGAAGCCCTTGTCCTCGGGCGCCTCGTCCCACGGCAGGTCGAGTGGGTGCCATGGGGCCGCGTCGCCGCCGACCACGCGGCGGACCCACGCTGCGGTCGCGAACGAGAGATGTCGCAGCGTCTCGATGAACGACCACTCCCCGTCGACCTGCTCGTGCAGCTGCGCCGGGTCGAGGCGCCGGGCCCGCTCGACGGTGCCATCCCAGAGGCGCTCGAGAAGATCCCAGGCCTCGCGGAAGCCGGCGGGATCCTCCGGTTGCATCTTGGCCAGGTCGGGCTCGCGGCGCCGTACCTCCTCCTCGACGTACGCCGTCACGTCGACGCCGTTGATCCGCAGGCCGTCGATCTCGCCATTGATGTCGACGTCCCAGAGCTCGACGCCGGTCATCTTCACGTGGTGCAGGTCGGTGCCACGGATCGTCACGTTGCTGAGCGAGGCGGCCCGGAAGGTCGACCCGCTGAGGTCGGTCCAATCGAAGGTCGAGCCGCTCAGGTCCTCCTTGCCGAACTCAGCCACCCCACACCGCCCAGTCGCCCAACGGCGAGAAGGCGCCCGCTCCCGCGGGGTCTGGGGACCGCGGTGGACGGAATCGACAGGGGCAGGGTCGGGCGTGTCCGGTTCGCATGGATCCGACCGTAGTGCGCATTCCGGACGGTACGGCGCCGGAACCCGTCCCTTTTGTGCCGCATGGCCGTCACCCCACCACGCAGAACTCGTTGCCCCCGGGGTCGGCCATGCCGAAGCCGTCCGCGCAGCCGACACCGACGCGAGTGGCCCCGAGTGCTGCCAGGCGCTCAATCTCGGTGTCGATGGTCGACGGGGCGGCGGGCGTGAGGTCGAGATGGAGCCGATTCCTGCCGAGCTTGGGCGCCACCGGCTCGCCACCCCAGGTGATCTTGGGGCCTCCAGTGGGTGCCTGGACCGCGGTCTCACCGTCCTGGTCCCAGACGAGGTTCCAGGCCAGGGCGGCACGCCAGAAGTAGCCGACCTCCGCGAGGCCGTCGCCGGCCAACGAGCTGAAGAACGGGCAGCCAGCGAGGAAGCTTCCGCCGGGCTCGAGGATGCACAGCTCGTTGCCGTCGGGATCGGCGAGGACGACGTGCTCGGCGTCCGGTCCCTGGCCGACGTCCAGGTGCTGGGCGCCCAGCCCGAGCGCTCGGTCGACCACTGACGCCTGATCCCGGACGGAGGTCGGCAACAGGTCCGGGTGCATCTGGTTGGGGCCTCGTTTCTCAGCGGCCCCGGCGACGAACCGCAGACTGAACCCCACCTCGGGAATCGCCGACAACGACGGTGCGCCCCGTTCGATCGTGACGTTCTGGCCGAGCAGACCACCCCAGAACCCGGCGAGTCGGTCCGGCCCGGGCGAGCTGAAGGTAAGGGCGATCAATTCACACACCATGACCGCCATTCTCGAGCGCCCTCGTGTCGCGTCAATCGAATATCGACCGGCGGCCGGGCGCGGCGCCGCTCACACCGTGGCCATGGCCACACCCGGCCGGCGTCCAGTTCGTGGTGGGCGGCTCGCCACCTCCCGACCCTGCGCCTGCCGACGAGCAGGCTGCGGTCGGTTCGTCCGACAAGCCCGTCCAGTGGTCATCGCGACGAGGAGGCGCACAGCGGGGCAGCGTGTCGGCGCACTGCGGAACCGGGCATACTCGGCACCGTCACCACGTGTGACCACAGGGGAGCTGCCTCGAGGTTTGTCCCGACTAATCTCCTGATCCCCCGGGCCTCTAGCTCAATGGGTAGAGCAGCGGACTTTTAATCCGTTGGTTCAGGGTTCGAGCCCCTGGAGGCCTACCGAAGGTCTTCGGGCCGATCGAAGGTCTTCAGGCAAAACCGAAGCCGACCGAAGCAGGGCGCCCAGACCGACCCCAAGCCACCGCCCACCCGGCCGCACCCGGCCCCACCCGACAGCGGTCAGCTGCGGTCGCTCGCACCCCGACAAACCGACCCCAAGTCACCGCCCACCCGGCCGCACCCGGCAACGGTGAGCTGCGGTCGCTCTCACCCCGACAAACCGACCCCAAGTCACCGCCCACCCGGCCGCACCCGGCCAACCACCCAACAGCGGTGAGCTGCGGTCGCTCCCACCCCGACAAACCGACCCCAAGTCACCGCCCACCCGGCCGCCCGGCCAACCACCCAACACGGTGAGCTGCGGTCGCTCCCACCCCGACAAACCGACCCCAAGTCACCGCCCACCCGGCCGCCCACCCAGGCAACGGTGAGCTGCGGTCGCTCTCACCCTGACAGACCGACCCCAAGTCACCGCCCACCCGGCCCGCCCGGCCAGCCAGGCGACAGCGGTCAGCTGGACAGCGACGCCGGGGTGGTCCGCTGGCCAGGAGGTGCGGTCGCCTGGAACGGCGCTCCGACGCGACCGGTCAGGCGTCCGCGGTCGCGACGTCGCGGCCGTCGGCGGTGACCGGGTTCTCGTCGATCGCCTCGACTGCAGCAGTCGGCTCCGGCTCGATCGCCGGCCGCCGGTCGAGGTGGACCCCGGCGATCATGCAGCGCACGGACCCGCCCGCCAGCTCGATCGTCGGGATGTCGACCGCGACGATCTCGCAGGACTCCTCGATCGCGGCGACCTGGTCGGGTCGCAGGCTGCTGCGCGCCCGGGCCGACATGGCCATCACGTAGCGGCGACGGCCCTCGGGGGTCCGACCGCAGAGCTCCACGGCGTTGCCGGCGAACTCGCGGACCTGGCTCTCGGTGATCTCGACGACCGTCCGGCCGTTGACCGAGAGTCGCTCCCGGACCTGGGCCCGCCGCAGCTCGTCGGGGATCATCTCCAGCGCGATCATCGCCACGTCCGTGCCGATGCAGGCGATGACGTTGGTGTGGTAGACCGGCACGCCGCCCGCGTCGACCGCGTCGAACGCCATCGGCTCGTAGCCGAAGTCGGTGCAGAACCGCTCGAGGACGTGGGTGTCGGCCCGGTGGCTGCGTGCGGTGTAGGCGACGCGGGACACGTGGTCGAGGACCATCGCACCGGTGCCCTCGAGGAAGATGCCGTCGGTCTCGAGGCCGGAGTAGTCCACGATCGTCTGCACCCGGTACGACGACTTCAGCATCTCCAGCACGTCCGCGCGTCGCTCGTGGCGCCGGTTGGACGCATACATCGGGTAGACCGCGACGGTGCCGCCGGCGTGGGTGGACAGCCAGTTGTTGGGGAACACGCTGTCGGGTCGGCTGTGGTCCTCGTCGTCGAAGACGTGGACGCGCACCCCTGCCTCACGCAGGGCCGTGGCCACCGCGTCCATCTCGGCCAGCGCAGTGGCGGCAGTGGCGTCCGGGCTGCCAACCGGCGCTTCGGACTGGAACGCGTTGTCGGCCGCCGTCGCGGGGTTCGGGGTGAACCGTTCGGCACGGATCAAGATGACAGCGGAGGGGGCTTGAGCACTCACGCACGGAATGTAGACCATTCCGGCCCACCTCAGGAAAGGGCGATCCAGTAGCGGCGTTTGTCGGCACGGACGTCCTCGAAGACGCCACCGTTGCGTTCGATGGTGCGGCGCGAGGCGTCGTTGGTCTCGTCGCAGGTCAGGAGCACCCGGTCCAATCCGATCTCCCGGGCACGCACCAGGGCCAGCTCGAGAGCGCGGGTGGCGTGGCCCTCGCGACGACGGGAGGGGCGTACGCCGTAACCGATGTGGCCGCCCTCGTTGAGGAGGAACTCCGTGAGCGAGTGGCGGATCGCCAGGAAGCCCACGAACTCGGCACCGTCGACCATCCACCAGTAGTCGCTGTGGACCCGGCCAGGGGGCAGCTCGGTGGCGTGGTCTGACTGCACGAGCAGACCGGGGATGCGCTCGGCGAGCGTCTCCACGGTCGCGTCGTCGACGGTGAGGTCCCAGAGGCCACTGCCGTGCCACGTCGTGGCGCCGAACTCGTGTACGGCGGCGATCAACGAGTCGACGTACCGGAGGTCCGGAAGGACCAGCTCGATCGTGGACATGCTCAGCGTGGGGTGGCGCCGCGCTCGCCGGCGTCGGTGAGTCGAGCCTGCTCGATCGCCTGGGCCTCGAGCTCGGCACGCCGGGTGGTCTCGAGCAGCTGGCGGGCCGCGTCGTACGCCCCTGGCTCGGAGACCAGGTCGGTGGCACCGCGCTTGAGCCGGTTGAGGGCGGCGCGCCCGAAGATCTGCTGCTCGGTGGAGGTGCGCTCGGAACGGCCCCGACCGAGGAACGAGATGAACCAGTGCAGGATCGCGGTGACCCGGTTCTTGAACCCGGTGATGTAGACGAGGTGCACCAGCAGCCACATGAGCCACGCGATGACACCGGTCAGTCGCAGCCTGCCGACCATCGCCACCGCGTTGAACCGGCTGATGATCGCCATCGAGCCCTTGTCGAAGTACTTGAACGGCTCCTTGGGGGCCTTGCCCTTGAGGCGCCCGTCGATCGTCTTGGCGGCGTACTTCGCGCCTTGGATCGCGACCTGCGCGACACCGGGGAGGTTGTCGAGCGCGATCATGTCGCCGACGACGAACACCTCAGGGTGACCGGGCAGCGTCAGGTCGGGGTTGACGCCGATGCGGCCGGCGCGGTCGAGCGACGCACCGGACTGGTCGGCCAGGCTCTTGCCGAGCGGCGACGCCTGGACCCCTGCCGCCCAGATCTTGGTGACCGACCGGATGCTCTCGGTGGTGCCGTCCTTGTACTTGATCTCGATGCCACGCTCGTCGACGTCGGTCACCATGGCGCCGAGGACGACCTCGACACCGAGCTTCTCCAGCTCCCGCTTGGTCACGTCACCCAGTCGCGCACCGAACGGCGGCAGCACCTGGCCGGCGGCGTCGACGAGGATGACGCGAGCCTGACGGGAGTTGATGAGGCGGAAGTCCCTGCGCAGCGTGCGGTGTGCGAGCTCGGCGATCTGGCCGGCCATCTCGACGCCGGTGGGACCGGCGCCGACGACCACGAAGGTGAGGAGGTGGTCGACGTCGTCGCCGCGGTTGGCACCGAGCTCGGCCATCTCGAAGGCACCGAAGATCCGGCCGCGCAGCTCGAGCGCATCGTCGATGCTCTTCATGCCGGGGGCGTGCTCGGCGAAGTGGTCGTTGCCGAAGTAGGACTGCGCGGCGCCCGCCGCCACGATCAACGAGTCGTACGACGTCTCCGTCTCACGGCCGAGCACGTGCGAGGTGACGGTGCGCGAGGTGAGATCGATGTCGGTCACGGTGCCGAGCAGCACGCGGGCGTTGTCCTGTCGGCTGAGCACCTCACGGGTCGGCGGTGCGATCTCGCCCTCGGAGAGGATCCCGGTCGCGACCTGGTAGAGCAGTGGCTGGAACAGGTGGTGCGTGGTCTTGGCGAGCATCGTGACGTCGACGTCGGCGCGGCGCAGCGCCTTGGCGCCGAACAGGCCCCCGAAACCGGAGCCGATCACCACCACACGGTGGCGGGCGGAAGTCTTCGTCTCGGACATGTGATGTTCTCCTGTGCCTCGCTCGGAGTGCCCATTGTCTCGCGAAAAGGGTGCCACCTCCCAACCGACGGCCGGGTCTGGTCCGTCACATGGACGCTGTCCCCCGGACATGTCCGTCTCATGCAGGTTTACGTGTCACGCCCCATGGGTACACGAGCCGTGATTGGCTTGACCCCTCTGCCCCCGGATCGAGGAAGGCTCGTGCCGCTCGACAAGCAAGCACTTCCTCTGGATGCGGAGCCCAGCGCGGTCGCCGACGCGCGACGCTGGGTGGTTGAGGCGTGCCGCAAGCTCGAGCGCGACGACCTGATCGAGTGCGCGGAGCTCGGAGTCTCCGAGCTGGTCACCAATGCCGTGCTGCACGGTGAGCCTCCGCTGTCGGTGCGGGTGCGCGGCACCCGCGAGCATCCCCGCATCGAGGTGGCCGACGCGTCATTGCAGCAGCCCGAGTCGCCGCAGCCGGCGTTCTACGAGGAGGACTCCGAGGACGGCTTCCTCTCGACCTTCGGCCGCGGCCTGTCGATCGTGGCCATGTCCTCGGTGACCTGGGGTGCGTCGATGGAGCACGACGGCAAAGTCGTGTGGTTCGAGCCGGCCGTCGAGATGCACCAGGACGCCTACCGCGAGGGCGTCATCGACGTCCGCGTCGACGAGCCCACGTGGACCTCGCCCGCCGACGCGATCGCCGTCGAGCTGCTCGGCCTCGACGTCAAGCTCTTCTTCGGCACCCGCAACCAGTACGCCGACCTGCGCCGGGAGCTGCGGCTGCTGTCGCTCGCCCACGAGGCCGACTACCCGCTCGCCCGCGACCTGTCGGCGATGTTCGTCACCTACGAGCGACAGTTCCCGCCCGGCACCGACATCCAGCTCGCCGCCCAGCAGCGCCGCGGGGCCAGGCGCGTCGACGTCACTGTCGAGACCACGCCGTCGGCGGCCACGATCTTCGCGACGATGCTCGAGATGTTCGACCTGGCCGATGCCTTCTGCCGCGCCGAGCGACTGCTCTCCACCGCGCGGACCCCCCTGCAGCGCGAGTTCCAGATGTGGTTCCTGGGCGAGTTCATCCGCCAGTCGGCGGGCGAGGCGCCGACGCCCTGGACGGCGCGGTCCCGGTCCGCCGACAACCGGGTGTCGTGACCCGATCACCCCTGCACGCCCTCGCGTTGGTGGCGGTGGCGGCCGGAGGCGCGCTCGGAGCGGTGCTTCGCTGGGCGGCGACCTCGGCAGTTCCCGACGGCTCCGGCTTCCCCTGGACCACCCTGGTGATCAACGTGACCGGATCGCTGGCGCTGGCCCTGCTGCCGGCCGTCGCCGCGATCCGCCGGCGCCGCCTGCTGACCGTGGCCCTCGGCCCCGGCCTGCTCGGCGGGTTCACGACCTTCTCCGCGTACGCCGAGCAGGGCCGTGGGCTGCTCGGCGACGGGCGTCCATGGGCAGCCCTCGCCTACCTGCTCGGCACCGTGGCGGCCTGCCTGGTCGCCGTGCACATCGGGCGCCACCTGACGTCGGGTCCGGCGTCCGACGACGAGGTCGACGCATGACCGTGCTGCTGGTGGCGCTCGGCGCGGCGCTCGGAGCACCGGCCCGCTTCGCGCTCTCGCACCTGCTCGACGACGAGCTGCCCGTCGGGACCCTGCTCGCCAACGTGCTCGGCTCCACCCTGCTCGGGTTCCTCACGGCGGTCGGGCCGGGCGAGCAGGCGGTCGCGCTCGTGGGCGTCGGCTTCTGCGGCGGGTTCACCACGTGGTCGTCCATGGCCGTGCAGGCCCACGACCGGGGCCGGACGCGGGGCACCGGCTACCTGGCGCTCACCTTGGTCCTGGCGGTCGCCGGCTGCGCCGCCGGCTTCCTGGCGGGAGCTCAGCTGTAGCCGAGGTCGTGGAGCCGGTCGTCGTCGATGCCGAAGTGGTGGGCGATCTCGTGGACCACGGTGATCCGCACCTCGTCGACGAGCTCCTCCTCCGATTCGCACATCCGCGCGAGCGGGCCGCGGAAGACCAGGATCCGGTCGGGCAGCTCGAACGCGTGGTTGCTCTGCCTCTCGGTGAGCGCGACGCCGTCGTAGTAGCCCAGCAGCTCGGGGTCGTCGGCCGGCGGCTCGTCCTCGACGAGCAGCACGACGTTGCGGATCATGGCGGCCAGCTCGTCGGGGATCTGGTCGAGCGCGCGGTCCACCAGCAGCTCGAACTCCTCGGGAGGTACGTCGACCGGCATGGGCCGAAGCCTAGGAGGCACCCGAAATGCAACGAGCACCCCGGATCTGGTGATCCGGGGTGCTCGTGGTTGCGACCCCGACGGGACTCGAACCCGCGGCCTCCGCCGTGACAGGGCGGCGCGCTAACCAACTGCGCTACGGGGCCTTGTGGTGCTGGTGATTCGTGGAGGTGAAGCGGTGGAACTCTAACCCATCGTCGTCGGCGTTTCCCAATCGGGATGCCCCGCGGCAACGGTGGTACCCCCAACGGGATTCGAACCCGTGCTACCGCCGTGAAAGGGCGACGTCCTAGGCCGCTAGACGATGGGGGCCCGCGCTCTCGCGAGCGCCCGGACAGCATAGGGGCGGTCCCGGTGAGCCAACAAATGTCAGGCTCACCGAGGCTCGGTCGCCGCCGTCATCTCGTGCAGCCGAACGGCGCACTCGGCCGCGACGGCGAGGGCCAGCTGCTCGGCCGACTCGCCGACGACCTCGGGCACCACGTGGTGGACCGTGCCGGACCGACGGAGGTCGACCGCACGAATCTCCTGCTGCTCCGACATCTCCGCCGCGTGGCTGGTGTCACCGCGGTGCACGATCGCGCTCGCGCCCTCGGGGGGCAGCGGCGAGAGCCAGGCGTTCTCGGCCGCGATGACCGTCCGCCCCGGCAGCAGCGCGAGCGCCCCTCCCCCGCAGCCCTGTCCCAGCACGACCGCCAGGGTGGGCACGGTCATGGTGACCAGCTCGGCGATGCACCGGGCGATCTCGCCGGCGATGGCACGCTCCTCGGCATGCTGCGACAGCGCGGCGCCCGGGGTGTCGATGACGGTGACCAACGGGATCCGGAGCTCCTCGGCCAGGCGCATCCCGCGCCGCGCCTCCCGCAGCGCACCGGGACCCATCGGCGTCTCGGGGCTCTGCCGGGTGCGGTCCTGACCGACCACGACACAGGGCTGGCCGTCGAGCCTCGTGAGCGCCACGATCAGCGTCTCGTCGCGCTCGCCCTCGTCGGTCCCGGCGAGGCGCAGGGTGCGTGAGCCGGCGTGACGCAACAGGTCGCGGACACTGACCCGCCCGTCGGCGCGGGTCCGCTGGATCGCCTCCCACGCCGAGCCCTCGTCGCCGACGTCACCAGTACGACGCGGCAGGGTGGGCTCGTCCGGGGCGTCGACCAGCACCGCCAGTGCGCGGTCGACGAGCTCCGGCAGGTCCTCGGCGGCCACGACCGCATCGATGACCCCGCGAGCGGCGAGGTTCTCTGCCGTCTGCACGTCGCTCGGGAACGGCACACCGTTGAGCGCCTCGTAGACCTTCGGGCCGAGGAAGCCCACCAGCGCGCCCGGCTCGGCGACGGTGACGTGCGCGAGCGACCCCCACGAGGCGAAGACCCCGCCCATCGTGGGGTTTCGCAGGTAGACGAGGTACGGCAGGCCCGCTGCCCGGTGGGCCATCAGGGCCCGGGAGATGTCGATCATCTGCACGAAGGCGGGAGTGCCCTCCTGCATCCGGGTGCCGCCCGAGGCCGTCGTCGCGAGCACCGGGAGACCCTCGACCGTCGCGCGGCGTACGGCGGCGGTGATGCGCTCGGCAGCGGCGCGCCCGATCGAGCCGGCGAGGAAGCCGAACTCGTTGGCCACCACAGCCACCGGCCGGCCGTGCATGAGCCCGCGGCCGGTGATCACCGACTCGTCGGTGCCGGCCTTCTCGGCGGCGCGCTCGAGCGTGGCGCGGTAGGACTCCGGGTGCCCCGAGATGTCGATGGGCTGGTCCCACGACTCGAACGAGCCGTCGTCGAGGACCAGGGCCAGCAGCTCGCGAGCGGTCGCCGTCACGACTCCTCCAGCCAGGCGCGGACGGAGCCGCCGTGCTCGTCGAGCACCGGCGGCGCCCCGTGGTCACGGCGGGTGACCTCGTCCCCGTCGGCGGCGAAGAACCGCAGCGGCGGACCGGGCAGCGTGATCCTGCCGAGCGTGCTGTGCTCGACGTCGACCAGCAGGCCCTGGCTGAGCGTCTGGTCCCAGGCGTAGACCTCGTCGAGGTTGCGGACCTTGCCCGCCGGCACGCCGACCTCCGCGAGCCTGGCCAGCAGCGCCTCGCTGTCCCACTCGGTGAAGGCAGCCTCGACGACCTCGATGACCCGGGCCCGGTTGGCGACGCGCTCGGCGTTGCTGGCCAGGCCGTCGGCCTCGGCGTCCAGCTCGAAGCCCGCGCAGAAGCGACGCCAAAGGCTCTCGCTCCCCAAGGCGATCTGCACCGAGCCGTCGCGGCAGTGGAACAGGCCGTACGGCGCGATCGACGGGTGGTGGTTGCCCGCGGCCCGGCCGACCTCGCCGGCCACCGTCCACCGGGTGCCCTGGAAGGCGTGCACGCCCACGACCGACGCCAGCAGCGAGGTGCGCACGACGGTGCCCACGCCGGTGCGGTGCCGCTCGTTGAGGGCGGCGACGACGCCGTACGCGCCGTACATCCCGGACAGGAGGTCGGCGATGGGTACGCCGACGCGCTGCGGGTCGTCGGGACCCGAGCCGGTCAGGGACATCAGCCCGGCCTCACCCTGGGCGATCTGGTCGTAGCCGGCTCGCCCGCCCTCGGGACCGTCGTGGCCGAAGCCGGTGATCGACAGCACGACCAGCCGCGGGTTGCGCTCCTGCAGGCTCTCGATGCCGAGCCCGAGGCGTTCGAGCACGCCGGTGCGGAAGTTCTCCACCAGCACGTCGGCGCGGTCGACGAGTCGCAGCAGCAGCTCGCGGTCGCCCTCGTCCTTGAGGTCGAGCGCGATCGACTCCTTGTTGCGGTTGGTCGAGAGGAAGTACGTCGACTGCCGGTCGTCGGGATCGCCCACGAACGGCGGACCCCAGCCGCGGGTGTCGTCGCCGCCGTTGGGCGTCTCGACCTTGATCACCCGGGCACCGAGGTCGCCGAGCATCATCGTCGCGTGCGGTCCCGCCAGGGCGCGGGACAGGTCGACGACGAGGATGTCGTCGAGGGGTCCGGTCGTGGGTGCCGACACGGCACTCACCAGCTCGGCAGCACAAGGGCCGCCCACACGAGAAGGGGACCGACCAGGGTGACGATGATGCCGTAGGTGAGGATCTGCTTGTAGTAGACCGGCTCGCTGATGGAGTCAGGCCTGTTGGCAAGCATCAGCGCCCCGTTCGTCGAGAAGGGACTGACGTCGACGACCGTCGACGACACAGCGAGGGCTGCCACGAAGAGGCCGGCGCTGATGCCACCGTCCGCGATCAGGGGCACGCCGATGGGAATGATCACCGGCAGCAGCGCGGTCGACGAGGCGAACGCCGAGACGATGCCGCCGACGTAGCAGAGGACCAGCGCGCCGATCGCGATCGCACCCAGCCCCGCTGCCCAGTTGCCCACGAACTCAGGGGATCCCGCGGTGGTCAGGATCGTGGCGTAGGTGCTCACACCGGCGACCAGCAGCACGGTCGGCCAGGCGATCTGCTTGACGGCATCCTTGTGGTCGTCGGCATTGAGCATCGCCAGCGCGACGGCGGCGGTGATGGCCACGAACCCGATGTTCTTGTCGAACACGAGCGCGACGAGCGCCACACCCACGAAGGCCACGAGCGTGAGCAGCTGGTCGCGACGAACGCCGACCGCCTGGGTCGCTGACTCGGTGAGCGTGCCGGTCCCGCGCGCCGGGATGGCGGGGCCGCCCCGGTGGAGGTCGTCGTCGAGCGTGTCGTTCTCGTCGGGGTCGATACGCCGACTCATCAGCTCGCGCCCACCCAGGACCACGAACAGGAGGGCAGCCATCATCGTGTTGACGATCAGGCTGGCCAGGAAGACGGTGATCTCGCTGGACGGAAGGCCCGCGTCCTCCATCACCGAGTTGGTGATGGTGCCGTAGATGCTGATCGGCGAGAATCCGCCGGCCTGGGCGCCGTGCACCACGAACATGCCCATCATCAGCGGACTGATGCCGTAGCGGCCGGCGAAGCCGAGCGCGATCGGGCCGATGATCGCGCACGCCGCCGGGCTGACGGCGCCGATACCCGTGAGCACCGCCGTGACCGCGAACATCACCCAGGGGATGAGGGCCACCCGTCCACCGACGCCCCGCACCGCCGTGCGGACGATCAGGTCCACCGTGCCGTTGTTGCGCGCGATCGCGAACAGGTAGGTGACGCCGATCAACGTGAGGACGAGGTCACCACTGACACCACCCAGGATCTCCTTCTCGTCGAGATCGAGGGCGTACATGCCCACCAGCCACGCGGCGACGTACGCCAGCGCTCCCATATTGATCGGCAGCACCGTGCCAATCACGAACAGTGCGACGAGCGCGAGGATCGCTACCCATTCCGGTCCCATTCACGTGCCTCTCATCCGGAGCCGCCGGTCCGAGGTGACCGCCATCACAGGCTTGGCTCAGTGGCCTAGCCAATAGGACAATGGACCTCCCGTCAATAGCATGGGGCCATGACGGATGTGCCACCTCCCGCCGAACCGGGCTCCGACGAGTTCCCGGGCCGACTCCTCCGCACCCGGCTCTACGAGCAGGTGGCCGAGCAGATCACTGCCTGGATCGCCCAGAACGGGCTGACCGCGGGCGACCGGCTTCCGCCCGAGCGCGAGCTCGCCGCCCGGCTCGGCGTGAGTCGCGCGACGCTCAGCCAGGCCCTGGTCGCCCTCGAGGTGATCGGCGTCGTCACCGTCCGACACGGCGACGGCACGGTGGTGACCGGCTCCCCCAGCGAGGCTCGCATCGTCGATGCCATCCGCGCGCACGCCAACCGGCTGCCCGAGATCATCGAGACCCGCGACGCGCTCGAGACCAAGATCGCCGCGCTGGCCGCCGTACGCCGCACCGACGGGGACCTGGACCGCATCCACGACGCCCTCCAGGTGATGGCTGACGATGTCGAGGCCGGGGGTCGCGGGGTCGAGGGCGACGAGCTCTTCCACGGGGCCGTCACCGCCGCAGCCCACTCCCTCCTCCTGGCGCGGCTGATGGACGAGATCGGCGACCTGATCAAGGAGACGCGCATCGAGTCGCTCTCCCAGCCGGGACGACCGCTGGACTCCTTGGCCGGCCACCGTGCCGTTGCCGACGCGATAGCCGCCGGCGACGCGACCGGGGCCGCGGTCGCCATGCACGAGCACGTCGTGATGGTCAGCGATCTGGCCGTCCTCCGCGACGACGGGTCGTGACCGGCCCGGAGCAACTGGCCGTCCTCGCCGCCGGGCTGGGCGCCGGCGTACTCACGTCCACGGTCGGTGTGGCCTCGCTGCTGAGCTTCCCGGTCCTGGTCGCCGTCGGCCTGCCTCCAGTGGTCGCCAACGCCTCCAACACGATCGGTCTCACCCCGGGCGCGCTGAGCGGCTCGTTCGGCTATCGCGAGGAGCTGCGCCAGCACCCGCACATCACCCTCACGGTGATGGCCACCTGCGGAACAGGCGCGATCGGCGGCGCCTTCTTGCTCCTCGCGCTGCCGTCGTCGGTGTTCGAGGCGGTGGTGCCCTGGCTGATCCTCTTCACCTGTCTGCTGGTCGGCGCCCAGCCGTCGATCTCACAGTGGGTGCGGACCCGGCACGAAGGCCCGGCCCCCGAGCCCCGCACCTCCATGTCGCGGGTCACCAAGCTCTTCGCCGGACTCACGGGTGTGTACGGCGGATACTTCGGCGCAGGCTCCGGGGTGATGGCGATGGCGGTCCTGGGGCTTGGCCTGGACGTCCCGATGCGCATCCTCAACGCGCTCAAGACGTTGGCCGTGATGGCCGGCAACGTCGTCGCCAGCCTGGTCTTCGTCCTCATCGCGGACGTCGAGTGGCGAGCGGTCCTGCTGCTGGCCACCGGCTCCGTCGTGGGCGGCTACGTCGGCTCACGGATCGGCCGCCGCATCCCAGAGACCCTGCTGCGCGTGCTCATCGTGACCGCCGGCGTGGTAGCGGCCGCGGCACTTCTGGCCTGAGCCGACCGGTCGCTACTCGCCCGTGACGCGCCTGACCACGGCGGCCGCAGCAGCGGACGCTCCGGACACGACCGCGCGGACCGCACCGTCCTGACCGCCGGTCGCCCAAGCCGGGTCGTGCGGCATCGGCCCGAGCGGGTCGCGGCGCCCGGGAGCGACGCTCTCGTCGGCCGCGGTGAGGGCGCGCTCGAGCGAGTCGCGCAGCCCGAGGAGCTGGTGTCCGGACGGCAGCAGCTCGCGGGTGAAGTCGTCGTCGCCGGCCACCATGTCGTGGTGCAGGCTCTCGATCAGCGACTTCACGGTCGGGCTGGGCACGTCGGTCAGCCACCCGGCGACGGTGCCGACCACGGCATTGGGCACCGGCACCTCGACCTGCGGTCGGTCCAGGCCGGCAATGTCTGCGTAGGTGCGCAGCAGCTCGGCGTACGGCATGGACTCGGGCCCGCCGATGTCGAACGCGCGGCTCTCGCAGTCGATGGCCAACGCGGCGGACAAGCACTCGAGCACGTCGACGACGGCGATCGGCTGGACGGTCGAGTCCATCCAGGTGGGGATGGCCTGCAGGGCCACCCGCTCGGAGATCTGGCGCACGACCTCGAGGCTCGTGGACCCGCTGCCGACGATGAGGGCCGCGCGCAGCACGATCGTGGTCGCGCTCGAGCCGTCGAGGATCCGCTCCACCTCGAGCCGGGACGAGATGTGGTCCGAGAGCTCATCCTCGGGCACGTCGGGGACCACCCCCGACAGGTAGACGACCCGGTCCACTCCCGCGCGGTCGACGGCGGCCGCCATGTGCGTGGCCGACTCCCGGTCCTTGACGACGAAGTCGTCGCCACCCATGCCGTGGATCAGGTAGACGACCGCGTCCACGCCGGCCACGGCGTCGTGGACCTGCTGCTGGTCCAGGACATCCATCTGGACGATCTCGACCCGGTCGTTCCACCAGAACTCGTGGCTGCGCTCGGGCCGCGAGAACGCGGCGCGCACCTGGTGACCGTCCTCGAGGAGCCGCGGGACCAGGCGGCTGCCGACGTATCCGGTCGCTCCGGTCACGAGAACCAGCATCGAATCCTCTTCCCCCGGCGCGTCGCCGCGCAGCAGGCGTGCGCCCGGATGGGTGGCCGCCGAGTCATGAACGTACCCGACGACCCTCGGCCGTTTGCCGGGGTCCGGTCCACCCCGTGTAGGGTTTCCCCCGCTTGGCCAGGTAGCTCAGTCGGTACGAGCGTCCGCCTGAAAAGTGGAAGGTCGGCGGTTCGACCCCGCCCCTGGCCACCAGCACCGAAGCGCCCGGTCACGTCCCGACCGGGCGTTTCGTGTTTCTCCTCGCCCGCCGCGGAAGCCCGAACTCCGTGTGCACGCCGGGACTGAACGCGACATGGTCGGGCGGCCGGCCAGCGAGGTCGGCGAAGCCCACCGAGCCCAGCAGCCCGTCGTCGAGGCGCACGACCTCGGCGTCGTGCAGCGGCCAGGTCCCGTGCGTGTTGGGCACCAGCACCGTTCGGCCCAGCACCCGCGTGTGCAGCCGCCACCGCTCCGACACGAAGTGGTCGAGCGGGGTCGCCACCCGTGGCGCACCCACTCGTACGGCGACCTCGCTGGTCGCCCGCGCCCCCGGCCACCGCAGCGCCGCCCGGTAGGTGTGTACGCCCGCAACCTCGGAGTGGCTCATCCGCGCCCAGCGGTAGGGCAGCGCGAAACCGGCGCGCGCGCCCAGCACCACCAGCAGCCGTTGGGCATCGAGGCTGAGGAAGACGACCCCGCGGCGACCCAGCTCGTCGACGGAGTACAGCCGCACGTTGGTCTCGAGGAAGGTGCCCAGCCACGGCGTGGTCGAGCGGCGTCCGAGGCCCGCGTCGCACAGCCGGAACGGCACCAGCCCGACGTACGTCGCCCCGTCCTCGTGCACGTCGGGTCGCACGCCGGGCGGCATCAGCGGCGCCACCCGATCCGGTTCGACGGCCCAGTGCAGGTAGGTCAGGTCGCGCCAGTCCTGGTTCATCAGCACCGGCCGGCGCAGCGGCGGGGCGGTGGGGCTCAACGGCTCGACGTCCACGCACCCATCCTTGCCGGTGCCCGGTGAGGAATCCTCGCCGTTTCCCTACGCTGCCGACCCCGGCGGCCGATTGACCGGCGCACGGCCACTCGGACGTCGAGCCCCCCGCCCCGTCCCCTCCCCCGATCGGTCCCCCATGTCGCTCATCGCCCCCCGCCGGTTAGTCGCGGCCCTCGCCGTCGCGGTCGCAAGCCTGATGCCCGTCCTCAGCGCGGCGCTCACCCCGGCAGCCGCCTGAGGTGACTCCCGGCGGGAGCCCTTCCCAGATGTGACGTGGGCCACTACGTTGCGCACGGGGACCATCGGGGGCCCCTTGACGATCGGGAGTCCATGAAGCTCATCCGTCCACGCGCGCTGGTCGCCACCGCGCTCGCTCTGCTCTTCTCCGGCCTCACCGTGGTCGCCACCAGCACCACCGCGACCGCCGACGGGCCAGGCGCCGGCACCGGGTACGTCGTCACGGTCGGCGACTCCTACATCAGCGGCGAGGCCGGCCGCTGGGCCGGCAGCTCCAACTCGTCCACGACGTCCGCCGACGCGCTGGGCTCGACGGCGTACTACGACAACCCGGCTGGCACCGCCGAGACGATCAACCGCTGCCACCGCAGCAAGTCCGCCGAGGCGTACGTCGGCAGCGGGCTGGCCGGCCACAACCTCGCCTGCTCCGGCTCGCGCGCGGTGACGTTCACCGACTCCAACGGCAACTTCAAGCCTGGGCTGGACTTCTACAACACCGGCGGGCGGCAGGGCCAGGCGCTGATGCTGCAGGGCTTCGCGGCCACCCACAACGTGAAGATGGTCGTGGTCTCCATCGGCGGCAACGACTTCAACTTCGCCGACATCGTGCAGACCTGCGTGACCAACTTCTTGACCTCACCGACCTGGTACAAGAACTACTGCAACGACGACTCGTCGGTGCTCAACAACTTCACGGCCGCCAACGTCGCGGCCGTGCGGGCCAAGGTGACCTCGGCGTACACCAACATCCGCACCGCCATGCGCAACGCAGGCTACGCAGACACCCAGTGGACGATGGTCGCGCAGAACTACGCCTCTCCCCTGCCGGGCGCGTCGGGGATGCGCTACGGCCAGAGCGGCTACGGCCGCCAGTCGACCGGCGGCTGCGGCTTCTGGAACAACGACCTCGACTGGGCCAACGGCACCGCCCTGCCCACCATCAACTCCACCGTCCTCGGCGGTGCGTCCGACGCCGGGCTGGCGAACCTGCGCACCCTCGACCTGTCGTCGGCGTTCAACGGCAGGCGGCTGTGCGAGACCGGGGTGGGGCTCTACGAGGAGAAGGGCCTGACCTCCTGGACCCAGGCCGGCGCGGTCGACAAGACCGAGTGGGTCAACCAGATCCGCACCGTTTCGACCTGTTGCGGCTCGGGCAGCCCGTACTACATCCAGGAGAGCCTGCACCCGAACTACTGGGCACAGCTCGCCACGCGCTCGTGCGTGCGCCAGGTCTGGAACGGTGGGGCGCCCCGCAGCGGCAGCTGCGGCATCTCCGGCACCGGGCTGGTCAACGGCGAGCCGAGGATGGCGCTGCGCTAGCCGGGCGCGGGGTGTAGCAGGCTGTGGGGGTGCTCCCCCCGCTCGAGATCGTGGCCCGGCTGCGCCCGATCGACCTGATCGCGCCGGGTTCACGCACCCAGGACTCCGGGCCCGGACCGCACGCACTGACCGCGGTCGCGCCGTACGTCGCGGCGACGCTCACGCTGGACGCGGAGTCGGCGTCGATCACGATGGTCGCCGGCGACGGTGCCCGGCTGGCCGGCAGCTACGCGGACGGCGCGATCGGCCTGACCGTGCGCACGGCGGCCGGTGTCGAGAGCGCCCACCGCAGCCGGCGGATGGGCTCGCTGCCCGACCATCCCCACGCGATCGCCCTGACGCTGACCGGCATCCACCTCACCGTCTGGTCGCGGGGCCCCGACTCCACCAGACCGGCCGGGGAGTGGGTCGTGCGCGGCCGGGTCGGGCTGCTCGACCTCGTGGACACCCGCGACGAGGCGTGGCTGGCCTCCCTGGCCGTGGAGCTCGACGGCGGCTCGGGCGAGCACGGTGACTTCGGGCAGCTCGGGCTGCGCGACAGCCGCCTGGTCACCCACGCCGACGGGTCGCCGTACACCCCCGACGGCTGGGTCTGGCTGACCGCGACGCACGCAGGCCCGGGCTTCTTCGACACCGCGCACACCGGGGTGTGGCGGCTGGACCCGGAGGCCCTCACGCTCGAGCACCGCGCGCACCTGTTCTTCCGGCGACCCACCGGTCCCGGCGTGTACGGCGACCACGCCACGCACCTGGTGCGCGACGGTGACGAGTGGCTGGTGGCGACCAGCACCTGGGGCGACTTCGACCGGCGGGCCCCCGCCGTGGGCGTCAACCTCGCCCGCACCGGGGCCGACCTCACGGTCGGCCGGCACGTGCTGGACACGACCGTGCTGGACCTGCCACTCGAGGGGCTGCGCTCACGCGGCCAGTGGGACCCGCACCTGGTCCGCATCGACGAGACGTGGCACGTCGGCTTCGCGTCGGCCCGCAAGTTCTTCCGCTTCCACCCGGCGCTCGCGACCGGGCCGTCTCTCGACGACCTGACCCTGAGGTCGGCCGCGACGGGTCGGCGGGCCACCGAGGGCGTCACCCTGCTGCGTCTCGACGGGCACTGGCGGGTCGTGGCCAGCGACGGTCGTGACGGCAGGCGGGGGCAGCGCGAGCGCTTCCCGGTCTTCGATCTCGACCTCAACGAGATCGGGACCCTTGCCGCGCCGTACCCCACCAACATCCCGTGGCCGACGCTCGTCCGCCTCGACGACGGCTGGCTGATGGCCACGTTCGACGCGAGCCGGACCGGCGGACCACTGCCCGGCTACGGCACGCACGGCGATCTCGTGGTGATGCGCGAGCGCGGATGAGGGATGGATACGCTGAAGCGGAGCGCCACACCACCCCGTGGCATCCCTGAAGGCCACACCACCCGCGTGGCTGACACCCAATGAGAGGCAATCGCGCATGTCGGTCACCGTGTCCGGAGACGTCTTCGAGCAGGGCAGTGAGCACGAGCAGGTCGTGTTCGCCAACGACCCTGCCACCGGCCTGAGGGCGATCATCGCCCTCCACTCCACGGCCCTCGGTCCCGGCCTCGGCGGCACCCGCTTCTACCCCTACGCGTCCACGGCCGAGGCGGTCACCGACGTCCTCAACCTCTCGCGCGGGATGACGTACAAGAACGCGCTCGCCGGCCTCGACCTGGGTGGCGGCAAGGCGGTCATCATCGGCGACCCCCACACGCTCAAGTCCGAGGCGCTGCTGCGCGCCTACGGCCGCTTCGTGCAGTCGCTGGGTGGGCGCTACTACACCGCCTGCGACGTCGGCACCTACAGCGAAGACATGGACCACATCGCCCGCGAGTGCTCCTTCGTCACCGGTCGCACCGTCGCCCACGGCGGTGCGGGCGACAGCTCGGTGCTCACGGCGTACGGCACCTACCAGGGCATGCGCGCGGCGGCCGAGGTCGTCTGGGGCGAGCCCGCCCTCGGGGGGCGCACCGTCGGCGTCGCGGGCGTCGGCAAGGTCGGGCGCCACCTCGTCCGGCACCTCATCGAGGACGGCGCCAACGTGGTCGTCACCGACGTGCACGCGCCGTCGCTCGACCGGATCCGCGACGAGTACCCGCAGGTCCAGGTCGTCGGGTCGACCGAGGAGCTCGTCGCCGGCGCGCTCGACGTCTACGCGCCCTGCGCCCTCGGCGGCGCGCTGACCGACGAGGTCGTCGAGGTGCTGAGCGCCAAGATCGTCTGCGGCGCGGCCAACAACCAGCTGGCGCACCCGGGCGTCGAGAAGTCGCTCGAGGACCGCGGCATCCTCTACGCCCCCGACTACTGCGTGAACTCCGGCGGCGTGATCCAGGTCGCCGACGAGCTCGAGGGATTCTCCTTCGAGCGTGCCGAACAGCGCGCCTCGGGCATCTTCGACACCACGCGCGCGGTGTTCGAACTCGCGCGCACCGACGGCGTGCCGCCGGCCATCGCGGCCGACCGGCTGGCCGAGCGCCGCATCCGCGACGTCGGACGGCTCCGGGGCATCTGGCTCGACGCCTGACGATCAGCCGACAGGTCTAGACGGCTGCACCGGAGGATCCGGTGTAGCCGTCTGGCTGGTCGAGCTCCGTCAGTCGCGCCGCGAGGGCTCGATGACGTCCGACCACTTCTCGAGCACCTCGGGATCCACTTGCTCGTCGTTGCCACTCTCGCCGTGCAGCTCACTGGCGAGTGCCCCGAAGTCCGTCTCGTGAGTCCGGTACTTCAGGTCGCGTGCGACCTTCGTCTGCTTGGCTTTAGCTCGGCCGCGCCCCATAGGGTCAGCCCCCTCGCAAGTCGGCCGGGGCAACCATGGCTCCCGGGCTGTCTCAAAGTTTTCTCGTGGGGACAACGCTACCTGCTGCCTGGGTGTTCCCGCACACCGAGGCTGTTGTTTCGTGGTCCGGATCCCCTGATTTCTCCAGCAGCGAACGGGCCGGGCGGCTCAGGCCGGGTGGTTGCCGATGAGTTCGACCCGGCCGGCCGTCTCGTCGGAGGCCGTGGCGACCTCGCCGGCGGCCCAGGACCGGATGCCGTGACCGGCCAGCACCTCGATCGCACGGTCGACGTCGTCGGGTGCGATCAGGGCCACCATGCCGACGCCGCAGTTGAGCGTGGCCTCCAGGTCGGCGCGAGAGACGGAGCCCGCCTCGCGGACCACGTCGAAGATCGGTTGCGGCGTCCACGACCCACGGTCGATGGTCGCCGTCAGCTCGACGGGCAGCACCCGCTCCAGGTTGGTGGCGAGCCCGCCGCCGGTGACGTGCGACATTGCGTGCACGCTCGTGCGATCGGCCAGGTCGAGGCAGGCCTTGGCATAGATCCGGGTGGGGACCATCAGCTCGTCGCCCAGCGCGCGACCGAGGTCGGGAACCTCGCGGTCGAGCGCCCAGCCGGCCTTCTCCAGCAGCACGTGCCGTACGAGGGAGTAGCCGTTGGAGTGCAGGCCGCTCGACTCCATGGCGAGGACGACGTCCCCGGGACGCACCAGCGCCGGTCCGAGCAGCCGGTCGGCCTCGACGACGCCTGTCGCGGCGCCCGCGACGTCGTACTCGTCGGGCGCCAGCAGGCCGGGGTGCTCGGCGGTCTCGCCACCGATCAGTGCGCAGCCTGCCACGACGCACGCCTCGGCGATGCCCTTGACGATGGCGGCGATGCGCTCGGGAACGACGCGGCCCGTGGCGATGTAGTCGGTCATGAACAGGGGCTCGGCGCCGCACACGACCAGGTCGTCGACGACCATCCCGACCAGGTCGAACCCGATCGTGTCGTGCTGGTCCATGGCCTGCGCGATGGCGACCTTGGTGCCGACGCCGTCGGTGGAGGTGGCCAGCAGCGGATGCTTGTAGCGGGTCAGGGCCGAGGCGTCGAAGAGACCGGCGAAGCCGCCCAGGCCGCCGATCATCTCCGGGCGTCGGGCCTTCTCGACCCAGCCCTTCATCAGCTCGATCGCCGTGTCGGCCGCCTCGATCGAGACGCCTGCCTCGGCGTAGGCCCCAGTGGTCGACTCGCTCACGGGTTCTCCTGTCACGGGTTGTTGAGGACCGGTAGCTGCGCGGACGTCACCGAGGTCTCCAGCAGGTGCTTGCCCAGCCGCGTCGCGTCGGGCAGCGGGATCGGGTAGTCACCGGTGAAGCACGCCTTGCACAACCGCTCGGTGGGCTGGCCGGTCGCCTCGATCATCCCCTCCAGGGAGATGTAGCCGAGCGAGTCGGCGCCGATGCTGGCCCGGATCTCCTCGATCGCCAGACCGTTGGCGATCAGCTCGGCGCGGGTGGCGAAGTCGATGCCGTAGAAGCACGGCCACTTGACCGGGGGCGAGGAGATCCGGACGTGCACCTCTGCGGCGCCGGCCTCCCGCAGCATCCGGACCTGGGCGCGCTGGGTGTTGCCACGGACGATCGAGTCGTCGACGACCACGACCCGACGTCCCCGGATCATGTGCTCGAGGGCGTTCAGCTTGAGTCGGATGCCGAGCTGGCGCAGGGTCTGGCTGGGCTGGATGAAGGTGCGCCCGACGTAGGAGTTCTTGACGAACCCGAGGCCGAACGGGATGCCGCTCTCCTCGGCGTACCCGGTGGCGGCGGGCGTGCCCGACTCGGGCACCGGCATGACGAGGTCGGCCTCGACGGGGAACTCACGAGCGAGCTGCCGACCCATCTCGACGCGGGCCTCGTGCACGCTGCGGTTGCTGATCTTGGCGTCCGGGCGGGCCAGGTAGACGAACTCGAAGACGCAGCCCTTGGGGTCGGCCTCGGCGAAGCGCCGGGAGACCAGTCCGTTCTCGTTGATCACGATCATCTCGCCGGGCTCGACCTCGCGGACCCGGCTGGCGCCGATCGTGGCCAGGGCGGCGTCCTCGCTGGCGATCACCCAGCCGCGCTCGAGCCGGCCGAGCACGAGCGGGCGCACACCCTGCGGGTCGCGGGCGGCGAAGAGGGTGTCCTCGTTCATCCAGACGAACGAGAACGCTCCGGTCACCTTGGCCAGCACCTCGACGGCGCGCTCCTCGAGCGAGGTGTCGGGGTGGCGGGCCAGCAGGGCGGTGACGATCGCGGTGTCGTTGGTGGGCGCCGCGTCCATCCGGACGTGCAGGTCGAGCTCGTCGTCGAAGGACTCGGCGGCGGCCAGCTCGGCCAGCTCGGCGGTGTTGATCAGGTTGCCGTTGTGGGCCAGTGCGATCGAGCCGTCCTGGGTCGGGTGGAACGTCGGCTGCGCGTTCTGCCAGGTCGAGGCGCCGGTCGTGGAGTAGCGGGCGTGCCCGATCGCGACGTGGCCCTTGAGCGAGGCCAGGGTCGACTCGTCGAAGACCTGCGAGACCAGTCCCATGTCCTTGTAGACCAGGATCTGGCGCCCGTTGCTCACGGCGATGCCGGCGGACTCCTGGCCACGGTGCTGGAGCGCGTACAGACCAAAGTAGGTCAGGTTGGCGACGTCCTCGCCGGGGGCCCAGACGCCGAACACCCCGCAGGCGTCCTGGGGTCCACGATCGTGTGGATCGACGGCATCACTGAGGCGACCGTCACCGCCCTTGCGTCTGCTGGACTGCGGCACGCCCCGAGTCTAGGGGGCGGCGGGACGCACGCCGCATCGTGGGCTGGCTCCGACCATGGACTGGACGGCTGCGCTGTTCTGGACCATTCCGGGATGCCGGAGCGACTTATGTGGATACCGTGTCGTTCTGCCTCGAACCCACCTAGACTTCCCGGAGTTTGGTGGGTACGGACTTGCGAGGGGACGCATCCGAGCCTTGGGGACTTTTGGGGGAAACATGAGCGACGGCCGCAGCGCGCCGGTGGTTCACGATGCCCTCCAGCTCATCGCTGAGGGCGTCGTGGACCTCGTCGGCTTCGGCGTGGCCGTCATCAACGTCCTGCGTGAGGATGACGGCAAGCTCGAGACCGTGGCCGTGGCCGGCAACGACGAGGCCCGCGCCCAGCTCCTCGGCCTGCGGCAGAGCGTCGAGTCCATCCAGGTGGAGATCTCGCGTGCCGACACGTGGGGCATGCTCCGCTTCGTCCCGGCCGAGCGCCTGGTCGAGGAGGAGGACGTCAACTCCTGGATCCCCGACATCGTGGTCGGCGAGGGTCCCGACGCCTGGGACCCCATGGACCTGCTGATCGCCCCCCTCTACGACGACAGCGGCCAGATGCTGGGCACGCTCTCGATGGACGTGCCCGAGAACGGCCGCCGGCCCGACGAGGCGAAGCGCGCGGTGCTCAACAAGTACGCCGCGCAGGCCGGTCGCGCCGTGCTCACCGAGGTGGCTCGCCGACGGCTCGAGGAGCAGGTGAGGCTGGCGACCGCGGCCCGCAAGATCGTCCGCGACGTCAGCTCGGAGATGACCGTCGACCGGATCATCGAGGTGTCCCAGTCGGCGATCACGTCGGGTCTCGCCGCGCTCGGCCTGTGGATCCAGACCTTCGACGAGGACGGCGAGGGTCGTGGCGCCCTCTACTCCAACGCGGGCATCGAGACGCAGATGCCTGCCGAGCTCCTGCGCATCGGGCGGGCTGCGGCCGGGCTGCTCTGGAAGGCTCAGGAGGTCGCGATCCTCGCCCGGGACCGGCCGACCCCGGCCATCATCACCGCCAAGCAACGCGAGCTGATCTTCCAGTTCATCGACACCCTCGGCGTGAGCTCGCTGCTGTTCGTGCCGCTGGGCGCCGGCCCGGAGTGCCTGGGCTACCTGGTGCTCACCCGGCGCGGCACCGATGTCGAGTGGACGCCAGTCGAGACCTCGACAGCGCTCGACATCGCCCACGACCTCGGCCGTGCGGTGCTCAACGCCCGCAACTTCGAGCGCGAGCAGCAGCTCGTGTCCGAGCTCCGGGAGCTCGACACCTACAAGAGCCAGCTGATCGCCACCGTCGCCCACGAGCTCAAGAACCCGCTCACCTCGATCCTGGGTCACGTCGAGATGCTCGAGGCGGCGACCGACGTGCCGCCCATGGCCCAGCGATCGGTGGGCTCCATCGAGCGCGGGGCGATGCGCATGGAGCGCGTCATCGAGGACATGCTGATGCTCGCCAAGGTCGGCGACCCCACCAACCCCCTCATCGCGGCGCCCGTCGAGATGGGCCAGCTCGTCGACGAGGCCCTCGACCTGGTCTCGCTCTCCGCGAGCCGCAAGGGCCTGGACATCACCTACGAGGCGCCGACCAGGCCCGTCGTGGCGCTGGGCGACACCGGCGACCTCGACCAGGTGTGCAGCAACCTGATCAGCAACGCCGTCAAGTACACCCCCGACGGCCGGTCCATCACCGTCAGCCTCGAGCGCCGCGGTCGCGACGTGATCTTCACGGTCTGCGACGAGGGCATGGGCATCTCCACCCACGACCAGGAGCACCTCTTCGAGGAGTTCTTCCGGTCCACCAACCCCGAGGCGGTCGCCCAGCCCGGCACCGGCCTCGGCCTGACGATCGTGCAGCGCATCATCATCCGGCACTCCGGCCGGATCGAGGTCGAGTCCGACCTCGGCAAGGGCACGACGTTCCGGGTGATCCTCCCGGCCGCGAGCGTCCAGGGCTAGGTCAGACGCCGGCCGCCAGGTTCTGCAGCAGCAGCGCCTCGGCCAGGATCACGCGCTCGAACTCGGCGAGGTGGAGCCCCTCGTTGGGACCGTGGGCACGGGTGTCGGGGTCCTCGACGCCGGTGACCAGGACGCTGGCCTGCGGGAACGCCAGGAGGAACTCCGCGATGAACGGGATGGATCCGCCCACGCCCATGTCGATCGGCTTGGTGCCGTCCCAGGCCGTGGTGAAGGCGGCGCGAGCGGCGTCGTACGCCGGTCCCTGCGCGTCGATGCTGGTGGCCTCGCCGGTGTCGACCACCGTGAACGTGAGCTCGGCACCCCACGGCAGGTGGCTCTCGACGTGCCTGCGGAGGCAGTCGAGGGCGTTGGCGGTGGTGTCGCCGGGGGCGACCCGCAGGCTGATCTTGGCCCTGGCGGTGGGCACGAGGGTGTTGCTCGCGCCCTCGACCTTCGGGGCGTCGAGTCCGGTGATCGAGAGCGAGGGCTTGGTCCAGAGACGCTCGACCGCGCTGCCGTCGCCGATCCACTCGATGCCGGGGACGGCGCCCGACTCGGCCCGCAACCGGTCCTCCGGGTAGACCACGTCGGCGGCCGAGGTGGACTTGAGGCCGGCGATCGCGACGTTGCCGCGGTCGTCGTGCAGGCTGGCGATGACCCGCGAGAGCGTGATGAGCGCGTCCGGGACCAGGCCGCCCCACATGCCGGAGTGCACGGCGTGGGTGAGGGTGCGGACCTCGATGTCGGCCCGGACCAGGCCACGCAGGCTCGTGGTCAGCGCCGGGACGCCGATGTCCCAGTTGCCGGAGTCGGCGATCACGATCACGTCGGCGGCGAGCTCGTCGTGGTGCTGGCGGAGCAGCGGCACCAGGGTGTCGGAGCCGACCTCCTCCTCGCCCTCGATGAAGATCACCAGGTTCACCGGCAGCTCGTCGCCGTAGATGCGGGCCGCGGCGAGGTGGGCGACGACGCCGGCCTTGTCGTCGGCGGCACCGCGCGCGAACAGCCGGCCGTCACGCTCGGTCGGCTCCCACGGTGGGGAGACCCAGTCGGCGTGGTCGTTCTCGGGCTGCACGTCGTGGTGGGCGTACAGGAGCACCGTCGGCGCCCCCTCCGGCCCCGCCTTGCGCGCGATGACGGCCGGCGCCCCGCCGTCGGCGGAGGTGATCGTGGTCGTGAAGCCTTCGGCCTCGAACAGGTCCTTCACGGCCTCGGCGCTGCGCTGGACCTCGCCGGCACGCGCGGGGTCGGCACTCACCGACTGGATGCGGACCAGGTCCTCCAGGTCGCTTCGGATCCCCGGCAGGACGGACTGGACACGGTCCCTGATCTCGCTGTCGCTCAACGGCATGCGGACAACCTAGTACGGGGCACCCGGCGCACCGGTCAGTCCCTCCGGGACAGCTCCGTCACGTGCTCGGCGACCTCGAAGCCGAGCGCCCGGTAGACCCGGATCGCCTCGTCCTCGGGGTTGGCGACCATGACCAGGGTGGTCGCCCCGAGGTCGGTCAGCCCGTGGGTGGCGAGCCGGTGGACGAGCGTGCCGGCATAGCCCCGACGGCGGGCGTCGGGATGGGTCTCGACCGACTGGAAGCGGGCCGTCGCGTCATCGGTGCGGAACAACCCGGCCGTCGACACGAGTGTGTCGGTCTCGAAAGCACCCCAGCGGGCCCCCAGCCCCTGCTCGGCGAGCGCCTTCTCCTGCACGACCTTGCCGCGCGCGAACGCCGCGACGTCGCCGAGGTGCTGCCCCTCGTTGACCGCCACGGACAGGGCGACGCGCCGCTCCCAGTCGTCGTCGGACTCCAGCGGCCGGTACGTCGCGCCGCTGGCGGGCCGGGCCGGCTCGACGACCGACGCGGCGGTCATGGCGACGCCGATCTCGGCGGTCATCCCGGCGGCGACGAACTCGGACACGTCGTGGGGCTCCGTGCCGTCGATGCCGACCGAGCAGTGCGCGGCGTCGGGAAACTCCGCGCCGAACGCGGCCACCACCTCGCGCGCACCACCGGGGTGCGGCGGCTGGGCCAGGAGCAGGAAGTTGCCCCAGTGGTACGTCGGGTTCGCAGGCGTGCGGACCACCAGGTGGGTGCCGCGATCGTCGATCTCGCTGCCGGCGAGCTCGAGGAGGCGCACGTCGGTGCGGAAGGCCAGGGAGCGCAGATGCATGGACCCATCCTCACGCAAGGGGGAAGTACCTGGTGAGGTCGGCCCGCTCACCACTGGCCCGGACCCGGCCGGCCTCCTCCGCGGCGGCCCACGTCAGCTCGCCGGCCGCCAGGGCCAGCCAGGTCGGGGCGTCCATCTCGACGACCGCCGGCGGGGTGCCTCGGGTGTGCCGGATGCCTTCGACCACCTGCACGGCGGCGTACGGCGGGACGCGGACCTCCACCGAACGGCCGGGTGCGCGCTCGGCGAGCACCGCCATGAAGTGCTTGGTCAACGCGCGCAGGTCATGGACTGCCCAGGCTGCCGCCAGGTCGGTATCGTCGAGCCTGCGCAAGCGGGGCGGCATCAGGAGCCGCCTCGTCTGCCAGGCCATCCACACGGCACCGAACCGGGCTTGCCCAGCGGGGTGGTTGGTGTTTCACTCACCGCTCCAGTATCAGGTGTCTCGGGAGGGCCCTTATGACCGCGTCCGGTCGCCTGGGGCTGCCGCCGTGGAGCCCGCGCAGATCGGCTCGCCCCGGGACGAGGCGGTAGGACGTGCCAGGCTTCCGCACGCTCGCCCGAAACCGGGACTTCACGGTCCTGTGGATCGGCGAGACCATCAGCCAGCTCGGCAGCCGCGTCTCCCTGTTCGTCTTCCCGCTGATCGCCTACGCGCTCTCCGGATCGGTCCTGGTCGCAGCCTGGGTCGAGGCGGCCCACCTCCTCGGCACGGCGGTCGTGCTGCTGCCCGCCGGCGCGCTGGCCGACCGGCTCAACCGGCGCATGCTCATGCTGGTGGCGAGCGGCTCCGGGGCGTTCCTCTACAGCACCCTGGTCGTCGCGGGCCTGCTCGGCCGCCTCACGATCCCCCACCTCGCCGTGGTCGGGCTGCTGACCGGCGCCGCCGCGGGCGTGTTCGGACCGGCCCAGATCTCCGCCATCCGCTCGGTCGTCAGCACCGCCGACCTGCCCGCCGCCCTCAGCCAGAACCAGGCACGTCGACACGTGGCCGCGCTCCTCGGAGGACCGGTCGGCGGTGCGCTCTTCTCGCTGACCCGGTGGTTGCCGTTCGCCTTCGACGCGATCACCTTCGCGGTCTCGTGCCTGACCCTGACCCGCATCCGCACCGATCTGTCGGCTCCCCCACGGACCGCGCACACCAAGGTCCTCAGCGACATCGGCGAAGGCATCGGCTTCGTCTTGGCCCGGCCGTTCTTCCGGGTGCTGATGTCGTGGGCGTCGCTGGTCAACCTGGTCACCAATGCGCTGTTGTTCGTGGTGCTGCTGCGGATGATCCAGGCGGGCTTCCACCCCGCCCAGATCGGCCTGGTCGAGACCGCGGCCGGCATCGGCGGCATCCTCGGCGCCCTGGCCGCGCCGTACGTCATCGACCGCGTGCCGACGGGCGGACTGACCGTGCTCGTCGCCTGGGCGCTGGCGCTGCCGCTGGTCCCGATGATCTGGTGGGCGACCCCGCTCGTGGTGGGCACCTGCTCGTTCTTCTTCTTGTTCCTCAACCCGATCGGCAACGCCGGCATCGGCGCCTACCGGCTCTCGCAGACCCCGGACCACCTCCAGGGCCGGGTCGCCGCCAGCGTGCAGTTCCTGGCCGTCGCGATCATGCCGCTCGCCCCCGTCCTCGGCGCCGGGCTCCTGCACCGCTTCGGCGGGCCGTCGGCGGTCACCATCTTGCTGCTCGCCACGCTCCTGCTGGCGGCCTACCTCACGGCCAGCAAGTCGGTCCGCTCGGTCCCCCGCCCCAGCGAGTGGCGCAATCGCTCCATGGCGACCTGACCGGGTCGCCCGCAGGCGGGGCGATGCCGACCGGATCGCTCAGCCGATCGCGTCGAGGATCTCGACGGTGCGCGCCCAGGCCGGCGACGACGGGTCGATGACGACGAAGTGGTCGCCGTCGACCGAGACGTTCTCGGCCGTCGCGCCGGCCGCCTCGGCCCGATCGACGTACCGCACCGACTGGTCGGGCGGCACCACGGTGTCGGAGCGTCCGTGCACGCACCAGACGGGTACGTCGAGGGGGATCTGCCGCATCGGGTCGGCCAGGTCGTAGTCGGGACCCGGCGGACCACCCATGAACGCCCCGACCGCGCCGGCGCCGAGGTCCTCCACGAAGGCGCTGGTCAGGTCGAGGACACCGGCCTGCGCGATCACGCCAGTGACGGTGACGTTCGTGGGCCAGGGCGCGAACCGTCCGCGCGCAGCCGCCCAGGTGGCCAGGTGGCCGCCTGCGGAGTGCCCGAGCGTGACGACCCGGGACGTGTCGACGTCGAGGTCGGCCAGCTTCTCGATCGCCGCGTGCACGTCGTCGAAGGTGGCCGGGAAGCCGCCACCCCCTCCGGCGGAGCCGACCCGGCGGTACTCGATGTTCCAGGTCGTCCAGCCGCGCTCGACCAGGTCGGCCGCCAGCGGCCGGCCCAGGTCGAGGGCGTAGCCGGACTTCCAGAATCCGCCGTGGATGACCACCACCACGCCGCGGGAGGTGCCCGCGGGCCGGGTGAGCTCACCGAACTGCGCGGCGTCGTCGCCGTAGGCGACCTTCTCGATGCCCGTCACGTCGTCGCCGCCGCAGCCGGCGGCCAGTGCGGTGGCGCCCACGGACGCGAGCAGGGCTCTTCGGGAAAGCCGCACTCCATCAGCCGAGGGCTGCCGGCAGCGTCGCGGTCCACGCCTCGCGCAGGTCGGCCAGCGCGACCGTGAACTGGTCCTCGACGACCAGGTCGGTGCCACCGGTGCGGCCCAGCGGCGCAAGAGGTACGCCGTGGCGCTGGGCAAGGTCGGTCAATTCAGCGACGCCGGCGTCGGGCACCGTGACGACCACGCGGGCCGTGGACTCGCCGAACAGGCCGGTGAAGACGTCACCGCCGAGGGCCACCGAGGCGCCCACGCCGTGCTGCAGGGCAGCCTCGACCAGCGTCTGCGCCAGTCCGCCGTCGGAGACGTCGTGGGCGCTGGTGAGCAGGCCGACCGCCTCGGCCAGGAGCTCGGCCAAGGATCGCTCGGCCGCCAGGTCGACGGCCGGGGGCAGGCCACCGAGGTGGCCGTGCACGACGTGCGCCCACTCGGAGCCCGACAGCTCCTCGCGGCTCTCGCCCAGCAGGAAGATGCGCTCGCCCTCGCCGGCCCAGGCCGACGGCGTACGACGGGTGACGTCCTCGATCACGCCGAGGACCGCCACCACCGGGGTGGGCAGGATCGGCACCACACCGGTCTGGTTGTAGAGGCTGACGTTGCCGCCGGTCACGGGGATGCCGAGCTCGAGGCAGCCGTCCTTGAGACCCCGGCAGGCCTCGGCGAACTGCCACATCACGTCGGGGTCCTCGGGGGACCCGAAGTTGAGGCAGTCGGAGATCGCGAGCGGCCGCGCGCCGCCCGTGGCGACGTTGCGGTAGGACTCGGCGAGCGCCAGCTGCGCGCCGGCGTACGGGTCGAGCTTGGCGAAGCGGCCGTTGCAGTCCGTCGAGATCGCGACCCCGAGGTTCGTCTCCTCGTCGACGCGGATCATCCCGCTGTCGGACGGCTGGGCGAGCACCGTGTTGCCCCGCACGTAGCGGTCGTACTGGTCGGTGATCCACGCCTTGTCACACAGGTTGGGGCTGGCGACCATCCGCAGCAGGGTCTCCCGGAGCTCGGCGCCGGTCGTCGGACGCGGCAGCCTCTCGGCGCCGTCCGCCTGGAGCGCGTCTTGCCACTCAGGCCGGGCGAACGGCCGCTGGTAGGTCGGGCCGTCGTGCGCCACGCTGCGCGGCGGCACGTCGACGACGCGCTCGCCGTGCCAGTCGACGTGCAGCCGACCGGTGTCGGTGACCTCCCCGACCACGACCGCCTCGACGTCCCACCGGGCACAGATCGCGAGGAAGGACTCGACGTCGGCGGGCTCGACGACCGCCATCATCCGTTCCTGCGACTCGCTCATCAAGATCTCCTCGGGCGCGAGCGTGGAGTCGCGCAACGGCACCCGGTCGAGCTCGACGTGCATGCCGCCGTCGCCGGCGCTGGCCAGCTCCGAGGTGGCGCACGACAGGCCCGCGCCGCCGAGGTCCTGGATGCCCGCGACCACGCCGGCCGCGAAGAGCTCGAGGGTGCACTCGATGAGCAGCTTCTCCATGAAGGGGTCGCCGACCTGCACGCTGGGCCGCTTGGCCGGGCCGGTGCCCCCGCCCTCCTGCTCGGAGAACGTCTCGCTGGCCAGGATCGACACCCCACCGATGCCGTCGCCGCCGGTGCGGGCGCCGTACAGGATGACCTGGTTGCCGGCACCGCTGGCCTTGGCCAGGTGCAGGTCCTCGTGCCGCAGCACGCCCACGCAGAGCGCGTTGACGAGCGGATTGCCGATGTAGGACTCGTCGAAGACCACCTCGCCGCCGATGTTGGGCAGCCCGAGCATGTTGCCGTAGCCACCGACCCCCGCGACGATCCCCGGCAGCACGCGGTGGGTGTCGCCGTTGTGGGCGCTGTCGTCGAGCGGACCGAACCGGAGGGCGTCCATCACCGCGACCGGCCGGGCGCCCATCGCGAGGATGTCGCGGACGATGCCGCCGACACCCGTGGCCGCGCCCTGGTAGGGCTCGACGTACGACGGGTGGTTGTGGCTCTCGACCTTGAACGTGACCGCATAGCCCTGGCCGATGTCGATCACCCCGGCGTTCTCGCCGATGCCGGCGAGCATCTTGCCGATCGGGGTCTCCTGCGGGATCTCGCTGAACTGCTTGAGGTGCACCTTGCTCGACTTGTAGGAGCAGTGCTCGCTCCACATCACGGAGTACATCGCCAGCTCGCTGCTGGTCGGCCGGCGCCCGAGGATCTCGCGGATCGAGGAGTACTCGTCGGCCTTCAGGCCCAGATCGGCCCAGGGCTGGTCGCGATCTGGGTCGGCTGCGGCGGCGGTGACGGTGTCGAGGCTGGACTGGTGCGGCGCGGACGTCTCAGGCACGCGGCCAATCTACCGGCCGCCGGCGGCCGCCCCGACCACTGCCTCGGTGGCGGAGTGCGACGGCGAGCACCCTGCGCCGACCCCGACGTCCGCCCGACTTGCCGCGAACCCTGTGACGGAAGTGATGCCTGAGGTTATGGTGATCGGGACCTCTTGACCCCCAGGCGGATCTTCCCCCGTCGATGGAGCATCCCGATGCGCTTTCCCGCCCGCCTGTTCCCCGCCCGCCTGTTCCCCGTCGTCGCGCCCCTCGCCGGGTTGGTCCTGACCGCCGGCCTGCTGGCCGTCACGACGACGCCCGCACAGTCCGACGGCATCGCGACCCAGGCCGCCCGACGGGCCAATGTGACGACTCCCGGTGACTTCACCGGCTACGGCTTCGACCAGTGCCTCGCCCCGACGCAGGCCACGATGGACACCTGGCTCAAGCACTCCCCCTTCCTCGCGGCCGGGATCTACATCTCCGGCGACTCGCGGGCCTGCCGGGTCCAGCCGAACCTCAGCCCAGCCTGGATCTCCACCCAGCTGGCCAACGGCTGGCGACTGCTCCCGATCGCCCTCGGCCCGCAGGCGTCGTGCGTGTCCCGCTTCCCGCGCTACAAGGACGACTTCAAGATCAACCCGAGTCCGGGCGCCGGCGGCACGTACGCCGTTGCGCAGGGCCAGGGCTCGACCGAGGCCGACAAGAACATCGACGACGCGCTCGTGCTCGGCATCGCCCCGGGCAGCACGATCTGGTACGACCTGGAGGGCTTCGACCTCACCGACAAGCACTGCCGGGAGTCCGCGCTGCGGTTCATCCACGGCTGGACAGCGCGCGTGACCGCCCGGGGCTTCGTGGCCGGCATGTACTCCAGCGCCGGCTCCGGCATCAAGATGATCGACGACGCCCGCGTGCTGCGGCCCGGCCAGTTCAGCCTGCCCAGCCGCATCTGGATCGCCCGCTGGGACGGCATCGCCGACACGTCGACGTCCTACATCCGGGCGGACGGCTGGCGCCCGGGTGGCCGGATGAAGCAGTACCTCGGGGGCCACAACGAGACCTGGGGCGGCGTCACGATCAACATCGACAGCAACTTCCTCGACCTGGGTCGTGGCTCGGTCGCCGACCCGGAGAACTGGTGCGGCGGCCTCAAGACGAGCTTCTGGAACTACAAGCGCCTGAGCCGGACCAAGGCCAAGGTCAACCGGGTCAAGGTGCTCCAGTGCTTCCTCACGGCCCGCGGCATCTACTCCGGCAAGGTCAACGGCCGCTACAACAAGGCCACCCGCGCCGGTATCGCCCAGTGGCAGACCGGCCGCGGCCAGAAGGTCACCAAGGCGTTCACCCGCAGCCACTGGGTGTCGCTGCTGGCCGAGGGCACGACACCGGTGCTCAAGGTCGGGTCGGCCGGCGCCGACGTCTACCGCCTCCAGCGAGCCCTCAACGCGACCGGGCGCGGCCGGCTCGCCGGCACGGGCGTCTACGACCAGAAGACCGAGTCGACCGTCCGCGCCTACCAGCGGGCCCGGCGCCTCACGGTCACCGGAACGGCGACCCCCGAGGTCTGGGCGTCCCTGGCCGCGGGACGCCGGTAGCCCACCCCTGGGCAGCCGACTGGGACAGGGCGGCGAGCTTGACCAGCTCGGCGGGGTTGACCTCCATGCCACTCTCCCAGGTCGGGGCGGGGCGAAACCCCGCCTCTCAGGCGAAGGTGGCGACGGCCAGCCCGGTGAAGAACGCGAGCCCGTCGGTGCCCGGCCCGGTGAGGTCCTCGACCGCGTGCTCGGGGTGGGGCATCAGGCCGACGACGTTGCCGCGTGCGTTGGTGACGCCGGCGATGGCGCGCATCGACCCGTTGGGGTTGTCACCGAGGTAGCGCGCCACCACGAGACCCTCCCCCTCGAGGCGGTCCAGGGTGGCGTCGTCGGCGACGTACCCGCCCTCGCCGTTCTTCAGCACGATGGTCACCTCGGCGCCCTCGGCATAGCCGCCGGTCCAGGCGGTGCGGTTGTTCTCGATGCGCAGTCGCTGGTCGCGGCAGACGAACTTGCGGTGGTCGTTGCGGATCAGGGCCCCGGGCAGCAGGTGCGACTCGCAGAGGATCTGGAAGCCGTTGCAGATGCCGAGCACGGGCAGGCCCCGGCCCGCCGCCTCGATGACCTCGGTCATCACGGGCGCGAAGCGCGAGATGGCGCCGCAGCGCAGGTAGTCGCCGTACGAGAAGCCGCCGGGAAGCACCACCGCATCGACGCCCTGCAGGTCGTGGTCGCCGTGCCAGAGCGAGACCGCCTCGTGACCGCCCAGGCGGACGGCGCGCTGGGCGTCGGCATCGTCGAGCGAGCCCGGGAAGGTGACGACGCCGACCTTCACGCGACGGTCTCCTCGACGTGGACGGAGAAGTCCTCGATCACCGGGTTGGACAACAGCGTCGCGGCCATCTTCTCGACCTCGGCGCGGTGCTCCTCGGTGGCCCCGCCCTCGATCTCGATCTCGAAACGCTTGCCCTGGCGCACGTCGGCGACGCCGTGGAACCCGAGCCGCGGCAGCGCGCCGAGGACGGCCTTGCCCTGCGGGTCGAGGATCTCGGGCTTGGGCATGACATCGACCACGTAGCGGGCCACTGGGACGCTCCAAAGAGTTCGGGGGTGGATGCGCGAGCGAGTCTATCGACGGTCTGATCGGGCCCGCTGCTGCGCCCCCACGATCATCAGTGCCAGCCCGAGGCCGGCGACGATCGGACCGATGACCGCCCACTTCTCCTCGCCGGTCATCGGGCTGCCCTCGAGGTAGCCGAGCCCCTGGGCGGTCCACACCCCACCCATCAGCAGCATCGCGCCACCGATGAGCACCAGCAGGATCGGCACGTCAGCTCAGCTCACGCTTGAGGATCTTGCCGGTCGCCGTCATCGGCATGGCGTCGACGAAGACCACCTCACGGGGGTACTTGTACGCCGCCATCTGCTCCTTGCCCCACGCGACCAGCTCGTCCTCGGTCACCGTGGCGTCGGCGTTGCGGACGATGAACGCCTTGATCTCCTCGCCGTGGCTCTCGTGGGGGACGCCGATCACGGCGGCGAGGCTGACGTCCTCATGCGCCATCAGGACCTCCTCGATCTCGCGGGGGTACACGTTGAAGCCGCCGCGGATGATCATGTCCTTGGACCGGTCGACGATGTAGTACCAGCCGTCGGCGTCGCGCTTGCCGAGGTCGCCGGAGCGGAACCAGCCGTCCTGGATGGCGTCGTTCGTGGCATCCGGGCGGTTGTAGTAGCCCTTCATGATGTTCGGGCCCTTGATCGCGATCTCGCCGATCGCGTCCGGCCCGTCCTCCACCTCGTCCCAGCTGTCGGGCTGGAGCAGCTTCATCTCGACGCCGGGGATAGGGACGCCGATGGAGCCGACCCTGGGCTCCTCGCCGTACGGCGAGAAGCTCGCGACGGGCGAGGTCTCCGAGAGGCCGTAGCCCTCGAGGATGGTGACGCTGAACCGCTTCTGGAACTCCCTGTGCACCTCGACCGGGAGCGCCGACCCGCCGGCGGCGGCGATGCGGAGGTTGGCGGCCAGGGCCAACACGTCGATGCCGGAGTCGTCGAGCGCGCCGAGCAGGCCCCAGTACATCGTGGGGACGCCGGCGAAGAAGGTCACCTTCTCCTTGGCCATCACCTTGAGCGCGGCGTCAGCCTCGAAGCGAGGCAGCATCACGACGGTGCCACCGAAGGCGAAGCCGGCGTTCTGGATGACCGTCTGGCCGAACGAGTGGAACAGCGGCAGCACGCACAAGAAGGTGTCGGGCTTCTCCTCGTCGGCACCGAAGATGCCCTTGCCCGCGAGCGCGTTGGACAGCATGTTGCGGTGCCGCAGCTCGGCGCCCTTGGGCTGGCCGGTCGTTCCCGAGGTGTAGAGGATGACGGCGGTGTCCTCGTCGCCGATCGCGACCGACTCGAAGGTGGGTGCCTGCCCGGCCATCGCCTGGCCCAGGGTCTCGGTGCCGTCGATCGGCGAAGCGGCCGCCGGGTCGACGGTGATCATGAAGAATTGCTCGCAGCCGTCGGTCTGGGTGAAGCCCTCGTGGCCGGCCTGCCCGATCGGCAGCTCGGGGGTGCCCTGGAAGCAGAAGTAGGCCTTCGCCTCGGAGTCGGCCAGGTGGTAGGCGACCTCGCGCCCCTTGAGCAGCACGTTGAGGGGGACCACCACCGCGCCCGCCTTGAGGATGCCGAAGTAGACGATCGGGAAGTACGGCAGGTTCGCGCAGCTGAGCGCCACCTTGTCGCCAGGCTCGATGCCACGCGAGACCAGCAGGTTGGCGACCTGGTTGGCGGCGCCGTTGACCTGGGCGTAGGTGAGCCTCGTGTCACCGAGGACCACCGCCTCGCGGTCGGCGTACTTCCTGGCGGAGTTCTCGAGCACGATCGAGAGGTTGTCCACGCTGTCTCCTCGGGTTGGCGTCCTCTCGAAAACCTAGCCGCCCGACCCTTGGGTGGACAGCACGCGCCCGGCCCGTCTGAGATCGGAGACCGCCACGCGACCGGCGACCTTGGCCGCGGCGGCCGCGGCGTACCGCATCAGGCCGCCTGCCGACATCGAGCCCTCCACCACGATCCGGCAGCCCCCGCTGCGCGCCTTGAACCGCAGGACGAGCATGCCCTCGATGCCGCCCATCCTGGCCCGCTCGCCCAGCACGCGGTACGGCACGAGCTCGGTGATCTCGAGGTGAGCCCGCAGCCCGACCACGGTGGTCTCGCTCCAGGAGAGACCGACACGGGGCTCGGCGTCACGGTCGTCGTCGAGCCGCACCGACATCAACGACGACTGCCACTCGGGACGGTTGCGCGGGTCGGCGAGATAGCGGAACACGACCTCCGGCGGGTGCGAGAGGTCCACGACACTGGTGAAGCGCGAGGCGTTCAGAACCGCTCCCCGGTCAGCAGCTCGTACGCCGCGACGTACCGCGCGCGGGTCAGCTCGACGACCTCGTCGGGCAGCGGTGGCGGCGGCGAGCCGGACTCACGGTCCCACCCGGAGGCCGGCGAGAGCAGCCAGTCGCGCACGACCTGCTTGTCGTACGACGCCTGGGCACGGCCCGGCTGCCAGTCCTCAGCCGGCCAGAACCGGCTCGAGTCGGGCGTGAGGACCTCGTCGGCCAGCACGATCGTGTGGTCGGCCCGGCTGCCGAACTCGAGCTTGGTGTCGGCCAGGATGATGCCGCGGTCGCGCGCGATGCCCTCCGCGCGGGCATAGACGGTGAGCGTGAGCATCCGCAGCTCGGCGGCGGCGTCGTCACCGATCTCCTCCACCACCGCCTCGTAGCTGACGTTCTCGTCGTGGTCCCCGAGCGCTGCCTTGGTGGCCGGGGTGAAGATCGGCTCCGGGAGCCGGGAGGCGTCCTGCAGCCCGGCCGGCAAGGCGATGCCGCACACCGCGCCGGTCCGGCGGTAGTCGAGCAGCCCGGAACCGGTGAGGTAGCCGCGCGCCACGCACTCCACCGGGAACATCGTGAGGTTCTCGCAGATCACCGCCCGGCCGGCGACGGTCGCCGGCACGTCGGTGGAGAGGACGTGGTGGGGCACCAGGCTCTCGAGCTGGTCGAACCACCACAGCGACAGCGCCGTGAGGATCCGGCCCTTGTCGGGGATCGCGGTCTCCAGGACGTGGTCGAAGGCGGAGATGCGGTCGGAGGCAACCATCAGCAGCTCGCCGGCGTGCTGCCCGTCGTCGACGACGTACAGGTCACGGACCTTGCCGGAGTGCAGGTGGGTGGTCCCCGCGATGGCCGGTGCCGGGGGCAGCGAGACGTCGGGCATGTCGAGACCCTATCCACGCCGTTGTCGAAAGTCCGGCCTTGAGGTTTCGAGCCGACGCGACCGGGGGCTCGCCGCACTTCCATCTGTGCCGATCGGTTCGCCCCGGCGACCTGGCGGGCAACCACACCGGGACAGTCACGAGCGGAAGTCACGATGCTTCGAATCGATCCTTGCCTGTTGACCGCAGCAGGCGAGCCCTGCGGCCAGCGGGCCGTTCACGTGGGCAGCATCAAGAGCTACGACAGCAGCGTGTGCGACCGGCCCGAGGCCTTCTCAGGCGTGCTCAACCTCGTCCATGGCTCGTATGGCGAGGGCATCAACGCCGCGGAGCTCGAGGTCGCTCGCTCAGAGGATCGCGCCCGGCGAGTACGCCGCGGCGTCGGGGTGGCGCCGCGCGACCTCCTCGACCCGTCGGACCACCGTCTGCACCTGGTCGACGGCGGCGCCCGTGAACGTGATCGGGTCGGCGACCAGCTCGGCGAGCTGGTCGGGGCCGAGCGCCAGCCGCGGGTCGGCGGCGAGCCGCTCGAAGACGTCGTTGACCGCCTGTCCCTGCCGCATCGCGAGGGCCACGCCGACCGCGGCCTCCTTGATCGCCTCGTGGGCCACCTCGCGGCCGACCCCGTTGCGCACCGCGGCCATCAGCACCTTGGTCGTCGCGAGGAAGGGCAGGTAGCGGTCCAGCTCGCGCTGGATGACCGCAGGGAAGGCGCCGAACTCGTCGAGCACGGTGAGGAAGGTCTGGAACAGTCCGTCGGCCGCGAAGAACGCGTCGGGCAGGGCCACCCGGCGTACGACGGAGCAGGAGACGTCACCCTCGTTCCACTGGTCGCCGGCGAGCTCGCCGACCATGGAGAGGTGGCCGCGCAGGATCACGGCGAGGCCGTTGACCCGCTCGCAGGAGCGGGTGTTCATCTTGTGGGGCATGGCGGACGAGCCGACCTGGCCGTCCTTGAAGCCCTCCGTGACCAGCTCGATGCCGGCCATCAGGCGCACGGTCGTGGCGAGGTTGGAGGGACCGGCGACCAGCTGCACCAGCGCCGAGACGACGTCGAAGTCGAGAGAGCGCGGGTAGACCTGGCCGACACTGGTGAAGACCTGGTCGAAGCCGAGGTGCGCCGCCACCCGCGACTCGAGATCGGCGAGCTTCGCCGCGTCGCCGTCGAGCAGGTCGAGCATGTCCTGGGAGGTGCCGACCGGGCCCTTGATGCCGCGCAGCGGGTAGCGCGCGATCAGCTCCTCCACGCGCTGCAGGCCGACCAGCATCTCGTCGGCGACCGTCGCGAAGCGCTTGCCCAGCGTGGTGGCCTGCGCTGCGACGTTGTGGGAGCGGCCGGCCATCACGGTCGACTCGTGCTCGGTCGCCAGCCGGGCCAGCCGGGCCAGCGCGGAGACTGCCCGGTCGCGCACGAGCCGCAGCGAGGAGAGGATCTGCAGCTGCTCGACGTTCTCGGTGAGGTCGCGCGAGGTCATCCCCTTGTGGATGTGCTCGTGACCGGCCAGGGCCGAGAACTCCTCGATGCGCGCCTTCACGTCGTGGCGGGTGATGCGCTCACGCGCGGCGATCGAGTCGAGGTCGACCCTGTCGACGACCTGCTCGTAGGCCTCGACGACGCCGTCGGGCACGTCGATGCCGAGGTCGCGCTGGGCCTTGAGGACCGCGATCCAGAGCTGCCGCTCGAGCACGATCTTGTGCTCCGGCGACCAGATCGCGGCGAGGTCGGCGCCGGCATAGCGGGCGGCGAGGATGTTCGGCACCGCCGTGGGGGTCGTGGTCGTCATGTCTGTGACTCCTGGGTCAGCGAGGCGCCTTCGACGACACCCAGCGGGACGGCTGCGATGTCGCGGCGCCACTGGGCGCCCGGGAACGAGATGGAGGCGATGCCCTCGTAGGCCTTCGCCCGGGCGTCGGCCACGTCGGCGCCGGTCGCGGTCACGGCGAGCACCCGGCCGCCGGCGGTGACGAGCGCGTCGTCGGCGCGGGCGGTGCCGGCGTGGATCACCTCGACGTCGCGCTCCTCCGCCAGCGTCTCGGTGCCGACGATCACGTCGCCCGCCGAGGACGACTGGGGGTAGCCGGCACTCGCCATGACGACCGTCACCGCCGCCCCGTCGGCGAAGGACGGTGCGGGCACGCTGCCCAGGTCGCCGTCGGCCGCGCCCTTGAGCAGCGCGCCCAGCGGGGAGGTGAGCAGCGCCAGGACCGGCTGGATGTCGGGGTCGCCGAAGCGGCAGTTGAACTCGATCACGCGCGGCCCGGAGGCGGTCAGCGCCAGGCCGACGTACAACGTGCCGACGAACGGGGTGCCGCGACGCACCATCTCGTCGAGGGTCGGCTGGACGACCGTGGCGAGCACGCGGTCGGTCAGGTCGGCCGGCGCCCAGGTGAGCGGGGAGTAGGCGCCCATGCCGCCGGTGTTCGCACCCCGGCCACCATCGAAGATGCGCTTGAAGTCCTGCGCCGGCTGGAGGGCGTGCGCGGTCGAGCCGTCGCACACGGCGAACAGCGAGACCTCGGGTCCGTCGAGGAACTCCTCGACGACCACCCGTGTGCACGACACGGCGTGGGCCAGGGCCTCGCCGCGGTCGGTGGTGACCACGACGCCCTTGCCGGCCGCGAGCGCGTCGTCCTTGACGACGTACGGCGGCCCGAAGGCGTCGAGGGCAGCCTCGATCTCGGCGGCACTGCTGCAGGCGTACGACGCGGCGGTGGGCACGCCGGCGGCCGCCATCACCTCCTTGGAGAACGCCTTGGAGCCCTCCAGCCGGGCCGCCGCGCGCGACGGACCGAAGCAGGCGATCCCGCGACCGGTGACGGCGTCGGCCACGCCGGCGACCAGCGGCGCCTCCGGGCCGACGACGACGAGGTCGCAGCCGAGCCGCTCCGCCAGGTCGGCCACGGCGGCGCCGTCCATCGGGTCGACGTCGTGGAGCGTGGCCACGGCCGCCATGCCCGGGTTGCCGGGCGCGGCGTGCACCTCGGTCGTGCCGGGGTCACGAGACAGTGCGAGGGCCAGCGCGTGCTCGCGGCCGCCGGTGCCGACGACGAGGATCTTCACGTGTCGTGACTCTACGTGGGCCCCTCGGTCGCCGCGGATCGCGTCCACGTGCCGCCCCCGGGGACCTCGACGAGGTCAGTCGTCGTGGACGACCAGCGTCTGCTCGCGGCCCGGCCCCACGCCGACGCCCCAGATGCGGGTGCCCGACATCTCCTCGAGGGCCAGCACGTAGGCCTGCGCGTTCTTCGGCAGGTCGGCGAAGTTGCGGCAGCCCGAGATGTCCTCCCACCAGCCGTCGAGGCGCTCGTAGATCGGCTTCGCGTGGTGGAACTCGGTCTGGGTCATCGGCATCTCGTCGTGGCGGACCCCGTCGATCTCGTAGGCGACGCACACCGGCACGGTCTCCCAGCTCGAGAGCACGTCGAGCTTGGTGAGGAACAGGTCGGTCAGGCCGTTGACCCGGGAGGCATAGCGGGCGATGACGGCGTCGTACCAGCCACAGCGGCGGTCGCGACCGGTGGAGACGCCCACCTCGCCGCCGACCTTCCACAGCTTCTCGCCGTCGGCGTCGAACAGCTCGGTGGGGAAGGGGCCGGAGCCGACCCGGGTCGTGTAGGCCTTGATGACACCGATGACCCGGTCGATGCGGGTCGGCCCCACACCGGCGCCGGTGCACACGCCGCCGGCGACCGCGCTGGACGAGGTCACGAACGGATAGGTGCCGTGGTCGACGTCGAGCATCGTCGCCTGGGCGCCCTCGAACAGCACCGTCTTGCCGTCGTCGAGCGCGGTGTTGAGCAGCAGCGACGAGTCGGTGATCATCGGGCGCAACCGGTCGACGTACGACAGCAGCTCCTCGACGACGGCCTCCGCCTCGGCCGCGCGGCGGTTGTAGACCTTCGCGAGCAGGTGGTTCTTCATCTCGAGCGACGCCTCGACCTTGGCCAGCAGGATCTTCTCGTCGAGGAGGTCGGCGATGCGGATGCCGAGCCGGTTGATCTTGTCGGCGTACGCCGGCCCGATGCCGCGGCCGGTGGTGCCGATCTTGTTCTTGCCCAGGAATCGCTCGGTGACCTTGTCGATCGTCGAGTGGTAGGACGCGATGACGTGCGCGTTGGCCGAGACCATCAGCCGCTCGGCGGCCGGGACGCCGCGCGCCTCGAGCCCGTCGATCTCGCGGAACAGGGCCTCCGGGGAGACGACCACACCGTTGGCGATCACCGACGTGGTGCCCTCGGAGAGGATGCTGCTGGGCAGCAGGTGGGTCGCGAACTTCTCGCCGTCGATGACGATCGTGTGACCTGCGTTGTGCCCGCCGCTGGTGCGGACGCAGTAGTCGATCGTCTCGGAGGTGGTGAGCAGGTCGGTCGCCTTGCCCTTGCCCTCGTCGCCCCACTGGGCGCCCAGAACAATGATCGCGGGCATCGCAGCCCCTTCCGTCGGGCCTCATCGGGTGGCATCAGGAAAGCAATCAGCCCCGCCACAAGCTGCGACTTGTCCGGGGGCCCTTGCATCCCAACGCTACCAAAGAGACGTCCGGGCCCGCCCGGTAGTGTCCCGCCGGTGAACCCCCTCCTCGTCATCACCAACAAGAGCGCCGGCACGGCCGACCAGGAAGCCACGGAACGGGCACTGGCGATCCTGAGGGACGGCGCATCGATCGAGGTCGCGGCCACGTCCAACCCCGGCGAGCTGGACGGCGTCCTCCACCGGGCCGGCTCACGCCGGATCGTGGTGGCCGGCGGCGACGGCAGCCTGCACGCCGTGGTCTCCGCCCTGCACCGGCGCAACGAGCTGACCGACAGCGTGCTCGCCCTGCTGCCGCTCGGCACCGGCAACGACTTCGCGCGCACCGCCGGCATCCCGATCGACGTCGAGGCCGCGGCCCGGGTCGTGCTCGACGGCGAGGTCCGGCCGGTCGACCTGATCGTCGACGAGACCGGCGAGGTCGTGGTCAACAACGTGCACGTCGGCGCCAGTGCCCAGGCGAGCCGCCGGGGCCACCGCTGGAAGCAGCGCCTCGGCGCCGTCGGCATCGGGAGCGCCAACCTCGGCAAGCTCGGCTACCCGATCGGCGCCGCGCTCGCCGCCTTCCTCCCGCCCCGGCTCCGGCTGCGTGTCGAGGTCGACGGCGTCGTCGTCAACGACCTCGACCAGCCGGTGCTGATGGTGGCGATCGGCAACGGCGCCTTCGTCGGCGGCGGCCACGAGGTCACCCCCGACGCCGACCCCGAGACGGGCACTGCTGAGGTGATCGTCTCGCGCTCGGTCGGACCACTCGCCAAGTTCGCCTACGTGTGGGACCTGCGCCGGGGCGAGCACGACGAGCGCGACGACGTGCTGTCGCTGCGCGCGTCGACGGTCACCGTCGCCGGGGAGCCCTTCTTCGTCTCCGCGGACGGCGAGATCTACGGCCCGGAGAGGTCTCGGTCGTGGCGCGTCGAGCCGGCTGCGTACTCCATGGTGCTGCCGACCCCTACCGACGCGGTCGATCCCGCAGACCAGCCCTAGATCCAGCCGCGGCGGACTGCCTCGACCCCTGCCGCGAAGCGGGTGTCGACGCCCAGGTCGCTCATCAGGGTGTGGATCCGGCGCCGGACCGTGCGCAGGCTCATCCCCAGAGTGCGGGCGATCTGCTCGTCGTTGGACCCGGACGCGAGCGCGATGAGCAGCAGGCGCCGGAGGTCCGGGCGGGCATCGCCGGTGTCGAGGTGCGGCACGGCCGCGGCGGAGTCCCACAGCGCGTCGAAGTAGGCCACCAGCATCTCGACCAGGCCACGCTGCCGGACGACCAGGCGTCGCTCGTTGGCCATCCCCGGGGGGTCGGGCATGAGCGCGCGGGCCGTGCCGACGACCACGAGCCGGGTGTGCACCTCGGGTACGACGCGGATCTGCTCGCCGCTCCGGGCCCGGGCTATCAGCGCGTCGGGTGCCTCCTCGAGGGCCCGGGCCGGATAGATCGCCCGCACCACGCGGCCCTCGCGCAACGCCCCGATCGTGGCCTGGAGCATCATCGACTCGCTGGGCATCCGCCACTGGTCCGGCCGCAGGAACAGCAGCTCGCCCGACGACTCCTCGATCCAGCGCACCAGCAGCTCCGGCACGTTGCCTCCGGTGAAGATCTCCGCGTCCACGGCCATCGAGTCGTCACTCGCGGCGCCCTGGGAGCTGCCCTCGCCCAGGAACGGCACCGCGCGCGCGAGCCCCTCGAGACGGGTCGCGGAGTCTTGCGCCCTGCGGCTCTCCTCGGCCAACATGAGGCCCAGCGACTCCGCCGGCGTCGCCACCTGCAACGTGTCGTTCTCGATGCGCACCACGCCTGAGTCGATCATCGGCTCGAGCTCTGCCAGCAGTTCCTCGCGGGTGCGCAGCAACCCCTGAGCGACCTCGTCGATGGGCGTGCCGCTGCTGGCGTAGACCTGACGGTAGAGGCGGTCGACGGCGGGCGGGATGCCCAGAGCCGCCGCCACCGGGCGCATGGGCATGCTGGCATGTTAGTGCCACTGGCCACTTGTAGCCAGACACAGCGGAATCCTGCCTGAGACACTTGAGCACGATGTGCCGACGAGCGGATCGGGGGACTCGTCTCGTCGACCACGATCGTGGGCGTCGGAATCGTCGCAGGGGACCGATTCCGACGCCCGACCAATTTCCCGGTAGCGTGACCGCCCGATCATCTGCAGACGATGCGGGAGGGGCCCACCACCGATGGCACGAGGCAAGAGTCAGTCCGAGCCAGTCGACTGGGTGACCCGGGCGGCGGACGACGCGCTTCGCCACGCCGGCGAGGGCAACCTCGTGACGGTCGCGTCCGGCGCCTCGCCCTCCGGCCCCATCCACCTGGGCAACCTGCGCGAGTTCCTGACGCCGCACTTCGTCGCCGAGGAGCTGCGCCGGCGCGGCATCGCCGTACGCCACCTGCACAGCTGGGACGACTACGACCGCTTCCGCAAGGTGCCCCAGGGCGTCGACGCCTCCTGGGCCGACCACATCGGCCGGCCGCTCTCCGCCGTGCCCGACCCGTGGGAGTGCCACGAGTCGTGGGCCGAGCACTTCAAGGCTCCGTTGCGCGACGCCCTGGCCGAGCTCGGCGTCGAGATGGAGGAGATCAGCCAGACCCAGATGTACTCCTCCGGCACCTACCGCGAGCAGATCCTGCTTGCGGTTCGCCGGCGCGACGAGATCGAGGACGTGCTGGCCCGGCACCGCACCAAGGCACCGGCGGCCGCTGCGGCCACGTCCGACGAGGAGGCCTCGGCGCTGGCCGACTCGATCGCCGACGAGGACGAGTCGACGGGGGCAGGTGACCTCGCCCGCTTCCCGTTCAAGCCATGGTGCGCCGCATGCGGACGCGACACCACCACCGTCACGTCGTACGACGACGAGACGACCGACCTCGCCTACACCTGCGACGTGTGCGGCAACCCCGGCACCACCAACCTCACGACCGAGGACGGCGGCAAGCTGGTCTGGAAGATCGACTGGCCGATGCGGTGGGCCTACGAGAAGGTCGACTTCGAGCCGGCCGGGCTCGACCACATGACCCCCGGGTCGTCCTACACGGTGGGCCAGGAGCTCGTCGGCACGATCTTCGGCTGGCGGGCGCCCTCCCGGGTCACCTACGCCTTCGTCGGCTTCGCCGGCATGCAGAAGATGTCGTCGTCCTCGGGTGGCGTGCCCACCGCCGCCGATGCGCTGCGGGTGCTCGAGGCGCCGATCGTGCGCTGGCTCTACGTCCGCCGGCAGCCCAAGCAGGCGTTCACCATCGACTTCGGACCCGAGGTCGTGCGGTTGTACGACGAGTGGGACGCGCTCGGCCGCAAGGCCGCCGACCCGGCGAAGCGCGACCTGGCCGTGCTGGCCTGGGAGCGGGCTTCCGGCACCGCGGCAGCCGGTGCGCTGGCCACGTCGGCTGTCGTCGTACCGTTCCGGACGCTGTCGTCGGTCGCGGACGTCACCGCCGGCTCCGCCGACCTGATCAGCGCCGTCATCTCGCACGTCGGCCACGAGCACGACTCGGTCGCCGACCTCGAGCCGCGGCTCGGCAAGGCGATGCAGTGGACCGCCGAGTTCGTCCCCGAGGAGGAGCGCACGATCGTGCGCGAGTCCCCGGACGCGGAGCGCCTCGCCGCCCTGTCGGAGGACGAGGAGCTCTGGCTGCGGATCTTCCTCGACCGACTGCCGGCCTCGATGGCACTCGACGACGTGACGTCGGTCGTCTACGGCACGCCCAAGGTGGCCCGTGGGCTCGGCTTCGACGACGCACCGACCGACCAGGTGAAGAGCGACCAGAAGGACTTCTTCCGGCTGCTCTACCAGCTTTTCGTCGGAAAGGACCGCGGCCCCCGGCTGCCCACGCTGGTCGTCGCCCTGGGTGGGGAACGGGTGCGTGAGCTGCTGGGGGCCGGTCGGCCGTAGCGGCTAGCGGGGCATCAGGATCCGGAGCAGGTCCGACTTCCCGTTGGTCGGGTTGGTGATGGTGACCACCACGGTCCCGAGCGGCTGCTTGGCAATGGAGGCCGCGCTCTTCTTGGCCTTCTTCGCCTTCTTCTTGAACTTCTTCGCCTTCTTCGCGAACTTCTTCGTCTTCTTCGCGCTCTTGGCCTTCTTGGCCTTCTTCTTGAACTTCTTGGCCTTCTTCGTCAGCTTCTTGGAGGCCGCCTTCAGCTTCGCCGGCTGGTCGGCCGCCGCCTTGAGGGCTCCCACCCCGGTCGGGGTCGAGGTGAGCGTGAGCGTGCCGCTCGAGCCACCGTTGATGCTGACGCTGCCAGAGCCCAGCGCCGTCGTCGCCTTGGCCGCCCGGGCCGACGCCTTCCTCGGCACCGTGTCTCCCCAGTTGATGAAGCTGGAGGTGCCGGTCACGTCACAGGTGAGCGGGCCAGGGGGCAGGTTGCAGTTCAGCGGGATGTTCATCGACGCGTAGCCCGGCGTGAAGGCGCCGGTCGTGCCCGGCACCGGCGAGACGCCGGTCGTGCCCTCGAACGGCTCGACGGCAAGCGACTTGCACTGGCCGGCGGGCAGCGTCTCGTAGCGGAGGTTGTCGAGGAAGACGGCGGTGTCGTAGGCGTCGTCTCCCTGGTCGAAGATCGTCAGGTAGAGCGAGTTCGTGGAGCCCGGCGCCACCGGCGTGCGGGCCACCAGCGGGAGCGTCGCACCGTCGTAGGTCGTCCCCGCCGCCTGGGCGGCCGTCATCGCGCTCGGTCCGGAGGCGTCGACCGAGATCGTGTCGCCCGACCCGGCCGCGAAGTCGCCCGGCGCCGTGATCGTCTGGGCCGCGGCATCGGCCGAGACCGACCAGGTGTTCAGCTGGGCGATGAAGGCGTCGTTGTAGCCGGACGTGACGAACTCCGGGAACTCCTCGGAGAGGAAGCGGAAGTCGAAGGCCAGGCAGCTGCCGGTGGCAGCCCCGAGGTCGATCCGAGCGATCTGGTAGTCGTAGACGGACGCGCCGATGGCGGCGCCGGCTTCGCCCCAGCCCTCGCCTGAGTTCGGTGCGGTGTTGGCCGTGTCGGCCAGGGCCGCGTCGCCGGTGGTCATGATGCCGAAGGTCGAGCCGTTGGTCGGGAAGCCAGCCATCGGTGAGGTGCCGACACCGGTGGGGCAGGCCGCGCCGCAGGCATAGTCGACCGCCAGGCTGGCGCCCGTGAGCGGCGCCGCCCCGACGATCGCCGTGGCGAGCGCGTTGGGGTCCTTGCCTGCTATCACGGCCGCCCACGCTGAGGTGGCGACGAGGCTGAGCCCCGCCACCGCGGACACGATCACGCCGGCGCGCCTACGGCGCCGGGATCGAACAGAAGTCATAGGAGTGCCTCCTCGGACGGCCCGGGGAGTACCGGACCATTCGAAGTTAGACCTCAGTCATGCTCAGGCGCGTCAGCAATTTTCGCTATGTTCGGCGCCGGCCGCGGCCAGCGTCAGCCGAGCAGCTCGGCGTGCGCGGTGGCGCTCGAGTCGCGCAGGAACTCCGAGCAGCGCTCCCACTCGTCGGTCTCACCGATGGCGCGGGCCGAGGAGGCCAGCAGGGCGAGGGCACGCAGGAAGCCGCGGTTGGGCTCGTGCTCCCACGGCACCGGGCCGTGCCCCTTCCAGCCGTTGCGGCGCAGCATGTCGAGCGAGCGGTGGTACCCCACGCGTGAGTACGCGTAGACCGTCACGTCATCGGCACCCTGCTGCTCTGCCTGCCCGGCGAGGGCCGCCCACGCGGCGGGCGACGCCGGGTGGCGGCGTACGACGTCGATCGGGGCGTCACCGCCGGCGATCTCGGCAGCGGCCGGGTCGACCGGGAGGAGGGTGGGAGGGGGGCCGGCCATCAGGTCGAGGTGGTTCATGGTGGCCACAGTAGTGCGCGCGGGATCGCTGTCGGCACGGCGTGGTTGAGTGCGGACATGACGCAGGTACGCGCCCAGGCCCCGGTCGAGGCGAGCGGGAGCCCGTGGCCGGCCCTGTTCGCGTTGTGCCTGGGCTTCTTCATGATCCTGGTCGACACCACGATCGTCTCCGTCGCGACGCCGGCGATCATCGACGACCTCGACGCCCCGGTGAACTCGGTGGTGTGGGTGACCAGCGCCTACCTGCTGGCATATGCGGTCCCGGTGCTGATCACCGGCCGCCTCGGCGACCGGTTCGGGCCGCGGCGGATCTACCTGATCGGGCTGGTGGTCTTCACGGCCGCGTCGCTGTGGTGCGGCCTGACCGGCTCGATCGAGGGCCTGATCGTGGCGCGGGTCTGCCAGGGCTTCGGCGCCTCGATGATGACGCCGCAGACGATGGCGATCATCACCCGCATCTTCCCGCGCGACAACCGCGGTCGAGCCATGTCCTTGTGGGGTGCCACCGCCGGGGTCGCGACCCTGGTCGGTCCGATCCTCGGCGGAGTCCTCGTCGACTCGCTCGGCTGGGAGTGGATCTTCTTCGTCAACGTGCCGGTCGGCCTGATCGCCTTCGGGCTCGCCGTGCGACTCGTGCCGAGACTCGAGACGCACGCCCACAGGTTCGACTGGCTCGGTGTCGCGCTCAGCGGCGCCGGCATGTTCCTCCTCGTGTTCGGCATCCAGGAGGCCCACCAGTACGACTGGTCCACGATCACCGGACCGGTCACGGTGTGGCGGCTGATCATCGTCGGGCTGGTCGTGCTCGGCGCCTTCGTGTGGTGGCAGGCCCGCAACCAGCGCGAGCCGCTGATGCCCCTCGGGCTCTTCGCCGACCGCAACTTCTCACTGGCCAACGTCGGCATCGCCACCGTGAGCTTCGCGTTCACCGCGATGGGCTTCCCGCTGATGCTGTGGGCCCAGGTGGTGCGTGGCTACTCCCCCACCGAGGCGGGCCTGCTGCTCGTGCCCATGGCGCTGGTGTCGATCGCGCTCGCACCGTGGGTCGGCCAGCTCAGCGACCGCGTGCACCCGCGCCTGCTCACCGTGGGGGGATTCCTCACCCTGATGACCGCGATGCTGCTGCTGTCGTGGAACATGTCGCCCGACGCGGCGCTGTGGAAGATCCTGCTGGCCCTGGCCGTGCTCGGCGCGGGCAGCTCGTTCCTGTGGGCACCGCTGAGCACCACCGCCAACCGCAACCTCCCGCTCCAGCAGGCGGGGGCGGGTGCGGGCGTCTACAACGCCAACCGCCAGGTGGGCGCCGTCTTGGGCTCGGCGGCGATCGCGTTGCTGATCGATGCCCGGCTGGCCGCCAACGGCCTAGGAGCGACCAGCGGCGCACCGTCGGCGCAGGGCGGGCTGCCGGCCGGGCTGGCCGGGTCGTTCAGCGACGCGATGGCGCAGTCGCTCCTGCTCGTTCCGGTCGTGCTCGCCCTCGGGCTGCTGGCCGTGCTGTTCTTCGAGCGCCCGCAGCACTTCGCGCGCCACTAGTGGCCGTTGCGGCAGGGGTCGTCAGGCGCCGATGGTGGTGCCCGCCGAACGCAGGTTCTCGCACGCCTCGACGATGCGGGCGGCCATCCCGGTCTCGCCGGCCTTGCCCCAGGCCCTCGGGTCGTAGACCTTCTTGTTGCCGACCTCGCCGTCGACCTTGAGCACGCCGTCGTAGTTGGCGAACATGTGGCCGACGATCGGGCGGGTGAAGGCGTACTGCGTGTCGGTGTCGACATTCATCTTGATCACGCCGTAGTCGACGGCCGCGGAGATCTCCTCGGCGGTGGAACCCGAGCCTCCGTGGAAGACGAGGTCGAAGGGCTTGGCGCCGGCCTCGAGGCCGAGCTTGCCGACCACGGCCTCCTGGGCGGCCTTCAGGATCTCGGGGCGCAGCTTGACGTTGCCGGGCTTGTAGACCCCGTGCACGTTGCCGAAGGTCAGCGCGGCCATGTAGCGCCCGTTCTCACCGTTGCCGAGAGCCTCGACGGTGGCCAGCGCGTCCTCGGGCGTCGTGTACAGCTGGTCGTTGATCTCGTTGGCCACGCCGTCCTCCTCGCCACCCACGACACCGATCTCGACCTCGAGGACGATGTGGGCGGCCGCGCACTTGGCCAGGAGCTCCTGGGCGATCTGGAGGTTCTCCTCGAGCGGGACGGCCGAGCCGTCCCACATGTGCGACTGGAACAGCGGTGCCTCGCCGCGGGCGACCCGCTCGGCGGAGATGTCGATCAGCGGACGCACGAAGCCGTCGAGCTTGTCCTTGGGGCAGTGGTCGGTGTGCAGCGCGATGTTGACCGGGTAGTTCTTGGCCACCTCGGCGGCGTACGCGGCGAACGCCACGGAGCCGGTGACCATGTGCTTCACGTCGGGGCCGGAGAGGTACTCCGCGCCGCCGGTGGAGACCTGGATGATGCCGTCGGAGCCCGCGTCGGCGAACCCCTTCAGAGCGGCGTTCAGCGTCTGCGACGACGACACGTTGATGGCCGGGTAGGCGAACGAGCGGGCCTTGGCAGCGTCGAGCATCTCGGCATAGCGCTCGGGGGTGGCGATGGGCATCGGGAGCTCCTCGAAGTCGGGCGAAAGCGTGTGCTGGGCGTCGTTTCACCCTAGTGGCTACCCGCGGGTCGGCTCGGGGCCGGCTGGAGTCGGCCAACCTGCGAGACGGGAGCCTCGAGCGGCGCTGACCGAGTCTCCGTCCTGATCAGCCCCGCCAGGCCCCCTCGCCGAGGTCTGCGTGGGCCCGGATCCAGGAGTGCATCGCGATGGCCGCGGCGGCGGAGGCGTTGATCGAGCGCGTCGAGCCGAACTGCGCGATCGAGAAGGTGCCGTCGCAGGCCGCTCGCGCTCCTTGGGAGAGACCCGGCCCCTCCTGACCGAACAGGAAGCACACGCGGCGCGGCACCTCCATCGTCTCGAGGTGCTCGGAGCCGGGCAGGTTGTCGATGCCCAGCAGTCGCACGCCGCCACCGGGCGCCTCGTGCAGGTACGCCGCGAGGTCGGCTGCGCTCTCGTGGTGCCGGACGTGCTGGTAGCGGTCGGTCACCATCGCGCCGCGCCGGTTCCAGCGCCGGTTGCCCACGATGTGCACCTCGGCCGCCAGGAACGCGTTGGCCGACCGCACAATGGTGCCGATGTTGAAGTCGTGCTGCCAGTTCTCGATGGCGACGTGGAAGTCGTGGCGGCGGCTGTCGAGGTCGGCGACGATCGCCGCCATCGTCCAGTAGCGGTAGCGGTCGACGACGTTGCGGCGGTCGCCCTGCGCCAGCAGCTCCGCGTCGTACACCTCCGCGTCCGGGCCGGTCGGCAACGGTCCCGTCCACGGCCCCACCCCCACCTCGGGAGGCCCGTGCGGCATCGGGTCGTACGGCGCGAGCTGCTCGTCGTCCATGCTCGCAGGGTATTCGGGCGCGCCGGTTAGGCTGCGCGGGTGAATGTACTGCTGGACCTCCACCCCCTCCTGCTCGGGATGGACTGGATGGATCCGAACTGGCTGCTGGACAATTTCGGCGGTGCGATGTTCTGGCTGAGCCTGCTGATCCTCTTCGTGGAGTGCGGTCTCTTCTTCCCGTTCCTGCCGGGTGACACCCTCCTGTTCGCGATGGGGCTGTTCATCTCCACGGAGCGCATCGACGTCTTTCCCGGACCGCCCCTGGTGGATCTCGCCATCACGCTCGTGCTCTTCACGGTGGCCGGGTTCCTCGGCAACGTGGCGGGCTACGAGATCGGCCGGTCCGTCGGCCCACCCCTGTACGAGCGCAACGGCCGGATCCTGAAGCAGAAGTACTTCGACCAGACGTCGGCGTTCTTCGACAAGCACGGCAGCAAGGCGCTGGTCATCGGCCGCTTCGTGCCGTTCGTCCGCACCTACATCACCGTGATCGCCGGCGTGACCCGGATGGACCGCACCCGGTTCTTCACCTGGAGCCTGGTCGGGGCCGTCGCCTGGGTCCTGAGCATCACCCTGCTGGGCTACTTCCTGGGCTCGGCGTTCCCGTCGCTCGGCGAGAACATCGACAAGGCGATCGTCGTGATCCTGGTCTTCTCGGTGCTCCCGATCCTCTGGGAGTGGTGGCGGCACAAGCGCACCGATGCCCCCGAAGCGGCCGACCGCGACCTCGACGGGCGTCCCGACCGGGACATCGCGGGCTGGGACGTCGAGTAGCGGCCCCGACCGCCCTCGCCCGGGCGGCTCGCTAGCGCGCCCGGGCGGCGTCGAGCTGGGCCCGCGTGAACACCGGGCGGACCTCCAGGTGCACGTCGTCGAGGGGCTTCTCGCCCGCTGGGCTGCGGTCGATCGCGCACACGACCGTCTCGACGGTGGCACCGCGCTCCCGCAGGCCCCGGGTGGCGTCCCGCACGGCGCCTCCGGTGGTGATGACGTCCTCGACGATGGTGATCGTGCGGCCGTCGACGTCTGGACCCTCGGCGAGCTTGCAGGTGCCGTACTCCTTGGCCTTCTTGCGCACGAACAGCGCGGGCAGGCCCGTGCGGGCGCTGAGCACCGCGACGATCGGGATGCCGCCCATCTCGAGGCCGCCGAGGAGCTCGGTGTCGGACGGCAGCAGGTCGACCATGCGGTCGACGACCCGGGCCAGCAGGGCCGGGTCGGACTCGAAGAGGTACTTGTCGAAGTACTCGCCCGCGACCTGGCCCGAGCGCAGCGTGAACTCGCCGGTCAGCCGGCAACAGGCATCGATGTCGGCGGCGAGCGCGTCGGCCAGCGGGTCGACTGGGGCGGACACGCGGGCGTCGTGCGGGTCGAGGCTGCTCATGGCGAGAGGGTATCGACTCCTAGGATCGCTGCTCGATGACCTCCACCTCCCACTTCCGCCTGCGCGACATCGCCGTGCCCGCGTACGGGCCCAGCATCGTCGAGGGCCTGGGGCACGGCGCGATCCTGCCGATCGTGGCGCTGCACGCGCGCGAGCTCGGCGCCAGCGTGGGCCAGGCGGCGCTCGTCGTGGCCCTGATCGGCATCGGTCAGCTCGTGATGTCGCTGCCCGCGGGCGCGCTCGTCGCACGCATCGGCGAGCGCCGGGCGCTGACGGCGACCGGCACGGCGGAGTGTGTGGTGTTCCTGCTCGCCTGGCGCACCGACGACCTGCTCCTCTTCGCCGTGCTCGTGCTGCTCACGGGCATGGCCTGGACGGTCTTCCTGCTCGGGCGGCAGGGCTACATCATCGACGCCGTGCCCATCCACTACCGGGCGCGCGCCCTGTCGACGCTCGGTGGCAGCCACCGCGTCGGGATGCTCGTCGGACCGCTCGTCGGCGCCCTGCTCATCCACCTCTACGGGCTGTCGGCGGTCTTCGCGCTCGGCGCCGTCGCCAGCCTGGCCGCGGTCGCGATGGTGCAGTCGATGCCGGACCTGAGTGCGGACGCACGCGCAGCGCAGGCGGCCACCGGACCACTGTCGGTGTGGTCGGTGCTGCGGCAGCACCGACGGGTGCTGGTCACCCTCGGCAGCGCGGTCGCGGTCATCTCCGCGTCACGGTCGCTGCGACTCGCCCTGCTACCCCTGTGGTGCGACCACATCGGGCTGTCGGGCTCGGCCACGTCGCTCCTCTTCGGCATCGCGGCGGCCGTCGACGTGTCCTTGTTCTACCCAGCGGGCTGGATCATGGACCGGCACGGGCGGGCGTGGGTCGCGTTCCCGGTCGTGGCCTCGGTCGCGGCCGGCGCACTGCTGCTGCCGCTGACCGACTCGTTCGGGGCGGTGCTGGCCGTCGCGATGCTCATCGCCGCAGGCAACGGCCTGGGCTCCGGGATCGTGATGACGATGGGCGCCGACAGCGCACCCGCGGTGGGCCGCGCGCAGTTCCTCGGCGGCTGGCGGTTGTGCGGCGACGTCGGCAACACCGCGGCCCCGGTGGTGCTGGGCGCCCTGACGCTGGTGGTGCCTCTCGCCGGAGCCTGCCTGGTGCTCGGCGGGATCGGCATCGCCGGGACCGGATGGGTGACCTACTGGACGCGCCACCTCGACCGGCTCAGGTCGTCCGAGGCTCCTTCGTGAGCAGGTGCCCGAACGCGATCATCCGGTTGTCGGTGTGGAACAGCTCCGAGCAGGTCGTCAGCGTGATGAGCCGCTGGCCGGTCTCCTGCGCGGGCTCGGGACCGCCGGCATCGGGGTTGGTGGGCAGCGGGTCGACCACCCACGTCTGCGTGAACGGCACGACCAGGTCGTCGCCGCCGGTGTCGAGCGCGTAGGTGTAGGTCCACTCGCGCGTCTCGACGATGATCTCGTCGCCGGGCACGAGGTCCGGCATCCTGCGCAACGGCTCACCGTGGGTGACCCGGTGAGCGGCGAGCGCGTAGTTTCCCTTGGCGCCCGGAGCGGCCGAGCTCTCGAAGTGGCCGAAGCCTGCCGCCAGTGCGTCGTCCTCGACCCCCTCGAGGAGCGGTACGGCGTAGTCCTTGCCGAAGCGCGGGATGCGGACGACGGCCTCGACGCTGCCCTCGGGCGCCTCGACGATGTCGTCGCCCTGGCGCCAGGTCCTCTCGACCTGTTCGACGAGCTCGGTGTGCTTGCGCTCCGAGACCCAGTTGGTGCCGTACAGCTGCCAGCCGACCCAGCTCAGCATGGCGGCTCCCACGAGCACCATGAGCAGGCCGACGACGGTGAGGATCCGGCCCCGGCGCCGCGGGGCGGCCTCAGGCACGGACGTCATGCGCCGAGTGTAGGCAGGCGGTCGCTAGCCTCGCGGGCATGCCTGCCAACGCGCCTCGCCCTGTCGCGACCCGGCTCCGCCACGTGCCGCCGACGATCTTCTCCGAGATGTCGCAGCTGGCCGCGCGTACCGGCGCGGTCAACCTCGGCCAGGGATTCCCCGACGTCGACGGGCCCCCGTCGGTGATCGAGGCGGCGGTCGACGCCCTGCGTGGCGGGCGCAACCAGTACGCACCCGGCATCGGTGTCCCCGCGCTGCGACAGGCCATCTCGGCCCACCAGGCCCGGCACTACGGCATCGAGCTCGACCCCGACACCCAGGTCGTGGTCACCACGGGGTGCACCGAGGCGATCGCCGCAGCCATGCTCGGCCTCGTCGAGCCCGGCGACGAGGTGATCGTGCTCGAGCCGTACTACGACTCCTATGCGGCCACCATCGAGATGGCCGGCGGCGTGCGCAGGGCCGTGACGCTGCGCGCCCCTGACTTCCGCCTCGACGCGGACGCCCTGCGCGCGGCCGTGTCGCCGAGGAGCCGGTTCATCCTGCTCAACACCCCGCACAACCCGACCGGCACGGTGCTGACCGTCGAGGAGCTGCAGGCCGTGGCCGACGTGGCGATCCAGCACGACCTGGTAGTCGTCACCGACGAGGTGTACGAGCACCTGGTCTTCACCGGCAGCACGCACGTGCCGATCGCCACGCTGCCCGGCATGTTCGACCGGACGCTGACGCTCTCGAGCGCCGGCAAGAGCTACTCCTTCACCGGCTGGAAGGTCGGCTGGGCCAGCGGCCCGGCGGACCTCGTCGCCGCCGTGCTGGCAGCCAAGCAGTGGCTCACCTTCACCTCGGGCTCGCCCCTGCAGCCCGCCGTCGCGCTGGCGCTGACCGAGGAGCCCGACTTCCCCGCCGCGCTCGCCGCGTCGCTCGAGCATCGGCGAGACCTGCTCTGCTCGGGACTCGAGGAGATCGGCCTGACGCCGCGCATCCCGGAGGGCACGTACTTCGCGACCACGGACGTCGGTCACCTGGGCTGGCCCGACGGTCTCGCCTTCTGCCGGGCCCTGCCCGGCCGGGCCGGCGTCGCAGCCATACCGACGCAGGGCTTCCACGACGATCCGGACGCCGGCCGCCAGCTGGTCAGGTGGGCGTTCTGCAAGCAGCCCGAACTGATCGAGGAGGGGCTCAGTCGCCTGCGGGCGGCCGACCTGTCGGCGTGATCGCAGGTCCGGCGAACCACCTGCGCACGTCGGGCCGGCGCAGCAGCGCGAGCACGAGGACGGAGGCCAGCGCGGGCAGGGCGAGCACGATGGAGGCGAGGGTCCCGACGAGGCAGAACGCGGCGGTGAAGCCCGCGAGCACCATCAGCGTGCGAGCGGCCCGGGCGCTGCGGCGCAGCACCAGCGCGGCGCAGACGCAGGCGAGGACCGCCCAGGCCAGCGTGACCACGCCCATGAAGTAGGTGGCCGCGATCAGGGTCGAGTCGGTGACGCCCTGGCTCGCGAGGTCGGGGTTCTGCGCGGCCACCTCGTCGAGCAGCAGGTCGGGTGAGGACGCGACGACGATGAGCCCGAGCACCGACGAGATGATCGCGAAGCCGGCGAACACCCAGGTGGTGATCGCCGCCACGGCGACGGTCGCGGGGCGGCGCTGCTCGGTGACCGGCTGGGCCTGACCTGTGCGCACGGGGACCGTGAGCGTCCTGCCGAAGCCTTCGTACGCGCGCGGGTCGGCGGACGGCTGCTCGGGCGGCGGCGCGGACGGCGGCCACGCGGGCACCCGCTCCTCGGGCGCACGCTGGACCGACTTGGCCGCCTTGCCGTCGAACCAGTCACGCGCCGGTTGCAGCCAGAGCATGAGCGACGCCACCGCGACCAGCGACGACATGAAGCCACCGGTCACGACTCCCGCGACGAACAACGGCACGGCCAGCACGGTCAGGGCGACGCGGGCGCCTCGGTGGCGCCTGAGGACATGGAAGCCGAGCACCGCCGCGGCGGTGGCGCAGCCGGCGGCCACCAGGGCGCTGGCGTGCATGATCGACAGGGCACTCTCGACCGAGATGCCCAGCCCGTCACCGGGAGGCTCGGCCAGGAACTTCTCGATCGCCTCCCGCGACTCGAGCGACCGCAGCCCGGAGATGACCTCGTATCCGGTGACGACCACGAAGCCGGATCCGAGCATGATCATCCAGCCGGCCATCGTCACCTGACGGGGCCGCGGCAGGGTCTTCTCCGACTCGCTCACGGCCCCATTCCATCACTGGGACCCAAGCGTCACCACATCACGGGCGGCCCGTGCTCGAGGCCCGGCGCGGTGATCGGGGGCGCACGCGACGTCGCGCGCCCCCGCCTCCTGGCCCCCTCACGCCGGGTGCAGCACCAGCCCGTCGTCGCCGCGGTCGACCGTCACGGCACCGCCGTCGGCCACCTCGCCGGCGATCAGCAGCCGCGCCAGCGGGTCCCCGATGGCGCTCTGGATCAGTCGGCGCAGCGGCCGGGCGCCGTACGCCGGGTCGTAGCCGGTGTCGGCGAGCCACTGCCGGGCGTCGTCGGAGACCGAGATCGTGACGCGCCGCACCGCCAGCCGCTTCTCGAGAAGCACCAGCTGCAGGTCGACGATGTGGGCGAGGTCCTCACGGCTCAGCGCGTCGAAGAGGACGACCTCGTCGAGCCGGTTGAGGAACTCCGGCTTGAAGTGGGCCCGCACCGCGCCCATCACCGACTCCTTCCTGGCTGCCGCGTCGAGCGCCGGGTCGGCCAGGAAGCCCGACCCCAGGTTGCTGGTGAGGATCAGCAGGGTGTTGCGGAAGTCGACGGTGCGACCCTGGCTGTCGGTCAACCGTCCGTCGTCGAGCACCTGCAGCAAGATGTCGAACACCTCCGGGTGCGCCTTCTCGACCTCGTCGAGCAGGACCACGGAGTAGGGCCGGCGGCGGACCGCCTCGGTGAGCTGACCGCCCTCGTCGTAGCCGATGTAGCCGGGAGGGGCCCCGACGAGCCGGGCCACCGAGTGCTTCTCGGAGTACTCGCTCATGTCGATCCGCACGATCGCGCGCTCGTCGTCGAACAGGAAGTCGGCCAGCGCCTTGGCCAGCTCGGTCTTGCCGGTGCCGGTGGGGCCGAGGAACATGAACGAGCCGGTCGGCCGGTTGGGATCGCTGATGCCGGCCCGCGAGCGACGTACGGCGTCGCTCACCGCGGCGACGGCCTCGCGCTGCCCGACCAGCCGCTCGCCGAGGACACCCTCCATCTCGAGCAGCTTGGCGGTCTCGCCCTGCAGCATCTTGCCGGTGGGGATGCCGGTCCACGCCTCGACCACGTCGGCGATCTGCTCGGCGCCCACCTCCTCACCCACGAGCGGCTCGAGGTCGGACTTCTCGCTGACCTCCACCGAGGCCGAGGCCAGCTTCTTCTCGAGCTCGGGGATCTTGCCGTAGAGGATCTCGCTGGCCTCGTCGAGCTTGCCCTCACGCATCAGCTTGTCGGCATGCACGCGCACCGAGTCGAGACGCCGGCGCAGCTCGCCCTCGTCCTCGAGCGTCGCCTTCTCCTGCTCCCAGCGAGTCTCCAGCGCGCGGAGCTCCTCCTCGCGGTCGGCGAGGTCGGCGCGCAGCACGGCCAGTCGCTCGACCGATGCGTCGTCGGACTCCTTGGCGAGCGCGAACTCCTCCATCTTGAGTCGCTCGACACGGCGCCGCAGCTGGTCGATCTCCTCGGGCGACGACTCGATCTCCATCCGCAGCCGAGACGCCGCCTCGTCGATCAGGTCGATCGCCTTGTCGGGCAGCTGCCGACCGCTGATGTAGCGGTCGCTGAGCGTGGCCGCGGCGACGAGCGCGGCGTCGGTGATGCGCACGCCGTGGTGGGCCTCGTACTTCTCCTGGATGCCACGCAGGATCTGGATGGTGTCCTCGACGCTGGGCTCGCCCACGAAGACCTGCTGGAAGCGGCGCTCGAGGGCCGGGTCCTTCTCGATGCGCTCGCGGTACTCGTCGAGCGTGGTGGCGCCGATCATGTGCAGCTCGCCGCGGGCGAGCATCGGCTTGAGCATGTTGCCGGCGTCCATCGCGGAGTCGCCGCCGGCACCCGCGCCGACCACCGTGTGGAGCTCGTCGATGAACGTGATGACCTGTCCCCCGGCGTCCTTGATCTCCTCCAGGACGGCCTTGAGGCGTTCTTCGAACTCGCCGCGGTACTTCGCACCGGCGACCATCGCGGCCAGGTCGAGGCTGAGCACGCGCCGGCCCTTGAGCGAGTCGGGCACGTCTCCGGCGACGACACGTTGGGCGAGGCCCTCCACGACGGCCGTCTTGCCCACGCCGGGCTCGCCGATCAGCACCGGGTTGTTCTTGGTACGCCGCGACAGCACCTGGATGACCCGGCGGATCTCGGCGTCGCGCCCGATCACCGGGTCCAGCCGGCCCTCCTCGGCCGCCTCGGTGAGGTCGACGGAGTACTTGTCCAGGGCCTCGTAGGTCGACTCGGCCTCCTGACTGGTCACCCGGCGGTTGCCGCGCACCGCGGTCAGCCCCTCGCGCAAGCCGTCCGCGGTCAGCCCGGCGTCGGTGAGCACCTTCATCGCCGACGACTCCACGGTCGCGAGCGAGATGAGCAGGTGCTCGGTCGCGACGTACTCGTCCTTCATCGATGAGGCCAGGTCGAGCGCACTGGCCAGCACCCGGGTGAGCGCCGCCGAGGCGGAGGGCTGGGCAACGGTGGAGCCGGTGGCACGCGGCAGCGCGTCGAGGGCCCCCTGGGCTCGCGCGGTCAGCGAGTCGGCATCCACGCCGGCCTTGGTCACCAGCGCCCGCGCGGTGCCACCGTCCTGCCGCAGCAACGCCACCAGCAGGTGGGCCGGCTCGGTGACGGTGTTGCCCGCCGTGGTGGCGGCTAGCTGGGCAGCCTCGATGACCTCGCGGCTGCGGGTGGTGAACTTCTCTGCTCCGAACTGGCTCATGCCTGCTCCTGCTGGTGTCGTCCCGAACACGTCCGTGCCCGGATCACTCTCTTCTCACTGAGCTCAACGTGCCACAAGTTGAGTCCATTCCACTCAACTCTGATTGACGCCGGTCAGAATGAGATCGGGCGCGCACCCCCCAACAGCACGAGCCGGACGACGATCAGCACTACCATGACCACGCAGTCCAGCCTGGAGGATGATGTGAAGCTCTTTCGCAAGAAGGCGGTTCCCGTCGACGAACCCGTCGCCGTGCCCGCCCCGGTCGAGGAGAAGCCGGTCAGCGTGGTCGTGGTCGACGACGACGACGACCTTCGCGGCATCCTGCGCATCGCGCTCGAGTCGAGGGGCTTCGACATCCTCGGCGACACCGCCGACGCGATGGCCGCCCTCGAGGTGGTGCGCGAGGGACAGCCCGACATCATCCTGCTCGACCTCGCGATGCCCGAGGTGACCGGTCTCGAGGTGCTCCCGCTGCTCCTGGAGCAGTCGCCGCGCTCCAAGATCGTCATCTGCTCGGCCATCAGCGCGACCCACATGACCGAGGCCGCGCTCGATGCCGGAGCCGACGCCTACATCATCAAGGGCGTCTCGGCGAAGACGCTGATCGCTCACCTCCAACGCGTCGCGCATGCCGGGCCGGTGCGCCCGGTGCGCCCCTACCCCCTCGGTCGCGACTACGTCGAGCCGAGCGCACCGACTGCGGAGTGACCGGGCTCGAGCTCGCGTCCGACTGCTCGCGCTGCTTCGGGCTCTGCTGCGTCCTGCTGCCGTTCCGCCGGGAGTCGGGGTTCGGCGCCGACAAGGACGGCGGCACGCCGTGCGTCAACCTGCAGGCCGACGACGGCTGCGGCATCCACGACGACCTGCGCGGCCGGGGATGGCCGGGCTGCACCGTCTTCGAGTGCTTCGGCGCCGGCCAGCACGTCTCCCAGGGGACGTACGCCGGCACCTCGTGGCGCGAGAGCGACAACCTCGGCGAGATGTCGGCCGTCTTGTCCGCGATGCGCCAGCTGCACGAGATGCTCTTCCACCTGGCGGAGGTGGCGCGCCGATCGTCGACCCCGACGGCGTACGCACTCTCGGAGCGGATCGCCGCGCTGAGCGAGGGGGACGCCGCTGCCGTGCTCGGGCTCGACGTCGACGCGCTCCTGACGGAGGTGGGCGGCGAGCTGCGTGCGGCGAGCCTGCGGCTCCGCGGCGACGGTGACGACCAGGAACGCGCCGACCTCTCGGGTCGCGACCTGCGCGGTGCCGCCCTGGCCCGGGCAGGCCTGCGGGGCTCGCTCCTGCTCGGCGCGGACCTGCGCGGGGCCGACCTGACGCTGACCGACCTCCTCGGCGCGGACCTCCGCGGCGCCGACCTCTCCGGCGCAGACCTGTCGACGGCCCTCTTCCTCACCCAGCCCCAGGTCAACGGCGCACTCGGCGACCTGACCACGCGGCTCCCCGACCCGCTCGCGCGACCCGGCCACTGGGTCTAGCGCTGACGCCGCCAGACGACCATCTGGTTGCTGGTCAGCGGCGTGCGCAGCACCGGCAGGCGGCTGGCCGGGGTGCCGACCGCCGAGGGCGTACGCCGCGATGCGTCGCGCGTCGCCTCCAGCTCGGCGACGAGCTCGGCGTTGCGAGCGCGCAGCGCGGTGACCTGGTTCTCGAGCTCGAGGATCCGGCGGACGCCCTCGATGCCGATGCCCTGGGACGTCAGGTTGGCGATCAGCCGCAGCAGCTCGAGGTCGCGGTGGGAGTAGCGGCGACCCCCGCCGCCGGTGCGGCCCGGCGTGATCAGCCCCATCCGCTCGTAGGTGCGCAGCGTCTGGGGGTGCAGCCCGGTGAGCTCGGCGGCCACCGAGATGACGTAGACCGCCGCGTCGGGCAACGGCGCCGAGAACGCGGTCATGACTCGAAGAGGTTGGCGCGCAGCGGGATGCCGGCGGTCGCGGCGCGGTAGGCCTCGACGGCCTTGCGCGCCGCCGGCTCGAGGTTCGCCGGCACCTGGACCTGGACGGTCGCCAGCAGGTCGCCGAGCGTGCCGTCCTTGCGGGGCGCGCCCTTGCCGCGGACCCGGAACGTGCGCCCGTTGGGGGTGCCGGCCGGGATCTTCAGCGTGACCGGGGAGCCACCGAGGGTCGGCACGGTGATCTCCGCACCGAGGGCGGCCTCGGCGAACGACACGGGGACGTCGATCGTGAGGTTGTCGTCCTTGCGACCGAAGAGCCGGTGGCCGCTGACCTTGACGGTCACGAACAGGTCGCCGGCAGGGCCGCCGTTCTCGCCGACGGCGCCCTTGCCCTTGACCCGGATCTTCTGGCCGCTCTTCACCCCGGCCGGGATGCGTGCCTGGATGCTGCGTGCGGACAGGCCGCGGCCGTTGCCGTGGCAGGTCGGGCAGGGCTCGTCGTACACGAGCTGGCGGCCACCGCAGACCGGGCAGGTCTCGTTCATGGAGAACGCGCCACCGACCGAGGCCACCACGAAGCCGGCACCCTCGCACTCCGGGCAGACGTGCGGTCGCGTGCCGGGCTTGCCGCCGGTGCCGTTGCAGTCGGGGCAGGGCGCTTCGGAGGTGAGCCGCAACGAGACGGTCACGCCCTGGATGGCATCGGTGAAGCCGATGGTGGCCGTCGTCTCGACGTCGGCACCCTTGCGGGGCCGGGCCTGCGCCCGGGTGCGGCCACCGCGGTTGCCGAAGATGTCGCCGAACATCTCGCCGAACCCGCCGCCACCGCCAGCGGCGCCGCGATCGCGCAGGAAGTCGTTGATGTCGAAGCCGGTCGCGCCGGTGTCGCCGTAGCCCGAGCCACCCGCGAAGCCGCCGGAGCGGTAGACGTCGCGCATCTGGTCGTACTTGGCTCGTTTCTCGGGGTCACCCACCACGTCGTAGGCCTCGGCGACCGACTTGAACTTGTCGTGCTTCGCCGCGTCGCCGGGGTTGGAGTCGGGGTGGTTCTCGCGCGCCAGCTTGCGGTAGGCCTTCTTGATCTCGTCGGCCGCGGCGTCCTTCTTGACGCCGAGCACGGCGTAGAAGTCCTTGCTCGCCCAGTCGGCACGCATGCCGTCAGTTGCGCTCATGCGCGCCTCCCCTCACTGTCATCACGACTGTCATCACGTCTGTCGGGTGGAACTTGCCAAAGCCCAGGGCCCGAGCTCAGGCGGGGTCGGTCGGGCTGACCGGGTCGACCACCAGCACCTGCGCCGCGCGCACGACGCGGCCACCGATCTTGTAGCCCGCCTTGGCGATCACCTTGCAGGTGGTCACCTCGACGTCAGCATCCTCGCCGATGTGGCTGAGCGCCTCGTGGATCATCGGGTCGAACGCGTCGCCCGCCTCGCCGAACTTGGTCAGTCCGAGCCCGGTGACGACGCGCTCGAGCTGGTCGGCGACGGTCTGGAAGCCGTCGTCGAGCGCACCGTGCTCGCGCGCCCGGTCGATGGTGTCGAGCACCTCGGTGATCGGGGCGAGGACGGCGTACGTCGCGTTCTCGCGGATCAGGTCGCGGTCCCGGTCGACGCGGCGCTTGTAGTTGAGGAACTCGGCCTGGAGCCGCTGCAGGTCGGCGGTGCGCTCGGCAAGCGCCGACGACTCGGCGCTCTCGACTCCCTCGACCTCGAGGAGGTCCTGGGGCTCCAGGGGAGCGCCTTCCTCGACGAAGTTGTCGACACCGCTGATGTCGTCCATGGCGCCGGCCCGGGCCGGGGCGCCCGTGGACGGATCCACGGGCGCCTCGACCTCGGTCTCGTTGGCCATCTCGGCCCCAGCGTCACCGAACGAATCGGTCACTTGTTCTCACCCTCGGCGTCTGCCGCGTCCTCGGCCGGCTCATCGGCCTCGTCCACGATCTCGGCGTCGACGACGTCGTCGTCCGCGTCGCCCGTGGCTTCGCTGTTGCCACCCGCGGCGGCCTGGTCGGCCTCCGCGGCGGCGTACATCGCGGCGCCCATCTTCTGGCTGGACTCGTTGAGCTTGGTGACACCGGCGGTGATGTCGTCACCGGAGGCCTCTGCGTTCTCGAGCGTCGCCTTGAGGGCGTCGACGTCGGCCTGGACCTCGGTCTTGACGTCGTCGGGGATCTTCTCGGCGTTCTCGCCGAGGAACTTCTCGGTCGAGTAGACGAGCCCGTCGGCCTGGTTGCGGGCGTCGACGGCCGCGCGACGCTGGGCGTCCTCCTCGGCGTACTGCTCGGCCTCCTTGACCATCCGGTCGATCTCGTCCTTGCCGAGCGCCGAGCCGCCGGAGATCGTCATCGACTGCTCACGGCCGGACGCGTGGTCCTTGGCGGAGACGTGCACGATGCCGTTGGCGTCGATGTCGAAGGTGACCTCGATCTTGGGGATGCCTCGCGGCGCGGGCGGCAGGCCGGTGAGCTCGAAGTTGCCGAGCGGCTGGTTCTGCGCCCACATCTGGCGCTCGCCCTGGGCGACCTTGATCTCGACCGACGGCTGGTTGTCGTCGGCGGTCGTGAAGATCTCGGACCGCTTGGTCGGGATCGTGGTGTTGCGCTCGATGAGGGTGGTCATGACGCCGCCCTTGGTCTCGATGCCGAGCGAGAGGGGGGTGACGTCGAGGAGCAGGACGTCCTTGACCTCGCCCTTGAGGACGCCGGCCTGGAGCGCCGCGCCGACGGCCACGACCTCGTCGGGGTTGACGCCCTTGTTGGGCTGCTTGCCGCTGAGGAGCTCGGTGACGAGCTCACCGACGGCGGGCATCCGGGTGGAGCCACCGACGAGCACGACGTGGTCGATCTTGGCGACGGCCACGCCACCGTCCTTGAGGACGTTCTGGAACGGCGCCTTGGTGCGGTCGAGCAGGTCCGAGGTCATCTTCTGGAACTCGCTGCGGGTCAGCTTCTCCTCGAAGTGCAGCGGGCCGGACTCACCGTGCGTGATGTAGGGCAGGTGGACCGTGGTCTCGCTCGAGGAGGACAGCTCGATCTTGGCCTTCTCGGCAGCCTCCTGGAGGCGCTGCTTGGCGATCTTGTCGGCCGCGAGGTCGACGCCGTTGTTGTCCTTGAACTTCTTGACCATCCACTCGACGACCCGGTTGTCCCAGTCGTCGCCACCGAGGTGGTTGTCACCCGAGGTGGCCTTGACCTCGACGACACCCTCGCCGATCTCGAGCAGGGACACGTCGAACGTGCCGCCACCGAGGTCGAAGACGAGGATCGTCTGGTCGTCGCCCTTGTCGAGTCCGTAGGCCAGGGCGGCCGCGGTCGGCTCGTTCACGATCCGGCTCACGTTGAGGCCCGCGATCTCGCCGGCCTCCTTGGTGGCCTGGCGCTGCGAGTCCGAGAAGTACGCCGGGACGGTGATCACCGCGTCGGTGACCGGCTCGCCGAGGTAGGCCTCGGCGTCCCGCTTGAGCTTCTGCAGCACGAACGCGCTGATCTGCTGCGGAGTGAAGGACTTGTCGTCGATGTCGACCTTCCAGTCAGTGCCCATGTGGCGCTTGACCGAGCGGATCGTGCGATCGACGTTGGTGACGGCCTGGCGCTTGGCCACTTCGCCGACGAGGACCTCGCCGGACTTCGCGAACGCGACCACCGAGGGGGTGGTGCGGGCGCCTTCTGCGTTGGCGATGACGGTGGGTTCGCCACCTTCGAGGACCGATACGACAGAGTTCGTCGTACCCAGGTCGATGCCGACCGCGCGAGCCATGGAATACCTCCGGTGTGTGTCTGTGGATGCGGCCTTCATGCGCCGCAACGGTGAGTGTGGCAAACAAGTTGAGCCGAATCAACTCAAGTTCGTTCACTGGGCACAACGCAGGAGAGACGGGCCTTTGTTCCCGATCCCCCGAATCCGCTGCACAGTTGCAGGTTCATGCACTGCGCAAACCTGGGGCGCCGCGTTCGTTGACGCCACCGCGGTTGATTGCGAGTTTCTGCAGTGGACCCGCGCACCCTTTTCGCGGGACCACCCCACCCGGGTCTGATCGACCCGCTCCCTGGAAGAAGCGCGCACATGACCACAGCAGCCGTCCGCAAGACGGGCGCCCTCGCGGCGCTCGCCCTCGCGGCCTCCACCCTGGCCGGGCTCAGCCTGCCGGCCACCTCGGCGCACGCCGCCGACGACGACATCTCCCTGCAGGGCGCCCGCGACGCGGTGACGACCTGGGTCGGCAAGCACGACGCCAAGCTCAAGCGAGCCGCCGGCGACTCGTTCCGCAACGCCGGCACCTACCGCGGCGACAACGGCACCGTGGCGGTCGCCTACGAGCGCACCCACGAGGGCCTGCCGGTCATCGGCGGTGACTTCGTCGTGATGACCGACCGGGCCGGCCAGGTCATCAGCACCTCCGTGGCCCAGGCCGACACCGTCGACCTCGCCTCCACCACCGCGACGCTCAAGGCCGCCCGCGCTGCCCAGGTGTCGCGCGGACAGCTCGACAGCGTCGAGGCCGTCGAGCCGAGCCGGCTGGTCGTCTTCCAGGACGGCGCGACCTCCAAGCTCGCCTGGGAGACCGTCGTGCGGGGCACCGACAACGGCGAGCCCTCGCGGCAGTCGGTCTACGTCGACGCGCGTGGCGGCAAGGTGCTCAGCACCACCGAGCACGTCATCTACGGGCAGGGCAACGCGGCGTACAGCGGCCCGAACCCGCTGACCCTCAACACGACGTTCTCGGGCGGCACCTACAAGCTGCAGGACCCGGCCTCCAGCACCCGCGTCTGCCAGGACGCCGCCACCAACCAGACCTTCTCGGGCACCGACGACGTGTGGGGCAACGGCGTCGCCAGCAACCGCGAGACCGGCTGCGTCGACGCGTTCAAGGCCACCCAGGACATGAAGGGCATGCTCACCTCCTGGCTCGGCCGCAACGGCGAGAACGGCAGCGGCGGCTGGGTGCCGATGCGCGTCGGTCTCAACGACATCAACGCCTACTACGACGGCACCCAGGTGCAGATCGGCCACAGCCAGTCCGGTGGCTGGATCGGCTCGCTCGACGTCGTGGCGCACGAGTACGGCCACGGCATCGACGACAAGACCCCCGGCGGCATCTCCGGCGGCGGCACGCAGGAGTTCGTCGGCGACGTCTTCGGCGCACTGACCGAGGCCTACTCCAACCAGGTCTCGCCGTACGACGCGCCGGACTACACCGTCGGCGAGGAGATCAACCTCGTCGGCCAGGGCCCGATCCGCAACATGTACAACCCGTCGGCCGTCGGGGACCCCAACTGCTACTCGAGCTCGATCCCGAGCACCGAGGTGCACGCGGCGGCCGGCCCCGGCAACCACTGGTTCTACCTGCTCGCCGAGGGCACCAACCCTCCCGGGAAGCCGACCAGCACCACCTGCAACGGATCCTCCGGCCTGACCGGCATCGGCATCCAGACCGCCGGCAAGATCTTCTACAACGCCATGCTGCTCAAGACGTCGGGCGCCAACTACCTGAAGTACCGCACCTGGACGCTGCAGGCCGCGAAGAACCTGACGCCCAGCGACTGCACCAACTTCAACAAGGTCAAGGCTGCGTGGGACGCCGTCTCGGTGCCCGCACAGGCCGCCGACCCGACGTGTGGCAGCACCCCGCCCCCCACGGGCAACCTGCTCGCCAACCCCGGCTTCGAGTCGGGTGCGACGAGCTGGACCGGCACGGCCGGCCCGATCACCAACAACACGGGCCGCCCGGCTCGCACCGGCACGTGGAAGCTGTGGCTCGGTGGCAACGGCTCGACCTCGACCGAGACGATCTCGCAGAACGTGAGCGTCGCGTCCGGCGCCACCGCGGCGTCGCTGTCCTACTGGATCCGCACCGACACGGCCGAGTCCGGCTCCACCGCCTACGACACCATGAAGGTGCAGGTGGTGGTGGACGGCGTCACCACGACGCTGAGGACGTTCAGCAACGTGGGCACCAATGCGACGTACACGAACTACAGCCACAGCCTGCTCGCCTACAAGGGCAAGACGGTCACGGTGAAGTTCCTCATGAACGAGGACTCGTCGCTGCAGACGAGCTTCGTGGTCGACGACACCGCGGTCAACGTGTCGTGACCTGATCCACCCGACCCACGAACGCCGGCGGTTGCTGCTCGGGCAGCGGCCGTCGGCGTTCGTCGTTCCCGCACCCGTTCCAGACCACAGGAGAACCCCATGAAGCGCCTCCCGCTCCGCACCTCGCTCGCTCTCGCGGCCGCGACCGCCGCGCTGGTCGCGGCCGGCCTGCCGACCACGGCCGCCGCCCCCGCCGTTCCCACCGCCTTCGCCGGCCCGGACATCTCGGTGACCAACACCGGCGCCCACCTCGACCAGCTCCAGGCCATCGCGAACGCCAACGGCGGCAACCGCGCCACCGGCCGGTCGGGCTACCTCGCCTCGGTCAACTGGGTGAGGTCCAAGCTCGACGCCGCCGGCTACACCACGACCGTCCAGCAGTTCTCGACCCCGTCCGGCACGTCGTACAACCTGGTCGCCGAGTGGCCGGCCGGCGACGCCGACCACGTCGTGATGACCGGTGGCCACCTCGACAGCGTGGTGTCGGGCCCCGGCATCAACGACAACGGCACCGGCTCGGCCGGCATCCTCGAGACCGCGCTGACGTGGGCGGCCAGCGGCCAGGTTCCGCGGAACCGTCTGAAGTTCGCGTTCTGGGGCGCCGAGGAGCAGGGCCTGCTCGGCTCGAAGCACTACATGGCCACCCTGCCCACGGCCGAGAAGGACAAGATCGAGCTCTACTTGAACTTCGACATGATCGGCTCGCCCAACCCCGGCTACTTCGTGTACGACGACAACGCCGCCGGCAACGGCGCGCGCGACGAGCTGACGGCGTACTTCGACTCCGTGGGCGTGCCGTGGGAGTACATCGACGTGCAGGGCCGCTCGGACCACGCGGCGTTCCGGACCTACGGCATCCCGACGGCCGGCACCTTCACCGGCGCCGAGTCCTACAAGACCTCGGCGCAGGCACAGAAGTGGGGCGGCACGGCCAACGCGCCGTTCGACCCGTGCTACCACGCTGCCTGCGACACCCGGGCCAACGTCAACACCACAGCCCTCGACCGCAACATCGACGCGATCGGCCACCTGGTGTGGACGCACGCGCAGCGGGACTACGGCACCACGCCCCCCGCCGGCACGAACCTGCTGGCGAACCCGGGCTTCGAGTCCGGTACGGCGAGCTGGACCGGCACCTCGGGCGTGATCACCACGAGCGCGAGCAAGCCGGCCCGCACGGGGACGTGGAAGGCGTGGCTCGGCGGAAACGGCCGCACGGCGACCGAGAACATCGCCCAGTCCGTGGCCATCCCGGCGTCGACGACCACCGCCACGCTCACGTTCTGGGTGCGCATCGACACCGCCGAGTCGGGCTCCACGGTCTACGACACCACCAAGGTCCAGGTAGTCAGTGGGACGACGACCTCGACGCTCGCGACGTACTCGAACGTGAACGCGACGGGCAGCTACGTCCAGAAGACCCTGGACATGTCGTCGTACAAGGGGAAGACGGTGTCGGTGAAGTTCCTGACCACTGAGGACGCCTCGCTGCAGACCAGCTTCGTGGTCGACGACACGGCGGTCGTCGTGTCCTGACCGGTCCAGCGTCCCAGCCGGTCGGGGAATGTATCGGCGCTGGTGGTTGTAGGCCCTGTATGACCGTTCCGAAGATCGAGCTCATCAATGGCACGTCCATCCCCCAGCTGGGTTTCGGTGTCTACCAGGTGCCGCCGGAGGACACCGCCGACACCGTCCGCACGGCCCTCGAGGTGGGCTACCGCCACATCGACACAGCGCAGATGTACCAGAACGAGGCGGGTGTCGGTGAGGCGATCCGGACGGCCGGCATCCCCCGTGACGAGCTGTACATCACCTCCAAGCTCAACAACGGCTTCCACCGGCCGCAGGACGCCCGGGCCGCCTTCGGCGAGACGCTGGAGCGTCTGGGCCTCGACCGGATCGACCTGTTCCTCATCCACTGGCCGCTGCCCACGCGGTACGACGGCGACTTCGTCTCCACGTGGAGGACCCTCGGCGAGTTCGTGGCGGACGGCCGGGCCGCGTCGATCGGCGTCTCGAACTTCCAGCCCGACCACCTCGACGCCATCGTCGCCGAGACCGGCGTCGTGCCGGTGGTGAACCAGGTCGAGGTGCACCCCTTCTTCGCCAACGAGGAGGTCCGCTCGGCCAACGCCAAGCACGGTGTGGTCACCCAGGCCTGGTCGCCGATCGCGCAGGGCAAGGTCGGCCAGGACGACACCATCGGCGAGATCGCCACCCAGGTCGGCAGGTCGCCGGCCCAGGTGGCGCTGCGCTGGCACGTCCAGCGCGGCGACATCGTCTTCCCGAAGTCGATGAAGGTCGAGCGGATGAGGCAGAACTTCGAGATCTTCGACTTCGAGCTGTCGCCGACCGCGATGTCGGCCCTCGACGGGCTCGACCGGGGCGAGGCCGGCCGGCTAGGCCCGAACCCGGACGAGTTCGACTACATCCCGAGCTGACTGCTCCGGCCCCACTGCTCCAGGAGATGGGCGAGCCGGCTGCGCTCCAGGTCGCTGAGATCGGCGAGCAGCCGGTGCTCGTTGGCGACGTGCAGGCCGACGAGCCGGTCGACGAGCTCGAACCCGGTCTCGGTGAGCTTGATCCGCCGCGACCGGGCGTCCTCGGCGCACACCGTGCGCGTCACCAGCCCGGCCCTCTCGAGGCTGTCGACGCGCTTGGTCACCGCGCCCGAGGTCACCATCGTCGTCGCCGTCAGCTCGCCGGGCGTCAGCTCGTACGGCGCGCCGCGGCGCCGCAGAGCGGCCAGGATGTCGAACTCGCCGTCGGAGAGACCGGCCTCCGCGAAGACCGGGCGAAGCTGCTCGTGCAGGGCGTCCGCCAGCCGGTGCAGCCGACCGATGACCCCCATAGGTGAGACGTCGAGGTCGGGACGCTCGACGTGCCACTGCTCCATCAGCCTGGCGACGTGGTCCGGTTCCATGACTGGAATATATCTGCTCGGGAAGCTATATTACTTTCCGTGGAAACTAAACCGGCTGGTCTTTCGACCATCATGCTGACGGCCGTCGCCCCGCTCGCCTGGGGCACGACGTACATCGTGACCGAGCAGTTCCTGCCTCCAGGGCGGCCGATGTTCGCCGCCCTGGTCCGAGCCCTGCCCATCGGCCTGCTGCTGCTGGTGTGGCGACGCCAGCTCCCGCACGGCGACTGGTGGTGGCGATCCGTGGTCCTTGGCCTGTGCAACATCGGCGCGTTCTTCCCGCTGATCTTCATCTCGGCCTACTACCTGCCGGGCGGGCTCGCGGCGACCATCCAGGCACTGTCGCCGCTGGCCGTGATGGCGATCGCCTGGCTCCTCATCGGTGAACGAGCAGGGGTCCTGCGGGTTCTGGCGGCCATGGTCGGCCTCACCGGGGTCGCGCTCCTGGTCCTCGGCAGCCCCGACGGCGTGACGACGCTCGGGCTCGTCGGAGCGTTCGGCTCGGTGCTGGTCTCGGCGCTCGGCTTCGTCCTGGTCAAGCGCTGGCCGGCGCCGGTCGACCTGCTGACGCTCATGTCGTGGCAACTGGTCGTCGGCGGGCTCTTCCTCCTGCCGGTCGCGCTGCTGGTCGAAGGGGCACCGCCGGTCATCGACGGCCGGGCCGCCTTCGGCTACGCCTGGCTCGCCATCGTCGGCACCGGACTGGCGTACTTCTGCTGGTTCCGCGGCCTCACCCGGATGCCGGCCGGAGGCACCGCCCTCATCGGGCTGGTCAACCCCGTCGTCGGCACCGTGCTCGGCGTCGCGTTCGCCGCCGAGGCGTTCGGGCTCGCCCAGGCGGTGGGGATGCTGCTCGTGCTCGGCGGTGTGCTGGCCGGCCAGCCGGCGGTGCTGGCGCTGCTGCGGCGTGGCGCCGGGCGTGCGCCGGTGGCGGTCTCGGCCTCGCCCGATCGACCGGCGGGCCTGCTCGACGAGCCGCAGGCCGAGCTGGTCGGAGCAGTCACCCGACGGTGACGACGACCGGGTTGGACTTCATGGCCGTGTCGGTGTCCACCACGCGGAACTTGTTCTTGCCCGACCGGCCGGTCATGACGTACGTCGCGAAGGTCGAGCCGCTGACCGAGACGGTGACCGGGAAGTCGGCCCACGCCCCGTTCTCGAAGCGTTGGACCTGGAGGATGGCGCCCTGCCCCTTGGAGTAGACGCCGGTCAGGTCGATCTGACCCATCGCCGACACCTGCTTCTGGCCGGCCGACAACGTGATGCCGGTGGCCGGCGGGGTCGAGGTCTCCGCGTCGGTCGGTGCGATCGACGGGGTCGGCAGGTCGGGGTCGAGCGTCAGCAGCGGGCCACTGGGGTTCTCGGTCTCGACGGGGTCCGGCAGGAACAGCGACTGACCTGAGGACGCCTGCTGGTCCGAGTCGGCGTCTCCCCCACCGATGCCGAGCACCTTGGTGCCCATCAGCGCCGTCAGACCGGCGAGCAGTCCGACGACGAGACCGACGCCCACCAGGGCGACGAGACCGGACAGCACGGGTCGCTCGGTGGGCTCCGAGGGGCGATCCGGCACGGTGTCCTCCAGGTTCTCTTCGGCGCAGGTTCGACGCCATTGTCCCCGATGACCAAGGCGAGTCGTGCACGCCGGCCGTTCAACGGGCCGGGTCGACCGGGTCTGCGACCTCAGCCCAGCCGGATCCGCGCACCCCGGCGCGGCACGCTGGTGATGTTGCGCACCTTCGGCTCGTCCTCGCCGACCGCGGTGACGTCGTAGGTCGCGAGCACCTCGCGGAGCACGACGACGCCCTCCATCAGCGAGAAGCCGGCGCCGATGCACCGCCGCACCCCGCCACCGAACGGGATCCACGTGTTGGTGGGCGGTGACTGGTCGAGGAAGCGTTCGGGACGGAACACCTCGGGGTCGGCGTGGTTGTCCTCGCGCGAGTGGGCGATCAGGATCGACGGGCCGACCGTGGTCCCGGCTGGGAGGTGCCAACCGCCGATCGTGACCGGCTTCATCAGGGTGCGCACGACCATCGGGATCACGGGATGGAGACGCATGGACTCCTTCAGCACGGCCTCCAGCCACGCGTCGTCGCCGGCGCGCGCAGCCGCACGCGACCGGGCCAGCAGCTCGGGGTCCCGGCCGATCTCGTGGAGCGACCACGCCAGCGCCGTCGCCGTGGTCTCGTGGCCGGCGAGCAGCAGGGTCACCAGCTGGTCGCGCAGCTCGGTGTCGGTGAGCGCGTCGCCACCGTCCTCGATGCAGATCAGCCGGGACAGCACGTCCGGGCGCTCGGCCACGTCCGCAGCCAGCCGACGCTCGCGGATCTCGGCGTAGATGAGCCGGTCGAGCTCGACGGAGTTGTCGACGGTGCGCTTCCACGGGCCGAGTCGCTGCAGCCGCGGCCAACCCCAGCCCAGCAGCACGACCGGGGAGATGTCGACCGTGCGGTTGACCCGCGGGCGCAACGCGGTCAACCGGGCCTCGTCGCTGACCCCGAAGACCACCCGCAAGATGACCTCGAGGGTGAGCGCGTTCATCCGGTCGAGCGCGCGCAGCTCCTGCCCGCGGTGCCACGAGCCGACCTCGGCGCTCGCCACCTCGGTGACCAGCGCGGCGTACGCGTGGAGGGCGTGGCCGTTGAAGGCCGGCATCAGCAGCTTGCGAGCCCGCTTGTGCTCGCGGGAGTCCTGGAGCAGCAGCGAGTGCTCGCCCATCATCGGGCCGAGGATCGAGTTGCCCTTGCCGGCATGGAAGACCTCCGGGTCGCCGGCGAAGATCTCCTTGGCGTGCTCGGGGCGCGTGAAGATCACCGTCGGACGACCCTGCGGGATCAACCGGACGGTGAAGACGTCGCCGTAGCGGCGGTGCAACCACGGCACGAAACGGTGCCGGAAGCGCAGCAGCCCGGCGCTCTGCAAGAACACCGGCCACCTGGGGCCGGGCGGCAGGCCGGTGCGGTCGACCGGCGGCAGGGCACGCGCACCGAACGGGCTCATCGAGCGGTACCGCTGGGCGGCGAGCTGAGCGATCTCGTCGGTATCGCTCCGAGAGGTCATGCTCTGCATCCTAGGGGGACGCTTTCGGGCCGGGGACGGGCTGACGCCTCCCGATCACCCCGCTCGGGAGATGGCGGTGACGCGGTGACGCAGCACCCGAGACGGGCTCCCCGCCTGGCAGGTCAGCAGCGCCTCGTCGGGGCCGTGGAGGGTCTCGACGCTCACGCTGAGCTCACCCTCGGGCGTGGCGAAGCGTGCGGTCACGAGGTGGTCGCCGCCCGGCAGGTCGGTGTGGTCGTGCCCGAGATGGTGCACGGCGCCCGCCCTCGTCTCCCCGAGCTCGCGGCGCAGGGCGATCTCCGCCGACTGCACCGACATCGGCAGGTTGCTGCGTCCACGCATCAGGTCGAGGTCGAGGTGGCCGTCCAGATGGGACCGCACCAGGGCTGCCGCCGACTCGGGCTCGACGCGCCCGTACGACACGCCCTCGGGGAGCACCAGGACGTTGCCGGCGAAGCGGTCCCCACCCAGGTGCGAGCACTCCCAGGAGTCGACCCCCGCGGCGGCGAGCGCCACCGCCACCGGGCGGCCGAGCTCGGCGCAGCACGCGTCGTGCCGTCCGTGCGTGCAGACCAGGACGAGGGGGTCCGGGTGGGGCGTGAGCCCCATCGAGCGACCGGCGGCGAGGGCTGCCAGGTCGAGCGCCGAGACGTCGTGCACCGAGTCGAGCCGGGCCGACTCGACCCAGCCGCCCGCCGCGTCCACGCGGACGCCGAAGACGCGTGCTCCCTCGTCGCGCGACCGGCCCGTGCGCCGGATCAGCAGGGGCCGCACCCCGCGCGCCGCCCCCAGCACGGCGCGGACCTCCGCCGGCAGCCGGCTGTCGCGCAGGATCGCGGTGCCCCACGGGCCGGGGTCCTCCACGAGGAGGAAGGACCGCACGGTGGAGGCGGTGCCGGCCAGCTCGTCCCCGCGCTCGACGCTCGCCCGGGCGCAGCGGGTCATGTGGACACCGTGAAGGCGCCCTCGCGGACCAGTCGTCGACAGAGCACCAGCGCGCTGGCGGGGTCGAGCAGGTCGTGCAGGTCGCCCGGGCGGAGGTCGTGCTGCTCCGAGATCCGCTCGAGGACGGGACGCAGCCGCCCCGGTACGTCGAGGTGCCGGTCACCGAGCAGCACCCGGACCCCGTCCTTGCTCGTGTCCGTCTCGACGACGGTGAACGGACGGCCCGTGCGACGGCGCAGCAGGGTCTCGCTGGTGATCCCCGGCAGCGCGAACCGGTCGCGCAAGCCGCCGGCCACCGACACCGGGCGCGACGACAAGAACCGCTCGGCCTGGCCACGGGCCAGGGCATCGGCGTCGAGTGCGCGCACCGCGTCGGCCAGGGCGCTCAGCCGGTCGGCGAGACCGTCGCCGAGCGAGCCGGGCCGGTCGACGTACGCCGCGGGCAGGTGCCCGTCGTCGACGTCGTCAAGGAGCGGCGTGACCGCGCGGCGTACGAGGTCGCGCCAGGTGAGCTGGTTGATGCCGAGGGTGACGTGCAGGGACGCGGTGTCCTGGGCGCGTGCGGCGTGCGGCGTGCCGGTGGGGAGGTACATCACCAGACCGGGCTCGAGCAGGACGTCCTGGACACCGTCGTCGGTGTGCACCTCCCACCGCTTGCTGCCGTGGGTCTGGAACACGAAGACGTCGTGGGAGTCGGAGTGCACCGCGAAGCCCTGCGAGCCCGGCGGGGTGAGGTAGGCGTTGGCCTGGCAGGGATGACCCAGCTCGGCCTCGAGGTCGCTGACGAGCCGGGTGAGCGGCGGCCAGTAGCGCTGGAGCCCCTGGAGCACCACGCTCGCGCCGTCGTCGACGAGGTCGAAGAGCTTGCGGGCGTCGACGAGCCCGGTCAGCGGCTTGCCCGCCAGCGTGCCGCCCTTCGTGTACGACGACTCCGGCAGGACCGACCCGTCGCGAGCCAGCCGGACGGCGGGGGTTCGGATCGCGGTGCTGGTCAGCAGCGTGTCGACGTCGGCGAGCGACAACAGGCCGACGAGCCGGTCGGGATCGGTCTGGTGCAGGTGGACGCGGGACGCCCAGACCTTCTGCGCGAAGGCCTGGGCATCACCGCTGAGCAGGTCGAGAGCGCTCAGGACCTCAGCCGTCCGTGCCGTCGGCGTCAGTGGAGTCGCCGTCGCTCGCGTCGGAGGAGTCGCCGTCGGTGCCGTCGGCGTCCGCGCCGTCCGCGTCCCCGCCGTCGGTGCCGTCGGCGTCCCCGCCGTCGGTGCCGTCGGCGTCACTGCCGTCGGCGTCACTGCCGTCACTGCCGTCGGCATCGGCCGGCCCGGGCACCGCACTCGCCTCGGGAGTGGCCGAGGTGGTCATCTCGTCGTCACTCAGTCCGCCGGTGGGGTTCTGGGGAGTCGTCATCGCTGTCTCCTGGTCGTCCGCGGCGGCCGATCCACCGCTGCCCCTAGTCCTACCTCGCACGTCAAGCGGGGGCTACACCGATGCGGGTGAGGACCCTGTCCGGGCTCAGCCCAGCAGGCCGCGACGCCGGGCGATGGCGGCCGCCTCGGTGCGGGACGCGGCCCCGAACTTGCCGAGGATGTTGGACACGTGGACCGAGACCGTCTTGCCGCTGATGAACAGCTGCTTGCCGATCTCGCCGTTGCTGCGGCCCTGGGCGACCAGCTCGAGGATCTCGCGCTCGCGTGGGGTCAGCGTGTCGCCGGCCGCGGACTCGCGGCGCACTGGCTGGGAGCCGAGCGCGACGAGCTCGGCGACGAGCGGTGCGGCACCCAGCTCGTGGGCGGTGGCCCGGGCCGCGTCGGCCAGTCCACGGGACGCGGCCGGGTCGCTGCCGCGCAGGATCGCGGCCAGCCGGGCTCGCACCCGCGCCAGCTCGTGGGCGTGGGCGTAGCCGGCGAACCTCGACTCGGTGTCTCGCCAGGCCTCGACCAGCTCGTCCTCGCCGGGCGGGTCGACCTGGGCGGCCCAGCGCCAGCGCAGGTGCTCGGCGTGCAGGCGGACGATCCAGGCGCGCGTCTCCGGGCCGAACTGCACTCCGAGCTCGCGGTGGTAGTCGTAGACGCGGTGCCCGTCGGCCAGCAGCCGGTCGGCCACGGGGGCGAGCTCGTCGCGCTCGGCTGCGCTCAGCCGGCCGGCCGCCGTGCCGAGGACGCCGATGACCTGTGCGCCCAGTCGGAGCCGGGCCTGGAATCGGTCGTGCCAGATCGTCGACAGCACGTCCACGATGTCGTCGTACGTCGAGAGGGCCAGGTCGACGTCGGCGGCGTGCTCGGCCAGCTCGAGGACGGCCGAGGCGGCGATGAGGGCCACGATCCCCTCCTTGAGCCAGTAGCCCCGCACCGACCCGGCCCGCTCGCTGGCCCCCGGCTCGCCACGGCCCGCCATCAGCTGGGCCGTGACGGCGGTCAGCATCGCCTCGTAGACCGACGGGGGTGACTCCCCGGACGTGTCGGCGAGCGCGGCTGCGTCGTCCCACCGACCGGCGGAGAAGAGCACGATGGCCTCCATGAAGCGGCTCTCGAAGGCGTAGGGCGACCAGGGGGTGCCGACCTCGACCCCTCGGCTCCGGGCGCTCGAGTAGGCGGCCACCGCCTCGTCGAACTCGGCCCGGTCCTGGTGGAAGCGCCCCAGCAGGTAGCGCGCCCGAAGCTCGGCGTTGACGGCTCCGGCGGCGCGGGCCTGCTCGATCACCTCGCGCAGCGAGGCACCGATCTCGTCGTCGAGCGCCCTGCGGTCGAGACCGGCCAGGGTCGTGTGGATGTCGGCGCTGAGGCGAGGCATGTCGAGCTGCCGGGTCAGTGCCAAGGCCTCCGTCGCGGCCTGGCGGGCCTCGTCGTGGCGCAGGTGGCCGCTGAGGATGTGGGCATAGCCGGCCAGGGACCGGGCGCGCTGCTGCGGGCTCGCGTCGGCGACCAGCTCGACGGCCTGGCGGGCCATCTCCACCTCGTCGTCGGGGTTGTCGGTGATCGCCAGACCGAGCGCGAGGCTCGTCATCAACCGGCCCCGGTCGACATCGGTGGCGTCGGCCGGCAGCTGCCCCAGCTGCTCGCGGAGCACCGCGATGGCGCGCGGCACGTGGCCGGCGGCGGTGAGCGCGTCGGCGGTGCGGACGACCAGGTCGGGGACGTCGACCTCGGCGAGATCACCGACGGCCGGGTCGCAGACCAAGGTGAGCGCCTGCTCGAAGTGCTGGGCCGCCTCCTCCGGACCGCCCACCCGCATCGCGTCCTTGCCGGCCTCGATGCTGGCGAACAGCGCCGTGCGCGGGTCCTGGCCGAGCCGGGCGTGCCGGGCCAGCTCCGCGGAGGTGCCGGCCGCCTCACCCGTGCGCAGCACCTCGGCGTACGCCGCGTGCAACCGCACCCGCTCGCCGGGCAGCAGGTCGTCGTAGACCGCCTCGCCCAGCAGTGCGTGCCGGAAGGCGTAGGCCTGGCGCACCGGGATGAGGACGTTCATCTCGACGGCGTCGCGCAGCGCCCCGTCGAGGGCCTGCGGGTCGACCCCGGAGGCGGCGGCCAGCAGGTGGTGGGAGACCTGCCTGCCGGCGACGGCGGCCGTGCGGACGACCTGGCGGGCGGCGTCGTCGAGCCGGTCGAGCCTGACGAGGAGCACGTCGGCCAGGTCGGCCGGCACCCCGCCGGTCGCCCAGGTCGCCCCCACCAGCTCCTCCACGAAGAACGCGTTGCCCTCGGCCCTGGTGACGATGTCGAGCACGTGGGACTCGGCCATCGGGTCGGGGTGCAGCAGCCGTACGAGCCGGCGTACGTCCGGGGCGGCGAGGGGGTCGAGCTGGAGACGCTCGACGTCGCGCAGGCGGACCCACTCGGCGACCTGGCGACGCAGCGGGTGGCGGCGGTGGAGGTCGTCGGAGCGGTAGGACACGACGAGGTGGACCGGTGTCTCGAACGGGCGGGTGAACAGGAAGCTGAGCAGGTCGCGGGTCGACTGGTCGGCCCAGTGGGTGTCCTCGACCACGACGAGCAGTGGCGACTCGACGGCCGCTCGGGTCAACAGCGCGTGCACCGCCTCGAACAGGTCGGCACGCTGGAGCCCGCCGTCCTCGCGTTCGTCGTCGACCGAGCGGATGCGGCGGCCGGGCTGGAGGCGCGCGAGAGCGGGGTGGTCCTCGAGGGTGGCCGCGAGCATGCCGGGCTGGTCGACCACGAGCCGGCCGAGGATCTCCGAGAACGCGAGGTAGGGCAGCGCGCTGTCACCGAGGTCGAGGCTGTGCCCGGCGACCACCTGCCAACCGGCGGCGTGGGCGCGGTCGCGCAGCTCGGTGAGCAGCCTGGTCTTGCCGACGCCGGCGTCACCGGCGAGCAGCACGACCTGCTGGCCGCGCCGGCCGGGCCGGCCGGCGTCGTCGCGTGCGGACACGACGATGCCGAGCCGGGAGCTCAGCTCCTTCAGCTCGGCATCGCGTCCGACGAGATCGGCGTAGCGGGTGGGCACGGTGACCATCATGTCGTGGTCCACCGTCAGCGTCGCGGGGATCGCCATGAGCGCGGCGCCGGGCGGTCAGCGGCTGGTGCGGGTGGACTCGCCCGGCACCGGTCGGGTGCCCGAGATCCGGTCCCTGCTCTCTCCGCGCCGCTTGCGCCCGCCCCAGGAGCTGCGCACCCGGTTGACGCGGTACTCGATCTCGGCGTTGAGGTAGTTGTCGGTGGTGTACATCTGGTCTCCCCTTCTCCGTGCTGCTTTCTGCAGTGAGAAGAGAGTCCGTCGCTGAGGTAGGCCCGCACATCGGGGTCGTGCCCTATCTACCCCGGCCCAGCCACCTCAGATGCGGACCACCGGCTACCTCAGAGAGGCTGTCCGGCCTGCCAGACGCCGGAGACGAGGGGTACGCCGGGCCGGTAGGCGAGGTGGACGTGACTGGGCGCGTCCAGCACCGTCAGGTCGGCGCGCATGCCGGGCGCGACCACTCCGACGTCGTCCCGGTCGAGGGCCGCGGCACCACCCGCGGTGGCGGCGTACACGGCCTCGGCCGGGCTCATCCGCATCTCCCGCACCGCCAGTGCCACGCAGAACGGCATCGAGCTGGTGTAGCACGAGCCGGGGTTGCAGTCGGAGGCGATCGCGACGCGCACGCCGGCGTCGATGAGGCGACGGGCGTCCGGGTAGGGCTGGCGGGTCGAGAACTCGACGCCCGGCAGCAGGGTGGCGATGGTGCCGGAGTCACGCAGGGCATCGACGTCGGTGTCGGCGAGGAAGGTGCAGTGGTCGACCGCGACCAGCCCGAGCTCGGCGGCGAGGCGCACGCCCGCGCCGTAGGTCAGCTGGTTGGCGTGCAGACGGCCACGCAGCCCGACCGCCGCACCGGCGGTGAGGACGGCGCGGGCCTGATCGGCGTCGAACGCGCCCTCCTCGCAGAACGCGTCGATCCAGCGGGCGTACGGCGCGGCCGCGGCCAGCATCGGGCCGGTGACCAGGTCGACGTAGCCGGCCGCGTCGGCGATGCCGTCGTCACCCTGCGGCACGACATGGGCGCCGAGGAACGTCGTCTCCTCGGTGAACTGCCGGGCGACCGCGAGGCTGCGCGCCTCGTCGTGGACGGTGAGCCCGTAGCCGCTCTTGATCTCCAGCGTGGTCGTGCCCTGGCGGGCCATCTCCTGGACGAGGTGGGCCACACGGGAGGTGAGCTGCTCGTCGGTGGCGGCTCGGGTGGCCGCCACGGTGGTGCGGATGCCGCCGGCGGAGTAGGCCTCGCCGGTCATCCGGGCGGCGAACTCCGGCGCCCGGTCGCCCGCGAACACCAGGTGGGAGTGGGAGTCGACGAAGCCGGGGAGCACCGCGCGCCCGCCCACGTCGTACTGCTGGTCGGCGGCCGGCGCCTCGTCCGACGGGCCGACCCACACGATCCGGCTGCCGTCGATGACGACCGCGGCGTCGACCACGAGGCCGAGCAGCCCCTCGCGCGCGGGGTCGTTGGTGACGAGCTCGCCGATGTGGGTCAGCGCGGTGGTGCTCATGCCCACACCCTCTCGGTGGCGGCGGCCAGGGCCCGGCCGATCTGCTCGCGCTCACCCTGCCGCACGACCACCTCGCCGTCGACCACCACGTGCGTCACGTCGGCCGCGGTGGCCGCGAAGACGGCGGTGTTCTCGTCGGCGCCGGTGCCGGCCGTGGCCGGGGAGTCGGTGGCGACGGTGACCAGGTCGGCCCGCTGACCGACCGCGATGGCGCCGGCGTCGGCGAAGCCGATGCTGCCGTGCCGGGTGGCGGCGCCGAGCAGCTCGGCCGCGGTCCAGTGACCGCGCTGCCGGGTCGCCAGCCGCTCGTCGAGCTCGGTGGCTCGCATCTCCTCGAACAGGTCGATGACGGCGTGGCTGTCGGACCCGAGGCTGAGCGGGCTGCCCGCCTCGTGGAGACGCCGGCTCGGGCCGATGCCGTCGCCCAGGTCCCGCTCGGTGGTGGGGCAGAAGCAGGACGTGGTGCGGCTGCCGCCCAGCAGGGCGATGTCGTCGTCGGTCAGGTGGGTCGCGTGGACGGCGCTGGTCAGCGGGCCGAGCGCCCCGGCATCGTGCAGCAGCCGCGTCGGCGTGACGCCGTACGCCGCGAGGCAGGCCTCGTTCTCCGCGACCTGCTCGCTGAGGTGGACGTGCAGCGGGCGGCCTGCCGCGGCCGCCACCACGTCGGGGAGCTGGTCTCGCGGCACGGCGCGCACGGAGTGGATCGCCGCCCCGATGCTGACGCCGTCCTGCTCCTTCAGCCCGGCCACCCGCTCGGCCCATGCGCCGGCGCTGCCGTCGTCGTACCGCACCTGGGCGCCGGTGGGCGGCTCGCCGAAGCCGCTGCTGAGGTAGCACGTGTCGAGCAGGGCGATCCGGATCCCGGCGTCCCGGGCCGCGGAGATCAGTGCGGTGCCCATCGCGTTCGGTTCGTCGTACGGCGTGCCGTCGGGCTGGTGGTGGAGGTAGTGGAACTCCCCCACGCTGGTGATCCCGGCCGCCAGCATCTCCCGGTACGTCGCCCGGGCCAGCTCGTAGTAGGTGTCGGGGTCCAGGCGGCCGGCCACGGCGTACATCTGCTCGCGCCAGGTCCAGAACGTGCCGCGCTCGCGTTGCGTGCGGCCGCGCAGGGCGCGGTGGAACGCGTGGCTGTGGCAGTTGGCCAGGCCGGGGAGGGTGAGGCCGGGGAGGCGGTTGGGTTCACCGGATATCCGGTGAACCCCGGGGTTAGTGACCTTTGCAATGCCCTCAAACCCCGAGACTCGCCCACGAACCTCGACCGAGGTGAACCTCCCGTTCTGGATCTCCACGTGTACGGCGTCACGCACCGCGCCGTCGACCCAGGCCCGCTCGAGCAGGTAGGCGGTCATCGGCCCAGCCGGACGAGCGTGTCGGCCAGCGCACTGACGCCGGTCAGGCAGTCACTCATGTCGGCCGACTCGGCGGGCGAGTGCGACACCCCGGTCGGGTTGCGGACGAACAGCATCGCGGTCGGCACCCCGGCGGCGGAGAGGATGCCGGCGTCGTGGCCCGCCTGGGTGGGGATGACCGGCCAGTCGCCGTCCTCGTGGTCGGCCGCGATGCGAGCCGCGAGCGCCGCGTCGAAGCCGACGGCGCCGGTCACCGACTCCGCGGTGACCCTGAGGTGGGTGCCGTCGCGACCGGCCCGGTCGGCGCCCTGGCGCTCGATCTCCTCCACCAGCGTGGCGAGCGACGTCTCGCTGTCGCACCGCGCGTCGAGCCAGGCGGTCACGGTCGACGGCACCGCGTTGGTGCCGTTGGGTGTGACCTCCACCCGACCGAAGGTGGCGCGCTGACCGGCGACCCGGGCCTGCTTGTTGGCGGCCAGCACGGTCATCGCGTAGGTCAGCATCGGGTCGTGGCGGTCCTCCATCCGGGTGGTGCCGGCGTGGTTGGCCTCGCCCTGGAAGTCGAAGCGGTAGCGCCCGTGCGGCCAGATCCCGCTCGCCACGCCCACGGCCGCGCCGCGGTCGACCAGGTCTCGTCCCTGCTCGACGTGCAGCTCCACGAAGCAGGTGACCCCGGACAGGTCGACGTAGCCGCGCGACGGGTCGAGCCCGGCCTCGGCGAGCGCGTCGGGCAGCCAGGTGCCGTCCCGGTCGCGCAGCTCGCTCGCCTTGGCCCAGGACATCGCACCGGTCGCCAGCCGCGAGCCCAGGCAGGCCAACCCGAACCGCGAGCCCTCCTCCTCCACGAACACGCCGATCCCGATCGGCGTGGAGACGGTGTCGCCTCGCGAGCGCATCAGGTCGAGAGCCGCGAGCGCGGACACGACGCCGAGCGGACCGTCGTACGCGCCGCCGTCGAGCACGGAGTCGAGGTGCGAGCCGGTCAGCAGTCCGCCGCGACGACCGCGACCGGAGGGGTCCCACCAGGCGATCAGGTTGCCGACGCCGTCGGCCTCGAGATCGAGACCGCGCGCCGAGGACTCCTCGCGGAACCATGCCCGCAGCTCCCCCTCGGCGCTGGTCCACGGTTGCCGGAAGTAGCCGCCACTGCGCTGGTCGCGGCCGACCGGGCTCAGGTCGCGCCACATGCGTTCGAAGCTCACCTGCGCAGTCCACCCTCTCGTCGTCGGTCGGGCAACCACGCGTCCACCCCAGCGATCTCGGATCCGAGACCGACTCGGACACGGCATGCTCGGCGCATGGAGTTCCAGGACGTCGTACGACGCCGCCGCATGGTTCGCAGCTACGCCGACCGGCCCGTCGACCCTGCAGTCGTCGATCGTTGCCTCGCGAACGCGACCCGGGCCCCGAGCGCCGGCTTCAGCCAGGGCTGGGCCTTCGTGGTGCTCGACGACCCCGACGACGTGGACCGCTTCTGGAAGTGCACGGCCGATCCGTCGACCCCGAGCTCCTGGCTGGCGGGCATGATGCGCGCCCCCGTCATCGTCCTCCCGTGCTCCAGCAAGACCGCCTACCTCGAGCGGTACGCCGAGCCAGACAAGGGCTGGGCCGACCGCGACGAGTCCCGCTGGTCCATGCCCTTCTGGCACCTGGACGCGGCGATGGCCTCGCTGCTCATCCTCCAGACGGTCACCGACGAGGACCTGGGTGCCTGCTACTTCGGGATCCCGCCGGACCGCCTCGACGAGGTGCGCGACGAGTTCGGGATCCCGGACACGCACGAGCCGATCGCCGCCATCACCATCGGCCACCGGGCCGACGGCAGTGCGACCGGCTCGCCGACCCGGCGCCACCGGACTCCGCTGACCGACGTCGTCCACCGCGGAGGCTGGTCGGAGTAGGTTGCGCCCGTGACTCTGCGCGACAGCGACTTCGACGAGGTCCGCGACCGCGCGGTCGCCAAGCTCCAGGCCCTGGTGCGCATCCCGACCGTGTCCCACCGCGAGCCCGCGCTGGTCGACGACCGGGCCTTCGACGCGTTCCTCGTCGAGCTGGCCGCGCAGTTCCCGCTGCTGCACGCGCGTCTCGAGCTGACCCGCATCCACACCCACGGTCTGCTGTTCCACTGGCGTGGCCGCTCGGCCGAACGGCCCGTGGTGCTGATGGCGCACCTCGACGTCGTACCCGTCGAGGGCGACTGGCAGCACCCGCCCTTCGCCGCCGTCATCGAGGACGGCGTGCTGTGGGGTCGCGGCACCCTCGACGACAAGGGCTGCTTGGCCGGCATCAGCGAGGCCGTCGAACGGCTGCTGGAGCGGGACTTCACGCCCGCCCAGGACATCTGGCTGTCGTTCGGCTGCGACGAGGAGGTCTTCGGGCAGTCCGCACCCGAGGCCGTCGCCGAGCTGGTACGCCGCGGGGTGCGCCCCTGGTTCGTGCTCGACGAGGGCGGCGCGATCGCGCACGAGGCCTTCCCCGGCGTCGCTCCCCCGGTGGGGGTCATCGGCGTGACCGAGAAGGGCGCCACGTCGCTCGAGCTCACCGTCGAGGGCCGCGGCGGCCACGCCTCCACCCCCGCCAAGATGGGGCCGACCGCCCGCATCGCCCGAGCGGTCCTGCGACTGGAGAAGGCACCGTTCCCGGCGTCGACGCCCGCCCCCACGCTCGAGCTGATGCGCCGGATCGCCCCGCACGCGCCCCGCGCCCTGCGCCCGCTGATGGCGAACGCCGGGCGCCTCAAGCCGGTGCTGACCCGCGCCCTGCTGGCCGCCGGACCCGAGTCGGCGGCGATGACACGCACCACCGTCGCGGTGACGACGCTGTCGGGATCACCCGCCCTCAACGTCATCGCCGCCACCGCGACCGCCGGGGTCAACATCCGGATCATGGTCGGCGACACGGTGGCCGGGGTGCTCGACCACGTCCGCAAGGCGATCCGCGACGACCGCGTGCACATCGAGGTCATCGAGGCCAACGAGCCGTCGCCGGTCTCGCCGTACGTCGACGACGAGGCGTTCGCCCTGCTGGAAGGCACGATCCGGGCCGCGTTCGACGACGCCGTGCCCGCGCCGTACGTGATGATGGCGGCCACCGACAGCCGCACCTTCACCGAGATCTGTGACCGCGTCTACCGGTTCGCACCGTTCCGGATGTCCAAGGCGCAGCGCGAGTCGATCCACTCCTACGACGAGCGCATCGGGCTCGACGACTTCGCCGACGGGGTGCTCTGGTACGAGCGCCTGATCGAGAGGATCACATGACCACCACCTCGAGCCCGCCGGTGCAGATCCCCGGGCTCGCCAAGATCGTCGGCTTCCTCGTCGCGGTCGAGGTCGCGTCGGGAGTGCTGCAGGGCTACTACACGCCGATCTTCCCGCAGCTGGCCGACCACCTCTCGATCTCCGAGGGCGACGTCAACTGGTTCGAGGCCGCCCAGCTCATCTTGTCAGCGCTCTGCATCCCGCTCCTCGCGCGGCTCGGTGACCTCATCGGCCACAAGAAGGTGCTGGTGCTGGCCACGGCGGTGACGGCCCTCGGGTCGTGGATCACCGTCATCGCACCGTCGTTCACGACGTTCCTGATCGGCTGGGCGCTGCAGGGCGCGGCCGTGATCTGGCTGCCGCTCGAGGTCGCGATCATCCACCGGCGCACCCGCGACTCCGGCCGCCAGGAGCTGCTCACCCGTCGAGGCGCGGCGGTGCTGGTCGGTGCGCTCGAGCTGGCCGTCATCGTCGGCGCGCTCACCAGCGGCGGCATCGTCGAGAAGCTCGACATGACCGTCGTGCTGGCGATCCCCGCAGCCGTGGTCACTGCGGTCCTGCTGCTCATCTGGGTCGGCATCGAGGACACACCCGGCGACGCGCAGGGAGGCATCGACTGGGGTGGGCTGGCCCTCGTCTCGGCCGCGATCGGCATCCTGATGGCCGGCCTGATCGTGATCCGCCTGGACGGTGCCGGGTCGCTGCTGGCGTGGTCCCTGGTCGTGCTGGGCCTGCTGGCCTTCGTGCCCTTCGTGCACTACGAGCTCGGCCACCCCGACCCGATCATCGACGTCCGCCTCCTTGCCTCATCCGGCCAGTGGCCGATCCAGCTGACCGCGTTCCTGTTCGGCATCCCCGTGCTCGGCGGGCAGATCCCGCTGTCGACGTTCGCCCAGGCCGATCCCGCCGTCCGCGGCTACGGGCTCGGCGCCGACTCGGCGTTCGTGTCGACCCTGATCGGGGTCTACGTGATCACCCTCGCGATCGGTGCCTTCACGCTGCCGCTGACCACCCGCTGGTTCGGGGTGCGGCGCACCCTGGTGCTCGCCTGCCTGATGGTCGCTCTCGGCTATGCGCTGTGGATCCCGTTCCACGACGAGACCTGGCAGGCGCTCACCAACATGGCGGTCGCCGGTGTTGGCTCGGGCGCCCTGGTGGCCTCGCTGCCGGCAGCCGCCGCCGCGACCGCGCCACCCGACCGCACCGGCATCGCGACCGGCCTCACCAACGGCACCAAGACGCTCGGTGCGGCGATCGCCTCGGCGGTCTTCGCCATCGCACTGGCCTCGACCGGCTCGATCGAGGGGGCCACCGAGGCGGAGGCGCCGCTGTCCGGCTACCTCACCGTCTGGGCCGTCTGCGCGGGTGCCGCGCTGCTCGCCGCACTGTCGCTGCTGGCGGCACCCCGGCACGCATTCTCGGACACGCGGGACCACCAGGGTGGTACGGCGGCCGACGTACCCTCGTGACATGAGCGAGGAGCCGAAGCCCACTGCCCCGGACCGCTCGCCCGAGCGGGACCAACGGACGGGCCGGTCGGCGGCCGCGGCGCGGATCCACAACCAGGCCCGCTGGGTGGACCTGCAGGTGCAGCAGGCGATGGAGCGCGGCGAGTTCGACGACCTGCCCGGTCGCGGCAAGCCCATCGCCGACCTGGGGCCCGACCACGATCCCGACTGGTGGGTCAAGAAGCTGATCGAGCGCGAGCAGATCACCGGTGTCCTGCCGCCTGCCCTGGCGATCCGCAAGGACGACGCCGAGCTCGACGCCCGGCTCGACAAGATCACCACCGAGCGTGAGGTTCGCCGCGAGGTCGAGGACTTCAACGAGCGTGTCCACAAGGCGATCTACACGCCGCCCACCGGGCCGTCCGCACCTCCGGTGATCACCCGCAAGCGCGACGTGGAGGCCGAGGTCGAGGCCTGGCGCGAGCGGCGCGCGGAGCGGGTCGAGGCGCAGCGCGCAGCGCTCGCCGCCCAGCAGGCCAGGGACACCGACCACAGGCGCCGGCTGTCCTGGTGGCGACGCGGCTGATCGGACTCCGGCGTTGCTCGCCGACACCGCCGCCTCATCCCATGTAGCGCGGAGATGCGTCAACTGGGATACCCGCAGACCTGGCGCCCAGTCGTTCCAGCTCCGCGCTAGATGAGGGCGGCCCCGTGGGATCCGTCATACCCGCGAGCCACCGGGGGCGATAAGTTCCGCAGCATGCGTTCAGCAAAGGACTTCTTCGCCCCGCTCGCCGTGGGGGCCCCGGCTCCCGTCCGCGAGGTGCCGGCCAGGCCGAGCCGCGCGATCCACTTCTTCGACCCGGGCAACCCCAAGATGGCCGCCAAGGTCCCGGGCATGGTCGGCCACGTGGACGTGCTGCTCGGCAACCTCGAGGACGCCGTCAAGGCCGAGAACAAGGAGATCGCGCGCGCCGGCCTGGTGCAGATCGGCCAGGAGACGAACTTCGGCAAGACCCAGTTCTGGACCCGCATCAACAGCCTCGACAGCCCCTGGGCGCTCGACGACCTGACCACGCTGGTGCCCGCGATCGGCGACAGGCTCGACGTGATCATGGTGCCGAAGGTGCAGGGCGCGGAGGACATCCACTACGTCGACCGGCTGCTCGCGCAGCTCGAGGCGAAGGCCGGGCTGGAGAAGCCGCTGCTGGTGCACGCGATCCTCGAGACCGCCCGGGGCGTGGCCAACATCGAGGAGATCTGCGCCGCCTCGCCGCGCATGCAGGGCCTCTCGCTCGGGCCGGCCGACCTCGCCGCGGACCGCCGGATGAAGACCACCCGGGTCGGCGGCGGGCACCCCGGCTACCTCGTCCGCCAGGACGCACCGCGAGACGACCTCGGCCAGACGCGGTACGACGCCCCGCGGGCGACGTACCAGCAGGACCTGTGGCACTACACGATCGCGCGGATGGTCGACGCGTGCGCGATGCACGGCATCTACCCCTACTACGGGCCGTTCGGCGACATCGCCGACGAGCTCGCCTGCGAGGACCAGTTCCGCAACGCCTTCCTGCTCGGCTGCGTCGGCGCGTGGAGCCTGCACCCCAAGCAGATCGCCATCGCGAACCGGGTCTTCAGCCCGGCGGTCGAGGACGTCGCGCACGCCCGCCGCGTCATCGCCGCGATGGGTGACGGCACCGGCGCGGTGATGCTCGACGGCAAGATGGAGGACGACGCGTCGGTCAAGCAGTGCCAGGTGATGGTGGCGCTGGCCGAGGAGCTGGCCGCGATCGACCCGGCGCTCAAGGAGCAGTACGACGCGATCGAGGGGTCCGCATGAGCACCGCCGACTTCCGGCCCCGCCGGTCGGTCCTCTACATGCCCGCCTCCAACGAGCGGGCGCTCGAGAAGGCGAGGTCGCTCGGCTGCGACGGCCTGATCCTCGACCTCGAGGACGCCGTCGCCCCGGACGCCAAGCCGGCTGCCCGCGAGGCTGCGTGCGCTGCGGCCGCCGGCGGCGGGTACGGCCGCCGCGAGGTGACGATCCGCGTCAACGGAGCCGACACCGAGTGGCACGACGACGACCTCGCCGCCGCGTCCAAGGCCGGGCCGGACGCCATCGTCGTACCCAAGGTCGACAGCGCCGACGCCGTCCTCGCGCTCGTCGACGCGATGGCCCGCCACGACGCCCCGGCACACACGAAGCTGTGGGCGATGCTCGAGACGCCGTACGCCATGCTGCACGCCGAGGAGATCGCCGCGGCGTCCGAACGGCTCACCGTGCTGGTGATGGGCACCAACGACCTGGCCAAGGAGCTGTACGCCGAGCACGTGCCCGGCCGGCAGCCGCTGCTCGCCGGGCTCGGCCTGGCGCTGCTCGCCGCACGGGCGACGGACAAGGTCATCATCGACGGCGTCTACAACGACGTGAAGGACTCCGACGGCTTCCTCGCCGAGTGCCGGCAGGGACGCGAGATGGGCTTCGACGGCAAGACCCTGATCCACCCCGGCCAGGTCGACGGTGCCAACACCGCCTTCGCGCCGAGCGAGCAGGCGGTCGAGGACGCCCGCGGCATCCTCGAGGCCTGGGAGGCGCGCACGTCCGGCGTCGTCACCTACCGCGGCCGGATGATCGAGAACCTGCACGTCGAGTCGGCGGAGCGCATCCTCGGCATCCATGAGGCGATCGTCGCGCTGGCCACGTAGCGTGGACGCGTGAGCTCATCCGTCCGGCGCCTGCTGGTGTCGCTGATCGGGGTCGCCGTCCTGGTCCTGGTCCTGGTGTCGGTGGCCGTGCTCAGCGACGGTGACGAGCCGGCGCGCGAGGTCGCGCTCGACCCGGCCGCCCCGAGCTCCAGTGCGACGACGGCGCCGAGCGCCACGCCGAAGCGCCTCGAGAAGCCGCCTCGGACGCCGGTCGCGTGCCGGGCCGGCTCGGGCGCCTTCACACCCACGAGCATCTCCGTGGCCGGCGTGACGACGGGGTCGCCCGTGGTCGCGGTGCCGCGCGACAGCAACGGCGTGTTCGGGGTGCCGCCGCTCACCACCGCCGGCAAGAGCCAGTTCGCCTGGGACGCCCCCGGGGTGGCTCCCGGCAGTCCGGCCGGGGTGGTGCTGCTCGACGCCCACACCTGGCCCGACGGCTCGGCGCTCGGCAACCGGCTGCTCGACGGCCTCCAGACGGGCGGCCGGCTGGTCGTCCGCGGGGCGAGCGGGGAGACCGTCTGCTACGACGTCGCCCGCAGGGAGCAGGTCACCGCGGAGACCCGGATGCCCGAGCTCTACAGCTCCGAGGGCCCGCCCCAGCTGGTCGTCGTCGTCTGCTCGGGGGCACGACGCGGGCCGGGCGACTGGAGCCACCGAACCCTGTGGTTCGCCGATCCAGTGCGCGCCTGATTTCGGCGACGCCTCGCTTCCTCCGCTAACGTGCTGCCGTCACGCGTCACCTGCCAACTGGACATCGGGGCCATGTCAGAGCTTTGCAACGTCGCCGTAGTGGTGCCCTCGCTGCATCCCTCCCGCGACCTCCTGGTCCCGTTCGTCGCGGACCTCCAGGCTCGGGGTCTCACCCGGGTGGTGGTGATCGACGACGGCTCCGGCGCGGACTACCGATCGGTGTTCGACGAGCTCGTCGACCTCGGCTGCGTGGTTCTGCACCACGACGTCAACCAAGGAAAGGGTCGGGCCCTCAAGACGGCCTTCGCCTACTGCGAGGACCACGCATCGGACATCAAGGTCGTGGTGACTGCCGACTCAGACGGCCAGCACACCCCCGAGGACATCTCCCGGGTCGCAGCGCGAACCCTCGACCTGATGGCCCTCGGTCGCAACGCCTCGGTCCTGGGGGCGAGGGCCTTCGACGACGCCGACATCCCTCGCAACAGCCGCATCGGCAACAAGCTGACGAGCTCCGTCGTCAGGCTGTTCTTCGGTCGCTACCTGCCCGACACGCAGACCGGTCTGCGCGGCTTCCCGCTCGCCCTCGCCCTGCGCTCGGGTCACGTGAAGGGCGAGCGTTTCGACTACGAGATGAATGTCTTGCTGTGGCTGCTCTCCACGCGGACCGAGATCGACGAGGTGCCGATCGAGACGATCTACCACGATCGCGACAACAGCGTCAGCCACTTCCGTCCGGTCGTCGACTCCGCCCGCATCTACGGCGTCATCCTTCGACAGCTCGCGAAGTTCTCCGGGGTGTCGGGCCTCTCAGCGGTGCTCGACATCGCCATCTACGTGGCCATCCTCGACTGGATCTTCGCCGAGAACCGGCTGCCCGAGCAGGTCGCCCTGGCCGTCGTGCTGGCCCGGATCGTGAGCTCGCTGTTCAACTACGCGCTCAACAAGTGGTTCGTCTTCCATGACGACTCCAGACCAGCGCCCTCGCTCCGCCGCTACTACGCTCTCGCCGTTGTGATCCTGGTGGCATCGGCGCTCGGCACCACCGCCCTGTCGTCCATCAGCGGCGGGCACGACGTCTGGGCCAAGGTCCTCGTCGACGGCATGCTGTTCATTGCCAGCTACCTGATCCAGGAGCGCTGGGTCTTCCGGGACCGCACGCTCGAGAGTGAGTAGTCACCGCCCATGACAGCGCTCGTCGCCATTGCAGTCGTGCTCCTGGGCGCCTGGGGCCTCGGCACACTGACCGGACAGCGGTTCGTCAGCGCCCTGCCGACGACGGTGTTGGCGATCACCTTCGTGCTGTACCTCGCCTACATCGTCGGCCTCCTGCACCTCGCCTGGTGGCTGGTCGTGGCCGCGTGCCTCGTGGGTGGGCTGCTCGCACTCATCCGACAGGTCCGCAGGCCGGGCCTGGCCTGGAGCTGGAGCCGGCTGCTGCCGTCGCCCGCCGTGGTGGCGTTCCTCGTCGCGCTGGTGGTGGTGCTGTGGTTCACCCACGCGCGCTACGTCTCCCTGTGGGACGAGCTCCGGCTCTGGGCGGCTTACCCCAAGCTGCTGCATGTCGACGGCGGGCTACAGGTCGGGCCCGACTCCCTCCTCATCGGGGAGATGCAGACCTATACGCCGGGCATGCCCCTGTTCTCGTACTTCGTTGCCGCCTTCTCGCCGGTCTTCGCGGAGAACCGACTCTTCATCGCATACGGGCTCTTCTGCGTCTCCCTGCTCGCGCCGATCGCGACCCGCCTCACCTGGCGCGCTCCGTGGTGGATCGTGCCGGCGGGTGTGGGCATGGCCCTGGCCCCGCTCGCCTACGCCAACGGCACCGTCGAGATGGGCGACTTCTACGCATCGTTGTACGTCGACCCCGTGCTCGGCATCCTGCTGGGCCACATCTTGTGGTTGATCGGTTCCAACGCGGTCGGTGAGCGGGCCGGGCGCCTCCAGTTCGGGCTGGCCCTGGCCGTGCTCTTCTTGGTGAAGAGCTCCAGCCTGGGGCTGGCTGTCGTGATGCTCCTGGTCGTCTTGGTGCGTTGGGTCCACTCGACCCGCGGCGAGGCCTGGCGTCCTCGCATCCGTGGCGCTCTGCTGCTCGCCGGACCCTTCGCCATCGTGGTCGCCACCTGGCAGCCGCTGCTCGCGCGCCTCGGACCCGGCTCGAAGTTCAGCTCCGGCTACGACATGTCACCGGACCTGCTCCTGCTCGAGCTGTTCGTCAACGCGCTGCGGCGCTTCCCGGTGCTGCAGCCCACCGTGGGACTGCTGCCGCAGTACTCGTCGGTGCTCATCATGAACACCGTCCTCGTCGTGGGCATCGCCTGCGTCGCGCTCGCGCAGCACCGCGACCGCGCCAGGCCGATGTGGGTCGCGCTGGTCACGCTCCTGGTGGTGCAGACGGCCTACCTCATCGGGCTCTTCTTCCTGGTGGCCGGGCCCTTCGAGCGTGAGTTCCCGTCCTTTGCGCGCTACACCTGCATGCCGCTGACCGCCGCGTGGATCTTCTTCGCCCTCAGCCTGGCCGGGCTCGGCCTGCCGCGTCCGCGCAGGCTGCGGTTCGTGCCCGTGACGGCGCTGTCCGCGTGCGTGGTGTTCCTCGCCGTGCAGTTCCCGATGCGCGGTCCGTCCACCTACGACGGCGGCTGGCGCGCCCAGGCCTCGCTCGACGCCGAGAAGATCACCGCCGCGGTCGACGAGTACGACGAGCCCGGAGAGCGCGTCCGCGCCATGATCGTCTACAAGGACGACTTCCTCGCGCACGTCGGACCTCACCATCGCACCTACTTCGAGCTGCTCGACGACAACGTGGAGCTGGACGTGTACTACCCGGCGCTGATCACTCCCGATGGGGAGCCCGCCCCCGACGCCCAGGTCGAGGTCGCCCGGGACACCTTCGTCGACTACCTCGTCTCGACCGACGTGGAGTACCTCATCGTGGGTCAACCGAGCGACGAGCTCGCCCAGCAGTACGCCGACCTCTTCGACAGGCCGCCGACGATCGATGCGCTGTACCGGGTCGAGTCGACCGGCGACGGCGTCAGGTTCCGCTGGATCTCCTGAGCACCGACCTCGGCGTGAGCGGCAAGGTGCCGCCCGCGGCCCAGGTCTGCTGCTGGTCGTGGTGGTGCGCGGAGTGGCCGTCGCCCGCGGCCCCGAGTGGCACGACCCACCGGCTCGCCTCCCGGTCGGCGAGGCACCACACGTAGCGCGCGACCGACCCGCGGATGCACTCGTCGCGGCCCGGCAGCCAGCCCGTGGCCAGCACGCAGTTGGTGTCGCCGGACAACGGCAGAGCCGGGGGCGGGTCCTGGCCGACCGGGCTCAGCGGCGTGAACCGGTGACTCCTGCCCCACGGGGCGCCCTGGTCGCGGGCCGCCGCCGCCAGCGCCTCTCGCAGGAGCACGTCGAGGTCGAGGCCGAGAGGTCGGTCGGCGGCCAGCATCGTCTCGAGGGAGTTCGCCACCTTCGTCGGCAGCGCGAACCACGCCGCCAGCAGGTCGCCGTACGGCGAGGGGGCGCGCAGCGGCGCGAGCACCTCCGAGCCGGCGATCGCCTCGACGAGGAGTCCCCGCACGCGCACGAACAGGGCGGCCTCCTCGCTGTCGGCCGACATCTGCCGGTCCCAGGCGGACAGCCGGTCGGCCACCGCGCCGCCGATGCCGCCGATGCGGGCCAGCAGGGACTCGCCGGCGGTCTGGCGCACGTCGGCGAGCACGCGTCCCGCGGCCTCGACGTCGAGAGCCGGCTGCGCCTCGAGCAGGTGGGCGATCCGGCGCGCCCGGTGGGGCGGGGCGAAGTCCCCGCCGATCGCGTCGTACGACGCGGTCGCCCGGTCGTTGGCCGTGACGACGTAGCCGTCCGGTGGGACCTCGATGCGTGGCAGCCCGTCGACCCAGCCGTCCCAGCGGTGCCCGTCGGCGGCATGGCCCGGCAGCCGCCGCAACGCGTCCGGCCGGCGGGGCACGCGTCCCACGACCCGGTGCCGCACCGTGCCCGCGGTGTCGGCGACGACCAGGTTGTTGACGGGCTCGACCCAGCGGGCGAACGCCCGCTCGACGTCGTCGACGGTGCGAGCCCGCAGCAGCGGGAGCCAGGTGTCCAGGCCAAGGTCACCGAGCACCAGCGACGGGGTGCGCAGCGACCAGCCGCCGTCGGGCAGGTCGAGGACGACCGGGCCGCGGTCGGTGACGACCACCTCCACCTCGACGGACGCACCGTCGCGCACGTGCAGCGTCTCGGTGTGCCGCCGGGCGCCGACCAACGTCTGCGGCGTCTCCCGGTAGAGGTCCTGGTAGTCGGCCATCGCATTCGTGATCGCCCAGGCGACGCCGCCCGCATGGCCGAAGTGCTGGATGCCCGGCACCCCGGGGAACGCGAAGCCGGCCACGTCGAGCTCGTCGCACGTCAGCCGCACCTGCGCGTAGACGTTGGGGTCCTCGAAGGCCCGGTGCGGGTCGCCGGCGATGAGCGGCGCGCCGGTCGCCGTGCGCGCGCCCGTGACGGCGTACGCGTTGCTGCCCTGCGGTGGGCCCTCGGCACGGAAGAGACCGGCTGCCTGCGCGCCCACCGCCTCGACGGCGGTGTGCCGCCAGAGCTTGGCCGGGAACGTGCCGAACAGGAGGTGCGGCACCAAGAAGCTGGTGGCCGGCGTCCACGGCTGCCACGGCTCGTGCTCGGCTGGCAGCGCCTCGTTGACCCCGTCGACGTACGCCGAGACGAAGGCCCGGGTGTCCGGCTCCGCCGACTCGAAGGCTCGGCGGCCGGTGTCGTCGAGCAGGGCCCGTCGGGCGAACCGGTCCCACTCGAGACCGGCGACGCCCAGGAGCTCGGCGGACCTGCCCTCGCCGCGCAACCGCGTGAGCAGGAGCTGCCCGGCCCGGTCCTCGACGCAGGCTCGACCCTGCTCACGCGCCAGGCCCAGCACGTCCGACGCGGTCACGTGCGGGATCCCCCACGCGTCGCGGCGTACCGCCATCAGCCTTCCCCGCGCCGCAGCTTCTCGTCGAGCCAGACCTTGACGCTGCCGGCCACGCCGGCGAGGTCGTGGACCAGCTTGCCCACGGTGTCCTGGGACGAGCGGAAGCTCTCGGCATAGCTCGCGGCTGCGGCCTTCGCGGCCTCGCTGACCTTGGCCTCGTCGTCGTCCTCGCGGCGCGGGTAGTCGCCGCTGACGCAGCGCGTGTAGGCGCCGGAGTCGACCCAGCGGCGCAGCTCGGCGGCGCGGACGACCGCGAACGGGTGCGAGCGGTTCTCGACGAGGAGCAGCTTGAGCACCGAGTCGCGCAGGTCGATGGCGTCGAGGTACTCCTGTCCCTGGGCGAGGAACGACGTGGTGTCGAGGTCGGCCAGGTGCCCGCCGCTGGCCAGCTGCATCTGCACCCGGATCGCGACCGCCGGGTCCTGGGTCGCGAGGAGTCCGGCGCGGTCCGCCGACAGCTCAGCCTTGCGGGACCACTCGAACAGCGCCGCGACGATGGCGCGCACGCCGAGGCCGCCGAACGGCAGCGAGCTGAGGATCCCGGTCATCTGGAGCAGCCGCTGCAGCAGGGTCTGGTAGACCGCGTGACCGCTGAGCGCGTGCCCGAGCTCGTGGGCGATCACGAACCGCAGCTCCTCCTCGTCGAGCAGGTCGACGAGGCCGCTGTTGAGCACGATGACCGGCTTGCTCATGCCGATGGTCGTGGCGTTGAGCACAGGGTTCGCCGCGACGTACATCTCCGGCACCTCGGCGGCGTCCAGCACCCGCGCGACGTCGCTGAGCGCGAAGTGCAGCGCCGGGAACTGGCGCTCGTCGACCCGCACCGCCGAGCCCAAGAAGACCAGTCGGACGGCGCGCTCGTTCACCAGGCCCGACATCGTCTTGAGCACGGTGTCGAAGCCCTTGAGCCGGCGCAGCGCCACCAGGGCGCCCTGGTCGGCCGGGTGCTCCCAGGCACGCGAGCTGATCCCGGTCAGGGTGGCCCGAGCTCGCGCCGGAGTGGTCGAGGGCTGGTCAGTCGAGTCGCTCACGCACGGAACTCTGACACGACTCGCCGCCCCCACGGGGGGTAGTCCGGGGCAAATTTGTCGCAAATCGGCCCGGTGACAGCAAATTCGCACCGGACTACCCCGAAACGGCACGCCTCAGGCAGCGGACCACCAGGCAGGCGCCACCAGGGTCCAGGCGCGCTCCGTCTCGGGGAGACAGCGCGCGCGCTGCCGGGCTCGCCGCATCCGTCGTACGACGGCGTCCCGGTCGCGCAGGTCGCCGGCGACCAGCGTGAAGTACTCCAGACCGTGGTCGCGGAACCGCTCCTCACGGGCCACGTCCGCGCGCCGGTTGGCGGCGGCCAGGTGGACGGCCCCGTCGTACTCCCCCACCACACCGGCCACCGGGTCGAGCAGGTCGGGGAACCCGAGCAGGGTGCCGTTCCGGCTGAAGATCGGTGCGTTGCAGAGCGGACGAGGCAGCTCGGCATCGAGCTCCCACACCAGCCGCATGGAGGTCTCGGGCGGCGAGCCCGAGGAGTCGACGGCCAGGGCGACCGCCCGCCGAGCCAGCTCCACGCCGGTCTTGGGACCGGCCATGTGGACGTGGTGACACACCGCGGCGACCGTGGTGAGTCCCGCCGCCGCAGCCATGTCGACGGCCTCGACGCCCGCCCGCAGCGAGCCGCGGCGACGGATCTCGTCGAAGACCGCTCGCTCAGGACTGGCGCACCAGAGCCCCGCCACCCGGATGCGCTGGGCACGGGCGAGCTGCTCGCGCGACACCACGATCCGGTCGTCGGGTCTCAGCTTCGAGCGGGAGATCAGCGGGATCGGCAGCGGCGACCCGTCGTGGGCCGTACCGTCGAAGTACGCCGCTCCCTGCCACCGCAGTGCCGCCCAGCCGGTGACGGCTCCCTGCGACCGGCGGGTGCCCTGCTCGACGATCCGTTGCTCCACGACGTGGTGGGTCGCCGTGACCGGCACGAAGCGCCCGGGCGAGGTCTGGCGGAACCGCGGCCCCCTGGCCGCTCCCGGCGTGGGACCCGTCCGCCCGGTCGGGTCAGCCCCCGCCGGCCACACCACGGGGGGACGGGCAAGCCGGGTGCTCGCAAGCGGGTCCATCCGTCCACGGTGCCGTCCCGCGCCGGGCGCTACGGCCCGACGTACGACCGGTTGTGGATCGCCGCCGGATCGGCCCTCCTGTGGAGGGTTTGCGGTCCAGTTACCGGCGGGGTAGTCCGGGGCAAATTTGTCGTGCCCGAGGCCCCGGGCAGCAAATCTGCACCGGACTATCCCGCCAGGACAGCGCGTAGAGGAGGAGTCAGGACTCCGTCATCGGGATCCGTACGTCGCGCTCGGTGGCCACCTCGACGGCCCGGTCGTAGCCGGCGTCGACGTGCCGGATGACGCCCATGCCCGGGTCGTTGGTCAGCACCCGCTCGATCTTCTGCGCGGCCAGGTCGGTGCCGTCGGCGACGCACACCTGTCCGGCGTGCAACGAACGGCCCATGCCCACACCGCCGCCGTGGTGGAACGACACCCACGAGGCCCCGGACGCGGTGTTGACCAGCGCGTTGAGGATCGCCCAGTCGCCGATGGCGTCCGAGCCGTCGAGCATCGACTCGGTCTCGCGGTACGGCGACGCGACGGAGCCGCAGTCGAGGTGGTCGCGACCGATGACGATCGGCGCCTTGAGCTCGCCGGAGGCGACCATCTCGTTGAACTTCAGCCCGGCCAGGTGGCGCTCGCCGTAGCCCAGCCAGCAGATCCGTGCCGGGAGCCCCTGGAAGGACACCCGCTCGCCGGCCATCTTGATCCACTTGTGCAGACGCTCGTTGTCCGGGAACAGCTCGAGGATCGCCTTGTCCGTGGCGGCGATGTCGGCCGGGTCGCCCGACAGCGCGGCCCAGCGGAACGGGCCGCGGCCCTCGCAGAACAGCGGCCGGATGTAGGCGGGCACGAAGCCGGGGAACTCGAACGCCCGGTCGTAGCCGCCCTTGCGGGCCTCGTCGCGGATCGAGTTGCCGTAGTCGAAGACCTCGGCGCCGGCGTCTTGGAACTCCACCATCGCGCGCACGTGCACGGCCATCGAGGCCTGGGCGTCCTTGGTGAAGCCCTCCGGGTCGCGCGCGGCGGCGTCGCGCCAGTCCTCGAACGCCACCCCGGCGGGCAGGTAGGACAGCGGGTCGTGCGCCGACGTCTGGTCGGTGACGATGTCGATGGGTGCGCCACTCGCGAGCAGGGCCGCGAACATGTCCGCGGCGTTGCCCAGCACGCCGATCGACAGCGGCTCGCGCGCGTCCCGGGCGGCGACCGCCCTGGCCACGGCGTCCTCCAGCGAGTCCGCCTGCACGTCGAGGTAGCGGTGCTCGATGCGTCGCTCGATGCGCGTCTGGTCGACGTCGATGCAGATCGCGACGCCGTCGTTCATGGTCACGGCCAGCGGCTGTGCACCACCCATGCCGCCGAGGCCGGCGGTCAGCGTGATCGTCCCGGCGAGGGTCCCGTCGAACCGCTTGTCGGCGACCGCAGCGAACGTCTCGAACGTGCCCTGGAGGATCCCCTGCGTGCCGATGTAGATCCACGAGCCGGCGGTCATCTGGCCGTACATCGTGAGCCCGAGGTCCTCGAGGCGGCGGAACTCCTCCCAGTTGGCCCAGTCGCCCACCAGGTTGGAGTTGGCGATGAGGACGCGCGGCGCCCACTCGTTGGTCCTCATCACGCCGACGGGCTTGCCCGACTGCACCAGCATCGTCTCGTCGTCACCGAGCGTGCGGAGCGTGCGGACGAGCGCGTCGTAGGACTCCCAGTTGCGCGCGGCCTTGCCGGTGCCGCCGTACACGACGAGGTCCTCGGGCCGCTCGGCGTTGGCCGGGTCGAGGTTGTTCATCAGCATCCGCAGCGGGGCCTCGGTCTGCCACGAGCGGCAGCTCAGCTCGGTCCCGGTGGCGGCGTGGATGGGGAGCCTGGGGTTGTCGTTCACTTGAGTTCTCCGATCATGGCTTCGGCGGCGGCCAGCACCGCGCCGGACTGGACGAGGGAGACCGCGATCTCGATCTCCGGGGACAGGTGCCGGTCGGTGCCGGGGCCCTGCACGCCCGACGACCGGAGCAGGGACACGACCGCACCGGTGGCCGGCGACGGCTCCAGCGGGGCGCGCAGGTCGAGCGCGCGCGCGGCGGTGAGCACCTCGATGGCGATGACGCGCGACAGCCCGTCCACCGCCCGGCGCAGCTTGCGGGCGGCCGACCACCCCATGGAGACGTGGTCCTCCTGCATGGCACTCGACGGGATCGAGTCGACGCTGGCCGGGTTGGCCAGCCGCTTCATCTCCGAGACGATCGCGGCCTGGGTGTACTGCGCGATCATCAGCCCGCTGTCGAGGCCGGGGTCGTCGGCCAGGAACGGCGGCAGCCCGTGGTTGCGGGCCTTGTCCAGGAACCGGTCGGTACGCCGCTCGCTGATCGAGGCCAGGTCGGCGGCCACGATCGCCAGGAAGTCGAGCACGTAGGCCACCGGGGCGCCGTGGAAGTTGCCGTTGGACTCCACCCGGCCGTCGTCTGCCAGGACCACGGGGTTGTCGACGGCGGACTCGAGCTCACGGCCGGCGACCGAGGCGCAGTGTCCGATCGTGTCGCGCACCGCGCCGTGCACCTGGGGCGAGCAACGCAGCGAGTAGGCGTCCTGCACGCGGTTGCAGTCGGGGCCACGGTGGGAGGCGACGATGCCGGAGTCGGCCAGGAGGGCGGTCAGGTTGGCCGCGGACTTGGCCTGGCCGGGGTGCGGCCGGATCGCCTGGAGCTCTGCGGCGAAGACGCGGTCGGTGCCGAGCAGGCCCTCGACCGACATCGCCGCCGAGATGTCCGCGGTGCGCACGAGCATCTCCAGGTCGGTGATCGCCAAGACCAGCATGCCGAGCATCCCGTCGGTGCCGTTGATCAGCGAGATGCCCTCCTTGGCGACCAGCTCGACGGGCTCGAGCCCGGCCGCGGCGAGGGCGTCGGCGGCCGGCATCCGCTCGCCGGAGGCGTCGCGGACCTCGCCCTCCCCGATGAGCGCCAGCGCACAGTGCGACAGGGGAGCCAGGTCCCCCGAGCAGCCGAGCGAGCCGTACTCGTAGACCAGCGGCGTGATGCCGTGGGTCAGCAGGCCGGCGAGGAGCTCCGCGGTCTCGCGTCGGACGCCGGTGTGCCCGGTCGCCAGCGTCGAGAGGCGCAGCAGCATCAGGCCGCGCACCACCTCGCGCTCGACCTCGGGGCCGGAGCCGGCCGCGTGCGAGCGCACCAGCGAGCGCTGCAGCTGGGCACGCATCTCGGTCGGGATGTGGCGGGTCGCCAGCGCACCGAAGCCGGTCGAGATGCCGTACGCCGGCGTCGGAGCGGCCGCCAGCTCCTCGACGACCGCACGCGCCCGGTCGATGGCGACACCGGCCTCCTCGGTCAGCGCGACCGGCGCTCCGCCGCGCGCGACGGCCACCAGCTCGGAGAAGGAGACGGGGCCGGTGCCCACGGGCACGGGCACGGGGGGGTGAGTCGTCGCAACCATGGCTCCATACAAGCCTCCCGGGGTCACGACGGACCAGACCTGCCCAGAGCACACCGTCTCGGATTCCAGACTCCATCGGAGCGGAGGTACCCGGCCCCGACCGGGTGTGGCACGGTGACTCACTGGCACGGCAGCGCTACGGCTGCCGCGCGGAGGGAGGAACGCGAGATGGACACCACCGCAACCATCGTGACCGTGATCGCCATCATCGTCGTGCTCGCCATCATCGGGCTGGTCACCTTGTCGATGCGCCGGAGGACCCACCGGGACAACGCCGTCCGCGCCACCCAGCTGCGCGAGCAGGCCGACGCCCGCGCCGCGGCCGAGATCCCCGACGCCCTGGCCAGGGCCACCGCGGCGGAGGCGGAGGCCGAGCGAGCTCGCCTCGAGGCGCAGCGGGCCGAGGAGCGCGCGGGTGAGGCGAAGCAGGACCTGACCCAGCACCAGGCAGCCCACGAGGACCAGATCCGGGCCGCCGACCGGCTGGACCCCGCGGTCGACACCAAGGCCGCGGACTACTCGCCGCACACGATCCTGGACGACACGACGACCTCGTCACCCGAAGCCGTCACCTCGCGTCCCGCGGACGACGCCCAAGGACCCACCGAGGCGGGCGAGCCGGGCAGCCATCGCGCCTGACCTCCGGGCGAGCCGCGGCTGGGGCAGGATGCTGACATGAGCCAGGTCCCCGCCGCGACGAAGACGTTGCGGGTGCTGCGGTTCCTGGCCAGCCAGCCCGACCCGGTGCCCCTCGACCGGATCATGCGGGCCTGCGACCTGCCGCGCTCCACGGCGTACCACCTGCTCAACGCGATGATCGACGAGAGCTTCGTCGTCCACCTGACCGACGAGCATCGCTACGGCCTGGGCGTCGCGGCGTTCGAGGTCGGCAGCGGCTACGCCCGGCAGGCACCGCTCCAGCGGCTGGCGCGCCGCAACCTCACGTCCCTGGTGGACAGCACCGGCTGCGCGGCGCACCTCGCCGTGCCGCACGGGCGAGACGTGCTCTACGTGCTCGAGGAACGGGTGCCGGGGCGGCCACCCCTGGTGACCGACGTGGGGGTCCGGCTGCCCGCCCACCTCACCGCCAGCGGCCGCGCGATCCTGGCCGCGCTGCCGGCCGCCCAGGTCCGGGCGCTGTATCCCGACAAGGAGGCGTTCGTCGCGCGGCACGGTCACGGCCCGAGCTCGCTCACCGCGCTGCGGACCCTGCTGAGCGACACCCGTCAGCGCGGGTACGCCGTCGAGGACGGTGAGGTGACGCCGGGCTTCGCCAGCGTGGCGGCCGCCGTGCTCGACCACAACCAGCATCCCGTCGCCGCCGTCGCGGTGACCTGGCCGGCCGACGAGGACCGCAGCCCCGCGGTGACCGCCGGGGCGGTTCGCCAGGCTGCGCGGCTCCTGAGCCGGCGGCTGTCCGGCCGCTGACACGCCAAAAGACCGCCGACCCGACTCGTGGGTACGAGCCGGGTCGACGGTCTTGAGGATGGGTCAGCTGGTGCGCACTCGGCGACGGTCGCCGGCGACCAGGAGGCCACCGCCGGTCACCAGGGCGAGACCGAGGAGCAGCGCCAGGCTGAGGAGGGCCGGGCTACCGGTGGCCGGCAGGCCACCCGCATCGGTGGTCGGGCTGGTGGTGGTGCCACCACCGGCTCCACCGCTGCCACCGCTGCCGCCGCTGCCGCTGTTGCCGGCGTTGGCGTTGCCGCCGCCGCCGCCGCTGGCGCCACCGCCACCGGCCGAGACACAGTCGACCGTGAAGCTGCTGGTGGCGATCTGGGCGCCGCCAGCGGAGACCGTGACGGTGTAGGCACCGTCCTCGACCACCGGACCGGTCACGACCTGGGTCTGACCGGCCGGCACGGTGACGACCTGGCTGGCGTCGTTGACGACCACGGTGAACTCGACCGGGACAGTGGACCCGACGTTGTTCAGGGTGGCGGTGTACGACGTGCAGTCGTTGGTGACGACCGCAGCCGGCTGGACACAGTCGACGGTGAACGCCGACTCAGCGAGCGACACGCCGCCGCTGGCCACCGAGATGATGTGCGAGGAGTTCTCGGCCACCGGACCGGTCAGCGTCTTGGTCTCGCCGGCCGGCACGGTCTCCTTGGAGGGAGTGCCGTCGACGGTGACGGTGAACTCGACCGGGATGGTCGAGGCCGTGTTGTCGAGCGTCACGGTGTAGTCGGTGCAGGTGTGCGTCACCGTGGCCACCGGCTTGGCGCAGTCGATCACGATGACCTGCTCCGCCAGCAGCGTGGTGCCGCTGGTGACCGCGACGTCGTACGTCGAGCCCTCGGCCGCCGGGGTCACGATCGAGCGGGTCTCGCCTGCCTCGAGGGTGTACGCCGTGTCGACGCCGTTGACCGTCACCGTGAAGTCGACGGGCACCGTGGAGTCACCGTTGTCGAGCGTGACGGTGTAGTCGACGCACGACGAGGTGATGGTCGCGGCGGGCTGCTCGCAGTTCTCGGTGAAGGTCTCGCTCTCGATCGTCTTGTCGCCGGAGGTCACCGTGATCGTGGTGGCCTCGTCCTCGACGACGGGTCCCGTGACGTCGACGCTCTCGCCGGCGTCCACCGTGTGGGTGACCGGCGTGCCGTTCACAGTCACGACGAACGTCGTGGCCACGTCGGACGTGGTGTTGTCGAGCGTGACGGTGTACGTCGTGCAGTCGTGCTGGATCTTGACGCAGTCGACCGTGAAGGTCTTGCTCGCCAGCTTGACGTCGCCGGAGACGACCTCGATCGCGTTCTTCGAACCCTCGGCGACGTCACCGGTGATGGTCTCGGGCGTCTTGCCGACCACGTAGGTGGTGGTTTCGCCGTTGACGGTCACGGTGTAGGTGGCGTCGACGTTGTTCTTCGAGTTGTCGAGCACGATCGTGTAGGAGGTGCAGTCGCTTGAGATGCTGGCGGCCGGCTTCTCGCAGTCGACCGTGAACGTCTTGGACTTGATGGTGTCCTCGCGGACGCTCACCGCGATCGTGGTCGGCTCGTCCTCGACGACGTCGCCCGTAACGGTCTTCTTGTCGTTGGCCGGCACCGAGACCGGAGTCGAGACACCGTTGACGGTGACCGTGAACGTCACCGCGACAGAGGACTTCGAGTTGTCGAGCACGACGGTGTAGCCGGTGCAGTCGTGCGTGATCTGAGCAGCCGGCTCCTCACAGTCGATCTTCACCGTGCGGTCCACCAGCGTCGTGCCGTCGAAGACGACCTTGACGGTGTGGGAGGAGTCCTCGGCAGCCGGGGTCACGATGGACTTGGTGGTCTTGCCGACAACGTGCTCGGTCGTCGTGTCGCCGATCGTGACGAGGTACGTCGCGTCGACGTTGCTCTTGGAGTTGTCGAGAACGATCGTGAACGACGTGCAGTCCTGGGTGAGCGTGGCCGTGGGCTGCTGGCAGTCCTCGGTGAACTTCTCGCTCTTGATCGTGTCCTTGCCGACCGACACGGTGATCGTGGTCATCTGGTCCTCGACGACGGGTCCGGTCGCCTTCGCGGTGTCGCCGGCCTTGACCGTGTAGGTCTTCGCGGCACCGTTGACGGTGACCGTGAAGTCGACGTCCACCTTCGAGGCCCGGTTGTCCAGGTCGACGGTGTAGCCCGTGCAGTCGTGCTTGATCACGGCGGCGGGCTGCACGCAGTCGATCTTGAAGGAGGCGGTGTCGAGCACGTCGCCGTCGATCGCCACCGACACGGTCAGCGAGTCGCCCTCGTCGAAGCCGGACACGGTCTCGGTGCGCGTGTCGCCCTTGCTGACCCAGAAGTTGCTGGTCTTGCCGTTGGCGGTGACGACGAACTTGGCCGCCTTCGTGGCCACGCTGTTGTCGAGGACGACGGTGTAGCCCGTGCAGGTGGGCGTGATCTCGGCGGTCGGCTTCTCGCAGTCGACGCTGAAGGTGCTCGTGGCGAGCTGGGTGCCGTTCCAGGTGACCGTGACGGTGTTGGTCGAGTCCTCGACCACGTCGACGGACTGCGTCTCGACCTTGTTCTTCTTGGCGTTGTACGTCGTCGACTTGCCGTTGACGGTGATGACGTAGGTGGTGGCGGCGTTGCCGGTGTTGTCGAACCGGACGGTGGCCTGGGTGCAGTCGTTGGTGACCGTGGCGGTCGGCTTGTCGCAGTCGACGGTGAACGTCTTGGTCGCGACGGTGGACGAGCCGATCTTCACCGTGACGGTGTAGGTGGCGTCCTCCTCGAGGCCGGTGAAGGTCACCTTGTCGGCGGACCCGCCGGCGACGGTCTTGGTCTGGTCGGACCGGCCGGTCATCGAGACCGTGTAGGTCTTGGGCGCGGCGCCCGAGTTGACCAGGTCGACGGTCGCGGTGTCGCAGTCGTTGGTGATCGTCGTGGTGCCGCAGTCGGTGGGGGCGGTGACCGTGGTCTGGCGCGAGTCGCCCGCTCCGGCGCCGCTGGCCCACTTGGCGTCGGCCCGGACCACGATGGTGGCCGAGGGGGCGCTGCCGATGCTGAACGAGCCCTGGAAGCGGAAGTTGTTGGCCGCGTCGAACTTCCCAGAAGTCACCCAGGTCAGGGTGTTGCCCTGCTTGGTGTAGACGCCGATGTTCGGGTTGGTCTTCTTCAGCGGGTCGCTGGTCACCCAGGACGACGCGGTGAAGCTCACCAGGCCGTTGCAGTCGACGCTGGCGACGATCTCGGGGTGGTGGGCGCTGGCAGGGCCGGCGACGGCCACCGGGATGCCTACGGCCACCACGAGGACGGCGACGAGGCGCAGCAGAAGCTTGCGCACGCGATCGGACACAGACGACATGGACAATCTCCCAACTCGGACGTTGCTCCATTCAGCCCCACCTTGTTGGCGAGACCGCGGACCCCCCGGTCCGAGCACACGACGTCAGCTCACTACGTAGCCGACGTAGTGATCGTCACATCCGGTCCTCCAACGACCGTCAACGACTGTTCCACAATCCGGTAACAGTGCTGAGACATGAGTCACAACACGCTCAGCTCCTGCTGTGCGTCCGCTCATCGGGAGGCTGGGGACCGCATCGGAAGGGCGCGTCGCCGGACGAGTTCGGGTCGAGGCGGGTGGTCTCTCCCCGCTGTCCAGTCACTCGAAGTTCTGCTCGCCGCCGCGGCCGACCTTGCGGCATGGTGAACCGCGTGACCGACACCGACCCGGCCGACCCCAGCCGCTGGCTCCTGGGCAAGCGCGAGCGTGCCAACGCCCAGACCGTCCTCGACGACCAGCATCCCGGCGACCAGGCCTGGTCGGAGGGCAACCGCGTGCGTCCGCTCGTGCACGGCGCGACGTACTTCGCCGAGCTGTACGAGCGCATCGAGGCCACCCGGGCGGGCGACCTCCTCCTGTTCACCGACTGGCAGGGCGACGGCGACCAGCGCCTCACCGACGAGCCGGGCAGCGAGGTCGTCGAGGTGCTCGCGCGCGCCGACGAGCGCGGCGTCGACGTCCGCGGCCTGGTGTGGCGCTCGCACTCGCAGTGGCTGGGGTTCACCTCCGAGGTCAACCGCCGCCTCGGCAAGCAGCTGCAGGACCGCGGGGCCGAGGCCCTGCTCGACATGCGGGTGCGCACCGGCGGCTCGCACCACCAGAAGATGCTCCTGATCCGCTACCGGGACGACCCGACCCGCGACGTGGCCTACGTCGGGGGCATCGACCTGTGCCACTCACGTCGCGACGACATCGAGCATCACGGCGATCCGCAGGCACTCGAGGTGATGGCCGAGGAGTACGGCAAGACACCGCCGTGGCACGACGTGATGGCCGCCATCTCCGGGCCCGCCGTGCACGACGTCGAGACCGTGTTCCGCGAGCGCTGGGAGGACCCGACCCCGTTGAGCCGCAACCCGGTCATCTTCGCCAAGGACCGCCTCTTCGGCATGGACATGAGCCCCGACCCGCTCCCCGAGCAGGCGCCGCCACCGCCGCCGGTCGACGGCGGGACGCACGCCGTCCAGCTGTTGCGCACCTACCCCAACCTGCGCCACGGACGCGACTACCCGTTCGCCCGGGGCGGGGAGCGCAGCGTCGCCCGTGGCTACACGAAGGCGGTGACGCAGGCGCGGCGGCTGGTGTACATCGAGGACCAGTACCTCTGGGGCCATCACGTCGCCGACGTCTTCACCCGCGCCCTGCGCGACAACCCCGACCTGCACGTCGTCGCGGTGGTGCCGCTGTACCCCGACCTCGAGGGCTTCCTCGGGCGCACCCCGCAACAGCTCGGCCGTCGCCGCGCCATGCTGGCCATGCGCAAGGCCGCCCCCGAGCGGGTGTCGGTGTACGGCATCGAGAACGCGGCCGGCACGCCGATCTACGTGCACGCCAAGGTGTGCCTGGCCGACGACACCTGGGCGTCCATCGGCTCCGACAACTTCAACCGGCGCTCGTGGACCCACGACTCCGAGCTCTCGGCCATCACCTTGGACACCGCCGGCGAGTTCGCCCGGGACCTGAGGCTGACCCTGGCCGCCGAGCACCTCGACCGCGACCCCGACCAGCCGGGCGCCATGGACGACTGCGTCGACACCCACGGCATGTACGCAGTGTTCCGCGAGTCCGCCGCCCGGCTGGACGCGTGGTACGCCGGTGGCCGGTCCGGCCCCAGACCCGCGGGACGGCTGCGGGCGCTCGACCCGCCCAAGGTCGGCTTCCTCGCGCGCAGGCTCGCCCTGCCGGCGTACCTCGTCATGCACGACCCCGACGGCCGCCCCGGGCCACTGCGCAAACGCAACGCCTTCTGAGCCGCTCCGGACAGTAGCGGGCGTGACCTCGTCGAACGACGGTTACCCACGCGTAGGATTCTTCTCACCTGCGCGGGCCCTGCCGTGGCGTCGTACGCCGCAATAGGCTCCGCCTGACGTCCGGACTCCGGGCGCCAGACCGCCTGAACGAGGAGCCCTGCCTTCATGCAGATCTTTGCCATCGTCGCCTCGCTGGGGCTCACGGTTGCCGCGCTCGCGCTGCTGGTGCCCGCCGTGCGCTCCATGCTCGCCGTCATCCGCACCGGCCAGCCGGCCCCGGGTCGCAGCACCAACCCGGTGGGCCGCACGCGCACGATGCTCAAGGAGACGGTGCTCCACACTCGGATGCTCCAGTGGACGGTCGTCGGCGTCATGCACTGGTTCGTGTTCGCGGCGTTCATCTTCCTCAGCACCGCCGTGCTCGCGGCGTACTTCCAGCTGTTCAAGCCGGACTTCGCGTATCCCGTCATCGGACACTGGTACCCGTTCGAGTGGCTCATGGAGGTCATCGGGGCGCTCAGCACGGTCGGCATCGTCTACCTGATCGTCTACCGCCAGAGGCACCACCCCCGCAACCTGGGCCGCCAGAGCCGGTTCTTCGGCTCCACCATGTGGCAGGCGTACTTCGTCGAAGCGCTGGCCCTGTTCGAGGGCGCCGCGATCCTGTTCGTCCGCGCGGCGGAGTGGAAGCTCGACACCGGTTCGAGCCGCGCCCACTACCCGTTCTCGTCGTGGCTCGGTGACGCGATCTACCCCAGCTCGGTCGGCTCGCTGGAGAACCTCATCTACCTCATCGCGTTCTTCAAGATCGCGCTGGCGATGGTGTGGCTGATGGTGATCGCCCGGAACCTCACCATGGGCATCGCCTGGCACCGGTTCACCGCGTGGTTCAACATCTTCTACAAGCGCGAGTCCGACGGCAGCACAGCCCTGGGCGCCATGAAGCCGCTGACCTCCGCCGGCGTCCCGGTCACCCTCGACGACATCGACGAGCTCGACGAGGACTCCTCCCTCGGCGTCGGCCGGATCGAGGACTTCTCCTGGAAGGGCATCCTCGACTTCACGACCTGCACCGAGTGTGGTCGCTGCCAGTCGCAGTGCCCGGCCTGGAACACCGAGAAGCCCCTCTCGCCCAAGCTGCTGATCACCGCGCTGCGCGACCACGCCTACGCCAAGGCGCCGTACCTGCAGGCGGGCGGCGAGGGCAGCGAGGCGGCCACGGCCCTGCTCGAGAACGACGAGACGCTGGCCCGCGAGGCCCAGCGTCCGCTGGTCGGCGACACCGGTGACGGCTGGTTCTACAACCCCGAGGACGGTTCGGCGGTCATCGACTCCGACGTGCTGTGGAACTGCACGTCCTGCGGCGCCTGCGTGCAGCAGTGCCCGGTCGACATCGAGCACGTCGACCACATCATGGACATGCGCCGGCACCAGGTGCTCGTCGAGTCCAACTTCCCGGCCGAGCTCAACCAGCTCTTCAAGGGCCTGGAGAACAAGGGCAACCCGTGGAACATGTCCACCACCGCCAGGATGGACTGGGCCAAGGACCTGCCGTTCGAGGTGAAGGTGGTGGGCGACTCGATCGAGTCGCTCGACGAGGTCGACTGGCTGTTCTGGGTCGGCTGCGCCGGCGCCTACGAGGACCGCGCCAAGAAGACCACCCGCGCCGTGGCCGAGCTCCTCGACATCGCGGGGGTGAGCTTCGGCGTACTCGGCAACGGGGAGACCTGCACCGGCGACCCCGCCCGCCGCGCGGGCAACGAGTTCGTGTTCCAGGGCCTGGCCGCGCAGAACGCCGAGACGTTCAAGGAGTACAAGGTCAAGAAGGTCGTCTCGACCTGCGCCCACTGCTTCAACACCCTCAAGAACGAGTACAAGGACTTCGGCGTCGAGCTCGAGGTCGTGCACCACACGCAGCTGCTCAACCGGCTGGTCCGCGACGGCAGGCTGACCCCGGTCAAGGACGGCGAGGGGGCAGCCCCGCGCAAGATCACCTACCACGACCCCTGCTTCCTCGGCCGTCACAACCAGGTCTACAGCCCGCCTCGTGACCTGCTGCAGGTGCTGCCGGGTGCGGAGTACGCCGAGATGGAGCGCAACTCCGAGAAGTCCTTCTGCTGCGGCGCCGGTGGTGCCCGGATGTGGATGGAGGAGAACATCGGCGAGCGGATCAACCTCAACCGCACGAAGGAGGCCGTCGGGACCGGAGCCGACCAGATCGCGGTCGGCTGCCCCTTCTGCCGGGTGATGCTCTCCGACGGGCTCACCTCCGAGCAGGCCTCCGGCAACGCCCGCGAGGAGGTCGAGGTCCTCGACGTCGCGCAGATGCTGCTGGCGTCGGTCAAGGGCGAGTCGGCGACGCGCACGAAGAAGTCCGAGGTGGCGGCTGCGCAGGCGGCGGCGGTCTCGGCGCCGGCCTCTGCGCCGGCGCCGGTCTCGGACGACGTCGCCACGAAGGCCGAGCCCGAAGCCGGCGACGTCACCCAGACCGAGGAGACCGTCACCGAGACCGCGGACGTCGGCCCCGCCGCGAAGGCGAGCGGCGGTTCGTCGCTCTTCGACGTCGGCAACGAGACGCCGAGCCGCCGAGGACAAGCCGGCAGCCAAGACCCAGCCCGCAGCGCCCGCCCCCGGCGGGTCCCTCTTCGACGTCGCCAACGAGCCCCGGCCACCGAGGAGCCGACAGCGGCCAAGACCGAGACCGAGCCGGCGAAGGAGGCCGCACAGCCAGCGCCTGCTTCTGGAGGGTCGCTCTTCGATGTCGCCCCGACGGAGCCCCCGGCAGCTACCCGTGCCCCGGCTGCCCCGAAGGCCGAGGCGAAGCCCGCTCCCGCGTCCGAGCCCGCTCCGGCCGCCGCGACTGGCTCGCTGTTCGACATCGCGGCACCCGAGCCGGTCGCAGCCACTCCTGCTGCTGCCGTTCCTGCCGAAGAACCTGAGGTCGAGGACTCCGAGCCCGAGACGAAGGTGCCCGAGACGAAGGTGCCCGAGACGAAGGTGCAGGAGCCCGCGGCCGAGGCGGCACCCGTCGCCGAGCCTGCGACGTCCATCCCGGAGACGGGGTCCCTGTTCGACCTCACCGCGCCCGAGCCGGCTGCACCGGTGGCCAGGTCCGCGCCGGAGCCCTCGGCCGAGGAGCCGGCGGCCGAGGAGCCGGCGGCCGAGGCGGCACCCGTCGCCGAGCCCGCGACGTCCATCCCGGAGACGGGGTCCCTGTTCGACATCTCCGCGCCGGAGCCGACCTCATCCATCGCCGCATCCACAGCCGCGCCGGCGGTTGCTGGCGAGGCCGAGCCCAAGCCCAAGGACGAGCCGAAGCAGTCCGATCCGCTGTCTGCCGGGGCGGCGTTGAGCCAGGCCGCCACCTTCGCGGTCGACGACTCCGACTCGACGAGCGAGGCGCCGAGCGAGGCGACGGTGCCGGACGAGGACCAGGACGAGGCCGCGCCGGAACCGAGCCAGCGCCGGAGCCCGAGCCGGAGCCGCGAGCCCGACGCCGAGGAAGCCGCGCCGGCAACCACGGCACCGCCGACGTCGTCGGGCGACGCCAGTACCCCGCGCACGGACGTGGACATCAACACGTCCGGATCACTGTTCGACCTCTGATCGCGCCGTACCCCTGGCCGGGATAGTCCGGTGCATATTTGTCGCTCAGGACCGCTGAGACGACGAAGATGCACCGGACTACCACCCGAATCGAGCCGCCCCCCACCCGTCGATCATCGCAGACATCGCGGTGACATCATCTGGCGTCAGAATCACTTGACGTGACGTCATGGTGATGTCAAAGTGATGCACATGGACATCACGCCGTACGTCGACAGCCTCCGCCGGGACCTGATGGCCGCGGCCGACTCGGGAGGCGAGGAGCTCCGCAACGCCGCCGAGCGACTGGCGTTCGCGCTCGACCCGGCCACCCGGCTGGCGCTGATGGAGGCGATCAGCCAGGCCGCCGCCGAGATCACCACCGAGCTGCCGTCCGGCAGCGTCGACGTCAGGCTCAACGGCCGCGAGCTCGACTTCGTCGTCCAGACCGCGCCGTCCGCGACCGCACCGGTCCCGCCGCCGCCCCCCGCACCGCCGTCCCCCGAGGAGGTCGACGAGGGCGGCCTGGCCCGGGTCACGCTCCGCATCCCCGAGTCGGTCAAGACGCGGGCCGAGGAGAAGGCCGCCCAGGCGGGCCACAGCCTCAACACCTGGCTGGTCAGCGTGGTGCGCGCAGCGACCAACGACTCCGCGATCCGGGTCGACGTGGATCTCTCGAGCATCCCGTTCTTCGGGGGCAACGACCCCTTCAGCAACCACGGCAAGAACAGCCGCCGCATGTCCGGCTGGGTGTAACCCGCACCCGCAGCGCAACGCGCGTCAAGCGAACCCCCGGGCCAGCACGCACGCTGGTCCCGTCTACCGAGCACGCCCGAAGGAGACCAGATGACCGACCACACGTTCACCACCGAGACCCCCGTCGACCTGTACGTCGAGATCGGCAAGGGCAAGGTCGAGATCCGCACGGCCGACACCACCCACACCACCGTCGTCATCGAGGGACCGCACGCCGAGGACGCGGTCGTCAGCCAGGACGGCCGGTCGATCCACGTGATCGGTCCCAAGTCGCGCACCGGCTTCTTCAGCGGCAGCGACCACGCGCTCGACGTCGAGGTCACGGTCCCCCGTCAGAGCCGGGCCAACGTCAAGACCGGCAGCGCCGACATCATCTGCCGCGGGGGGCTCGCCGCCAGCCAGCTCAGAAGCGGGTCGGGCGACGTCCGGGTCGACGATCTCACCGGTCCCGGTGTCGTCGAGACCGGCTCCGGCGACGTACACATCGCCGCCGCGTCGGCGGAGCTTCGCGTCAAGAGCGGCTCCGGCGACATCCAGGTCGACCACGCCGAGGCCTCGGCCGCCATCTCGACCGGCTCAGGCGACGTCTCGATCGGCACCAGCCTCGCACCGGTGGCCGTCAAGACCGGATCTGGTGATGTCAACGTCACCGACGCGGACGCTGACGTCGCCCTCTCCACGGGCAGCGGGGACCTGGTCGTCGGCACGGCCCGTCGCGGGAAGTTCACGATCAAGGGCGCGTCCGGCGACGTCCGCCTCGGCATCCCCGCGGGGACGCCGGTGTGGACCGACATCAACACGTTCAGCGGCCGGATCGACTCCGACCTCGAACGCACCGGCGAGCCGGCCGAGGGCCAGGACCATGTCGAGGTCCGCGCGAAGACCGCCAGCGGCAACATCTCGCTGCGCCAGGTCTGACCACCCACACCCACAGACAGGAGAACGCCATGCACGAGAGCGCATTCGAGGTCGAGCTCATCGCTCGCAACCAGATCAACGAGCGGATCGCCGGCGCCCCGGTCCGCACCCGCACGGCCCGCCCCCGCCGTCGTACGTCGATCGCGCGCCGCCTGCGCCGCGCAGCCGACCTGCTCGACGACTGACTACCCGGCGCAGGGGGTCAGATGCTGGTCCGGTGGAAGTTCTTGAACGAGCGAGACGGCGTCGGGCCGCGCTGGCCCTGGTAGCGCGAGCCGTACTTCTCCGAGCCGTAGGGGTGCTCACTCGGCGAGGTCAGCCGGAAGAAGCAGAACTGGCCGATCTTCATGCCCGGGTAGAGCTTGATCGGCAGCGTCGCGACGTTGGCCAGCTCGAGCGTCACGTGGCCAGAGAAGCCGGGGTCCACGAAGCCCGCGGTGGCGTGCGTCAGCAGGCCCAGCCGGCCCAGGGAAGACTTGCCCTCGACGCGGGCGGCGATGTCGTCGGGTAGCGAGACCACCTCGTACGTCGAGCCCAGCACGAACTCTCCCGGGTGCAAGATGAACGGGTCGTCGCCCTCCGGCTCCACCTCGCGGGTGAGGTCCTCCTGGTCGGCGGCGGGATCGATGTGCGGGTACTTGTGGTTCTCGAAGACCCGGAAGAAGCGGTCGAGCCGCACGTCGATGCTCGACGGTTGCAGCATCTCGGGATCCCAGGGGTCCATGGCCACCCGGCCAGCGTCGATCTCGGCCAGGATGTCGCGGTCACTGAGGAGCACGACGGCACCCTACTCGGTGGCCGCCGCGGAGCGACGGGGACAATGGGGCCATGGCAATCCACCGCTACGTCGCCATCGGAGACTCCTTCACCGAGGGGGTCGGGGACCCCGATCCGGCCCGCCCCAACGGGCTGCGCGGCTGGGCCGACCGCGTCGCCGAGGTGCTCGCGACCGAGACCGACGACTTCGGCTACGCCAACCTGGCGATCCGCGGCCGCAAGCTGCGCCCGATCATCGCCGAGCAGCTCGACCCCGCGCTCGCCCTCCAACCCGATCTCGTGACGATCCACGCCGGCGGCAACGACGTGCTCCGCCCGAAGGTCGACCTGGACGGCCTCGCCGCGGCGTACGACGACGCCGTACGCCGGCTGAGCTCGTCCGGCGCCCAGGTGGTCATGTTCACCATCTTCGACCCCGGCGGCTCGGGCATCTACGCCCCGGTGCGCGGCCGGATGGCGATCTTCAACGAGTGGGTCCGCGAGATCGCCGACACCCACGGCGCCGCCGTGGTCGACATGTGGCGGATGCGCACCGCCGACCTGGCGCAGATCATGGACACCGACCGAATGCACCTCAACGCCGCCGGCCACCAGCACCTGGCGATGGCGGTGCTGGACGCCCTCGCGGTCGCGCACCCGCTGGAGCCGCTGCCACCCCGCGTGATCCCGACGCTGGCGCGCCGTGAGCAGGTGGCCGCGAACGTGCGGTGGACCCGCGAGTTCCTCGGTCCGTGGATCCACCGCCGGGTCACCGGCCGGTCGTCGGGAGACGGCGTGCTGCCCAAGCGACCCACCCTGACGCCCATCGCCCCGGCTCGTTGATACGATCGCCGAGCATCCTGCGGATGTAGCTCAGTTGGTAGAGCGCGACCTTCCCAAGGTCGATGTCGCGAGTTCGAATCTCGTCATCCGCTCCACGTCTTCTCGCACGCTCCTGGGCTCATTCAGCGCCGAGCGCGACACTCTGCCCACAGTCGATGTCGCGAGTTCGAATCTCGTCATCCGCTCCACGTCTTCTCGCACGCTCCTGGGCTCATTCAGCGCCGAGCGCGACACTCTGCCCACAGTCGATGTCGCGAGTTCGAATCTCGTCATCCGCTCCACGTCTTCTCGCACGCTCCTGGGCTCATTCAGCGCCGAGCGCGACACTCTGCCCACAGTCGATGTCGCGAGTTCGAATCTCGTCATCCGCTCCACGTCTTCTCGCACGCTCCTGGGCTCATTCAGCGCCGAGCGCGACACTCTGCCCACCGTCGATGCCGCGAGCTCGAATCTGATCATCCGCGCGTCCCGCACAGCACCTCACCCCAGGGCAACGAATTACATCTTTGTCATTCAGCGGCGTGTCGCTGCCCTGGTACAGATGGGGCTGATGGGACACTTGCGCCTTTTGGGACTCTCGGGGACAGTGAGACCTCAGCCACCGACCATCCCGATCGAGGTCTTCCCCAGATGCTCCGCCGCACCCTGTCCCGGCCCGCCCTGTCGCGGCCGGCGGCGATCGCCCTCGGAGCCCTCGCGCTCGTCGTCGCGACCGCCCCACTCCTCCCCAACGCCAGCGCCGGCCCGGGCCTCGTCCCGGCCGGCAGCGACACCCTCAACACGAGCAGCACGGCGGGACGCGGGCAGGTCACCTCGGCCATGCGGGCCGAGATCGACCGCGTCGTCGCGGCCGGTGCGGTCCGCCCGGGAGCCCGGCCGACGCCCGCCGGCTCCGCACGCTGCGCGACGTTCGACGGCCAGCGCTACTGCCTCGGAGTCGGCTGGACGACCCAGTCGCAGGCCCAGGTGCAGGCCCGCATGTCGTACGCCGCGCAGGCGATCGCCGCACGCCGCACGACCGCGGTCGAGACCACCGGCGACCTGGACGCCGCGGCGGCCCTCGAGCGCAGCGCGCGGCTGAACCCCCGCACCCGAGCCCGCCGCGAGCGCGCCGAGCTCACCGCCGCCGCCCGTTCGGTCGCGAAGGTGTGGCTGCTTCGTCACGAGATCCAGGGCGCTCCCCTGCCGGCCGGCTTCGCCGCCGCGCACCCGGAGGCCGCGCGGGCCACGTCCGCGCCGGCCGTGGCGGCCAACGCGGCCGCGGCGGCGACCAAGACCGCCGCCGACTACCCGCAGGTCGCGACGGTGCTCGACGAGACCCAGGTGACGCAGCAGAAGCGCTCCTACTGGTGCGGCCCGACGGCGATGCAGATGATGGCGTGGGGCTGGCGCCAGAAGCGGCAGCCGCAGAAGAAGTGGGCGCGCAAGATCGGGACCTACAGCGCCGGCTCGGCGATCACCGACATGGTCCGCGTCATCAACAACAACACCGGCTGGGACCGCGCCGAGCACGCCGGCACGTTCGTCACCCTCGACATCGGCGACTTCAGCTTCGACCAGTGGTACCTGCTGATGATGCGGCACGTCACCGACTACACCGCACCGGTGCTGCTCCACCCGGTGCTGGAGAAGAAGTACTACCCCTACCTCGACGACAACGCCTCCGGGCACTTCCAGGTCGGGCGCGGCTACGACCAGAACCCCGCCGGGGAACCGCTGTTGAGCTACTTCGAGCCCTGGAACCAGCAGCGCTTCGACCCCAGTGAGCCCTACATCGAGCGGGTGCAGTGGCAGTCGGCCTACCAGCAGTTCCGCGCCAACAAGGCCCACTTCCAGCACAACGTCGGCGTTTGATGCGGCGCCTCGGGGCGTACGGGGCTGGCCTGGCACTGCTGGCGGGGATGCTCGCCGGCTGCGCCGACGAGGAGCCGGCCTCGGAGCCCACGCAGACTCCCTCACCGTCACCGAGCGCGAGCGAGAGCCCGTCGCCCACCGCCTCGACATCGACCGGCGACGTCACCCCCACGACCGCCCTGCTCGACTGGGAGAGCACCGACCACGACCCCGAGGACCTCGTGGTCACCGGTGACGGGTGGACCGTGGCCGTCACCGGCAACGGCGCCCGGGCGGACGTCAACGGCAACGCGCCCGGCACCGCGGGCCCCTTCGAGGCGGGCTCGGGGCGGCGCATCGACGAGGTCCTCCTCGACGAGGAGTGGCTGGTCGTCGTGGCGCAGGACAAGCAGGAGGTGCGGCCCGCACAGGCGACCGTGATGGAGCTGGAGACCGGCGACCGGCGCGAGCTCTCCCCCGCACCCTCGGCCGGCGGATCATGGGCGATGCACGGCGGCACCCTCCACTACCCGACGACCGGACCTCAGGACACCTACTGCCTGGCGGCCTTCGACCTCGCGTCGGGCGCGGGCGAGATCGACTACTGCGCCCCGCCCGAGCACGGATTCTCGAACGTCGTCGCGAGCAGCACCACCACCGCGCTGATGACCTTCGACGACACCCGTCCGGTGTCGTGCCGCACCCTCGCCACCCTCACCGACGGCATCGCCGAGCCGGTGCCCGGCGTGCCCGACTGCACCGGCTGGGACATCGCCGCCACCGACACCGGGGCGGTCTGGTCGGTGCTGCCCGACGAGCAGCAGGTGCAGTCCGGCGACTTCTTCGCGAGCGCCGACGGCACGACGTACCACCTGGGGACGGGCGCGACCGGCACCCTGACCCCCTGCGGCGACTCGGTCTACTTCGCCCGCAACGGGGTCGGCGGCGAGCCGGCGCAGCTGCTGCGCTGGACTCCCGAGTCCACCCTCGAGGTCGTGTACGCCGCGCCCGGCGGCGGCCCCGGCTTCCTCGGGGAGCCCACTTGCGGCGGCAGCGTCCTGACCGTCAGCGCGTTCGGCACCGGTGGGGACGAGCAGGTCTTCGCCGTCGCGCCGTAGGCTCGAAGCCGTGACGTTCAACGGCTTCCCGACCGCGGCCCTCGACTTCTACGACGACCTCGAGGTGGACAACACCAAGTCGTTCTGGGAGGCGCACAAGGCCGTGTACGCCGAGGCGGTGGCCGGGCCGATGAAGGAGCTGTGCGCCGAGCTGACCCCCGAGTTCGGCGCTCCGAAGATCTTCCGGCCCTACCGCGACGTCCGCTTCGCCAAGGACAAGACGCCGTACAAGACCCATCAGGGTGCCTTCGTCGCGGTCGGACCGGCGACCGGCTACTACCTCGAGCTGTCGCCCCGCGGGGTGCGGGTCGGCGCCGGCTTCTACGAGGCCGGCGGTCCGCTGCTGGCGGCGATCCGCGAGGCGATGGCCGACGAGAAGGAGGGCCGCAGGCTGGCCCGCCTGTTGAAGGCCTACGACAAGGACGGCTGGGAGATCGGCGGCGAGCAGCTCAAGACCGCTCCCCGTGGGTACGACGTCACGCATCCCCGCATCGACCTGCTGCGGCGCAAGCAGCTGTTCGTCGGGCGCCCCTACGGCTTCGCCGAGGACGCCATCGGACCCGGGCTCGTGGACCGGGTGCGCGGCGACTGGCGGGCGCTTCGGCCGCTGGTGGAGTGGCTGGCCGCGCGCTCGGAGCGATGACCGGGCCGGGCGTGGCCTGGGCCGAGTCACGACTGGGCTGCCGGGTGGCTCGCGCGACTCCGCTCACCGGCGGCTGGACCTCCACGATGCTGCGGCTCGACGACGAGTCCGGCGGCGTCAGCGTGCTCCGCCTGATGACCAACGAGCCCTGGCGCACGCACGGCGCCGGGCTCACCACCCGCGAGAGCCGGACGCAGGCCGTGCTGGCCGGCTCCCGGGTGCCGGTGCCGACCTCGCTCGCCCTCGATGCCACGGGCGATGAGGCCGGACATCCCGCGCACCTGATGAGTCTGCTGCCCGGCACCGTGGACGAGGACGCCGTCGACGACCCCAGTCTCGACCGGCTGGCGGCACTGCTCGCCGACATCCACGCGACTCGACCGTCCGAGCCACCGCGTGACTACCAGTCCTGGGCCTGGCCGGCGAAGTGGGTCGCGCCCTCGTGGGCACTAGTGCCCGACGTGTGGCGAGCCGCCTTCGAGGTCCTGGCCGGGGATCCCCCCGCGTTCGAGCCGACCTTCCTGCACCGCGACTTCAACCTGCGCAACGTGCTCTGGCTCGACGGCGAGGTCAGTGGGGTCGTCGACTGGGTCGAGACCTCGTGGGGGCCGGCTTGGCTCGACGTCGCACACCTCCGCACCAACCTGGCGATCCGGCACGGCACCGCCGTCGCCGACCGGCTCACCGCGGCGTACGTCGCGGTCTCCGGGCGGACGCCGGATCCCTACTGGGACGTGATGGACGTCGTCGGCTTCCTGCCGCCGCCAGGAGGTGCCGGCTTCATCACCGACCCGGCAGAGCGAGTCAGGCTTGAGGGGCACCTCGCGGCACTGCTCAGCTGAACCACACGTCGTCGAGGACCATCTGCTCGAGCAGGTCAGTCGAGAGCCGCGGCTGCTCCGAGAGCGTGGGGCTCTCCTTGCCGTCCGCGGCGTTGTAGGACATCAGCCCGATCTCGTAGCGCCCCTCCAGAGCGTTGTCGCATTGGCGCGTACGCCGTCCTGCGGCTCGCCCGTCCTCGACCCGATCCAGCCGCCGCTGACGGCCCGGCAGGTGCCGTAGGACTCCTCGCAGGAGTCCTGGTGCTGGTCGTCGGCCACCCGGAAGACCCACATGGTGGTGAGCATCCCGTCGAGGCGGAAGTGCGCGAGCCACTCGCCGGTGGAGTCGTCGACGAGCCCGTACGGAGGCTTCGTCAGCGGGCCGGCGACGTCGGTGATCCCGGCGAGCTCGGCAACCGTCGCCGGGAAGTCACCCGCGGAGACCGCGAGCTCGACCGGCGCGAGCGTTGCGGGCGGCGTGGGTGCGGCGGTGGTGGGAGCGGCCGTCGGCTCCGTGGCGACCGGCCCATCATCCCCACCACCGAGGGGCACGAAGGCCGCGCCGAGGCCGACGACACCCACCACGGCGGCCGTGACCAGCGACGCGACGGCGCGAGCGTTGCGGCGGCGGAGGCGCCCGCGGCGTACGCCGCCACGGACGATGCGCTCGAGGTCGAGCGGCAGGTCGTCGGTGGCCCGGTCCAGCAGGTCGTGTGCTTCTTGCTGTGTCATGGCAGGTCCTTCGGGAGACTGGTCATGGCGCACGCAGGTCGGAGAGATCGGCTCCGAACCGCGCTCGCAGGCGATCGAGGGCGCGCAGGCTGCGGTTGCGCACCGCGCCGTCACTGATCCCGAGCTCGTGGGCGACGACCGCGACCGGCGCGTCGTCGAGGTAGCGACGCACGAGCACGACGCGGTCGAGCTCGTCGAGACCGGCCAGCGCCTCGGCCAGGGCGAGCCGCACGACCGGCGAGTCGTCGACACCCTGGTCGGGCAACGTCTCCATCGGTCTCTCGTGGGCGCTGCGCCGGCGGCGGCTGTCGATGAACACCCGGGTCAGCGTGGTCTGGGCGTACGCCGCGGGGTTGTCGATGCGGGCACCGAACCGACGCGTCCAGCGCACGTAGACGCGCGCCAGGGTCTCCTGGACCAGGTCCTCGGCCTGGTGGGCGTCGCCACACATCAGCCACGCGGATCGATGGAGGTGCCGGGCTCGTGCCCGGGCGAACTCCTCGAAGTCGGCTTCGGTCGGCATGGCTCCCCATCGTTCGTGCGAACGGTCTCACCCCGTACGACGCATCGACCACCCGACCACGTCACACGATCGTCGCACCGCATTCATTCCGCGGATGCCTGGACCGGCCACGCTGAGGGCATGTCAGCTCGGACGATCCACCTGCACGTCGACTTCGCCGGCCTCGAGGGCGACCTCGTCACCGCATCGCTGATGGCCCACCGCGAGGAGCTCGAGGAGCAGGGCTTCAAGGTGCCGGTGAAGACAGCCGGTCAGCCGCTCCTCGCGGCGATCGAGATGCGCCGCGACCACAAGGCGCACCACCTCGAGCGCCGGCAGGTCGAGGGCGCCTGGGCCGAGATCTGCCGTCGAGCCCACAAGGGCCGCAAGACGCCACTGGCGAGCGTGCCGGGCTTCGGCGCCTGCACGACGCCCCAGGTCGAGCTGCTCCTCGACAGCCTCGCCGGGCTGCGCGTGCACCTCGTGGCGACGGTGCCCAGCGTGGCCAGCCCCGAGGCCGCCGAGTCCGTCGACCACGCCCTGACCCACTGGCAGGACCGGCTGGGCAAGGGCCGGCTGACCGTCGTCCGGGTCGCGCCCGGCGACTGGCGGCAGGCCTGGCTGGGGTACGCCGCGGCGGCCGGCCTGGACGCCGGCGAGCTCGAGCCGGCCGACGTCCGCACCCTCGTCGGCGCCTGACCCGCGTCAGCCGGCGACCGGCTCCCTCACCACGTCCTCGTCCAGCACCGGCCAGTCACGCGGGCGCGGCACGCTGCGCACGGCGCGGCTGAGCGTGGGGACGAGCGCTGCGAGCACGGCGGCCACCAGGAGCCCGACGGTGCCGGCCCGGGCGCCGTACTGCTCCAGCAGGAAGCCGCCCAGGATCGGCGCCAACGGCATCGTCACCATGCCGAGGAACTGGCTGGCCGATGACACCCTGCCCTGCAGGTGGGCGGGCGTGATGGCCACCCGGTAGGACTGCGCGCCGGCGTTGCCCGCCGGGTTGAGCATGATGCCGAGGCAGAGCATCGCCCCGATCAGCACGGGCGAGGACCAGAAGACCAACGGCACGATCAGCGGCACCCAGCTCCATGCGACCAGGACCGTGAGCCGCCCGGTGCGCAGCCGCTCGATGACGTACGGCGCGGCCAGGGCGCCCAGGATGCCGCCGACGCCGGCCAGCGCGTCGACCACCCCGATGGCCGCGGGGTGCACCCCCTGCTGCACGAGGCGGAGGATCGCGACGAAGAAGACCGCGTTGACGACCAGGTTGGAAGCGGCTCCGTAGAGGACCATCGCGCGGAAGTAGGGCCTCCGGAGGACGTAGCGGACGCCCTCGGTGAGGTCGCGACCCACCGAGCGCCAGCCGCGCGGCGTGCCGTGCGGGGCGGGCGACAGGTCTGTCTGCAGCCTGCCCAGCAGCACGAACGAGAGCGCGAAGGTGACCGCGTCGAGCACGAACGGCAGCGCCCGGGACAGGCCGTACAGGGCGCCGCCCAGGGGTCCGCCGAGGAGGGTCGCGATGTGGTCGCGGGCCTGGTTCTGGCTGATCGCGGTCGGCAGGTCCTCGCGAGCGACCACGCTGCGCACGGCCGAGGCCTCGGCGGGCCGGAAGACCCCGGCGCCGACGCCGGTGCCGAAGGCGACTGCCACCAGCTGGCCCAGGGTGAGCACGTCGAGCAGGGCGGCGACGGCGAGGGAGCCGTAGAGGAGCACGCCGGCCCCACTGGCCGCCCGCATGACGGTCCGCCGGTCGCACCGGTCGGCGAGGACGCCGCCGGCGAGCAGGGCCACGGACATGCCGAGCATCAGGGCACCCGCCGGCAGCGCGGCGCGGGTGGCGGAGCCGGTGAGGGCATAGCCGATCAGCGGGAAGACGAACATGCTGGTGGCGCTGCCGAGCTGGCTGACGACCTCACCGGTCCAGAGGACCGTGAAGTCTCGGTTGCGGGAGAGGGATCGGTAGCCGGACATATGCGCACCATAACTTGCGCAATGGTCCTTGCGCAATAGTTGGTGCGGATATACTCCTCCCATGACCGACGACCCCCGCGCCGTCCACGACGCCACCGCGCTGCGCGCGATCGCGCACCCCATCCGCAACCGGATCCTCAGCGAGATGGACGCCGCCGGCCCCACCCGGGCCGCCGACCTGGCCCGCGACCTCGGCATCCCGGCCAACACCGCGAGCTTCCACCTGCGCCAGCTGGCCAAGTACGGCCTCATCGAGGAGGCGCCCGGCGAGGGACGCGACCGGCGGGACCGGGTCTGGCAGCTGGTCAGCGAGGAGGGCCTCAACATCAACACCGGCGACCTCGAGCAGGCGCCCGGCGGCAAGGCGGCCGTGGCGGTCTTCCGCCGCAGCGCGGGCGCCTGGGCGCACCACGTCGTCGACGCGGCGTACTCCGACAGCAAGCCCGCGGACGGCCTGCGCTCCAACATCCAGCAGGCGCTCCGGCTCACCAGGGCCGAGGCGGCCGAGCTGTCGACCGAGCTCGACGAGATGCTGAAGGCCTGGGCCCGGCGCACGCGCGGTCACGACGCGGCCCGGAAGACCTACCTGTACATGTCGTTCCTGCAGCCCTACCCGGACGAGACCGGCTGACGGGTCAGTGCGGTTGCCACGCGTCCTCCTCGGCGATGCGTGAGGTCACCGCGGCGGGCATCTCCTGGTCGGAGAGCTGCTGGATGGAGACGTGCTCGAAGACGTCGCGCAGGGAGCGGCGGGCGGCGATCCACACGTGCTGCAGCACCCGGGCCGACTCGTTGTACTCGACCGCCTCGGGACGCAGGCCGGACACCGAGACGAGCGGACCGTCGACCGCACGGATCACGTCGGCCACCGAGACCTCCGCGGCCGGGCGCCCCAGCCGCCAGCCGCCGGACTGGCCGCGCTGGGACAAGACGACACCGGAGCGGCGCAGGTCGGCGAGGATGGCCTGCAGGAAGCCGTGCGGGATGCCCTGCTGGCGGCCCAGCTCCTCGGCGCTCACCGGACGCCCGTCGCTGCGTCCGGCCATCTCGATGAGGGCCCGCAGCGCGTAGTCGGACTTGGCGGAGACTCGCATGCGCTCAGTTTGTCAGAAGGACCCTGGCTTCACGGGCGGCTCGGCTGCGCGTCAGGAAGCACGACCTCCTTGGCCTGGCGCTCCTGGAGGACCGCCCAGCCGATGCCCGAGACCCAGAGCACCAGGAGCACGGAGGCGAGCAGACCGACCATCAGCCCGGTGGCACCCAGCGCCTCTGCGATCGTCTTGGAGTTGGTCACGACGATCAGGCCGCCGGCACCGACGCCGAGGACGCGGGCGGGCAGGTGCTTGACCAGCCAGGCGGCGAACGGTGCGGCGATCACGCCACCGGCCAGGAGCGCCCCGGCGATGCCCCACTCGATGCCCTGGCTGCCGAGCGCCAGGATGAAGCCGAGCGAGCCACCGACGGCGACGACGAACTCCGAGGTGTCGATGGAGCCGACGACCTTCCGGGGCTCGAGGCGACCCGATGAGAGCAGCGAGGTGGTGCCGACCGGGCCCCAGCCACCGCCACCGATGGCGTCGAGGGCGCCACCGAAGAGCCCCATCGGGACCAGGAAGCGCACCGAGGGGCGGGCCTTGAACGTGGGCCTGCGGCCGCCGAGGACCAGGAAGCGCCAGATCACGTAGACACCCAGCGAGAACAAGATGCCGGCGATCCAGGGCTTCGCCTCGGCGCCCGGCAGGTTGGAGAGGAACGTCGCCCCCGCGAACGCACCGACGAAGCCGGGCACCGCCAGGATCGACACGGTGTGCCAGTCGACGTTTCCGAGCTTGTGGTGGCTGAAGCCGGAGACCAGTGACGTGCCGATCTCGGAGAAGTGGACCGCGGCCGAGGCCGCAGCCGGCGCGATGCCGACGGCCAGCAGCATCGTCGAGGACGTGACGCCGTACGCCATGCCGAGCGATCCGTCGATGAGCTGGGCGACGAGGCCGACGAGGCCCAGGACGATGAGCTTGCGCATTGGTCGAGTCCTTGCGGGTGAGGGGACGAACAGAAGGGACTTGGTGCTCAATGTCTACTAATCTTGTATCTCAAGTAACTTACCAGCCTTTGAAGACTCGCCGTCACTTCTTGAGGACTTGTCGGTCACAGTCCGCGCGTTCGTGTTGCGTCGGCGGTCATCCCGAGGCATGATTTTGTTACCGGTCAGTAGCGCCCTTGCTGTCGGCCGCGCCAGGACATGCAAACCGAGATGGAATGGGTGGGTCCGTGAGCCACTACAAGAGCAACCTTCGCGACATCGAGTTCAACCTCTTCGAGGTGCTCGGCCGAGACGACGTCCTCGGTCAGGGGCCCTTCGCCGAGGTGGACGGGGAGACGGCCCGCGAGATCCTCGCCGAGGTCGACCGGCTCGCGCGTGAGGACCTCGCCGCGTCGTACGTCGATGGCGACCGCTTCCCGCCGGTCTTCGACCCGAAGACCAACACCGCGCCGCTGCCGGAGTCGTTCAAGAAGAGCTACCAGGCCTGGATGGACGCCGAGTACTGGCGCCTCTCGATGCCTGCCGAGCTCGGCGGCACCCCCGCGCCCTCCAGCCTCAACTGGGCCATCGGCGAACTCGTGCTCGGCGCCAACGCGCCGATCTGGATGTACGGCGCCGGGCCCGCCTTCGCCGGTGTCATCCACCGCGCCGGCAACGAACGGGACAGGCAGATCGCCCAGCACGTCGTCGACCGCCGCTGGCTCACCTCGATGGTGCTCACCGAGCCCGACGCGGGCTCCGACGTCGGCGCCGGCCGCACCAAGGCCACCGCCAACGACGACGGTTCGTGGAACATCACCGGCGTCAAGCGGTTCATCACCTCCGCCGAGGCCGACATCTCCGACAACGTCCTGCACATGGTGCTGGCCCGCCCCGAGGGCGTCGACGGCGTCGGCGGACCCGGCACCAAGGGGCTGAGCCTCTTCCTCGTGCCCAAGCACCACTTCGACCTCGAGACCGGCGAGCTCACCGGCGAGCGCAACGGCGTCTACGTCACCAACGTCGAGCACAAGATGGGCATCAAGGTGTCCAACACCTGCGAGCTCACCTTCGGCGACACCTCCGTGGGCGGCGGCGAGCCCGCCAAGGGCTGGCTGCTGGGCGAGGTGCACGAGGGCATCGCGCAGATGTTCCAGGTCATCGAGAACGCCCGGATGATGGTCGGCACCAAGGCGATCGCGACCTTGTCCACCGGCTACCTCAACGCCCTCGACTACGCCAAGGAGCGCGTCCAGGGCGCCGACCTCACCCAGGCCGCCGACAAGACGGCGCCGCGCGTCACCATCACCCACCACCCCGACGTACGCCGGTCGCTGATGACCCAGAAGTCGTTCGCGGAGGCGATGCGGGCCCTGGTGCTCTACACGGCGACGTGGCAGGACCGGGTCATGCTGGCCGAGCACGCGGGCGAGCGGGACGACCTGGCCGCGGCCGTCAACGACCTGCTGCTGCCGATCGTGAAGGGCTACGGCTCGGAGCGCTCGTGGGTGCTGCTCGGCACCGAGTCGCTGCAGACGTTCGGCGGCTCGGGCTTCCTCCAGGAGTACCCCCTCGAGCAGTACGTCCGCGACGCCAAGATCGACACCCTCTACGAGGGCACGACCGCCATCCAGGGGCAGGACTTCTTCTTCCGCAAGATCGTCAAGGACCAGGGCCGCGCGCTGGGTCACCTGGCGAAGGAGATCGAGGCCCTGGTCACCTCCGAGACGGGCAACGGCCTGCTCAAGGTCGAGCGGGGACTGCTCGCCACCGGCCTCGAGGACGCCAACGCCATCGTCGGCCACATGATCAACGACCTGATGTCGGCCGACGCCTCCGGTGAGGGCGGCGACATCCGCAACATCTACAAGGTGGGCCTCAACACGACCCGCCTGCTGATGGTGCTCGGCGACGTCGTCTGCGCGTGGCTGCTGCTGCGCCAGGCCGAGGTCGCGCTGGACAAGCTGTCCGGTGACGTGAGCGCGAAGGACAAGGCGTTCTACGAGGGCAAGGTGGCCGCTGCGCAGTTCTTCGCGCAGACCAACCTGCCCCGCCTCACCGCCGAGCGCGCCATCGCCGAGTCGGTCGACCTGGGGCTGATGGACCTCGACGAGGCCGCCTTCTGATCCGAGCCCGTCCGCCGAAGGGCCGTCCCTGTCTGGGGGCGGCCCTTCGTCGTGGCTACTCGGCCAGCTTGCGGAGCTCGATGTGCTCGCCGCGGGCGGCGAAGCGCTCGCAAACGGCACGGAGGTCGGCCTCGTCGTCGGTGTCGATCAGGTAGAAGCCGACGATCTGCTCGACGGACTCGGAGAACGGCCCGGCGGTGACCAACGACCCGCCGGCACCGTCCGGGCGCATGGACGTCGCGTCGGCCGAGGGCTCGAGCGGGCTGGTGACCACCAGCTGGTGGTTCGCCCTCGCGAGGTCCTCGTGGAACTGCATGTGCGAGGCCATGCCCTTCTCGTGCTCGGACTCGGGCAGCTTCGCCCATTCGGCCTCGGGCGCGGGCAGCAGGACCAGGAAGCGGCTCATCGATCTCTCCTCGTTGTCGTGGGGGTCACGGCCGTGCCCCCATCACAGTGACGGCCCACCGGCGGACGAATCGACACCTCAGGCGGTCGTCGCGAAGCTCTTGCGGACCCGGGCGAAGTCGGTCCAGTCACCGGCGTGGTCGCCGTAGGCCGTGGTCGCCTTGAACTTGGCGGCCCGACCGGTCCTCGGCAGGCACGACTGCGGGACACGCACCTTGACCATCGCCCGGTCGTAGTTCCACCGACCCGTGACGCCGTCGCAGGTGAGAGGCGTCCCGTCGAACTCGGTGCCCAGCGCGAGCAGCAGCCAGGTCTCGCCTGCCACACCCGGCAGCTTGACCGACTCGACGAGGTACTGGGTGTCGTCCCTCGGCCTGGGGTCGATCAGGATCTTCGCGCGAGCGCGCCTGCCGGGATCGAGCTCCGCGAAGGTGAGGCGCAGGCTGACGTTGGCGCCACCGTTGGTGATCTCGAGACCCCTGATGTCGAGGTGGGGCTTCAGCCCCGCATCGGGACCGTCGACGATCATCTCGGTGGCGGCACGGGCCGGAGCCGCGAGCGAGAGAGCCGCCAGCCCGGCTCCCAACGCGATGGCCAATCGGTGCATGGTGCAGTCCCCCTGCGTCGGATCCGATGTGCCGGGCAAGACTGCCACGGATCACGTGCGGGCATCGGTCGGACGTACCGCGTCGCCGGGCCCGGTGAGACGCACCACTAGGTTCGGACCGTGCTCTCCCCCACCGTCGCCGGCCTGCTCACCGGGCTCTCGCTGATCATCGCCATCGGCGCCCAGAACGCGCTCGTGCTGCGCCAGGGGCTGGCTCGCGAGCACGTCGGGCTCGTCGTCGCGATCTGCGCGGTCGCCGACATCGTCCTGATCGTCGGTGGCGTCGCCGGCATCGGCGCGATCGTGGAGAACGCCGGGTGGGCCCTGACCGTGGTCCGCTGGGTCGGTGTCGCGTTCCTGACCGGGTACGGCATCAGCGCGCTGCTCCGGGCCCGCCGAGGCGAGTCGCTGCACGCCGCCAAGGTTGCGACGACCTCGCGCTCACGCATCGCCGTACGGACCCTGGCGCTGACGCTCCTCAACCCGCACGTCTACCTCGACACCGTGCTGCTGCTCGGCTCCATCGCCGCCCAACAGGGCAGCGAGGGGCGCTGGTGGTTCGCGCTCGGCGCCTCGGTGTCGAGCCTCGCCTGGTTCACCGGGCTCGGGTACGGCGCCCGCGCGGCCTCCCGGCTGTTCGCGCGACCGCGAGCGTGGCAGGTGCTCGACGTGCTGATCGGGATCACGATGCTGGCCATCGCGGCCACCCTCGCGACCGGTTGACCGACGGGTCATAGGCTGCGCCCCATGACCGATGAGGACACACTGCGCGGCTACGTCGACGTGTGGTGGCAGGCCGTCGACCACTTCACCCACCTGCTCGAAACGCTCGCCCCCGCCGACTGGGACCGCGCGACCGACCTGCCCGGCTGGGACGTGCGCGCCATCGCCTCGCACGTCGCGCACCTCGAGTCGGTGCTCGCCGGGGCTCCGGACGAGCGCGTGGACGTCGGCGAGCCCGACCACGTCAAGAGCCTCATCGGCGCCTACGCCGAGCAGGGCGTGGTGGCGCGCGCCCAGGCCGCCCCCGACGCCATCATCAACGAGATCCGGGTGTCGACCACCAAGCGGCACACCGCACTGCTGGAGAGCCCGCCGATCGACGGGTCCACCCGTCCGGACAACGCCTTCGGCGCGCTGGGGTGGAGCTGGACGACGCTGCTGCGCAACCGGCCCCTCGACATCTGGATGCACGAGCAGGACATCCGTCGCGCCGTCGGACAGGCCGGCAACCTCGACTCCGCACCGGCGGAGCACACGTCGGTCTACCTGGCCGAGAGCCTCGGCATGGTCGTCGCCAAGCGCGTCGGCGCCCAGGCCGGCACCACGGTCGTCCTCGACGTGGCCGGGCAGCCGACGACGGCGGTGACCGTCGACGACACGGGCCGCGGCGAGCGGCTCGCCGAAGCCCCCAACGACCCCACCGCCACGATCAGCACCGACCGGGAGTCGTTCATCGTGCTCGCCGGCGGCCGACGCCTCCCCGAGCCGGGACGCGTCACCCTCAGCGGCGACACCGGCCTTGGCCAACGCGTGCTCGACCTGATGGCGGTCACCCCGTGAGCGGTGGCTCCTGGTCCCCGGCGCAGATCCCCGACCAGGGTGGGCGCACGGTGCTCGTCACCGGCACGACGCGAGGCGGGCTCGGTCACCACACGGCCCTCGAGCTGGCCCGGTGCGGCGCTCGCGTGGTGCTCGCCGGCCGTGGCCAGGACAAGCTCGACGCGACCGCGGCGACGATCCGCGAGGAGGTGCCCGACGCGCGGCTCGAGCAGCTCGTCGTCGACCTGGCCAACCTCGACTCGGTGCGCTCGGCTGCTGGTCGCGCGTCGGCGATCGGTGCGATCGACGTCCTCGTCAACAACGCCGGGGTGATGGCGCCGCCCTACCGCCGCACTCCCGACGGGTTCGAGTCGCAGATGGCGACCAACCACCTCGGGCCGTTCCTCCTCACCGGGTTGCTCCTGCCGCAGCTCATCGAGTCCGGCGACGGCCGGATCGTGACCGTGTCGTCGCTGGCGCACCGGATGGCGCGCTCGGCACCGGTGGAGGACCCCCGCATCCAGCCGGGTCGCTACCAGCGCTGGCCGGCGTACGGCGCGACGAAGCTGGCCAACCTGCTCTTCACGTTCGAGGCCGACCGGCGGCTGGCCGCAGCCGGCCTGCCGGTCAAGGCGATGGCGGCGCACCCGGGCCTCGCCGGCACGCACCTCGTGGTCAACGGCCAGCTCGGCAGGTCCCGTGGCGGGGTCGCGACGATCCTCGACGCCGGCGTGAAGGCCGTCTCGCAGTCGGCAGCGGCCGGAGCGTGGCCGTCGCTGATGGCGGCGACGGCGGAGCTGCCCGGCTCGACGTACTGCGGTCCCGGCGGCCTCCGCGAGTGGCGCGGGCGGCCCCAGCTGGTGGGCTGCAGCTCGCGGGCGCGTGACGTCGAGCAGCAGCGACGGCTGTGGACGGTCAGCGAGGAGGCGGTGGGGCTGCGCTGGCCCTGATCGCTACCGGGGCCGCGGACCGAACTGCGGGACGACCTTCTGGAGGGCGGCCTCCCTGGCGATCTTCGTGTTGCGCGCGGCCAGCAGCCGCACCTGCTCGATGCGCTCGCGACTGAACGTGTGCCGCCTGCTGGTGTGCCAGGTGTCCTCGAAGAGTCGCTTTGCCGCCGCGAGCTGGTCGGGCGAGCGGTCGCGCAGCCGGCTGACGAGGTCGTACGCCGCGGCGTAGGGGTCGTCCGAGAGGCCGGTGACCAGGCCCAGCGCGAGCGCCTCGGTGCCGTCGACGGTCTCGGCCGTCATGGTCAGCCGCTTGGCGGTGTCGATGCCGACGAGCTCGGCCAGGCTCCGCACTCCCGACATGTCGGGGATGATCCCCCACCTGCCCTCGAGCACCGACCACTTCGAGTCGGGCGTCGCGTACCGGAAGTCGGCGGCGAGCGCGATCTGGAGCCCCCCGCCGAGGCAGTGACCGTGGACCGCCGCGATCACCGGGACCGGCACGCGGCGCCACGCCCAGCACGCCTCCTGGAACGTGTTGGTGCCGCGCCAGGGTCGCGGCACGAGCGCCGCGGCAACGCCCTTCGGGTCCTTCATCACCGTGCCGAAGTCGAGGCCCGCGCAGAACGAGTCGCCGGCGCCGGAGATCACCACGGCACGCAGCCGCCGGTCCCGGCGCAGCGCCTGCGCGGTCGAGACCAGGTCGCGCAGCGTGTCGAGGGTCAGCGCGTTGAGCTTGTCGGGACGGTCGAGCCGCACATCGGCGACGCCGTCGATGACGGTGCAGGTCACGTGGGACATGGCGCCATCCTATGTGACCCGCCGGTAACTTGCCGTCGACCCGGTCAGCGCAATGCCAGCGCCGCGAGCGCCGCGTTGACCACCGACCCGGCATCCAGGTCGTGCGCGCGGTACAGGTCGGCCACCGTGCCGGACTGGCCGAACCCGTCCACCCCCAGCGAGACGCACGGGGCACCCAGCGCACTGCCGAGCCACGACATCGTGTGGGACGACGCGTCGTGCACGGTGACCACCGGGGCGTTCAGGTCGAAGGCCTGCCGCAGCGCCCCGGCGATCGAGGGCGTGGTGGCCGTGCGGATGCCCTGGCGCAAGGTCCGCTGCCACGCGGCGTACAGGCGATCGACCGAGGTGACGTCGACGACGTGCGCGCGCACACCCTCGCTCTCGAGCTCGGCGGCCGCCAGCAGGGCCTCGGGCACGGTCGCACCCGAGGCAGCGATCTGGACCACCGGACCGTCGCCGTCGCCGCGCGGGGACTCGACGAGGCGGTAGGCGCCCGACAGCACCTGGCGGCGCAGCGTCGCGTCGCCGATCCGTGCCCGGGCGGCCTCGAAGGGCGCCTGGTCGAGCGGCCGGGTGGTCAGCCGGAAGTAGTAGGACCCGTCCTCGACCTTGCCGACCGCGTCGGCCTTGGCCCCACCGGGCGCCGCGGCTGCCGCGATGTCGCCGAGGGCCGCGCAGAGCAGCCAGTCGAGCGCGACGCCGTACGCCGGTTCGAGCAGGGTGACGTTGGGCAGCTCCATGCCGACGCTGGCGGTGATCGTCGACTGGTGGGCACCACCCTCGGGCGCGAGCGTGACCCCGCTGGGCGTCCCGGCCACGACGAACCGCGCACCGGAGTAGACCGAGTAGATGAACGCGTCGAGACCGCGCAGCACGAACGGGTCGTAGAGCGTGCCGACCGGCAGCAGCAGCTGGTCGGAGAGGTCCCACGTGAGGCCGAGCTGACCGAGCAGCAGGAACAGGTTCATCTCGGAGATGCCGAGCTCGATGTGCTGGCCGGCCGGGCCCTCGTGCCACTTGATCATCGGGTCCTCGGACCAGCGCGGCCGATCGGTCGGCGCGAACACCCCCGCCCGGTTGATGAAGCCCGCCAGGTTGGTGCTCGTCGCGACGTCGGGCGCGGTCGTCACGAGGTGCTTGCCGACGTTCTCGTCCCGGGAGAGGCCGACCAGGATCCGGCCGAACGCCTCCTGGGTGGAGATCGGCTTGCCCGAGCGGAAGTCGGTGGACGCGGGCACGACGACCGCCGGGCGGGGCGTCCGCGGCGGCTTCCGCAGGGTCTCGGCGCGTACCCCGGCCCACTGACCCGCGGGCGTCGTCGGGTCGAGCCGGTCCCACTCGTCGTCGGCCGTCAGCCCGGTCTCGGTGCGCAGGGCGTCGATCTGGTCGCCGGAGAGCAGGGCGCTGTGGTTGCGCGGGTTACCGGCGATGGGCAGCCCCCAGCCCTTCACCGTGTAGGCGAAGACCACGCTCGGCCGCTCGGTCTCGGCGTCGCACTGCGCGAACGCCTCGAGCATCGCGCCCACGTCGTGGCCGCCCAGGTCGGTCACGAGCAGGGCGACGTCGTCGTCGGGCAGGTCGGCGAGGAAGTCGGTCACCGCCGCGGGCGCACCGTTGACGAACCGGCTGCGGACCTCGGCGGACGGCAGCCCGAACAGGGACTGGTAGCGCTCGTTGGGCATCGCGTCGATCCAGCGCTCGAGCTCCGGGCAGGTGGCGTACGCCTTCTGCAGGCGGGGGCCGTACTTCACCTCCACGACGTGCCAGCCGGCCGCGCGGAACTGCTGGCGCCACTGCTCGATGCGGATGCCCGGGATCACGCGGTCGAGCGACTGCCGGTTGAAGTCGACGATCCACATCACGTTGCCGAGCCCGGTGGTGGCGTCGTCGGCCAGCGCCTCCCAGATGTTGCCCTCGTCGAGCTCGGCATCGCCGAGCATCGCGACGAAGCGACTGGCCGGGCGGGGCCCGAAGTGCGCATCGACGTAGCGGCGGGCGGCCGCCGCGAACAGCGGCGCAGCCGGTCCGAGGCCCACCGAGCCGGTGGAGAAGTCGACGGGGTCCGGGTCCTTGGTGCGGCTCGGGTAGGACTGCAGGCCGCCGAACTCGCGCAGCCGGGTGAGGTACGAGCGGTCGAGGTTGCCGAGGAGGTACTGGATGGCGTGGAAGACGGGGCTCGCGTGCGGCTTCACGCTGACCCGGTCCGGCGCGTCGAGGTGGGCGAAGTAGAGCGCCGTCATGGTCGTCACCAAGGAGGCGCTGGACGCCTGGTGGCCGCCGACCTTCACACCGTCGCCGGTGTCGCGCTCACGGTTGGCAGCGTCCACGATGCGGGTCGACAGCCACAGCACCCGCTGGGCGATCTCGTCGAGCAGGTCATGGTCCGGGGCAGCAGGCATGGGGTCAGACTTCCAGAGGCTCGGTGTGGGTGAACAGCCCGCTGTAGGCGTTGAGGGCGGGCTGCCCGCCGAGGTGCGCGTAGAGGACGTTCGAGTCCGCGGCGATGTCACCGCGCCCGACGAGGCCGATCAGCCCGGCCATCGACTTCCCCTCGTAGACCGGGTCGATGATCATGCCCTCGAGCTGACCTGTCAGCCGGATCGCGTCGAGGGTCGACTGCACGGGGATGCCGTACAGGTCGCCGGCCCAGCCACCCAGCACGGTGATCTCGTCGTCACGCAGGTCGCGCTCGAGACCGATCAGCTCGGCGGTGCCGCGGGCGATCCGCTCGACCTGGTCGCGGGTCTCGTCCAGCTTGGCGCTGGCGTCGATGCCGATGACGCGCCGCGGCCGGCCGCCGGCGTCCTCGAGCGCGGCGAACCCGGCGATCATCCCGGCATGCGTCGACCCGGTGACCGAGCAGACCACGACGGTGTCGAAGAAGACGCCCAGGTCCTGCTCCTGCTGCTCGACCTCGTAGGCCCAGTTGGCGAAGCCGAGGCCACCGAGCCGGTGGTCGGACCCGCCGGCCGGGATGGCGTACGGCGTGCCGCCGCGGCGCTCGACGTCCTCGATCGCCTGGTTCCACGAGTCCTTGAAGCCGATGCCGAAGCCGGCGGGGTCGAGCCGCACCTCCGCCCCCATGATCCGGCTCAGCATGATGTTGCCGACCCGGTCGTTGACGCAGTCGGGCCAGTCCACCCAGTTCTCCTGCACGAGCACGGCACCCATGCCGATCCGGGCGGCGACTGCGGCCACCTGCCGGGTGTGGTTGGACTGGTAGCCCCCGATGCTGACCAGCGTGTCGGCACCGAGCGCGATCGCGTCGGGCACGAAGTACTCCAGCTTGCGCGTCTTGTTGCCGCCGAACGCCAGGCCGGAGTTGCAGTCCTCGCGCTTGGCCCACAGCTGGGGACCACCGAGGTGGCTGGTGAGCCGTTCGAGCCGGTGCACCGGGCTCGGCCCGAAGGTGAGCGGGTAGCGGGGGAAGTCGTGGATGGACATGTCGCGCCTTTCGTCAGTCGCCAGTCGTCAGTCGTCAGTCGTCAGTCGTCGGTCGTCAGTCGTCGGTCTCGAGGGAGTGCCAGGTGTCGTAGGCGACCCGGGCGGCTGCGTCGGCGTCGCCGGCCTCGCAGTGGGCGATGAGCCTGTCGTGCAGCGCGACCGAGTCGCGACCGGCTCGGGTGGAGAACCGCAGCCGTTCGGCGCGTCGCACGACGGGAGTGAACTGTGCGAGGACCGCGACCACTGCGCGGTTGTCAGCCACCACGACCGGCACGCCGTGCAGCTCGTCGTCGGCCTCGAGCGCCGCCGCGACGTCGCCACGGCGCAGGGCCGCGCCGAACCGGCGGTTGGCGGCGCGCATCACCTTGAGGTTCTTGGCCGTCAGGGAGGCGACCGACTCACGCACCGCCACCTCGTGCATCGCGGCCACCACGTCCCGGGCCTCCCGCACGGCCCGGACGTCCAGGGCGGTCACGACCGTCGACCGGCCGGGGCTGGCGACGACGAGACCGGCCGCGCTGAGGCGCTGGAGCGCTTCGCGCACCGGGGTCCGACTCACGCCCAACCAGTCGGCGAGCTCGAGGTCCTTCAGCTGCTCACCCGGCGCCAGGGTGCCTTCGACGATGGCGTTCTCCAGGCGGCGGTGCACGTCGTCGCGGAGCAGCGACCGATCGATCGTGTTCGCGTCCTGGGGTATGGGCATGCAATATATTGCACATCGGACTGCCAACGTGTCAATCCCGCCGATGCCCGCGCCCGCCGAACGCAGTACGCCCTGGCCGCCGAAACGGCGACCAGGGCGTACTCGGTGGATGAAGGGTCAGTGCAGGGTCAGCCCTTGACCTTGCCGACCTTGGTGACGACCGACACCGGCAGGCTGCCCGGCGAGGTCGCGGTCACCTTGACCGAGATCTTCTTGCCCGCGAACTTCTCGAGCAGCTTGAGCTTGGCCCTGGTGGCCTTCTTGATGATCTTGCCGTTGACCAGCCACTGGTACTTCACCTTGGCGTCGTCGGGGACCCACGCAGCGGCCTTCGCCTTGAGCGTCGAGCCGACCTTCTTCGCGCCGGCGACCTTGGGCGGGTGCTGCTCGTCGACGTCGGTGGGCGGCGTGACGACCGGAGGCGTGACGACCGGCGGCACGACCACCGGCGGCGTCACCGGAGGCTGGGTGACCGGTGGCGTGACCACCGGCGGCGTCACCGGAGGCTGGGTGACGGTGGCCCTGACCAGCTCAGCGTCCGTGCCGGCGAGGGTCGCGCCCGTCTCGAGGACCAGGTCGGTGGCGGTCTCCACATCGGCGGCGTTCTCGAAGAACTCCGCCTCGTGGGTGTTGTCCTTGCTGAAGAAGCCCAGGCGGTAGGTGTCCCCGTGCAGGCCGCCGAGGTCGTAGGAGCCGTCGACATTGGTCCGCACGGAGCCGGCCGGCGCCCAGGAGGAGGCCTCCTCTTCCTCGATGTGGGTGTACGCGACCACCAGGGCGTCGGCGAGCGCGCCGGACGCATCGGTCAGCCGGCCGCTGATCGACGAGGCGGGCTCGAGCCCGGCGTCGTACCCGGAAAGGTCCTCGCCCGCACCGAGCTCGATCACGTCGGCCGACGTGTGGGCGGCGGCGTTCATGTAGTACTCGTCGAAGTAGCCCTCATCGGTCGAGAAGCCCAGGATGTAGTCGTCGGCGCGCAGGCCGGGGAGGTCGTAGCTGCCGTCGCCGTTGGTGCTGACACTCGCCGCGTAGTCCAGCTTGCTCTCGCCGTCGACCATCACCTCGATGTACGCCGTGACGACCGCGTCGCCGATCGGGTCGCCGGTCACGTCGTCGGTGACTCGACCGCCGATGCTGGACGCCGGCGCCAGCGTGACGTCCATTCCGGGCAGCACGGAGTCGGTCTCGACGACGACGACGTCTGCGGTCCTGATGGTGGTGGCGCCGGCGTGGAACTCCCCCGCGTAGCTTCCCGAGTGGTCACCGAAGAAGAGCTTGTAGGTGCCGCCGGCGAGCCCGCCCAGGTCGTAGTGGCCGAGGTCGTCGGTCCCGACACTGCCGGCGTAGGGGTACCCGGCTTCGGGATCAGCGGCGTAGGCCCTCACGTAGGCGAGGTCCAGTGGCAGGTCCCCCGCCCCGGTGATCGCCCCGGTGATCGTGCCGGTGATGCGTGAGGCAGGAGCCAGTGTGGCGTCCACGCCGACGACCGGCTGGCCGTCGACGACAATATCGTCCGCGTCGTCGAGGTAGGCCACGTCGTTGAAGTACTCCGGCACGACGAGGCCGGCCTCGTCGAAGAAGCCGACCCGGTAGGTCCCGGGCTCGAGGCCGGCCAGCTCGTACGAGCCGTCGGACGCGTCGACCTCGACGGTGTCGAAGATCCACCAGGAGTCGTCCTCCACGTCGAACGTGTAGACGCCGGCGAGGACCGTGGTCGCCACCGGTCCGTCGGCGGGGAGGGTCACCGTGCCGGAGATGGAGCCCGGAGCCGCGTCAGCGTGGGCCGCCGGCGCCACCGCGAGGCCGAGCGCGGCCGTTGCAAGCGTGGCGACGATCACCGTGCCGCGCCGCGCGAAGGAGTGAAGAAGGGAGGTCATGAGGGCCTTCCTGGGCCGTGGTCGGCTCGCGCACCCGGATGTGGCGGCGTACCTCGCGGACGCTAGCGGCGGCCGAGCGGGGCCGGTGGCGGAATCGGGAGACTTCCACCCGTGTGGACGCAGTGGGGGCGAAAGCCGGGACCTCGGTCCCGACGGGTGCCGGCTCGGCACCGGATCAGCGCCTGCCCTTGCCGACCCTGCCGACCTTGGTGACGACCGAGACCGGCAGGCCGCCCGGCGAGGTCGCGGTCACCTTGACCGAGACCTTCTTGCCCGCGAACTTCGCCAGCAGCTTCAGCTTGGCCTTGGTGGCGTTCTTGACCACCTTGCCGTTGACCAGCCACTGGTACTTCACCTTCGCGCCGGCGGGGACCCACGAGGCCGCCTTCGCCTTGAGCGTCGAGCCGACCTTCTTGGCGCCCGTGACCTGGGGCTTGTGCGCGTCGTCGACCTTCGTCAGCGGGGTCGTGACCACGGGCGGGGTGACGACCGGCGGTGGCATGCCGACCGGTGCGGCCGCGACGGGGCCGACGGGCTCGCTGCTCGCGTAGCCATCCTCGGCTCCGGGGGCGCTGGCGATGACCGTGACCCAGATCTGCTGGCCCACGATGTCCGCGGTCGGGACGTAGGTCCGGCCGGTGGCGAGGAAGTCGGTGTGCTGCTGGCCCTCCTCGTAGGTCTCCCACTCGTAGTCGAACGTCGCGCCGGGCTGGTCCCAGGTGCCGGGGTCGGCGGTGAGGGTCGAGCCGACCTTCGGGACGCCGGAGATGCTCGGCAGCGTCACGACCTGGACCTGCGCCACGGTCTTGTCGTCCATGGCGGCATCGATCTCGTCGGTGACGGCCCCGTCGGCCTCGACGACGACCGGGGTGGCGGCCACGAAGCTCGCGGCGTCGTCCCAGTACTCGTGGAAGTAGTCGTCGCCGTCGTCGTAGTCGAACTCGACGACGTAGGAGCCGGCGGCCAGGTCCGCCACGACGTAGTTGCCGTCCTCATCGGCCAGGGCCGACCCGTAGTAGTTCCCCTCGTCCTCGGTCCCGCCCCACACATTCACCTGCCCACCGACGGCGGGCCCACCCGTCGCGTCGGTCATGGTGCCGGTGATGGACGACGTGAGGTCGAGGTAGGCGTCGACGGTCTCGTTGTCCCCGTTGCCGGCCAGTCCGACGGTCTGCGCCGCCTCGACCGTGGCCGCGTCCTCGTGGAACTCCGGAGCGTGGCCCTCAGCCCCGAACCCGAGGCGGTAGTCGCCGGCGGCCAGGCCGGAGAGCTCGTAGTGACCGCCCTCATCGGTGAACGCGCCGTCCCCCTCGTAGTTGAGGTACTCCCACTCGCCGCCGACCTGCTTGAAGATGTCGACGAACGCGCCTTCGATGGCGCCCGCCTGTCCGGTGAGGGTGCCGTCGATGCGGGACGCCGTCGCGAGCTCCGCGTCGGCTGCGGGAAACGGGGCTGCGCCGGCGGCCGTGACGAGGGTGGCCTCCTCGAAGGTGGCGGCGTCATCGTAGAACTCCGCGACGTACTCGAAGTTCTCGCGGTCGCTGAACTCCAGCACGTAGCTGCCGGCCGGGAGTCCGGTGAGGTCGTACCGTCCGTCCACATCGGTAAAGGCGGTCGCGCTGCGTGCGCCGTACGCAGTCTCCGCGGTCACCGTGATGCGCTCGAGGGGATCGCCGTTGTCGTCGGTCACCGTGCCGCTGATGCTGCTGCCGCCGGGGACGTCGGCGGAGACCGGCGAGACCGCCAGCCCGAGCGCCGCGGTTGCGAGTGACGCGACGAGCACCGTGCCGCGACGCGCGAAGGACTGGAGGGGGGAGGTCATGGGGGGCCTTCCTGGGCCGTGGTCCCGCGCACCAGGGCGTGGCGACGGACCTCGCGACGCTAACGAGAGCGGGGCAGGTCGCGTGGCGGAATCGGGGACTTCCACCCGGATGGACGTGGTGCGGGCGAAAGTCGGGACCTCGGTCCCGGCCGGTCCGAAAATGCGAACCGCCACCCCCTCCGGAGAAGGGGTGGCGGTGTGCGAGGCGGTACGACGCGGCTCAGGCAGCGGCGTCCTGCAGGCGGCGGGCCTCCTGGTTGAGCCGGGCCTGGATGGCGCGGCGCACCTTGGGGGTGCCGGTCGACATCTTGTAGAGCTTGGTCAGCTGCTCGGGGGCGTTCGACACCTTCGTGGTGGCGAGCCAGCCGTTGGGCAGCGAGAGCCGGACGACCTTGTGCCAGGCCGAGTAGACCTGCGGCACCAGCGGGCGCGAGCAGTAGTTGAGGTCGTACTTGTCGAAGAGCGCCTGCACCTTGGGGGCGATCTCGGCGTACCGGTTCGAGGGCAGGTCCGGGAACAGGTGGTGCTCGATCTGGTGCGAGAGGTTGCCCGACATGACGTGCATGAACTTGGAGCCGGAGATGTTGGCCGAGCCGAGCATCTGGCGGACGTACCAGTCACCCTTGGTCTCGCCCTCGATCGAGCGACGCTCGAACGTCTCCACGCCCTCGGGGAAGTGGCCGCACATGATGATCGAGTGGCTCCACAGATTGCGGACCGTGTTGGCGGTGAGGTTGGCGAGGATCGTGGACAGGAACGAGCCGGTCGCCACCGACAGCGCCGGGTGCACGACGTAGTCCTTGGTCACCTGACGACGGATCTTGGCGAGCACACCCTTGAGGTTCTTCTTGAACTCGGGGGTCTTGGTCGTGCCCTTCTTGGTGGCCGCGCCGAGCTCGAGGTCGTAGGCCGCGATGCCGTACTCGAAGAACATGGCGTTGATGAAGTTCCACACCGGCTGGGCGAGGTGGAACGGCACCCACGGCTGGTCCTCGTCGACGCGCATGATGCCGTAGCCGAGGTCGTTGTCCTTGCCGACGACGTTCGTGTAGGTGTGGTGGATCTCGTTGTGGCTGTGCTTCCACTGCGCGGCCGGGGTCGCGGAGTCCCACTCCCAGGTGGTCGAGTGGATCTTCGGGTCGCGCATCCAGTCCCACTGGCCGTGGAGGATGTTGTGGCCGACCTCCATGTTGTCGAGGATCTTGGCCGCGCTGAGCCCGGCGGTGCCGACGACCCACGCCGGCGGGAAGATGCTGAACAGGAGCACCGCACGCGAGCCGAGCTCGAGCGAGCGCTGGGTCTTGATCATCTTGCGGATGTACGCCGCGTCGGCCGCACCCCGCGAGTCCAAGACGTCCTGGCGGATCGCGTCGAGCTCGACGCCGATCTGCTCGATGTCGGCACGGGTGAGGTGCGCGATCGGGTTGTGCGCCTTCTTCTGGATGACAGTCATGTGCGTCTCCTACGGGTGATCGAGCGAAGTCTCGGGCTGATCGAGCGGAGCCGGGCTCCGAGGGGATCGGTCAGTGGTCGATGTGGCACGGGCCGGCGGCCGCGCTGATGCAGGTCTGGATCTTGATGTCGTTGCTCTCGCCGGGGACGGCGGTGGTGATCTCGCCGTTGCGCAGGTCGCGCACGCTGCCTTCACGCAGCGGCAGCACGCAGCCGAAGCAGATGCCCATCCGGCAACCGCTCGGCATCAGCACGCCGGCGGCCTCGGCCGCGTCGAGGATCGGGGTGGCGCCGTCGGCCTCGACCTGCTGCTCACCGCGCAGGAACGAGACGGTGCCGCCCTCGCCGGCGGCGACGCGGGCCGTGCGGAACTGCTCGGTGAACAGGGTCAGGCCGGCGCGGTCGTGGTGGTCGGCGAGCGCGTCGAGCAGACCACCGGGGCCGCAGGCGAACGTCGTCCGAGCGCCGAGGTCGGGGACCAGGTCGGTGAGCCGGTCGACGTCGAGCACTCCGTGCACGTCGTCGTAGCGCGCGACGAGCGAGATGGCACCGGCCGCGTCGAGCGCCTCGAGGTCGCGGATGAAGATCGAGTCGGGTCGGCTCGGCGCGACGTGCACCACCACGATGTTGTAGTCGGCACTGCGCGGCAGGTGCAGCACGCCGTCGTCGGTGGACGGGAACAGGTTGCGCAGCATGCCGATCACCGGCGTGATGCCGGACCCGGCGGTGAGGAACAGCAGCTTGCCGCCGTCGGTCGGCAGCACGAACTCGCCGGCCGCCTGCTCGAGGTGCACGAGGGTGCCGGCCTCGGAGCGGTGCACGAGGTGGTTGCTGACCAGGCCGTCGGGCACGGCCTTGACGGTGATCGAGATCAGGCCGTCGGCGCGGGGACCGTGGGTCAGCGAGTAGGCGCGCCACAGGCGTACGCCGTCGACGTCGATGCCGATGCGGACGTACTGCCCCGGCAGGTGGCCGGCCCAGTCGGCACCCGGCCGGATCACGATGGTGGCCGCGTCCGGCGTCTCGGGCTGGACCGACACGATGCGTCCGCGCAGGTCGGCGCCGGAGCGGAGGGGGGCGAAGAGGTCAAGGAAGTCGGCCGGCACCAGGGGCGTGGTGGCAGCCTCGACCACGCGGGTGACGCGTTCGCGAAGAGTCGGGGTCATGACAACCATGCTGTCTGACTTCTAGGATGAATCCCTGACCAACCGGCGTGAACCTGTCGCCGTTAATTGTTCGCAGAGGACAAAGAATGGCTGAGACGCCGCGTTTGGACAACCACCTGATCGAGGTCTTGGCCTCCCAGCTGCCAGAAGTCGCCAGCCACACCATCGACGCGGTGCGCGACGAGGTGCCCGCCTACACCCGCGACTTCGGGGGGCCGCTGGCCGCGAACATCGAGACGGCCGTGCAGATGGCACTGGGCGGGTTCCTCAGGCTGGCCGGCGGGGGCGCGACCAGCGACCCGGGCACCCCGCTCACGCCAGCCCTGGACGGCGCCTACGCGCTGGGCCGTGGCGAGGCCCGCAGCGGCCGCTCGGCCGACGCCCTGCTCGCCGCCTACCGGGTCGGCGCCCGGGTGGCCTGGCGCGAGCTGTCGGCGATCGCCGTCGAGGCGGGCGTCGAGGCCGAGGTGGTGGCGTCGTTCGCCGAGCTGGTCTTCGCCTACATCGACGAGCTCTCCGCCGCCAGCGTCGCAGGTCACGCCGACGAGCTGGAGACCACCGGCCGGGTCCTGCACCAACGCCTCGACCAGCTCGGCCAGGCGCTGCTGCGCGGCGACAAGCCCGAGGCGCTCGACCAGGCCGCGGACCGCGCCGACTGGAAGCCGCCGCTCACGTTGACCGCCGTGCTGCTGCCCCAGGCGCAGGTGCGGCCCGTCCTCGGCCTGGTCGACGGTCGCACGCTGCACCCCGGCGAGGCGACGCCGAGCCTCCCCGAGGGGCTGGCCGCGCTGCTGGTCGCCGAGCAGGGCGGGCCGTCTCGCAGCCGGCTGCTCGAGATCCTCGCCGGCCGGCACGCCGTAGCCGGACCCGAGCGCCCGTGGCAGCAGGTGCGGACGTCGTACCTCCGTGCGCTGCGGGCCCTCGAGCTGACCTCACCCGGCCCGGAGGCCATCGACACCGAGAGCCGGCTGGTCGACCTGGTCGTCGGCGCCGACCCCGAGGCGCTGGCCGACCTGCGGCGCCGGGCGCTCGCGCCGCTCGACGACCTGCGGCCCTCCACGCGGGAGAAGCTGACCGAGACGCTGCGTGCGTGGCTGGTGCACCACGGGCGGCGCGAGGAGATCGCCGCCGCGCTCTTCGTGCACCCGCAGACTGTGCGCTACCGCATGGGGCAGCTGCGTGAGGCGTACGGCGACGCGCTCGAGGACCCCGAGACCGTGCTCGCGCTGACGGTCGCGCTGGCCTGACCCTCCGCCCGGCCGGCGGGCGCCCAGAAAGATTTCTGCTCGGGACGGCAACCATTTGCGGTCCGCGTACGAATACTCAGTTGTGGACAGCAGTCACGACATCGGCGAACGACTCGCACGACGCGAGGAGTCGGCACTCGAGGACGCCTACACGGCGTACGGGTCGAGTGTGCTGTCCTTCCTGCGGCGTTACGTGGCCGTCGACGAGGCCGAGGACGTCTTGCAGCGCACCTTCTTGGACGTATGGCGCGACGCCCACCGCTACGACCCCAAGCAGCGGTTCACGACCTGGCTCTTCACCATCGCGCACCGTCGCGCGGTCGATGCCCTGCGCACCACGCGGCACACGGTGGTCGACGTCTCCACCCTGCACGACCTGGTGGGCGAGGACGGACGCGAGACCGTCGACCGGTTCGCCGACGCCGCAGACGTGCGGCAGGCGCTCGCCCAGCTCCCCGAGCACGAGCAGCAGACGCTGCAGCTCGCCTACTTCGAGGGTCTGACCCAGGCGGAGATCTCGCGCCGCCTCGACGTCCCGGTCGGGACGGTCAAGGCACGCTCGTCGCGCGGACTGCACCACCTGGCGACTCTCATGACCAAGATCGAGGAAGGAGACCCCTCATGACGCGACACGACGAGCACGTGGACCTGGTGGGTCTGGTCGGTTCACAGCTGAGCAACGCCGAGGTGGCTGCCGCACACGCCCACCTCCAGGACTGCAACGAGTGCCGTCAGGAGCTCAGCGAGGTCGTTGCGGGCCATGCACTGCTCTCCCGGAGCGCGGCGACGCTGACCGCCGGGCCCGCTCCCCGCAGGGCCCGGACGACCCCGGTCGAGGAGCCCCTGCCGCCGATGCAGCGGCCGTCGCGGGCACATCGCGCCCGTAAGCCCGTGGTGGCGGCCCTCGCCGCGGTAGCACTGGTCGCGGTGTTCTTCGGGGTCTCCAACGCCCTCGACCAGGACCAGCCTGCACCCCCCCAGGCGCAGGAGCGCTCGGCCACGCTGGAGCCGGTCGAGGGTGACGGCGCGGGCACCGTCTCGATGACGTCGCGTCCAGGGGAGCCGGAGCACATGGTCATCAAGACGAGCGGGCTCCCCGTGCCGGAGACGGGCCAGTTCTACTACGCGTGGCTGCTCGACCCCGCCACCAACAAGATGCTTCCCCTCGGGCAGGTATGGCCCGACGGCTCGACGTCCTTCGACCTCGACGCGGCGCTCATCGCCGCGTACTCGGCGATCGACGTGAGCCTGGAGGAGGACGACGGCGACCCGGAGCACTCGCCGGTCTCGGTGCTGCGCGCGACGTACGCATGATCTGGAGGCGGGCAGATCGCCCGTCTCGATGAATGGGAGGAACCATCATGAAGAAGTACCTGGGCGCCGCTGCGCTCACCCTCGCCATGGGAGCGACGGCCCTCGTGCCCGCTGCCGCCACCGCCTCTCCTGCCGCGCAGGCGCAGCGCGGCACCACCAGCCTGGCCGAGGTGCTCGGCGCCGACGGGGTGAAGTTCGACCACAACTGGCACGACTTCGACATCACCGAGGCAGCGGTGTACGCCGTGCTCGACGCCAAGCCCAACAGCCCGGTTGGCCTGCTGGCCGACGGCAAGGTCAAGCTGACGGCCTTCGTCCCGACCGACCAGGCGTTCCGCAAGCTGGTCAAGGACCTCACCGGCAACAAGCTGAACTCTGAGAAGAAGGTCTTCGCGGCCGTGGCCGGGCTCGGCATCGACACCGTCGAGAGCGTGCTGCTCTACCACGTGGTCCCGGGCAAGAAGCTCAACGCCAAGAGGGTCGTCAGGCGTGACGGCAAGGCCGTGGCGACCGCGCTCGACGGCGCCTCGGTGACGGTCAAGGTGAAGGGCAACGGGAGCGTCAAGCTCAAGGACCTTGACCCCGACGCCGGCAACGCCAAGGTCGTCGGGCTCAACATCAACAAGGGCAACCGCCAGATCGCGCACGCGATCAACCGGGTGCTGCGTCCGCTGGACCTCTGAACCACAGCAGTCCAGCAGTGATCGCCCCCGGGTCCCGACAGGGCCCCGGGGGCATACTGCCGTCGGCGCTCAGACGTGCCGGCGCGACTGGATGACGCGGAAGCGCGAGGCGACGTAGGCCCCGTCGGTGTACGACGCGTTGGCCGCCGGGTTGGCGCCGGTGCCGTGGAAGTCGGAGAACGCCGCCGACTGGTTCACGAACACCGCACCGAGCAGGTTCTCGCTCAGCGCCACCCCGGCGTCGAGCGCGGCCTCGCGCATCTGGTCGATCACCTCGGGGTCGGTCGCGTAGACGGCCGCGGTCATCGCGCCGTGCCGCTGGACGGTGTCCCGGAAGGTCGCGATCGACGCGTCGGTGCCGTCGGTGCCGATGAGGTAGGCGACCGGCCCGAAGCACTCGGCCTCGTAGACGTCGCTGTCCCGGGTCGCGTCGAGGGCGATCAGGGTGGGGGTGCGCACCGTCGCGTCGGCGTACGCCGGGTGGGTGATCTCGCGGGACGCCACCAGCACCTCGCCCCTGCTGGGCGCGTCGGCGAGCCGGTCGAGGACGCCGCCGTTGACGACCCCGCCGAGCAGCTCCACCGCGCGCGCGTCGTCGCCGAGCAGCTTGCCGAACGCGGCGTCGATGCCGGCGCCGACCTCGGCCAGGGTCTTGTGGCCCTCGTCGGTCTCGATGCCGTCGGCGGGCAGGTAGACGTTCTGCGGGGCGGTGCACATCTGGCCGGAGTAGAGCGCGAACGAGAACGCGAGGTTCTGGCACATCGCCTTGAAGCTGTCGGTGGAGTCGACGACGACCGTGTTGACGCCGGCCTTCTCGGTGAACACGACGGCCTGGCGGGCGTTGGCCTCCAGCCAGTCACCGAAGGTGTTGCCGCCGGTGAAGTCGACCAGGCGCACCTCGGGCCGGGTGGCGAGCGCGGCCGCCAGCTTGTCGGCGGGGTCCTCGACCGCGAGCGTGACGAGGTTGGCGTCGAAGCCGGCCTCGGCGAGCACCTCGCGGCAGACCTGCGCGGTGATGGCGAGCGGAAGCACCGCACCCGGGTGCGGCTTGATGACGACCGGGTTGCCGGTGACCAGGCTGGCGAACAGGCCGGGCCAGGAGTTCCACGTCGGGAACGTGTTGCAGCCGATGACCAGCGCCACGCCGCGGGGCACCACGGTGAAGGTCTTCTCCATGGTGATGGGGTGCTTGCCGGGCTTCTCCCAGCGCGCCGTCGCGGGCGTCCGGGTCATCTCGGTCCATGCGTAGGCGACTGCCTCCAGGGCGCGGTCGAGCGCGTGCGCACCGCCCGCCTGGAACGCCATCACGAACGCCTGGCCGCTGGTGTGCTGCACCGCGTTGGCGAGCTCGAAGACGCGCCCGTGCAGCCGGTGCAGGATCTCGAGGCAGACGCCGGCGCGGCCGTCGGGGCCGGCGTCGCGCCAGTCCTTCATGCCGGCCTGTGCCGCGGCCATCAGGGCGTCGACGTCGGCGACGTGCGGGTAGCGCACGTCGAGATCGATGCCGTACGGCGACCGCTCGGTCGCCACGGTGCCGGCACTGCCCGGCGTCTCGATCGGGAAGTCGGCACCGAGCAGCGCGTCGTACGCCGCCTTGCCCTGCGCCGCGGCCTCGTCGCCGTAGACGCGGGGCGAGGGCGACTCGTCGAAGGCGGAGTAGTAACCGCGGGTCGTACAGGCCTCGACGGCCTCGTCGAGCCGGGTCTGGTGGGTCGCGAACAGGTCGGCAGCAGACGTCATGCACCCAGCCTCTCTCGTGTGACAGGGCTACGCAACACGACCTCCTCGCTGTCACACCTCGCGCCGCGAATTAGGGTGACCGCATGCGGGGTGTGGCGGTCGGGGTGGTGAGCACGGCCGCGCTCGCCTGCGGGGCGCTGGCCGGTGTCCTTCTCTCGATGGCACAGGCCGAGCCCGGCGGCGAGGTGGCCTCGCCGGTGCCCGCGGTGTCGCCGTCGATCCCGGTCGATCCGGCCCCCCTGCTGCGACCCGACGCCGACACGCCCGCGCTGCAGCCCGGCCTGACCTACGTCGACGACAGTGTCGGCACCGACGGCTTCGAGGTGCGGCTCCGCGCACCGGTGGGCTGGACCAAGATCGTGATCGGACCTGCGGAGGCCAAGTGGGTGGTCCCGGGCAACCGCCTCAACACCTTCTTGCTCCGCGTCGGGTCGGTGGAGAGCCAGCGTCAGTCGGTGGAGAGCATCAAGTCCCAGCGCATCGATGACCTGCGGCGGCTCACCGAGAGCTTCCGCCTCGTGCAGGAGACCGACACGAGCATCCAGATCATCTACGTCGACAACAACGGGCTGACCAAGTACGGCAACCTGCGCTGGATCGACGACCCGGATCCCGACTCCGACCAGGCCGTGGTCGAGATCGCCGCCAACGGCCGCGAACGCGACCAGCCGGGGCTGCTCGACCTGCTCACCCGCGTGGGCAACAGCGTCGAGGCCCGCCTCTAGGCTACTGGTCGGCGAAGACGCCCGCCGGGAAGGCACCGGCGGCCAGCGCACGCTCGACCAGCGGCCGGCACAGCTCATGGAGCCGGGCGGTGCCGCCCTCGCCCAGGGCCTCCCACGGTCCGACGGCCAGCACCTCGGTGGCCCGCTCGACCGACGAGCGCAACGCCCGGCCCTCCTCGGTGAGCTCACCCTGCTCCGTCATCACGCCCCGTGCCGCGAGACCGCGGACCCCCTCGTCCCACTGTTCCGCCGACCAGCCGCGGCTCGCCTGGGCCATCGCGACGGTGAAGCCGTGGCCGGTGGCACAGTGGGTGATCTGGGCCTCGAGACCGCTCAGCCCGTGCGACAGCACCGTGGCGACGTGCCCGTCACCTCGGTGCTCGCGCAGCAGCGTGACGGCGTGGAAGAGCACCAGGTGCGGCTCGGCCGGCCAGGCGAGGTCGGCGTGCGCGGCGTACAGCCCCCGCCCGGGCACGGTGCAACCGGCCGTCGCCCTGCGGGCCAGCTCTGCCGCCTCGGCGACCTCGGGCGAGGCGAGCGTCTCGGCCCCCAGGAGCCGTTCGTAGACGCGGCCGATGCCCCGGTAGCGCGCCGCGATGACCTGCTGCGGATCGGCCGCCTGCCAGCACTCGGGGACGAAGTGCGCCACCAGGCCGGGGTCGAACACATAGAACGCCGCCGCGACCGGGCCGGCCCCCACGCGGCCCATCGCCGCCGAACGGGACGCGAAGTACGTCATCCGGCCCGGCCGGAGCCCGACGGCGCTCAGCTCCGATCCGACTTCCTCGGCGAAGTAGCCGAGGGAGTGGAGGGGCTCGAGCAGGCGGGCGGTCCGGCCGGCGGCACGTGGGTCCATGTGTCCCTCCTACAGGCCGCTCGTGCCGACCGAGTCGAGGACCATGTTGGCGGTGGCCCGGTCGTCGCTGCGCACCTGCACCCACAGCAGCCGGTCCGACGTCACCTGCACGACGCGTTCGACGACGACCCCCGGACAGTCGAGGTAGACGATGGTGCGTCGGACCACGCCACCGACCGTGTTGTTGGAGACCGGCGTGGGATCTCCGCACTCCGGGTGCTGCGGCATCGAGGTCGGCAGCGTACGGCCGGGGACGAGGCCGACGAACACACCTTCCCCGTCCTCGCGCCACCCCGGCCCGCTGCCCGCCGACAGCGCCGGCTGGTCGTTCTTGGCGCCCGGCGGCGTCCAGCCGTCACGGCTCTCCACGTCGTCCCAGGACCCCGGGACGCGCACCGACAGCGTGCCCTGGGCATCGCTCAGCTCCACGGTCCGGACCATCGCACGGTGCACGCCGTAGCCCCCGACCACGCCGAGGACCAGCGCCAGCGCGACCAGCGCCCACGCCGGCACGCGACGACGTCGCGGCGACACCGGATCGAGCGTGACCGGGACGACCTGGGTCCGCTCCGGTGCGGTGGCCGGCCAGTCGGGCGTCGCCGCCGAGACGTCGTCGCCGTACGCCTCCCGCAGGGCTCGTGTGTACGACGACACGTCGAGATGGCGATCGTCTCGCTGGGGGGCCAGGGCACGACGCACGACGGAGTCGACGTCGTCCGACACGGCCTCGCCCATCGGCGCCGGTGGCCCGGGCTCGGCGGCGGCCGCGATCGTCGCGTGGGAGTACGGCGCCCGGCCGGTGAGCAGGAGATAGGTGAGCGAGGCCAGCGAGTAGAGGTCTGCGCGGGCGTCGAGCCCCTCGCCGCGCGCCTGCTCGGGGGCGACGTACGACGGCGTGCCGGCGATCATGGTCAGCCGCGAGGACATGTCGAGCGTCTTGCCGAGGCCGAGGTCGGCCACCATCGCCCGCACCTCGCCGTCGGCGCCGGTGCGGAACAGGACGTTGGCCGGCTTCACGTCGCGGTGCAGGATGCCGCGCACGTGCAGGGCCTGCAGCCCGTCGCCCACCTGGCAGACGACGTCCAGCGCGGCTGCCGGGCTGAGCGGTCCGGCCTCGAGCCGGTCCGCGAGGGTGCCCTGGTCGGCGTAGGTCATCACGAGGAACGGCCGGCCGTCGCCGAGCTCGCCGGCGTCGAAGACCGACACCACGTGCGGCGACTCGACCTTGCGCAGGTAGCGCCCCTCGTCGACGAACCGCTGACGGACGTGCTGGTCCGCGGCCCAGTTGTCGGCCAGCACCTTGATGGCGACGTCGCTGTCGAGCTGCTCGTCGTGGGCGAGCCACACCGTGGCGAAGCCGCCGGCGCCGATGCGGCGACGCACCGGGTAGCGACCAAGACGCGAGGGTGTGGACATCACTGCATTATCTTGCAAGGGACCACGGAAAGAGGTGCGGCATGCAGGCAACAGCTGTGACGCCTGACGAGATCGACGACCTGGCGCGTCGCGCGCAGGACGGCGATCGTGACGCCCTCGACGCACTCCTGGGCGCGATCCGCCCCCGCACGCTCAACGTCTGCCGGGGCGTCCTGCCCTACTCCTCCGACGCGGAGGACGCCTGCCAGGAGGCGCTGATCAGTGTGGCGACGCGGATCGGCTCGTGGCACCGGCGCGGCCGGTTCACCACCTGGCTGCACGTGGTGGCGGTCAACAGCGCCCGGACGACGTACCGCAAGCTCAAGGACCAGGCCAAGCCCTCCGACGTGCTGCCGCTCGAGCGCGCCGACCCGCGCACCACCAGCGTCATCGCCGGCACCCGTCTCGACCTGCTCGAGGCGATGGAGACCATCGAGGGCACCAGCCCCCAGCTCGTGGAGCCGCTGCTCCTGCGCGACGTCTACGGCCTCGCCTACGACGAGATCGCGACCCTGCTCGACCTGCCCCTGGGCACGGTCAAGGCGCAGATCCACACCGGCCGCAAGCTCGCCCGGCCGCTCCTGCGGGGCGAGAGATGACCCTTCCGGACCACATCCGGCGGATGTGGGACGACGACCGCGCCTCCCGGGCTCTCGGCATGACGCTCACCTCCGTCTCGTCGGGGCGCGCCGAGATGTCGATGCAGGTGCGCGACGACATGGTCAACGGCCACGGCATCGGTCACGGCGGGCTGACCTTCGCCCTCGCCGACTCGACGTTCGCCTTCGCCTGCAACTCCCACGGTCCGGTCACGGTGGCCCACAGCGCGTCGGTCCGCTTCCACGCGCCGGTGCGGCTCGGAGACGTGCTGACGTCGGTGGCCGTCGAGCGGTCTCGGGAGGGTCGTCGAGGTGTGTACGACGTCGAGGTGACCGCCGGCGACCGGCTGGTGGCGACCTTCGAGGGGCACGCCACCGAGCTGGCCGAGGAGCCGACGTGAGGACGACGGCGGTCGCCCTCGCCGTCGTCCTGCTCCTGGGCGCGGGCTGCTCGGGCGAGGACGGCGCCGACTCCGCCCCACCGACCGGAGCCGCGCAGCCGACCGAGGGGGTCGACCCCGCCGAACCGGCCGGGCTCTCCCCGCTCAGCACGCCTGTCGAGGACAGCGTCTACCCCGACGTCGGCGATCCCGGCGTCGACGCCCTGCACTACGGTCTCGACCTGGCCTGGGACACCGCACGGCGCCGCCTCGACGGCACGGCCACGATCAGCCTGCGCGCCACCACCAGCGCCGCCCGGCTCCAGCTCGACCTGGGCCGTCGGCTGAAGCCGCTCAACGTCACCCTCGACGGCGTCGACGTTCCGTTCGAGCACCCCGGCAAGGACCTGGTGGTGACCGCCCCCGTCGCCGCCGACCAGGAGTACGAGCTGGTGGTGACCTACCGCGGGCGTCCGGCGCCGGTCCCCGCGCCCACGCAGCGCGGCGACTTCAGCACGCTCGGGATCACCGTCACCGACAGTGGCGGGCTCTGGACCATGCAGGAGCCGTACGGCGCCTACTCGTGGTACCCCGTCAACGACCAGCCGGCCGACAAGGCGCTCTACGACTTCACGATCACCACCGATGCGCCCTACACGGGAGTCGCGAACGGCGAGCTCGTCCAGAACGAGACGACCGACGGGCGCACCACGACGCAGTGGCACCTGGACAGCCCCGCCTCGTCGTACCTCACGACGCTCGCGATCGGCGACTACGAGCACTCGACCGGCCTCACCAGCAGCGGGCTGACCATCGACTACTGGTCACCGCGAGGTGACCCGCGCATCCTCAAGAAGCTGCAGAAGGCCCCGCGTGCCGTCGACTGGATCGAGGAGAAGCTCGGGCCCTACCCGTTCTCCACGCTCGGCCTGGTCGTCACTCCCTCGCGGAGCGCCATGGAGACCCAGACGATGGTCACCCTCGGCACCAGCGCCTACGTGCTCTCGGAGCCGGTGATCATGCACGAGATCGCGCACCAGTGGTACGGCGACCTGGTCGGGCCGTCCGACTGGCGCGACGTCTGGCTCAACGAGGGCATGACGATGTATCTGCAGGGCCGCTACGAGGCCGACCGCGACGCGATCTCGGTGGCCGAGGGGCTCGCGTACTTCGTCGACGCGTGTCGCTCCTCGCTGGTCGAAGCCGGCCCGGTCGGCGACTACGACGCGGCCGCCTTCGGTGCGGGCAACATCTACTACTGCCCCGCCCTGATGTGGGACGAGCTGAACAAGCGCATCGGCGACGACGAGTTCTGGACGATCGCCCGCAGCTGGCTCGACGACAACGCCGGCACGTCCACCGACCGCGATCGCCTCTACGACCACTGGGAGGAGGCGACCGGCCTGGAGCTCTCGTCGTTCTTCGACGGCTGGATCATGGGCACGACGATGCCGGAGATCACCGGCCCGTGACGGCCCTCAGCCCGTAGCGAACTCCCTTGCCGGTCACGACGTCCGGGACGAGGGTGGGGCCATGCGACTCCTCGTCCTCGGTGGCACCCGGTTCCTGTCGCGCGCCGTGGCTGCGGAGGCGGTGTCGCGGGGACACGAGGTGATCTGCGCCTGCCGCGGCGTCTCCGGCCGGGTGCCCGACGGGGCCGCCCTTCTGGTGTGGGACCGCGACGACGAGCCACCGGCAGAGATCACCGGGACCACCTGGGACGCGGTGGTCGACGTCGGCCGGCTGCCCTCGCACGTGCGCCGCGCCGTGGCCGCCGTACCCGGCGCGCACTGGGTGTTCGTGTCCACGGTCAACGTCTATCCCGACAACGACCTGGCCGGCACCCCGGCGACCCTGCGGGTCCACGAGCCGATCACCGACGACGTCGACCCCGTGACGAGCCCCGAGGAGTACGGCGCGATGAAGGTCGCCTGCGAGCAGATCGTGGCAGCGGGCGCGGCCTCCAGCATGACGATCCGGCCCGGACTCATCGTCGGGCCCGACGACGGCACCGGCCGGTTCACCTACTGGCCCTGGCGGCTGGAGCGTGGCGGCGAGGTGCTGGCCCCGGGGTCACCCGACGACGCCGTGCAGCTCATCGACGTGCGCGACCTGGCCTCGTGGATCGTCGACAGCGCCGAGTCGCGGCGTACCGGCACCTTCGACGGCGTCGGCGACATCCTCGGCCTGGGCGAACTCCTGGCACAGGCATCGGTCGGCGTCGGGGCGGACTGCACGTTCACCTGGGTCGACCAGGCGTTCCTCACCGCGCAGGGCGTGGAGCCGTGGGCCGGCGAGGACGGGCTGCCCCTGTGGCTGCCCCGCCCCGAGTACGACGGCATGCTGGCGCACGACCCCACGCCGTCCTTCGAGGCCGGGCTGCGGGTGCGCCCGATCGCCGACACCGCCCGGGACACGCTCGCCTGGCTGCGGGCGACGCCGGACGCCGCCCGCACCGGGCTGTCGCCCGACGGCGAGGACCGGGTCCTCGCCGCCTGGCGCGCTACGTCGTCGGCTGACTGACCGTCAGAACAGCAGGGCCGAGGCGGGGTCCTCGAGGATCCCGGCCACGTCGGAGAGGAAGCGCGAACCCTTCTCGCCGTCGATGTGCCGGTGGTCGAACGAGAGCGCCAGCGTGGTGATCTGACGCGCGACGATGTCGTCGCCCACCACCCACGGCTGCTTGCGCACCGCGCCGAAGCACATGATCGCCGACTCACCCGGGTTGATGATCGGGGTGCCGGCGTCGACGCCGAAGACGCCGACGTTGGTGATCGTGAACGTGCCACCGCTCATCTCGGCCGGCTGCGTCTTGCCCTCGCGCGCCGTGGCGGTGAGCTGGTTGAGGGCTCCGGCCAGGCCCAGCAGGTCGAGCGTGTCGGCGTCCTTGACGTTGGGCACGACCAGGCCGCGCGGCGTCGCCGCGGCGATGCCGAGGTTGACGTAGTGCTTGAGCACGACCTCCTGGGCCTGCTCGTCCCAGAAGGAGTTGACCTCCGGGGTACGACGCATGGCGAGCATGATCGCGCGGCTCAGCACCAGCAGCGGGGTGACCTTGACGTCCCTGAACTCGCGACGCGACTTGAGTCGGTCGACGAACTCCATCGTGCGGGTGACGTCGACGGTCATCCACTCGGTGACGTGGGGTGCGGTGAACGCGGAGCCCACCATCGCGCCGGCCATCATCTTGCGCACGCCCTTGATCGGCTCGCGCGTCTCGCGGGACCCGCCTGCGCTCGACCCGGCAGCCGCTCGGCCGCCCACCGCCGGACGACCGGAGTCGCGACCGCCGGAGCCACCACCCTGGGCGCCTTCGACGTCGGCCCGGGTGATCACCCCGCCGGCACCGGAACCCGCCAGGGCGGCCAGGTCGATGCCGAGGTCCTTGGCCAGCTTGCGCACCGGCGGCTTGGCCAGCGCCCGCACCTCGGAGGGCGACTGGACGCGCGACGGCACCAGGGCGGCTGCGGGCTCGGAGGACTCCGGACGCGCGGACGTCGCGGGCACGGCCGGCTCGTCGGCCTCGACCACGGGCTCGCTGCGGGCGCCGCCGGGCGAGAACGCACCCTGCACCTGCAGCTGGGTGGAGGCGGCCGCCTCGGTGGACGGGGAGGCCGAGCCCTTGCGGGCGCGGCGCAGCGGGCCACGGTCGGCCTTCATCCGGCCGACCAGGGACTCGCCCTCGCCGCTGCCGCTGGCGGCGGGGTTGGACAGGTCGATCTCCATGTCCGGCGCCGGGGCCGAGGAGCCCGGTGCGGGCGCCTCGGACGGGTCGCCGATGGAGATGATCGGGGTGCCGACGGGCACCATCTCGCCCTCGGCGACCATCAGCGCGAGCACCGTGCCGGCGTACGGCGACGGCAGCTCGACCAGGGACTTCGCGGTCTCGATCTCGACGATCACGTCGTTGATCTCGACCGTGTCGCCCACCTTGATCTTCCAGGTGACGATCTCGGCCTCGGTGAGGCCCTCGCCGACGTCGGGCAGCTTGAACTCAGACATGGGTCACCACTCCAGCGAACGGTCGACGGCGTCGAGCACCCGGTCGAGGTCGGGGAGGTAGTCCTCCTCGATCCGTGACGCGGGGTAGGGGATGTCGAAGCCACCGACGCGCAGCACCGGGGCCTCCAGGGAGTAGAAGCACTCCTCGGTGATCCGGGCCGACACCTCGGCGCCCATGCCCAGGTTGACGTGCGCCTCGTGGGTGATGATCGCGTGGCCGGTGCGGCGTACGGACTCGAAGACCGGACCCATGTCGAGCGGCGAGAGCGTGCGGAGGTCGATGACCTCGATCGACTTGCCCTCGGTGGCTGCGGCCTCGGCGGCCTTGAGCGCCGTCTTGACCGTCGGGCCGTAGGCCAGCACGGTCGCGTCGGTGCCGGCGCGGACGACGCGGCTGGTGAACAGCGGGTCGGGGGTGGCCGACTCGTCGAGCTCGGCCTTGTCGGCGTGGTACTGCCGCTTGGGCTCGAGGAAGATCACCGGGTCGTCGCTGGCGATGGCCTGCTGGATCATCCAGTAGCCGTCGACGGGGTTGGAGCACGCGACGACCTTGAGGCCGGGTGTGTGCGCGAACTGCGCCTCCGGCGACTCGGAGTGGTGCTCGACCGCGCCGATGCCGCCACCGAACGGGATGCGGATGACCATCGGCATCTTCGAGCGGCCCTTGGAGCGGTAGCTCATCTTCGCGACCTGGCACACGATCTGGTCGTAGGCCGGGTAGACGAAGCCGTCGAACTGGATCTCCACCACCGGGCGGTAGCCGCGCAGCGCCATGCCGACCGCGGTGCCCACGATGCCGGACTCGGCCAGCGGGGAGTCGATGACGCGGTCCTCGCCGAAGTCCTTCTGAAGGCCGTCGGTGATGCGGAAGACGCCGCCGAGCTTGCCGACGTCCTCACCCATGATGAGGACCTTCGGGTCGTCCTCCATCGCCTTGCGCAGGCCCATGTTCAGGCCCTTGGCGAGCGTGATCTTCTGCGTGGTGCTCACGAGTGGCTCCCCTCGAACGACTCGAGGTAGGCCGCGTAGCCCGCGCGCTGGGCGGCGATCTCCTCGGTCTCCTCGGCGTAGACGTGGTCGAACATGCTCAGCGCCTCCGGGTCCTTGAGGGCCTTGCAGCCCTCGCGCAGGTAGTGGCCGAGCTCGTCGGCCTCGTCCTTGAGCGTGCTCATGAACGCGTCGTCGACCAGCCCGTTGCGGCGCAGGTAGGCCGCAAGCCGGGCGATCGGGTCCTTGAGCTTCCAGTTCTCGACGTCGTCGGAGAGCCGGTAGCGGGTCGGGTCGTCGGTCGTGGTGTGCGCACCCATCCGGTAGGTGTAGGCCTCCACGAGGGTCGGGCCCTGGCCGTCGCGGGCGCGCTGCAGCGCAGCCTGCGTGACGGCGTACGTCGCGAGCACGTCGTTGCCGTCGACGCGCACGCCCGGGAAGCCGAAGCCCAGGGCGCGCTGGTAGAGCGGGATGCGGCTCTGGCGCTCGATCGGCTCGGAGATGGCCCACTGGTTGTTCTGGCAGAAGAACACCACCGGGGCGTTGTAGGACGCGGCGAAGATGAAGGCCTCGTTGACGTCGCCCTGGCTGCTGGCTCCGTCACCGAAGTGCGCGATCACCGCTGCGTCACGCTCGGGGTCACCGGTGCCGACGTCGCCGTCGCGCTGGATGCCCATCGCGTAGCCGGTGGCGTGCAGGGCCTGGGCGCCGATCACGATCGTGTAGAGCCCGAAGTTGTTGTCGTTGGGGTTCCACGCGCCGTGGTCGACCCCGCGGAAGAGGCCGAGCAGGTTGAGCGGGTCGACGCCGCGGCAGTAGGCGACGCCGTGCTCGCGGTAGGTCGGGAAGACGTAGTCCTGCGGGCGGAGCGCCCGGCCGGCGCCGATCTGGGCGGCCTCCTGGCCGAGCAGCTGGGCCCAGATGCCGAGCTCGCCGTGGCGCTGGAGCGCGGTGGCCTCGGTGTCGATGCGGCGGGTGAGGACCATGTCGCGGTAGAAGCCGCGCAGCTCCTCGGCGCTGAAGTCCCGGTCGAACTCGGGGTGGTGGACGCGCTCACCCTCGGGGGTCAGCAGCTGGACGAGCTCTGGACCGCCGTCTTGCTGGGAGGGCCCGAAGACCTCCGCAAGGTCGGGGCCGAATCCGTGGTGGCTCAACGTGGGGCTCCTTCGTGTCACCGGGACGTCGCGGGTTCGCCGCTCCGCCACCTTGCACCTGCATCGGACAGGGTGCCAGTCGGGGTGTGACCGCCACCACATGTCCGGCGTCCAAACCTACCGGCGCGCCGCCCCCGGCCGCCAATCAGGGTGCGCCGGTCCAGCCCTATGGTGGCGCCCATGCCTGCGCAACCGCACCGCTCGCCACAGCGGCACCTGGCCGGCGCCCTCGGCGTACTCGTCCTCCTCACGCTGCTCGTCGTGCTCCCGGGCGCGGCCTCGTCCGCCGCGGGCCGAGGCGCGCCCCACCCGATCCTGCGCGGCAACTTCGCCGACCCGGCCGTGGAGGCCTACGGCAAGGGGTACGTCGGGATCGCCACCGGGAACCGCGCGCCGCGAGCCTGGACCCGCACCGCCCAGGGCAGCTGGACGCGCACCGGCCCAGCACTGCGCCGGCTGCCCGGCTGGGCGCGCTCGGGCGACATCTGGGCCGCCGACATCCAGCGGGTCGGCGGCTGGTGGCTGCTGTACTTCTCCGCCCCGGTCGACGGCCTGGGTGAGTACGGCCGCTGCACCGGGGTGGCCCGGTCGCGCTCACCGCACCGCGGCTTCACGCCGGTCGGCAGCACCCCGCTGGCGTGCCCGGCGTACGCCAAGGTGCCGGCCGCCCAGGACCAGCTGCTCCCCCGCGACCCCACCCTGCCGCGCGCCGGCACCATCGACCCGTCGGTGTACGTCGACCCGTCCGGCTCGCGCCACCTGCTCTACAAGACCGACCGGATCCCCTCGACCATCCGCATCGTCGAGCTGAGCGCCAACGGCCGCCGGGTGCGCTCCGGCGCGGTCAGCCAGGAGCTGATGCGCTCGCCGGGAGTCATCGAGAACCCCGTGCTCATGCACCGGCCGCAGGGTTGGGTGATGCTGCTGTCGGAGGGCGACTACACCCGGTGCAGCTACCGCACGCTGTGGTACCGCTCGCCCTCGCTGCTCGACTGGACCGTCGTGGAGTACGGCACCCTGCTCGACTCCGCGAGCACCCGCCTGTGCGGGCCGGGCGGCGCCGACGTCGCCGACGGACCCGGCGGCCAGCAACGGATCTTCCTCCACGGCTGGACCTGCCACGACAACCCGCGGCCGTGCCGCAGCGGGTTCGACTGGTCCAAGCGCGAGCGGCAGCGCGGCGTACGGTCGATGTACGCCGCCCGGCTGCGCTGGCACGACGGCCTGCCGCGGATCCGGGGCTGGCTCAAGCCTCGCTGAGCCCCCGGCTGGCTCCGGCTGCGATGCGGCCAGGGCTCGTGCCTCGCTGACGCCGCGGGCTGGCTCCGGCTGCGATGCGGCCGGGGTTCGTGCCTCGCTGACCTCGCGGGCTGGCTCCGGCTGCGATGCGGCCAGGGTTCGTGGGCGAGTCGTGGGGTTTGTGGGGTTTGCAAACCACTCGAACGCCAGGGATCCCCGGATATCCGGGGAACCCATCAACGGCTCACCCCCGCCCGTGCGGGGTCCCCCAGCCGGCGGGGCAGCCGCTCGAGCCCGAGCACCTTGCCGACGATGATCGCCCGACTCGCCCACGGGCAGGACCTGGCGGCCACCAACCGGTAGCGGCCGGGCTCCACCGGCCAGCCGTCGGCTCCGTCGCGGGTGATCCGGTCCGAGAACTAGGACATGTCGCGGTCGAAAGCGGCCGTCTGGACGGGCACCGGAGTGCGGTCATCCTCGGAGGCTGCCACCCCTCCACTGTCTCGGAGCAACCCAAGCCCGTCGAAGATTCAACCAGTCGCCTCGACGGCGCCGGTCAGGCGCGGTGCAGCTGCGGGCGCGTCCGCGACGAGCCGCGGCGCTCGGCCTGCGCTGCCCGCGCGGCCCGGATCGCCTGGCGGCTGGCCTTGTGGCGAGACGTGGTGCGCTTCGAGCGCCCGATGAGCATGAGACCGATGTTTCGCATGATGACCCCCACAACGCAGAGACGGAGCGCTCCTTGCGCCCTCGAACGTCCGAGCCCCGAACAACGGACGTCACGAGCGTGCGTCATCGTGGAGCGGCTGTCGGCAACCTCGGGGTCACATCCCCCAAATAGGGTACGCGGGTGTCTAGCGCACCCGGGTCGGTCGGAGCCGGGCCCAGCGGGGCCGGGCCAGGGACCAGGGGGCCGGGCCACGAGTCCACCACTAGTCTCAGCGGCATGCAGAGTGAGCTGTTCGACCAGTCGAATCTCGAGATCTCCGACGGACCGCGCTTCGGGTTGCAGAACGACCAGCTCCTGCGCGTCTCGTTCGGCCCCGACGTGCTCGCGGTGAAGGGCGCGATGGTGGCCTTCCAGGGACAGATCCAGTTCCACCACGAGAAGTCCGGAAGCATGGCGAAGCTGCTCAAGAAGATGGTGACCAGCGAGGACATGCCGCTGATGCGCGTCTCCGGGCAGGGCGAGGTCTTCTTCGCCAGCGACGCCGGCTACGTCTACCTGCTCCACCTCGACGGCGACGGCATCAGCGTCAACGGCCGCAACCTGCTGGCGTTCGACGCCACCCTCGACTGGGACATCAACCGGGTCAGGGGCGCAGGGATCCTGGCCGGAGGGCTGTTCAACACCACCGTCAGCGGCACCGGCGACGTCGCGCTCTGCACCGTCGGCAAGCCGGTCGTCCTCGACTGCTCGCGGCAGCCGACGTACGTCGACGTCCAGGCCGCCGTGGCCTGGTCGGCCAACCTGGTGCCGCAGGTGGTCTCGAGCATGAACATGAAGTCGATGCTGCGCGGCGGTTCGGGCGAGGCGGTCCAGTTCGCGTTCCACGGGCCGGGCTTCGTGGTGGTCCAGCCGAGCGAGTGGGCGCCGGTCGCCCAGCAGTCCGGTGGCGGCGGCGGGCTCGGCAACCTGCTCAACGGCTGACGGGGAAGCCCTTCGCCAGCGCGATGACGCGCTCGACGCTCTCGGGCTCGCCGATGGTGACGCGGGCACCCTCCCCGGCGAACGGACGCACGGTGATGCCGAGCTCCTCGGCCGCGGCGGCGAACTCTCCGGTGCGCTCTCCGAGCGAGAACCAGACGAAGTTGCCCTGCGCGTCCGGCACCTGACGGCCGACGTCGCGCAGGCCAGCGACGAGCTCGGCACGCCGGGCGACCAGGTGGTCGACCCGGGCGAGCAGCTCGGGCTCGGCAGCGAGCGACGCGATGGCGGCGGCCTGGGCGACGCCGGAGACGCCGAAGGGCAGCGACACGGCCCGCAGGGCCGCGGCCAGCGGGGCCGGCGCGATGGCGTAGCCGACCCGGAACCCGGCCAGCCCGTAGGCCTTGGAGAAGGTTCTCGTCACGATGACATTCGCATGTGCGCGGTAGGTCGCGACGCCGTCGACCGCGTCGGCCATCCGGACGAACTCGAGGTACGCCTCGTCGACCACGACGACCACGTGTGGGGGCACCGTCGCGATGAACGCGTCCAGCTCGCCCTGCGTCACCGACGGCCCGGTCGGGTTGTTGGGGGTGCAGACGATGACCACCCGGGTCCGCCCGGTGATCGCGGCCGACATGGCGGACAGGTCGTGGTGACCGTCCTCGCGCAGCGGCACGCGCACGGAGGTGGCCGCGGCGGCGGCCACCGCGATCGGGTAGGCCTCGAAGGAGCGCCACGCGTAGACGACCTCGTCGCCGGGGTCGCAGAACGTCTGGAGCAGCTGGTAGATCAGCGCCACCGACCCGGTGGCCGCCGCGAGGTCGCCCACCGGCACGCCCAGCTTGGCCGCGAGGGCGTCGTACAGGGCGGAGTTGCCCATGTCGGGGTAGCGGTTCATCTGCTCGACCGCCCCCAGCGCCGCCTCCACCACGCCGGGCAGCGGCGGGTACGGGTTCTCGTTGGACGAGAGCTTGTACGACGTGAGCCCCGGCCGCGGGGCGGGCGGCTTGCCCGCGACGTACGTCGGGATCTCGAGGACGTTGCGGCGCGGCGACGGGGAGGTGGGCGGCTGCGTCATGCGCGTCACCCTAACGGTGCCGCCAGGGACGCAGGACCAGCATCAGCACCAGCCCGATGCCGAACCCGATCACCGCGCCGGCGACGTTGTCGACCACATCGGTGATGTCGCAGGCACGGTCGATGCGCGCCAGCTCGAACTGCGTCTTCTCGATCAGCAGCGAGTAGCCCGCCAGCCCCGCCAGCCCGACCGGGGCGAGCACGAGGCCGGCCCGCCACCGCGAGACCGCCAGCACCAGCAGCGCCCCCGCCGGCACGAACAGCAGCGTGTTGAGGGTGCGCTGGCCGCCACCGAAGATCCAGAACCCGTCCGGGGCCGGGCCGCCGTAGTCCATCGAGCACTCCGAGAGCCGGGACTCGATGGGCACCACCCCGATGTCCGCCTCGGTGGGCAACAGGGTGACCAGCGCGATCACGACGACCGACCACAGGAACCCGGTGATCGCCCAGGCGGTGACCCGGCCGAGGCGCCGCTGCACGACGGAGGCCACCAGCGCCAGGACCAGACCGGCCACCAGCGCCCCCAGCACCATGGCGCCGATGCCCGCGAACCCCCCCACGGCCCAGAGGCTACCCAAGCGGAGCGAGGCCGGCCGCCCTCCGCAGGGAGGACCCGGCTGGAATGATGTGTGCATGGCAGCCCAGGTCGCGGCGCGCGGCGCAGTCCGGTCCCGGTGACGACCACCACCAGCCGGATCGTCGGAGTCGACGTCGCGCGCTGCCTCGCGCTGCTCGGCATGATGGCGACCCACGTCCTCGCCCCGGTCACCGCCAGCGGCGCGATGAGCACCAGTCACGAGATCGCCTCGGGCCGGGCGTCCGGTCTGTTCGCCCTGCTCGCGGGGGTGTCACTCGCGCTCGTCACCGGCGGCTCGACCCCGCACCGCGGGCGCCGGCTGCTGGGCGAGCGCGCCGGCATCGTCGTCCGCGCGGTCCTCATCGGCCTCATCGGTCTGCTGCTCGGCGCCCTGCCGACCAACATCGCGATCATCCTGGTGTACTACGCGGTGCTGTTCGTGATGGCGCTGCCGTTCCTGGGGCTGGGCTGGCGTCCGCTCGCCGTGCTCGCCCTCGTCTGGTCGGTCGCCGGGCCGGCCGTCAGCCTGGTGCTGCGCGCCGACCTCTCGTCACCGGCACGCCTCGTGCCGTCGTTCGAGGACCTGGCCGCCCCCGGCGAGCTGGCGCAGAGCCTGCTGCTCACCGGCTACTACCCGGCGATCAGCTGGTTCGCCTACCTGCTGGCCGGGCTCGCGATCGGCCGCCTCGACCTGCGCCGGCCGGCGATCGCCGCACGCGTGGCTCTCACCGGGACCGTGGTGGCGGCCGTCACCTGGGTGGTGTCGGCCGACCTCACCCGCGACGCCGCCGTACGGCGCGCCCTGCTGAGCACCGACGGCGGCGGGGCCACCACCTGGTCACAGCTGCGGCAGCAGCTCGACCTGGCGTCGTACGGCACCACGCCCACCGGCTCGTGGTGGTGGCTGGTGCCGATCGGCCCGCACGCGGGCACCCCGTTCACGCTGCTCCACACGATCGGCTGCGCCATGGCGGTGCTGGGCCTCGCCGTGCTGGCCTCGCGCGCCCTGCGCACAGGCCTGGGCGGTCGTCTTCGGGGCGGGCGCGATGACGCTCACGCTCTACTCGCTGCACATCGTGATGCTCACTCCCGATGTCCCCCCGCGGGAGGACCCGTCGAGCTACCTGCCCCAGGTGGTCGTGGTGCTCCTCGTCGGGGCGGCGTACGCCCTGGCCCGGCGCCGTGGACCGCTGGAGTCCCTGGTCGGCCTCGGCAGCCAGGCGGTGGCGAGGAGGGTCCGGGGTCACGGCTAGCGCAGCTCCCGGCGGTTCCCTCGGCCGGCCCCGGGCGCACCCCGCCCACTACTGTTGGGGCATGCGCTCGGTGACCTGGCTGTTGTCCACAGCCGCTGCCGTCGCCGTGGCCGCTTGGCTGCTCGACGACATCTGGTTCGACGGGCCCACGGTCGGGATGGACGAGGTCGAGCACAAGATCGTCCCGCTGCTGCTGGTCTCGGTCATCCTCGGCGCCGTCACGGTGTTCGTCGAGCCGGTGGTGAAGCTCCTGTCCCTGCCGTTCATCGTGCTGACCATCGGCCTGTTCCTCCTCGTCATCAACGCCCTGATGCTGATGCTGACCGCCGCCATCGCCGGCGAGCTCGGCATCGGGTTCCACGTCCAGGGGTTCTGGGCCGCTCTGCTGGGGTCGATCGTCATCACGATCGTCAACGGCTTCATCGAGATCGCCGTCCTCGAGGACCGCTGAGGCATCCGATGGCCGCCGTCCCCCCGCCGACCGGCTCAGGTCCCTACCGCATCGCCCTGGTCTGCCTCGGCAACATCTGCCGCTCGCCGATGGCCCAGGTCGTGCTGACCGCGACGCTGGAGTCGGCCGGGCTCGCCGGGCGGATCGAGGTGACCAGCTCCGGCACCGGCGACTGGCACGTCGGCAAGCCGATGGACACCCGCGCCGCCGCCGCCCTGATCGGTGGCGGGTACGACGGCTCGGCACACCGCGCGCGGCACTTCGACGCGAGCTGGTTCGACCACGACCTGCTGCTCGTCATGGACGAGGACAACCTGCGCGACGTGCTCGCGCAGGGCGGGGACGCCGATCGGGTGCGGCTGTTCCGCGACTTCGACCCGGTGGACCCGGGCGCCGAGGTTCCGGACCCGTACTACGGTGGTGAGGACCGCTTCACGGAGGTGCTGGCCATGGTGGAACGCACGAGCGCGGCCCTCGTGGCCGCGCTCCAGGCTGCCCGCATCGGTGCGTCATGACCCGGCAGCCGCTCGTCGCCCGTCGGGCCGAGGGCCTCATCGGGGTCGCGGTCGTCAGCACGGCGCCCGTGGCCGGCGGTGACACCGCCACCGCCACCCGACTGCGCCTCAACGACGGCACGACCGCCTTGATGAAGACGCTGCCCAACGCCCCCGACGGCTTCTTCGAGGCCGAGGCCGCCGGCCTGCGCTGGCTCGGGGCGGTGCCCGGTGGGGTGCCGGTGCCCGATGTCCTGGGCGTCGACCACGAGTGCGTGGTGCTCCGCTGGGTGGAGCCCGGGAAGACCAGCCTCGACGCCGCGGCCGACTTCGGGCAGCGGCTCGCGGTGACGCACCTCGCCGGCGCGTCGTCGTACGGCGGCGAGCGGGACGGCTTCATCGGCAAGCTGCCCCTGCCCAACCGCCCGGCGCCGTCGTGGCCGGAGTTCTACGCCACCCGCCGGGTGCTGCCCTACCTCAAGATCGCCCGCGACCGCGGCGCGGTCACCGAGGTCGACGCGTCCGCGGTCGAGGCCATCATCGGCAAGCTGACCGGGCTGCTGCCCAACGAGCCGCCGGCCCGGGTCCACGGCGACCTCTGGAACGGCAACTGCCTCTGGGGCCTCGATGGGCGCGTCCACGTCATCGACCCCGCGGCGTACGGCGGGCACCGGGAGCTCGACCTCGCCATGCTGGCGCTCTTCGGCCTGCCGAACCTGCCCCGGGTGATGGCCGCCTACGACGAGGCGAGCCCGCTCGTCGAGGGCTGGGAGGACCGGCTCGCGATCCACCAGCTGCACCCGCTGCTGGTGCACGCGTGCCACTTCGGCGGCTCCTACGGCACCCGCGCCGCGGAGCTGGCCCGCCGCTTCGTCTGACCGCCGGGCCTCATTCCCTGGCGTGGCTGACCGGGTCACCGGCGGTCGCGGCGGAAGCGGTCCCTTCGGCGGCGAGAACCATGGAGGCGATGACCGCGCCGGCGGCGGCTGAGCCGGGCTCTCAGGAGCGGTTCAGGGGCGACTGGCAGCATGGAGGGGTGCCCAGCCCTGTCATCCCCTCGAGCCCACCCCCGCGCGTGCTCGTCGTCGATGACGACCGGGCCGTGCGCGAGTCCCTGCGCCGCAGCCTGGAGTTCAACGGGTACACCGTCGCGCTGGCCGCCGACGGGGCCGAGGCGCTGGCCGGCATCTCCTCCGCGGCGCCCGACGTCGTGATCATGGACGTGATGATGCCGCGGCTCGACGGGCTCGAGGCCACCCGTGCGCTGCGCACCGCCGGCAACGACGTGCCGATCCTCGTGCTGACCGCCCGCGACGCCGTGGGCGACCGGGTCGAGGGTCTCGACGCCGGCGCCGACGACTACCTCACCAAGCCGTTCGCCCTCGACGAACTGCTGGCCCGGCTGCGGGCGCTGCTGCGCCGAGTCGTGCCCCACGAGGACGACCTCGACGAGACGCTCACGTTCGGCGACCTCACCATGGACCTCGCCACCCGCGTCGTGTGTCGCGGCGAGCGGTCGATCGAGCTGACCCGCACCGAGTTCACCCTGCTCGAGATGTTCCTGCGGCGGCCAAGACGGGTGCTGGAACGCTCGTTCATCCTCGAGGAGGTGTGGGGCTACGACTTCCCGACGACCGCCAACTCGCTCGAGGTATACGTGGGCTACCTGCGCCGCAAGACGGAGGCCGAGGGCGAGCCACGCCTGCTCCACACCGTCCGGGGCGTCGGCTACGTGCTCAAGGACGCGTGAGACTTGCGCACCCTGCACGGGAACGGTCGCTGGCACTACCGCCGCTCCCTCGCCAGCCGGGTCGCGCTCCTGACGACCCTCGCCGTGGGCCTGTCGGTCGCCGCGGTGGCGCTCGTGGGGTACTTCACCGTCCGCATGCAGATGCAGTCGACGCTCGACGAGTCCCTGCTCGGGCGGGCCCAGGCAGTGGCCTCGAGCGGCGCCCTGTCGCGGATCACCGAGCAGGTGCCGATCCCCTCCGAGGCCCTGGGCGCCGCGGACATCCGGATCATCTTCATCAACGACCAGCGCCAGGCCCGGTCGGCCGACGAGCTGCCCCCGCTGGAGCTCGGCAGGCCCGAGCTCGCGGTCGCGTCGGGGAACCTCGCGCACGCGATCCGCACGGTCCGGGTCTCCGGCGAGCGCTGGCGGATGGTGACCGTGCCGACCTCGCCGGGCGAGGCCGTCGTCGTGGCGCAGTCCCTCGAGCCCCAGGACCTGGTGCTGCGCAAGCTCGGTCTCGTCCTCACCTTCTTCGGTGTCGCCGGCGTTGTGGCCGCGGGGTTCGCCGGCTGGGGCGTGGCCCGCAACGGCCTGCGCCCGGTCCGGCGCCTGACCTACGCCGTGGAGGACATCGCCCGCACCGAGAAGCTCACCCCGCTGGTGGTCGAGGGCGACGACGAGGTCGCCCGGCTGGCGACGAGCTTCAACCTGATGCTGATGGCCCTGTCTGCCTCCCGCGACCGGCAGCGACAGCTGGTCGCCGACGCCGGCCACGAGCTGCGCACCCCGCTCACCAGCCTCCGCACCAACATCGACCTCCTCGACCAGGCCGGCGACGGCCTGCCCGCCGCCGCTCGCGCCGAGCTGATGTCCGACGTACGCGCCCAGACCGAGGAGCTCACCACGCTCGTCGGCGACCTCGTCGAGCTCGCCCGCGACGAGCCCATCGACCACGTCGTCGAGCGCATCGACCTCGCCGGGGTCGTCGAACGGGCGGTGGCCCGGGTACGCCGCCGCGCGCCGGCGGCCACGTTCGACGTCGCCCTGGAGCCGTGGCCGGTGCGGGGCGAGTCGGCCGCCCTGGAGCGCGCGGTGACCAACCTCCTCGACAACGCCGCCAAGTGGAGCCCGCCCGACGGCACCATCACGGTGCGGCTCGACGAAGGCGTGCTCACCGTCGACGACCAGGGCTCCGGCATCTCCGAGAGCGACCTGCCCCACGTCTTCGAGCGGTTCTACCGCTCGGAGGAGTCGCGCTCGATGCCCGGCTCGGGTCTCGGTCTCTCGATCGTGCGCCAGGTGGTCGAACGGCACTCCGGCGCGGTCCGCGCCGACGCGTCGCCCGCGGGCGGGGCCCGCGTCTCGATGTGGCTGCCGGCTGCGTCAGCCTGACTCCCCGAGATCCTTCCCCAGCGCCGCCTCGAGCGCATGCGCCTTCCACCACGACTCCGCCCACTCCTCGCGCACGTCGGAGCGGACGGTGATGCCGCCGCCCGTGCCGAGCAGCCAGCGCCCGTCGCCGGCGGTGACCAGCGACCGGATCACGACGCCCAGGTCGGCACGACCGTCGGCGCTGACCCAGCCGAACGCGCCCGCGTAGACACCGCGCGGGGTCGACTCGACGTCGCGGATGATCTCCATCGTGCGCAGCTTGGGGGCGCCGGTCATCGACCCGGCCGGGAAGAGCGCCCGCAGCGCCGCCACGCTCGACACGTCGTCGCGCAGCCGCCCGCGCACGGTCGAGACCAGCTGGTGCACCGACGCGTACGACTCGACCTGCATCAGTGCCGGCACCTCCACACTGCCTGGCTCGCACACCATCGACAGGTCGTTGCGCAGCAGGTCGACGATCATCAGGTTCTCGGCTCGGAACCTCGGGTCCGCGGCCAGCAGGGCCCGCAGCCGCTCGTCCTCGTCGGATGTGCGACCCCGGGGCGTGGTGCCCTTGATCGGCTTGGTCTCGATCGTCCGGCCGGTCCCGATCAGCGCATACCGCTCCGGCGACGAGCTCAGCAGCCAGGCGCGATGTCCGGGCACGTCGTGCTGGAGGAACCCGGCGTACGGCGCCGGGCTGGCCTGGCGGAGCCGACGGTAGACGTCGACCGGCGCGGCGCCCGAGGTGTGCCCGCGCCGGTAGGTCAGGTTGACCTCGTAGGAGTTGCCGGCGTGCAGCTCCTCCTGCACCCGTGCGAACGCCGCGGCGTACTCGTCGGGCACCGGCGGCTCGTCTCCGTGCGGCGCGCGGCCGCCGGCACCGGCGCCCGGCTCGTGGTCGAACAGGCGCACGTGCCGGGCCCGCATCCACACCGCGTCGGGGAGCCCTGGCTGGGTGCTGGCGGGCTGGGTGCTGGCGGGCTGGGTGCTGGCGGGCAGGTCGGGGCGGGCGGCGTAGCCGAGGTAGCCGAACCACTGGTCCTCGGGCCCCCCGCTGGCCAGCTCGTGCTCGAGCACCGCGAACACGTCGTCGCCGACGACCGTCGACCGGCCACCGGTGTGCCGGCTGACCGTGCCCTGGATGGCGTCGTAGGTGAGCGAGACGTCGTCGTCGTCGAGCCAGCCGACGATCGAGCGCCGTCCCGACCACTCCCGGGCGCCGCCGCCGTCGAGCCAGAAGCAGCGCGGGTGCCGCGCCGCGACACCGGTGAAGAACTCCTCCGGGCCGCTCACCGAGGGCCCAGGAAGTTGGCGACGAGCTCGGCGCCGTAGGTGGAGAGGATCGACTCGGGGTGGAACTGCACGCCCTCCAGGGGCAGCTCGCGGTGCCGTACGCCCATCACCACGCCGTCCTCGGACCACGCGGTCGCGACCAGCTCGGCAGGCAGGTGGACCGCCGCCAGTGAGTGGTAGCGGACCGCCTCGAAGTACTGGGGCAGCCCCGCGAACACCCCGGCCCCGTCGTGCCGGATCCGGGCCACCTCGCCGTGCGCCGGGTCGACCCGGTCGACCTCGCCGCCGTACGTCGTCACGAGGCCCTGCATGCCCAGGCACACGCCGAGCACCGGCCGGTCCGCCTGCCGCAGCAGGTCGGCGCCGACCGTGAAGTCGGCGGGCGTGCCGGGATGACCCGGGCCCGGCGAGAGCACGATGTGGGTGAACCCGCTCAGCGAGCCCACCGCGGTCTCGTCGTGCTGGACCACCTCGGGCAGCCGACCGGTGACGCCGGCCACGAGGTGCGCGAGGTTCCAGGTGTAGGAGTCGTGGTGGTCGATGACGACGACTTCTGGCACGGGATCAACGTAGCCGCTCGTCGCGGTGCGGACCTCTCAGCGCGTCAGGTCCAGGCAGGGGCGCGTCACCGCGGCCCCCCTCGTCGCCTTCGCGCACCGGTCGAAGTCCTTCAGCCTGGCCATCAGCGCGTCGACCTCGGGCTGGAACCGCGCGGTCGTGAAGTCGTTGCGCTTCTCCCAGGACCGCTTCTTGTACGAGTAGAACTCATAGCCCCGCTCGATGCCGCCGGGGCTCGGGTCGAGGTCGTAGCGGATCAGCAGGCCGGTGCGACCCCGCACGGCGACGTACGACGGGATGCGGCTCAGCTCGTCGCCGGTGAACGCCTGGTCCGGGTCGTTGCCCACGGTCGCGGAGGTGTGCTCGAAGAACACGAAGTTGCGCTGCACCGAGCGACGGTCCTTCAGCGACGGCACCAGCGAGCTGCCGGAGCGGTAGCGCGGCGAGGGGACGCCGGCCAGCTCCTCGAACGTGGGCGCGAGGTCGATGTTGCTGGTCATCTCGTCGCGCCTGCCGGCAGCGATGCCCGGTCCCGTGACGAGCAGCGGCACCCGCACGTCGGTGTCGTAGGCCGTGCCCTTGCCGCGTCCGAGGCCGAGCTGACCGAGGTGGAACCCGTTGTCGGAGGTGAGCACGACGTAGGTGTCGTCGCCGACGGCCTTGATGATCTTGCGGAGCATCCGGTCGACCGACTGCGCCATCTGGGCGCGGGTGCGCAGGGTCCGGACGTAGGCCGAGGCCGGCAGCCGGTTGGCCAGGGTGTTCCAGGCGGTTGCCGGCTTGCCGTTGCGGCGCCGGGGCCGGTTGTCGGCCCGGTCGTCACCGAAGCCGGGCAGGTCTGCGGTGGTCAGCCGGGAGCACGGGATGCCGCAGTTGCCGCGGGCCTTGGTGCCGCCGGCCCGGTCGCGGAACATCGGCGGGAAGAGCGGGTCCCCGGGGTAGGCGCCCTTCGCGTTGGTGCGGCTGTGGGTGGCGTACGGAGCCACCTCCAGGAAGTAGGGCTCCGGGTCGCGGCGGTGCTCGCGGATGAAGTCGAGCGCGTAGTCCTCGATGATCTCGCCGGCGTAGGCGTCGTCGATCACCTCGACCGGTGACCCGGCCGACGGGGCGGGGTGCGAGACCAGCTCCAGCCGGTCGTCGGCGATGTTGGTGCTGTCGAAGTCCCAGCCGTCGTAGGCCGAGCCGAAGACGACGTTGAACTGGGTCCAGCCCGGCGGCACCGGCGGCACAGGCTTGACGCCGGGCACGTACTCGTACTCGTTGAGGTACTTGCCGACGAAGCCGGTCGTGTAGCCGGAGTCCTGCAGCCCGACGTTGAAGCTGCGCTCGCCGTTGCCGTAGCTGTCGAACGCCGCCCAGCCGCCCGACGGGCCGGACGTCGTCGGCCCGGCGGCGGTGTTGGTGCGGACGCCGGTCTGGTGGGGGTACTGCCCGGTGAAGGTGCTGGTGCGCGAGACGCAGCACAGCGAGTCGACGACGAAGGAGTGCGGGTACGACGCGCCCTTGCGGGCCAGCCGCCGGGCACCCTTCATCGTCTGGAGGAGGTCGAGCGAGAAGTCGTCCATCAGCACGAACACGATGTTCGGGCGCTTCGCCAGCGCGGACGCGGGCGGCCGCGGCGGCGCCGGTCGGACCCAGGCGGCCGCGCCCTGCGCGCGGGACTGGTCGGAGACCGGCCGAGAGGGCTCGGCGGCCGAGTCGAGGCGTGGCCCGACAGTGCCGCACGCCGCAAGCAGCACCGAGCCGGCCATCAGGCCGATCGGCACAGCGATGCCCCCGTGACGTCGCATGCCTGTGGTGTCCCCCTCGTGGCCGGTCTCCACCAAGTTAGACGCGGTCAGGGCCCGGGACGTTGCTCCCGCGCCGAACTTTTTTTCGGCTCAGCTCTCGACGGGGTCCGGCTGCCGGGTGCCGACGAGGTCGCGGACCAGGTCGTGGATGAGGTCGCGGCCGTGCTCGGTGAGGATCGACTCGGCATGGAACTGGATGCCCCGGTAGTGCGGCCCGCGCACCAGGTGGATGTCGCCGGTCGCCTCGTCGGCCTCCACCGTGACCCCCTCGGGCAGTGGGCCGCCGGCCGTCGCGACGAACGTGTTGTAGAAGCCGACCCGCTCGACCCGGCCGTCGATCCCGACCGGCGACTGGGTGCCCTGGAAGACGATGTCCTTGAAGCCGAGCGGGAGCCCGAGCCGGTGGCAGAGCGCCTGGTGGCCCAGGCACACGGCGAGGAACGGCTGGCGCCGCTCTAGCAGGCGGTCGACCGCCGCGCGGATCCGCTGCATCTTGGGGTCGGCGTCGTCGCGCGGGTCTCCCGGCCCGGGCCCGACCACGACCAGGTCGAAGTCGTCGAGCGCGCCGTCGACGTACGCGTCGTGCCGGATCACCTCACTGGTGAGCCCGAGCACGCCGAGGACGTGGCGCAGCATGTTCACGAAGTCGTCCTCGCCGTCCAGGATGCCGACTCGCTGCCCGGCCAGCGACGGGTCGGGCGGCGCACCGGCCTGGTCGGTCAGCCAGAACCTGCTCAGTCGCCGGTTGCGTGCGTTGAGCGCGAGCAGCACGTCCTCGTCGTTGACGAGCTCGGCGACGTTCACGCTCGGGGAGGGCGCCGCGGGCACCAGGCCGAACGCGCTGAGGATGCCGCCGGCCTTGGCATGGGTCTCGGCCACCTCGTGGGCTGCGACGGAGTCGCGGACCAGGGTGGCGCCGGCGGTGACGGTGAGCCGGCCGTCGAGGCCGACGTCGGCGGTGCGGATGACGATCGGGCTGTCGACCACGGGGCCGCCGGCGGCGTCCCGGCCGAGGACCGCGAGCGCGGCGCCGTAGTAGCCGCGCCCGACCGTCTCGTACTTCTTGATCAGCCGGCACGCGTTCTCCACCGGCGACCCGGTCACCGTCGCGGCGTACATCGTGTCGCGGAGCACCTCGCGGGGGTCCCGGGTGGTGTGCCCGGCGAGGAGGTACTCGGTGTGCACGAGGTGGCTCATCGGCTTGAGGAACGGCCCGAGCACCTGGCCGCCCTCGGTGCAGATGTCGCACATCATCTTCAGCTCCTCGTCGACGACCATGAAGAGCTCGTAGATCTCCTTCTCGTCGTGGAGGAAGTCCAGCAGCCGGGACCTGAGGTCCCCGGTGGCCCTGCCGTCGGGACCGGTCGCGTCGGTCGAGAGGCGGAAGGTGCCGCTGATGGGGTTCATCCGGACGTCCCCGTCATGGATGGTGACGTGCCGCTCCGGGCTGGCGCCGATCAGGTAACGGTCGCCGGTGAAGAAGACGTAGGTCCAGTAGGCGCCGCGCTCGCGCTCGAGCAGCCGCCGGAACACCGTGAGCGCCTTGCCGGCGTCCCAGTCGGCCACCGTGGCGCGGTAGTGCCGGCCGATGACGAGGTTGGCGCCCTCGCCCTGGCCGATCTCGTCGCGGATGATCGCACCGACCAGGTCGGCGTACTCGTCGTCGCCGGTCTCGAAGCCGCCCCGGTCGGCGAACTCCACGCCGGTGTCGTCGATCGCGTCGATCACCTCGGCGACGGAGAACTCCAGCTCCGACTCCACGTCGACGACCACCAGCGGGGCGCCGTCGTCGTGGGCCTCGAAGCCGCGCTCGCGGACCTGGCGGAACGGCACGGCGAGCAACCTGTCGGCGATGTGCCCGTCCGCGGGCGGCCCGTCCTCCAGGGGTACGTCGAGCAGCGACTCCACCACCCGGCGCGCCCCACCGACGACGCCGACGGTGTCGCGGTCGCCGGCGCGGGTCGAGCGACGGATGATCGCCCAGGCCTCGTGCGCCTGGATCGCGTCGATCGCGGCGCGGGCGGTCGGCTGCTCGGACATGCCCGAAACCCTAGTCACCCGTCGCGGCCCGGCGAGCCCTGGTCCAGCGCGCGGCGACTGCTGCCGGAGGCCGGTCGCCCCGCCCGAGGCTCAGTCGATGATGGTCAGCAGCTGTGTGGCGCGCGTCAGCGCGACGTAGAGCGTGGCCCGGCCGGTCGCGGACTCGGCCTCGATCTCCTCGGGCCGGACGACGACGATGCCGTCGAACTCGAGCCCCTTGGTGTCGACGCCGGTCAGCACGACGATCCGGTCGTCGCCGCTGGGCGTGACCGACGAGTCGACCGCGGCGCGGGCACCCGATGCGTCGTCGGCGAACTCCGACCAGCCGGCGAGCCAGGCGTTGACCTCGCTGCGCCGGGCCACCGGCACGACGATCGCGACGGTGCCGCCGACCCGGCCGGCGACGTCGGTGACGGCCGCGCGGGCGACCCCTTCGAGGTCGTCGCCGCCGGTCACCTCGCGGGGCGGCACCCCGGTGGAGCGCACGGCGGTGGGCAGGTCGGCGTCGAGGCCGACGCGCCGGGCGTACGCCGCGGCGTACTCGTAGATCTCGGCGGAGTTGCGGTAGTTGGTGGAGAGGTGGAACTCGTGCAGCGCCTTGCCCTCCAGGGCGTCGGCGCGGGCCTGTGCGGACTCCTCGGGCACCGGCCAGGACGACTGCGCGGGGTCACCGACGATGGTCCAGCTCGCACCGCGGCCGCGCCGACCGAGCATCCGCCACTGCATCGGGGTGAGGTCCTGGGCCTCGTCGATGAGCACGTGGGCGTAACCGTCGTCCTCGATGCGGTGGGTGGGGGGCGCCCACGAGCGGCCGCTGGGGGCGTACTCGCGGTCGGCCGCCGTGGTGAGCTCCTGCAGGTCGATGCCGCCCTGCGCCGCGGTCAGGGTGTCGTCGTCCTCGTGCTGATGCTGGGGCACGTCGCCGATGGCGTAGCGCAGCTCGTCGAGCAGCGGCACGTCCTCGACGCTGAGCCCGCCGCCGGCCCACGACTTCGCGAGCAGGCGCTGGTCCTCGGCGCTGACCACCCCGTCGCCGACGCGTGCGAGCACCTCGGGGTCGCGGAGCCAGCCGAGCACCGTCATGGCGTCGAGGGGCGGCCACCACGAGACGGCGAAGTCGACGAACGCCTGGTGGGAGAGCATCTCGTCGTCGAAGGCCTCGCGGCCGCGCTCCCGGCCGCGCTCGCCGCGCACCTGGCGCCACATCGCATCCAGGAGGCTCGGCGCCACGCGGGAGAGCTGGCGGTTGCGGCGACCCTGCGTCATCAGCTTGCGCCGGACCCGGCCGAGGACGGCCTGGTCGAGCTTGATCCGGTCGTCGCGCCAGAACACCGAGAACTCGCGCGGGCTGTCGGGGGCCTGCTGGCGCGCCACCCGACGCAGCAGCTCGGCCATCCGGGCGGAGCCCTTGACGTCGGCGACGGCCGGCTCGTCGTGCCGGGTGGCGCGCACGCCGTTGACGACCTCACCGAGGCTGCGCAGCGCGACGGCGGTCTCGCCGAGGCTCGGCAGCACCCGCTCGATGTAGCGCATGAAGACGCCGCTGGGGCCGACCACGAGCACGCCGCCACCCTCGTAGCGGCGGCGGTCGGAGTAGAGGAGGTACGCCGCGCGGTGCAGCGCGACGACGGTCTTGCCGGTGCCCGGACCACCGCTGATCGAGGTGACGCCCCGGCCCGGTGCCCGGATCGCCTTGTCCTGCTCGGCCTGGATGGTGGCCACGATGGAGTGCATCGAGCGGTCGCGGGCGCGGGAGAGCTGGGCCATCAGCGCGCCCTCGCCGACGACGGGCAGGTCGGCGGCCGAGGGGTGCTCGCCGTCGAGCAGCTCGTCCTCCACCCCGACGACGGTGCGGTGGTCGGAGCGCAGCACGCGGCGGCGTACGACCTGCTGGGGCTCGGCGGCGGTGGCTTGGTAGAACACGGCGGCTGCGGGGGCGCGCCAGTCGATCAGGATCGAGTCGCGCTGGTCGTCGCGGAGCCCGATGCGACCGATGTAGCGCGGCTCGGGGTCGAAGCCCGGGTCGAGGTCGAGCCGGCCGAAGACCAGGCCCTCGTGGGCGGCGTCGAGCTGGGCGATCCGGCGCGCGGCCTGGAACACCATCGCGTCGCGCTCGACGAGCCCGCCCTCGTGGCCGAGGTGGGCGCGGCCGTGGCCTTCGGTCGCGAGCTGGGCGGCCGCGACGGCGGAGCGCTCCAGCTGGACGTAGACCCGGTCGACGAACGCCTGTTCGGCAGCGATCTCACGCTGCTCGAGCTGATCGGCCAACTCCGCTTCCCCCAACACTTCCGAGAACTGGCAAGAGGAGAACTCTACCCGTCGCGCGCTGGGACTATCGCTTTCGCGCCAAGAACGCGGTCATCGCCGCCTTCGCCTCGTCCGAGGCGAAGAGCGTGGCACTGAGCCGGGCCATCTCGGCACCGCGGGCGTCGATGCGTTCGACGAGGTCGGCGTTGAGGATCCGCTTCGACTCGCGCAGCCCCTGCGGCGCACCGGTGGCCAGGCTCTCGCAGACCCGGTCGACCTCCGCCTCGAGGTCGTCGCCGGGCACGGCCCGGGTGACCAGCCCGTACGCCGCGGCCTCGGTGCCGCTGAACACCTCGCCGCCGAGCGTGGTCAGGGCTGCGGCCCGGGGGTGCATGCGGTGGTGCACGGTCAGGCTGATGATGGCGGCCGCGAGACCGAGCTTCACCTCGGTGAGCGCGAACGTCGCCTCCTCGGCACTGATCGCGAGGTCGGCCGCGGCGACGATGCCGATGCCGCCGGCCCGGACCGCGCCCAGGTTGGCCGTCACGACGGGCTTGTCCATGCTGACGATGAGCCGCTGGAGCTCGACGATGCGCCGGGCACCTTCCTCCATGCCGTCCGCGGTGGCCTCCGACAGGTCGGCGCCCGAGCAGAACACCTTCTCGCTGCTGCGGATCAGCACCACGCGCACCGCGTCGTCGGCGGCCGCCTGCTCCAGGAAGCCGAGGAGCTCGCTCACCAGCTGTCGCGACAACGCGTTGCGGTTGTGCGGGGAGTCGAGGGTGATGGTGGCGCGGGGGCCGGTGACGTCGTACTGCACGAGCGCGGTCATGGCGCCCATCCTGTCAGCAGCCGTGCAGCCCGGGTCCAGCCCATGTAACGCGGAGTTACGGCGACTGGGATACCCGCAGACCGGGCGCCCAGTACGCATGACTCCGCGTTACATGGGGCGATGCTTGGAGAGCTCGGATCGGGGCCGCGAGTCATCCACAGGAAGCCCCGCCCGGGCGGGGCTCCACAGGCTGTCCCACGCAGCCGGCGGGGCGGGCGGCGTACGCCGCAGGGTGAGCCATGCGCCTCGACCTGCTGCCTGCCGTGCTGCCCGGTCGGCACGGACTCATCACCCACGCCGCCGCGATGTCGGCCGGGATCGACCCGGCCGACGTGACGTCGCTGGTGCGCAGCGGCGAGTGGGTGCGGGTACGCCGCGGCGTCTACACACGGGCCGCCGACTGGGCGGGCCTGCGCACCCGCAGCGACCGGTGCCGGCAGGAGTCCCGCGCGGCCAGCCTGAACATGTGGACCGACCACGTCCTCTCGCACCAGTCCGCCGCCCTCGAGCACGGCATGCCGGTCCTGCTGCCCCAGCCGTTCCTCCCGCACATCACCCGCCCGGGTGTCCTCGGCAGCCGACGCCGCGGCGGCGTGGTCCACCACAAGGCCGTGTTCCACGACGACCAGGTGGTCGAGCGCAACGGGTTCGACGTGCTCGACCCGGCCCGGACTGCCGTGGACATCGCTCGCTGCTCGGGCGAGCGCGCCGGTCTGGTCGCCTGCGACGCCGCCCTCCGCGCCGGCGCCACGCGTGCCCGGCTGTGGTTGGCGGTGGAGCCGATGGTCAGCTGGCCGGGCGTGCGCACCGCGCGCCGGGTCATCGGACTCGCCGATCGCGGCGCGGACGGGCCCGGTGAGTCCCTGCTGCGGCTGATGGTCCACGAGCTCGGCCTGGGTCGGCCCGAGACCCAGTTCGCGCTCACCGACGCCCGCCGAACGGCGTACTGCGACGTCGTCCTCGGTCGCCACGTGTTCGAGTTCGACGGGCGCTTGAAGTACGAGCCCACCCATCGCGGCGGCGTCTCCGACGACCCCGCACGCGCGCTGTGGGAGGAGAAGCTGCGTCAGGACTGGATCGCGTCGCACCGGTTGGGCGTCTCGCGGGTCGTCTGGTCCGAGCTGATGCCGCCCCGCTGGGACGCGACGCGGGCTCGGCTCGGCCGCGAGTACGCCGCCACCTGCCGCCTCTTCGGCACCGACACCGCCGACCTGGCCGGGCACCGCGTCGCCGGCTGACCCGGCCCGGGTCTTCCGGCGGCGTCCCAGGCTGCAGCCGTCAATCCATCTAGCGCGGAGCTGGAGCAACTGGGACACCCGCAGACCGGGCGCCCAGTACGCATGACTCCGCGTTACATGGAGAAATCCGTTCGGCCCGCGGCACCGAACCACCTGCATGGCCAATCGAATGCGCACCTCCCTGAGAACGGGACTTCCCGCGGCCGGCGGCGGCATCCTCGCCACGCTGGCCGGGCTGGGAGCCGCGCACCTCACCGCGGCCTTCACCGACCCCGCGACGAGCCCGGTCGTCTCGGTCGGGTCCACCGTCATCGACCTCACCCCCACCCCCGTCAAGGAGTGGGCCGTCAGCAACTTCGGCAACAGCGACAAGCCGATCCTCATCGGCTCCGTGTTCGCCGGCACCCTGGTCCTGGCCGCGCTCGCCGGCGTCCTGGCCCGCCGCAGGTTCCCGCTCGGCGCCGCCCTGCTGGTCGCGCTCACCGCGCTGGCCGGCCTGGCCGCGCTGACCCGGCCGACCGCGACCGCCTCGGACGTCGTCCCCGCCGTGGTCGCCGCGATCGTCGGCGTGCTCGCGCTGGCCCTGATCTCCCGCCCGTGGGGAGACCGCACGGCCACCGGGACCGGCCCCCGGCTCTCGCGCCGCGGCCTGCTGGGCGTGGGCGCGGTCGCGATCGTGTTCGGCGTCGCCGGCGAGTGGATCACCCGGGCCCGCACCAAGATCTCCGACATCAGGCTGCCGGCGGCCGCCAAGAAGGCCCCGGCGCTGCCGGTGGGTCTCGAGGCGGAGTACGCCGACATCACCCCGCTGCGCACCTCGAACGGCTCGTTCTACCGCGTCGACACGCGGCTCACGCTGCCGATCGTCGACGCCGACTCCTGGACGCTCACCATCGACGGTGACGTGGACGAGGAGCTCACGTTCAGCTTCCAGGACCTCATGGAGATGTCCCTCGAGGAGCACGACATCACCATGACCTGCGTCAGCAACGACGTCGGCGGCACGTACATGGGCGCCGCCCGCTGGCTCGGGGTGCCGATCACGGCACTGCTCGACCGGGCCGGTGTCGGCACCAAGGCCGACCAGATCCTCTCCACCGACGTGGACGGCTTCACCATCTCGACGCCCCTCGCGCTGGCCAGGGACGGTCGCAACATGATGGTCGTCATCGGCATGAACGGCGAGCCGCTCCCCCGTGAGCACGGCTTCCCGTGCCGGCTGATCACCCCGGGCATCTACGGCTTCGTGGGCGGCACCAAGTGGCTCACCAGGCTCACCCTGACGACGTACGCCGAGCAGGACGCCTACTGGACCGAGCGCGACTGGGCCACCGATGCACCGATCAAGGTGTCCAGCCGCATCGACACGCCGAAGCCGTTGGCGCGCATCAAGCCCGGCCGGACGGCGATCGGCGGCGTGGCCTGGGCCCAGACCCGCGGCATCAAGACCGTCGAGGTCCGCATCGACGGCGGCGCCTGGCAGCCGGCCGAGCTCGGCCCGGAGGTCAACCTCGACTACTGGCGCCAGTGGTACCTGCCCTGGGACGCGACCGCGGGCACGCACATGCTCTCGGTCCGCGCGACCAGCCAGGACGACGAGGAGCAGACCGCTGCCCGGGCGACGCCGTTCCCCGACGGCGCCAGCGGCATCCAGGAAATCACGATCTTCGTCGAATAGTTCCAATCCGTTTCGACGCCGGCACCGAATCCCTCCCAACACCGCAGCAAGGCCCCCAACGAAAGGTTTCATCATGAAGCGCACCACTCTCCGCACCGGCGGCTCCCTCGCAGCCCTCGCCCTGACCCTGACCCTCGGCCTCAGCGCCTGCGGCAGCGACGACGACACCGCCGACGCCACCGGCACCGACGCCGAGACCTCGGCCCCGGTCGAGCCCACGCCCGACGAGCCGACCAGCGAGCCCGCCGCGGAAGGCGCTGCTGCGCAGGTCTTCGGCGAAGGCTGTGCGGCGGTCCCCGCCGACGGTGGCGGTTCGTTCGACGGCATGGCCACCGAGCCCGTCGCCAACGCGGCCTCGGCCAACCCGCTCCTCACGACCCTCGTCGCGGCCGTCACCAAGGCCGACCTCGTCGACACGCTGAACTCGGCCGAGGGCATCACCGTCTTCGCCCCGACCGACGACGCGTTCGCGAAGCTCCCGAAGAAGGACCTCGACGCCGTGCTGGCCGACAAGGCCCTGCTGACCCAGATCCTGACCCACCACGTCGTGGGCGAGTCGCTCAGCCCGGACAACCTGGCCGGTGACCACGACACGCTCAACACCGACGCGGTCACCGTCGAGGGCAGCGGCGACGCGTTCACCGTCGACGCCGGCGCCGGCAACGTCGCCAACATCATCTGCGGCAACGTGCCGACCGCCAACGCGACGGTCTACATCGTCGACACCGTCCTGATGCCCTCCTGATCGATCAGGCAGAATGAACCGCATGTCTGGCCTCGCGTCCGTGCCCTCCGGTGACTCGTCATCGGACGGCACGGACGCACCAGACCTCGGCGAGCTGCTGCGCCGCTCCTCTCGGGGCGACGAGGCCGCGTTCGCCGAGCTGTACGACGCCACCTCGGCCCGGGTCTACGGACTCGTGCTCCGGGTGGTGCGCGACCCGGCCCAGGCGCAGGAGGTCACCCAGGAAGTCTTCCTGGAGACCTGGCGCACGGCTTCCCGGTTCGACGCCCAGCGGGGCAGCGCGATCTCGTGGATCCTCACGATCTCGCACCGCAAGGGGGTCGACCGGGTGAGGTCCGCGGAGGCAGCAAGCCGCCGCGACACCTCGTACCACCAGACCAGCCACACTGCCGAGCACGACAGCACCGCCGAGTCCGCGACGGCAGCGATCGAGGGCCGGCGCGTCAGGCAGGCGATGGCCGACCTGACCGTGGCCCAGCGCACGGCCCTCGAGCTGGCGTACTTCGGCGGCTACACACACACAGAAGTGGCCACGATGCTCGACCTGCCCGTGGGCACCGCCAAGACCCGCATCCGCGATGGACTCATCCGGCTGCGCGACACGATGGGAGTTGGACAATGAGTGACATCCACGCCCTCGTGGGCGCGTACGCAGTCGATGCGGTCGACGACCTCGAGCGAGCCCGGTTCGAGGCGCACCTCGCCGGCTGCGACGATTGCCGCGCCGAGGTCGACGACCTCCGCGCCGCCGCCGCCATGCTCGCCTACGCGACCCCGGTCACGCCTCCCGCGTCGCTGCGCGACCGGGTGCTGGCCGACATCACCACCGTGCGGCCGCTGCCGCCGCTGGTCTCCGAGCTCCAGCAGCGTCGCCGTCGCTGGGCCCCTTACCTGGCGGCTGCCGCGGCGGCCGTGATCGCCGTCGGGCTCGGCGCCACCTGGCAGCCGTGGAACAACGACGGCGACAGCACGTCGGTGACCCTGAGCGCGGCCGAGCGGGTGCTCCAGGCCCCCGACGCCGAGCAGGTCTCCCTGACCATCGACACCGCCGCAGCGACCGTGGTCCGCTCCAAGAGCGAGGGCCGCGCAGTCGTGGTCACCAAGCGGATGCCGGCACCGCCGACCGGCAAGACCTACCAGCTGTGGCTCCGCAACGAGAAGGGCACCCTCTTCCCCGCCGGGCTGATGCCCCCCGGGAGCGACAACACGGTGGTCCTCGACGGTGACGCCACCCAGGCGACCGGGGTCGGGATCACCCTCGAGCCCGTCGGCGGCTCAAAGGTGCCGACCCAGCCGGCGCTGGCCATGTTCGAGTTCAGCGAGACCACCGCGTGAGCAGCGCGCCGGCCCGGCGCCGTGTGGCGGTCGTCGGGTCCGGGGTGGCGGGGCTGCTGGCCGCACACGTCGCCTCGCGTACGGCGGACGTCACGCTCTACGAAGCCGATGACCGCATCGGCGGCCACGCCGACACCCACGACGTCGACGGGCTGTCGATCGACACCGGCTTCATCGTCCACAACCAGCGCACCTACCCCACGCTGCTCCGCCTCTTCCGTGAGCTCGGCGTCGCCACCCAGCTCTCGGAGATGTCGCTGTCGGTCAGTGACGAGGCCACCGGACTGGAGTGGGCCGGAGCACTGGGCCGGCGCGGCCTGTTCCCCACCGCCGGCAACCTGCGCCGGCCGGCGTACCTGCGGATGCTGGTCGAGATCCCGCGCTTCCACCGCCGGGCCAAGGCCCTGCTCGCCACCGGCGGGGACGGCAGCGAGCAGACGCTTGCGGACTTCCTCGAGGCGGGCGGCTTCACGCCGTACTTCCGCCGCCACTTCATGGAGCCGGTGGTGGCGGCCGTGTGGTCGTGCGACCCCGACGTCGCGCTCGACTACCCCGCTCGCTACCTCTTCACGTTCCTCGAGCACCACGGCATGCTCGGCGTCTTCGGGTCGCCGACCTGGCGCACCGTCACGGGCGGCTCCCGCGCCTACGTCGACAAGGTCGTCGCCGGCCTGACCGACGTCCGCACCGGCACCAAGATCACCTCGGTCACCGAGACGTCGACGGGGGTCGAGGTGGTCGACGGCAACGGCGAGCTCGCGACGTACGACGCGTGCGTCATCGCCACCCATCCCGACCAGGCGCTGGCGATGCTGGCCGAGCCGACCGCCGACCAGCGCGCCGTGCTCGCCGCGCTGCCCTACAGCGCCAACACCGCACTCCTGCACACCGACCAGTCCCTGCTGCCCCAGGCCGAGGGCGCGCGGGCCTCGTGGAACTTCCGCCGGCCGACCACGTCGAACGGCAAGGTGACCGTCACCTACGACCTCACCCGGCTGCAGCGGCTCGACACCGACACCCACTACCTCGTGACGCTCGGCGGCGACGACCTCGTCGATCCGGAGTCCGTGATCGCCCGTCGTGAGTACGCCCACCCGCTCTACACCCCCGACTCGGTGGCCGCGCGCGAGCGGCTGCCCGAGATCGCCACCGACCGGCTGGCCTTCGCCGGCGCCTACCACGGCTGGGGGTTCCACGAGGACGGCGCACGATCGGGCCTCGCCGCAGCCGTCCGCCTCGGCTTCGACTGGGGCCCGGAGCCGGGTCGGCAGCCCACACTGCCGGCGGCCAGCACGATCTACGAGACCACGATCACCCACACCCGGCGCAAGCCGTGGAAGCGGGGGTTCACCCACCGCTCGCACATGTGGCTCGTCGACCTCGACGACCTGCCCGACAAGGGCATCTGGGCGCGGTTCGAGGCCCGCGACCACCTCGGCGAGCCCGACGTGTCGATCCGCACCAACGTCGAGCGGCTGCTCGCCCGCGAGGGCATCGACGCGACCGGCGGCCGGATCCTGATGGCCGCGCTCCCCCGCGCGCTCGGCTACTGCTTCAACCCGATCTCCGTCCACTGGTGCCACGCCGCCGACGGCTCGCCCCTGGCCACCGTCGTCGAGGTGCACAACACCTACGGCGACCGGCACGCCTACGTCGTCCACCCGGACGAGCAGGGTCGCGCCACCACCGACAAGCAGATGTACGTCTCGCCGTTCCACGGCACCGACGGCCGCTACGAGCTCGCCGTGCCACTGCCCGACGAGCGCCTGCGCATCTCGGTCACCCTCCACACCGACGCCGACACCGGCGCCGGAGGTGAGGGCGCGGCCGTGTTCAGCGCGCGCCTCGACGGGCGTCGTGCCACCACCACCAGACCGTGGCGGGCGGCCTCCGCCGCCCTCACCGGGTCGGTGCTCATCCGCGCCCACGGCATCGTCTTGTGGGCCCGCCGACTGCCCATCCGTCCCCGTCCGACCCATCACCAGGAAGGGGTCATGAGATGACCCTCACCCCCGCCCGTCCGACCGTGTCCCCCGCGGCCGACACCTGGCCCGGGCTCGACACGGCGCCGTCCGGCGCCCGCAACGTCGTGGCCGCCCCCGTCGCGCGCGCCCTCTTCACCGCCGCGGTCAAGCGACTCGACGTCACCGTGCACATCGGCGACGGCGGCCCCGCGCTCGGTCGCGGCGGCCCGGAGATGACCGTGCACCGCCCCGACGAGACGTTCGCCCGCATCGGGCGCGACGGACTCATCGGCTTCGGCGAGGCCTACCTCACCGGCGCCTGGGACTCCGAGGACCTCGCAGGCTTCCTGACGGTGCTCGCGGCCCGCATCGCCACCCTCGTCCCCGAGCCGCTGCAGAAGGCCCGCAAGCTGGTCAGCCTGCGCGCGCCGTCGAAGCACCACCCGACAGAGGACAACTCGCAGGACAACATCGCGCACCACTACGACCTGTCCAACGAGCTGTTCGCGCTCTTCTTGGACCCGACGATGAGCTACTCGTCGGGCCTGTTCGAGCCGGGCCTGCGGGCACCCCTCGACCTCGCCGAGGCGCAGGCGCGCAAGATCGAGCGGCTGCTCGACTCCACCGGCGTCACCGCAGGCAGCCGGGTGCTCGAGATCGGCACCGGCTGGGGCGAGCTGGCCATCCGGGCCGCCCGCCGCGGCGCCCGCGTCACCTCGATCACCCTCTCCGTCGAGCAGCAGGAGCTGGCGCGCGACCGCGTGGCCGCCGCCGGCTACTCCGACCAGGTCTCCGTCGAGCTGCGCGACTACCGCACGCTCGGGCTCTCGACCTCGCCCGACCAGCAGGCCGAGGAGTACGACGCGGTGCTCTCGGTCGAGATGATCGAGGCCGTCGGCGCGGAGTTCTGGCCGTCGTACTTCACCACGATCGACCGCGTTCTCGCGCCCGCCGGACGGGTCGGGATCCAGGCGATCACGATGCCCCACGACCGGATGCTGGCCACCCGGGGCTCCTACACGTGGATCAACAAGTACATCTTCCCCGGCGGCTTCCTCCCTTCTGTCGAGGCGATCGAGGAGGTCACCCGCACCCACACCTCGCTGCGGGTCACCGACCGGCTCTCCTTCGGACAGCACTATGCCGAGACCCTCCGACAGTGGGACAACAGCTTCATGGAGGCTGTGGAGGAGGTGCACGCGCTCGGCTTCGACGAGACCTTCGTCCGGATGTGGCACTTCTACCTGGAGTACTCCCGCGCCGGGTTCGCCTCGGGCTACCTCGACGTCGCCCAGCTGATCCTCACCCGCCCCGAGGAGCAGGTGTGACGCTGGTCGACGACCAGTCGACATCGGCCCAGCGCAAGAACGGCGTCGCCAGCCGGCTCGCCGACGCCCTGGCCCCCTTCGTCGGTGGTGGCGACCTGCCCGTCCGGCTGGAGGCCTGGGACGGGTCGGCGGCCGGCCCGCACGACGCGCCCGTGGTGCGGCTGCGCTCCCGCGACGCCGTACGCCGCCTCCTGTGGCAGCCGGGCGAGCTCGGCGCCGCGCAGGCCTACGTACGCGGCGAGATCGAGGTCGCGGAGGACGACGGCTGGGACCTCGACTCCGCGCTGACCCACATCTGGGACGTCGTCGCCCGACGCGGCCTGGTCGGGGTCCGTCCCACGCCCGCGACCCTCGCCGTGGCCGCCCGTACGGCGTTCGGCCTCGGCGTCCTCGGTCGACCCCCGGCACCGCCGGCCAGCCAGGCCCGCGTGCGCGGGCGGTTGCACAGCAAGCAGCGCGACCGGGCGGCGATCAGCCACCACTACGACTTCTCCAACGAGTTCTACGCCGCCATCCTCGACGAGCAGATGGCCTACTCGTGTGCCTACTTCACCTCCGACGACGCGTCGTACACGCTCGAGGACGCCCAGCGCGACAAGCTCGACCTGGTCTGCCGCAAGGTCGGCCTGACCGAGGGCATGACCCTCCTCGACGTCGGCTGCGGCTGGGGCGCGCTGTCGCTGCACGCCGCCGAGCACTTCGGCGCGAGGGTCACCGGCGTCACGATCGCCAAGGAGCAGAAGGCCTTCATCGACGCCCGGATCGCCGAGCGCGGTCTCGGCGACCGGGTCGAGATCCGGCTCCAGGACTACCGCGACGTGCCCGGCACCTTCGACGCCGTCGCCTCGCTCGAGATGGGTGAGCACGTGGGTGAGGCCAACTACCCGACCTACGCCTCGGTGCTGCACGACCGGGTGAAGCCCGGCGGACGGGTGCTGGTCCAGCAGATGTCCCGGCCGGGCCGAGGTGGCGGGCTGCACCCCGGTGGCGGGCCGTTCATCGAGAGCTTCATCGCCCCCGACATGCACATGCGCCCGGTCGGCGAGACGGTCGCGTTCCTCGAGGCCGGTGGCCTGGAGGTGCGCGACGTGCACGCCATGCGCGAGCACTACGTCGCGACCGTCGCCGGCTGGCTCGAGCGCTTCGAGGCCGCCGCGCCCCGCCTGACCGCGATGGTCGGCGAGGAGCTGGTGCGCGTCTGGAGGCTCTACCTGGTCGGCGGGTCGATGGCCTTCCGCGACGGCCGGATGGGCGTCGACCAGATCCTGATGGTCCGCCCCGGCGCAGCACACACGCTCGCACCGGTGCGCACCTCTTGAACGTCGTCTGGACCCTGCTCGCCGGTCTGCTGACCGCCGCGCTCGTCATGGTGCTCGCCGCCCTCGCCGCGCGGGCCCAGGGCCGGGTCGCCGTCGTGGACGTCGCGTGGGGAGCGGGCTTCGTGCTCGTCGCCGTCGTCACCGGCACCGTAGGACAGCTGCTCGACCCCGGCGACGCAGGACAACGCTGGCTGCTGGTCGCGATGGTCGCCGTCTGGGGCCTGCGGCTCGCGTGGCACATCCGCCGACGGGCGGTCGGCGAGGGCGAGGACCCGCGCTACGAGACGCTGCTCGGTGGCTCGCTGGCCGAGGTCGGCCTGGCTCGCGCCGTCCGCAAGGTGTTCCTCGTGCAGGGGCTGGCGATGGCACTCATCTCCGCCCCGGTCGCCATCGGCGCGGCGCTCGACGTCGAGTGGCCGCCGCTGGTGTGGGTCGGCGTGGCCGTCTGGGCGGTCGGCATGCTCTTCGAGACGGTCGGCGACGCCCAGCTCGCGGCGTACAAGTCCGACCCCGACCGGCCGCCGGTCCTCGACCGCGGCCTGTGGGGCTGGACCCGGCACCCCAACTACTTCGGTGACGCCTGCGTGTGGTGGGGGCTGTGGCTGACCGGCGCGCTGGCCTCCGGGCTGCTGCCCGGGCTGCTCTCGGTGGTCGCCCCGATCGCGATGACGTACTTCCTGGTGTTCGCCACCGGGGCGCAACTGCTCGAGCGCTCGATGATGCAGCGGCCCGGCTACCCCGAGTACGCCGAGCGCACGTCGATGTTCTTCCCCCTGCCGCCCCGGCGCCGCTAGCCCACCTGCCGTGGTTGACTCGGCGGCATGGACGCCGTCGAGGCCGCGTTCGCGGCCGTGCCACGCAGGGGGTTCCTGCGGCCGGCGGCCCGGCACCGGTTCGAGTACGACGGCCCGCTCGCCATCGGCCGCGGCCAGACGAACTCGCAGCCGCGCACCGTCGAGGCGATGCTGCGGCTCCTCGACGTCCGACCCGGCCAGCGGGTCCTCGACGTGGGCTCCGGGTCGGGCTGGACCACGGCGTTGCTCGCGCACCTCGTCGGCGCAGGCGGCTCGGTCGTCGGCGTGGAGCTGGAGCCCACCCTGGTGGCCTTCGGGGCCGCCAACCTGGCCGCGACGAGTCAGCCGTGGGCGAGCATCGAGCCGGCCGTCCCGGGCCGCCTCGGCGCGCCGGACCGGGCGCCGTACGACCGGGTTCTGGTGTCGGCCGAGCCCGACTCGCTCCCGGACGAGCTCGTCGACCAGGTCGGCGACGGGGGCTTGCTGGTGATCCCGGTGGCGGGGGTGATGCTGCGCGTGCGCCGCGACGGCGCGGACGTCGAGATCACCGAGCACGGGCGCTACCGCTTCGTGCCGTTGCGGTCGTCGTAGCGCCTAACCCGGGCGCGGCACCTGCTCGGCCAGCCGGGCGGGCGCGAGGAGGCAGTAGGAGTCGGTCAGCAGCTCGGTCAGCTCCACCCAGTCGGTGTCGTCGTCGAGGATGAGCCCGACCACGTTGGCGCCCCACTGGCCGCGGAAGTACGGCGGCCCGAGGTGCTCGAAGGCCACCACCTCGTCGGCCTCGGCGCGCAGGGTGATGCGGAACAGCTGGTCCTCGCCACCGAAGACGTGGGCCACCGTCGCCGAGCCCACCCGCCAGCGGACGCCGACCCAGGCGTCCTCCTGGCGGCACTCGGGGAAGCCGGCCAGGATCGAGGCGAGGCGACCAACCATCTCGGTCGGCACCAACGGTCGCTCAGCCATGCGCCCAGCCTGTCACGCGGCGCCGACAACGGTCAGGCGACGACCCAGCGAGAGTGCCTCAGTAGGACTTCGGCAGCCCGAGCGAGTGCATGGCCACGAAGTTGAGGATCATCTCGCGGCTCACCGGGGCGATCCGGCCGGCTCGGGTGGCCACGATCAGCCCGGCCATGCCGTACTCCTGGGTGATGCCGTTGCCGCCGTGCACCTGCACCGCCCGGTCGACGGCGTCGCAGGCCGCCTCGGCGGCGGCGTACTTCGCCATGTTGGCCGCCTCGCCCGCCGCCAGGTCGTCGCCCTCGTCGTAGAGCGCGGCCGCCTTCTGGGTCATCAGCCGGGCCAGCTCGATCTCGATGTGCGACTGCGCCAGCGGGTGCGCGACGGCCTGGTGGGAGCCGATCGGCGTCTGGAAGACCACCCGCTCCTTGGCGTACGCCGCGGCGCGGTCGAGCGCGAAGCGAGCCAGGCCGGTCCCGAACGCCGCCGCCATGATCCGCTCGGGGTTGAGGCCGGCGAAGAGCTGCACGAGGCCGGCGTTCTCGTCACCGACGAGCGCGTCCGCGGGCAGCCGGACGTCGTCGAGGAACACCTGGAACTGCAGCTCCGGCGACACGATCTCCATCGGGATCGACCTGGCCTCGAAGCCTGCGGCATCGGTGGGCACCACGAACAGGCAGGGCTTGAGCTTGCCGGTCCTCGCGTCCTCGGTGCGGGCGACCACGAGCACGTTGTCGGCCTCGTCGACGCCGGAGATGTAGATCTTGCGGCCCGTCAGCAGCCACTCGTCGCCGTCGCGTCGCGCCGTGGTGGTGATGTTGTGGGTGTTGGTGCCGGCGTCCGGCTCGGTGATCGCGAACGCCATGGTGCCGGTGCCGTCGGCGATGCCGGGCAGCCACTTCTGCTTCTGCTCCTCGGTGCCGTAGCGGGTGATGATGGTTCCGCAGATCGCCGGGCTGACGACCATCAGCAGCAGCGGGCAGCCCTGCGCCGACAGCTCCTCGCAGACCGCCGCGACGTCGCCGATGCCGCCACCTCCGCCGCCGTACGCCTCGGGGATGTTGATGCCGAGGTAGCCGTTGCGCGCGATCTCCATCCACAGCTCGGTGGTCTTCTCGCCGGCCCGGGCCCGCTCGGTGAACCACTCGCGACCGTACTTGCCGGCCAGCCTGGCGACCTGGGTGCGCAGCTCGCGGCGCTCGTCGGTCTCGGTGAACGTGCTCATCGGTTCTCCTCGTCGGTCGTGCTGGTCGAGACCACAGCCAGTACGTCGCCCGCGGCGACCTGCGATCCCTCGTGGACGTTGACCTCGGTGACCGTGCCGTCTGTCGGCGTGCTCACTGTGTGCTGCATCTTCATGGCCTCGAGCACCAGCACCACTTCGCCGGCGGCGACGCTCGCACCCTGCTCGACCGCCACCTTCACGACGGTGCCGGGCATCGGCGCGAGCAGCGAGCCGCTGGCCACGGCGTCAGCCGGGTCGGCGAAGCGGGGCAGCAGTCGCAGGGTCTGTCGCACCATCGAGTCGTCGTCGAGGTGGACCTCGCCGCTGACGGGGTCGATGTGGACGTCGATCGACTGGCGGAAGCCGCCGCGCTCGACGACCACCCGGGTCGGGGTGGCCTCGATGACGCGGAGGTCCTCCTCGGTCGTGCTCCGGAAGCCGTCCCGACCGGCGTACCACTCGGCGACGACCGGGTCCGCGACGCCGTCGACCTCGAAGACCACCCGATGAGGTTGGGAGACGACGTTGCGCCAGCCGACCGGGATGCCGCGCTGAACGGTGCGTCGCTCGGCGTCCCTGGCAGCGAGCGCCACCGCCGCGACGAACGGCGCGAACTCGGGGTCCCCGGCCGGAGCCAGGTCCCTGAACTCCGTCACGAGGCGCTGCTCGAGGGTGCCCGTGGTCATCGTCGCGGCGACGGTGTCGCGGTCCTCGAGAGCGGCGGTCAGCAGGTCTCGGTTGGTGGTGATCCCGTGCAGCCGCGCCCGCCTCAGCGCACCCCGCAGCGAGCGCAGCGCGGAGTCCCGGTCGGGGCCCCAGCTGATGACCTTGGCCAGCATCGCGTCGTAGTGCGTGCCGACGACATCGCCCGATCCGTAGCCGGCGTCCACGCGGATGCCGTGTCGAGCCAGCAGTGAGAACGTGGCGTCCGCCGGGATGTCGAAGCGCGTCAGCCGGCCCGCGGTCGGCTGCCAGCCCGCCGCCGGGTCCTCGGCGTACAGCCGAACCTCGACGGCGTGGCCGCTCGGGGTCGGTACGCCGCCCGGCAGGATCTCGCCCAGGGTCCGGCCCTCGGCCACCGCGATCTGGGCGGCCACGAGGTCGACCCCGGTGACGCACTCCGTGACCGGGTGCTCGACCTGGAGGCGGGTGTTCATCTCGAGGAAGAAGAAGCGCTCGCTCGCAGCGTCGTAGAGGAACTCGACGGTGCCTGCGTTGGTGTAGCCGACCGCCTCGGCCGCGGTCAGCGCCGCCGCGTGCAGCGCCGCACGCACGTCGTCGGGCAGTCCCGGCGCCGGCGCCTCCTCCATCACCTTCTGGTGCCGCCGCTGCAGCGAGCAGTCGCGGTCACCGAGGGCGACGCCGTTGCCGTGCTGGTCGCAGAGGACCTGGACCTCGATGTGGCGTCCCTGCTCGATGTACGGCTCGACGAAGACCGTGCCGTCGCCGAACGCCGACTCGGCCTCGGCCCTGGCCGCCGCGATCTCCGCCGGCAGCGCCGCCAGGGTGCGTACGACGCGCATGCCGCGTCCGCCTCCACCCGCGCTCGCCTTGACCAGCAGCGGCAGGTCGGCCTCGGTCGCCGACTCGGGCGTGAGGTCGTCGAGCACCGGAACGCCCGCCGCGCGCATCAGCTCCTTGGCCCGGACCTTCGAGCCCATCGCCTCGATCGCCTCCGGCGGCGGTCCGATCCAGATGAGCTGTCCGTCGATGACGGCCCGCGCGAAGTCGGCGCTCTCGCTCAGGAAGCCGTAGCCGGGGTGGACCGCCTGGCCGCCGGATGCCCGGACCAGCCGCACGATCCGCTCGCCCTGGAGGTAGGTCTCGGCCGGGGTCACTCCCGGCAACCGTGCCGCGTAGTCGGCCTCCGCGACGAACGGCAGGTCGACGTCCGCGTCGGAGAAGACCGCCATCGTCTCGATGCCCAGCCGCCGGCAGGTGGCGAACACCCGCCGGGCGATCTCACCGCGGTTGGCCACCGCCACCAGCCGGATCGAGGCGCGCGGCAGCGCGCTCTCGCCGGTCACATTGCTCTCGGTCATCTCGCTCACATCCTGAAGACGCCGAAGCGGTCGGTGCCGGCGTAGGGCACGGTGTCGATCACCGAGAGGCAGATGCCCAGCACGGTCCGGGTGTCGCGCGGGTCGATCACGCCGTCGTCGTACAACATCCCCGAGAGGAAGAACGGCAGGCTCTGCTCCTCGATGCTCTGCTCGACGTAGGCGCGCATGCCGGCGTCGGCGTCCTCGTCGTACGCCGGACCACCCTGCGCCTGCTTGGCCTCCGCGGCCGCGCGGGCCACCAGCGACATCACGCCGGCGAGCTGGGCCGGGCCCATCACCGCCGACTTCGCGCTCGGCCAGGTGAACAGGAAGCGCGGGTCGTAGGCGCGGCCGTTCATGCCGTAGTTGCCGGCGCCGTACGACGCCCCCATGATCACGCTGAGGTGCGGCACGCGACTGTTGGAGACGGCGTTGATCATCTGCGCGCCGTGCTTGATGATGCCGCCCTGCTCGTACTCCTTGCCGACCATGTAGCCGGTCGTGTTGTGCAGGAAGAGCAGCGGCACGTCGATCTGGTTGGCGAGCTGGATGAACTGCGTCGCCTTCTGGGCCTCCTCGCTGAACAGCACGCCCTGCGCGTTGGCGAGGATGCCGATCTGGCGGCCGTGCAGCCTGGCCCAGCCGGTGACCAGGGACGGCCCGTACAACGGCTTGAACTCGTCGAACACCGCACCGTTGGTGGCGCTGACGCCGTCGCAGACGCGGGCGATCACCTCGCGGGGGTCGAAGGGCTCCTTGAGGTCGGTGGGGATGAGGTCGAGCAGGCCGTCGGGGTCGGCATCCGGCTCCACGAAGGGCTCGGCGGCCGGCCGGGCCTTGCGCCAGTTCAACCGGGCGATGATCCGTCGACCGATCCGGATCGCGTCCCGCTCGTCCTGCGCCAGGTAGTCGGCCAGGCCGGAGATCCGCGCGTGCATCTCGGCGCCACCGAGCGACTCGTCGTCGGACTCCTCACCGGTCGCCATCTTCACCAGCGGCGGGCCGCCGAGGAAGACCTTGGCCTGCTCCTTGACCATCACCGTGTAGTCGCTCATGCCCGGCACGTAGGCGCCGCCGGCGGTGGAGTTGCCGAAGACCAGGGCCACGGTCGGCACCTTCGCGGCGCTCGACCGGGTGAGGTCGCGGAACGCCTTGCCGCCCGGGATGAAGATCTCCTTCTGCGTGGGCAGGTCGGCACCGCCCGACTCGACCAGCGAGATCGTCGGCAGGCCGTTCTCGGCCGCGATCTGGGCGGCCCGGAAGCCCTTCTTGACCGTCCACGGGTTGCTCGCGCCGCCCTTCACCGTGGGGTCGTTCGCGGTGATCAGGCACTCCACGCCCTCGACCACGCCGATGCCGGTGACCAGGCTGGCGCCGACGGCGAAGTCGGTCCCCCACCCGGCGAGTGGCGAGAGCTCGAGGAACGCGGAGCCCTCGTCGACGAGCAGCTCGATGCGCTCGCGCGGCAGGAGCTTGCCGCGCGAGTGGTGCCGGGCGACGTACTTCTCACCACCACCGGCCACCGCCTTCCCGTGCTCGGTCTCCAGGTCGGCGAGCTTGGCGAGCATCGCGTCGCGGTTCGCACTCACGACGCGTACCCCAGCAGCCTGGCGGCCAGATCGGTCAGCACCTCGGTCGCACCTCCTCCGATCGGCAGGATCCGGGCATCGCGGTAGTGCCGCTCGACCTCGGTCCCGTGCAGGTATCCCGAGCCGCCGTGCAGCTGCACGGCCTCGTTGCAGACGTAGGTCGCCGCGTCACAGGCGGTCTGCTTCGCGAGGCAGGCCTCGGCGACGACGGACTCCCCGGCATCGTGCCGCGCGGCGATCGCCCGGGTGTAGGTCCGCGCCACCTCGACCTGCCGGTGCATCTCGACGAGCGTGTGCCGGACCACCTGGCGCCCGATCAGGGGCCTGCCGAACGTCTCGCGCTCCCGGCAGTACGCCGCGGTCAGCTGCAGCGAGCGGGCGGCGATGCCGTAGCCGTGCACCGCCAGGGCGATCCGCTCGACCACGAACTGCTGGGCGATCTGGGCGAAACCGGAGTCCGGGGCGCCCACGAGGTTGGCGACCGGCACCCGGACGTCGACGTACGCCAGCTCGGCGGTGTCGCTGCAGTGCCAGCCCATCTTGGCCAGACCGCGGTCGACGCTGAAGCCGGGCGTGCCCTTCTCGACGACCAGCAGGCTGATGCCGGCGTGGCCCGGTCCGCCGGTGCGGACGGCGGTGGTGACGAAGTCGGCCCGGACCCCCGAGGTGATGAACGTCTTGGCGCCGTTCACGACGTAGTGGTCGCCGTCGCGCACTGCGGTGGTGCGGATCGACGCGACGTCGGACCCGCCGCCCGGCTCGGTGACGGCCAGCGCGCCGATCGTCTCGCCGGCCAGCGTGGGCCGGACGAACCGGTCGACCAGGTCGGCGTCGCCCGACGCGGCGATGTGGGGCAGGGCGATGCCACCGGTGAACAGTGCGGCCATCAGCCCGCTGGACGCGCCCGCCTCGAAGCACGCCTCCTGCATGGCGACGCTGTCGGCCAGTGTGCCGCCCTGACCGCCCACGTCCTCGGCGAAGGCGAGACCCAGGAGGCCCTGACCTCCTGCCGCGAGGTGCAGGGCACGCGGCACCTCGCCGGCGTCCTCCCACTCCCGGAGGTGCGGGGCGACCTCACGGCGGACGAACTCGCGGGCGGTCGTCCTCAACGCGTCGGTCTCGGCGCTCATACCAACCCCTCCTCGACGTGGACGAGCCGCGAGCGGGCCCACTCGCCGAGCCCCTTGGCCTGCGGGTCGAAGCGGGTGGACGCGGCGACGCCCGCGCCCAGCAGGCCCCGGATCACCACGTTGACGGCGCCGAGGTTCGGCAGGTTGTAGACGTCGATCTGGAGGTCGGCGGCCTCGGGGATGAGCTCACGCACCTTCTGCGGGGTGATCAGCTTGGTCAGCCAGGTCACCCGGGCCGCGTGCTTCTCGGGCTCGGCGTGGGTGACCCACAGTCCCAGGTTGGCGTCGCCGCCCTTGTCGCCCGACCGGGCGTGCACGAACGTGCCGAGCGGCAGCCGCCGGGTGCGGGTGTCGGTGGGTGCGGGGTAGGGCGACGGGCGACGCCCCTCGCCCCCGTCGTCGGCGCCGAAGTCGGTGGGTTCGGCGATCGTCTCGCGGGTGCCGTCGTGGTGCACCACGGTGTGCTCGACCAGCGCCCGGTCGACGTACCCGGCCCGGTAGATGCCGTACGGCGTGGGCTGGGCGGGTGGTGCGGTCATCGTGAACCCGGGGTACGACGCCAGCGCGAGCTCCACCGCGGCGGCGGTGAACGCCCGGCCGACCGGTTCGGGTCGCAGGTCCTGGACGGTGCACCGCAGCACCACGGAGGCGGCCTCCTCGGTGTCGGCGTCCGGCGGCGGCTCGGCCGGCGTCGTCCAGGTCACCGTCTCGCAGGTGAGGGCCGGCGCGAGCTGCTCGCGCACCCACGCCGCCTTGGCGTCGATGTCGAGACCGGTCAGCACGAGCTCGACCTGGTTGCGGTAGCCGCCGAGCTCGTTGACGCAGACCTTGAGGCGCGGCGGCGGCGACGACCCGCGGACCCCGCTGATCGCGACCCGGTCGTCGCCCTGCTGGGCGAGCTCGACGGTGTCGAGGTGCGTGGTGACGTCCGGGCCGAGGTAGCGCGTCGACGCGATCTCGTAGACCAGCTGGGCCGTCACCGTGTCGACGGTGACCGCGCCCCCGGTGTCGTCGTGCTTGGTGATGACGCAGGAGCCGTCGGCGGCGATCTCGGCGAGCGGGAAGCCGAGCGGCCGGGTTCGATCCAGCCCGAGGAACCCCGAGAAGTTGCCGCCCGTCGCCTGCGCGCCGCACTCGAGCACGTGCCCGGCCACCACGGCGCCGGCCAGCTCGTCGTACGACGAGGTGGTCCAGCCGAAGTGCGCGACGGCTGGTCCGACGACCAGCGAGGCGTCGGTGACGCGGCCGGTGACGACGATGTCGGCACCGCCGGCGAGGGCGGCCGCGATGCCGAAGCCGCCGAGGTAGGCGTTCGCGGTGAGCGCGTTCTCACCCAGCCCGAGCTGCTCGGCGGCCGCGCGCACGTCGTCGCCCTCGACGTGCGCGATCGCCGGGTCGAGGCCGAGACCCCGGGCCACCTCGCGAAGCTTCTCGGCGAGGCCGGCCGGGTTGAGGCCGCCCGCGTTGGCGACGATGCGCACCCCGCTCTCCAGGGCCAGCCCGAGGCAGTCCTCGACCTGGCGTACGAAGGTCCGCGCGTAGCCGAGGGAGGAGTCCTTGAGCTGGTCCCTGCCGAGGATCAGCATGGTCAGCTCGGCCAGGTAGTCACCGGTCAGCACGTCGAGCCGCCGGCCGTCCGCGGTGCCCTCGACCATCTCGCGCATCGCGGCGAGCCGGTCGCCGTAGAAGCCGGAGCAGTTGCCGATCCGCAGGGTCCCGGTCGTCACCGCGGCGTCCGGCCCTCTCCCGGTCGGCCCGCGAAGCACTGCGCGATCCCGAGCCAGGTCTCGGCATCGGCGCCGCTGGCCACGAGGTCGGTGTCGTCGCGGTGGACGCGCTGGGTGGCGAGCAGGCAGAGGTCGTACGCCGAGCCGGTCACCGTCTGCGCGGCATCCTCGGGTCCGTAGCTCCACACGTCCTCGGACGGCGAGACCAGGTCGATGCGGAACTCCTCGGCCGGCGCCGCGAGCCCGCGGGTGGCGAAGGCGAAGTCGCGGGTGCGTACGGCGAGGTGGGCGACGTGCCTGATCCGGTCGGTGACCTCGGGCTCGATGCCGAGCGCCTCGTGCACGTCGAGGGAGTGCGCCCACGTCTCCATGAAGCGCGCCGTCGCCATCGAGGTGGCCGACATCGGCGGTCCGAACCAGGGGATCCGCTGGCCCTCGGGCTGGGCCCGGAGCGCGTCGACCAGGTCACCGCGCGCGGCACGCCACCGCAGCAGCAGGTCACCGGGCTCCACGAGGGTGCCGGCCAGCGCCTCGGCGTGGACGTAGCCGTCCGGGTCGCCCAGCGCCTCGGTGACGATCTCGTCCCAGGCGGCCTTGTCGGTGGCGGCGACCACCGCCACCTCGTCGGTCCACGCGAGGTGCGCGATCTGCGCGGCGACGTCCCAGCCGGCGGCCGGGGTCTGGGTGCGCCACCCGTCCGCTCCGAGCGCGGCGACGATGGTGTCGAGCCGCTGCGCCTCGATGGCGAGGTCGGCGAGCACGGCGTCGAGAACTGACTTCACGGGGTCTCCTTGAGCGCGCGGTCGAGGACGACCGCCCACCGGTCGAGGATGCGCGCACGGCGCCGGGTGTCGTCGGTGATGGTGGTGGCCAGCCCGAGGCCACGCACCAGGTCGAGCGTCCCCTGCACCAGCTCGCGCACGCCCGGGACGGACTCGTCGGCGCCGAGCGCCAGCACGGTCAGCCGGTGCGCCTCGCGGCCGACGCGCAGCTCGAGCGGTGCGACCGCGGCGAGCAGGTGCTCGTCGGTGCGCGCCGCCACCCACAGCTCGAGCGCGGCGGTGAACACCGGCGACGTGAAGTGGTCCGCGAGGACGCGCAGCACCTGACGGGTACGCCGCGGGCCGGGCGGCACGCTCGAGAGCGCGGCCTCCAGCTCGGCGCCGCGCAGGGCCGTGAGGTGCTCGACCGCGGCCAGCACCAGGTCGTTCTTCGTGGGGAAGTGATGGAGCTGGGCACCCCGGGACACGCCCGCGCGCTCGCTGACCAGCGTGGTCGACGTACCCCCGAAGCCGTGGTCGACGAGGCACTCGACCGTGGCCTCGAGCAATCGCGCCCGCATGACGCGGGTGCGCTCCTCCTGCGGCACGCGGGTGGTCGTCACCCACCCATCGTGGCGGTCGGCGAACAAACAGTCAAGCCTGACTGTTATTTCGACAACAGGCGCAGGGTCTCCTCGCGGGCCGGCGACGAGTCGGCGGCGGTGCCCGCGAAGGCGCCGGCGACCGGGTGCACCATGACCTCGTCGACGCCGTACTTCCCGGCCAGCTCGGCGAGCCGGCTGCGCGCTGACTCCGCGTCGCCGATCACCCAGCGGGTGGCCATCGCGCGCAGCAGTCCGGCGTGCTCGGCGGGCACCTCGACCGCCTCGGCCTCCTCGACCAGGCGCTGCGCCGTCAGCGGCTGACCGGTGCGCAGCGCCAGCATCGACAACAGCTGCGGCAGCGCCACCCGCTCGGCCTCCTCCTGCGTGGCGGCCGCGGCGACGTTGACCGTCAGGAACGTCTGCGGCTCGGGATGCCTCTCGCTCGGCCGGTACGACGACCGGTACAGCTCGAGCGCCTCCGCCGTGCCCTGTCCGGCGAAGTGGTGCGCGAAGACGTAGGGCAGACCCTTCTCGGCGGCCAGCCGCGCGGAGTAGTCGGAGGAGCCCAGCAGCCAGACAGGCGGCACCGACGCGGCCCGAGGCGTGGCGCGCAGCGGGTGTGCGCGGCCGGCCACCGACATCGAGGCCCCCTCGGCGCTCATCAGCGTCATCACGTCCTCGACGTACTGCGGGAAGAGGCTGACCGGGTCGTCCCCGCCGGCTCCTTGGCGCAGCGCGTAGCGGGTGAGCTGGTCGGTGCCCGGCGCACGGCCGATGCCGAGGTCGATCCGCCCCGGGTGTGCGGCCTCAAGCAGCGCGAACTGCTCGGCGACAACCAGCGGCGCGTGGTTGGGCAGCATCACGCCGCCCGACCCGACCCGGATCCGCGACGTCGCCGCGGCGACCATGGCGATCAGCAGCGGTGGGTTCGTGGCGGCGACGGCGGGCATGTTGTGGTGCTCGGCCAGCCAGTAGCGCCGGTAGCCGAGGTCGTCGGCCACCCGCGCCAGCGACCGGGTCGCGGCCAGCGCCTCGCCGGTGGTCTGGTCGCTGCGGACGGGCACGAGATCGAGGACGGACAGGGCAGGCAGGTCGGTGCTGACTTCTGGGCTCACCCTCGGTCAACGCGACCGACCCCCAGGATTCATCCCTCGCCGCCCCGGTCACCACGCGATCACTCGAGTCGTGCCGCCAACGGCAGCCGCGACCGGGCGCTCAGTCCGACGACGAGGGCCGTCAGCAGGGGCAGCGCGACCACGATCGTCGAGATCAGCATCCACGGCACGTCGAGGTACGGACCGGTGGAGGTGCTGACACCACCCATCGTGCCGCTGCCCATCATGCTCAACCCGTCGCCGACCGAGGTCAGGGGCCGGGCGATGGCCAGCCCCGGGATGAACCCCACCACAGCGCCCAGCACCGCTCCGACCACGCCGACGACCACGGCGTACGACGCGGCGACGAACCGACGCGAGCGCGGCGAGGCGCCCACCGACGCGAGCGTGGCCAGGTCGGGTCGGGCGTCGGCGAGTGCGAGCAACGTCGCGGTGAGGGTGCCGCCGACCATCAGCACGGTCGCCAAGGCGCCCAGGATCAACAGCAGGATGCGAGTCTGGTCATCGTCCTGGTAGCCGCGCTCGACGTACACCGAGCTCTCACCCACTGCGCCCCGGAGAGACTCCTGGAGGTCGGTCTCCTGGTCCGGACTGATCGTGGCACCACGCACGTGCAGGCCGCCGACACCCATCGGCAGGCCGAGCTCCTCGGCCATGGCGGACGGCAGGACCGCCTCGACCGGCGAGTACTCCGACACCGGCACGAACAGCGTCGGCTGACGGCTGCTCGTCGTCGACGAATCCATGCCGTCGACCGAACGGACCACGTCGATCAGCACCTCGTCGCCCGTGGCGCCGGTCTGGGTGAAGACCACCGCACTGCCCTGCGCCAGCGCGCGCTCGGCGTCCGCACGGGTCTCGTCGGAGGTGATCTCCACGAGAGCGGGCACGGCGTCGTCACTCACGAGAATGCTCGACGCGAGCGGGCTGCCGAAGCGCATGAGAGGAGTGTCGCGATCGGTCGTGAGGAAGGCGGCGTAGACATGGTCGCCGTCTGGGGTGAGCGAGCTGACGGCCCGCAGCGGCTCGACGACCGCATCCGGCGCGACCCGTGCGACGAGCGCCGCCGCCTGCTCCCAGTCGTCGGCCGTCGGTGCCGTCGTCGTGTCAGTCCCCTTGTCGTACTGGTCCCAGATGGTGACCGAGGCATCCCCCGTCGCGAGCATCCGCGTGTAGGTCTCCCTGTTCTCCTCGGCGTCGCTGGCGGCACCGATGCCGAGCGCCACGACGCCGGCGACCGTGGCCGCCACGGCGGCAACCGCCGGCACGGTGCGGGTGCGGTGCCGGGCCGCGTCGCGGGCGGCGAACCGCAACGGCAGCGGCAGCCGGGCGGCGACTCGCGCGAGGAGGGACAGGACCACCGGGACCAGCAGGATCGTGCCCAGCACCGAGACGACCGCGGACAGGGCGATGAAGTTCACCTGCTCGGCGACGGCGCCGTAGCCCGCGCCGGCCACACCGGCGCCCAGCAGCACCACACCGACGAGGGGTGACTTCAACGACGGCGGACGGTCGCCGCGTCGGCCGGCGAGCACGGCGACGACGTCCTGGCGCGAGGCGATGACCGCCGGCACGATGGCTGCCAGGAAGGCGCTCAGCAGGCCGAAGGCCGCGATGGCCGCGGCCACGCGCCAGGGCACCTCGAACGGCCCGAACCACGCTCCGCTCAGGCGCTGGACCAGCGGGATGGCCGCGGCTGCCACCCCGATGCCGAGCACGACCCCGGCCGCGGCGGCCACGCCGCCGAGGACGATGCCGGAGGAGAGTACGACGCGACGGGCCTGAGCCGGCGTGCCGCCGTTGGCGGCGAGGATCGCCAGCGCCCGCGACTGACGTCGCGCGCCGACCGCGAAGGCCGGACCGGCCAGCAGCACGACCTCGAGCAGGGCCATCGTCACGACCAGAGCCAACGTGGCCGCGGTGGCAGGGTCCCGGCCGGAACCGGCGGAGCTCTGCGCCTCGACGGGCAGCTCATCGTCGGCCGGCGGGTCGAGCAGCACCGCTCGCGAGACGACGTACGCACCGAGCTCGTTGACGGCGAGCACGTCGGACCACGAGACGGGGCCCGACCGCACGAGCCAGCGCTGGCGCACCTCCCCGGTGGCGAGCCCCAGACTGTCGGGTCGACCCGCCACGACCGGCCACGACCTCATCGTGGCGTCCTCGCCGATGCCGACCACGACCGGCGACGAGTCGGCACGCTCGAGCTCCAGCCGGTCACCCAGCGAGATGCCGCGCGAGGCGAGCTCACGGTTGATCACCACTTCGTCGGAGTCTCGCGGCCAAGCGCCCTCCTCCAGGTCGAACAGACCAGCGGCCAGCTCGTCTCCCAGGTCGACCTCGAAGGCGGCCGCCTCGACGAGCGCGGGACCGACCCGCAGGTCCGCGCCGCCGGTGCGGAGCTCGATGGCACGGGTGTCTCGACCGAGCGCGTCGGCCAGGTCATCGAGATCGAAGGGCGAGGACCTCGGCTCGCCCTCGACGTAGATCATGTTGCGCTCGGGGTCGACCCCCTGCACGGCGGGACTCGGGTCCGGGTCAGTGAAGACCAGTGCGTCGGCCGCCCCCATGCGCCGGTCGATCCCCTCGACCGCCGACACGTCCGAGGTGCGCATCACGACAGCAGCACCGGTGACTGCCAGCACGGGCAGCGCGATCATGACGAGCACCAACGCACTGCGGCCCTTGGCACGGACCGCGTCGCGCCACGCCAGGCGCAACGCCGGGCGCCAGCCGGCGAGGCGGCTCACCGGGACGACTCCAGCAGGTCGTCGACCTGGTCGGTGCCGGACTCGTCGATGACCACTCCGTCGCGGAGGAAGACCACCCGGTCCGCCCACGCCGCGTGCCGCGCCTCGTGCGTCACCAGGACCCCTGCCGCGCCGGCGTCACAACGAGCACGCAGGAGCCGCAGGATCTCCTCGCCGGTGTCGGTGTCGAGGGCACCTGTCGGCTCGTCCGCGAGGATCAGCCGTCGCTCCCCCACGATCGCCCGAGCGATCGCGACGCGCTGCTGCTGGCCTCCCGACATCTCGTCGGGGAAGCGCTGGGCGAGATGGGCGATGCCGACCTCCTCCAGCGCGGCCAGGGCCAGGCGCCGGGCCATGGAGTAGCGCTCGCCGTCGAGCTCGCGAGGCAGGCTGACGTTCTCGGCCGCGGTGAGCGCGGGGATCAGGTTGAAGTCCTGGAAGACGTAGCCGATCGACGTACGCCGCATGCGGGCGCGACCGGCGTTGCCGAGGGGGGCCAGGTCGGTCCCCTCGACCGAGACGGTGCCGAGGGTCGGGCGGTCGAGACCCCCGGCCAGCGTCAGCAGCGTCGACTTGCCCGATCCCGAGGGGCCCATGATGGCGACCAGCTCGCCAGCCCGGGCGCGGAAGGACACGTCGCGCAGGGCGTGCACCTCCGCAGCACCCTGACCGTGCACCCGCGACACCCCGACGAGCTCGAGCACGGCCTCGCGGGCGCTCATCGCGAGCCGCCTTCGACCGTCGCGGGCGCGCGGACGGCGGCAGCGGGATCAAGCGACGCAGAGCTCGTCATCGCTGCCCGCCGCAGGCGCGCCTCGCAGTGGTCGAGCCAGCGGATCTCGGCCTCGGCGTCGAAGACGAGTGAGTCGAGAACGAGGCTCCACGCGAGGTCGGCCGGCCCGGTCGGGTCGGCGGCGCGACCTGATCGCTTCAGCCTGGTGTAGTCCTGCAGGGCCCGGATCGTCGCCGTGCGCTGCTGCTGGATGACCCGCGGGACGTCAACGCCGGGCACCGTCACGGCGAGCGCCAGCTTGATGGCGAGCTCGTCGCGCGGTGGCTGGGTGCGCGGGACCGGGGTGGTGAACCACGCCGACACCTCGCCCCGGCCGTCCGGGGTGAGCGCATAGATGACATGGCCCTCGTCGTCGGCGCCCGCGCCGGCCACCAGGCCGTCGCGCTCCAGGCGCGCCAGGGTCGTGTAGACCTGACCGACGTTGAGCGGCCAGGTCGACCCCGTCCGGTGCTCGAACTCGGCTCGCAACTGGTAGCCGTACATGGGTCCCTGCTCCAGCAGCGCCAGCAGCGCCTGCTTGACCGACATCCGATTCTCCTCGCGCACAGGCATTTCCGGGCAATGCATACTCGGTATGTATATCACGTCGGAGCAGCCCGACTCCCGGATTTCTTCCACCCGGTTTCACCTTCGTGGCGAGGGGGATGACCCTGGCGTCAGGCGTCACCTACGGTGTGAGGCGCCACCGATCGCCCATGAGGGAGTGACATGTCCAACTACGGCAACCCGCCGGAAGACCCGTACGGCCAGCCGCCCCAGGACCCGTACGGCCAGCAGCCGCCATCCTCCGACCCCTACGGCCAGCCGCCGGCGCACGGCGGTCAGCCCGCCTACGGCCAGCAGCCCGGGTACGACCAGTCGCCCTACGGCCAGCAGCCCGGGTACGGCCAGTCGCCGTACGGCGGCTCCGCCAACTACGCGCACTGGGGCAAGCGGGTCGGTGCCTTCGTCATCGACCAGCTTCTCCTCTACGCGGCCTACATCCTTCCGGCCATCGTCGGCGTCATCATCGGTGGCGGTTCGGAGTCGGCCGCTGCCGGGTTCTTCGGACTCGTAGGCCTGGTGGCCGGTATCGCCGTCTTCGTGTGGAACACCTGCCTCAGGCAGGGTCGCACCGGCTACTCCATCGGCAAGGGTGTGCTCGGCATCAAGCTGATCAGGGAGGAGACCGGCGAGCCGGTCGGCGCCGGCATGTCGTTCGCGCGCCAGATCGTGCACATCGTGGATGCGCTTCCCTGCTACCTCGGCTTCCTCTGGCCGCTGTGGGACTCCAAGCGCCAGACCTTCACCGACAAGATCCTCGGCACCGTGGTGATCGACCAGCCGAAGGGCTGACCTCGGCCTGCCCGTATCGTCACGAGGGCGTCGCAGCGACTCGCTGCGGCGCCCTTGGCATGCGTCCGTCCAGACTGGAGCGCATGACCAAGACCATCCTGATCACCGGCGCCTCCTCCGGCCTGGGCGCCGAGATGGCCCGCCAGTTCGCGGCGCTCGGCTACGACCTGGCGCTGTGCGCGCGTCGTACCGAGAAGCTCGACGCGCTCAGCAGCGAGATCGCCGCCGCCCACCCGGGCCGCCGCGTCGAGGTCCGGGCTCTCGACGTCAACGACGACGACCAGGTCTTCGAGGTCTTCCGCGCGTTCCGTGACGACTTCGGCCACCTCGACCGGGTCGTGATCAACGCCGGCATCGGCAAGGGCGCGCCGCTCGGCACCGGCAGGTTCCAGGTCAACCGGGAGACCGCGATGACCAACTTCGTGGCCGCCCTGGCGCAGTGCGAGGCGGCGCTGGAGATCTTCCGGGCGCAGGACGCCGGCCACCTCGTGATGATCTCGTCGATCTCCGCGATGCGCGGGATGCCGAGGTCGATGGCGACGTACGGCGCCACCAAGGCTGCGGTGGCGCACCTCGCCGAGGGGCTGCGCGCGGAGATGCACGGCAAGCCGATCAAGGTGACGGTGCTCTACCCGGGCTACATCGCCTCGGAGATGAACTCCGGCGGCGCCTCCGCCGAGAACAAGATGATGGTCTCGACCGAGAAGGGCGTGCGCGCGATGGTGAGCGCGATCGAGAAGGAGAAGGACTCCGCCTGCGTACCGCCCCTGCCCTGGGCGCCGCTGTCGGTCCTCTTGAAGCATGCACCCATGCCCCTGTTCAAGCGGCTGATCTGACTCGTTGAGTTGCGCCCGCGTCCTTGTTGAGTTGCGCCCGCGTCCTTGTTGAGTCGCGCCCGCGTCCGCGTCGTACGCGACAACGGCGCAACTCGACGGGGACAACGGCGCGACTCAACGAGGACGGAGGCGCGACTCAACGGTAGGTGAGCAGGTCGCCAGACAGGTGCGCGTGCTCGTTGAACGTCAGCAGCCGGCACCCGGTGCTGCCGACCACCACCCGGGTCACCCCGGTGTTGACGTACGTCGTGTTGAAGGGCGCCCAGAGCCGCGCGCGACCGACCGGCTCGGCGGCCGGGTCGACCAGACCCGCACAGGCGGCGGCGATCGGGCCCCCCGAGCTCACCACCACGACCGTCGAGCCCGGCCCGGCGGCTGCGGTCGCGGCCACCAGCGCCGCGTCGACGCGGCCCGCGAAGCCACCCCACGACTCGGCGTAGTCCTCGTCGTGGGCACCGCTGGTCCAGCGGGCGGTGGCGCCCTCGAACACCCGCTGGAAGCCGCGTCGGTCCAGCTCACCGGCAGGCAGGTCCGGGTAGGCGGCGACGACCGCGAGGTGGTCGAACTCGTCCCAGCCGGCGTCGACGGTGGTCTGGACCTCGCTCGACGTACCGAAGCCGGCCAGCATCCCCTCCACCGTCTCGCGGTGCCGCCGCATCCCTCCCGACACCACGGCATCGGGCACGACACCGTGATCTCGCAGCCAGCGACCCAGGACCCGCGACTGCTGCCAGCCGGCCTCGGAGAGCACGTCGTAGTCTGCGGCGCCGAACGACGCCTGGCCGTGCCGGACCAGCAGCAGCATCCCCATCAGGCCAGCCCCATCAGACGGGCACCTCAGACCAGCAGCGCGCGGCAGCGCTGCTCGAGGTAGCCGACGGCCGGGCCGAAGACGGCGTACCGCTCGTTGTGCGTCTGGCCGTGGAAGTAGCGGTACCAGATCTGCTGGGCGATGACGGCGAGGCGGAACAGCCCGAAGACCTCGTAGAACCGCCACTGCTCGGGCGTGACCGCGATGCCCGTCCGCTCGCAGTAGCGGGCCACGATCTGGTCGCGGGTCCACATGCCCGGCGCGTTCGAGGGCTGGCGGCGGAACTGGCGGAAGAACTCGTCATCGTCGTCCTGCACCCAGTAGCCCAGCGCGCCGCCGAGGTCCATCAGCGGGTCACCCACGGTGGCCATCTCCCAGTCCAGCACCGCCACGATGCGCGACAGGTCGGCGCCGTCGAGCACCAGGTTGTCGAGCCGGAAGTCGTTGTGGATCAGGCAGCTCGCGACGTCGGCGGGCTGGTGCTGGTCGAGCCAGCCGGTGATGTCCGACCAGTCGCCCATGTCGTCGGTCCGGGCGTTGGCGAGCCGGGTCGTCCAGCCGCCGACCTGGCGCGCGACGTAGCCCTCACCCTTGCTCATCGCGGCGAGCGCGGGCATCGAGGCGACGTCGACCGAGTGCAGGTCGACGAGCACGTCGAAGGCGTTGCGGCAGAGCGTCGCGGTCTCGTCGACGGTCATGCCGGCAGGCAGCTCGCGACGCGGGATGACACCGTCGACCGCCTCCATCACGTAGAACTCCGACCCGATCACCGACTCGTCGTCGCAGGACGCGACCATCGCCGGCACCAGCGGGAATACCGGCGCGAGCGCCGCCTGGATGCGGTGCTCGCGGCCCATGTCGTGGGCGCCCCGCGCCTTCACTCCCGCCGGCGGCCGGCGCAGGATCACGTCGCGCGCGGGGTAGCTGAGCCGGTAGGTCAGGTTGGACGCCCCACCGTGGAACTGCTGCACCTCCGGCGTCCCGACCAGGTCCTCGCGCACCCCGGTGGCGGCATGGGCACGCAGCCACTCGGCCACCGCCTCGACGTCGAACGCGTCCTCCGTACGGACCGGGTTGGTCGGGTTGCCCTCAGTCACCGGCGCTCTCCTCCAGCTTGCGGGCCTGCGCGCGCAACGTCGCGTCGTACGCCGCCCGGTCGGTCGTCTTCAGCGCGTACGCCGCCCGCGCGGCGGCGTCGGGCAGGATCAGCTCGTCGCCCCGCTCGATGCCCTCGATGACCGCGCGGGCGATGTCGTCGGGGCCCCACGGCGACTCCTTGACGAGCCGGCCGATCACCTCGCCGACCCTGCTGTCGCTGCCTCCCATGTGGTCGACGAGGCCCGTGCGGAAGTACGACGGGCACACCGCGCTCGCCCGCACCCCGAAGCCGGCCAGCTCGTGGCCGGTGGTCTCGGTGAGCGCGACGACCGCGGCCTTGGTGGCGTTGTAGGAGCCCATCCCCGCGGGGTGGACGAGGCCGGCGAGCGAGGCGACGTTGACGATGTGCCCGCTGCGCTGGGACTTGAACATCGACACGAACGCCTTGGTGCCGCGCACCGCGCCCATCAGGTTGATGTCGACCAGGCGCTGCCACTCCTCGACGGTGTCGCGGTCCAGCCGCCCACCGCCCGCGATACCGGCGTTGTTGACGAGGAGGTCGAGCCCGCCCCAGGTCTGCTCGACGTGGTCGCGGGCCGCGGCCCAGTCGGTGTCGGAGGTGACGTCGAGGGAGAGCTCGGCACCGTCCAGGTCGGTCCCCAGCACGTCGTCGCCGCGAGCCTCGAAGGCCGCGACGAGCGAGCGCCCCAGCCCGCGGGCCGCGCCGGTGACCAGCACCCGCGCCATCAGGAGTGCCTCTGGATCTCGAGGCGGGCGACCATGCCCTGGTGCACCTCGTCGGGACCGTCCGCCAGGCGCAGCGACCGGGCGTTGACGTAGGCCATCGCCAGCGGGAAGTCGTCGGACATGCCACCACCACCGTGCAGCTGGATCGCCATGTCGATGACCTGTTGGGCCATCCGCGGCACCGCCACCTTGATCTGGCTGACCTCGCTCAGGGCGTCGAGCGGACCGCCCTGGTCGAGCTTCCACGCCGCGTGCAGCACGAGCAGCCGGGCCTGGTCGATGGCGATGCGGGCATCCGCGATGCGCTCACGGTTGCCGCCGAGGTCGACCAGCGGCTTGCCGAACGCCGTCCGGTCCAGGCCGCGCCGGATGGCCCGCTCGAGCGCCATCTCGGCGAGCCCGATCAGGCGCATGCAGTGGTGCACCCGGCCCGGGCCGAGCCGGCCCTGGGCGATGGCGAACGCCTCACCCGGACCGGACAGCACGTTGGCCAGCGGCACGCGTACGTCGGTGAAGCTGACCTCGCCGTGCCCGACCGGCTCGTCGTGGTAGCCCATGGTGTTGAGCATCCGCTCCACCTTCACACCGGGGGTGTCGCGCGGCACCAGCACCATCGTGTGCCGGTGGTGGCGGTCCGCATCGGCGTCGGTCAGCCCCATGAACACGTAGATCTCGCAGTCCGGGTGACCGACGCCGCTCGACCACCACTTGCGTCCGTTGACGACCATCTCGTCGCCGTCGACGACCACGGTGGCGGCCATGTTGGTCGCGTCCGAGGAGGCCACGTCGGGCTCGGTCATCGTGAACGCGCTGCGGATCCGCCCGTCGAGCAGCGGCTCGAGCCACTCGTCTCGCTGGGCCTGGCTGCCGTACCGCAGCAGCACCTCCATGTTGCCGGTGTCGGGCGCGTTGCAGTTGAAGACGGTGGGCGCGATCGCGCTGCGCCCCATCAGCTCGGCCAGCGGCGCGTAGTCGACGTTGCTGAGTCCCTCACCCCGGTCGGTGCCGAACCGCGCGGCGTACTCACCTGCGTGCTCCTTGGGCAGGAACAGGTTCCACAGTCCCTGCGCCCGCGCCTTGGCCTTCAGCTCCTCGATGACGGGCAGCGGCTGCCACGGATCGCCGGTACGCCGCCGCTCGGCGAGGTCGCGGTGGTAGTCGCCCTCGACCGGGTCGATCTCGGCGGCCATGAAGGCCGCCACCCGCTCGCGGAGGTCGGCGGCGCGAGCGGAGGGTGAGAAGTCCATGCCGGCGACCCTAGTCGGCGTACGACGGCTCAGGCCGCGACGGTCAGCACCACGTGGGCTCGCTCCGGGGCGTCGAGCCAACGTCGCCGGGCGCGTTCCAGCCGGAAGCCCGACCACGCCAGGAAGGGGACGGCGATGAGGACCGAGATCCGCCAGTCGGGCACCAGTGCGAGCGCCGAGAAGACCAGGCCGGTGAGCGTGGTGCTGATGGCGAGCCGGGTCGAGTAGCCGACCATCACCAGCGGCGGCGCCGGGGTGGCCCGGGCGGAGCGCATGTCGACCGAGAAGGGCCGACGGCCCGCCCAGCCCATCGCGGCCGCGACGACCTGGACGCACACCACGACGACGGTGCACGCGATGGCGGTGACCTCGGCGGTCGTGGGCATCCCGGCTCGGAGGGAGGCGAGCACGACGGTGACGACGGCGCCCAGGGCCAGCCACTCGGCGAGCACGAAGCTGCGGGCCACGAAGACCGCCGATGGGTCGACCGGCAGGCTCTCGCGCCACAGGGTGCCGCGACCGTCCAGGCACCAGGCGTTCACGCCGAACAGCAGCGCGCCGCCACTGGCCACGAGGCCGGGGAGCACGGTGATCTGGGTCCACTCGAGACCGCCCGCCATCGCGATCGCACCGGGACCGATGGCGAGCACGATCAGGCCGCGACGCATCGGGATCGACCGCCAGATGGAGCCCCGGTCGATGCGCAGCAGCATCGCGAAGTCACTGCGCGGCGTGGGCCGCGAGGTGTGCACGCCGGACTCGATCCGCAGCTCGTCTCGGGGCACGCGCTTCGAGGCGGCGTGTGCGGGGACGATGCCGCCGAGGACGGCCACGACGATCAGCACGACCTCGGCCACCAGGACGACCGGCCAGGTCCAGGTGATCCCGTCCATCATGGAGGCGGCGGACACGACGAGGTACTTGGTCGGCAGGGAGTCGAAGAAGTCGGTCAGCCGGCCACTCAGCTGGAGCCAGACGGCGCCGGCGAGGGCGGCGGTGGTGACGCCGCGGACGATCCAGGCGCCGTGCTGCCCGCGGCGTACCGTCTCGGACGTCCAGGCCACCACCTGCGCCAGCGCAGTCGCGGCCACGATCCAGAGCAGGGTCGCGGGCAGGAGGTACGGCAGGCCGCCCGGGCCCATCGCGTAGGCGCCGGCAGCAAGCAGGGTCCAGGCCTGGAGGATCCACGCGATGTTCAGCGGGGCCATCACGAGCGCGCCGAGGTGGTCGGTGGTGGGGCTGACCGGGAAGGCGACGGCATGGTCGCGGGCGAGCAGCTCGCGGCCCCCGCCCGACGCGACGGCGGAGACGACGGCCAGGGCGAGGAAGCCCGCGAGCATTGAGGGCAGCACCAGAAGCACGCCGAAGGCCTTGTCGTCGCCGCCCGCCCCCGGCACCCAGGCGGGAGCCAGCGCGACGGCGACGGTCAACCCGAGGAGGACGGCCAGGAACCGGCCGGCGGCGCCCGGTCGCCGTACGCAGCGGGCACGGAAGGCGATCAGCTCGCGCGTCTCGGCGAAGGCACGCCGCAGCTCGGCGGGCTCAGTCCAGGAGTGCGCGGTAGGCATTGGCCCCGGCCTCCCCGGAGAGCTCCCCGGCGCCGAGCTCGGCCACCTGGGCGCCACCGCGCAGCACGATGGCGGTCTCACAGGCCTGTACTGCGAGGTCGCGCAGGTGGGTGGACAGCAAGACGCAGGCGCCGCGCGCCCGCGCGTCCGCGATGACCTCGAAGGTGGCCTCGACGCCGATCGGGTCGACACCGTCGAAGGGCTCGTCGAGGAGCAGCACGTCGGGGCGGTGGAACGCCGCGAGGATCACCGACAGCCGGCGACCCATGCCGTGGCTGAAGCCCGCCGTCACCCGGTGGGCTGCGTCCCCGAGCTCGAAGCGCTCGAGCAGCTCGCGAGCGTCGGTCTCCCAGTCGGGCATCCGGCGCAGCCGGGCGGAGAGCTGCAGGTGCTCCCACGGCGTCGCGCGCGGCACGAGCCCGCCGACGTCGGGGCAGTAGCCGATGAGCCGCTTCACCGTCAGCGTCTCGGTGCGTACGTCGTGGCCCAGCACGAGCGCCTGCCCCGAGGTGGGCGGCACCACGCCCGCGAGCACGCGCATGGTGGTCGACTTGCCGGCACCGTTTCGTCCCAGGAGCGCGGTCGCGTGGCCGGCGCTGGCGTGCAGGTCGACCCCGGACACGGCCTCCACCTCGCCGAAGCGGACGTGGAGGTCGCGGACGTCGACGGCGAATTCACTCACCCGTCAAGTGTGGCTGACCTCGGGGGCGCGTGTGTGGGGTTTGTCGGGATCCCCGGATATCCGGGGATCCCCTCGGGTCTAGACGCGAAAAGCACGTGCGGGACACCCGATTAGGTGCTTTCCACGTCACGAGGCTCCGCGACCCACGAGGCCTGCCGCTGCCCGGCGCGGGAGTACGTCGCCCGCAACCGCGCCACCACTCGGCGTACGTCGAACAGGTCGGCTCCCACCACGGTGCATACCTCGAGCCCGGCATCCGCGAGGCGGTCCAGTCGCGAGGTGTCGCGCCGATGGCGGGCCGGGGTGCGGTGCATGCCACCGTCGTACTCCGCGACCATGCCGGTGTCCGACTCCAGCAGGTCGGGCATGCCGACGAACCTCGCCGAGACCGTGGAGTAGACGCGCGGATTGCTCAGAGGTGGCGGCAGTCCCGCATCGAGCACCCAGATGAGCCGGAGCCTGGTCTCCTGCGGTGAGAGCGAGTGCTCGTCGCTCAGCCGGAGCGCCTCCCACACCACGGGTGGCACTGCCCGGGCGGCCGACAGGTGGCGGCGCAGGCCTGACAGCGAGGCCAGTCGAGCTGCCAGGACCATGTCGATGGCCACCACCACCTCGCGGAGGTCGGGCGCCAGCCGTCGCAACTCGTCGAGCAGCGCCCGCTGGACAGTGGTCACCCGCACTCCGTGCCGCTCCACCACCTCGCTGGCGTCGAGCGCCCACCGCGACGCGGAGCCGACGCGAGACGTCCCCGCCGCCAACGGCACCGGCAACCGGGTTCTTCCGTCGCGGGCCAGTCCGTCGAAGTAGCCGGCCCCATGCAGCCGCAACGCCGCCCAGCCCGTCACCGCGCCCCGTCGACGCAGGCGACCCGCCGCCTCGACGATGCGTTGCTCGACCCGATCATCGGTCACCGACGAGGGCACGTGCAGGCCGTGCGACGTACGCCGCCACGCGCGACCGCGTGCCTGGCCCCGGGTGGGACCGGCGCGGCCCGATGGATCGAGCGGCACCGGCCACGTCAGTGGACCCGGATGCGGTGCGCGCGGCTGCCAGTCGTCCATAAGAGACATCTGCCCGCGTCATACTCGATCTGCACCTGTCACCCGCGCCCTGTGGACAAACCACCCGTGACGCGAAAAACACCCGATCCGGGGTGGATCAGGTGCTTCTCACGTCAGCTTCCTTTGGGATCCCCGGATATCCGGGGATCCCAGCAGAAGCGAGCCCACTACCCACGATCACACCGGGAAGGACTCGCCCTTCGCCACCAGGTCGGTGAGGTACGCCGTCGGGCGGAACCGCTCGCCGTACTGCTCGGCCAGCTCGTCGGCCCGTGCCACGAAGGCCGCGAGGCCGAGCTCGCCGGTGGCGCTCTCGTAGCCGGTCATGAACTGGGCGGCGCCGCCGGTGCTGGGCGGGAAGCCGATGCCCATGATCGAGCCGATGTTGGCGGCCGCGGCCGAGGTGAGCACGTTCTCCTCGAAGCACTTGGCGGTCTCGAGCGCCTCGATGAAGAGCATCCGGTCCTTCATGTCCTGCAGCGGGATCTGGTCGGCCGCGACCGGGAACTCCGAGGCCAGGCCAGGCCACAGCGCGGCCCGTCTGCCGGCCTCGTCGTAGTCGTAGAAGCCGGCGCCCTTGAGGCGGGACGGCCGGCCAAGACCGAGCATCTTCTCGATGACGGCGGTCGCCGGGTCCCGCTCGACCTCGCGGCCGGCGGCGCGCGCCGCCTCCTCGTTGGCGATCCGGATCTTCTTCATCAGCTCCATGTTGAGCTCGTCGCTGATCTGCAGCGGGCCGACCGGGTAGCCGGCCTGGGTGGCCGCCCGCTCCAGCGAGACCGGGTGCACGCCCTCGGCGAGCATCCGGAGCCCCTCGTTGATCTGGGTGCCGATGACGCGGGAGGTGTAGAACCCGCGGCTGTCGTTGACGACGATCGGTGTCTTCTTGATCTGGCGGACGACGTCGTAGGCCTTGGCCAGGGCGACGTCGGAGGTCTCCTTGCCGCGGATGATCTCCACCAGCGGCATCTTGTCGACGGGCGAGAAGAAGTGCAGCCCGATGAAGTCGGCCGGCCGGTCGATACCGCCCGACAGCTCGGTGATCGGCAGCGTCGAGGTGTTGGAGCACAGCAGTGCGTCGGCGTTGACGTACGGCGCGATCTCGGCGAACACCTTCTGCTTCAGCGACGGGTCCTCGAACACCGCCTCGATCACCAGGTCGCAGCCGGTGAGGTCGGCCGGGTCGGCGGTCGCGGTGATGCGGCCGAGCAGCTCGGCCTTCTTGTCCTCGGTGGACCGGCCACGCGCGATCGCCTTGTCGAGCAGGGCGGCTGAGTAGGCCTTACCCTTGTCGGCGCCCTCCTGGGCGACGTCCTTGAGGACGACCTCCATGCCGGCGCGGGCGCACGAGTAGGCGATGCCGGCGCCCATCATGCCGGCGCCGAGCACGCCCACCTTGACCGCCTGGTACGGCGCGATGCCCTCCGGGCGCAGCGATCCCGAGTTGATCGCCTGCAGGTCGAAGAAGAACGCCTGGATCATGTTCTTGGCGTTCTGGTTGACGATCAGCTTGGTGAGGTAGCGGCTCTCGATGCGCGACGCGGTGTCGAAGTCGGTCGACGCGCCCTCGATCGCAGCGGACAGGATCGCCCGCTGGGCCGGGTAGACCGCGCCCTTGGTCTGCTTGCGCAGCAGGGCCGGGAACGCCGGCAGGAACGCCGCGAGCTTGGGGTTGGTCGGGGCACCGCCGGGCATCTTGTAGCCCGGCAGGTCCCACGGCTTGGCGGCGGACTCGGCGTTCGCCCTCAGCCAGGCCTTCGCGGCCGGGACCAGCTCCTCCCGGCTGCCGACGAGCTCGTCGACCAGGCCCTTCTCCAGCGCCTGCGCGGGCTTGAAGCGCGTGCCCTGGAGCAGCACGTCCATCAGCGCGGACTGGATGCCGAGCATGCGGACGACGCGGGTCACCCCACCACCGCCGGGCAGCAGGCCGAGGCCGGCCTCGGGCAGGCCGATCTCGATGCGGTTGTCGTCGACGGCGATCCGGTGGTTGCAGGCCAGCGCGATCTCGAGGCCACCGCCCAGCGCGGCGCCGTTGATGGCGGCCACTACCGGGCGGGGGAGCTTCTCCAGCCTGCGCAGCGCGCCCTTCATCGACTCGACCGACGCGAACACGTCGGCGGCGTCGTCCTTGCCCGAGGTGGAGAGCAGGCTGAGGTTGCCACCGGCGAAGAAGGTCTTCTTCGCGCTGGTGACGACGACGCCGGCGACTCCCCCGTCGGCGGAGTCGAGCTCGGCGTACAGGCGCTCGACGGCGCTCTCCATCGAGCGCTGGTAGAGCTCGTTCATGGTGTTGGCGCTGGCGGTCGGGTCGTCGAGGGTCAAGGTGACGATGCCGTCGGCGTCGCGGTCGTAGCGGACCGCGGTCTGGGTCTCGGTGTCAGTCATGCTCATGGGAGTCCTTCGTCCGGTGGAAGTCTTGGTTGGCGGCTGCTGCTCGGCTCACGACGTGAGCTCGGTGCTCGCTCAGACCAGCTCGACGATGGTGGCGACGCCCATGCCACCGCCGACGCAGAGCGTGGCGAGGCCGCGCTTCAGGTCGCGGCGCTCGAGCTCGTCGATCAGGGTGCCCAGGATCATCGCGCCGGTCGCGCCCAGCGGGTGGCCCATCGCGATGGCGCCACCGTTGACGTTGGTGATCTCGTGGCTGATGTCGAGGTCCTGCATGAAGCGCATCGCCACGGCCGCGAAGGCCTCGTTGATCTCGAAGAGGTCGATGTCCTCGACCTCCAGGCCGGCCTTGGCCAGCGCCTTGCGGGCTGCCGGCGCGGGGCCGGTGAGCATGATCGTCGGGTCGGCGCCGGAGACGGCGGTGGCGATGATGCGCGCGCGCGGCGTGAGGCCGAGGTCGAGGCCGACCTGCTCACTGCCGATCGCCATGAGGGCGGCGCCGTCGACGATGCCGGAGCTGTTGCCGGCGTGGTGGACGTGGTCGATCTTCTCGACCCAGTGGTACTTCTCCAGGGCGACGTCGTCGAACCCGGCGTCGGCGCCCATCTGCGCGAAGCTCGGCTTGAGGCCGGCCAGGCCCTCGGGCGAGGTGTCGGGGCGGATCGTCTCGTCGTGGTCGAGCACGGTCAGGCCGTTGAAGTCCCGCACGGGCACGACCGAGCCGGCGAAGTAGCCGTTGGCCCATGCCTTGGCTGCCCGGTGGTGCGACTCCGCGGCGAAAGCGTCGACGGCGGCGCGGTCCCAGCCGCCGAGGGTGGCGATCAGGTCGGCGCCGATGCCCTGCGGCACGAAGCCGGTGGTGAGGGCGGTGGCCGGGTCCATCGCCCAGGCGCCGCCGTCGGAGCCCATCGGCACGCGGCTCATCGACTCGACACCGCCGGCGAGGATGAGGTCCTCGAAGCCGCCACGCACCCGGGAGGCCGCCTGGTTGACGGCCTCGAGGCCGGACGCGCAGAAGCGGTTGAGCTGCACACCCGCGACGGTCTCCGGGTAGCCCGCGGCGAGCGCGGCCGTCTTGGCGATGTCGCCACCCTGGTCACCGATCGGGGTGACGACGCCGAGGACGATGTCGTCGACCCGGTGCGTGTCGAGCGTGGGGTTGCGGCGCTGGACCTCGTCGAGCAGCCCGACCATCAGGTCGACGGGCTTCACCTCGTGGAGGGAGCCGACCGCCTTGCCCTTGCCACGCGGCGTACGGATGTGGTCGTACACGAAAGCTTCTGCCATGACCGTCCTTGGTGGGGGGAGATGCGGGTTCGATTGTGACATCATCACTGTCACTGTGGCCAAGGGTAGCCCTGTGTCACCGGTCACCCGATCCGTCCCGACCCACCGAGGAGCACGCCGTGTCCCAGGCATCCGAGTCTGAGCCGCCCGACACCGTCGTCGAGGACGTCGGTGCGCTGCGTGGCCTGCTGACCCTCGACGAGCTGACGCGGCGGGTGGGCATGAGCGTGCGCAACGTGCGGTTCTACACGACCCGCGGCCTGGTGCCGCCGCCCATCCGACGCGGCCGCTCGGGCTACTACTCACCCGACCACGTCGCCCGGCTCGAGCTGGTGCAGGAGCTCCAGGGCCACGGCTTCACGCTCTCGGCGATCGAGAAGTACGTCGCCAACATCCCGGCCGCCGCCACCCCGGAGGACATCGCCCTGCACCGCGCGATGCTGGCGCCCTGGGAGGCCGACCGCGCCGTCGAGATGAGCCGCAAGGAGATCACCGCCCGTGCGGGCCGCCCGCTCACCGACGAGGAGCTGACCACCCTCAACGCGCTGGGGATCGTCTTCCCGGTCAAGCGGGGCCGCTACGAGGTGGCCGCCGCCCAGCTCTCCGTCGGCGTCGGGCTGCTCGACCTGGGCTTCCCGATGGAGGCGGCGGTGGCCGCCGCCGACATCTATGCGGCGCACGGCCGCTCGCTGGCCAACGAGCTGCAGGAGCTGTTCTTGACGACGGTCTGGCCGGCGTACAAGGAGTCGGGCACCAGCCCGGAGCGGCTCCGCGAGGTGGTCGAGAAGCTCAAGCCGTTGTCGATCGCGTCGCTCGTCTCCGCCTACGAGGCCGCGATGGACGAGACCAAGCGCGAGAGCATCGCCCGCCGGACCCGTTGAGAGACGGCTCGGCCCCGCCACACGAGGTGTGACGGGGCCGAAGCTGGCGTGCTGATCAGGACTTGAAGGCGTCCTTGATGTCCTTGCCTGCGTCCTTGACCTTCTCGCCGGCGTCCTTGGCGTGCGCCTCGGTCTGGTCGGCTCGACCCTCGGCCTCAAGGCGCTCGTTGTCGGTCGCCTTGCCGGCGCCCTCCTTGGCCTTGCCACCGAGCTCTTCGGCCTTGTTCTGTGCCTTGTCCGCGAGACCCATCAGGAGTCCTTTCGTCGGGGCTGGATCTCTCCAGCCAAGCACGGAACCGGTTGCGGGCAACCCGTCCGAAGCGGTGAGGTCAGCGGTTGCGCGAGCTGAACGACGCGGCGCTGTGCGAGCCGCCGCCGGTGCTCGCGGCAGCGGCGCCACCGCGACGCCCCCGCTGACCACCCTGGCCGGCCTGGCCACCCTGACCGCCCTGGCGAGCCGCCTTGGGTGCGCCCTGCTTCTGGCCGGCCGACTTCGGGCCGCCCTGCGGGCTGCGGGTGCCGCCGCCGGCAGCTCCGCCACGGGCCCGGTTGCGGCCACCGCCACCGCCGCCGCCGGAGCGACGGGCGCGGCCCTGGCCGCTCGGCGACGAGCCGCCGCCGGAGCCGGCCGGCACCTCGACGGCGTAACCGCCGGGCACCAGGGTGCGGTCGCCCGGCACCAGCTGGACGAGGATCGGGTGCTCGGCGCCGTTGACCTTGGTGATGGTCGGCTTGATGCCGGCCGCGCGGGTGAGGTCGCGGACCTCGCGCACCTGCTCGTTGGTCATCATCGTGACCACGGTGCCCTCGGCGCCGGCTCGCGCCGTACGACCCGAGCGGTGCAGGTAGGCCTTGTGCTCCGACGGCGGGTCGGCGTGCACGACGAGCGACACGTCGTCGACGTGGATGCCGCGGGCGGCCACGTCGGTCGCGACGAGGGTGCTCGCCAGGCCGGCGTGGAACGCGTCCATGTTGCGGGTACGGGCGTTCTGGGACAGGTTGCCGTGCAGCTCGACCGACGGCACACCGAGCTTGTTGAGCTGGCGGGCCAAGGCCTTCGCGCCGTGCTTGGTGCGCGTGAAGATCACCGTGCGGCCGGGGCCGCTGGTGAGGTCGACCAGCACGGGCAGCTTCTGCTCGCGGCCGCCGAGGTGCAAGACGTGGTGGGCCATCGTCGAGATGGGCGACTGCGCCGAGTCGGCCTGGTGGGTGACGGCGTCGGTCAGGAACCGCTTGACCAGGCTGTCGATCGCGTTGTCGAGCGTCGCCGAGAAGAGCATCCGCTGGCCCGACTGCGGGGTGCGGTCGAGCAGCCGGCGCACGGAGGGCAGGAAGCCGAGGTCGGCCATGTGGTCGGCCTCGTCGAGGATGGTGATCTCGATCGCCGAGAGGTCGCAGTGACCCTGGCCGATGAGGTCCTCGAGGCGGCCCGGGCAGGCGATGACGATGTCGGCGCCCTTCTTGAGGCCGGTCACCTGCGGGTTCTGGCCCACGCCGCCGAAGACGGTCTGGGTGCTGAGGCCGGCGGCCTTGGCGAGCGGCTGGAGGGCCTGGGCGATCTGACCGACGAGCTCGCGGGTCGGGGCCAGGATCAGCGCACGCGGCTTGCGCGGCATGGCCGGCAGCTTCGCGGCGTCGAGGCGGGCGACCAGCGGCAGCAAGAACGCGTACGTCTTGCCGGAGCCGGTGCGGCCGCGGCCGAGGACGTCGCGACCCGCGAGCGAGTCGGGCAGCGTCGCGGTCTGGATGGGAGTCGGAACGGTGATGCCCTGCTCGGCGAGGAGCGCGGACAAGACAGTGGGCACGCCGAGATCGGCGAAGGTCTGCGTAGACAAGGGAAAGTAGCTTTCGGTTGGCGTCTCGCCAACACATCACGCCCTCAGGCGGAAACGTGTGCCTCCAAGAGTGGAGGGCGCCGTCTCGAGCGTATCGAGAGCTGCGCTGCGGCCCGAGGCAAGACTGGACGGGCTGCTGCCCACAACCGTAGTGGCTCGGCCCTCGATGCGTCGCATTGCGGACACATCCAGCACCGGCAGGCCATTGACAGCCCACCACCTAAACCGGTTTAGTGCAGGTGTGACCCCCACCACCATCACCGACGTCGCCCGCCTCGCGGGCGTCTCGAAGGGTGCCGTCTCACTGGCCCTGAACGACCGGCCCGGACTCTCCGAGGCCACCCGGGCGCGCATCCTCGCGGCCGCCGAGCAGCTCGACTGGAGGCCCAGCGCGCGCGCCCGTGCCCTGTCGGTCTCGCGCGCCCTCGCCGTCGGGCTGGTGATGGCACGGCCCCCGGAGACGCTGCGAGCCGATCCGTTCTTCCCGTCGTTCATCGCCGGCATCGAGAGCCAGCTCTCCCGGCGCGGCTATGCGCTCCTCCTCCAGGTGGTGCCCGAGCACGAGGCCGAGCACCAGACCTACCGCCGGCTCAGCGACGAGGGGCGCGTCGACGGCGTCTTCGTCACCGACCTGCACGTCGACGACACCCGGCCGGCCCTGCTCGCCGAGCTCGGCCTGCCGGCAGTCATCGTCGGTCCCGGACAGTTCGACACCGACTGGCCCGCGGTCGGTGTCGACGACCGACCAGGCATCACCGCCGCGGTCGAGCACCTCGTCGGCCTGGGGCACACACGCATCGCGCACGTCGCCGGACCGCCCGAGATGGTGCACGGCAGGTCGCGGCGAGAGGCCTGGGCGACGGCGCTGACGATCGCCGGCCTGCCCGAGGGCCCGTCGGTCGACTCCGACTTCTCCGCCGAGGCCGGGGCGGCCGCCACCCGGACGCTGCTCGACCTGGCCGAGCCGCCGACCGCCGTCGTCTACGCCAACGACCTGATGGCCATCGCGGGGCTGTCCGTCGCCCTCTCCCGGGGCCTCCGGGTGCCGCAGGACCTGTCGATCACCGGCTACGAGGACACCGAGCTCGCCGCCCACGTCCAGCCGCCGCTGACCACCGTCAGCAGCGACGTCATCGGGTGGGGCCGGGCCGCCGCACAACGGCTCCTCGAGCTGGTCGAACGCAAGGACTCCACCCCCGTCCCCCTCCAGACCCCCCGGCTCGTGGTGCGCGGATCCACCGGGCCCGCGCCCACCACCTGATCGCCCGTCGAACCCCGCACCAGACCCGCACCTCCCGGCAGTTCACGAATGGAGAAGCAAGATGAGATCGAAGGTCGCCACCGCAACCCTGACCATGCTCGCGCTCGGCATCACCGCCGTCTCGTGCGGGGGTGGTGACGGAGGGAACTCCGACGCCGTGTCCTCCGTCGGCCCGATCAAGGTCTGGCTCTCCAACAACCCGGAGGAGATCGCCTGGGGCGAGCAGATGGTCGAGGCCTGGAACGCCGATCACCCGGACGAGGAGATCACCGCGCAGGAGATCCCGGCCGGCAAGACGTCCGAGGAGGTCATCGGCGCGGCCATCACCGCCGGCAACGCGCCCTGCCTGGTGTTCAACACCTCGCCGGCCGCCGTACCCCAGTTCGAGAAGCAGGGCGGACTCGTCGCCCTCGACTCCTTCGACGGAGGCGCCGAGTACGTCGAGTCCCGCAGCGGCGACGTCGCCGAGCAGTACCAGTCGCCCGACGGGCAGTACTTCCAGATCCCGTGGAAGTCGAACCCGGTGATGATCTTCTACAACAAGGACATCATGAAGAAGGCCGGCGTCGACCCGGAGAACCCGCCGCTCGCGACGTACGACGAGTTCCTGGCCACCTCGCGCAAGATCGTCGACAGCGGCGCGGCCCAGGCGGCCATCTGGCCGGCGCCGACGAGCGAGTTCTTCCAGTCCTGGTTCGACTTCTACCCGCTCTACGCCGCCGAGACCGGTGGCCAGCAGCTCGTCGAGGACGGCCAGGCGACCTTCGACTCCGAGCAGGGCGCCGCCGTCGCCGAGTTCTGGGCGACGATGTACGAGGAGGGGCTGTCCCAGCAGGAGAAGTACAACGCCGACTCCTTCGCCGACCAGAAGGCCGCGATGTCGATCGTCGGACCGTGGGCCATCTCGGTCTACGGCGACTCGGTCAACTGGGGCGTCGCCCCGGTCCCGACCTCGGCCGGCACCGGCCCGGAGGACACCTACACGTTCTCCGACGCGAAGAACATCGGCCTCTACTCGGCCTGCGAGAACCAGGAGACGGCCTTCGAGGTGCTCAAGTTCGCCACCAGCGAGGAGCAGGACGGCCAGCTCCTCGAGCTGACCGGGCAGATGCCCCTGCGCACCGACCTCCAGACCACCTACCCGGACTACTTCGCGGAGAAGCCCGAGTACGAGAAGTTCGCCGACCAGGCCTCGCGCACCGTCGAGGTCCCCAACGTGGCGAACTCGATCGCGATCTGGCAGGCCTTCCGCGACGAGTACACCAAGGCGGTCATCTTCGGTGAGAGCCCCGTCGACGAGGCGCTCACCGCCGCCGCCGACGAGGCCACGAAGCTCGCCGGCGAGTCCTGAGCCGCACGCAATGACCACACGAGGCGCGACCATGGACACGAGTGCATCGCCAGGCACTCCCCCACGCTCGAGCAAGATGGCGGCCCTCCTGGGCCGCCATCCCCTCGGGATCGTGCTCGCGGCTCCCTACGCCGTCTTCCTGGTGGCCGTGTTCGCCTACCCGCTCGGGCTGGCGGTGTGGATCAGCTTCCACGACTACTTCTTCAGCGCTCCGGGCGCTCAGGTGGACCGGCCGTTCGTGGGGCTCGACAACTACCGGGAGGTGCTCGGCGACCCCGCCGTACGACGGTCGTTCCTCAACGTGTTGGAGTTCCTCGTCATCAACGTGCCGCTGACCGTCGCACTCTCCCTGGTGCTGGCGGCCGCGCTGAACGGGGCCATCCGCGGGCGCTCGTTCCTGCGGATCGCCTACTTCCTGCCGTACGTCACCGCGAGCGTGGCGCTGGTGTCGGTGTGGCTGTTCCTGTTCAGCCAGGGCGGCATGGTCAACCAGCTGCTCGGGTCGCTGGCGCCCGACCCGTCGTGGCTGGTCAACAAGGGGCTGGCGATGCCGGTGATCGCGATGTTCGTCACCTGGAAGCAGCTCGGCTTCTCGGTCCTGATCTACCTGGCCGCGCTGCAGAACGTCCCCAAGGAGCTCTACGAGTCGGCCTCCGTCGACGGGGCCGGCCGGACGAGGTCCTTCTTCAACGTCACCGTCCCCGGTGTGCGGGCGGCGACGACCCTGGTCCTGATCCTGGCGATCATCACCGGCGCCAACCTGTTCACCGAGCCCTACCTGCTCACCAACGGCGGGGGCCCCAACGGGTCCTCCGCCTCACCGGTCCTCGTGATGTACCAGAAGGGCATCGAGCAGGGCAGCCCCGACACCGCCGCTGCCATCGGCATCCTGCTGGTGATCGGGGTCCTGCTCATCGCGCTGGTCAACAAGTACGTGCTCGAGAGGGACTGACATGACCCGGATCCTGCGACACCTGGCGCTCTACCTCGGCGCCCTCCTGTTCCTGTTCCCCTTCTACTACATGTTCGTGACGTCGATCCAGAAGGACCCGGACACCTCGCTCGCAGGGGTGTTCCCCACGGGTGGCTTCACCCTGGACAACTACACCCAGATCAACGACCGGATCAACCTGCTCCAGTCGCTGGTGAACTCCGGGATCTTCACCGGCGGGGTGCTCCTCGGCACGGTCGTGTTCGGCGTGCTCGCCGGCTACGCCCTGGCCAGGCTGCGCTTCCGCGGCCGAGGGACGCTGTTCTCGGTGATGCTGCTGGTCCAGATCGTCCCGTTCCAGCTGCTGATCATCCCGATCTACGTGATGATCGTGCGCACCTACGGCCTCTCGGACTCCTACCTCGGCATGATCTTGCCGTTCGCGATCAACTCCACCGCGGTGTTCTTGTTCCGGCAGTTCTTCCTGCAGCTGCCCGAGGACCTCTTCTCGGCCGCCCGGCTCGACGGTGCCGGCGAGCTGCGGATCCTGTGGTCGGTCGCGCTGCCCCTGGTCCGGCCCGCGCTGTTCACCGCGATCCTGTTCACGTTCATCGGGCCCTGGAACGAGTTCCTGTGGCCGTTCCTGGTCACCAAGGACGCCGACATGCAACCGCTCGCGGTGTCGCTGGCCAACTACATCAGCAACATCGCTGGCCGTGCCGCCAACCCGTACGGCGCGATCCTCGCCGGGGCGGTCGTGCTGGCGGCCCCCGCGGTCGCGCTCTTCGTCTTCTTCCAGAAGCACTTCACGACCTCCGACATCGGGTCGGGGGTCAAGGGATGACCTGTCATCCAGCCCACCATCACGACCGAATGGGGATTTCCATGAACCGCCAGCCCGTGCGCCTCTGGGCGCGCCTGACGGCGACCGCGGCGACACTCGCGCTCGGCGTCGCCCTGTCAGCCGGCTCGACGCCGGCCGTCTCGGCCTCGACCTCGACCGCGCCGTCCGCCCGGGTGCTGACCAACCTGGCCCACCTCGACTGGCTCAGCGTGCCCGTCACGCCGCCGGCGCAGGAGGGACACACGACCTACCGCCTGGCCGAGGAGCCGTCGGTCGGGACGTTGTGGACCTACGCCGAGCCGAACCCCGACGGCAGCTACCGCCACGTCGGCGGCGGCGAGTACCACCCGGAGACCGACACCTGGGGCCAGGGCGCGTTCAACGCCGACGACGTGTCTCGCGCCGCCGTGGTCTACCTGAGGCACTGGCAGGCCACCGGCGCGACCGCCAGCCGCGACGCGGCGTACGAGATGTTGCGCGGGCTCACCTACCTCCAGACCGCCACCGGCCCCAACGCCGGCAATGTGGTGCTCTGGATGCAGCCCGACGGGACACTCAACCCCAGCGCCGAGCCGGTCGAGCTGCCCGATCCCTCCGACAGCGACGCGTCCTACTGGGTGGCCCGCACGATCTGGGCCCTCGGTGAGGGCTACGCGGCGTTCGCCGACTCCGACCCGGAGTTCGCCGCCTTCCTGAGCGAGCGGCTCGAGCTCTCGATCGAGGCGATCGACCGACAGGTGCTCGACAGCTACGGCCAGCACCTGGACATCGACGGCGAGCGCACGCCCGCGTGGTTGATCGCCGACGGCGGCGACGCGTCGGCCGAGGCCGTGCTCGGTCTCGCGGCGTACGTCGACGCTGGCGGCTCCGACCGGGCCCGCACCGCCCTCGCGAGGCTGAGCGAGGGCATCGCCGGGCTCTCCGGCGGCGACGCGCAGAGCTGGCCGATGGGCGCCGTCCGGCCGTGGGCGCTGTCGCGTTCCATCTGGCACGGCTGGGGGTCGCAGATGCCGGCCGCCCTGGCCCGCGCCTCCGCCACCCTCGGCGACCCGCGCCTGGCCCGGCCGGCGATCAAGGACTCGTTCACCTTCGACCCGTGGCTGCTCACCTCCGGCGGCCCCGACAACGGCCGGCTCCCGACCCGCGGCGACGCGTCCCAGATCGCGTACGGCGCCGACTCCCGGCTCCAGTCGCTGCTCGCGACCGCCGACGCGACGGGCAAGGACTCCGCCCGGCAGCTCGCGGGGATCGTCGCCGCCTGGTTCTTCGGCGCCAACCCGGCGGGTGAGGCGATGTACGACCCGGCCACCGGCCGGACCTTCGACGGGATCTCCGGCGACGGCACGATCAACCGCAACTCCGGCGCCGAGTCCACCATCCACGGACTGCTCGCGATGATCGCCCTGGACCAGGAGCCCGACGTGGCGAAGCTGGCCCGCACCGCCTCGATCGTGGAGCGTGAAGGCACCCTCACCGTCGAGGCCGAGGACGGCGCGCTCACGGGCGACGCGAGTGCCGTCGTCCCGTCGTCGCTGTGGACGGGCGAGTCGCTCTTCTCCGGCACCGGCCATGCCGCGCTCGGCGACGGCGGCTCCACCACCCTCACCCTGCCCGACCACGCCCGCTCCCTGGTGTTCGCGGTCACCGACCTCCGACCGGGCAGCGAGGCCGTCACCACCTTCACGGCGGGCGGGAAGCGCCTCGGGACCGTCGCCTCCGGCGACATCGGCGCCCAGGGCGACTCGCCGGCACCCGGCGCCCTGCTCCCGGTCACGCTGCCCCGGGTCCTCGGCGCTCGCGCCGGCACGCTCACCGCGACGACGTCGACCACGCCGGGCGACCCGGCCGCCCTGGACGCCGTGCTGCTGGAGCCCCTCGTCTCCCGCCTCGTCCTCCAGGGCGACGGGCACTCCACCGCACTGCTGCGGAGCGCCTCGGACTCGTCGGAGCGGGCGCGGGTGCGGCTGCCCGGAAGCCGTCCCGCGACGGTCCGGGCGTACGACGGCCATGGCCGGCTCGTCGAGAGCCGGCGCACCTCCGCCGCGGTGGTGGCCGTCGCCGTACCTGCCGGAGGCTTCGTGCTGGTCCGTCGATAGTCCCGAACCCCTCCTTCGCACCGTCCCCCGACCCGAACAGATCTGAGGAACCATGTCTGCATCCACCGCGCCCGCCAGCTTCCCGCTGGGCCCCTTCACGCCGTACGAGAAGAACCCGATCCTGAGCCCCAAGGGCGACGGCTGGGAGTCGGCGAACGTCTACAACCCCGCCGCGATCGTCAAGGACGGCAAGGTCGTGCTGCTCTACCGGGCGCACGCGGAGGACATCGTGTCCTACGTCGGGCTGGCCACCAGCGACGACGGCATCCACTTCGAGCGGCACCCAGAGCCGGTGCTGTCGCCCACCGAGCCCTACGAGGAGTTCGGCGCCGAGGACCCCCGGGTCACCGAGATCGACGGCACCTACTACCTCACCTACACCGGCTGGGACCGGAAGTCGGCCCAGCTCTGCCTGGCCACGTCCACGGACCTGTACAACTGGACCAAGCACGGCCCGATGTTCCCCGAGTTCAACACCTTCCTCCCGCAGGGCAACGGCCAGGACGCGCCGTGGAGCAAGGCTGGCGGGATCCTGCCGGTGCCGATCGACGGGCGCTACCTCATGTACTTCGGCGAGGGCTCGATCTACCACGCCTGGTCCGACGACCTGATCCACTGGACGCCGGGCTCGAACGACGAGCCGATCATGGTCCCGACCGGACCCGGCACCTTCGGCGAGTTCCTGGTCGAGGTCGGACCGCCGCCGATCATCACCGACAACGGGCTGATCCTCCTGGTGCACAACGCGGCGGTGAAGAACCCGGACGGCTCGGTGCGCTACTCGTGCGGGCAGCTGCTGTTCGACCCGGCGGCGCCGACCGAGATCCTCGCGCAGATGAACAAGCCGTGGCTCGAGCCGTCGACGTACGAGGACACCCACGGACTGGTCTCCAACGTGACGTTCGTCGAGGGTCTCGTGCACTTCAAGGGCACCTGGTTCGCCTACTACGGCCAGAGCGACTCGACGCTCGGCGTGGCGACGTACGAGGTGGGCACGCGCTTCTCCGAGCTCGGCGTGTGATGTCGGGCGTCTCCCCGGCACACGCCCGCTGGCTCGAGGGCGAGGGCGACCGGCTGCTCGACTTCAGCAGGCCCGCGCGCCACCCGTCGGGTGGGTTCGCGTGGCTCGACGACGCGGGCCGGCCGCTGCTCGACCGACCCGTCGAGCTGTGGATCACCTGCCGGATGACGCACGTCTTCTCGCTCGGCCACCTGATGGGGCGCCCCGGCAGCGGCGCCCTGGTCGACCACGGGCTGGCGGCGCTGACCGGCCGCTTCCGCGACGCGGCCAACGGCGGCTGGTACGCCGCGGTGACCGACACCGGACCGGTGGGTCGCGAGAAGTCCGCCTACCCGCACGCGTTCGTCGTCCTCGCTGCCGCGAGCGCCACGTGCGCCGGCCGGCCGGGTGCCCGCGAGCTGCTGGACGACGCCCTGTCGATCCTGCTGACGCACTTCTGGGACGACGAGCACGGCATGGTCGTCGAGGAGTGGGACGAGTCGTTCTCGACGCTCGACCCCTACCGCGGGGTGAACGCCAACATGCACACCGTGGAGGCCCTGCTGGCCGCGGCCGACGCCACCGGCGACCGCGGCCTGCTCGACCGGGCGCTGCGGATCGTGACCCGGGTCGTGCACGAGCTGGGGCCGGCCCACCAGTGGCGGCTCCCGGAGCACTTCGACGAGCAGTGGGCACCGCTGCTGGACTACAACATCGATGCACCGGCCGACCCGTTCCGCCCGTACGGCGCGACGATCGGTCACTGGCTGGAGTGGGCCCGGCTCGCCCTGCACCTGCGCGCCGCGCTCGGACCCGACGCACCGACCTGGCTGCTCGACGACGCCGTCGCGCTCTTCGACGCCTCGGTGCGCGAGGGCTGGGCCGTCGACGGGGCGGACGGGTTCGTCTACACGGTCGACTGGGCAGGGTCGCCGGTCGTGCGCGAGCGCATGCACTGGGTCGCCGCGGAGGCCACCGCCACCGCTGCCGCCCTGGGTGCGGCGACCGGCGACCCGTCGTACGGCGAGTGGTACTCGACGTGGTGGGATCACCTCGCCGAGGTCTTCATCGACCGCGACCTGGGCTCCTGGCGGCACGAGCTCGACCCCCTGAACCGGCCCAGCGCCGTGGTGTGGAACGGGAAACCCGACACGTACCACGCGTTCCAGGCCACGCTCATCCCCCGGCTGCCGCTGTCGCCGACCCTCGCGGCCGCACTACGAGACGGGCTGCTGGGTTAGTCAGCTGAAGGACAGCACCCCGTCGTCGATCGGGGCACGGCGGATCGAGCGAACGTCGTAGAGGTAGTTCTGCCGCAGCCGCCACGGCTCCACGTCGCCCTGCCGGGGCAGCTGGTCGATGCTGCGCAGGACGTAGCCGGCCATGAAGTCCATGAACGGCAGCCGTCCGACGTCGGGGTCGTCGACCGGGACGACGATGCGCCGGCCGTGCTGGTCGAGGTGGGCGAGGACCCGGCAGACGAACTCCGCCACCAGGTCGGCCTTGAGCGTCCACGACGCGTTGGTGTAGCCGATCGTGTAGGCGAAGTTGGGCACGCCCGAGAGCATCAGTGCCTTGTAGGCCATCGTGTCGGGCAGCACCACCGGCTCGCCGTCGACGACCAGGTCGAGCCCGCCGAAGGCGACCAGGTTGAGGCCGGTCGCGGTGACGATGACATCGGCCGCCAGCTCCTCGCCGGACGCGAGCAGCACGCCGGTCTCGGTGAACCGGTCGATCGTGTCGGTGACCACCGACGCGTCGCCGCGCGAGATCGACGCGAAGAGGTCGCCCTCCGGCACCAGGCACAGCCGCTGGTCCCACGGGTCGTAGACCGGCTTGAAGTGGGTGTCCACGTCGTAGCCCTCGGGGAGCGCCTTCACGGTGGCCCTGCGGATCCACGAACGCACTAACGCCGGCCGACGTCGCGAGAGGTGGAAGATGCCGGTCGAGAAGCCGACGTTCTTCCAGCGCGTCGCGGCGTACGCCGCCTTGCGCGGCAGCACCCTGCGCAGCGCGCGCGCGACCCGGTCGACCGCCGGGAGCGAGAGGACGTAGGTCGGGGAGCGCTGCAGCATCGTCACGTGGGCCGCGCCGGACCCCGCCAGCGCCGGCACCAGCGTCATGGCGGTCGCGCCGGAGCCGATGACGACGACCTTCTTGCCGGCGTAGTCCATGTCGTCGGGCCAGAACTGCGGGTGGACCACCCGGCCGCCGAAGTCGGCGGCCCCCTCGAACCGGGGCGTGAAGCCCTCGTCGTAGCTGTAGTAGCCGCTGGTGCACCACAAGAAGTCGCAGGTCATCGCGAACGGCCTGCCGTCGCGGGTGCCGGTGACGGTCCAGCGCGCGGTGGCGGTGTCCCATGACGCACCCGTGACGTGGGTGGCGTACTGGATGTGCTCGTCGACGCCGTACTCCCGGGCGGTCTCGCGGACGTAGGCGAGGATCGACGGCCCGTCGGCCAGCGCCTTCTCGCCGAGCCACGGCTTGAAGCGGTAGCCGAGGGTGAACATGTCGGAGTCGGACCGGATGCCCGGGTAGCGGAACAGGTCCCACGTGCCGCCGCTCGCGTCGCGGCGCTCGAGGATCGCGTACGACCGCTGCGGGTGCTCGCGGCTGAGCTGGCAGGCGGCGCCGATGCCGGAGAGGCCGGCGCCGACCAGCAGCACGTCGACGTGGTCGATGCCGGTCACGCCTGGACCGCCGTTCCCTGCTCGAGCAGCTCGTCGATGTCGTCGATGCCCCACGCGGCCAGGGCCTCGCGGGTGTGCGCCCCAGCCGCCCGCGGCGGTGGGAGGCCGAGCCCGGCGTGGGTGCGGGAGAAGCGGGGTGCCGGGGCCGGCTGGGTCAGTCCGTCGGACTCGACGAACGTGCCGCGCGCCGCGAGGTGGGGGTGGCCGGCCGCCTCGGAGAGCGGGACGATCTCGGCGACGCAGGCGTCGGTGCCTGCGAAGGTCGCGACCCACTCCGCCTGGGTGCGTTCCTTGAACCGCCTGGTGAAGGCCTCGCGCAGTGCCGGGTGGTTGGCCGGGTCGTCCCGGTCGGGCACGTCGACCCCGAGCAGCCGCACCAGCTCGTCGTAGAACTGCGGCTCCAGCGCGGCCACCGACAGGTGCCGCCCGTCGGAGGTCTCGTAGACGTCGTAGAACGGCATGCCCCCGTCGAGCAGCCCGGAGGCACGGCGCTCGCCCTGCAGCCCGAGCGAGGTCAGGCCGATCGCCATCGCGTTGAGATGCGCCGTACCGTCCACGATCGCGGCGTCGACGACCTGTCCCCGACCACTGAGGCGCGCCTCGAGCAGCGCGGCGAGCACCCCGATGACGAGGTACGTCGAGCCGCCACCGAAGTCGCCCACGAGGTTGCTCGGGAAGTGCGGCCGGTCGCGGTCCTGGCCGAGCCCGAAGAGGGCCCCGGTGATGGCGATGTAGTTCAGGTCGTGCCCGGCCGTCTGCGCCAGCGGACCGTCCTGCCCCCAGCCGGTCATCCGCCCGTAGACCAGCCGCGGGTTGCGGGCCAGGCACTCGTCGGGCCCGAGTCCGAGGCGCTCGATCGCGCCCGGGCGCAGGCCCTCGACCAGCACGTCGGCACGCTCGACCAGGTCGAGCACGACGCCGGCGGCGGCGGGGTCCTTCAGGTCGAGCGCGACACTCGGCCGGCCCCGGTTGAGCACGTTCGTGGCGGTGGTCGGGAAGGTCCCGCCGGTCGGGCGCTCGATGCGGATCACGTCGGCGCCGAGGTCGGCAAGGATCATGCAGGCGTGCGGGCCGGGGCCGATGCCGGCGATCTCGACGACCCGGACCCCTCGCAGCGGTCCGGTGCCCTGCCCGAGCGTGTAGTCCATGACGCGATCATGACAGAACCACTGTCACGGTTGGACCTCCCTCCGCCGCCGCCGCCCTTGTAACGCGGAGTTATCCCGACTGGGCGACCCGTGTGCGGGGGTCCCAGTGGTGATAACTCCGCGTTACAAGGAGAGTGGGCCGGGCCACCTGACGTTGCAACTCGTTGCATAGGGGTGTCACACTTCCCGGCGTGGCCCTCGAACACGCACTCCTCGTCGCACTGCGGGAGCAGCCCGCCTCGGGGCTGGACCTGGCCCGGCGCTTCGAGAAGTCGATCGGCTACTTCTGGCACGCCACGCACCAGCAGATCTACCGGGTCCTCGCCCGGATGGAGGCCGACGGCTGGGTCGGCGCCGAGACGGTGGCCCAGACCGGCAAGCCCGACAAGAGGGTGTACGCCGTCTCGACGACGGGCGAGCGCGTGCTCGCGGCGTGGCTGGCCGAGCCGACCCCGGTCGAGCCGTTCCGCAGTGCGCTCGCCGTCAAGCTCCGCGGGGCGTCGTACGGCGATCGCGAGGCGGTGCTGGCCACGGTGCGCGACACGCTCGCCGACCACCGGACGCGGCTGGGCCACTACGAGCAGCTGGCCAAGCGCGACTACCCGGAGCCGTCGCGGCTCGCGGGACACGAGCTCGACCAGTACCTCGTGCTGCGCGGGGGCATCGGGCTCGAGAAGTTCTGGATCAGCTGGCTCGACGACTACTTGGACGCACACACGGGAGAGGCCCCCTCATGACCTACGACCACCTGCTCGCGCCGCTGACCATCGGCTCCCTGACGATGCGCAACCGGGTCGTGATGGGCTCGATGCACACCGGGCTCGAGGACCACCCGTGGGACATCGACAAGCTCGCGGCGTACTTCGCGGAGCGGGCGCGCGGCGAGGTCGGGCTGATCGTCACCGGCGGCTACGCGCCCAACAAGCGCGGCTGGCTCAAGCCGTTCGGCTCGGAGATGACCACGCGGCTCCAGGCGATGCGGCACCGCCGGGTCACCGACGCGGTGCACCACGAGGGCGGCGCGATCGCCATGCAGATCCTGCACGCCGGCCGCTACGGCTACCACCCGTTCAGCGTGAGCGCGTCGAGCAGGAAGTCGCCGATCACGCCGTTCAAGCCGGCGGCGCTGTCGACCCGGGGCGTGGACCGGACCGCGTCGGACTTCGCGAACGCCGTCCGCCTGGCGAAGAAGGCCGGCTACGACGGCGTCGAGATCATGGGGTCCGAGGGCTACCTGATCAACCAGTTCCTCGCCACGCGCACCAACGACCGCACCGACGCCTGGGGCGGTACGGCGGCCAAGCGGATGCGGCTGCCCGTCGAGATCGTGCGCCGGGCGCGCGAGCAGGTCGGCGACGACTTCCCGATCATCTACCGCATCTCGCTGCTCGACCTCGTCGAGGGCGGGCAGAGCTGGGACGAGGTCGTGGAGCTGGCGCTCCGCCTCGAGGAGGTCGGAGTCAGCGTGCTCAACACCGGCATCGGCTGGCACGAGGCGCGGGTCCCGACGATCATCACCCAGGTCCCGCGCGGCGCGTGGCGCAGCGCGACGGCCCGGCTCAAGTCCGAGGTGTCGGTGCTGGTGTGCGCCAGCAACCGGATCAGCACCCCCGAGCTGGCCGACTCGATCCTGGCGTCCGGCGAGGCCGACCTGGTCTCGATGGCCCGGCCGCTGCTGGCCGACCCGGAGTTCGTGGCCAAGGCCGCCGCCGGCCGGGCCGACGAGATCAACACCTGCATCGCCTGCAACCAGGCCTGCCTGGACCACGTCTTCGCCAACCAGCGGGCGTCCTGCCTGGTGAACCCGCGCGCCTGCCACGAGACCGAGCTCGTGCTGATGCCGACGCTCCGCCCCGCGACGGTCGCCGTGGTCGGCGCCGGACCGGCCGGTCTCGCCGCCGCGGTGAGCGCGGCCGAGCGCGGCCTGGCCGTGACGCTCTTCGAGAAGTCGGCCGAGCTCGGTGGCCAGTTCCGGCTGGCCATGCAGGTGCCCGGCAAGGAGGACTTCAGCGACACCCTGCGCTACTACACCCGCCGGCTCGAGGTCCTCGGCGTCGACGTCCGCCTCTCCACGGCGGCCACGCCCGGCGACCTGGCCGGCTTCGACCACGTCGTCGTCGCGAGCGGCGTCGTCCCCCGCATGCCCGAGATCGAGGGCATCGACCACCCCAGCGTCGCGTCGTACGCCGAGGTGCTCGACGGCACCGTCACTCCGGGCAAGCGCGTCGCCGTCATCGGCGCGGGCGGCATCGGGGTCGACATGAGCGTGTTCCTGACCCACGACCCCGCCGACGACCTCGACGACTGGATGGCGCACTGGGGGGTCGGCGACCCGACGCTGCACGTCGGCGGGCTGACCTCGCCCAAGGCGCGGACGCCGATCCGCGAGGTCACGCTGGTGCAGCGCAAGACCACGCCGATCGGCATCGGTCTCGGCAAGACCTCGGGCTGGGCCCACCGGGCGGTCCTGAAGCAGTCGGGCATCCGGCAGGTCGGCGGCGCGTCGTACGACCGGATCGACGACGCCGGCCTCCACCTCACCGTCGACGGGCAGCCGCAGGTCCTGGCCGTCGACACCGTCGTGGTGTGCGCCGGACAGGACTCGGTGCGGTCGGTGTACGACGACCTCGAGCACGCGTCCCTGCACCTCATCGGCGGCGCCGACGTCGCCGCGGAGCTGGACGCCAAGCGCGCGATCAAGCAGGGCACCGAGGTCGCCGCCTCCCTGTGACCCGGCCCCGCTAGCGTGGCGAGCATGATCCGCGACCTCACCGACGAAGAAGCCCGGCGGGCCCTGGTCCTCAAGTGGGGCCTGGCCGCGTCCGACGAGATCCCGGCCTGGGTGGCCGAGATGGACTACGCGCTGGCGCCGCCGATCACCGAGGCGCTGACGGAGGCCGTGGCGCTCGGCATGACCGGCTACCCGCCGCTCGAGACGGGCGGCGAGCTCGGCAAGGCGTACGCCGGGTTCGCGGACCGGCACTACGGCCAGGACGTGGACCCGGGGCAGGTGCTGCCGGTGGTCGACGTGTCGGCCGGCGTGCGGTTCGCCCTGGACGTGCTCTCCGACCCGGCGCCGATGGTGATGCCCGGGCCGGCGTACCCGCCGCAGCTCGACGTCGCGCAGGTCACCGGTCGCGAGCGCGTCGACCTGCTGCTCGACCCCGACGCCGACCGGGCGGAGATCGACCTGGCCCGGCTCGACCGGCTCCTCGCCGACGGTGCGCGCACGCTGCTGCTGACCCAGCCGCACAACCCGTGGGGCCGGGTGTTCACGCGGGCCGAGCTCGAGGGCGTCCGCGACGTGGTGGTGCGCCACGGCGCCCGGGTGATCAGCGACGAGATCCACGCGCCACTGGTGCTGCCCGGTGCGGAGCACGTGTCGTACCTGTCGATCGAGGGCACCGCCGACCACGCGGTGGCGGTCGTGTCGTCGTCGAAGGCGTTCAACACCGCCGGGCTGCGGTGCGCGCAGATCGTCACCACCGACCCGGACACCCGGGACCGGCTGGTCGCCGCGCCGATGGTGCGCAACGACTCGTGGTCGACGCTCGGCGTGGTGGCGGCCGTGGCGGCGTACACCCACGGCGACCCGTGGCTCGAGGCCCTGGTGCAGCGGCTCGACGAGCAGCGCACCCTGCTGACGAGCCTGCTGGCCGAGCACCTGCCGGCCGCGCGGATGCGGCCGCTCGAGGCGACGTACCTCGTCTGGCTCGACCTGCGGGCCTACGGGCACGACGACGCGGCGCGGCTGATCAGGGAGCGAGGCCGGGTGTGGCTCTTCGACGGGAGCGACTACCAGGCGGGGCTCGCGGGGCACGTGCGGCTGAACATCGCGACCTCGTCCGAGCGGCTGACGGAGATCGTTCACCGCACGGCCACCGCTCTGGCGACCTGACCTTCAACCGGGTCGGGCAGAATGCGGGGGTGAGCACCAAGATCGCAGTAGTCGGCCTGGGTTATGTCGGCCTCTCCATCGCCGTCCTCCTCTCCCAACACAACGAGGTGGTCGGCGTGGACGTCGACGCCGAGCGCGTCGACCGGCTCAGGCGGGGCGACAGCCCGATCAGCGACCTGGAGATCGAGGAGTACCTGAGGACCCGCGAGCTCGACCTCGCGTTCACCCTCGACGGCGCCTCGGCCTACGACGACGCGGAGTACGTCGTGATCGCGACGCCGACCGACTACGACCCGGTCACCAACTACTTCAACACCGACTCGGTGGAGAAGGTCGTCGCGGACGTGCTGGCGGCGAGCCCCACGGCGACCATGGTGATCAAGTCGACGATCCCGGTGGGCTACGTCGAGGACCTCCGGGCCCGGCTCGGCACCGACAACGTGATCTTCTCGCCGGAGTTCCTGCGGGAGGGCAAGGCCCTGCTCGACAACCTGCACCCGTCGCGGATCGTGGTCGGGGAGGACAGCCCCCGCGCGCAGCGCTTCGCGGACCTGCTCGTCGAGGGCGCCCTCGACAAGGACGTGCCGATCCTGCTGACCCAGCCGACCGAGGCCGAGGCGATCAAGCTCTTCGCCAACACCTACCTGGCGATGCGGGTGGCGTTCTTCAACGAGCTCGACTCGTTCGCGATCACCCGCGGCCTCGCGACGCGCCAGATCATCGACGCGGTCGGTCTCGACCCGCGGATCGGCACGCACTACAACAACCCGTCGTTCGGCTACGGCGGCTACTGCCTGCCCAAGGACACCAAGCAGCTGCTGGCGAACTACCAGGACGTGCCGCAGAGCCTGATCGAGGCGATCGTCACCTCCAACACCGCGCGCAAGGACTTCGTCGCGACCGACATCTTGTCGCGCAGACCGGAGGTGGTCGGCATCCACCGGCTGATCATGAAGGCGGCCGCCGACAACATCAGGTCGAGCAGCGTGCAGGGCATCATGAAGCGCATCAAGGCCAAGGGCATCGAGGTCGTCGTCTACGAACCCGAGCTGGCCGAGGCCACGTTCTTCGGCTCCCGCGTGGTGCGGGACCTCGACGAGTTCAAGGCGATCTCCGACGTGATCGTGGCCAACCGGATGGTCGAGGAGATCAAGGACGTCCGGGACAAGGTCTACACGCGGGACCTGTTCGGGTCCGACTAGCGCCTGACGTCACGAACGGCCCCACAACCTCCGGCCGGACGAGGGCGGCGGCTCGGTGGCGGCGGGCGGGGGCACCGGAGCCGGCGCCAGGGCGGCGTCGAGCAGCGCCGACGACTCGCCCGGGTCCATAGGGGGCTTGGCGCGCAGCTCGAAGCGCTCGACGACCCGGTCGGCGACCGGCACGAACCCGGCGCGCGCGGCGGCGTACTCCAGGCTGCCGAAGGCGGCGTCCATCAACGCGTCGGCGTCGTCGCCGTCGCCGAGCAGCCGGGCGACGCGGGCTCCGGCCGCGATGCGGGTCAGCCGGGCGGCGGACCCGTCGGGGAGGTCGAGCACCCGCTCGCCGTGATGGGTCCGTTCGAGGTCGTCGAGCAACGCACCCAGAGCGTCGTACGACGGCGCGAAGGCGACGCCGGGCAGGGTCAGCCGGAACTCCGCGTCGGTGGCCGGGTCGACCGACGACACCAGCCGTACCCGCGGCTCAGAGCGGTAGGAGCGGTGCACGATGCGCGTCTCCAGCACCGGGTCCTCGACGGGCTGGATGCGGTCCTCGTGCACGTCCTCCCAGGGGCCGACGACCAGGACCCGGAGGTCCGGCACCGACGAGTCGAGCAGCGCGTCGACCACGCGCACGGTGTCGTCGGCGGGGCCGAGCGGCACGACCACCTCGAGGTAGGGCACCTCGTAGGCGCGGCCGTGCCGGTTGCGCTTGGGCCGCATCGCCGGCACGAGGTTGGCGAGGTAGGGGTCGTTGTAGCGGTTGACCAGCTCGGCGCGCCGCAGCACCTGCGACCGGCCGAGGTGCCAGCTCATCGCCTCCCGGTCGACGACGAACACGCCGCCGGCCTGCGCGAGCTCGTGGCCGAGCGCCATGTCCTCGCCGAGGCGGAGCATCGGGTCGAAGCCGCGGGAGGACAGGTAGAGGTCGCGGGAGACCGACCCGGTCATCCCGATGTGCACCCGCTGCGCACGCGGCCCGGCCCTGGTCAGGTCGGCGGTGCGCTTCCAGAAGCCCTCGACCCACGTGTGCCGCTCGTGTGCCTGTCCGGGGAAGAGGTCGGCCGCGCCGCCGGCGGCGACGACGTCGCGCACCTCGGTCGGCGTCCGCGCGAAGAGGGACTCCGGGTCGACGAACCGCTTGTCGCCGCCGGGCACCGCGTAGTCGATGAGGTGGTGCCAGCGCAGGTGCGCCTCGACCTCCTCGCGGTGGGCGAGCATGTCCGCGTCGTACCAGTGCAGCACCTCGCCCTCGCTGGCCAACGCCCCCTGGTGGCAGGCGTTCGCGCGGCCCCAGCCGGACTCGACGCGCAGGATGCGGGTGTTGTCGGGCCGGACCTCGGGCAGCTCGAGCGGCGGCGTGCTCTGGTCGTCGACGACGACGACCTCGATGAGGTGCGCGGGGTAGCTCTGCGCCGCGAGTCCGGCCAGCACGTACGGCAGCGTGCGGTGGTAGTTGTACGCCGGCACCACCATCGTGACGGTCTTCGTGGGCTCCCACTCGCCCAGCGAGGGCGGCGTGAGCGAGCTCCAGTCGTTGTGGCGGACGACGGCCTGCCGAGGCATCAGCCGTCCGCCCGCATCTCGCTGCTCGGGTGGAAGCCGGGCCACTGGCTCTCGGTGATCTCGGCGCGCCGGAACTGGTCGTCGTCCATCGCCCAGGTGTGCCCCGAGCCGGTGCGGCGCAGCACGTAGCCGAGCCCGTGCGTGCGGTAGATCCGGCCACCGGCCGCCTCCACGCCGGCGAGCAGCTGGGTGTCGACGAAGCGGCGTACCGGCCGGAAGTCGCCGAGCGCGCGCAGCATCGCCCGGTCGACCAGGATGGTGCCGCCGGCGACGAACCGGTTGAAGCACTCCGAGGGGTGGTTGCGGCGGATGGTGACGTCCTCCTGCTCGAGGTAGACGAACTCCGACGGCATCCCCACGACGTCGGCGCCGGTGAAGCGGCGGGCCATCAGCAGGTCGTGCACGGCGTGCGGGGAGTACCAGTCGTCGTCGTCGACCTTGAGCAGCACCTCGGCGGACGCCGCGCGCGCAGCGGCGCTCAGCACGTCGCCGAAGAAGACGTCCTTCTCGAAGTCGAGCAGGACGTACGGCGTCGCACCGAGCGCGGCCCTCACCTGGGCCTCGTCGGCGGCGAACCCGTGCGTCGCCAGCACCACCTCGACGTCCGCGCCGCGCTGCGCGGCGAGCTGGCCGAGCGCGAAGTCCAGGTGCTGGGGCCGCATCGTCGCGAGCAGGATGCTCACCGCAGGCAGGCCGGCATGGCGTACCCCGGCGCGCGCGGCGAGGCCGGACCGCCAAGCCAGGGTCGAGTGGTGGTCGAAGGCGGCCCGGCGGCCGCGGAGGCCGTGCTCCTCGCGGGCGAGCGGGTCACCGAGGTCGACCGGGCCGGTCAGCGCAGCCAGCAGGGCCGGGGCGAGGCCGGTGGTCGCCGCGTCGGTCCGGCCGGAGAGCACGAGGGGCACCCCGGCCATCGCGAGGCGCAGCAGCTGCCGGGGGTCGTCGCGGCCGAGGTCGACCCGGACCCCCTGGTGACCGCGCGCCTTCGCCACCACCGCCTCGGTGACACCGGCCGGCCCGGGCGCGAGCCTGAGCAGGTCGATGACCGGCTTGTCCCAGTCCTTGCGCCAGCCGACCGGGTTGAAGACCAGCTCGTCTACCGGGTCGAGGCCGGGGTCGCTGACCACCGTGGGGACCCGGTCGATGACGTGGTGGCTCGCCACCTCCGGCTGCCCGGGCTGCTCGGGCGAGACGTCGCCCGAGCCCGGTCCGGTCGTCGAGACCACGTCGGGCGGCACGTCACGGTCGGCATCCCCGGCCGCCTCGACGGACGGCAGGTGCACCGCTCGCGCGTCGAGACCCGGAGCGGCCGGCCGGCCGGCGTACGCCACGACGACGCCGCCGTGGGTGGCGTCGGCGCCCGGCACGGCCTGCCGGGCGAGCTCGGCGAGCACGGCGTGCGCTCCCACCGGCTCGTCGAAGCGCGCCACCGTCAAGAAGCCCTGAAGGAGCGGCCGGGCGTTGAGGCTGGAGAGCGGCGACCACTCACCACGCGGGTGCAGGGTCAGCGGCCCCGTGCCCTCGGTCAGCCAGACCCCGACGGTGCGGCACCGGCCCAGGCGCGGGATCGCGGACGCCGCCTGCCGCAGGGTGGCCCGGTCGGAGGCGACGAGGAGCACCGACTTCCAGCCCCGCTTCACCGGCGCACCCGGCGCGAGCTGGGAGAGCGCGAGCAGCGAGCCGTCGAAGTCGGTGGGCAGCAGGGCCACCACGGGGTTGTCGGCCGCGATGACGAGCACCGGCGCCGCGGCGTTGGCGAAGAAGCTGTCGAGGGGATGGGTCACGGCTTCGCCTTGCGTAGCGAGAGGCTGGGGGGCAGGGAGTGCGTGACGAGCGGCCGCGGCTGCTCGCGCAGCCAGGTGTGCGTGACGTGGTCGATGATGTGCACGCCGGGCGGCGCGGTCACCTTGACCAGCCCGTTGAGCGGCGTGCCGCTGCGGATCGCCTCGTCGACCTCGAACTCGCGCAGCTTGCGGTAGAGCCGGGTGTTGGTGAAGTCGACGCCGTCCTTGCGCCAGTGCGCGAACTCGTCGGAGTCGTGCCACTTCACCTCGACGCACAGCCCCTGCGGCAGCACGATGCGCTCGGTGTGGGAGGGGTACTCGCGCAGCTCCCAGTCGAACGCCTTCACGAAGGTGAACTCCGGGCCCATCGGGTAGATCCAGGGCTCCAGGAAGCTCAGGCTCAGGTCGATCCAGCCGGTCGACTCGTCGACCACGGTCAGCGGGTGCCGCGGCATCGCGACGATGGCACGGCTGGTCTCGAGCTGCCACGAGAGGTCGCGCAGGATCTCCACGCCCTCCGGCGAGAGCACCATGTCGCCGTCCCACTTCATGGAGTACGACGTGCGCACCTGGCTGAACGACCAGTTGTAGAAGTGCGTGAGCGAGTGCACGCTCGTCGCCGGGGTGGCCAGGTGCTCGGCGCCGGCGCGGGAGACCTGGTGGGGATAGGTGAGCGCGGTGAAGCGGTCGGCCGCGCCGTGCTCCTCGGCGATCCGGGCGGCCACCTCGGGTGTGCCGTCGTCGGACCCGTTGTCGACGAACACCACGTGCTGGACCGCGGCCAGGATCGGCGGCAGCACCCAGGGCAGGTTGCGCGCCTCGTTGCGGACCCTGAAGACGCAGGTCAGGCCGGGCCGGAGCCGGTCGCCCGGCGCGTCGGTCGCGTGCCAGGGCCAGGTGACGTCGTACTCGGGGAGGCCCTCGAGCGTGGTGATGTCAGCGCTCACGCCCGAGCGCCTTCCGGATCTTCTGGCGGGCCGCCTTCGGCACCATCGCGCGTACGGCGTGCGGCACGCGGTCGGCGTTGCTGGGGCCGGCCTGGGCCGCGGCGGCACGGGCGGCCTCGCGACGGGCCGCGAGCGTGGTGGAGTGCGCGAACGCCTCCGCCTCGGCGTACTGCTCGGCGTACGCCACCCGCAGCTGGTCGCAGGTCTCGTGCGCCAACGCGTCGTCACCACCCTCGTCGGCCAGCCCGTCGAGGGCGTGCCACGTCTCGTCGGCGAGGTCGCGCAGGCGCGGCGGCACGTCGACGTCGTCCCAGGTGAGCGTCACCCGGCGCAGGGTGGGGTCGATGAACTTGTGCACCTCGCGGATGTCGTTGGCCATCGCGGTCTTCACCGCGTGCAGGTCGAAGGCGGCGCCGATGCCGAACACCGGCACGGTCCAGTCGGCGAGCATGTCGGCGTACCGCACGAACGCCCGCGCCTGGCCCCGCGTCGCGCGCTCGGTGTGCAGCATCATGTTGATCCAGGCGGCGGTGCGGGTGACCCCGCTCTGCCGGGCGTCGTAGTAGGCGTTCTTGCTGCCGACCACCTCGGTGACCGGCCGGAGCATCGTGACGTACGACGAGGTCGCGGCGTTGCGGTCGGCCGCCGCGCGCCAGAGCCCGAGGAACCACGCGGCGCGCGGGTCCTTGACCACCAGCTCGTCGCTGGCCTCGAACTGACCGGCCAGCCACTCGGTGACCCGCTCGCGCACCGCATGGTCGGCGCTGACCTTGCCCGCCTCGAGCCAGGCCTGCGGCCGCGCGTCGGAGACCTGCACGTTGCTGCGCTTCAGGAGCTCGTCGTGGAGGTCCACCACCCACTGCGGCTCGCCGAAGCCCTTCGGGTTGGTCGAGTCGGCAGCCACCTCGGGCTGCGGCACGTGCAGACCGAGCGTCCGCAGGGTGCCCGCCATGACGCTGGTGCCGCTCCGGCCGGAGCCCACGACGAAGACGACCCGGCGGGGCTGGACAGGGGGGCTCGACATGCCGGGCAGCCTATCGCCGGTGGTGCCCCGGGTCGGTCGTCGAGTCTCCGGTGAGTAAGGACAGTGGCGTCGGGTACCGGGTCGCGACCGCACCACCGATCGAGAGGTTCTCCACGTGAGTCAGATCCAGAAGTCCATCGACGTCGACGTCCCCGTGACGACGGCCTACAACCAGTGGACCCAGTTCGAGTCGTTCCCGCAGTTCATGTCGGGGGTCGAGTCGATCACCCAGGTCGGCGACACCCGCAGCCACTGGGTCACCAACATCGCCGGCGTCGAGCGCGAGTTCGACACCGAGATCACCGAGCAGCACCCCGACGAGCGGGTCGCGTGGAAGAGCGTCGGGGGCGAGACCAAGCACGCCGGGGTCGTCACGTTCCACCGTCTCGACGAGTCCAAGAGCCGCGTCATGGTGCAGATCGACTGGGACGCGCAGGGCGTGGTGGAGAAGCTCGGCTCTCTGGTCAACATCGACGACCACCAGGTCGGCAAGGACCTCGAGCGCTTCAAGACCTTCATCGAGAACGGCGCCCAGGAGACCGGTGGCCAGGAGACCGGCGGCTGGCGCGGCGACGTCGAGGCCGGGTCGTGACCGACGCCTCCCGACGGAGGGACTGAGGTCGTGCCGAGCGTCGAGCGCACCATCGTCGTCGACCAGCCGCCCGCCAAGGTCTGGGCCTACCTCTCCGACTTCCGCACCAGCGAGGAGTGGGACCCGCCCACCGTCTCCACCGTCCGGACCTCGGGTGACGGTGGCGTCGGCACGACGTACCACAACGTCTCCAAGATCCTCGGCACCGAGCAGGACGTCGACTACGTCGTCACCGAGTACGTCGAGGGGTCGCGGCTGCAGCTGGCCGGCGACGCCGGCTCGATCAAGCTGCTGGACACGATCACCGTCGAGCCGGCGGGCGCCGGCACCTCGGTGACCTACCACGCGGAGTTCGACCCGCAGGGTGCCGCGAAGCTCGCGGAGCCGGTGCTGCCGGTGGCCCTCAAGCTGCTGGCCGACAAGGTCGCCGCGAGTCTCGAGGAGAAGCTGCAGGAGCTGCCCTGAGCGGCGGCCCCCGACCCGCTCGCTGACAGCCGGCGGGTCGGGGCCGGCCTCAGGCGTCGGCGGGCGGCTGCGCGGCGATCAGGTCGGCGTACCAGTCGTAGGACCGCTTCGGCGTGCGCTGCTGGGTGTTGAAGTCCACGTGCACGAGGCCGAAGCGCTGGGTGTAGCCCTCGGCCCACGCGAAGTTGTCCAGCAGCGACCAGCAGTAGTAGCCGCGGACGTCGACGCCCCGGTTGACCGCGTCGGACACGGCCCGGATGTGCGCTTGGTGGTAGTCGATGCGCGGCTGGTCGTCGACGACGCCGTTCTCGTCGGGCCCCATGTTGTAGGCGCAGCCCGACTCGGTGATGACGATGGGCGGCAGGGCCGCGCGGTAGCGGGCCCGGAAGAGGATCAGCCACTCGCGGAGCGCCGAGGGCACGACGGGCCAGCCGATGTCGGTGGTCTCGCGGCCGAGGATCTCGACCAGCTCGAACGGCGTCGCCGCGCCCTCTTCGGCCGCCGCGATGCGGATCGGGTTGTAGTAGTTGACCCCGTAGAAGTCGAGGGGCTGGCGGATCGTGGACATGTCGCCGGGGAGCACCACGTGCTCGAGCAGCGGCTCGATGTCGATCGGGTAGCGGCCCAGCAGCATCGGCTCGAGGTACACCCCGTTCCACAGCTGGTCGAAGATCTTGCTCATCCCGGTGTCGGCGGGGTCCTCGCTGGCCGGCCAGATCGGCGCGTGGTTGTTGGCGCAGCCGACGCTCTCGGCGCCGTGCGAGCGCAGCGCCATCGCGGCCCGCCCGTGGGCCAGCAGCAGGTGGTGGGCGACCGGCATGGCGTCGAACAGCAGCTCCTTGCCGGGGGCGTGCACGCCGCGGGCGTACCCGAGCATGGTGACGACGTTGGGCTCGTTGACGGGGACCCAGTGCGCGACCCGGTCGGCGAGCCGCTCGCCCACGATGTCGGCGTACTTCGCGAAGCGGTCGACGGTGGCGCGGTTCAGCCAGCCACCGTCGTCCTCGAGCTCCTGCGGCAGGTCCCAGTGGTAGAGGGTGGCCATCGGCTCGACGCCGTTCTCGAGCAGGGTGTCGACGAGCCGGTCGTAGAACGCGAGGCCCTTGGCGTTGGCCGGGCCCGAGCCGGTCGGCTGGATGCGCGGCCAGGAGATCGAGAAGCGGTAGCCGGTGGTGCCGAGCCCCTTGATCAGCGCGATGTCCTCGTCGACCCGGCGGTAGTGGTCACAGGCCTGGTCGCCGGTGCTGCCGTCGACGATGCGGCCCTCGGTGTGGGCGAAGGTGTCCCAGATGCTGCGGCCCTTGCCGTCCGCGGCGGCGCCGCCCTCGATCTGGTACGCGGAGGTGCTCGTGCCGAACGTGAAGCCTGCGGGGAGCAACGGGAAGTCGCGCCCAGCAGAGCGCGCAGTTGTCTCCGGGTCGGTCACCCCGAGACGATATCGGCATGACCGTCGACCTGTACGCCGCTTCGGCGAGGCCGGTCACCCGACGTCTGGACCGCACGACGGCGCACTCCTTCTCGTTCGGCAGGCACTACGACGCGACCAACCTCGGCTTCGGGCCGCTGGTCGCGCACAACGACGACCTGGTCTCACCGGGCGGCGGCTACCCCACTCATCCGCACCGGGACCTCGAGATCGTCACGTGGGTGCTGTCGGGGGCGCTCGTGCACACCGACTCGCTCGGGCACCGCTCGGTCCTGGCGCCCGGGACCGTGCAGGTGCAGTCGGCCGGGTCCGGCATCACGCACTCCGAGCTGGCAGACGCCACGTCGGGACCGACCAGGTTCGTGCAGGCCTGGGTGCGGCCGGACGCGCCGGGTGGTCCACCGTCCCGGTCGGTCGCGACACCGGAGCTCTCGCCGGGACTGCGGCGGGTCGCCGGCGGCTCGGACCTGCCGCTCGCGGTGGCGGGAGCGTCGTTCTGGGTCGGTTCCGTCTCCTCGTCGGTCATCGTGCCGGAGGCGCCGCTGGTGCACGTGTTCGACGCGGCCTCGGGGGATGCCTGGCGGATCGCCGGCGAGCCGGGGCGCGCGCTGGAGCTGGCGGCGCCGGGGCTGCTGCTGGTGTGGGCGTTCGTCTGACCGCCGGAGCCTCTGAGAAGGTGCTGCGCGTGGATCTTCGGGAACTGCCCCGCGTCGTGTGGGTGCTGGCGGCATCGCGATTCGTCGGCGCGGCGACGGCGTTCGTCTTCCTCTTCCTCACCCTCTACCTGACCGGACCGCGTGAGCTGAGCGCCCCGATGGCCGGGCTGGTCTCCGGTGTCATCGGGGTCGCGCTGCTGACCGGCAACTTCACCGGCGGCCGGTGGGGCGACCGGTTCGGCCACCGCCGGGTGCTGCTCGGCGCGTCGTCGGTCGGGGCCGTGGTCCTGATCTCGGTGCCGTGGCTGCCCGTGTGGGCGATGACGGTGGCGCTCCCCGTCGCCGCCTACCTCAGTGCGACCGGCGGCGTCTCGACCGGCGCCCTCACCGCTCTCGCGGTGCCGCGCGGCAGCCGGCGGACGGCGGTCGCCATCAACCGGGCGGCCTCCAACGCCGGCTTCGTGGTCGGGCCGCTGCTGGGCGCGCTGGTCCTCACCTGGAGCTACGACGCCCTGTTCGTCCTGGACGGGCTCGCCGTCCTGGCGATCCGGGTCGCCCTCAGCCGGGCGCTGCCCCGCGAGCCGGCCGTCGAGTCCGTCGACGGCGCGCCCCGGCCGGGGCTGTGGCGCACGGTGGCCGCCGACCGGTCGCTGCTGGTGCTGCTCGTCGGCGTGGTGCTCGTCGACGTCGTCTACCGCCAGCTCTACACGACCCTGCCGCTGCACCTGCGCGACTCGGGCGCACCAGTCGGCCTCTACGCCACGGTGATCGCGGTCGGCTCGGGGCTCATCCTGCTGCTCGAGATCCCGGCGACGCAGCGGCTGCGCGAGCGGTCGGCGTACCCCGTGATCGCGATCGGCTACGCCCTGGTCGGCGTCGGCACCGTGCTGTTCGGGCTGCCGGTCACCGTCGTTTCGGTCGTCGTCGCGATGGTGGTGCTGACGGCGGGCGAGATCCTCTACAAGACCACCGCCACCGCGCACGTCCTCGATGCGGCGCCCGACCACCTCGTCGGGCAGTACCAAGGCCTCTACAGCGGCGCCTCGACGAGCGGCATGATGCTCGCCGGACCGATCGGCACCAGCGTGTACGCCGCGGCACCGGGCCTGCTGTGGCCCGTGATGGGAGCCACCGCGGTCGTGGCGGCAGGTTTCGTGCTGGCGTCGTCGCGGCGCCAGACCGGGCCCGACGAGCTCAGGCCAGCACCGACAGCGCTCCCGGGACCACCTCGGCCACCAGCGGCCGGTCGGTGAAGGCAGGCAGGTCGTCGAGGGGCTCGCCATCGGCCCCGACGTGGATGGGGCCGCTCGCGCGGCCGGACAGCTCGACCCGCCGGCCCCGCAGCACGGTCACCTCGGGGCGGTCGACGTGCGAGCCGTCGTACAGGCTCGGCAGCGCGCGGAGCAGGGCGACCCGGGAGGCCGCCTCGACGACGACGACGTCCAGCAGCCCGTTGTCGAGGCCCGCGCCGGGCGCGATCTTCATGCCGTTGCCGTAGTACGCCGAGTTGGCCACCACCACGGTGGCGGCGGAGAACTCGTGCCCGGTGCCGTCGACGTCGATCCGGTAGCGCCCGGGCCGGTACGACGCGATCGCGCGCACCGCGGCGAGCGGGTACTCCAGCGACCTCGGCACCCGCCGCGCGCGGTCGACGATCGTGGCCGCGCGGGCGTCGACCCCCGCGTAGACCGAGCCGGCGACCAGCCGGTCACCCACGCTGAGCAGGTCGACCTTGCGGGGCGACGCCTCCAGCAGGAGCGAGGCCCGCTGGGCGGGGGACGTCGGCAGCCCGAGCATCCGGGCGAAGTCGTTGCCGCGTCCGGCGGGCACGATCCCGAGCGTGCCGCCGAGACCGGAGACCAGCCCGACGAGCGACGACAGCATGCCGTCGCCGCCGACGGAGACCACGACGTCACCGCGCTCGACCGCTGCGGTCGCCAGCGCGCGGACCGCTCGCGGCCCGGGCGAGTAGGTCACCTCGACGCTCGCCCCGGCCTGCCGCAGCACCCGCGCCACCGGCACCACCGCCTCCGGCGCGGCGCCGCCGCCGGCGGCGGGGTTGACCAGGAAGGTGAAGGACCGCGTCACGGGATCAGCACCCCCGGGTTGAGCACGCCGGCCGGGTCGAGCGACGCCTTGACCGCGCGCAGCACCTGCACGCCGACCGGCCCGATCTCGCGCTCCAGCCACGGCTTGTGGTCGCGGCCGACCGCGTGGTGGTGGGTGATCGTCGCGCCGGCGTCGACCATCGCGTCGCTGGCCGCGGTCTTCGCCCACAGCCACTGCGCGATCGGGTCGTAGGCCTGCTTGGCCGCGACGGTGAAGTAGAGCGAGGCGCCGGTCTCGTAGACGTGCGAGATGTGGCACAGCACGATCGCCCCGTCGCCCAGCGCGCCGTTCAGGGCGGCCTTCACGTCGGAATACACGCGATCGAGGTTGGACCAGAACGTGGCCGTCTCGAGCGTCTCCACGAGCACGCCGACGTCCAGCAGCGAGTCCCGGAGGTACGGCGCGTGGAACCGGCCGTGCACCCACGCCTCGCCCGCCTCGGGCCCCAGCGGGCTGCCACCGAGACCGGTCAGGACCGCGGTCACGGCCATCCGGCGCGCGTCGACGGCGGCCCGGGTGCCCTCGAAGCCGGTGATCATCAGGCAGCCCCCGTCGCTGCCGGCACCGATCGACTGTGGCCGGGCGAGGTTCAGCGCCGTCTCCGACTCGTCGGACAGCCGGATCACGGTCGGCAGCAGGTCCGACTGGGCGAGGGTGCGCATCGCGGCCGCACCGGCCTCGAACGACGGCCAGCGCCACCCGTCGTACGCCGTGGTCTCGGGGAGCGCGCGGACCCGCACGGTCACCGACGTGATCACGCCGAACGCGCCCTCGGACCCGAGCAGCAGGTGGCGCAGGTCGGGACCGGCCGCGCTGGCGGGCGCGGTGCCGAGGTCGAGGCGGCCCGACGGGGTGGCCGCGGTGAGGGCCACGACGAGCGCGTCGAAGCGGCCGTAGCCGGCCGACGACTGACCCGACGAGCGGGTGGCGGCGAAGCCGCCGATGGAGGCGTACTCGAACGACTGCGGGTAGTGGCCGATCGTCAGCCCGTGCTCGGCGAGCAGCGCCTCGGCCTCCGGGCCGCGCAGTCCGGGCTCGAGGGTGGCGGTCATGGAGACGGTGTCGACGTCGAGCAGCGCCTTCATCCGGCACAGGTCGAGCGAGACGACGCCGGCCTTGCCGTCGCGCCGGGCGACCAGGCCGCCGGTGACCGCGGTGCCGCCGCCGAAGGGCACCACAGCGAGGGCGTGGGCGACGGCCAGGTCGAGCACGCCCTGCACGTCGTCGTGGGTGGCCGGTCGGACCACCACGTCGGGGGCGTCGGTGAAGTCTCCCGCGCGCGCCCGGAGGAGGTCGGGCGTCGACTTGCCGCGGGTACGCCGCCGCCGGCTGTCGTCGTCGGTCAGCACGTGCTCGTCGCCGAGGAGGGCGCGCAGCCCGGTGAGCGCCTCCGCGGGGAACGACGTGGCGGGCAGCTCGAGAGGCTCGAGGACCGGGGTCTCGGTCAGGCCGAAGGCCAGCTCGATCAGGCCGCGGGCCGCCTCGGGCAGGGCGGCGGCCGAGGCCGGGTCGCCCCAGCGGCTGGGGTGCATCTCACGGTTCTCGACCTGACTCATGTGTTACAGTGTTACACATGACGTCACTTCGTCACAACGGGTCCGAGGTCGCGACGACGCCCGACCAGCCCGGACCGCTGGACGCCTACCTCGACGCCGCCAGGGCCTGCATCCTCGACGTCGGCTGGCGCCGGACGACCCTCACCGAGGTCGCCCGACGGGCCGGCGTCAGCCGGATGACGATCTACCGCGCCTGGTCGGACATGTCCCAGCTCCTGGGCGACCTGATGACCCGGGAGTGGGCGGGCGTGGTCGCCACCAGTCACGGCAAGACGCTGATGGAGAGCGTGCTGACGACCGTGCGGTCGCTGCGCGAGAACGAGCTGTTCGTGCGCATCGTCGAGCTGGACCCCGAGCTGCTGCTGCCCTACCTGCTCAACCGACGCGGCCGGTCGCAGCAGGCGATCCTGGCCCTCATCGAGCAGGCGATCCTCGACGGTCAGGCCGACGGCACGATCCGCTCCGGCAACCCGCAGGTCATGGCACGCGCGCTCGTGCTGGCCGCCCACGGCTTCGTGCTGAGCGCGCACACGATGGTCGACGACGACGTCACCGAGACCGACCTCGAGGCCGAGCTGCGGACCCTGGTCGGGCGAGCGCTGGCGCCGTGAGCCCGCGCATCACCCCCGGGCTGGCCGGTGTGCCGACCGAGGTGGACGTCGTGGTCATCGGTCTGGGCGTCACCGGCGCGGGCTGTGCGCTCGACGCCGTCACCCGGGGCCTGACGACCCTCGCCGTCGATGCCCACGACCTGGCCTTCGGCACGAGCCGCTGGTCGTCGAAGCTCGTGCACGGCGGGCTGCGCTACCTCGCCAGGGGCCAGGTCGGCGTGGCCCACGAGAGTGCGGTCGAGCGCGGCATCCTGATGGAGGTCACCGCACCCCACCTCACCCGGGCGATGCCGATGCTCCTCCCCCTCAGCTCGAGCGTCAGCGGGTTCCAGGGCGCCCTCACCCGGGCCGGCTTCGCCGCCGGCGACCTGCTGCGCCGCAGCGCCCACACCTCGGCCGAGACCCTGCCCCACCCGCGGCGCGTCTCGGCGACCGAGGTGCTGTCGCTGGCTCCCGACCTGCGTCCAGCCGGCCTGCGCGGCGGCCTGCTCTCGTGGGACGGCCAGCTCGAGGACGACGCCCGGCTGGTCACCACCATCGCCCGCACCGCCGCGGCGTACGGCGCGCACGTGCGCACCCGCGCTCGGGTCGTCTCCGCCACGGGCCGGCGGGTCGAGCTGCGCGACGAGCTCACCGGCGCCACCCACACCGTGCACGCCCGGGCCGTCGTCAACGCGACCGGGGTGTGGGCCGACACGCTCGTCGACGGCGTCCGGCTGCGGCCGAGCCGCGGCACGCACCTCGTGCTGCGCGGCGACAGCCTGCCCGGCCTGCGGGTCGCGGTCACCGCACCCGTGCCGGGCGAGACCAACCGCTTCGTGCTCGTGCTCCCCCAGCCGGACGGCACCATCTACGTCGGCCTCACCGACGTGCCGGTGGAGGGCCAGGTGCCCGACGTCCCGGAGCCGACCGACGCCGAGATCGGCTTCCTGCTCGACGTCGTGGCGGCGGCGTTCGCGCGGCCGTTGCGCCGCAGCGACGTGGTCGGCGCGTACGCCGGGCTGCGGCCGCTGCTCGAGGTCGAGGGCACGACCGAGACGGCCGACCTGTCCCGGACCCATGCGGTGCTGCGGTCGTCGAGCGGCGTCATCACGGTCGTCGGCGGCAAGCTGACCACCTACCGACGGATGGCCGAGGACGCCCTGGACGCCCTGGACCTCGACGCCGGACCCTGCGTGACGGCGCGGACACCACTGCTCGGCGCGGCCCCGCGCGCCGAGCTGGCCGCGCTCGAGCAGCCGGCCAGGCTGGTGCGGCGGTTCGGCACGGACGCCGGGCTGGTGATCGAGAACGCCCGCGAGGTCACCGGGCTCGACGACGACGCCCTGCTGGCGCCGGTGGCGGGCGGCATCCCGGTCACCTTGGCCGAGCTGGTCTTCGGGGTCACCCACGAGGGTGCTGCCGACGTCGGCGACCTGCTCGACCGGCGGACCCGCGTCGGGCTGATCGGGAGCGACCGCGCGCTCGCCGTACCCGCCGCCGAACGCGCCCTGGCGCTGAGTCGTCGGCCCCACACCGTGCACTGACCCGGCACCAGGCGGACGACTCGTCTAGGGTCCACGCGTGCACATCCGCGGCCTGGTCGCCGACACCCGGCCGTTGCGGAACCCGCATTTCCGCCGGCTCTGGTCGGCCAACATCGTCACCGTCATCGGCGCCCAGCTCACGGTCGTCGCGGTGCCCGCGCAGATCTACGCCGACACCGGCTCGTCGGCGTACGTCGGGCTGACCGGCGTCTTCGGCCTCGTGCCCCTGGTCGTCTTCGGCCTGTACGGCGGCGCGCTGGCCGACGTCTTCGACCGCCGCACGATCCTGGTGGTCACCACCCTCGGCCTGATCGTGACCAGCGCCCTGTTCTGGCTGCAGGCGGCGCTCGGCATGCAGAACGTGTGGGCGCTGCTGTGCCTGTTCTCGGTGCAGCAGGCGTTCTTCGCGGTCAACCAGCCGACGCGCAGCGCGCTGATCCCGAAGCTGGTCGGCGACGAGCTGCTGCCGGCGGCCAACTCGCTCAACATGACCGTCATGCAGGCCGGCGCGATCGGCGGACCGCTGGTGGCGGGCGCGCTGATCCCGGTGCTGGGCTTCGAGTGGCTCTACCTGATCGACACGATCACCCTCTTCGCCACCCTGTCGGCGGTGGTCCGGCTGCCGCCACTGCCGGTCGAGGGCGCGGTGGCCGGCGTGCCCGGGCTGCGGTCGGTCGTCGAGGGGCTCGGCTACCTGCGCGGTCAGCCGGTGCTGCTGATGTCGTTCGTCGTCGACATCATCGCGATGGTGTTCGGCATGCCGCGGGCGCTCTTCCCCGAGGTGGCGCACGCGAGCTTCGCGGGGCCGCAGGAGGGCGGGCTGGCGTTCGCGCTGCTGTTCGCCGCGATCCCCGCCGGTGCCGTGATCGGCGGCATCCTGTCGGGCTGGGTCTCGCGGGTCTCCGCGCAGGGCCGGGCGGTGGTCATCGCCATCTTGGTGTGGGGCGCGGCGATGGCGGGGTTCGGGCTCGCCGTCGGCTTCGCCGACGTGTCACCGCGCGCGATGCTGGTGATCGCCCTGCTGATGCTGGTCATCGGCGGCGCCGCCGACATGGCGAGCGCCGCGTTCCGGACGAGCATGCTCCAGACCGTCGCGACCGATGCCGTGCGCGGCCGGCTGCAGGGCATCTTCATCGTGGTGGTCGCGGGTGGTCCGCGGATCGCCGACGTCGCCCACGGCGCGACCGCGGCAGTGGTCGGGACCGCGGCTGCGGCCGCCGGCGGCGGCGTGCTGGTCGTGGTGCTCACCGTGGTCGCGGCGATCGCCGTGCCGAGCTTCGTGCGCTACCGCGTGACGATCCGGGTCACCGGCTGAGCCACCGCATAGACGCCCCGTGGGAGTGCGTCCACGCAACCGCCCGCCCGTCGAGCCCGAGCACGAAGGCGGTCCGATCGGGCGGCTCCCCCGTCGCCGTCTCGGTGACCGAAGGGTGCACCCGACGCGCCTCGTTGCTCACCCAGTGGCAGCGGCCGTCGGCGACCAGCCCCGTCATCAGTGCCTCGAAGCGACGCCGGCCCGGCTCGTCGACGTAGGCCAGCACCGCGCTGTGGAACACCACGACCTCGCCGTACGCCGACGCCTCGTCGACCAGCGCCGGCAGATCCGTCAGCAGGTCACCCTGCACCAGCCGGGGCGGTTCGGAAGCGGCGATGGCGACGGCCTGCCGGAGCCGATCTCGCCGGTCGTCCTGCTCGGGCCAGACCAGGGTGGCCAGCCACGCCATCTGGTCGGCGTCGGCGACCGAGAGGGGGTGCAGGTCGAGTCCGCCTCGCCAGCCGACCTCGGGCATCTCCGCCGGCACCGGCATCGGCCCGGTCACCGCGCACCGCAGCTCGGGCCCCGGGCCGGCCAGCGACCCCAGCCTCGGCCACGCGTAGGACCAGCGGTCCGGGAAGAGGCACAGCCCCGCGGACGCCCCCACCTCGAGGAGGGCCAGCGGCCGTCCGGCGGCCGCCAGCGCGAAGGCCGGGAGCAGGGTGGCCAGCCGACCGACCTCGTTGGTCTGGGTGGCGCGCGCCAGGATCGTGGCGCGGATCGCGCCGCCGGTCGAGTCGTCGGCGAGGAGAGCTTCGCGCAGCCCGGCGTACGGACCGGGAGCGGGTACGCCGTGCCACCGGGCGGCCGCGAAGACCAGGTTCGGCTGCCGCTTGATGCCCGGCAGGGTCGCCACCCACTCGAGCACCTCCGGGTCGTCCACGACCGCGCGCGCCCACGTCTCCAGGCAGGGCGAGTCGGTGGCGGCCGATGCGAAGTCGGCGTACTGGGTGGCGACGTCCGCGAACAGCTCCAACCCGTCGACCTCCTCAGGCCTCGGTCACCGGCAGCGCGACGTACGTCGTGTCGAGGTACTCCTCGATCCCCTCGAAGCCACCTTCGCGCCCGAACCCGCTCGACTTCACGCCGCCGAACGGAGCGGCCGGGTTGGACACCAGGCCGGTGTTCATCCCGACCATGCCGAAGTCGAGCGACTCCGCCAGCCGCAGGGTGCGGGCCAGGTCGCGGGTGTAGGCGTAGGCGACCAGGCCGTACTCCGTGGAGTTGGCCGACGCGACCGCCTCCTGCTCGGTCTCGAAGCTGGTGATCGGCGCGACTGGCCCGAAGATCTCCTCGCTGTTGATCTGGGCCTCGGCGGGCACGTCGACCAGCACCGTGGGCGGGTAGAAGAAGCCGGCGCCGCCGGGCGCCTCGCCGCCGCAGACGACCCGGGCTCCGTCGTGGACCGCGTCGATGACGAGCTGCCCGACCGACTCCACCGCGTCGGGGTTGATCAGCGGACCGACGTCGACGCCGTCGTCCTGGCCGCGCCCGACGGTGAGCGCCGACATCCGCTCGCCCAGCCGGGTCGCGAACTCCTCGGCCACCGAGGAGTGCACCAGGAAACGGTTGGCCGAGGTACAGGCCTCGCCCATGTTGCGCATCTTGGCGATCATCGCGCCGTCGACGGCGGCGTCGAGGTCGGCGTCGGCGAAGACGATGAACGGCGCGTTGCCGCCCAGCTCCATCGACACCCGCTGAAGGTTCTCGGCCGACTGCTTGACCAGCACCTTGCCGACCTTCGTCGACCCGGTGAAGCTCACCTTGCGGAGCCGGTCGTCGCCCATCAGCGCCTGGCCGATCTCGGCCGACGACGTGGTCGTCACGACGTTGAGGACCCCAGCCGGCACCCCGGCCTCGGCGAACACCGAGGCCAGCTCGAGCATGGTCAGCGGCGTCAGCTCGGCCGGCTTCACGACCATGGTGCAGCCGGCCGCCAGCGCCGGACCGATCTTGCGCGTGCCCATCGCGAGCGGGAAGTTCCACGGCGTCACGAACAGGCACGGCCCGACCGGCTTCTTCATCGTCAGCAGCCGGCTCCGGCCGTCGGGGGCACTCATCCAGCGGCCGTGGATGCGCACCGCCTCCTCGCTGAACCAGCGCAGGAACTCGCGACCGTAGGCCACCTCGCCCGCCGCCTCGGCCAGCGGCTTGCCCATCTCCAGGCTGATCAGCCGGGCCAGGTCGTCGGAGCGCTCGACGAGCAGCTCGTACGCCGCCCGCAGGATCTCGCCGCGCTCGCGCGGGGCCGTCGCTGCCCACGCCGCCTGCGCCTCGACGGCGGCGTCGAGCGCGTCGATCGCGTCGGCCTCGCCGGCGTCGGCGACCCTGGCCAGGACCGACTCGTCGGCCGGGTCCATGACCTCGAACCGCTTGCCGTCGGCCGCCTCTCGCCACTCGCCGCCGATGAACAGCAGGTCTTTGAAGTCTGACATTCGCCTCACCTCATCTGGACCGGGTCTGAATTTTGCCATGTCTTTGGTGGAGCGTGTGACGCACGCTCTCCCATCGTGCGAACATTGTCACGACCCGCTGCAAGGTTGGTCAGTGCGAGCCCCTTGCCGACCCCATGCGGCAAGGGGCCCGGCCAATTCCGGGCCATTTCTGGGCCATTTCTGGGCCACCTGCCTGGGCCATCCGCCTGCGCCATCTCCTGTCGCACTTCGCCGCGCGCGATCAGCGCGCCGCGCGCAGCATCGCCTCGAGCAGCGGTCCGGCAGTGCGCCGCCCACCGCGGCCGACGTCGACGAACGCCGCCACCGCCACGTCGCCCTGGGCGGCGACCATCCACGCATGCAGCAGCCGCTTGCCGTCGCGGTCGAACTCGGCCGTACCGGTCTTGGCGATGGCCGGCGGGCCGGGCAGCCCGGCCAGGAACGTGCCACTGCCTCCGGTCACGACTCCGCGCAGCATGCCGCGCAGCTCCTTGGCCTCGGGGATGGGCGCCGGCTCGGGCGCGGCCGTCGCGGTGAGCAACCTCGGCACGACGGTGTGCCCGGCCTGGACGGAGCCGATCACCGCGGCCATCGTCATCGGTGACGCGAGCACGCTGCCCTGACCGATCATGTCGGCAGCCGCCTCCGTGTCGCTGGCCGGCGGCTCCACCTGGCCGAAGTAGGCCGGGAAGCCGAGGTCGTGGTCGACCCCGAGACCGAGCGCCGCGGCGGCCTCGGCCAGGCCGCCCTCGGGGATCTTGTCGCGCTGGGAGATGAAGGCGGTGTTGCAGGAGTTGGCCAGCGCCGCGCTCAGCGGGATCGTGCCGAGCCGGCCGGCGGGGTACTGGTCGTAGTTCTCGAACCGCCTGCCGTCGACCACGACCGTGGCCGTGCACGGCACCGGGGTGTCGGGGGTGAGCCCGGCCCGCAGCAGCGCCAGGCTGGAGACGGCCTTGAACGTCGACCCGGGCGCGAACTGGCCGAACGTCGCGTTGTTGTAGCCGTTCGCGCCGGGACCGTTGGCGGCCGCCAGGATCGACCCGTCGGAGGGCCGGATCGCCACCAGCGCGCTGGCCGGGCCGACGCCGGCGAGGGTCTTCTCGGCCGCGATCTGGAGGTCCTCGTCGAGGGTGGTGGCCAGCGGCTGCCCGTCGACCTGGTCGACGCGGAAGAGCTCGTCCTCCCCTTCGTCGCCGACCCGGTTGACCACCAGGCCGGGGGTGCCCCGCAGCTGGTCGTCGTACCTCGCCTGCAGGCCGGAGAGACCGGCCACGTCACCGGCGGCGTAGGTGTCGGGATCCTCCTCGACCATCTCCGCGGTCACCGGTCCGACCGTGCCGACGATGGGTGCCGCGAAGCCGCGCGTGGGGCCGAGCTGCTGGGTGCCGGGCACCGCACGCGCCCCGGAGATGGCCTCGAGAGCGGTCAGGAGGGTGGGCTCCACGTCTTGGCTGCGCAGGGCGATCGCCTCGACGAACGCCTTCGGGCCGGCGTTGACGACGGCGGTGGCGAACCGCTCCGGGTCGACCTCGAGCAACGCCGCCAACGCCCGGGCGGAGGCGTCGGCCTGCGCGGGCTCGACCTGCGTGCGGTCGACGCCGAACCGCACGACGTCGCGGGCGGTCACCAGCGGCAGGTCGCCTGCCCCCGTGATCGGGCCGCGCGCCGGGTTGATCGTGGTCGTCTGCAGGACGTCGCCGTCCACCAGCTCGGGGTGGATCAGGCCCGGCGACCAGTCGAAGCGCCACTCGTCCTCGACGAGGTCCAGCTCGATCGGCACGTCGTACTGCCAGGGCTCGCCGGCCACCTCCCACTGCCAGGTCAGCGCGGACGTCGCGACGTCCTCGTCGACCTGCGCGGGCGCTGCCGTGACCGAGTGCGGAAGGTCGGCCACCCCCGCGAGCACGGGGACCAGGTCGGCCGGCACGTCACCGGCGGCGAGGGCTACGGCCAGCTCGTCGAGCACTGGTTCGGGGTCGGGGCCGCTCGACCAGGGCAGGTCACAGGCGGTCAGGGTGAGGGTGAGCCCAACGAGGGCGAGGGCCGCCGAACCGGTCCGCAGATGCATGCGGACTGTCTATCAAACCGGCTGCCGGACCGGTCGGCCTACTCGACGGTGACCGACTTGGCCAGGTTGCGCGGCTTGTCGATGTCGTGGCCAAGGTGCAGGGCCGCGTGGTACGCCAGCAGCTGGAGGGGCAGGGTCATCAGGATCGGGTCGAGCTCCGGCTCGCTGCGAGGGACGTCCAGGCGGGTGGCCGCGACTCCACCGAGGTCGACGTCGGCGTGGGTGACCACCACGAGCGGCCCGCGCCGGGCGGCGATCTCGTGCAGGGCGGCCACGTTGCGCTCGGTCAGGTCGTCGGCAGGGACGATCGCCACGGTCGGCAGGGCGGGATCGATCAGCGCCAGCGGACCGTGCTTGAGCTCGGAGGTCTGGTACGCCTCGGCGTGCCGGTAGCTGATCTCCTTGAACTTCTGCGCGCCCTCGCGCGCCACCGGGAAGCCCCGCACCCGCCCGACGAAGAAGAGGCTCGGCGCCTCCGCGAGCGTGCGCGCCACCTCGGCGTACTCCTCCTCCTTGGCCAGGATCTCCTCGAGGTGCCCGGGCAGGGCGGCCAGCGCCGTGACCAGCCGCTTGCCGTCGGCGATCGAGAGGTCGCGCACCCGGCCGAGCTGGAGCGCCAGCAGCGCGAAGCCGAGGAACATGTTGGTGAGCGCCTTGGTGCTCGCCACCGCGACCTCCGGCCCGGCGTGCAGGTAGATGCCGCCGTCGCACTCCCGCGCGATGGCGCTGCCGACCACGTTGACCAGGCCGATGACCCGGCCGCCCTTGCGCCGGATCTCCTGCACCGCGAGCAGCGAGTCGATGGTCTCGCCGGACTGGCTGACCACGACGTAGAGGGTGTCGGGCTCGATGATCGGGTTGCGGTAGCGGAACTCGCTGGCCGCCTCGGCGTCGGCCGGGACGCGCGCCAGGTCCTCGATCAGCCCGGCCCCCATCTGCCCGACGTAGTACGCCGAGCCGCAGCCGAGGATCTTGACGCGCCGGATCGCCCGGAACTCCCGCGGCTCCAGGTTCAGCCCACCCAGGTGGGTGGCGCCGAAGCGCTCGTCGAGCCGGCCGCGCAGCATCCGCTCGGCGGCGGCGGGCTGCTCGAGCATCTCCTTGTGCATGTACGACGCGTGCTCGCCGGCCTCGTACGACGCGGGGTCGACGTCCAGGTGCGTGGCCGCCTTGGCGGTCGCCGTCAGGTCGTGGCGGAACGTGGTGAACCCGCCGGCGGTGACCGTCGCCAGCTCGCCGTCGTCGAGCATCGCCACGGTGGTGGTGTGGCGGACCAGCGCGGCGAGGTCGGAGGCGACGTACATCTCCTTGTCACCGACGCCGACGATGAGCGGGCTACCGTTGCGCGCGACCACGATCCGGTCGGGGAAGTCGGCGTGCAGCACGGCCAGCCCCCACGTGCCGTCGATGACCGAGAGGGCGTCGCGCACCTTGCCCTCCAGGGTGTCGGCCGCCGACCTCCCGATCAGGTGCGCGATCACCTCGGTGTCGGTGTCGGAGACCAGGTCGACGCCGTCGGCGGCGAGCTGGTCTCGCAGGGCGGAGGCGTTGTCGATGATGCCGTTGTGGACGACCGCGACCCGGTGGGCGGCATCGGTGTGCGGGTGCGCATTGGCGTCGTTGGCCGGACCGTGGGTGGCCCAGCGGGTGTGCCCGATGCCCGCCGTGCCGGCGAACCGCTTGGGCAGCGTGTCGGCCAGGTCCCGCACCCGCCCGGCGCGCTTGGCGAGCTTGAGGGTGCGTGGTCCCCGGCCGTCGGCCCGGACGACGAGGCCGGCCGAGTCGTAGCCCCGGTGCTCCAGCCGGCTGAGCCCCTCGAGCAGGATCGGTGGCGCCTGCTGGGCCCCGATGTAGCCGACGATGCCGCACATGTCTTTCTCCGTTCAGCCGTAGATGATCCGGCGCAGCTGCCGGGTGGTGAGCTCGGGCGCAGCGACCACGCGCTGGGCCAGCTCGCTGGCGATCCGGTCGTAGATCTCGGGGTTCTTGGCCCCGAAGGTCTTCAGCTCGGTGTGCCGGCGGCGTACGTAGGAGTCCACGGGCTCGCGGAGGAAGGCGACCACGTCGTCGATGACTCGCTGCGCCTCCGGGGCCGACAGTCCGGTGGTGGCGACCACGTGCTCGAGGAGCTCGTCTCGCCCGTACCGCTCGAATGACACGGCGTGATCGTGCCGGTCAGTCGCGTCACTTCGCAAGTTCCTGCCCGCTTTCGGGCAGGACCGCGCATTTTCCGCGGAAGGAAACGCTGTCCGCTAGGGACTGACACCCCGAGCAGTGGGGGACGCGGCGGCGTGTCGTCGGTTGACCCGCGGCCGCAGTGGGGAACTCGGACCGACTTTCAGCCAAAGCTTGGCGCATGGGTGGGGATCCACGTACGATGGTGAACAGAAGATGAACGGGAGGTGTCACATGAGCAATCCACAGATGACTCTGCAGGGCCACGCCACGGCTCTGCACATGCAGTGGGTCGAGGTCGTCGACGAGCGCGGCCGCACGCACATGGAGGCGCACTGGGTCAGCGACGCGCCGACTCCGGGCCTGCACCAGTCCCACGCAGCCTGACGCCCGCACCGCCGGCGCCGTCCTCCGGGAATGAATCTCGTTCTTCGTTGTTGAGGTAGTTGAAACTACAACCAACTACCCAGGAGAACCCATGACCGTGCAGGACTTCGACGCCCCCACCACCGCCATCGACGACATCACCGGCGACTACACCCTCGACGTCTCGCACTCGCGGCTCGGCTTCACCGCCCGCCACGCGATGGTCACCAAGGTCCGCGGCCAGTTCCAGGACTTCGCCGGCACCGCCCACGTCGACGCCGCGAACCCGTCCTCGTCCTCGGTCAGCGTCACGATCCAGGTCGCGTCCGTCGACACCGGCAGCGCCGATCGCGACGGTCACCTGAGGTCGGGCGACTTCTTCGACGTGGAGAGCAACCCCGAGATCACCTTCACCTCGACGTCGGTCGCGCGCAACGGCGCCGACTGGAACGTCACCGGCGACCTGGTCATCAAGGGCACGAGCAAGTCGGTCACGATCCCCTTCGAGGAGACCGGCTCGGCCCAGGACCCCTTCGGCAACGTGCGCATCGGCTTCGAGGGCCGCACCACGATCAGCCGCAAGGAGTGGGACCTGACCTGGAACGCCGCGCTCGACACCGGCGGCGTGCTCGTCTCGGACAAGATCGTCCTCGAGTTCGACATCTCGGCGATCAAGAACGCCTGACCTGCCTGGCCTCGAACCGAGGACGCCAACGTCCTCGGTCTCGAGGCCTCGCGCTACTTGTGGCGGGCCTTGCGGGCCGGCCGGTCGTCGTCGCCACCGCGACGCGCCGGCGGGGCGCCGGTGTCCTTGCTCAGCTCGATGAGCTTGCCGGAGATGCGGGTGTCCCGCAGCCGGTCCCAGGCACCGGCGGGCAGCTCGATGGGCAGATCGACCAGCGAGTGGTCCATCCGGATGTCGATCCGGCCGAAGTCGGAGCGACCGAGGCCACCCTCGTTGGCCAGCGCGCCGACGATCTGGCGCGGCTCGACCTTGTGGCGGCGCCCGACCGAGATCCGGTACGTCGCGAGGTTGGCGTCGTTGCCGACCCGGCGGGCCCGGGCGGGCGGGCCACCGCGCTCGCGCGGCTTGCCACTGCGCTCGGGGCGCTCCTTGTCACCGCCCTGGAAGGTCCGGGCAGCAGGTTCGGGAAGGGCGTCGATGAGCAGCGGGCTGTCGGCGTACATGACCGCGGCCAGCGCGGCGGCGACGTCCACCTCGGGCACGTCGTGCTCGCGGACGTAGTGGCTGACGACCTCGCGGAAGAAGTCGAGGCGCTCGGCGTCGGCACGCATCGAGGTGATCGCGTCGTCGAAGCGGTTGAGCCGCGACACGTTGATGTCCTCGACGGTCGGCAGCTGCATCTGCGTGATCGGCTGGCGGGTGGCCTTCTCGATCGACCGGAGCAGGTGCTTCTCACGCGGCGTGACGAAGGCGATCGAGTCGCCCTTGCGGCCGGCCCGGCCGGTGCGGCCGATCCGGTGGACGTAGGAGCCGGGGTCGGTCGGGATGTCGAAGTTGACGACGTGGCTGATGCGCTCGACGTCGAGGCCGCGCGCGGCGACGTCGGTGGCGACGAGGATGTCGAGCTTGCCGGTGCGGAGCTGGTTGATGGTGCGCTCCCGCTGCACCTGCGCCACGTCACCGTTGATCGCCTGGGCCGAGAAGCCCCGAGCCCGCAGCTTCTCCGCCACGACCTCGGTCTCGCTCTTGGTGCGGACGAACACGATCATGCCCTCGAAGTTCTCCATCTCGAGGATGCGCGTGAGGGCGTCGATCTTCTGCGGGTAGGCCACGATCAGGTAGCGCTGGGTGATCGTGGACACCGTCTGGGTCTTGTTCTTGACGGTGAACTCGACCGGGTCCTTGAGGTGCTTGGCCGTGATCCGGCGGATCGCCGACGGCATGGTCGCCGAGAACAGGGCGACCTGCTTGGTGTCCGGGGTGCCCGTCAGGATCGTCTCGACGTCCTCGGCGAAGCCCATCTTGAGCATCTCGTCGGCCTCGTCGAGCACCAGGAACCGCAGCTGCGAGAGGTCCAGCGTGCCCTTCTCGAGGTGGTCCATGATCCGGCCGGGGGTGCCGACGACGACATGCACGCCGCGACGCAGGGCCGAGAGCTGTACGCCGTAGCCCTGGCCGCCGTAGACCGGCAGGACGTGGATGCCGGGCAGGCGGGCGGCGTACTTCTCGAACGCCTCGGACACCTGGAGCGCCAGCTCACGGGTGGGCGCGAGCACCAGCGCCTGCGGGGACTTCTGGCGCATGTCGAGCTGGGAGAGGATGGGCAGCGCGAACGCCGCGGTCTTGCCCGTGCCGGTCTGGGCGAGGCCCATGACGTCGCGGCCCTCGAGCAGCGGCGGGATGGTCGCGGCCTGGATCGCGGAGGGCGATTCGTAGCCCACATCGGTCACCGCCTTGAGCACACGGGCGTCCAGTCCGAGGTCGGCAAAGGTCGGCTGGTCGGTGCTCAGGTCTTCGTCCACCCGTCAACGGTAGTGGCTCGACCGCCTCGCCGGGGATTCGTGCGCGGTGCGACTCCGCTCACCTGGGATCGAGCGACCACCGGATGCCGGCGATTCCGGGCCCGAAACCCCGCAGCACCAGGTGCGCGGTGTGGCCCGGTTGGTCCAGGGCGGAGACGAGCTCGACGCCGTCCATCCGGGTGTAGGACTCGCAGCTGTGAGCGCCGCTGTCGGGTTGGAAGCGCACCCAGATGACGAGCTCGTTCATGCGTCGCTTGACCGACAGGTGGAAGTCGGTGTCGCGGACCTGGCCGAACCCGCTCATGACGTACTCGGTGATCGTGGTCTCGCCCCGCTTGAGCGGTCGCTCGAAGATCAGCTCGTAGGCATGCGCGGACTCGTCGGGGTCGGAGAGCATCCGGCCGACCCGGCACCCGAAGACCGGCGTGACGAGCGACTGGTCGGGCTCGCTGCCGCGGGTCGCGGTCCGGACCATCTGCGGCACCCGGTCGACCCCGTCCTCGTCGGCCCGCCAGACACCGCGCCAGGTGATCTTCTCCAGCGTCCCGTCCGCGCGGATGTCGATGATGCTGTGACTGCTCAGCTCGGTCGCCCGGGCCCCCTCGGGGAACCCGAGCCGCCGGAACATCCCCGCCACCCGGGGACCGACGAGGTCCTCGTAGGTCAGCTCCCGTCGCGGCGGGCCGGGCCGCTTCGACGGTCCGAGACGGTGTCGGAGGTGACCCTGCGGGAGCCGCAGTATCTCCTCGAGCGCGTCCAGCGCCTCCAGTGACGAGGCCCGCTCAGGGCGTCGCAGCCCCGACCGCCAGTAGCTCAGCGTCGAGACGCTGACCTTGATCCCGCGGCACGCGAGCAGCTTCGAGATGGCCTGGAGGGTCATCCCCCGCTCGGCGATCGCCCGCGTCAGGACGGCCGGAACGGTTCCGTCGTCGTCGCCCATGTCTCCCCGAGTCCCGAGACGCATCGGAAGTTCGACACGCTGTTCACAGATTGTCTCAGGCGTATGTGATTTTGGCTTGTCTACAGTGTTCGCGGCGGGGCGGCGGGGCTGGGGGGCTCTGCCGCCCCGCCTTGCTCGGACCCGAAAATCCCGCGACAGCGGACCGCGCGCGCAGGACACTGGCTGGATGGACACCCCCACCATCCCCGCCGACACCCTGCCCGACGGGCTGACCAGCCGCCCGCTGACCGCCGCCGACGCACGCGCGGTCTTCGAGGTCATGGCCGCCGACGAGCTGGAGAGCCTCGGCACGGTCGAGATCGAGGAGTCCGACATCGTGGCCGACTGGCAACGACCCAGCTTCGACATCGCCTCGTCCACGATCGGCGTCTTCGACGGCGAGCGGCTCGTGGGGTACGCCGAGATCTCCGGGCCCGACCGCGGCGACGCCGCCGTGCACCCCGACCTCAACGGCCGCGGCATCGGCACCGCGCTCGCGCACTGGATGCAGTCGGTCGTCCGCGCCCGCGGCGGCGTCCAGATCGGCATGCCGGTGCCGGAGGGCTCTCCGGGCGACCGGCTGCTGGAGGCGCTGGGCTATCACCCGCGGTGGACGAGCTGGGTCCTCAAGCTGCCGGCTGGACGCGACATCGTCGAGCGCCCGCTGCCCGAGGGGTACGCCGTCCGCGAGGCCACCGAGGACGACCGCCCGGCGGTGTGGACGGTCATCGAGGACGCCTTCTTGGAGTGGTCCGACCGCGACCGGCAGTCCTACGAGGACTGCGCTGCCGGGATGTGGCTGCGGCCGGGCTTCGAGCCGTGGAACCTGCGCGTCGTCACCGATCCCTCCGGCGAGGTCGTCGGCACGTCGTTCGCGATCAAGGCCGGCGACGAGGTCTACATCGACCGCCTCGCCGTCCGCCGCGACCAGCGCGGCCAGGGCCTGGCCCAGGTCCTGCTCGTCGACTCGTTCGCCGCGGGGCGGGCGCACGGCGCGACGGTGTCCGGCCTCTCGACCGACTCGCGCACCGGCGCGCTGCCGCTCTACGAGAAGGTCGGCATGGAGGTCACGAGCGTGTGGGTGAGCCGGGCCATCGACGTCTGACGACCCGGCCCACCCCCGGCCGACCGAGCTACGGGTGGGCCGGCGCGTGCGGGTCCAGCTCCGGCTCGACGCCCTCGTCGCCGGCGTCGGCGACGTAGTCGTCCTCCTTGGTCTGGTCGACTCCCGCGTCGACGTTCATCGCCCGCAGCACCACGGTCAGCACGACCGCGACGAGCAGGTTCAGCAGGAACGCGACCAGGGCGATGTAGACCTTCGTCTCGGTGAACGGGAACGCCGTCAGCGGTCCGCCGAAGTGCGAGCCCGGATCACCGGGCACCGGGACGCCGTACGCCGTCCAGGTGCCCCAGAGCATGCCGACCGCCCAGCCGGCCAGCAGCGCATATCGGTGGAACCAGCGCGTGTAGAGCCCCGCGACGATAGCGATCATCGTCTGGAGGATCCAGACCCCGCCGAGCAGCTGCAGGTTGATCGCGAACTGCTTGGGCAGACCGAGCACGAACGCGAGCGCGCCGAACTTCACCACCAGCGACATCAGCTTGGCCTGCTTGGCCTCCTGCTGCGGGGTGGCAGCCGGGTTGATGTAGGCCTTGTAGAGGTTGCGGGTCCACAGGTTGGCCGCCGCGATCGACATGATCGCCGCCGGCACCAGCGCACCGATGCCGATCGCCGCGAAGGCGACGCCGGCGAACCAGCTCGGGAACTCGTTCTCGAACAGCTGCGGCACCGACTGCTGGGCGTTCTCCACCTTGACGCCGGCCGCGATGGCGACGAAGCCGAGCAGGGCGAGGAGGCCCAGCAGGAAGGAGTACGCCGGCAACAGGGCAGCGTTGCGCCGGATCACCGAGCGGTCCTTGGTGGACAGCACCGCGGTGACCGAGTGCGGGTACATGAACAGCGCCAGGGCCGACCCGAGCGCCAGGGACGCGTAGGCCCAGTGCGCCGCCGCGGGCGGGATCAGTGCCTTGCCGGCCACATCACCGGCTGCGATCGCGTCGGCGTTCTCGGTGTTGAAGGCGTCGAAGCTGTCCTGCGCCGAGCTGAAGATGGAGTCCCAGCCGCCGAGCTGCGAGGGCAGGTAGAACACCGCGACGATGATCACGATGTAGATCAAGATGTCCTTGACGAACGCGATGAGCGCGGGCGCCCGCAGACCACTGGAGTACGTGTACGCCGCGAGCACGGCGAACGCGATGAACAGCGGCAGGTGCTGGAGGACCCAGGCGGAGTTCTCACCGCTCTGGAGGCCCATCACCTGAAGGACGACCTCGATGCCGATCAGCTGCAGCGCGATGTACGGCATCGTCGCGAGGATGCCGGTCAGCGCGACCGCGGTCGCGAGCGGTCGGCTGTCGTAGCGGCCCTGCACGAAGTCGGCCGGCGTGACGTAGCCGTGCCGGTGCGAGACCGACCACAAGCGCGGCAGGAACAGGAAGATCAGCGGGTAGACCACGATCGTGTAGGGCACCGCGAAGAACCCGACCGCGCTGCCGGCGTACAGCGTCGCGGGCACGGCGATGAAGGTGTAGGCCGTGTAGAGGTCGCCGCCGATGAGGAACCAGGCGATGAACGTGCCGAAGCCACGGCCACCCAGGCCCCACTCGTCGAGGTTGTCGAGCCGCTCGGCGCGACGCCAGCGCGCGGCCGCGAAGCCGAGCACGGTGACCAGCAGGAAGAAGAAGACGAAGATGCCGACTGCGATGCCGTCCATCAGCGCGCCTTCCGCTCACGGTCCGCGCGCTTGGACAGGTAGAACGCCGCGATGGTCAGCGCGGCCGCCATCGGGATCAGCGCGAACTGGAACCAGTAGAAGAAGGGGAACCCGAGCAGGGTCGGGTCGGTCTTGTCGTAGATCCCCACCAGCAGAGGCAGGATCACGGCCGGTGCCAGCAACAGGCAGATCAGGGCCCAAATGCGGTTCATCATCACCTCCGAGTTGAGAGAACCGCTGAACCCTAGCGGACGTGACCGCCCCCAGATCAAGCCCTAAACCGGGTCCGATCTGCGCCCATGGAGGAACGCCCGCTCGGCCTCGTTGTCGGTCAGCGCGATGGCGGCGTCGTACGCCGCACGGGCCTCGGCGTGCCTGCCGAGCCGGCGCAGGAGGTCGGCCCGCGTCGCCTGCCACGGGTGGTACGCCACGAGGTCGAGGCGGTCCACCAGCGCCAGCCCCACCTCGGGGCCGTCGAGCTCGGCCAGCGCGACCGCGCGGTTGAGCGCGACCACGGGTGACGAGTCGATGGTCGCGAGCTGGTCGTAGAGCGCCGCGATCTGCGACCAGTCGGTGTCGGCGGCGGTTTCGGCGTCAGTGTGCACGGCGTTGACAGCCGCCTGGAGCTGGTAGGGACCGGCCCGGTTCACCGCCAGGCAGGCACGCACCAGGTCGTGGCCCTCGTCGATGAGCTCGCGGCGCCAGCGGGTGCGGTCCTGCTCGTCCAGCGGCACCAGCACGCGGTCCTGCACGCGGGCGGGACCGCGGGCGTGCGTGAGCAGCAGCAGGGCCAGGAGCCCGTCGACCTCGGGGTCGCGCGGCAGCAGGACGCGCAGCAGCCGCGCCAGCCGGATCGCCTCCTCGCAGAGGTCGTCGCGCACCGGCTCCTCGCCCGCGGTGGCGAGATAGCCCTCGTTGAAGACCAGGTAGACCACGGCGAGCACCGCGGAGGTGCGAGCCGGGAGGTCCTCGTCCCGGGGCACCCGGTAGGGCACCTTCGCGGCCTTGATCTTGGCCTTGGCGCGGGTGATGCGCTGGGCCATGGTCGTCTCGGGCACGAGAAAGGCTGCGGCGATCTCGGCCACGGTCAGCCCCGCCACCAACCGCAGCGTGAGCGCCACCCGGGCCGCCGGCGCGAGCGCCGGGTGGCAGCACGTGAACACCAGCCGGAGCCGGTCGTCCTCGACCGGGCCGGTGTCGGGCGCTGGCGAGTCGTCGTGGCTCATGGCTGCCTGCCGGTGTCGGGTGTCGCGCGTGGCCTCGCGTCGGAGCCGGTCGATGGCCTTGCGGTGCGCGGTGGTGGTGAGCCAGCCGCCCGGGTTCGGGGGTACGCCGTCGAGCGGCCAGCGCTCCACCGCCACCACGATCGCCTCGCCGGCCGCCTCCTCGGCGATGTCGAGGTCACCGAAGCGGCGGGCCAGCGCGGCGACGACGACGGCGTACTCGTCCCGGAAGATCCGAGAGATCTCCGCGGAGACGTCACCGCCGCCGGGGCGGACCATCAGGCCGAGTCGTCCTGGAAGGGCCGGACCTCGACCTCCTTGCCGCAGGCCTTCGAGCCCTTGGCCGCCCAGTCGAGCGCGACGTCCAGGTCGGCTGCCTCGATGACCCAGAAGCCGCCGAGGTACTCCTTGCTCTCGGCGAAGGGCCCGTCGGTGATGACCGGCTGCTCGCCCCGGCCGTCGACCGTGGTGGCGGAGTGGATCGGCTGCAGTCCGCCGGCGAAGACCCAGGCGCCGGCGGCCATGACGGTGTCGTTGAATCGGCCGACCGCGTCGAACATCTGCTGGAGCTCCTCCATGGGGGGCTCCGGAGCGTCGACCGAGGCGGGCACGGAGAGCAGGTACTGGGTCATTGATTTCCTCCTCGCACGGGAAGACCCCGATGGCCTTCCGTCACCCGTCCCACGAACGGGACCGGGCGGATACGACACTCTGCCAAAGAGGATTCTGCAGCCGGCAGGTCACCCGCCTCGGCTCAGTGCCGGAACAGCGGCTCGTCGGCGACCTCGTCGTCCTCGCGGGGGAGGCACACTCGCATCGTCGTGCCCTCTCCCGGTTGGGACTCCACGCCGATCGTGCCGCCGTGCGCGGTGACGATCGCGTGCGCGATGGAGAGCCCGAGTCCGGTGCCCTGGATGGCGTTGTCGATGGCCGACGAGGCCCGGAAGAACCGGCCGAAGAGCTGCTCCAGCTCGTCCGCCGCGATGCCCAGGCCGGTGTCGGCGACGGTGATGACGGCGCGCTCGGGATCGGCGTGCAGGGTCAGGTCGATGCGGCCGCCGTCGGGAGTGAACTTGATCGCGTTGCCGACGAGGTTGACCAGCACCCGCTCCAGCTCATGTCCGTCGGCGTGCAGGACGACGGGCTCGTCGGGCACGTGCACCACCAGGTCCAGCGCCCGGTGGCGCAGCTGCTCCTCCAGCAGCAGCCCGACCTCCCCGACGAGCCCCACCAGGTCGGTCGGGGTCCGGTGCAGCACGAGCACGCCCGACTCCAGCCGGGAGAGGGTGAGCAGGTCCTCGACCAGGCGGATCAGCCGCTGGCTGTTGCGGTCGATGCGCGCCACGACCTCGTGCTGGTCGTCGGTGAGCTCGCCGATCGCACCCTCGGCCAGCAGCTCGGCGTACCCGTGGATGCTGGTGATCGGGGTGCGCAGCTCGTGGCTGACGTTGGACACGAGCTCCTGCTTCACCCGGTCGACCTCCCGCAGCCGGTTGACCGACGCGTGCTCGTGCTCGAGGGCGGTGCGCATCGCCTCGGTGGCGGCGCGCTGCTCGGTGGTGTCCTCCCCCACCGCGAGGAAGCCCAGCAGGGAGCCGTCGTCGTCCACGATCGTGGTGAGGCTCATCGACACGTAGCGCGGGCCGTGGCGGGTGATGACCTCCCAGTCCCAGTGCGCCCCGGACTCCGCCATGGCCTCCGCGGTGCCGATGAGGTCGTCCTCGGAGAGCCCGAGCCGGCGCGCCTGGCGGGCGACCTCCGCCGGGCTGTGGAAGACCCACGGGGTGCGGCCGAGCAGCTCCTCGGCGGTGTAGCCCAAGATCAGCTCGGCTCCTCGGTTGACGCGGGTGATGACCCCGGCCGTGTCGGTGGTGATGATCAGCGACAGGCGAGCCGACTCGAACAGTCGCTCCATCATCGACGCCGACTTGGTGGCGTCCACGGTGACGCGCTGCATGCGCGAGATGGTGGCCGAGATCGGGATGGTGGCGTACGCGGAGGCGACCAGGAAGAGGTAGAGCAGGATCGGTCCGGAGGTCTGCGGCAGCCAGTCGGGCAGGGCCACCAGCGGGCCCTGGCCGGCGAAGGTGAACAGGTACGCCGCCACCGAGACCACCAGCAGCTGGACGTGGCTCGAGCGGGGCGCGTCGCGGTTGGCGCCCCAGCTGAGCACCGCCGGCACCAGGAACGCGACGGGCAGCGAGTCGTTGGGCACGAAGACGATCACGACGGTCACGAGCAGGACGACCCAGATGAGGGCCCGCTCGACCACGCCGCCCGACGCGGACCGTGAGCTGCGCACCAGCACCGGCAGCACCGCGAGCTGAGCGGCCAGCGAGCTCAAGATGGACATCACCGCGGTCAGCAGCGCATCACTCGGACTCACCGCGGTGAGCGCCAGCGCACCCCCGATCGCGCCGCACAGCAGGGCGCCCACGGCAGTGGCCACGAAGAAGCCGCGCTCACCGTCGGTGGACTCGAGCTGGAAGCGGTGGCGTCCACCGCCGGTCAGCAGACGCCAGACCACGATCGCTGGGACCGTGATCGTCGTGGTGGCGGCGAAGCCGAGGACCGGGGAGACGTCGTAGGTCCGGGTGAGCGCAATGCCGATGATGACGGTCTCGACCAGCAGCCACCACCAGAGCCGGCGGCGCCTGACGAGGAGCAGGAGGGCGATCGCGAAACCGACGGCCGGATAGCCGCCGAAGGACCGGAAGTCGAGCCCCTCCAGGGACAGGGGCACGACGATCATGACGAGACTGATGGCGATCCCGATCGCCCGTCCCCGTCTGCTGCTCATGCTCCTCCCTCCGACAAGAAGCCATGATGGGGCACAAGCGGAGCTATCGGCCGAAATGCGCACAGACTTACCCACTGTCGAAGAGGGCTGCCGCGTCCTAGGGTTCGAGTCATGTCTGCCGAGTTCTCGCTGGCCGCCACCGTCCTCGGCGCACCCGACCCACGCGGGCTCGCCGAGTTCTACCGCGCGATGCTCGACTGGGAGGTGAAGGAGTCGGAGCCCGAATGGGCCCGGATCGGTCCCCGCGGGGACCGCGGCCGGCTCTCCTTCCAGCTCGAGGAGTCGCACGTGCCGCCGACCTGGCCGGCCGGGCCGGGCGACCAGCAGATGCAGGTCCACCTCGACATCGGCGTCAGCGACCTCGACTCCGGCGTGGTTGCCGCGCAGGCGCTGGGCGCGTCACTGGCCGGCCACCAGCCGCAGGACGACGTACGCGTGATGCTCGATCCCGCGGGGCACCCGTTCTGCCTCTTCGCGTCCGGCGGGTAACGGCACCCCGTCTGCGTCGTTGGACCTCTCGAACTGGGAGGTTCCATGCGCCGTCTGCTGCCCGTCACGCTGTCGCTCGCCGGTCTCGTCCTCGCCGGCACCGCCGGTGGTCTCGACTCCCCGCCGGCCGCCGCCGACCCCGGTCGAGCGAGCAAGGTCGAGACCGCCGCCCCGCACCACCCGCTCAGGATCAGGGTGCTCTCCAACCGCGCCGACCTGGTCTCCGGCGGTGACGCCCTGGTCACGATCGGCCTGCCCCGCAAGGTGCGCGCCGCGCGGGTGCGCGTCAGCCTCGACGGCCGAGACGTCACCCGACAGTTCAAGGTGCGTGCCGACGGTCGCTTCACCGCCCGGCTGACCGGCCTCGACGTCGGCACCAACCGGCTGGTCGCGAGGGCGAAGGCCCGTGGCGAGCGGTACGTCGGCCGGCAGCGCATCACCAACCACCCCAACGGCGGGCCGATCTTCTCCGGACCGCAGTGGGTGCCGTACTCCTGCCAGCCGACCGCGATCGACGCCCAGTGCAACCAGCCCGCGACGTACACGTTCCTCTACCGGTCGACCGACCCCACCAAGACCGGGCTCCAGCCCTACGACCCGGCGAACCCGCCCGGCGACGTGGCCACCACCACGACCGACCAGGGCGTCACCGTGCCGTTCGTCGTACGCCGCGAGGACGGCTTCCAGGACCGGGACCGCTACTCGATCCTGACGCTGTTCCGCCCCGGCCGGGCCTGGCAGCCGTGGCGCGCCCAGAAGCAGTGGAACCACAAGGTGCTGGCCACGCACGGCGGCGGCTGCGGCGCGGCCTACGCCCCCGGCACCCCCCGCACCGACGACTTCTCCGGCACGATCCCGGTGCTGCCCGGGGTCGAGAACAGCTACGTGGGCGCGCTCGGCAAGGGCTTCGCGGTCGTCTCGACCGCGCTGAACAACACCGGCCACAACTGCTCGGTCGCCACCGAGGCCGAGTCGATGCTGATGGTCAAGGAGCGACTCGTCGAGCGGTACGGCCAGATCCGCTACCTGATCGGCACCGGCTGCTCGGGCGGCTCGATCGCCCAGCACACGATCGCCAACGCCTACCCCGGCATCTACCAGGGCCTGGTCACCACCTGCTCCTACCCCGACACGTTGACCGCGGGTGCGCAGTTCGCCGACTACCACCTGATGCGGCTCTACTTCGAGGATCCGTCGCGCTGGGCGCCCGGCGTGGTGTGGACGCCCATGCAGATGGCCGCGGTGGAGGGTCACGTCTCCCACGTCAACGCCGTCGTCGCCGACGAGGGCCTCTTCAAGGACGCGATCAACCCGGAGACGCCGTGCGACGGCGTGGCCGATCCCGTCGCCGGCGACCCGTCGACCCGCTTCGACTCCGAGACCAACCCCGGCGGGGTGCGCTGCTCGATCCTCGACATCATGGTCAGCCTCCTCGGCCGTCGTCCGGCCTCCGACTGGACCTCGTGGGAGCAGGCCGCCGGTCGGGGCTTCGCTGGCGTGCCGTTCAGCAACACCGGTGTGCAGTACGGTCTCCACCAGCTCGAGCAGGGGCTGATCACGCCCGAGATGTTCGTCGACCTGAACGAGAAGCTCGGCGGCCTCGACCTCAACGCCGACCCGGTGCCCGGACGGATCGCGGGCGACGACGTGGCGATCGACAACGCCTACCGCACCGGCCTGGTCAACGAGGCCAACCACCTCGACGAGGTCGCGATGATCAACCACGGCGGGCCGGACCCCGGCATCGCCCACGACTACGCGCACGCGTTCTGGACCCACGAGCGCCTGCTGCGCGACCAGGGCCACACCAGGAACCGGGTGATGTGGTTCGGCGCCACGCCGCTGATCGGCGACCCTCGCTGGGCCACCGAGGCCTTCACCGAGATGGACCGCTGGCTCGCCGCCGTCGAGAAGGACAGGGCGCCCGGCTCGCTCGCCACCAAGATCGTGCGCGACAGGCCGGCCGACCTGACCGACCGCTGCGCGAACGTGCCCGGCCTCGAGCTGCTGCCCGCGCCCGGCGGGGGGATGGCCTGCCAGACGTCCGCTGCGCAGACCGCGCAGACCCGGCTGAGCACGCCTCGCCAGGAGGCCGGCGACGACGTGGCCAACGACCGGGTCGCCTGCCGGCTGCGCCCGCTGGCCCGTGCCGACTATGCCTTCCTGCCGCTGCCGTTCAGCGACGCCCAGTGGGCCCGGCTCCGGAGCATCTTCGACCGGGGCGTGTGCGACTGGTCACAGCCCGGCCGCGGCCAGGGTCCCGCCGAGACGTGGCTGACCTACGGCACCGCACCCGGAAGCGTCGTGTACGGCGGCCGCAACCTGCCGGCTCCGCCGCCCCGCTCGGGCGCCGGTCAGATGGCTGCCGCGTTCCGGGAGCTCTGGCGCAAGTAGCGGTGACTCAGTCGGTCAGCTTCTCCAGCCGGGCCCGCAGCCGGTCGGTGCGGTGCGCGTTGCCGTGCAGGGCGACGTACGCGCCGGCGTAGTTGGAGAGCAGCGCGTCGTCGAGCCGGCGTACGGCGCCGGGCGGGCTCTTGTAGCCCATCCGGCGGTCGAGCTCGACGGAGTCGACGCCGCGCACCACCTCGGCCAGCTCCTCCAGCGAGGTGATGCCGAGCTCGAGCAGCAGGCCCGAGATCCACGCGTAGTGGCTCTCGCGCGACCAGCCGGCATCGGCGTACTGCCCGGCGAGGAACGCCGCGAGCTCCTGGGCGTCGATGCGCGGGTCGTCGTCGCGGGCCTGCTCGCGGACGGCGGCGGCGTCACCGCGCAGCCGGTCGCGGATCGTGGAGAACTCGCGGTCCGCCAGCTCGAGCAGGCCGGCGGCGAGGGTGAAGCGACGGTCGAACTCGGCGCGCTGCACGTCGGGGATGCTGCCCTTGTAGCGGATGTCGTGCTCGAACTCCGCCCACGCGTGCTGCAGGACGGTGCGGATCTGCACCTGCACCCGCTGCCCGACGAGGTCGGGGTGGTCGATCGCGGCCTCGGCGTCCTCGGGGTCGAGCTCGATGAGCAGGTGCCGGCTGGCGTAGCCGAAGCGCCCCTCGCTCGCGGTCTCGCGGCCCATGTCGCGGTCGTCGAGCACCACGGCCTCGTTGTCGAGCAGCTCGGCCACCGCCTCCACGTCGCTGTGCACGTAGGTGATGACGCGCACCCCGATGACGTCGGTGATGTCGCGCACCGGGTCGACGAACGCGCGCTCGCCGTCGACCACCCGCGCCGCCTTGGCCGCGAAGGACGCCACGCTCTTGGCGCGGCCGGTGACGGTCAGGTAGTTGATGCCGGCTTCGTCGAGGACCGTGGTGACCAGCTCGGTCGCCTGGATCGCGGCGTTGCGCAGGGCCGGTTGCTGGGCGGCGTACGCGCGGACGGCCGTGGCGACCGGGTCCTCGACCCGGCGCGGCGGCCGCGGGCTGGGCACCTGTCCCTCGAGCAGGGTCGGGGTGACGATGTAGCCGGTCCGGAAGTCGCCGTACCTCGTGGTGTCGGCCGGGCGGCGCTGCCGGAAGAGCGCGACGTACGCGCACACCACCGCGTCGACCGGGTCCTCGGCACGGCGCAGGTCGGCCTTGCGCTCGGCGAGCCCGACGTCGCCGACGAGCCTTCGCCAGGCGTCCTGGTCGGCGAGGTGCAGCGCGGGGCTTGCGGTGGCGAGGCCCTCGAGCAGGCCGGTCAGCGTGAGCAGCTCGGCGCGCATGGAGGCCAGCGAGCGGCCGGGCTTCGCCTTGTACTTCAGGGTCCGGCCGAGCTCGAACAGCGCGACCATCGCCGCGTGCGGGTAGACCTCGATGGCGCGCCGTGGCCCCCGCGAGTCCGGGTCGATGTCGAGGCCGAGCCGGGCGCTGAGGCGGGCGCCCCGGGGCACGTCGGCGAACTCCGGCTTGCCCGTGTTGGAGGGGTGCGCGCCGGCGTCGAACCGCGCGAAGTCCTTGTTGAGCGCGCGCTCCGCCGGCCGGTTGCCCGTGGGGTTGGTGACCACGAGCGGCGCGTCCATCGCGACCAGGCAGTCGCCCGCGATGTACGGCGCGATGCTGGCGCCGATCTCCTGGTCGGTGCGCGCCACGTCGATGTGCACCAGGTGCCCACGGCCGTCGAGGACCGCGATGCCGGTGGGCTTCTTGTCGCCCCACGCGAGGTCGAGTCCGACGAAGTACATGCGCGCAGCCTCCCACGCCCCAGGCGCTGGCCGAGGTCGCGCCACGAATCAGGCGACCCGGCGCTCCCGCCGTACCATCGGCCGGTGAAACCTGCTGACCAGATCGACCCGGAGGACCTCGCCACGACCGTGCGGGTGCTGGGTCTGCTGCACGAGCTGCCCGACGACCACCCCGACATCCGGACGGTCAAGCACGCTGCGTCGCACATGTACAAGGCGCTCAAGCGCGAGCGCCGCACCCGCAAGCGCGAGTCCGAGCTCGCGCACGACCGGGCGATCACCGAGCTGACCGCCACCGGGTCGCCGATCCGCATCGACGACGAGACGGCCGGCATCGCGCTGGTGTCGACGGCGTCCGGCGCGTTCGCGGGCGAGCTGATCAACCCGCGGGGCTGCTACATCTGCAAGAACGACTTCACCCTCGTCGACGCGTTCTACCACTGGCTCTGCCCCGAGTGCGCTGCCATGTCGCACGCCAAGCGCGACCAGCGCACCGACCTGACCGGGCGCCGGGCGCTGCTGACCGGCGGCCGCGCCAAGATCGGCATGTACATCGCGCTGCGGCTGCTCCGCGACGGCGCGCACACCACGATCACCACCCGCTTCCCGAAGGACGCCGTCCGCCGGTTCTCGTCGCTGCCCGACAGCGCCGAGTGGCTGCACCGGCTCAAGGTGGTCGGCATCGACCTGCGCGACCCGACCCAGGTCGTCTCGCTGGCCGACGAGGTCGCGGCCGCCGGGCCGCTGGACATCCTGGTCAACAACGCCTGCCAGACCGTCCGGCGTACGCCGGGGGCCTACGCGCCGCTCGTCGACGCCGAGCACACGCCGCTGCCGACGGGCATCGACCTGCCGGAGATGCTGACCTTCGACCGGATCTCGGAGGCGCACCCCGCCTCGATCGCGGGCGCGCTGGCGGCCGACCCGGTCGCCCACCACGAGGGCGAGTCCCTGGAGCACGCGCGAGCCGCGCACTCGGCCGCCGCGATGACGGCGCTGGCGCTGAAGGCCGGCCACGCCTCGCTCGACGCGCACCTCGCCGGCACCGCCGTCGACGCCGGTGGCCTGCTGCCGGACCTGCAGACCAACAACTCCTGGACGCAGACCGTCGACGAGGTCGACCCGCTGGAGCTCCTCGAGGTGCAGCTGTGCAACTCGATCGCGCCGTTCCTGCTCATCTCCCGGCTGCGCCCGGCGATGGCCGCGGCCGCCGCCCGCCGCCGGTACGTCGTCAACGTCTCGGCGATGGAGGGCCAGTTCTCGCGCCGCTACAAGGGCGCCGGCCACCCACACACCAACATGGCCAAGGCCGCGCTGAACATGCTGACCCGCACGTCGGCGCAGGAGATGTTCGAGACCGACCAGATCCTGATGACCGCCGTCGACACCGGCTGGATCACCGACGAGCGCCCGCACCAGGAGAAGCTCCGCATCGCCGCCGAGGGCTGGCACGCACCGCTCGACCTCGTCGACGGCGCCGCCCGGGTCTACGACCCGATCGTCATGGGCGAGCGCGGCGAGGACGTGTACGGCTGCTTCGTCAAGGACTACCGGTCGAGCCCCTGGTGACCGGCCGGTCGCTGAGCGGGGAGGCCAACGTGCCCTCGGCGACCCACCACTGCATCACGTGACGGGGATGGCGGGGTCGCGTGACCTCTCAGCCGCTCCCGAAGAGAAGGCCCAGCAGGTACGTCGCCGCGGCCGCGCCCATGCCGATGCCGAGCTGGCGCAGCGCGCGCCGTAGCGGGGGGCCGCCGGAGAGCAGGCCAACGACGGCGCCGGTCACCAGCAGCGCCGCCCCGACCAGGACCACCGCGACGATGACGGCCGCGAGGTCGCCGAGGCCGAACACGTAGGGCAGCACGGGCAGCAGCGCACCGGCGGCGAAGAAGCAGAAGCTCGAACCGGCCGCGCCCAGACCGGTGCCGACCATCTCGTGCTCGTCGGTCGAGGCCTCGGGGCTGGGCTCCGGCTGGTCGTGTCGCGCCGCCGCCAGCACCTCGGCGGCATGCTCCTGCGCCGCGGCCTCGGACATCCCGCGTGCGCGGTAGACGAGGGTCAGCTCGTTGGCGTCGACGTCGAGGTGCGGGATGGCGCTCGCCGTCGTCGGGTCCGGGTTCGACGCCTCCAGCAGCTCGCGCTGGGACCGCACCGAGACGTACTCCCCGGCGCCCATCGACAGCGCCCCCGCCAGCAGCCCGGCCAGCCCGGTGATCAGCACGGTCCGGTTGGACACGCCGCTCGCGCCGATGCCGAGCACCAGGGCGAGGTTGCTGACCAGCCCGTCGTTGGCCCCGAAGACGGCCGCCCGGAACGAGCCCGACAACCGGCTGCGACCCCGGGCGGCCAGCCCGCGGACCACCTCCTCATGGATGCGCTCGTCCGCAGCCATCGCCGGCGTCGCGTCGTCATCGCCGGCGTACGGCGACCGGGCCTCGGTGCGCTGCGCGAGGGCGAGGATGAACACCGAGCCGAACCGCCGCGCGAGCACCGCGAGCACCCGCGTCCGCACGTCCGGCGGCCCCGGCGGCTGCGCGTGCTCGCCGAGCAGCTGGCGCCAGTGGTCCTCGTGCCGGCTCTCCGCCTCGGCCAGGGCGAGCAGGATCTCCCGCTCCTCCCCGGTCTTGCGTTGGGCGAGATCGGCGTAGACGGCACCCTCGGCACGCTCCTCGGAGAGGTAGTGCTGCCAGCGCTTGATCTGGGCTCGGGTCGGCGGGCTCATCGCACTCGAAGGATAGTCGCCTGCGCGGTTGGTGGCAGCGGACTGCTGCTGGGCAACAGCGACGAGGCGGACGCTGGCACCTCCTGGGCACGAGGACCTCCTCGGGAGGTCACGAAACCGACTGCGGCGGGTGCACGCAGACGTCCGACGGGGAGCGCACCCGTGACAGGTGTCATGGGCAGGTCGTGACAACTTCCCCGGGACGTATGACCCGCCGAGTCGCAGGGTTGAGCCATGACCACACCAGCACTCAGGGCGACCCGCCTGACGAAGAGGTTCCGGACCCAGGGCGGCGAGACCATCACCGCGGTCGACGGCATCGACCTGACCATCACTCCCGGTGAGATCGTCGCCTTCCTCGGCCCGAACGGCGCCGGCAAGACCACGACCGTGGACATGTTCCTCGGGTTGACATCACCGACCAGCGGGTCGATCGAGGTCTACGGCTCAACACCGCAGCGCGCGGTTGTGGACGGCCGGGTGTCCGCCGTGATGCAGACCGGAGGGCTGCTGCCCGACTTCACGGTGCGCGAGACGATCCGGGCCATCGCGGCCCTCCACGGGCGGCCCGAGCGGGTCGACGTCGTCGTCGATCGCGCTGGGCTGGGTCCGCTCGCCGACCGGCTGGTGCAGGCCTGCTCAGGAGGCGAGCAGCAGCGGCTGAAGTTCGCCCTGGCACTCGTCCCCGACCCGGACCTGGTGATCCTGGACGAGCCGACGACCGGCATGGACACTGGCGCACGTCAGGAGTTCTGGGACACCATGCGCGCCGACGCAGCCGACGGCCGCACCATCGTCTTCGCGACCCACTACCTCGCCGAGGCCGACGCCTTCGCCGACCGCACCGTGCTGATGGCCCGTGGCCGGATCGTCGCCGACGGGCCGACCGCCGAGGTGCGGGCGGCCTACGGCGGTCGGACGGTGACCTTCCGACCGCCCGCTGACGTCGTGGGCGTCCACGGGGTCGACGAGGTCTGGCTCGACGACGTCCGCAAGGCCGTCGCGCCGCTCGGCATCACCGACCTCGAGGTCGCGAGCGCCAGCCTCGAGGCCGCGTTCCTCGCCCTGACCGGCGCGCCCACCGAGGCCGAGGAGGCCCTGCGATGACCACGACCGCGACCATCGACACCCAGGCCACGACGGCCCCCGGTCGACCTGCGACCCGACCCTTGGCCGTCGCGTATGCCGGCCTCGACCTGAAGCGGCAGCTGCGCGACAAGGTGGGGATGTTCTTCATCGTCGCGCTGCCGGCGTTCTTGTTCTTCGTCTTCGGCATGGGCGACGACGAGACGTACGGCAGTGCCAACGTCGCGATGTACGTCATGGTCTCGATGGCGGCGTACGGCGCGGTCACGGCGACCACGACCGTCGCCGGGTCGGCCGCGACCGAGCAGACCATGGGATGGGGGCGGCAGATCGCGCTGACGCCACTGCGGCCGTTGGCCTTCGTGGCGATCAAGACCGCCGTGGCGATGTCGGTCGCGGCCGTCCCGATCGCCCTGATCTTCGCCATCGGCGCGGCCACCGGCTCGTCAGGCAATGCGTTCGACTGGCTGGCCAGCGCCGGCATCGTGTGGCTCGGCTCGGCCCTGTTCGCGGTCTACGGCCTGGCGATGTGCCTGATCTTCAAGGGCGAGAACGCCTCCGGCATCGCGTCCGGACTGGTCGTGATCCTGAGCTTCCTCGGCAACGTCTTCACGCCGATGGACGGCATCATCTTGGAGATCGGCCGCTTCACCCCGCTCTACGGGTACGCCGGGCTGGCCCGCTACCCGATCTCGGAGGGCTACCTGCCCATCGACGCGGGCCACGACTCGGTGTGGCTGTTGCTCGCTAACGTGGGCTCGTGGACGGTGATCTTCGCAGCGCTGGCGGTGTGGGGGCTGAGCCGCCGCCGGGAGCGGGTGTGAGCATCCCCCGCGCCGACACCGGTTCGCCCCGCTCCCCGTGGGAGCAGTGGGCGTGGGCGGTTGCGGCGATCTGGTTGGTCTTCCTCGCCTATCCGGTGACCGAGACCTTCGAGACCGACGCGCCGGCACCGGTCAAGGGACTCACCCTGGCGCTGATCGCGGCGTATGCGCTGGTCTACCTGCTCGGGTGGAGCCTGTGGCGCGATCACGCGCTCAGGATCTGGTTCGTCATGCTGCTGCTCGCCCTGGGGACGGTGCCGGTGATCGGCATCGAGGCCATCGGGCTCACGCCCTACCTCGGCGCGTTCTCCGCGCTGATGGTGCCGGCGCCGTGGTGGAAGTGGACCACCGCCATCAGCGCGCTGTTGCCGGTGCTCTCCTTGATCGGCGGCGACTTCCCGGCCTTCTTCTTCCTGATGGTGTGGCCCCTGATCGGGTTCTTCACCGCGATGCGGGTCTTCTCCGAGCTCGAGAGGCAGTCCGAGGACGCCCGAGCGCAGCTGGCGCTGGTGGCCGAGCGGGATCGGGTCGCCCGCGACGTGCACGACGTGCTCGGTCACTCGTTGACTGCGCTCTCGATCAAGGCGGAGCTCGCTGCCCGGCTGATCGATGTCGACCCCGCGCGGGCTCGAGAAGAGCTGGAGTCGATCCAGGAGACCGCGCGGCAGGCGCTCGCAGAGGTCCGCTCGACCGTCGGCGGCCTGCGGGCAGCCAACCTCGAGGCCGAGCTGGCCGCCGTACCCCGCGTGCTCGCCGATGCCGGCATCGAGACGCGACTGGTCGGCACGGTCGCCGACACCGATCCGCGGCACCGCACCCTGCTGGCCTGGGTGCTGCGGGAGTCGGTGACCAACGTGGTCCGGCACGCGGGCGCGTCGACGGTCTCGATCGAGCTCTCGCCGACTGGCCTGGTGGTCGCCGACGACGGCACCGGCTTCGAGGCGAGCGGGAGCCACGACGGCAACGGGCTGCTCGGCATGCGCGAGCGCGTGTCGGCAGCAGGGGGCGCCCTTCACCTGTCCGGCGACCCCGGCACTCGCGTGGAAGTGGTGCTGCCGTGATCCGGATCCTGCTGGCCGACGACCAGGCGCTCGTCCGCGGCGCGCTCGCCGCGCTGCTCGACCTGGAGACCGACCTCGAGGTCGTCGCCCAGGTCGGTCGCGGCGACGAGGTGGTCGACGCCGCCCGCTCGTCGCAGGCCGAGGTGTGCCTGCTCGACATCGAGATGCCGGGCCTCACCGGCCTCGAGGTGGCCGAGCAGCTGCGCACCGAGCTGCCGGCCGTCCGGTCGCTGATCGTGACCACCTTCGGGCGACCGGGCTACGTGCGCCGCGCCCTCGACGCCGGCGCCGCCGGATTCCTGGTCAAGGACACACCCGCCCGCCAGCTCGCCGACGCCGTACGGCGCGTGCATGCCGGGCTCCGTGTGGTGGACCCGGGCCTGGCGACCGAGTCGCTGGTGGCCGGCCCGTCGCCGCTCACCACCCGCGAGACGGAGATCCTGTTGCTGGCGATCGACGGATCACCCGTCGCGGTGATCGCTGCCCGCGCCCACCTCTCCGTCGGCACCGTCCGCAACCACCTCTCGGCGGCGATCGGCAAGACAGGTGCGACAACCCGGGCCGAAGCCGCACGGGTCGCCCAGTCGAACGGGTGGATCTGAGGATCGAACCGACGTCGTTGCGCCGGCCCGCGTCAGGCTCTGCCGCCGCTCCCGTTCGGGTGGCTTCCCAGCCGGCGAGGCTCTCACCCAGCCCGATGCTGAATGCACGATCGGTGGGCGCGTCCTCGCCCGCCGAGGCCACACAGAGCGAGTGCGCCGGATGTTCGAAGCTCCCTCTCGTGGGTTGTGGGAAGAAGGTGCCGGCGTCGCCTGTTGTCGAGACATGAAGAAGATCGGCTTCCTGTCCTTCGGTCACTGGACTCCGTCGCCGCACTCGCACACGCGGACGGCCTCCGACGTACTGCTGCAGTCCATCGACCTCGCGGTCGCGGCCGAGGAGATCGGCGCGGACGGGGCCTACTTCCGCGTACACCACTTCGCTCGACAACTCGCCTCGCCCTTCCCGCTTCTTGCGGCGGCGGGCGCCAGGACGAGTCGTATCGAGCTCGGCACGGGCGTGATCGACATGCGCTACGAGAACCCGCTCTACATGGCGGAGGGCGCCGCAGCAGCCGACCTGATCGCCGGCGGTAGGTTGCAGCTCGGCATCAGCCGCGGGTCACCGGAGCAGGTGATCGAGGGTTACCGGTACTTCGGCCATCACCCTGGCGAGGACAACGACCACGCCCACATGGCGCGCGAGCACGCCCGCGTGTTCCTCCAGGCGATCGACGGGCAGCGGTTCGCAGAGCCGAACCCGCGACCGATGTTCCCCAACCCGCCCGGCTTGCTGGGCATCGAGCCGCAGTCGCCCGGCCTGCGGGACCGGATCTGGTGGGGCGCCGGTACGCGTCAGACCGCCGTCTGGACGGGGGAGCAGGGCCTGAACCTGATGAGCTCGACGTTGCTCACCGAGGACACCGGCGTGCCGTTCCACCAGCTCCAGGCCGAGCAGATCCAGATGTTCAGGGACGCGTGGAAGGGGGCCGGCCACGAGCGCGAGCCGCGAGTGTCGGTGAGCCGCAGCATCTTCCCGATCGTCAACAGCACCGACCGCGCGTACTTCGGCGCCGAGTCGCGCAGCGAGGACCAGGTCGGGCTCATCGACGGTGGCGTGGCCCGTTTCGGCAAGACGTACGCCGGCGAGGTCGACCAGCTCGTGAAGGACCTCGCCGATGACGAGGCGATCGCCGCCGCGGACACGCTCCTGCTCACGGTCCCGAACCAGCTCGGCGTCGACTACAACGCGCACCTGCTGGACAGCATCGTCAGGTACGTCGCGCCGGAGCTGGGATGGCGCTGACGCGGTCCGCGCCCGACGGGACGCCCGCCAGTCCCGCTCGCTGATCGCGCTCCCGGTCCGCAGGGACGGCGACATCGGCCCGTGCGTCCATGTGGCTGAGGGCTTCAGGACGCGACCTCAGTCGCTCGCCGCGACACAATGGTCAGCATGGTCGAGACCGTGACCGGGCCTTCGAGCAGCAGTGCGGTTGCCGACGCCGCGCGGCTGCTGCACGACTTCAATGTGGAGTACGACGAGCCGGCACCTCCGCCCGACGAGCTGGCGCTCCGACTCGCGGAGCTCATCGCGGCGGACCACGTCACTGTCCTGGTCGCCCGCGTGCGCGAGACCGGCGCAGCGGTCGGGGTCGCGGTGGTGCGCGTGCAACCGTCGTTGTGGAGCCCCGCGGCCGAGGCCTACCTCGCCGAGCTCTACGTCGTACCCGGCCAACGCGGCCGGGGCTACGGCCGAGAGCTGATCACCGAGGCCCTGCGCGTCGCGCGCGAACGCGGCGCGGACTACGCGTTGGTGGTCACAAGTGAGGACGACCGGCTGGCCCAACGCCTGTACGAGGCAGCGGGATTCCGCCGGACCGAAGGCGACGGCGGTCCGCTCATGCTGGCCTACGAGCGCGAGCTGTAGTCCTCGGCAGACCTGCGCACCAGGGTGTGCACGGACGCGACGCTTGAGTGTGATGGCCGCGCAACGAGCGTGCGACGTCGTTCAGGCGTCCCGCCCGGCGCCGGCCGAGGGAACTGATCGCGACGACCCCGACGCATTTGCCGATTCCCCGGACTCGAGCCCGCGCCCTCCCCTAGCGTGACGTCCCCAGACGACCCTCAGGAGGCTTCGTGCTCATCCGGAAGATTGCCGCCGCCGTGTCCTTGTCCGCCATCTCGGCCGGGCTGCTGGCCCTGCCGGCGCAGGCTGCGCCCGCCGCACCGAAGCGGTTCGCCAACTGCACCGCCCTGCAGAAGGTGCACCCGCACGGCGTCGGCCGGCCCGGCGCCGTCGACAAGACCTCCGGCACGCGGGTCACGACCTTCAAGCGCGACCGCGCGCTGTACAACGCCAACTCCGGCTCTGACCGAGACAAGGACGGCATCGCCTGCGAGAAGGCCTGACGCTCGCTGGAGCGGCGTGGCCCGGGCTGCTCGCAGCCGACGCCGTCGCCGTTCTGTCAACGGTCCGAGGTCGGGCTTCACCAGGCCTGGTACGCCGGCCACGGCGGGCGAGGACGGGGACCACGAGGTGCTCGATGCATTCGAGCCCACGACGCACCCGGCCCGCGACGCGGGCCATTTCCGCCGCATCCTGGCGGCACGCCAGCAGATCTCTGACGCCCAGCAAGAACTCCGCGACGCCGTCAAGGCTGCCCGCGAGGCGGGCGACTCTTGCACGGTGATCGGCGCGGCTCTGGACACCACCAGGCAGGCGGCCTTCCAGAGGTTCGGCAAGGACTGAGAGCCCCACCCCCGTGCGTCACACCGCCGCGATAGCAGCCCGTGCAGCCGGCTACGTCCGGCCAACCCCATGCGCGAGAAACGTGTTCACTGAGCTACCCATGGCGGATTCGCGAACAGGCCACGACAATGGTGCGAGGGCGGCTCGAAGGGAGCCAGGATGACCGTCGCATCAGATTCACCGCGTTCGCCTCCGGTCGCCCCAATGTCGCTCCCGGCGCGCATACGGGCCTTGAGGGAGTTCCATACCGGTCCCGCCGTCGTTCGTGATCTGGCAGGACCTGTCGTCCGGGTCCCCGTCGGCCCCCGGCTCGTCGTGCCGCCGTTCGTCGTGGTCACCTCGCCGCAAGGCGCCCACGACGTGCTCGCAGGCTCCAGCAACGACACCATGGACAAGCTGACACAAGTGCACGTCGAGACGCGCCTGATCGGTGACAACGTCTTCAACCTGCCGTACGAGCCGTGGAAGCCGCAGCGACGGGCGCTGCAGCCGCTCTTCACCAAGCAGCATGTGGCGACCTTCGCCGGCCACATGGCCGCGGCGGCCGACGAACGTGCGGCGACTTGGGTCGACGGGGCCCGGATCGACATCGACAAGGACATGCGGGGGCTGACCCTGCGGGTGCTGGGTCGATCCATGTTCGGCGTGGATCTCGACGAACACGCTTCGGATCTCGGCCCGAGCATCCAGCAGGTGTTGGACCACGCCACCAGCCGGGGACTCCGACCCGTTCGCGCTCCCAAATCGCTGCCGACCCCCGCGCGGCGCCGGTTCCGTCGGGCCTTGGCCGAGATCCACGCAGTGATCGAGGAGGCAATCGCCGGTTACCAGGCCGATCCGGCCCGTGACTGCGAGCTGGTCCGGCTGCTGCTAGCGGCGCGGGACCCCGACACCGGCCGGTCGCTGACCCACGACGAGGTGGTCAGCGACCTGACGGTGTTCCTCATCGCCGGCCACGACACCACCTCGACGACGCTCACCTACGCGTTGTGGGCGCTGGGTCACCACCCCGATCTCCAGGACCGGGTTGCCGAGGAAGTAGGCGAGCTCGGCGACCGGCCATTGACCGTCAGTGACGTCCCGGCGCTCCCGTTCACCGTGCAGGTCATCCACGAGGCGCTCCGGCTGTGCCCACCAGCTGCCGCGATCGCCCGGCTCGCGACCCGCGACACGGTGGTGGACGGGTTCCGGATCGAACGGGGAACCAACGTGCTCGTCGGCGTCTACGCGCTGCACCGCGACCCAGCCCTGTGGGACGCCCCGGAGACCTTCAACCCGGACCGCTTCAGCGCCGAGCGGTCCCACGGCCGCGACCGCTGGCAGTTCCTACCGTTCGGCGCGGGCGCCCGCTCATGCATCGGCGACCACTACGCGATGCTGGAGGCCACGCTCGGCCTCGCCAGCCTCGTACGACGCCGCCGGATCACTTCGCTCGACCCGGACTTCCCCTTGGCCCTGCCGTTCACGATGACCGCCGGCGGGCCGATCCTGGCGCGGGTCGAGTCGCGATAGTCCCGACGGACCAAGCGAACACCGAGCCGTTCACCAAGGATGGACTCCTCAGTCATACAGCCGCGTGTAGGCGCCCACGGATGACCGGACAGCCGATGAGCGCCCAGGGCGATCGTCAGCCCTAGTGGTTCTAGCGTTCGCAGCGACGCTCGCGTTCGGCAACGCAGCGGTCCCGGCCATTCTGCCCGTCGGCTCTGTCGCGTCCGCCGCCTCCGCGGAGCACGTCCGACCCGTTGCCGCCCCTGAGGTCGTCGCGGCCGCTGCCACCGAGGAGCACGTCCGATCGGGAGCGGCCTTGGAGTTCGTCGTTGCCTGCGTTCCCGACCAGCCGGTTGCGGCCCAGCCACCCCCTGATGTTGTCGTCGCCGGGTCCACCACGCATCGTGGCTTTCATGCCCTTGCACTGCGATTTGATCTCAGGGGCGTCCTCGACGATTTTGTTCACCGAAGTGACGGTGTCGTTTCCGCCCTTCCCGACGAACAGCAAATCGCATCCCGAACCGCTCAGGTGGTTGTCCGCGGCGTTGCCTCGCAACACCGCGCGCGGTGCGACTACGTTCGCGCCGACGATGCCAGACAGGTTGGCCGCATGGACCCCGCCGACCGTCACCATGTTGGTGTCCAGGTCGATCTCCACGTCATGGTCGACGGACCAGACGGCGATCCCGCCACCGGTGTAGGTGCCAGGTGTCCCGGTCGCAGGCGCGGTGACCGTCAGGTACGCCCAGTCGGCGTCTGTCACGGTGTCATCCGTGCCGTCCGCGTGCACCAAGTCTTGGCCAGGTCCCCCGAGGTAGCGGTCGAGACCAGCACCTAGATAGGCATTGACCTGTGTCACCCCAGCCTCGGACGCGTCCACCACGTCATCGCCGTCGCCCGCGTACACGTACACGGCGGACGGGCTCACGCACACCAGGTCGTTCCCAGCGACAGCGTAGGTGAACTGGGAGGTGCCGGTGACGATGACGTCATCACCCGGCGTGCCCTGAATGGCCGGGCCAGTGCCGACGATCGTGGCCGGCCGGCCTTGGCAGGTCTGGGCAGTGGAGGAAGCCGCCGACGACGGTGCGCTCAGCAGCGCCCCCGTGACAAGCGCGGTGACAACAAGTGTGGTCGAACGTTGAAGCACGGTCCCCCCTTGGGTGAGCTGTCCCCCGGTGATGGTGGGCAGCCTGTCGGTGACGGTACGTCGCATGCGACGGTCCTTGCTAAGACGCGCTGACCTCATGGTTGGTTGTCGGCGTCGACGAGGTGCTGTTTCAGTACTCGCGCGCCGCGAAGGAGCTCTGGAAGTTCGGCAACGTCGGCCACGTTGAGATCACCGCCGGCCAGCTGCAGCAAGGACCGCCGATCGACTGGTGGGAACGCGGAGCGCCAAGACGCGCCAGACCCCCCGGTCGACGAAGTGCCACCCAGCGAACCTGGCTGACGTCACGCGGTCGAACGTGCGTCATGTCGCCGCGCTCCAGCCGACCTTCGATGATCCGAACTCGGCACGCCGGCGGAGGAGACGGGCTTCGACCAATTCAGGGGCGGAAGGCGGAGCCGGCGCGATCCAGAGCGCCCTCGGTGACCGGTACCGCCCCCCTCCGGACCGCTCGGACCAGCTCGGCGTGGTCGGCTTCGGTCTGGTCCGCGTAGGCCCGAGCGAATCGGGCCATCGCGCGATCCAGCTTCTCGGAGCGGCCGGCGTACCCCGCGATCATGGAAGCGCCACTGGTACGAGCGTGACCCTTGGCCAACAGGTGTCCGACGATGCCGGCGTAGTCAGCCAACGCCGCGGGATCGATGGCGTCGAGCGGGATGGTGCCCTTCATGTTCCGGAACTGCCGAACGTAATACTGTCGCTCGCCAACGGTGGTCCAACCGAGGAGTGGATCACTCACTGTCTGCAGGGCCTGCTGGTACTCCACCACTCGCTGGCCCTGGTGAGCGTGCCATGCCGACTCGCCGTGCACATGCTCGGCCAGCACTGATCGACGCGCCTGTTTCAGCTGGAGGAACAAGACGTCCTCAGGGCTGCTGCCCTCGAGCAGCGCCACGTAGGCACGCAAGCCGACGCTGCCGACGCCGACGACCTTGTGAGCCATGTCAACCAAGGTGTAGCCGCCCAGCACCCGCCGCCAGTGCGGAGCCAGGGTGGTCAGATATTCATCCAGCGCGGCCGCGATCAGTTCACCGTCCTGCTCGGGGACGTGGGTGATCAATGGCGGCTCGTCCACGATGTGCCGACGCCCCTCATGCTCGCGGGTGAACCGCGGCAGCGCGCGATCACTTGTCCGGTTTCGGGCCCGCTTGGCAGACCGGCCGATCTCGGCCCGGAGCGTCTTCTCGGTGGCGGTCTCGTGCAGGCGCTTCACGTCCAGACGATTGTAGGAACGCATCAGCAGAGGCTGGTCCGCCAAGAAGTTCACCTCCGCCCGATAGGCCGACACGCACGACCGGACAGCATCCGCGCACTGCTGCTCGCTGGAGGAGTTCTCCCTCCCGGCCACCCAGATGCTGGCGACGAGTCGCCGAAGATCCCACTCCCAGCAACCCGGATGGGCCTCGTCGAAGTCGTTGAGATCGATCACGAGCTCACCCTCGGGCGAAGCGTAGAAACCGAAGTTGCCGAGGTGCGCGTCGCCGCAGATCACCGGAGTGATCCCCGTCGCCGGCAACCCGGCGACGTCCTCGGCCATCACGATGGCGGTTCCGCGCAGGAAGCCGTACGGCGAGCTGACCATCCGGCTGACTCGGATCGGGATCAGTTCGTCCACCCGACCTCGATGCGATCCCTGGATCAGCTGGACCGGGTCTCGCCGGCCAGCCGATGCCTCCCATCGCCCCAAGGACTTGCGGGGCACCTGCTTGCGCAGGGCTCGGCCAAGGGCGAATCGTTCCAGCCGAGACGTCGGTCGCTTCCGCAGCGAGCCGAACGCCTCACCCTCGGCCATGGCCAAGACCGTGTGCCCTCCAGGGCCGCTGGTCACATCGTCACCTCCACTACGGACGCGTCTCGTTTCTATCAGAGTCCGTGCTGTCGGGCACCCGCCAGGGCGCGCGCTACGCCGCTGAGCGCGTCCTTCCACCGGGCTACGCACGGCCGAGGCCCACCGAATCTCCTGGCAGCGGTCGTTGGATCCCAACTACGGTGCGTCGTACAGGTGACCGGCGACCCTTCGAGGGCGCCACAGGCCGAGACAAGGAATGACGATGACGCATCCGCGGTGCCCTCATCGCACGAATCCGTCGCACTCAACTGGCGAGGCGTTGTGAAGCTCCTTCTCACATCCGGAGGCATTACGAACGAGAGCATCCGCGATGCTCTGGTCGACCTGCTGGGCAAGCCGATCTCCGAGTCCCGTGCACTCTGCATCCCCACGGCGCAGTGGGGCCACCCGATGCTCGGGCCCGCCTCGGTGCGAAGCTCCGTTGCCGGCGAGCCTCCGTTCCACATGTTGACGAGCCTGGGCTGGGCGTCCTTGGGCGTCCTGGAGCTCACTGCGCTGCCAAGCATCGGTGAGGAGCGGTGGGTGCCGTGGGTCCGAGAGGCCGACGTGTTGCTGGTGGACGGCGGCGACACGACGTACCTGTGCCACTGGATGCGGGAGTCAGGGCTGTCGCGGGTCATGGCGTCGTTGCTCGAGACGGTCTGGGTAGGCATGAGCGCCGGCAGCATGGTGATGACACCGCGTATCGGTGACGAATTCGTCTCGTGGCCGTCTGCACCGAACGACCGAGCGCTCGGGGTCGTCGACTTCTCGATCTACCCGCACCTGGACCACGAGCAGATGCCGGGGAACACCATGGCCGATGCGGAGAGATGGGCGGCCGACATCGCAGGTCCGGCGTACGCGATCGACGACCAGACCGCCATCAAGGTGAACGACGGCACCGTCGAGGTCATCTCCGAGGGACACTGGAAGGCCTTCCCCGCATAGCCGTCGACTGCTGTCGGAGTGAACGGCGCGGGGCGGTGACCGCTCCGAGGTCGACGCCCGGCTTCGTCACGGTCAGTCGATGATCTCGCCGCGTACATCCGCGAGGATCGCCGCGAGCCGGTCGCGCCACGCCTCCAGCGCCTCCCGGGGCAGCCCGGGGAAGTAGCTGTGGCTCATCACCCGGCCGACCACCTCGTGGAGGTCGACGCCGTGGTCCGTTGCGATCAGCTCGGCTGCCTTTTCGCCGATCATCATGGCCGTAGCGTTGGTGTTGCCGCTGACGACGTTCGGCATCACACTCGCATCGGCCACGCGCAGGGCCTCGATGCCATGGACCCGCAGCCGCGGGTCGACGACGTCGCCGATCCGACAGGTCGACGTCGCGTGGTAGACAGTCAGCGCGTAGTGACGGGCCAGGTCCTCCAGCAGCGCGTCGCTCGGTTCGGCGCCGGCGAGGTGGCCGTGTGCCTGCGCCAGGTGCGGCGGAATGACCGGCTCACCCAGGCCGCCGCCGGGCCATGCCTTCGCGACCTCGAGGGCTCTGCGCATCACGGCGACCATGACCGTCACGTCGTGCGGGTCGTCGAAGTAGTTGAACTCGATCCGCGGTGGCACGGCGGGGTCCGCGCTGGCCAGCGCTACCGAACCCTCGGAGTGGGGTTGCACGGGATTGGGCAGCAGAACCACCTGGCCGCGCGTCGGGTCCAGGAAGGACTCCGGGTCATCGAAGAACGCAGACGGCGGGAGGCGGAAGACGCCCTCCCATATCGGCGGCGTGTAGCCGGTCGCGAGGAAGCCGATCTGCGCGTCGTGGGTGTGCTCGTCGCTCAGCCCGGTGGAGAAGAACGCGACAGCGTCATAGAAGGAGGACGAGGCGAGGCCGCGGCCGGTGGTGAACCACTCGCCGATGCGGCGTTCCGCCTCGGCCTTGGCAGCGGCAAGAGGCTCGGGCAGGTCGACATCGTCCGCGGGGTCGGCCGGCAGCGGACCAGCGGGGGCCCGCAACGCGTCCGGTCCGAGGGACATCGCAACATCGGTCATCGTCTCGCCGATGCCGTCGGCGGCGAACATCAAGGGTGTGTGCAGGTGGTCCTTGAGGTGGCGCCCGACGCCTGGGAGGTCGACGACGCAGGCCACCCCGACTGCGGTGAGCTCTTCGCGGGCCCCGACCCCGGAGAGCAGTAGCAGGTGCGGCGACCCGATGGCGCCCGCGCACAACACCACCTCGGTGCCCGCGGCCACCGTCTCGGACGTGCCATGCCCGGTGCGGTAGGCCACCCCCGTGGCGCGAACCACCTCGCCGTCCGCCTCGAGCAGGACCCGCTCGACGAGCGCGCCAGTGACCACCGTGAGGTTCTCCCGGTCCATCGCCGGCTCGAGGTAGGCGTGGAAGGTCGAGCTTCGCCTGCCGTCCTTCGTCGTCGTCTGGAAGAGCGAGGCCACCCCCTCGGGGCTGAGGCGGTCGCGACCGTTGTAGTCACCCTGTTTCATGCCCGCGGCGCCCGCGGCCTCAACGAACTGGATCGAGGCACCCAGGATCGGCTGGCGCACCGACACCCCCACCGGGCCGTGGTGCCCGTGCACGTCGGGGTCGGCGTGCAGCTCGGGGCTGTCCACGAATCCCTCGGCCTTGCGGAAATAGGGCAGGACCTCCTCGTAGGACCAGCCGTCCGCGCCCCCGGCGGCCCACGAGTCGAAGTCGCCCGGGTGCCCCCGCACGTACGCCATGTAGTTCAGTCCGGAGGAGCCGCCGAGCATCTTCCCCCGGGGCACCATCATCTGGCCGCCGACCAAGCCCCTGCCGACCCCACCAGGGTCGCCGTTGAACATCCAGTCGGTCGCGGGATCGTTCTGCAGGCTGGCGACCGCGGCGGGCACCAACTCCGAAGGCGGCGGCGGCCCGCCAGCCTCGAGCAGGCACACCCGGACCTCCGGGTCCTCGCTCAGCCGGGCGGCGACCACAGCCCCCGCCGATCCCGCTCCCACGATCACGTAGTCGTACGTCGAGTCCATCGATCCCACCTCGTTGTGGCACCTCGCCGGACGGCGGGGACGGTCTCGTCACGCAACCACACTCACCAAGGTGAAACAAGGCAGCCAGTGCCCCCGCTTCTCCGGACTCGCCGGGATGCTTCAAGCAGTAGTCCCCCACATGTGCGGCGGACGTGCGTTTACACCGCCGCGAGTGTGGGCGGTCCCCTGCCGCCCTCGAAGGTGGCTGGCGACAGGTCCGTCTACCTCGGCTCTTCGCTACCTCCCTGGGAGGCTAAGGCTGGTGACGAACTCAGCTCAGGCGTGCTCATCCGCGGCGTGCTCGTCGGGCTGGACGGACCACTCGGGCGGCTCGTCGGCACCGGACTCCTCGTCGCGCTCGGCGTCGTCGGCGGTCGACTGCAACGCACCGGCGGAGTGGTGCACCGGTGCGTACACGGCGTACAGGCGGATCGGCTCGTCGCCCACGTTGGTCACGTTGTGCCAGGAGCCGGCGGGGACCATGATCGCCCAGCCGTCCTCGACCTCCTGGTCGAAGTCGAGCTCGTTCTCGGTGGGGCCCATCTGGACGCGGCCACGCCCGCCGTCGAGGCGGAGGAACTGGTCGGTCTCAGGGTGCGCCTCGAGGCCGATGTCTTCGCCGGGCGGGATCGACATGAGCGTCAGTTGCAGGTACTTGCCCGACCAGGCGACCGCTCGGTAGTTGTCGTTCTCGAGCGTTGCCTTCTCCAGGTCGAAGCTCTGGGGCTGTGGTCCGATGTCCTCGATGGTCATGTGATCTCCTGATCGACGATGGTGATCCGGGTGCCGTCCACGCTAGGGCACGGGAAGGAAGGCCTCACGGTCAAGGTCGAAAGGCCCTCGGCCATGGTGCTGAACCCCGACTACGTTGTGAGGGTGTCCATTCCCGCACAGACCGAGTACCGCATCACTGCCACCGCGCGCCCGAACGGTGCCGCGACCGTGACGGCCGGTGAGGCGACCCTCACCATGGACACCCGTTGGGGCGCCGAGGGGGTGGGTGAGCCCGGACCTGCCGAGCTGCTCGCCGCAGCCTTTGCGGCCTGCCTGCTCAAGAACCTGTCCCGCTGTCACGAACTGCTCGGATTTCGCTACGTCGAGGCCCAGGCCGAGGTCGTCGCACGGCGCCAGGACAGTCCGCCGCGATTCGTCGGTATCACCTACACCTTGCGGGTCGCCACGGACGAGACGGACAGGCGCGTCGAGCTCGCTCACCAGAACCTGCGCAAGTTCGGGACCGTCTACAACACTCTTGCCGCCGTCTGCGACGTCCACGGATCGATGGAGTCCTACCCTGTCAGCGAGCAAGCGGGGTCGGCGTGACACCACCGGCACATGATCGTGCGATCGCTCGCCCCGCCATCTGGTCCTGATCGGTAGTGCTGGCGAGGCGCGGCGTCACCTCCCCGCGCAGCGGCTGGGCCGAGCACCCGTGGGTCAGGCCTCGATGGAGCAGTAGCTGCGGTCGTACCCCGGGGTCCCTGGCTGGCAGTACGACTCCTGCGCTCGCCATGTCGTGCCGACGAAGGCCATGACCGACACCGCCAGCAGAACGAGTCCGCTGATCGCCAGGCCGGTGGGCCGTTTGCGGCGGGCCGCTCGGATCAGTAGCGCGACCCCCGTGCCGGCCAGCACCCACTGCATGATCGCGCCGGCAGTGATCCAGCGACTCGTCGTCGCGCACGGCGTACAGCCCGTCTGCGAGCAGCTGTAGTTGTTGGTGCAGTCGGTCATCATGCCGAATCCCACCGCGAACCATCCGAACGTCCCGAGCAGCAGGGAGGAACCGATCGCAATCGAGACCACGACGACGCCGATGACGGCGGTGATTTTCGGATTCATGAGCCGAGAGTCGCTTGGCCGCCGCCAACGCGACACCGTACGGGGGCTCAGGTCCAGGCGGGACCGGGCAACCGGCCGACGTCGAGCAGCGCAGCGGGCGTGGCTCAGGCCGCGCCGGGGCCGGGGAGGACGCCGACCTGACCGAGCAGTCCGGCGACGTCCATGATGATCCGGCTCTCGACGAAGATGCCGTCGTGGAAGCGGTCGAGGGTCCAGGCCTCGACCGTGACGCTGCGCCCGGTCGCCGGGATGCCCATGAACTCGCCTTCATGCGTGCCGGTCCAGGTGGAGAAGCCCAGGATGCGGTCGCCTTCGACGAGGGTGTCGTGGAGGTCCCACCGGAGGTCCGGGAAGCCGGCGAACATCATCGAGAAGACACCGGCGAGGCCGTCGCGACCGGGTCCCTGCCCGGGGAGCGGGTTCAGCTCGACGAAGTCCTCGGCGACCAGGGCGACGAGGGCGTCGTCGAGGTCCTGGGCGTTGATGACGTCGTCGATGAAGTGCTGGAGGAGGGCACGCAGGTCCTGCTGGACAGCCGTGGTGGTCATGGTGGGTCCCTTCGATAGCCGTTCGCGGTGGGTTTCATCCAGACGGGGTGGCTCTACAGGGGCAGCTTGTGGCGCATCACCCCTTCGCCGGGAAGGCGACCGGCGAGGGTGCGGACGAAGTCGAGGGCGTCCATCTCGACGCGCTCACCGGCCTCGCCCTGGCTGAAGGTGCCGCCGGCCGGGCCGGCCAGGTGCAGCTCGAACGGCTCTCCGTGGACCTCGGCCCACTCCCCGACGATGTCGGCGATCAGCCGGCCGTCGTGGCTGGGGTCGAGCTCCATGGGTCGGCCGAGGACGGCGTGGATGTCCACGCGGTGCGCCCAGGTGTCGCGGGTGAAGCCCACCTCGAGGAGGTAGTTCAGGGGCTTCCAGCCGATCGGCGCACCGAACGGGATCGGGATCCAGCGCATCGGCAGCGGCGTACCGAACCGACCCTTGACCGCCTTGGCGCCGACGACCTGGAGCTGGGCGATCACGTCGGCGTCGCTGAGGCCGGCGCGCTCCCGGATCTGGAGCTCGTTGAGCCCGTCGACCCAGTGGCCGGCGTCGATCTCCTTGTTCAGCGGCAGGCCGCCGCGGAGCTGGTGGAGGAAGACCAACGGGGATGCCTGGGAGTCCGCGGAGCCGAGGACGTGAAGGACCATCTTGCGGACGTCCCAGCCGACGCAGTCGGTGTCGGTCGCCCACTCCTCCTCGCTCAGCGAGGCGACCAGGTCCGCGAACCTCTCGAACTCGGCCGAGGCGAGCTCGCGGGCCTCCTTGCGCTCTATCCGGCTGACTCCAGTGACCTCGGTGGGGCTCATCGGGAACTCCTCTGTCGGGCGTTGTCGACCAGGACGTCGGTCATGCGGTTGAGGTGCCGGAGCCAGCGGTCGCCGCCCGGGTCGTTGCTCAGCTGGGCCTCGATCAGCCCACCGGTCATCGCGACGAGGCAGTCGACGTCGCCGGGTTCGGTCACGCCTGCCTCGCTCATCACATCGACGACGCGCCCGAGCGCCTCCTGGGCCACGGCGTAGGACTCAGCACTCGGCTCGAAGCCGGGGATCACCCGTCGGAAGAGCAACGAGTTGCGTGCTGGGTCCTCGACGGCGAAGTTCGCGAAGGCGCCGAGGTAGGCCTTGAGCGCCGCCCTCGGGTCGGCGTCCGGTTCGATGCCGTCCAGCACGCTCAGCAGCTGCCGGTTGCCATCGGCGAACATCGCGTCGTACAGAGCGTTCTTGGAGTCGAAGTAGGCGTACAGGGACGGCTGCCGGATGCCGACCTCCTTGGCGAGGTCGCGCAGCGACATCAGCTGGATCCCCTGCTCCCGCGCCAGACCCCAGGCCGCCTCGACGATCGAGGCGATCTTGACCTCCCGGCGCTGGGTGACCTTGCTGACGGGCACGACGACTTCCCTTCTATGGTTCCTATCGGTGATAGGAGGATTGCCTATCGGCGATAGATTGTCAATGGTCCATTCGCCCTTCAACAGGCCCGGTACGCCGGCCACGGCGGGCGAGGACGGAACCACGCCGAGGACCCGGACCGAGAAGCGGGCGTGCCAGGATGGCTTCATGGCTGACTCGCCCGGACGCGATCACGGCGAGCCAAGGCCGCAAGGTGGGCGAGGCAGTCGGCGGCGAGCCATGGCTCATGTCGTCGTGGTGTTCGTCGTCCAGGCCGGCTTGCTCGGGTGCGCCACCGAGACGGATGTCCCCTCAGGGGGCGGGCAGGATCCGACCTCCTCGGCCACCCCCGAAAGCCTGGCCGACTGCAACCACGGGCCAGGCTCCCGCGGCGACGACCTGCAGCTGTCCAGCGGCCTGCACTGGCTCGAGGACGACCACGCGTACGACGAGCCGGGCGAGATCTTCGTCTGCATCAACCCCGAGATAGGCGGCACGGTCAAGGTGACCGGCCCGGTGGGAGTCGACGTCTCCCCGGCCGAGCAGCTGGTCGATCCGGCCGGGAGCGGCATCCTGCGCTTCGAGGTGCGGGTGTCGCCCGGCGCCTCCGGTGAGCTCAAGGCCAGGACGATCTCCGGCGACACGAGCTCGACGCTGTTCGGTCCGATGGTGGAGTCCAGCGACGCCGGCTGGGGCTTCCGAGAGGGCGAGGAAGCCGCATCGGTCGGGCCACCGACAATTGCGCGTGGAGCCGCGTCATTGCGCCCACTATGACGCGCCCCTCATGCGCGCAACTCAGGTCGCATGGGGATCAAGGCGGGGATCATTTCAGCCGTGTCGTCCGATGCGCTTAAGTCCCGTTCGCTCCACGGATCATGATCCCCGGGTGGCGGCGCCAAGCTGCTCTACGTGAGCATCGACCGGTAGCCCGGGCGCGCCGACCTGGAGAGACGCTCGTCACACGGGGACACAACGCCCGCTGTGGGGGAGCGATGGACGCGCACGGTTTCCCATTTACTCCCGCCGAACGCGGAAAGCTCTTACGATCGCGGCGTCTCGTGGAACGAGAGGCCCGTACGACGACATGTCGGGGCGACCCGAACACTGCTCATGGGGGAACCATGTCTCACACCGATCAACCCACCTACACTCCGCACCCCGGCCAGCAGCCGCCGGCAACCCTCAAGGGCAGCAACGGCCTTGCGACCGCGGGCTTCATCCTCGGCCTCCTGGGCCTGCTCACCTCCTGGATTCCTTTCCTGAACATCGTGGGGATCATCCTGGGCGTCCTCGGCGTGGTCCTGGCCGGCCGCGGTCTGGCCAAGTCGAAGAAAGTGAACGCTGGCAAGGGCCTGGCCATCGCCGGCATCATCCTCGGCGTCCTCGGCGTGGTCTTCGCCGTGATCATCAACGCCGCGTTCTTCTTCCCGGTCGGCGAGGGCGGCCGGATCGTGACCAGCACGATCGTCGGGGCCCCGAAGTCGAGCGCCAAGGCCGCCTCGAACGACGACGGAGACTCGGATGCCGAACTCGGCACGAACAGCGACACCCCGGCGCCCATCGGGTCCGAGATCACCGGCGACGACTGGGCCGTGACCATCAACTCGGTCAAGACCCTGCCCGCGGACAAGTATGGATCGAAGCCCGCGGCCGGCTCCATCCTGCTCGCGGTCAACATGACCGCCACCTACAACGGGGACGACGAGCAGGGCTCCACCCCGTCGACGACCGTCAAGTTTGTCAGCCCGGACGGCAACACCGTCGACACCACTAGCGGGTCGACGCTGTTCATCGCCGACAACGACTTCGACTCCCTCAAGACCATCTACAACGGCGCGTCTATCGAGGGTGACCAGCTGCTCGAGGTGCCCGCGAACGACTGGCAGGGCGGTGTCCTAGCCGTGTCTCCCGGCATGCTCAGCGACGACACCTTCGTCGCGGTCAAGTGAGGCACTGAGCTTCGCGACGCTACAGTGCAAGCGCCCCCGTCGCCCAAGTGGACGACGGGGCCGCTTCACGCCCGATCGGGATCAGCCTGCGGTTGAACGCGACACGGCCGCGTCGCGCCACTCGGGTCTGTTGCACGAACCGGTGCACCTTTGACCTGCCCCATTTCGCCGCGAAAAGGCCTGCGGTTGGCAGCCGTGTCTTACCGCGTCGGCTCGTAGTTCGTCGCACGATGGTCCGCGTGCCTACCGGGCCGGGAGCGAGCACATCACAGCCTGGCGAAGGACCAAACCGGACGGACCACAGTCGAGCGTGCAGTGAGTCCCACCTCGGCCAGCAAGGGGCTCAGCACGTCGTCGATATAGGACTGACCTTCGGACTCCGCGCGCCACACCTCAGCGATGACGAATCCGTCGCCGTCCGGGTAAACCGCGTGGGACATGAGTCCCGCCGGCGGACCTCCGGCCTGCATCATGGACTGCCCAACATTCGCGTCGAGCTCGTTGAACTGGTGCTGAGTCGCGGGTGCCACAGTGAGCTGGAGAAGAGAGGCCATGGCACCGATCTTGGACCAGAGCCTGTCCCAGAGGAAGCAACCGATCCGCTGTTGGCCCGGGCCGCCGAAGGGTGCCCCATTCCGCCGCTAGCCGGACGCGACCATCGCCCGGGAGTCGCGCGCTACCCGTCCTGTTCCCGGCATCCGGAGTCCGCTGTGAAACGCTGCGAGCGAGATCCCAGGAGGACAGCGTGAGCTTCAGCCGCGAGTGGACGACCCGTCCCCAGTCGGATGATGACGAGGAGGCGGTGCGTGCTCTGACCGTGGCCGCGTTCGGGAGGGCCGACGAGGCTGACTTGGTCGATGCTCTGAGGGCGGACGAAGCGTGGATCGACGGGCTCTCGATCGTGGCGGCCACTGCTGATGGTCAGGTCGTGGGTCACGCACTTCTGACACGTTGTTGGGTCGAGGAGGAACCGGCTCTGTGCCTGGCTCCGTGCTCGGTACTGCCGGCCTACCAGCGGACGGGAGCCGGGTCGGCCGCCATCCGTGCTGCGCTCGACGCTGCCCGCAGTGTCGAGGGTCCCTTTGTGGTCGTTCTGGGTCACCCGGACTACTACCCCCGGTTCGGATTTCGCCGAGCGTCGCTATCGGGCATCCGACTCTCGGTCGACGTCCCCGACGAGGCCCTCATGGCGATGAGCCTCGACCCTGAGCGTGCGCTGCCGAGGGGCATGGTCCGCTACCCGGCTCCGTTCGGGATCTAGCAACACGGCACGCCGATGTCACCAGCCGCGCTCCTTGCACGGCGCGTCAAACCGCCGCCAGCGGACGCTGGCAACCGCCGCGAGAGGAACTGGCGTCGATGGGCCCAGACTCTCGGTTGCGTTGACGGCGGGCGGGGTCGGGCCGAACAAGACCGCCGCACGGTGGCTCCATGTCAGACACGACCGCACTCATGCCATTCCAACCGACCGAGATGTCCCCGGCCCAGCTGGCCGCGGTCTCCTACCTCGCCCGGTACTCCGGGCAGACGCACCAGTTGTACGCCTTCCAGCTGCGACGCTGGTTCGCTTGATGCGAGAGCAACGGACTGGACCCGCTGCAGGGGATTCAGCGCGCTCATGTCGAGCTCTACATCGGCCAGATCGGCGACTCCGGGCTGATGGACTCCTCGGCCGTCACGACGATGCACGCCGTGCGAGGCTAGTTCCGGTTCGTCCACATCGACGGCCTAGCGACCCTGCCGCGAAGGCGGGTGTCGGTCCGGCGCCTGGGCCGTCGAGCAGGGCCGGTGGCACGCCGTTCACCCTGATCCGCTAGGAACGATGCATGGCGCAGCAGATGAACCTCCGCGAGTACATCGACCGCCTCCGGGTGGAGGGCTACACCGTCCACGGCAGTAAGGGCGAGGACCCGATGCTGATCGCTCCCGATGGAAGTGCGGTGGAGACGTGGCGGGAGGACTACCCCTACGACGAGCTGATCGACCGGGAGGCATACGAGGAGGAGAAGTACCGCCTCCAGGTGGAGCTGCTGAAGTTCCAGTACTGGTCGGAGGACAGCGGCGCCAAGCACGTGCTCGTCTTCGAGGGCCGCGACGCAGCAGGCAAGGGGGGCACGATCAAGCGCTTCGTAGAGCACCTCAACCCGCGCGGCGCCCGCGTGGTGGCGCTGACCAAGCCCTCCAGCAACGAGCAGGGACAGTGGTACTTCCAGCGCTACGTCCAGCACCTGCCCACCGCCGGCGAGATCGTGCTCTTCGACCGTTCCTGGTACAACCGCGCTGGCGTCGAGCGGGTGATGGGCTTCTGCACCGACAACCAGTACGACACGTTCATGAGCCAGGCGCCGATGTTCGAGCGGATGCTGGTGGACTCCGGGACGACGGTGACCAAGCTCTGGTTCTCGGTGACGCGCAGCGAGCAGCGCACGCGCTTCGCGATCCGCCAGATCGACCCGGTCCGTCGGTGGAAGCTGTCACCGATGGACCTCGAGAGCCTCGACCGCTGGGAGGACTACACCGCGGCCAAGGAGGCGATGATTGCCAACACCGACAAGAAGCGCGCGCCGTGGATGCAGGTAAAGAGCAACGACAAGAAGCGAGCCCGGATTAACGCCATGCGCGCCTTCCTGCACCAGTTCGACTACGAGGGCAAGGACAACGACGTGGTCTACGCGCCCGACCCGATGGTCGTGAAGCGCGCGAAGTACTCCGAGGGCGACTGATCGGATCTCGTCCGGCTCACCGGCGGCCTGGCCCGCGATCGAAGAGGACGCCCTGATGAGAGGAAACTGCACACAGCGCAACGGTCCGAAGCAACGACCGGGATCGGCCGCGATCCGTGCGTTTGTGAGGCTGCGTCATAGCGGCTCCCTTCTGTTGTCAACCGGTTCGGCGTAGCGTCTTCTTCGCGGGTCCGGGAAGTGGCTGATCCGAAGTGTCGATGTGCGGGTGCAGGTCGACCGCGCTGGATTGAAGAGTCGCCCCGCAGTGCCCTCCCGGACCCGTGCCAAGGTCGCTCGGCGGCGGCCCGTTGTGCGTCCTCGAGGAGCTGGCGGTAGATCGCGTCGGAGATCCTGCGCTTGAGGCAGCGGATCGCTTCGAGGGACTTCTTGCCCTCGGCTCGCTTGCGTCGGTAGTAGGCGCGGCCGTCGGTGTCGAGGCGGATCTGGCTGATCGCGGCGATGTGGATCATGTGGTTCATCCGCCGGTTCCCGGCGCGTGAGAGCCGGTGCCGGTTCTGCTCACCAGAGGACGCGTCGAGGGGTGCGGTGCCGGTCCAGGACGCGAACCGGTTGCGGTCAGCGAACCGGGTCACGTCACCGACGTCGGCCAGGACGCGGGCAGCGACGACGGGTCCGACGCCGTGGAGGTCCATCAGGTGTGAGCCGCGGGCCAGCACGATGGCCTTGAGCTCGGCGGTGGACTTCTTGATCTTGGCCTCGACCGCGATCAGCTCGGCGAGCTCCTCGACCGCGATGCGACGGCGGGTCTTTCCGGCGATGTCACGGGGTCGGACTGACGCGAGCATGGTCTTGGCCTGTCCGGTGGTGAGGTCACGTTTCGCCTGTCCTGGCAGGAGTTCTGCGAGCAGGGCCTGGAGTCGGTCGACGGTCTGGACCCGCCGCCGGGTGAGTGCCTCGCGGCGGTCAGTGAGCATCCGCAGTGCCTCGAGCTCACCGTCGAGCTGCAGCACCCGCAGGTTCTTGGTGCGCACCGCAACGGCAGCAACCGCATGCGCGTCGTGGGCGTCGGTCTTGCGGTTGTGACCGGTGTCGAAGAGCCGAACCCGAGCAGACAACTTGGCCGGCACGTCAACAACGTGTTCGCCGTCTTCGAGGAGTCGTTGTGCGAGCGGTCGTCCAGTGCCGTTGGCCCCTTCGACGGCCCAGACCCGGTCGGGCCAGGTCTTCGCGTAGCCCCGCATTGCGGTGTAGCCGGCGCGGTCGGTGGTGAACCTGCCTGAACCGAGCAGCTGCTCGCGCTGGTCGACGACCTCGATCGTGGCCGACAGCTTGTGGGGATCGACCCCGATGATCACGTGCTCTGCCTGTTCGTTCATGTGCTGCTCCCGCCTGTGCTCGATCCGGTTAGGTCGGCGAGGTGGGCATTGCTACTACGAGCAGGGCAGTCCCTTCTTGAGCCACGCCTCGTCACGGTGACCGGCGGGCTGCAGACCGATAGTGAGCCACACCAGATCGAGCTGGTGGGCAGCCGCATGGAGAGCTTCCCGCCGATCACCTGAACCGAGTCTGGCCAGACGCCGGTCCTAAGGGAATGCCGCCTTCCGGCGCCCGTTCGATGCAGTCAGTCCAGGACTCGCCCCGAGACGTGCTGGTCGAGAATCGCGCGAACCGCGTCCACTTCGTCGGGGGTGATGACCGGCTTGGTCCCATGCACCTCGAGCACGATCATGCGGTGCTTTCGCCGGCGTCGAAAGTCGAGCTGAAACCACCAGTCAAGCCGGTGTGAGCCCCACGCGCGGTAGTGACCCGTCCACCTCGTCATGGGTCGGATCTCATAACCATGCAGGTCGGCCCAGGCGATGCGGCGCTCGCCCCCGTGAGGAAAGTAGTAGCGCGCCAGTCGAATGCCGTGAGCGTCTAGTCGAACCAGTCCGTCGTCGTAAACACCGGAGGGATCGAGTGCGCTCATCTGGGAAGCATCTCCGATGCACCGTACGAACCACAACTGTCAGCCTGCGTCATAGCGCCGCAAGCGGACGCGCTCATCGGCCGCGATCCGGCGTCAGTGTCAGGCGGTGTGTCGGACCGCGTGACGGACATAGACCACGCCGTTGTCGAATCGTCGATGGTCCAGCAGCTTGAGATCGAGTCGGACACCGTGGGGCAGC